>CAVPTU010000036.1:0-320784 GCA_963708565.1 uncultured Alphaproteobacteria bacterium
CACTAGGCGGCCTTCGTGTTGCCGAACAGGCCGCCGAGCCTTGCCAGCACCTCAAGGTGAGTGTCGGCATCGCCGAACAGCTTGTCGATCATCGTCATGCGCTTGAAGTAATGGCCGACCTTGTATTCCATCGTCATGCCGATGCCGCCGTGCAGCTGAATTGCCTCCTGGCCGATATGCTTGCCTGAGCGGCCGATCTGCACCTTGGCGGCGGAGATCGCGCGCCGTCGTTCGGTAGCGTTCTCCTCTCCGGCCATGACGGCCGCGAACATCGCCATGCTGCGCGCCTGCTCCAGCGCCACCAGCATGTCCACCGAGCGGTGCTGCAACACCTGGAACTGTCCGATCGGTCGACCGAACTGCTGGCGCGTCTTGAGATACTCCAGCGTCGTCTCGTGCATCGCCTGCATCGTGCCGACCGCCTCCGCGCATAGCGCCGCGATGGCCTCGTCCACCACATGCTCGATCGCCGGCAATGCGTTGCCCGCATCACCCAGCACATCGTCTGGAGGGACGCGCACGCCTGACAGCGTGACCTCGGCGGCGCGCAAGCCATCCTGCGTCGGATAGCCACGGCGCGACACACCCGGGGCAGACGGATCGACCAGGAACAGGCCGATGCCCATGCGGTCGCGCCGATCGCCGGATACGCGCGCCGTCACCAGCAGCCGATCGGCGCAGTCGCCGTGCAGCACGACGCTCTTGGCGCCGTCCAGCACCCACACCGCGCCGTCCTGCCGCGCCGTGGTGGCGACGTCGGCGAGGTCATAGCGTGACTGCCGTTCCACATGACGCGAACGCCAGTTTCAGTTTGCCCTGCGCCACCTGCGGCAGCAGCGCCTGCTGCTGTGCCGGCGTAGCAGCACGACGCAGCAGACCGCCGCCGAGGATGACCGAGGCAAAGTAAGGCTCGAGCACGAGGCCGCGGCCGAACGCCTCCATCACGATCATCGTTTCGACCGCGCCGCCGCCGAACCCGCCATGCGCTTCCGCGAACGGCAGGCCGAGCAGGCCGATCTCGGCATATTGCTGCCAGACAGCGCGGCTCCAGCCATCCGGCTCGGCCAGGTATTTCTTGCGCTGCTCGAACTGGTATTGATCGGCGATCAGCCGGTCAACGCTGTCCTTCAGCAAACGCTGTTCGTCGGTGAGATCGAAATCCATGGCGTCAAAGCCCCAATATCGCCTTGGCGACGATATTGCGCTGAATCTCGTTGGAACCGCCGTAGATCGAGACCTTGCGATAGTTGAAGTACATCGGGCGCCGCCTCGGTGGCGTAGTCGGGGCCGATGGCCTCCTCGTTGCGGCCGTCGAAGTCGCGCTGATAGGGCAGCGCGTAAGGCCCGACCACATCCATCACCAGCTCGGTCAGTTGCTGCTGGATCACCGATCCCTTCAGCTTCAGGATCGACGAGGCGGGGTTCTGCTTGCCCTTCTCGCGCTTGCGCTCGTCGGCGACGACGCGCAACTGCGTCATCTCCAGCGCCTTGAGTTCAACCTCCACCGCGGCGAGCTTCTCACGGAAACGCGGGTCCTCGATCAACGGCCGATCGCCGACGCGTTCCATCGACGCCAGCTCCTTGATGCGCGCCACCTTCGCCTTCGACGCGCCCACCCGCGCGATGCCGGTGCGTTCGTTGCCGAGCAGGAACTTCGCGTAATCCCAGCCCTTGTTCTCCTGGCCGACCAGATTCTCGGCTGGCACCTCGACATTATCGAAGAACACTTCGTTCACCTCGCGGCCGCCATCGATGGTGACGATGGGCCGCACGGTGATGCCGGGCGTCTTCATGTCCACCAGGATGAACGAGATGCCCTCCTGCTTCTTCGCGGCCGGATCGGTGCGCACCAGGCAGAAGATCCAGTCGGCGTATTGCGCCAGCGTGGTCCAGATCTTCTGGCCGTTGATCACGTACTTGTCGCCCTTGCGTTCGGCGCGTGTGCGCAGCGAGGCAAGGTCGGAACCGGAACCCGGCTCGGAAAAGCCCTGGCACCAGAAGATGTCGGCATTGGCGGTCTTCGGCAGGAACTGCTGCTTCTGCTCGTCGCTGCCGAACTGCGCGATCACCGGACCGACCATCGTGACATTGAAGCCGATCGGCGTCGGCACGTTCGCCTGCTGCATCTCGTCCTGGTACATGATAGACCTGCACCGGCGACCAGTCCTGGCCGCCCCACTGCACCGGCCAGTTCACCGTCGCCCAGCCGCGCGCATTCAGGATGCGCTGCGAGGTGATCATGTCGTCGCGCGTCAGCCCCTCGCCTTCCGCGACCTTGTCGCGGATCGATTGCGGGATCTCGCTGCGGAAGAAGCGACGTGCCTCGTCGCGGAAGGCAAGTTCCTCGGCGGTGAATGCGAGATCCATGGTCAGTCTCCTGACGTTGCCTGCTGCGCGAAAGCCGCCAGTGCGGCGGCCAACGCGGTGAGTGCTGCCTGCGCCTCGCTGCCGATCCCATGTCTGGCAGCGACCCAGGCGGGATCGTTGTAGCTCAAGCGGACGGTTCCGTCGGTGTCCTGCCAAACAAGGGCCTTCAGCGGGAGATCTATGCCGGCAGTCTGGGCCGTTTGCATCAATGGGGTTCCGGCAGCCGGATTCCCAAAGATGACCAGTGTGGTCGGTCGCAAGGGTAATCCGATGCTGGCCGCGCCCGCCGCGTGATCAATGACCGCGAAGATTGTCACCCCCTTGGCTTCCAGCGCCTTCGTGAGTTGCTCAAGTGTCGTCGCGACATTGAACGCGCTCTGGATGGTCAAGAGTCCATCCACGGCCATCGGTTATTCTGCCGCCGCGCGCTTCAACCGATCGGCGAAGGTCTTGCGGAATTTCGTGACCTTCGGCGCGACCACCGCCTGGCAGTAGCCAGTCCATGGATTGCGCGCGAAATAGTCGTGGTGCTCGGGTTCGGCTTCGTAGAACACCTCCAACGGTTCGACCTGAGTCACGATCGGCGCCGGCCACAGCTTCGCATCGGCGATCTCCTTGATCACCGACTGCGCAGTCTCCCGCTGGGCATCCGAATGCGTCAGGATGATCGAGCGGTACTGCGGCCCGACATCATGCCCCTGCCGGTCCTTCGTCGTCGGATCGTGGATGGTGAAGAACACGCGGAGCAGGTCGGCGTAGGAGACCTCCGCGGGGTCGAATTTCACCTGAACCACTTCGGCGTGGCCGGTCGTCCCGGTGCAGACCGCCTTGTAGCTGGGATTGGCGACGTGGCCGCCGGCATAGCCGGACATCACGCTGCGCACGCCGCGCAGGTCCTTGTAGACGGCCTCCAGGCACCAGAAACAGCCGCCGCCGAGAGTGGCGATCTCTTCGCTCATGCTCGTCGCTCCCTTACCTCGTCGCCCGCATCATAGCCTCAAGCGGCGTTCCTGCCACCGTAGCGCCGAACCCGCAGGTCCGCCTGCTCCTTGTGCGCGGCGAAGTTCTCGATCGCGCAAAGCCGCGAGCAGTATTCGCCGATCATGGCGGTCGCCTCCGCGCTGACCTCCTGATAGGTCACCGTCTTGAGGAACTTGCCGACCCACAGCCCGCCGGTGTAGCGCGCCGCCCGCTTGGTCGGCAGCGTGTGATTGGTGCCGATCACCTTGTCGCCATACGCGACATTGGTCTCCTTGCCGAGGAACAGCGAACCGTAATTGGTCATGCGATCCAGGAACCAGCGCGGTTCGCGCGTCAGCACCTGCACGTGCTCCGAGGCGATCCGGTCAGCCTCCGCCACCATCTCATCGTCGGTGTCGCACAGGATGACCTGACCATGGTCGCGCCAGGCGACACCGGCGATGTCGGCGGTCGGCAGCCGCGCGAGCTGACGATCGATCTCGGCCTGGATCTCGTTGGCGATCTTGGCCGACGTGGTCAGCAGGATTGCCGGCGAGGTCGGTCCATGCTCCGCCTGTCCGAGCAGGTCGGTGGCGCACATCTCGGCGTCCGCCGTGTCGTCGGCAATGATCAGCGTCTCGGTCGGCCCAGCCAGTAGATCGATGCCGACCCGTCCGAACAACTGCCGCTTCGCCTCCGCGACGAACGCATTGCCGGGACCGACCAACATATCGACTGCCGGTATGCTCGAGGTGCCAAGCGCCATCGCGGCAACCGCCTGGATACCGCCCAGCAGATAGATCTCGTCGGCGCCCCCCAGCGCCATCGCGGCGACGGTGGCGGCAGGCGGCACGCCGTTCAGCGGCGGCGTGCAGGCGGCGACACGCTTCACCCCGGCGACCTTCGCGGTCAGCACGCTCATATGCGCGGACGCGACCATCGGATAGCGGCCGCCCGGCACGTAACAGCCGACGCTGGCGACCGGAATGTTCTTATGGCCGAGCCGAACACCCGGCAGCGTCTCCACCTCCACATCGCGCAACGCGGCGCGCTGCACCTCGGCAAAGCGGCGGATCTGCGCCTGGGCGAACTTGATGTCCTCGATCACCTGCGGCGGCAGACTGTCGATCAGCGCCTGCAATCTCCGCCGATGACAGACGGAAATCCTTCGGCTCCCACTTGTCGAACTTCACAGACAGCTCGCGCACCGCCGCATCGCCGCGTCGCACGACGTCATCGAGGATCGCCTCGACCGTCTGGCGCACCTTACGGTCGGCCTCGAACTTCTCCTCCTCGGTCGCGCCACGCTTCAGATAGCGGATCATCGCACAACGTTTCCTGGGTTATGTCGGCAGCACTTCGTCCAGATGCCACTCCTCCGCGGAGGCTCCGGCAAGGGCCTGGATGCGCTCCTCATCGGCGCCAAGCTCCGCCGCCTTCCCGGTATAGACGATCTGGCCATTCTCCAGAACATAGGCCTGATCGGCAATCTCCAGCGCGACCCTTACGTTCTGTTCGACCAGCAGCACCGAAATCCCCTCGCCGCGCATCTGTGCCACGATACGGAACACCTCCCGCACGATCAGCGGCGCGAGCCCCTGGGACGGTTCGTCGAGAATGAGCAGACGCGGGTTCAACAGCAAGGCGCGGGCGATCGACAGCATTTCCTGCTCGCCGCCGGAGAGTTGCCGGCCGCGATTCTGCTTGCGTTCGCTCAGCCGCGGAAACAGCTGGTAGATGCGCTCGATCGTCCACGGTCCTGGCCGCTCGATCGGCACGTGCAGGTTCTCATCGACGGACAGGTTCGGAAAGATGCGCCGCCCCTCCGGCACATAGCCGACGCCGAGTGCTGCGATACGGAATGTGGGCAGGCGGGTGGTGTCCTGACCGAAGATCCGCACGCTGCCGGCACGAGCCGGCGTCAGCCCGACCAGACTGCGCAGTGTCGTGGTCTTCCCGGCCCCGTTTCGACCCAACAACGTGGTGATGCTGCCTTCGGCGACCGTCAGGCCGACGTCATGCAGGATGTGGCTCTTGCCGTAGAAGGTGTTCAGGCCCTGGGCCTCGAGCGCGTTCATTCGGCCTTCCCCAGATATGCTGCCTGCACGTGCGGGTCCTCGGCGATCTGCTGCGGCGTGCCGTCCGCCAGCATGCGGCCTTCCGCCAGCACGGTGATGCGGTCGGCAAGATTGAACACCACGCGCATGTCGTGCTCGATCAACACGATCGTATAGGCGCTGTTGCGGTGCAGGCGGCGGATCAGTCCGGCGACCTGATAGGTCTCCTGCTCGCCCATGCCGGCGGTCGGTTCGTCCAGCAGCAGCAGGCGCGGCCGCAGCGCGAGCGCCATGGCGATCTCGGCGGCGCGCTGATCGCCATGCGACAGCTCGCCCACCAGCCGATCCGCACTGTTCGACAGACCGACCTGAGCGAGCAATTCGTCGACCTCGCGCATCACGCGCGCGGTCTCGGCACGGCTGACCCACATGTGCAGACGAAAGCCATCGGCCAATTCCTGCGCGATGCGCACGTTCTCGCGCACCGAAAGCTCGGGGAAGATCTCGGTGATCTGGAAGGTGCGCGCCATGCCGCGCGCCACGCGTCGCGGTCACCGGCAGCCTCGTGACGGTCTCGCCATCGAACACGATGTCCCCCTTGGTCGGGGGAAAGAAGCCCGAGATCATGTTGAAGAACGTCGTCTTCCCGGCGCCGTTCGGACCGATGATGGCGCGCAGCTCGCCCTTCTCGACGTTCAGCGACACGCCCTCGACCGCCACCAGCTCGCCGAAGTGCTTGGAGACGCTGCGAACTTCCAGCAGGCTCATGTCGCGCCTCGCCGTTGCAGCATGCCCAGCAGGCCACGCGGGAAGAACAGCACCACCAGCACGAAGATCAGGCCGATGAAGCTCATCCAGTTGACCGTCATCGACGAAATATAGTCCTGCAGCACCACGAACACCGCGGCACCGAGCAGCGGACCCCAGAAGGCACGCATGCCGCCCATCACCGTCATGATGACGATCTCGCCGGACAGCGAGTAATGCAACGCCATCGGATCGGCAAAATTGTTGAGCAGCGCGTACAGCGAGCCGGCGAGCGCGGTGAAGAAGCAGGAGAGCGAGAAGGACAGCCAGATGTGGCGCTCGATCGGAATGCCCAGGAAGCGGGCGCGACGCTCGTTCTCGCGAATGGCCACCAGCGTTCGGCCGAACGGCGAACGCAGGATGAAGGCCATCAGCCCGACGGCGATCGCGAAAACGAACAGCAGGAAGTAGTAGAACGCGTTCGGGTTTGACGTGATGTCGATCACTGCTGGACCCAGATGGATCGGCGCACGCACGAAACCGCGCAGTCCGTCATAGCCGCCGGTGAGATCGTTCCAGCTATACGCGATGTAGAACGCGACCTGGCCGAAGGCGACGGTGACCATGGCGAAATAAACGCCGCGGCGCCGGACGATCAACAGACCGAACAGCGTCCCGGCGAGGCCGCCGAGCAGCGTGCCAAGCAGCATCGCCAACGGGGTGGATGCCGCGAGGATATTTCAGTGTCAGTCCCGCGCCGTATGCGCCCAGGCCGAAATACGCGGCGTGACCGAAACTCATCACGCCGGTGAAGCCCAGCAGCATGTTGAACCCCATCGCCGCAAGGCCCAGCACGAGCACACGCCCCGCGAGTGCCGTGTAGCCGCCAAGCAGCGGCAGCCACAGCGGTGCGGTGAGCAGAACCGCCCAGATGGCGATGAGCGGCAGCCAGCGCAGTTCGGCACGCCGCGAGGCTGCACCGGCGACCGTGGCGCTGTTCATGTCAGCATACCTTCCTCGCCCATCAGGCCGCGTGGTCTGATCAGCAGCACCACTGCCATGATGACGTAGATCACCGCCTCGCTCGCGGCGGGCCAGACGATGGTTGTCAATGCCGCGGCCACGCCGATCAGCAGGCCGCCGAGCAGTGTGCCGGTAAGGCTGCCGACACCGCCGACGATGATCGCGATGAAGCTTGGCATCAGCAGGTCATCGCCCATGTTTGGATTGAGGCCGATCTGCCCGGCCGCGAGCACGCCGCTCAGTCCGGCAAGCAGCGAGCCAAGGGCGAAGTTGAAGGAACGCAGCAGGCGGACGTTCACGCCGAGTGCGGCCACCGTCTCAAGGTCCAGCGTGCCGGCACGGATGCGGACGCCGACGCGCGAGTAGCGCAGGAACGCGAACAGCCCCACGACCGCGACGATGACGACGGCCATCATGAAAACGCGATACCAGGTGATGAAGAACAGATCGGAGCTGAGTGGCTGCGACAGGCTGTCGGGTATGCCGAGCGGCAATCCGTTCGGTCCCCAGATGTAACGGCAGACGTCCTGCAATATGAAGGCCAGGCCAAATGTCAGACAGCAGGCTGTAGACCGGATCGCGGTTGTATACTTGGCGGATCATCAGCCGTTCGATAATGAAGCCAAGCACCGCGGTGAGAATCGGCGAGACAATCAACGCGCCCCAGAAGCCGATGAACGGCGTCAGCACGAAGGCGATGTAGCCGCCGAGGGCGAGGAAGTTGCCGTGGGCGAAGTTGATGACGTTGCTGAGATTGAGGATCAGCGAGAGGCCGAGCGCCATCAGCACGTAGAAGGTGCCGATGATCAGTCCATTGGTGACATTGAACAGGATGAGTTGAAGCATCGGCCCCTCCCCGGCCCTCCCCCGCGAGGGGGAGGGAGAAGTGGTACGTCAGGCTGGGTGGGTCATCTTGCAGCCGGTGTCGGCGACCGGGCCGGCGGCCTGCTCGCCCGGCACGAGCGCCTCGACCTTGAAGACGTTGTCGGGGTTGCCTTCGGGCGGATGCGCCTGCCCAACGAAGATGTTGGCCATCAACTCATGATCGCCTGCGCGATAGCGGATACTGCCGGGCTGCAGCGCAACATCGGGCGGCAGTTCGAGATCCTCCAGCGCCACCGCCATCTTCGGGCCTTCCAGCGACTTTGCCTTGTCGGCGGCCAGCCGGACGGAGTGGACCGCGACATAGCCGAACCAATGGCGCGCCGTGGGAGTCTTGTTCACTCGCCTTGCGGAATGCGGCAACGAACTTTGGCACCTCGGGTACATTCGGCTGGTCCCACCACCATTCCATGTCCCACCAGCCGGTCTGCGCCTCCTTCGGCACCGACTTGATGCTCTCCAGCTCGAACAGCGCGCCGCCAAGCGCCATGTCCTTCGTCATGCCGAACTGCACGAACTGCTTCATGCAGTCGATCTGCGCGAGGCCGCCCATGTTGTTGAGCAGCACGTTGGGCTTGTAGGCCTTTGCCTTGATCAGCGTGGCGGAGAACTCGCTGGTGTTGATCGGCAGCATGTCGCCTTCGTACTCGCCGCCTGCCTTCTTCAGGTTCTTGATGAAGGCATCCTGCAACGTGTGGCCATAGGCGTAGTCCGGCGTGATGAAGAACCACTTCTTGCCGAACCGCTTCACCAGCTCCCCGGTGATCGCGCCGGCATCCATCGTCGTGGTGTTGCAGACGCGGAACACGTTCCACTTGCAATCGGTGCCGGTGATCGGGTCGGTGTGACCGCCAGGCACGATGTGGAATACCTTCTTCTCGCTGGTGACCTGCGACATTGCGTAGGCGATGCCGGAGTTCACGTCGCCGAAGATCACGTCGCATTGGTCGCGGTCGATCAGCTTGCGCGTCTTCTGCACGCCGGTGCCGACGTCGTTGGCGGAGTCCTCAACCAGAAGCTGCACCTGGCGGCCGAGGATACCGCCCTTCTGGTTCAGCTCATCGACCGCGTATTTGGCGCCCTCGACCTCGCTTTGCGCCAAGGCGGAGAGAATTCCGGTCAGTGGGTCGACCATCCCGATCTTCACCGGGGTCTCGCCTCGCGCCTTGATGATCCACGGCGAAGCCAGTTGCGCCACGCCGAGTGTCGCTCCGGACAGGAGCAACGTGCGACGCCCCATGCCCGCGGTAATCCTGCTTTCCATTCGTCCACTCCCATTGGCCACACCCGGCCACACACATTCGGCCCGCGCGGCACGACAGCCGGCAGGCAGTCGGTCTTCTGCCGGAAATATTGGCCGGGTCAACCCTGGAGACGGTCAGCCAACCGATATGAAGATGTTTTAATTGAAACCGCCGATGAGCCGCGCCCCGGTATGTCCGCCATCACTACTCCGCGGTCCAGCCACCGTCCACTACCAGGGAGGTCCCGGTCACCAGGGCCGCCGCATCGGATGCCAGAAAGACCACCGCCCCCATCAGGTCCTCCACCGTACCCAGCCGGCCGAGCTTGATCCGCCCCACCACCTCGGCGTGGAACGCCTTGTCGTTCCAGAACGGACGCGTCAGCGGCGTGTCGATGAAGGTCGGCCCGATGGTGTTCACCCGGATGCCGTGCGGCGCCAGGTCGATCGCCATCGCCTTGGTCAGGCCCTCGATACCGTGCTTGCTCATGCAATAGACCGTGCGCCGGGCGCCTCCGACGTGGCCCATCTGAGAGGAGATGTGAATGATCGATCCGCGCACCGAGGCCTGCACCATCCGCCGCGCCACCGCCTGCGCCACGAAGAACGCGGCACGCTGATTCAACTCGGTGATGGCGTCGTAATCCTGCTCGGTCACCTCGAGAAACGGTGCCGGCCGATTGGTGCCGGCGTTGTTCACCAGGACATCGAACTGGCGCCAGTCCATCGACGGCCATGCGCACCGCCGTCAGGTCGGTCACATCCAGCACCAGAGGTTCGGCGCTGCCTCCCTCACCGGCGATCTGCGCCGAGGCCGCCTCGATTTCCGCCGCGGTGCGTGCCGCCAGCACGACATGCGCGCCCGCCTGCGCCAGCGCGGCGGCAGCCGCCAGGCCGATGCCGCGACCGGCGCCGGTGACCAGAGCGCGGCGACCGTCGAGGCGCAGCGAGGGTGTCCGGGGCAGGGTCACGAGGACCTCGGCGTTGGTCTCGTCCCCGCTACCGCGCCTTGAAATCCGGCAACCGGCGCTCGGCCATCGCCTTGACCCCTTCGCGGAAGTCCTCGGTGTTGCGCAGCCAGTCCTGCTCCTCGTATTCGCGCTCGGTCGCCGAGGCCACCGCCTCGGCCAGCCCGCGCCGCAGGGTCTCCCGCGTCGCCACGATCGCCAGGGGCGCCGACTGGGCGATCTCGGTCGCCAACTCCGTGGCCCGTGGCCGCACCTGGTCCAGCGGCACGCAGTAATCCGCCAGGCCGATCGCCAGCGCCTGCTCGCCGGTCAGCCGCCGCCCGGTGTACATCAGCAGCGCCGCCTGCTGGGCGCCGATCAGCCGCGGCAGCGAGGCGGTCAGCCCGAATCCCGGATGGAACCCCAGCCGGGTGAAGTTCACCGAGAACCGCGCCTCGGGACAGGTGACGCGGAAGTCCGCCATCACCGCGAGCCCGACCCCGGCACCGACGGCGGCACCATGCACCGCGGCGACGATCGGCTTGCCGGTCCGCCAGAGCCGCTGCGCCTCCTTATACAGATGGCGACCCCGCCTGGTGCCCCGGTTCACCCCGTCGGGGCCGCGGCTGCCGAAATCGGCGCCGGCGCAGAAGTGCTTGCCCTCGGCGCACAGCACGATGGCGCGCACCTCCGGCGTGCGGTCGAATTCCTCCAGCACATCGGCGATCTCGGCCACCATGTCGGTGTCGACGAAGTTGTTCGGCCCGCGCCTGACTTCGATGGTGGCGATCATGCCGGACTGCGTCACCCCGATATGCTCGTAGGTTGCCATGGTTCCCTGCCCTGCTCTTCCGCTCGGTTGCGCTGCGTGCGACCTTACGCGGCGGTAGGGGCGGAGGAAATGGGCCATGGCGAGGCTCGATCGCGACGGCGTGGCGATCCATTACGAGGTGCATGGGCAAGGCCCGCCGATCCTGCTCTCGCACGGCTACAGCGCCACCTGCCGCATGTGGGACGGCCAGATCGAAGCGCTGCGCGATCGGTTCCAGGTGATCGTGTGGGACATGCGCGGCCACGGCCAAAGCGACTACCCGGCCGACCCCGCCGCCTATTCCGAAGCCGCCACCGTCGAGGACATGGCAGCCATCCTGCGCGACCTGCGGCGTCCAGCGTGCGGTGATCGGCGGACTGTCGCTGGGCGGCTACATGTCGCTCGCGTTCCATCGCGACCACCCGGCGATGACGCGCGCGCTGATGATCTTCGATACCGGGCCGGGCTTCCGCAATGCCGATGCGCGCGAGGCGATGGAACCAGCGCGCGCGGCAGCGGGCGGACGACCTGGATGCGCGTGGCCTGGCGGCGCTTGGCACCAGCGACGAGGTGCGCATGAGCCAGCACCGCAACGCATCGGGCCTGGCCGGGGCCGCGCGCGGCATGCTGACGCAGCACGACGACTCGGTGATCGCGTCGCTCGACACGATCGCGGTGCCGAGCCTCGTGCTGGTGGGCAGCAACGACACGCAATTTCCTGGCTGCCACGGACTACATGGCGCGCAAGATCCCCGGTGCGGCGAAGGTGGTGATCGATGGCGCGGGGCATGCCGCCAACCTGCACCAGCCGGCCGCCTTCAACCGCGCGGTCGAGAGGTTCCTGGCAGGACTGCCGCCCGATGTCCGGGTCGACAACGACGTGACGTATCGACGGGAAGTCGCGGATGAGCGAACACGCACTGCAAAGCTTCTTCTGGCCGCAATCGATCGCCGTGCTGGGCGCCTCGCCCGACACGCACCGCATCCGTGGACGCCTGCTGCATCAGTTGCGCGAGAACGGATACCCCGGGCGCATCCTGCCGATCAATCCGAGCTACCAGGAGATCGGCGGGCTGCGCTGCTACGCCTCGATCGGCGCGGTGGGCGAACCGGTGGATCTTGCATTGGTGGCAATACCGGCGGCGGGCGTCGCACCCGCGCTGGAGGAATGCGCGCGCGCCGGCGTAAAGAACGCGCTGATCATCAGCTCGGGCTTTGCCGAGGAGGGCGGCGCCGCGGGCGACATGCAGGCGGCGTTGGTGGAGGTGACGAGGCGCACCGGCATTCGCGCGTGCGGCCCGAATTGCGAAGGCTATTTCAACGCTCTCGGCAAGGTCGCCACGACATTCAGCCCGACCGTCGAGGTGCAGGAGGATGACAGCCGCGTCCTTGTCTCGGATCGCCGGGTCGGTGTGGTCGCACAGTCGGGTGGCATCGGCTTCGCTCTGTTCAATCGCGGCAAGGCAGCGGGAATCGGCTTTTCCTACGTGATCTCGACCGGCAACGAGGCCGATCTGAACATGGCGGACTTCCTCGACTACATGGTCGAGGACCCGAACACGCACGCCGTCATGCTGTTCTGCGAAGCCGTGCGCAATGGCCCGGCATTCATCGCCGCGCTCGCGAAGGCGCGGCGCGCTCGGCAAGCCGATCATCGCGATCAAGATCGGCCGTTCCGATGCAGGTTCCCGCGCATCGGCATCGCACACGGCGTCGCTGTCCGGATCGTACACGGCATACCGCGCCATCTTCGAGCGCTACGGCGTCATCGAGGCGGAAGACACCGATGAAGCGGTGGCGATCGCCGGCGTGCTGGTGACCTGCCCGCTGCCCAAGGGACGCCGCACCGGCATCATCACGCCATCCGGCGGCGGCGGCGCATGGATGGCCGATACGTTGTCGCTGCACGGTCTGATCGTGCCGCCATTGTCGGCCGCGACACAGGCCTCGCTGCGGTCGGTCATGCCGTCCTATGGCGCCTCGGGCAATCCGGTCGATGTCACCGCGCAAGGCTCTGCGACCGGTGCCGCGGTGATGACGGCGATGGAAACATTGGCCGGCTCGGACGAGATCGACATGCTGGTGCTGATCACGTCGCTCACCAGCGAGACGCGGGTGTCATTGGACGCGGAGCGCGTGCGCGCGACCGCCGCGCGCTGCGGCAAGCCGATGACGGTATGGACCTATACGCTGCCATCCGAGTTCGGGCGGCGCATCGCGTCGGGGTGCGGCCTGTTCACGCACAGCGACCTGCGCAATGTCGGCGTCTCGATGAGCCGGTTGGCGGGATACGCGGAAGCGCTCGAACGTCCGATGCCCGCTTCGCCCGATAGCGTGCCTGCCGTGCCGCTGCCGGATGACCTTCCGCCTGTGCTGACCGAGCATCGTGCAAAAGCGCTGCTGGCGCCTTATGGTTTGCCGCAGACGCAGGAACGGCTGGCCGCCTCGGCGGCCGAGGCCGCGGAGGCGGCAAATGCGCTGCACTATCCTGTCGCACTGAAGATCGCTTCACCCGATCTGCCGCACAAGACGGAGGCCGGCGGGGTGGTGCTTGGCCTGCAGGGCCAGCAATCCGTAACGGTGGCCTATGAGCAGATCATCGAGGCGGCGCGGCGCTACAGGCCCGATGCGCGGATCGAAGGTGTGCTGGTGCAGAAGATGGCGCCGCGAGGCCACGAACTGGTCATCGGCATGGTGAACGATCCCACATTCGGACCGATCATGATGGTGGGGATGGGCGGCACGATGGTCGAGCTGATGGGCGATGTCGTGCATCGCCCGGCGCCCGTCGATGCCGCCGAGGCCACCGAGATGCTGCACAGCCTGAAGTCCGCCCGGCTGCTGACCGGCTTCCGTGGCGCAACGCCCGTCGACACAGCGCCGGCCGCCGAGTTGATCGCCAATCTGTCGCAGGCCGCACTCGCGTATCGCGACCGCATAGCCGAGATGGAGCTCAATCCGGTGATCCTGCACGCGGACGGATCGGGCCTGACGATCGCCGACGCGCTGATCATGCTGAAGGAATGACCACGACGATGTTCGAGCTCTCCGAAGAACACCGCATGCTCCAGGACCTGGTCGCGAAGTTCATCGATCGCGACGTCATGCCCCTGGAGAAAGCGGTGCTCGCGCGCGAGATGTCCGGCCAGAAGTCCGCCCTCACCGCCGAGGAGGAAGCAACGCTGCTCGGCAAATGCCGGGAGCTCGGTCTGTGGGGTCTCGACGTGCCGGAGGAGTTCGGCGGCGCCAACCTCCCCACCGTCGCGCTGATCGGCGTGTACGAGGAACAGGGCCGCACCTGCGTGCCTTTCACCTTTCCGCCCGACAGCCCCAACCTGCACATGCTGATGGCGGCGGCCAATGCGGAACAGCGCAGGAAATATCTGGAACCTTACGCGCGTGGCGAGGCGCAGTCGGCGATCGCCATCTCGGAGCCCGGCGCCGGCGGCGACCCTGCCGGCATGATCACCCGCGCGGTCAAGGACGGCGACGACTGGGTCATCAATGGCAGAAAAATCTGGGTCAGCCGCGTGCCGCAGGCCGACTTCGTCATCGTCATGGCGCGCACCGGCGAGGGCAAGCGACACGAAGGCGTCACCGCCTTCATCATCGAGCGCGGCACCAAGGGATTCAACATCGAGCGCGAAATACCCATGCTCGGCGGCCAGCGCACCTACGAACTGACCTTCGACGATTGCCGCATCCCCGCAAGTCAGCTCCTCGGTCAGGAGGGCAAGGGCTTTGCGCCGATGCAGTTGCGGCTGACGGTGCGGCGCTTGCAGATCGGTGCCTGGTGCGTCGGCATGACCCGCCGCGCGCTCGACATGATGATCGAGCACGCGAAGCAGCGCGTGACATTCGGTCAGCGTTTGGCGGATCGGCAGGCGATCCAGTGGTGGGTCGCGGAAGCCGCGATGAAGATCCATGCCTGCCGGCTGATGGTGTACGATGCCGCGACAAAATCCGATGCCGGCAAGGATGTGCGGACCGAGGCGTCCATGGTGAAGCTCTACGGCACCGAGATGGCGACAGAGACGATCGACCATGCGATGCAGACGTTCGGCGCGATGGGTGTGGCGAAGGAGCTGCCATTGCAGCTCATGGCACAGAAGGTGCGCACCATGCGGGTTTACGAGGGACCCTCCGAAGTGCATCGCATGGTGATCGCGCGGCGACTGCTACAGGACCGGAGATAGGAGCATGGGCATTCTCGACGGCAAGGTCGCCATCGTCACCGGCGCAAGCCGCGGCATCGGCCAGGCAATTTCCGAACTGTTCGCCGAGGAAGGTGCCAGAGTGGTGTGCGCCGCGCGAACCTTGGCTGAAGGCGATCATCCGTTCCTGGAGGGCACCTTGAAGCGGACCGTCGAGCTGATCCGCGCCAAGGGTGGCGAAGCAAAGGCGGTGGCCGCCAACGTCTCCAGCGAAGACGACTGCATCGCGCTGGTGCAGGCAGCGCGCGACTACGGGCCGGTTGATATCCTGGTGAACAACGCAGCCCTCACCTACTACCAACCCATCACCGAGCTTCAGACCAATCGCTGGTTCCGCGCCTTCGCGGTCGACGTGCACGGGCCTTTCATGCTGGCGAAGGAAGTGCTGAAGGATATGATCCCGCGCCGCAGCGGTGCCATCGTCAACATCAGCTCAGGCGCGGCGATCGGCCCTGGCCGCGGTCCCTATGCCGACAGAACGGTCCGTGGCGGCACGATGTACGGCGCGGTGAAGGCCGCGCTCGAGCGCTTCACGCAGGGCCTGGCGCAGGAGGTTGCGCAGTACGACGGGATCACCGTCGCCGCCGTATCGCCGTCGCAGATCGTGCCGACGCCCGGCACGGTGTACCACAAGCTGGTCTCCGGCATGGACGATCCGCGGGGCGAGCCACCGACGATGATGGCACGCGCCGTGCTGCTGTTGGCGAGCGAGCCGGCGGCGAAGGTGAACGGACGGGTGACCTACAGCCAGCAGATCCTCAAGGAGTTCGGCTGGATCGATCACGGTGCCGGCCGCGGCGTGGACAGCCCGGGTTCGGGTTACTCGCAGATCTGAACGCGCTCAGATCGCCGACCGCAACAGCTCTACCGACTTCCGCACCCCGTCGAGCGGCGGCAGCATCAGGTCCTCGTGCTCGATCGACAGCACATCGTCATAGCCGACCAACCGAAGCAGCGAACAGAACTCCCGCCACCACAGCAGGTCATGGCCGTAGCCAAGCGTGACGTAGCTCCACGATCGATCCAACAATCGCTCCGTGGCCTTGGTGTCGATCAGGCTGTTGACCGACGCCGTTGTCCTGTCGATCCGCGTATCCTTTGCGTGCACATGATAGATCGCAGGCGCCAGAACGCGCGTGGCGGCGAGCGGATCAGCCCCCATCCAGAACAGATGGCTGGGATCGAAGTTCGCTCCGACGACGGGTCCGACCGCGTCGCGCAGGCGGAACAGCGTCTCAACGTTGTAGACATTCTGCTGCCCGTGCAGTTCCAGGCATAGTTTGCCGACCCCGGCTGCCGTCGCCTCCGCCACCAACCCCTTCCAGTATGGGATCACCACTTCATCCCACTGCCATGCCAGAACGCGCGCCGCCTCCGGTGGCCAGGCGGTGGTGACCCAGTTGGCGTTGGCATCGCCTGGACCGCCAGGACAGCCTGACATCATCACCACGCGCTCCACGCCGAGTATTCCCGCCAACCTGATCGTCTTCGATGTCACTTCCTGGTGCCGCCGCCCCAGCTCGCCAGGATGCAGCGGATTGCCCGAGCAGTTCAGCGCGCTCAGCGCCAGGCCGTGATCGTGCAATTTCGCCATGAATTCGCCGCGCGCCGCCGCGCTGTCCAGCATCGTGTCCAGCTTGAGATGCGGCGCGCTCGACCAGTTGCCGCAGGGAAACTCCAGCATTTCGATGCCGAGCTCCGCGGCGGTTCGCAGCAGGTCAGCGAATGGCAGATGGGAAAGGCTGTCGGTCACCATGCCGATGCGCATCTTCAACCTCCGTGATCAAAGCCTCACGACCTGCCCGGTCTGTGCCGACCGCGTCGCCGCATCGGCGAGCAGCAACGCCTTCAATCCATCCTCGCCATCCGGCTTCGGCGCCTGACCGGACTCCGACCGCGGCGATGAACGCGTCCAACTCGGCACGATAGGCCGCGGCGTAGCGCTCGAGGAAGAATGGCAGCACCGGATCGGTCACGAAGCCCGCACCGGTGGCCAGCTCCACCGTCGTCGCGGTGACGTTGCCGGCGCGCAGCAGCCCCTTCGAGCCGTGCGCCTCGATACGCTGGTCGTAGCCATAGGTGGCGCGGCGCGAGTTCGAGATCTGGCACAGCCTGCCGCCCGCGGTGCGCAGCGTCACCACGGCGGTATCCACGTCGCCGGCCGCGGCGATCGACGGATCGACCAGGCAGGAGGCGGCAGCGTGCAGCTCCACCGGCTCCTCGCCCAGCAGAAAGCGCGCCATGTCGAGATCGTGGATCATCATGTCGCGGAACAACCCGCCGGAGCTCGCGATATAGGCGGGTGGCGGGGGCGCCGGATCGCGGCTGATGATGGTCAGCAGCTCCACGACGCCGATCTCGCCGGCGTCGATCCGCCGCTTCAACGCGCCAAAGTGCGGATCGAAGCGCCGGTTGAAGCCCACCATCAGCACCACGCCGGCACGCTGCACCGCCACCAGACATGCACGCACGCGATCCACCGCGAGATCGATCGGCTTTTCGCAGAAGATCGCCCGTCCGGCGGCGGCGGCGCGTTCGATGTAGTCGGCGTGAGTGGGCGTGGGCGAGCCGATCAGCACCGCATCGGCTGCGAACGCCTCATCGAGCGTCAGCGCCCGTGCGCCGCATGCCTCGGCAAGGCGCGTCGCGGCCGTCGCATCGACATCGGCCACGCCGGCGAGCCGAGCGCCTGCGTGCGCCGCGATGTTGCGCGCATGGATGTGGCCGATGCGCCCGGCGCCGATCACGGCAATGCTCAGCATCGCAACGCCCTCCCCTTCCCGTCCGCAACGTGGAACAATGATAACGGAAAACGCCGGCTGGCAGGAGGGAGGAATGGCCACGATCCGACTGACCATGGCGCAGGCGCTGGTGCGCTATCTGGCGCAGCAACGAACCGAATGCGACGGCCGCTCGGTGCCGCTGTTCGGCGGCGTGTGGGCGATCTTCGGCCACGGCAATGTCGCCGGCATCGGCGAGGCGCTGGCCGCCTATCGCGCCGACCTGCCGACGTATCGCGCGCACAACGAGCAGGCGATGGCGCTGGCCGCGATCGGCTACGCCAAGGCCATGCACCGGCGGCGGATGATGGCCTGCACCACCTCGATCGGGCCGGGCGCCACCAACATGATTACCGCGGCGGCGGTCGCGCATGTCGATCGGCTGCCGGTGCTGCTGCTGCCAGGCGACGTGTTCGCCTCGCGCCGACCCGATCCGGTGCTGCAGCAGGTGGAGAGCTTTGCCGACGGCACGGTATCGGCGAACGATTGCTTCCGCCCGGTTTCGCGCTATTTCGACCGCATCACGCGGCCGGAGCAGATCCTCGAACGCACTGCCGCGCGCGCTGTCAGTGCTGACCGATCCGGCGGAGTGCGGGCCCGGTGACGCTGGCACTGTGCCAGGACGTGCAGGCCGAGGCGTTCGATTATCCCGAGCAGTTCTTTGCGCCACGCAATTGGCACGTTCGCCGCATGCGACCCGATCGCCGACGAACTGGAGGCGGCGGCGAATCTGCTGCGGCACGCCAGGGCGCCGCTGATCATCGCCGGCGGTGGCGTGCACTATTCCGAGGCGACCGCGGCGCTCGATCGCTTCGCCACCGCGCACGGCATTCCCGTCGCGGAGACCCAGGCCGGCAAGAGTGCGCTGCCGCACGATCACCCATGCAATCTCGGCGCGATCGGCGTCACCGGCACATCGGCGGCGAACGAGGCCGCGGAGGCGGCCGATGTCATCCTCGCGGTCGGCACCCGACTGCAGGACTTCACCACCGGATCGTGGGCGCTGTTCCGGAATCCCGCGCGCCGGCTGATCGGCCTCAACGTGCAGGTGTTCGACGCCGACGAAGCATCACATGCAGCCGCTGGTCGCCGATGCGCGCACTGCGCTGACGGAGCTTGACACGGCGCTCGCCGGCCACCGTGCGCCCGACGCCTGGCTGCGCCGCCTCGACCAAGGCCGTCGGCACCTGGCGCGAACAGGCTGCCGCCGTCACCGCGCCATCCAACACCGAACTGCCATCGGATGCGCAGGTGATCGGCGCGGTCCAGCGTGCCGCGCCGGAGGACGCCATCGTGGTCTGCGCCGCCGGCGGACTGCCGGGCGAACTGCACAAGCTGTGGCAGGCGCGGCAGGTCGGCACCTATCACCTGGAATACGGCTATTCCTGCATGGGCTACGAGATCGCCGGCGGCCTCGGCGTGAAGCTGGCACGGCCCGAACGCGAGGTGATCGTGCTGGTCGGCGACGGCAGCTATCTGATGCTGAACTCCGAGATCGCCACGTCGGTGATGCTCGGTCTGAAGCTGACCATCGTGGTGCTGGACAATGGCGGCTTCGGCTGCATCGACCGGCTGCAGCGCGCCACCGGCGGCGAGGCATTCAACAACCTGCTGGCCGATTGCGGCGCGCCGCGCGGTGGATTTCCGCGCGCATGCGGCGAGCCTCGGCGCGCTGGCGGAACAGGTCGATGGCATCGCCGGCCTCGAAGCCGCCCTGCGCCGCGCCTTCGCTGCGCCGCACACCAGCGTGGTGGTAGTCCGCACCGATCCGCGCATCGCCACCGCGGCGGGCGGGCATTGGTGGGATGTCGGCGTGCCGGAAGTATCGACGCCGCCCGGAGGTGAACGCGGCACGCGCCGACTACGAGATCAGCCGCGCCGCACAGCGACTGGCCGACTGAGCCAGAGCCTGCACGAGGCTGTCGCGAAACGCCGTCTCGGAATAGCGCGCCGCCGCGTACTCCACCTGCGCCGTCGATCTGCTCGGCCCACGCGATGCCGTCGGTCAGCAGCCGACAGACTGCATCGGCAAACGGCTGCGGCTCGTCGTGGACCGCGGCGACTTTCTCCAGGCCCGGCACACCCTGCGCGCCGATCCAGGTGGTAACCAGCGGCAGCCCCTCGCGCAACGCCTCCACCACCTTCAGCTTCACGCCCGCCCCGTAGCGCAGCGGCACGACGGCGACGCGCGCGGTGCGGTACAGCTCGCGCAGTTCCGCGTCGCTGACATTGGCGCGCACGCTGATCGCATCGCCGGCCAGCGCCCAGAACGTCCGGCGGCGGGTTCGATCCCGCGATGACGAACCGCGCCGCCGGTCACGCGAGCCCTGATCAGCGGCAGCACCCGATCAACGAACCACAGCACGCCGTGCCGATTGGGCTAGATGCGCAAAGCCGCCGACGAACAGGATGATCGGTTCGGCGGCGGGTGGCCGCGGCGAGGCGAAATCGGCGAAGCTGTACGGCAGCAGAGTGCGCACGGCGACCCCCGGCTCGGCCGCCGCCACGATCGCGCATTCCTCGTCCGACGGATACATGCACCACATCGACGTCGCGCCAGACGGATCGCTCCAGCATCTCCATGCCGGCCGCCTGCCGCGCGATGCACTGGTCCTCCAGCTCCTTCGCCTCCTGCCGCATCCGGCTGAAATGCAGATCGACGCCGTAGTAGAGCAGGCTGATCCCGACACGCCGCCTCAGTTCGGGAAGGAACGCGGCGGCCACATGCGGCCGGCACAGCAGCGCGTAGTCGAGATCATCGCCATTATCGGCAAGCCACTGACGAAATGTGTCGGCATCGCCGCCATAGGCGACCTCCACGCCCATGTCCTGCAAGGCATCGGTGTAGCCTGGACTGTAATGGAGGTTTTGCGGCCAGAACTTCACCACCACGCCGGACCTGCAGCAGGCCGCGGATGATGCACAGCACCGAGCGCGAGCCGGCATCGCGATCGGGCTCGGGCACATAGTGGTCGATCACCAGAATGACGTCACGCTTCCACGCGCGATCGCGCGCGCGCATGACATGCTCGCCGTTGGGCAGATGCTGGTTCGCCAGAACATCGAGCCAGCGTGCCTGAAACGTCCGCTGGTTGCGGACCTGGCAGGATTTCAGGCCGCCGCTCAGGGTGCGCCCGTGGCTGACTCCCTCGTAATGCACGACCTGCGAACGCGGCTGGTACATCACCTTGTAGCCGCGCTCGCGCAGCCGGAAGGCCAGATCGCTGTCCTCGCAATAGGCCGGCGCGTAGCGTTCGTCGAAGCCGCCCATTTCAATGAACAGCGCGCGCGGCACGAGCAGCGAGGCGGCGGAACAGTAATCCACCTCGCGCAGATAGTTATAGACAGGCCGATCCGGACTATCGAGCCGCCCGTAGTTCCAGCCGGAGCCGTCATCCCAGACGATGCAGCCGGCTTCCTGCAGCCTGCCGTCAGGATACAGCAGCTTGGACCCCACCGCGCCGATATCGTCGCGTGATTTGAACGACGCCAGCAGCGCGATCGAGCCAGTCCGGCATGACCTGCGTATCGTTGTTGAGCAGCAGCAGGAACCTGCCCATTGGCGACGCGCGCGGCGGTGTTGCAGGAGCGGAGATAGCCCAGGTTCGTCGGATTGACGATCAGGCGAATGCCCTGCACCGCGGCGAGGCAGGCGGTCGAGGCGTCGGGCGTCGCATCGTCCACCACGATGACCTCGATCGCCGCCTTCGGCGGATGCGCCGCGATCGATGCGAGACAGCGCAGCGTGTACTCCACCTTGCCGTAGCTGGTGATGATGACCGAGACAGTCGGGTCGATGCTCTGCGGTATGCGGATCAGTTTCGGATCAGCGCGCTTGTATCAGCATCGGCTGGAGGTCCGGCGTGATCGGTGGCAGCCGACGAAGACGCTGGGCACGCCGCCACAGGACGAAACCGCTTCGGCAATTGCAGCGTGATGGTCCACCAGACCAGCAGGACCGCGCGACGGGCCTGCCGTCGCAGCCAAGGCAGGGATAGCCGTTTGCGTGCTCATGCACGCATGCGTAGGTGGAATGAGTTAACAATCCCTTGAAGTAATCCCTGTCCTCCTCTCCCTGCGGCCTTGAAGCGGAGGGGCGCGCGTATAACTGCGGCCACGCAGGAGCACGCCCCATCTGCGCGAAAGGAGCAAAGATGTCGTTTGACGGAGGTTCGACCACGGCGCGGAGGGGGAGGTGTGTCCTAGCGCACGCTCAGCTCCGGGAAATCCTCCTCGCGAAACTCTCCGCCGCCGCGCTGGCCTTGCTTCGCCCGCAGCTCCTCCTGCTGGCGCAATTCCACTCGCCGGATCTTGCCGGAAATAGTCTTCGGCAGGTCCGTGAACTCCAGCCGGCGCACGCGCTTGAACGGCGCGAGCGTCTCGCGAAGGTGCTGGAAGATGGAGAGCGCGGTGGCCCGATCCGGCGTGCTGCTCGCGGTCAGCGTGATATAGGCCTTCGGCACCGCGAGCCTGATCGGGTCAGGCGCCGGCACCACCGCGGCTTCCGCCACCGCCGGATGTTCGATCAGCGCGCTCTCCAGTTCGAACGGACTGATGCGGTAGTCGGAGGCTTTGAACACGTCATCGGCGCGGCCGATATAGGTGTAGTAGCCATCCGTGCTGCGCGCCGCGACGTCGCCCGTGCGATAGGCGATGGCGCCGAGGGGGACGAACGAGCCATCGTCATTCTGGTAGCCACGCATCAGTCCGACCGGCGGCGGGCTCAGGTCGATGCACACCTCGCCCTCCTCGGCTTCCCTGTCATCGGCGTCAAGCAGACGGATGCGATAGCCGGGCGCTTCCTGGCCCATCGAGCCAGGTTCCACCCTCTCGCCAGGGAAGCAGCCGATCTGCAACGTCGTCTCGGTCTGACCGTAGCCCTCGCGTACGGTCTTGCCCCAGACCTTCTCCACATGCTCGATGATCTCGGGATTGAGCGGTTCGCCGGCCGAGCAGACCTCCCGCAGCGAGGTCTGCCACGCGCGCATGTCCTCCTGCACGAACATGCGCCACACGGTCGGCGGCGCGCAGATCGTGGTGACGTCGTTCTGCACGATTGCGTCCAGCATGCCACGCGCGTTGAAGCGCGGCTGGTTGGCGATGAACACCGTCGCGCCGGCGTTCCACGGCGCGAAGAGGCAACTATAGGCGTGCTTCGCCCAGCCAGGCGAGGAGATGTTCAGGTGCATGTCGCGACGGCTGGAGGCCGATCCAGTACATGGTGATCAGATGGCCGACCGGATAGCTCTGGTGGCTGTGCTCCACCAGCTTGGGCCGCGACGTGGTGCCCGAGGTGAAGTACAGCAGCATCGGATCGGTGGCGCGTGTCTCGCCCTCCGGCGTGAAGCGCGCATCGCCGCGCAGGAGATCCGTCATAGCCGTGCCAGCCGGCGGGCGCGTCACCGAGCGCGATGCGGGTCACCGTCTTGATCGAGACCGGCGAACTTCGGTGCATCCTCCGCGTTGGCGATCAGGTGGCGGACGCGGCCGCGCTCGAACCGGTCCTTCAGGTCGTTCGGCGTCAGCAGCGTGGTGGCCGGGATCACCACAGCGCCAAGTTTCATCGCCGCCAGCATCACTTCCCACAGCGGCACGACATTGCCGAGCATCAGCAGGATGCGCTCGCCGCGCCTGACGCCGAGGGCGCGCAGTCCGTTGGCGACACGGTTGGAGCGCTCGGAAAGTTCCGCGAAGGTCGCCGTGGCGGCGCCGTCGCCGACGATCTTCAGCGCCAGCCGGTTGGCGCTGTCGCCGCGCGCCAGCTCAGCGTCGAACCAGTCGAGCGCATAGTTGAAATTATCCAGCTGCGGCCAGCGGAATCCCGCATGCGCCGCACGGTAGTCGGTGCGGTGCGTGAACAGGAAGTCACGCGCCGCCTTGAATGCCTCCGCCCCCATCATTGCCTCCCTATTGCCGTGGCTGTGCCGCCAGCCAGCGGAATACCACGGAAAAGTCCTTGCTGCCGTCGCCGGCATCGACCACGGCCTGATAGAACGACATGGCATGCGCGCCGAGCGGCGTCGGCGATCCGACGGCATCCGCCGCCGCCTGCGACAGCTTCACGTCCTTCAGCATCAGCGCCGCCATGAAGCCGGCCGCATAGTCGCGATTGGACGGCGCGGCAGGCACCGGGCCGGGCGCCGGACAGTAGCTGGAAAGCGCCCAGGACTGGCCGGACGACGTCGAGGCGATCTGGAACAGCCTGTCCCAGTCGAGCCCGAGCTTGCGCGCGAGCAAAAAGCCTTCCGACACGCCCACCATGTTGATGGCGAGCATCATGTTGTTGCAGATCTTCGCCGCCTGCCCCGCGCCGGGACCGCCGGCGTGCACGATGTTCTTCCCCATCGCCTGAAGCACCGGCAGTCCGCGCGCGAAGGCCGCCTCGCTGCCGCCGACCATGAAGGTCAGCGTCGCCGCGGCGGCACCGCCGACGCCGCCCGACACCGGCGCATCCAGCATCTCGAACCCGCCACGCGCGCCGCCTCGGTCACCGTGCGCGCGCTTTCCACGTCGATGGTGGAGCAGTCGATCAGCAGCGGCGCGGCACCCTTCACCGCTTCTATCAGGCCGCCCTGATGCAGCCAGACCTCGCGCACGTGCTCGCCGGCGGGCAGCATGGTGATCACCACATCGGCGCCGCGCACCGCTTCCGCCGCACTGCGCGCCTGCTGCACGCCGGCAGCGGCCAGCGCCTGCACGGCGCCTGCGTTGACGTCATAGCCCATCACGCGATGGCCGGCCTTCACCAGGTTGGTCGCCATCGGCGCGCCCATGTTGCCCAGGCCGATGAAGCCGATCGTTGCCATCTCACAGCACCTCGAAGATTTCATACACCGGACCCTCAGGCGGACGCCGGCCTGTCCCGATCGCGAATATCCGGTTCAACCAATCGTATTGCGCTGCACCGGTCTCGAACATGATCGCCGTGCGGAAGTAGTAGTCCGCCGGATCGACGTTCTCGCCACGGTTGAGGCGCTCCATCACCGCGGCCGGTCCATGCCGCAGGCCACGATAGGTCATGCCGATCAGCGCCTTGTCGTCGGTCTCGAGCACCAGGCGCACGTCGAGCGTGGTCGTGCCATCGGAGCGGGCGACGATCCAGTCGGCCCCGCCGGGCAGCACCGTGCCTCTCAGCCGTTCGCCCTGGAACGACCCGCCCGATACCAGACCAATGCGGCGGTTGCCGTTCGGCGTGGCGCCAACCGATTGCATGCCGCCGACCGACAGCGTCAAAGTCATCAGATGCGTGGTGCGGATGTCGGCCATGCGATCCTCCCTGAGCGACGTTCCCGGATCGAACCGCATCCGTCGGTTGGCCGCAAGCGGCTGCCGGCGTAGCATCGTCGCCCGTCCAGACGTGAGGAGAGCCAGCAATGCCAGGCGACTATCCGCTGCCGTCCAGCGATCCCGCCAGCCTCGGTTTCGCCGCGAAGCCGCTCGAACATCTCGATCGGCTGATCAAGCAGCATATCGAGGAGGGCCGCTATCCCGGCGCGCAGATCGCGCTGGCACGCCACGGCCAGCTTGCGCTGTTCCGCACCTATGGCGACGCCAAAGTGGAACCCAGCAGGGTGCCGGCGACCAACGACAATCTCTTCCTGCTGTTCAGCCAGACCAAGGTGCTGACCAGTTCCGCGGTGTGGACGCTGGTGGAAGAGGGAAAGCTGTCCTTCATGGACAAGATCGCCGACCACCTGCCTGAGTTCGCCTGCGCGCGGCAAGGCCGATATCACGCTCCATCAGGTCATGACGCACCAGGGCGGTTTCCCGTCGAACAACGTGACCAAGGCGACGTGGTCGGACCATGCGCGGATGCGCGCCGAGGTGTGCGACTTCGCGCTGGACTGGACGCCCGGATCGAAGCTGCAATACCACGGCCAGGCGGCGCATCTGGTGCAGGCGATGGTGATCGAGGCGGTCACCGGCCAGGACTATCGCGACGTGATCCGCGACAGGGTGATCGCGCCGCTGGGCCTGGACGCCGACATCTTCGTCGGCGTGCCGACCCAGTTGCAGTCGCGCTGCGCCGATACCTATGCGCCGGAGCCACGCGACAACTCGCCGGAGTTCCGTGCCGCCGGCCTGCCGAGTGGCGGCGGGTTCGCCACCGCGCGCGGCATGGCGGCGTTCTACCAGATGCTGCTTGGCAAGGGGCGGCTCGGCAACGTGCGGCTGTTCTCGCCACGGCTGGTCGCCTACGTGTCGCGCAACCATACGGGCGAGCGGCCGGACGAGCAGATGAGCGGCATCCCGATGCACCGCGGCCTCGGCCCGCACGTGCGCGGCGAGAGCGATCGCATCCGCGGGCTCGGCACAATCGGCGCGCCGACCACGTTCGGCCACGGTGGCGTCGGGTCGTCGTACTCGTGGGCGGACCCCGAGAGCGGTGTTTCGTTCAGCTATCTCACCAACTTTGTCGCACCGGACCCGTGGCATTCGGCACGCCTGGACCGCGTCGCGAACCTGGTGCATGCGGCGATCGACTGAAGTGTGGCTGC
This sequence comes from uncultured Alphaproteobacteria bacterium, assembly GCA_963708565.1. Taxonomy (GTDB): domain Bacteria; phylum Pseudomonadota; class Alphaproteobacteria; order Acetobacterales; family Acetobacteraceae; genus JAMXLO01. Next base: position 26,530 of record CAVPTU010000036.1, read on the forward strand.
GGGCTGCCCAGGCGACGGCTACGGCTTCGCCTGGCGCGGACCGGGCTGGCCCAAACGCCAGCCGACCTCGGCAGCGAAGCTCTCGAAGAAGTCCAGGTCATAGGCGCGCTCGGGCGACTGACGAACCAGTTCGTCGAGCCGAACCGCATCCTTGCCCACGAGGATACGCCACCGGTCGGCTTTGACGCCGTCGAGAATGATGGTTGCTGCTTCCGCGGCGGTGGTCGGCGCTTCCTCGATGAAGCGTCGCGCCCGCTCGAGCACCATGGCCTGGATGTCGTCATCCGACATGGCTGCAACGTCGAGACCCGCCGCGGCAGCCCGCTCGCGCGCCTGTGCGATCTCGGTCGCACTCAGCGTATCCGACTCGCCGCCGCCATGGATCTTGCGGGAATTGGCCACGATCGAGGTGCCGATATGCCCTGGCATGACAACCGAGCATTTGACGTGCGGCGCATGCACCTGGAGATCGGTCATCAGCGCTTCGGTGAAGCCCTTCACCGCGAATTTCGCCGCACAATACGAGGTGTGCGAGATGCGCGGCCCGACCGTCGCCCAGAAGCCGTTGACACTGCTCGTATTGACGATGTGACCCTCATCCGCCCGTTGCAGCATGGGAAGGAAGGCGCGCGTGCAGCGGTAGACGCCACCCCAGCAGATATCGAATGTCCTCTCCCACTCCTCGCGGCTGTTGGAGAACATGCTGCCGCCGCCGCCGATCCCGGCATTGTTGAACAGCAGATGGATCTTGTCGGTGGCCTGCTGCTCGGCAACCTCATCGCGAAAGCGCTGCACCTGACTTTCGTCGGAGACATCGGCGAGATGCGCGGTGATGCGCAAGCCCTGCGGCAGTCTCGCCGTTTCGCAAAGCCGCCTGGTCTCCGCCATCGTCTCGACGGAAAGATCGCACATGGCGACATTGCAGCCCACGGCGACCAATTGCCGCACCAACTCGCGGCCCATTCCGGTGCCGCCGCCGGTGACCACCGCGATCCTGTCGGCGAATTCCTTCATTCCGTGTTCCTCCCATCGCAGCGCGCCGGCGCAACTGGCGGGACCACGCTATAATCGCCGTCCGCGCGGCACAATCATGCATGGGACGCGTTGGCACGCATGGGACGCTTTGGCTCACCTTGGTGTGCTTTGTGTTTCTCGCCGCGAGTGCCACTTCTGGGTCAGCCATGCCCTACGCGTCCAATGACGAGTTGCCGCCTGCCGTGGCCAACCATCTGCCGCCTCATGCGCAGGATATTTTCCGCGAAGCGTTCAACCACGCCTGGGACGAATACGGCGGCGACGAACAACGGGCGTTCCGCGTCGCCTGGGCCGCGGTGAAACGACAGTATCGCAAGCGCGGCAGCGACTGGGTGCCGATCGACCGATAACTACCCCGCCAGGATCTCCGCCGCGGCGTCGGCCAGCACCTGGCAGCCGAGCACGATGTCCGCGTCCTTGGTGTTCTCCGCATAGTGGTGGCTGATGCCGCCGATCGACGGCACGAACAGCATCGCCGCCTTCATCCGCTCCGCCAGCACCTGCGCATCATGCCCGGCGCCACTCGGCATGCGCACATGCAGCCCCGGCGCGTGCCGTTCCGCCGCGCGTTCCAGCGCGTCCTGGAAACCGGCGTCCATCACCTTCGGCACCGAACTGCCGCGTTCGGCGATGGTCACCGTGCACGGCCCGCGCGTCGCGTCGGCCACCAGCGCTTCCAGTTCGCCATCCAGCCTTGCCAGCATCGCCGGGTCGGTATCGCGGAACTGGAACAGCATCTCGGCATGGCCCGGCACGATACTGGGCGCGCCCGGATCGAGCAGGATGCGGCCCGTCGTCCACACCGTGCGCGGGCCGGCAACTTCGGGAAATCGCCGATAGATCGCCGACGCGAGCTTCACCAGCGCCACGCCCGCATCCTTGCGGATCGCCATGCGCGTCGTGCCGGCATGGTTCTGCACGCCGTCGAACACGATGCGGAACCGGTGGCTGCCGACGATGGCGGTGACGATGCCGATGCGCTTGCCGGTGTCCTCGAGTTCCGCGCCCTGCTCGATATGCGCCTCCAGGTAGCCGCGATAGCGCGCCGCATCGACCTGGGCGCGCGGCCGGCCCGCGAACCCCGCCTGCGCCAGCGCATCGCGCAGCGTGGTGCCCTCGCGATCATGGCAACCATCGATCTCCGCCTCCGGCAGCAGCCCGCAGAACGAACGGCTGCCGATGAACGAGCCGAAATGCCCCTCCTCGTCCGCCCATGCGGCGACATCGATGCCGCCGCCGAGTGCGCGGGCGACCTCGAGCCCGTAGATCACGCCGAGCGCGCCATCCAGCCAACCGGCATGCGGCTGCGTCTCGACATGGCTGCCGAGCAGCAGCTTCGCGCCGCCGCCCCGCGAACGGCCGATGACATTGCCGATGCCGTCGATCTCGGGCTCCAGCCCCGCCTCCGCCATCCGCTCGGCCAGCCAATGGCGCGACTGCACGTCCTCCGGCGAATAGGTCGGCCGATGCACGCCGGTCTTGTATTCGCCGATCTTGCGCAGCGCGTAGAGATCGCCCAGCAGCCGGTCACCGTCGATCATACATACTTGCGGGCCAACGCCCGCCCTTCTGAGCCTGCCACCGGGCTTGTCCCGGTGGTCATGGCGCGAGTGTCATCCCTTGTGGCCGGATCAATCCATCCGGTGTCGGCGTGAAGCCGGAAACCTTGTCCGACAGCGCCCACAGCCATTTCGCATGATACAAGATGATGTGCGGGCGGTCGGCGAGATAGATATCGACCAACTGCCGGTAAAGGGCCTGCCGCTGCGCCACGTCGGTCACGCCGCGGGCTCGTGCGAGCAGATCGTCGAATTTCGGATTGCAGTACTTGCCCCAGTTCAGGAACCCGTCGCAGGCGAGCCAGATCGCCACGTTGCCGTCCGGATCGGGCCTGCCGCTCCATATGACGATCGTCGCCTGATAGTTGCCCGAGCGCCCGGCTGCGACCAGCGCATTTGCCTCCGCGGCTTGCAGCCTGATGTCGAAGCCCGCCTCGGCCGCCATCGACTGCACCACCTGGCCGACCTGCTGCTCCACCGGGCTGTTGCCGATCAGCAGCGTGAAGGCCGGATGCTCCTGCCCCGCCTCCTTCAGCAGCGCCTTCGCCTGCGTCAGGTCGCGCGGCGGAACCGGATGGTCCGGGTCCCAATAGCGACTGCCCGGTGCCTCGAACTGATTGGACGGAATGAACTGTCCATCGAACACCACCTTGTTCAGCACGTCGCGGTCGATCGAAGCCTCCAGCGCGGCCCGCACCCGCGGATCCTTCAGCGGACTGTCCGGCGCGGCGAGGTTGATGCTCATCGAGTAATACGCCAGCGCAGGCTGGCTGATCAGCTTCAGCTTCGGGTTCTTCTTGACCGTCGCGACGTCGGTCGGCCCCAGCCGCTCCACCATATCGAGTTGACCCGCCTGGAGGTTCACCAGCCGCACGGTGGTGTCCGGTTGCGGCTGATAGACGATGCGATCCAGTTTGATCGCGTCCGCGTTCCAGTAGTCGGCGAAACGATCCACCACGATGCGGTCCTGCGCGACGCGCTCGGTCAGCTTGAACGGCCCGGCGCAGGGCAGATCGGTCGTCACGTCGCGACCGAGTGCCTTGGGCGAGATCATCATCCCGGCGCGATCCGCCAGCACGGCGACCAACGGCGCATAGGGCTGCGCCAGGTGCAGCCGCACTGTGTGCGGATCGACGACCTCCACCGAGGACACCGGCTTCAGTTCGCCCTTGCGCAGGCTTTCCGGCGCGTTTCGGTAGCGCTCCAGGTTCGCCTTCACCGCATCGGCGTCCATCACCTGGCCGTCATGGAACCTGACGCCATCGCGCAGCGTGACGGTCAGTGCGAGATTGTCAGCCGACCATGCCCAGGATGTGGCGAGCTGCGGCACGAAGTTATTCTTCGCGTCGGTATCGATCAGCTTGTCGCACACCGCGGCGAACACGACACGGCCGACGAAACTGCCGCCGCGCGCCGGGTCGAGCGCATCTGGGTCCTCGTTCAGACCGACGCGCAGCGTGGCCCCCTCGGCCCATCCGGCCAGCAACAGGGCCGCCGCGCAGATGGCGCCGAAACGCAGCATGGTCATCGTCCTACCCCTGACACCCCGGCAGTTTTCCCGCCTTCCGCCGTGGCGGCAACTTCGGCTTGCCCGGGAGGACAACCGCCCTGGCGCGGACTGTCATGGAACCTTAACGGAACTGAAATATGGGAGTCGCCGGGTCTTTCTAAGGTCGTTTGCAAGTTGGTTACGCGAGGGGAAGGTATGAGAACCGCAATCACAGCCCTGGCACTCGGCCTCACCAGCCTTGGTGCTGCACACGCCGAATCTCAGATAACCGGCGCAGGTTCGACCTTCGCCGCACCGATTTATGCCAAGTGGGGCGAGGCCTCGGCCCCGACGACCGGGATCAAGCTGAACTACCAGGCAATCGGCTCGGGTGCCGGGATCAACCAGATCAACAACCGCACCGTCGATTTCGGCGCCTCCGACATGCCGGTGGCCGCGGATCAGCTCAAGGAGCACAAGCTGATGCAGTTCCCCACCGTGATCGGTGGCGTGGACATCATCGTGAACCTCCCGACATCAAGCCGAACGAGCTGAAGCTGACCGGCGAGCTGATCGCCGACATCTATCTCGGCAAGATCACCAAGTGGAATGACCCCAAGATCGCCGAACTGAACCCCGGCGCTGAAACTGCCCAGTGCGGCGATCGCGCCAGTGTATCGCGCCGACGGCTCAGGCACGACGTTCGTCTTCACCGACTACCTGTCGATGCAGAGCCCCGACTGGAAGTCGAAGGTCGGCTCATCGACCAGCGTGAAGTGGCTGGCCGGCACCGGCGCCAAGGGCAGCGACGGCGTTGCCGGCACAGTGCACAACATCAGGGGCGGCATCGGCTACGTCGAGAGCGCCTATGCCGAGATGAACCATCTGACCACGACGCGAGCTGCGCAACAAGGCGGGCAAGTTCGTCGCGCCGAACATGGACAGCTACAAGGCCGCCGCCGCCAGCGCCGACTGGTCGAAGGTGCAGAACTTCGCCATCGACCTGAATGACCAGCCGGGCGACGCGAGCTGGCCCATCGAGTCTGCGACCTTCGTGCTGCTGCCCACGGATCCGAAGGACCCGAACCAGAGCGCGGCGACCAAGAAATTCTTCGACTGGGGTTTCGCCCATGGCGACGATATCGCCGTGCAGCTTCTGTACATCCCTCTGCCGGCGAGCGTGAAGGACGCCGTCCGAGCGGCATGGAAGGCAGAAGTGCCGGGCACGATGTGATCTCCACGTGCAGCAAGCCGCCGCCACCTTAGCCGGAGCACGACCGACACGCCGGAGCTATCAGGTGGGGGATGCGATCTTTGCATTCCTCGCCCGGTTCGCCGGCGTCTTCGTACTGGTCTTGCTTGGCACGCTGATCCTGTCGCTGCTGATCGGCGGCCTTCCGGCGTTCCGCCGGTTCGGCGTCGGCTTCCTCGGCTCCACCGACTGGGACCCGGTGCAGCAGGTCTTCGGCGCCGCGGTCTCGATCTACGGCACGCTCGTCACCTCGGTGCTGTCGCTGATCCTCGCTGTGCCGCTGGCATTCGGCATCGCGTTCTACCTGACCGAGCTGGCGCCCAAGTGGTTGCGCCGCCCGGTCGGCACCGCCGTCGAACTGCTGGCCGCCGTGCCCTCGATCATCTACGGCATGTGGGGGTTCTTCGTCATCGTCCCGCTCATGTCGCAATACATCCAGCCCTTCGTCATCGACTCGCTGGACGGCATCCCGGTGCTGGAGGACCTGTTCGCCGGCCCGCCGTTCGGCACCGGCATCTTCACCGCCGCGCTGATCCTCGCCGTGATGGTCATCCCGTTCATCGCCGCCACCATGCGCGACGTGTTCGAGACGGTGCCCGCGGTCTACAAGGAGTCGGCCTACGGCGTGGGCTGCACCACCTGGGAGGTGATGCGCTCGATCGTGCTGCCCTACACGCGGGTCTCGGTGGTCGGCGGCATCATGCTGGGCCTCGGCCGTGCACTCGGCGAGACCATGGCGGTGACCTTCGTCATCGGCAACACCGACCGCATCTCGACCAGCCTGTTCGGCCCCGGCAACACCATCGCCTCGATCGTGGCACTGGAGTTCCCGGAAAGCCCGGCCGGCAGCCTGAAGCTGTCCTCCCTGCTGGCTCTCGGCTTCATCCTGTTCGTCATCTCATTCATCGTTCTGGCGATCTCGCGGCTGCTGCTGCGGCCGCGGTTGAAGGTTTAGCGATGAGCGCGACAACCGCCGGCTCCGTCCCCGGTCCGGCTCGCAACGACAAGGTCGCCCGCGCGCTCGGGCGCCGCCGGCATCGAATGAACCGGATCATCAAGGCGCTGTGCATCGCGGCAACCGTGATCGGCCTGCTGCTCCTCGCCTCGATCCTTGTCACGCTGATCTGGCGCGGCGCCGCCGGTCTGTCGATCGCGGTCTTCACCAACACGACCAAGCCGCCGGGCTCCAATGGCGGCTTGCTCAACGCGATCGTCGGCACGCTGATCCAGACCGGCATCGGCACGCTGATCGGCACGCCGATCGGCCTGATGGTCGGCACCTACCTCGCCGAATACGGCCGGCACTCGCCGATGGCCAATGCGGTGCGCTTCGTCTCCGACGTGCTGCTGTCGGCGCCATCGATCCTCATCGGCCTGTTCATCTACCAGCTCGCGGTCCAGCCGTTCGGCGGCTTCTCCGGCATCGCCGGCTGCCTGGCGCTGGCGGTGATCGTGATCCCGATCGTCGTGCGCACCACCGAGGACATGCTGCAGCTCATCCCGCCCAGCCTGCGCGAGGCGGCCGTGGCACTCGGCGCGCCGAAGTGGAAGATGATCGTCCTGATCTGCTACCGCGCGGCCAAGGACGGCATCGTCACCGGCGTGCTGCTCGCCGTCGCCCGCATCGCCGGTGAGACCGCGCCCCTGCTGTTCACCAGCCTGGGCAACCTCAACTGGTCGATCAGCCTGTCGCAGCCGATGGCCAGCCTGCCGGTCACCATCTATCAATACGCCGGATCGGCGTTCGAGGACTGGGTGCAGCTCGCCTGGGTCGGCGCGTTGCTGATCACCGTCGGCGTTCTGGCCACCAATATTCTCGCGCGATTTGCATTGCGCGGCAGGAGATGACAGTGAGCACCACTATGGGTGAATCACAGGGCAGGCAGGCAAGCTTCGGCGGCGTTCAGGCGCGCGCCATCCCATCAACCATCAACGAGCCGCGCATCGCCATCCGCAACCTCGATTTCTTCTATGGCGGCAACCGCGCGCTGAAGAGCATCAGGCTGGATCTTCCCGAGCGGCAGGTGACCGGCATGATCGGGCCGTCCGGCTGCGGCAAGTCCACGCTGCTGCGCGTGCTGAACCGGATGTACGATCTCTATCCCGGCCAGCGTGCCACCGGCGAGGTGATGATGGACGGCGAGAACATCATCGACCCCTCGGTCGACCTGAATTCGCTGCGCGCCCGCATCGGCATGGTGTTCCAGAAGCCGACGCCCTTCCCGATGACGATCTACGACAACATCGCGTTCGGCGTGAAGCTGCACGAGAGACTGTCCAAGGCGGAGATGGATGAGCGTGTGGAATGGTCGCTCACCCGCGGCGCGCTTGTGGGAGGAAGTGAAGGACCGGCTGAACACCTCGGCCATGGGTCTCTCCGGCGGCCAGCAGCAGCGGCTGTGCATCGCCCGCACCATCGCGGTGCGGCCCGAGGTGATCCTGCTGGACGAACCGACCAGCGCGCTGGATCCGATCAGCACGCTGAAGATCGAGGAACTGATCGACGAGTTGAAGCACGACTTCACCATCGCGATCGTGACGCACAACATGCAGCAGGCCGCGCGCTGTGCCGATCAGGTGGCGTTCTTCTACCTTGGCGAGATGGTCGAGGTGGCGCCCGCGGCGCAGATGTTCACCGCGCCGAAGGAACGCCGCACCCAGGAATACATCACCGGCCGGTTCGGCTGAACGCGGAGGCAACCATGTCCGAAGCGCCGGAACATCTCGTCAAGAGCTACGACCAGGAACTGAAGCGGCTCCGCAACATGATGACCCAGATGGGCGGCATCGTGGAGACGCAGGTCGCGCTTGCCGCCGATGCGATCATGCAGCGCGACGCCGCTGCGGCGACCCGCGCGGTCGAGGAGGACCCGAAGGTCGATGCGCTGGAGCGCGAGGTCGAGGGGTTCGTCATCCGGCTTGCTGGCGCTTCGCCAGCCGGTCGCCGGCGACCTGCGGCAGATCGTCGCGGCGCTGAAGATCACCGGCGACCTGGAGCGGATCGGCGACTATGCCGCGAACGTCGCGAAGCGCTCGATCGTGCTGTCGCAGTTCTCGCTGCCCTACTCGCTGGCTGGCCTCGCACACATGGCGCGAATGGTGCAAGGCCAGTTGAAGTCGATCATCGATGCACTCGGCGAGAACGATGCCGAAAAGGCCGTCGAGGTGTGGCGCTCCGACCAGGTGGTGGACGACATCTACAACGCGATCTTCCGTGAGCTGATCACCTACATGATGGAAGACCCGCGCAACATCACCCCGTGCACGCATCTGCTGTTCATCGCCAAGAACCTGGAACGGATCGGCGACCACGCCACCAATATAGCCGAGAACCTGTATTATGCGGTGACAGGCGAGACGCTTCCGGAGTTCGCGCCCGAAAGGCGATACGTCCGCCTATGCCGTGGTACGGCCACGAGAGTGAGAAGCAACATGCCTGACGGTGTCTCCAGTCTGTCGAAGCCGCTGGTGCTGGTGGTCGAGGATGAGGCCGCACTCGCCACGATGCTGCGCTACAATCTCGAAAAGCAGGGCTACCGCGTGGAGGAAGCCGCCGACGGCCAGGAGGCGCTGACCCGTATCGCGGAGATGCAGCCCGATCTCGTGCTGCTCGACTGGATGCTGCCGCAAATGTCAGGGCTTGAGGTGTGCCGCCAGATCCGCCGCCGCTCCGCCACGCGGGATCTGCCGGTGATCATGGTCACCGCGCGCACCGAGGACCAGGACGCGGTGCGAGGCCTCAACACCGGGGCGGACGACTACATCGCCAAACCGTTCTCGATGGACGCGCTGCTCGCCCGCATTCGCGCGCTGTTGCGCCGGTCGAATTCGCTGCCGGTGAAGGGGCAGCTCGCATTCCACGACATGACGATGGATCTCGCCGCGCACCGCGTCCAGCGCAACGGCAGACCGATCCATCTGGGCCCAACCGAATTCCGCCTGCTGGAGTTCTTCATGCAGCACCCGCGCCGGGTCTTCTCGCGCGAGGAGCTGCTGGACGCGGTTTGGGGTCCCGACATCCACGTCGAGCCGCGCACGGTCGATGTGCATATCCGGCGCCTGCGCAAGTCGATCAATGCCAACGGTGAGCTCGATATCGTTCGCACCGTGCGTGCCGCGGGCTACGCGCTGGACACCGAACCGGTGTAACGCCCGCGCTCATGGCCGGACCACCGTGAGCGGGGTCCTGTAGACCCACACTGCGAGAGTTTGTAGAGGGGCTGGCGCGTCTCGCGCTGCCCGTCTAAGACCATTGCGGCGCGGGGCGATTCGCCAGGCGCCAATTCGTTCTAGCGAGGAGACGGCATGTCTAAGGCTTTCATCGCCCAGGTGCTCCAGGAATCCGCCGAGCTGACCGGCATCGCGGCCAACCGCGCCGCCGGTGATCTGATGGACGCGGTGATCAAGGAGCTGAAGAGAGAGGGCAAGTTCACCCTGCCGAGTTTTGGCACCTTTACCGTGCGCAAGACCAGGGCCCGCAAGGGCCTGAACCCGCGCACCGGCGAGTTGATCAAGGTGAAGGCCGGCAAGACAGTGCGTTTCAAGGCATCGCCGTCGCTGAAGAAATCGGTCTGATCCGCCGCACCACGCCGACCACCGCACGCCCCGGTTTCGGCGTGCTGGTGGTGGCACTCGGCACGCTGGTGGTGCCGTTCGACTCGTCGGTCAACTTCGCCTTCCCGTTCATCACCCGCGCATTCGGGTTGCCGATCCCGGCGATCCAGTGGGTCGTGATCGCCTATACACTGACCTATGCGGCCCTGATGCTGGTGTTCGGCCGGGTCGGCGACATGCTGGGATACCGGCGAATTTTTCTCGCGGGAAGCCTGTGGAGCGCCGTCGCATTCGTGTTGTGCGCGCTGGCCCCCAGCTACGGCTTCCTGCTGGTCGCACGGGTACTTCAGGGCGTGGGTGCTGCATTGGTGCTGAGCTGCGGGCCTGCGCTGGCCACCAGTCTCCATTCGGAAGTGGCGCGCACCCGCGTTCTGGGTATCTACACCATGGTGATCGGCATCGGCGGCGCGCTCGGGCCGCTGATCGCCGGCATGCTGGTACCGCTGATCGGCTGGCCGGCGGTGTTCTGGTTCCGCGCACCGCTGGCGCTGTCGGCTTTCCTGCTGGCCTGGCTGTTGCCGGCCGACACACGTCCCGCGCATCGTGAGAAGTTCGACGCCGCCGGCGGCGCCCTGCTCGTATTGGCGATCAGCGCAATGCTGCTGGCATTGAACCAGTTGCAGAATCTGGGCTCGTACCGCCTGTGGTTCGTGGCGGCCGCTTTTGCCTGCGTGCTGGCGACCGGCGGCTTCATCATGCAGGAGCGTCGCACGCAACGCCCCATCATCGATCTTCGCTATCTTCAAGGATCTCGACTTCTCGCTGCTGAACGCCGGACATGCGGCGCTCAATCTCGCCGGGTTCTCCGTGCTGCTGCTGGTCCCGTTCTATTTGAGCCGTCTCGGTGGATTGACGGCCTTCGCAACAGGTCTGCTGCTCGCCTGCTCGCCTGCCGGCACCGCCGTTGCGGCACCGCTCGCGGCGCGGCTCGCGGCACGTGTCGCGCCGCGGTTGCTCGCACTGCTGGGAGCAGCGGCAATGGCGCTCGGGCAGGTGATGATCGGAGGCGCCGATGCGACGCCGAACTTCCGGCTACTGGCTGGCGCCATGGCCCTCCAAGGTTTCGGGGTCGGGCTGTTTCAGGTGGCGTATTTCGATATCGTCACCGCATCGATTCCCCGCTCCGACCGCGGCGTCGCCGGCAGCCTGGTCATGATGACACGTACGCTTGGCACGGTGACCGGGGCGACGGGTACTGATGCTGCTGTTTCAGACTTGGCGCGACACCGCGCTGGCGGACGGCGTGGCGGAGGTGCCGGCGTTCCTCGCCGGCTTCGGCTTCACGTTCCGGCTGGCGGCGACACTACCGGCACTCGTCGTGCTGATCGGGCTGGCCCGCGGATGGGGACGGCGATGACGCCCGGTCAGTGCGTCCAGTTCTCGATCCGGCCATAGCGGAAATTGTCCGCATAGGCCTTCGGCCGGACACGCCGCGGCTGCGGGATTTCCAGATCGTACGTGATGCCGTGTCTCTCCGCGAAGGCAACCGCCTCCTCGCGCGTCTGGAAGTTCAGCCGGACCTGGGCCTGGGTATCGCCGCTGCCGATCCAGCCCATCAGCGGATCGGGCCGGCGCGGCGAGGAGGGCTCGAATTCCAGCACCCACTCGTGGGTCGCGGCCCAGCCGGACTGCATGGCGTTCTTCGGCGGCTGGTAGATGCGGGCACGCATGACACCTCTCGCTGCGACTGGTCGGGGCGGCGGGATTCGAACCCACGACCTCCTGTACCCAAAACAGGCGCGCTGACCAGGCTGCGCCACGCCCCGCTTGCCAACCCTCGGGCTCGAGGGTCGAGGACAGGCGCTAGCATAACGCAGGCGCCCCCGTAAACGCCGCAACGCGGCCGAACAGGACCGGCGATCGAAACCCGTGATATATTCTCTTCCGATGCGACCGATTATAGCCTAGTCAGGCCGGACCTCCGTAGGAACGATTGGAGCAGCAATGATCCGATGCGTGCGGATATGGACGGGCGAAGACGGCAACTCCCGCTTCGAGGAAGGCTCGATCGACCTCGCCGGGGGGGCGCGCGGCGACTTGCTGAGCAGCAAGGCAACCACCGCCAGCATCTCTTTCCAGGAGACACAGTCCGGCGGCACGTTTGCCTGGCATGACGCGCCCATCAGGCAGTTCGTCATCACACTCAGCGGAACGCTCGACTTCCAGACGCGCAATGGCGAGCACTTCACGATCCGCCCCGGCGACATTCTGCTCGCGGAGGATACGACTGGCAGCGGCCATAGCTGGCGGTTGGTCGATGACGAGCCGTGGCGGCGCGCCTACGTGATATTGGCGCCGGGCGCCGGCGTCCCGTTTGTCGCGAAATCCGCACAAACCTAGTCGGCGGACAGGAGAGACAGATGACCCAGACCGCCATCCCCGGCACACCCGACGTCGTCTTGATCGGCGCCGGCATCATGAGCGCGACGCTCGGCACGATGCTCAAGGCGCTCGACCCATCGCTCGGCATCGTCATGCTCGAGACGCTCGACGACTGTGGGCAGGAAAGCTCGCAGGCCTGGAACAACGCCGGTACCGGCCATGCCGCGAACTGCGAGCTGAACTACACCCCGCAGAATTCCGACGGCAGCGTCGACATTTCCCGAGCTCTCGAGGTCAACACCGAGTTCGACCTGTCGCGCCAGCTCTGGTCCTTCCTCGTGAGGTCGGGGGCGATCGCCGATCCGCGGGCCTTCATCCACCCGTGTCCGCACATGAGCTTCGTGTGGGGCAAAGAGAATGTCGAATTCCTGCGCGCACGCTTCAAGGCGATGGCGGCGCACCATTGCTATCGCGGCATGGAATACAGCGAGGACCGCAAACAGATCGCCGACTGGGCGCCGCTGATCATCGAGGGGCGTGACGCCAATCAGCCGATCGCGGCGACACGCATCGTCACCGGGGCCGACGTCGACTACGGTTCGCTGACCCATCTGCTGGTCGCTCATTTGTCCGCACAGACGGGATTCTCGGTGCACTACAAGCAGCGTGTCGTCGGGCTCGACCGCGAGCCGGACGGTCGCTGGCGCGTGACGATCGACGATGTCGAGCAGCGCAAAACGCACGCGATCTCCGCGAAGTTCGTCTTCATCGGCGCCGGCGGCGAGGCGCTGCCGCTGCTACAGAAGTCGAGCATTCCCGAAGCGCACGGCTTCGGCGGATTCCCGGTAAGCGGGATATGGCTGCGCTGCGACGTGCCGGCGGTCAGCGCCCGCCATCACGCCAAGGTCTACGGCAAGGCGGCGGCAGGATCGCCGCCGATGTCGGTGCCGCACCTGGACACGCGCATAATCGGCGGCAACACGTCGCTGCTGTTCGGGCCCTACGCCGGATTCTCCACCCAATTCCTCAAGCATGGCTCGCTCACCGACCTGTTTCGCTCGATCGAACCCGGCAACATACTGCCGATGCTGGCCGTCGCGCGCGACGACGCTGCGCTGTCCGAATACCTCATCGGCCAGGTTCTCCAGACATCGGCGCATCAGTTCGCCACACTTCAGCAGTTCTTCCCCACGGCACAGCGCCATCAGTGGAAGGAAGCCGTCGCCGGCCAGCGTGTGCAGATCATCAAGCCGGACAAGGCGCGTACCGGTGTGCTTGAGTTCGGCACCGAGCTGGTTGCTGCCGAAGACCGCTCGCTGGTGGCGTTGCTAGGTGCCTCGCCGGGCGCATCCACTGCCGCTTTCATCGCCATCGGCGTGCTCCAGAAGTGTTTCCCCGGTGAGCTGACCGACGATGCGTGGCTGCCCAAGCTGAAGCAGCTCATCCCGACCTATGGGATCGATCTGAAGCAGGACGCCCAGGCGTGCCTGCGTATCCGCGCTGAAACCGCACCCGTGCTCAAGCTCGAGACGATCTGAGCAGCCAATCGACCGCGCGTCACCGGAGACCTACATGGCCAAGACTGTCGCCGAACTCGTGACCGACATTCTCCATGCGACCGGCGTCAAACGGATCTATGGCGTCGTCGGCGACAGTCTCAACGGCATCACCGAGGCACTGCGCCGGCGCGGCGACATCGATTGGGTGCACGTCCGTCACGAGGAGACGGCAGCGTTTGCGGCTGGAGCAGAGGCGGCCCTCACCGGCGAACTCGCGGTGTGCGCGGGCTCGTGCGGCCCAGGCAATCTTCACCTCATCAACGGTCTCTACGACTGCCACCGCTCGCGCGTTCCGGTCCTCGCGATCGCGGCGCAGATTCCCTCGGCCGAAATTGGCCGCGGCTATTTCCAGGAGACCAAGCCCGACAATCTGTTCCGCGACTGTAGCCACTATTGCGAGCTGGTGTCGCACCCCTCGCAGCTTCCCGGCGTGCTCGAGTCGGCTATCCGTGCGGCTATCGGCCATCGCGGCGTCGCTGTCGTCGTGATCCCGGGTGACGTCGCGCTGGAGGATCACGCCGAGCCGCATTCGGCGCCGAAGGCCCTGGCGATCCGCCAGCCGGTCGTCGTTCCCGGCGAGGAACAGCTCGCTGCGCTCGCCGATCTCCTCAACGCGAGTACGCGAACCACGCTGCTGTGCGGGCGCGGCTGCGCGGGCGCGCATGACCCGCTCATGCGGCTTGGCGAGACGCTGAAGTCGCCGATGGTGCACGCGCTGGGCGGCAAGGAACACGTCGAGTGGGACAACCCATACGACGTCGGCATGACAGGGCTGATCGGCTTCTCGTCGGGCTACAAGGCGATGTTCGACTGCGATACGCTGCTGATGCTGGGCACCGATTTCCCCTATCGCCAGTTCTACCCGGCCCACGCCAAGATCGCGCAGGTCGATCTGCGTCCCGAGAATCTCGGCCGGCGCACAAGGCTCGATCTCGGTCTCATCGGCGATGTCGGCGCGACGATCGAGGCTTTGCTGCCCAGGCTGAAACCGCGACAGGACACCGCACATCTCGACGCCAGCCGCGTGCATTATCAGCACGCGCGCCACGGGCTCGACGAGCTTGCCGCCGGCACGTCCGGCCGCAAGCCGATCCACCCGCAGCATCTGACCCGGCTGCTCAGCGAACACGCTGACGACGACGCCGTTTTCACCTTCGACGTCGGCACCTCCACGGTCTGGGCCGCGCGCTACCTGAAAGTGAATGGACGCCGGCGGCTGATCGGCTCGCTCGTCCATGGTTCGATGGCCAACGCGATGCCGCAGGCGATCGGCGCGCAGGCGGCCTATCCAGGCCGGCAGGTGATCAGTCTCAGCGGGGACGGCGGCTTTACCATGCTGATGGGCGACCTCCTCACGATGGTGCAGTGCAAGCTGCCGGTGAAGGTGGTGATCTACAACAACGGCACGCTTGGCTTCGTGGCACTCGAGATGAAGGCGTCGGGCTTTCTGGAGACGGGGACCGATCTACAGAATCCCGACTTCGCCGCGATGGCGCGCACGATCGGCATACAGGCACGCCGGGTCGAGGAACCCAACGATCTGGCAGCGGCGGTCACGGAACTCTTGGCGCATGATGGGCCCGCGCTGCTCGATGTCGTCACCAACAAGCAGGAACTGGCGATGCCGCCGACCATCACGCCTGCGCAGGTCAAGGGCTTTGGCCTGTGGGCGCTGCGTGCGGTGATGAGCGGCCGGGGTGATGAACTGATCGATCTCGCGAAGACAAACCTGCTGCGCTGAGCGATCCGCGTTATCGTGCTGACGATCGCGCGGGAAACAGCATGGCAGGCGCGGCAACTCCGATCGCGATGGCGCCCACCATCAGGGCGACCGTCGCCAACAGCGAGAGTGTCCCCGTGACGGTTTCGGCCGAGGCGGTCGCCTGTGCGATCTGCAAGGTGCCGAACACCGCACGGAAGGCATAGGCGCCAGGGATCATCGCAACGACCCCGGGAAACGCCAGCGCCACGGCCGGTGCGCGAAAGTGTCGGGCAAAAACCTGCGCGAGCACGCCCGCCGCCAGGGCGCCGATCAGAGTGCCGGCAACCAGGTTCAGCCCGAAGTGAAACAGCAGCGTGCGCAACGTGTGGCTGGCGACGCCGCAGACGCCGCACGCCCACGCCATCCGTGCGCGCACGTTGAACAGCAGCGCGTATCCGCCCGCCGCGAGCGCAGAGAACAAGGCATCTTGCGGCACGCCGATCGTGCGTGTCGGCGCATCCACCGGCACACCGATGCCGGTGCACCATGTGGCGGCGAACACGCCCAACGCAATCGCCAGAACCACCAGTGCGGCAAAGCCGAGCCTGCTGATACCCATGGTCATGTGATTGCGGATCATGTCGAGAATGCCGTTGATCAGCGGCACGCCGGGAACCAGGATCATCGCGGGTGCAACCAGCGCAAGGGCCGCGGCATCGCTGCTCCCGAACCGGACGGCGACCCCGCCGACGACGCCGCTCAGTAACGCAACAATGAATGCTGACAGAACCGGGTTGACGTGGCGACGGCCAAGCTCCAGTCGCACCGCGGTGCCGATCGTGCCGGCCAATCCGGCCGCGAGGCAGGCAAGCCAATCGCCTCCGAACAGGCGGCTCAAGCTCGCCGCGGTCACACCAAGTGCCACGACCACGAGCCAGCGCGGATAGAGTGGCGGCTGATGCTCGATCGCCTCGAGCGCGGACGGGATCTCGTCGAGGCGAACACCTCCACCGCCGACGTCATCGACCAGGCGGTTGATCGCCTCGATCGCCGCCATGCCGACACCCGCGCCCGGCAGCCGATAGCCGATCTTGGTCCGGATATGCTCGCCGGAGATCAACGTGACCAGCACCGCCTCGTAGCTCACCATCAGGTTCATCTCGACGCCGAACGCCGAAGTGAACCGGGCCATCAACGCCTGCACCTGCTCGGTATCCGAGCCGTTCAGCAGCAGGATGCGTCCAAGCTGCAAGGTCAGATGCGCGAGCTTGTCCAACCACGCGACATCCTGCCCCGTCCCGGCATCCGGCATAAGCTAGCTGCCGCTGGCGACGTACGGCCGCACCATCTTGGCGGGATCGACGATCCGGTCGAACTCGGCCTCGGTGACGAACGCGAGATCGAGCGCGGCCTGCTTCAGTGTAAGATTATTATCCATCGCGTGGTGGGCAATGCGGGATGCCTTGTCATAGCCGATGACAGGTGCCAGGGCCGTGACCAGCATCAGCGAGCGGTTCACATAGGTCTTGATCTGCTCGAGGTTCGGCTTGGTTCCTTCGACGAGGAACTTGCAGAAGTTGGCGCACCCGTCCGTCATGATGGTGATGGAGTGCGTTATGTTGGCGATGATGAGCGGCTTATAGACGTTCATTTCCAGGTAACCGCCGGCACCGCCAAACCCGACCGCGACGTCGTTGCCCATTACCTGCACTGCGATCATGGTCAGCGCCTCGGCCTGCGTCGGATTGACCTTGCCCGGCATGATCGATGAGCCGGGTTCGTTCTCCGGGATCACCAGTTCCGCGAAGCCGGCGCGCGGGCCGCACGACATCAGCCGGATGTCGTTGGCAATCTTGTAGAGCGATGTGGCCAGCGTGCGCAGCGTGCCGGATAGATGGACCAGCGCGTCGTGCGAACCCTGCACGGTGAACTTGTTCGGTGCGCTGACGAACGGAAGGCCGGTGAGCCTGGCGATCTCGGCGGCGGCGGCCTGGGCAAAGTCCGGTGCGGCATTGATGCCCGTGCCGACGGCGGTGCCGCCGAGGGCAAGGCGGTGGACTCCCTTCAGTGCATCGTCGAGCCGGTCGAGATCGTCGGTCAACGCGCCGGCATATCCCGACCACTCCTGCCCGAGGGTGATCGGTGTCGCATCCTGCATGTGAGTGCGTCCGATCTTGACGATGTCCTTCCACTCGTCCGCCTTGGCGGCGATCGCGTCACGCAATCCGCCAACGCTCGGCATGAGCCGCTGTGCAACGCCAAGTGCTGCGGCAATGTACATGGCTGAAGGGAACGTGTCGTTCGACGACTGCGACATGTTCACATGATCGTTCGGATGCACCGGCGTCTTGCTGCCGAGAGGCGTGCCGGCAAGCTGGCAGGCGCGGTTCGAGATGACCTCGTTGACGTTCATGTTGAACTGCGTCCCGCTGCCGGTCATCCACACATGCAGGGGAAACATGTCGCTGTGTTCGCCCTTCAGGATTTCATTGGTGACCTGGACGATGAGATCATGGGCCTGATCGTTCAGGCGGCCACCGGCGTGGTTGGCGTTGGCCGCCGCCTGCTTGAGGATGGCGTAAGCGGTGATCATTTCGCGCGGAATCAGATCCTTGCCGATGCTGAAATGCTCGAGCGACCGCTGTGTCTGCGCGCCCCAAAGCCTATCGGCGGGTACCGCGACCTGTCCCATACTATCCGTTTCCATGCGCATGTCGGCCATCTTGCCCTCCACTTGCTTGCCTCGCGTCGAATATGCAAGGAGTTGTGATAATAGGGAAACCTTTGTTTAGACGCGGAGGACGCGGTGCGGCACATTGTCGGAACGCAGTTATAGGGTCACGGAAATGCCTGCGCTCGGTTGCCTGCTCCCGTTCGTACTGCTGATCGTGGGCGCCGCTGTCGGCGGAGCGGTCGGCGGCACGAGACCCGCCATTTGGGGAGCCGCCGCCGGCTTCGCCATCGGCCTTCTGGTGCGCTGATCGCGCTCAGGCTGTTCGAGCGTGCCCGCGACAGTCTCTCGGAATAGGCTGGCTCACGGCGCGTTGCCGAAGATCCGCTGCTGCACCTTGTCGCCGACCCGTATATTCAGCCGCGCCGTCGTACCCGCCCCCAGTTCCAGCGTCGCACGCACCGGACCTCGGCTGTCGATCACCGCCAGACTTTGCGGCACGGTGTTCTCCGCGATCGAGCGGATGGTGCCGTCGGCATTGATGAACACCATGTCGAGCGGCGCGATGGTGTTGCGCATCCACATCTGCGAATCGCGCGGATAGCGCCAGTCGAACAGCATGCCGCCGTCAGCGGGAACGCTGGGGCGGAACATCAGACCCACGGTCTGCTGCTCCTGCGTGGTCGCCATCTCGACGCTGAATTCGTGATGCACGCCGTCACGCGTGGTGATGACCAGACGCTCCTTCGGCAGTTCCGGCTGCGGACCGGTCGGATTGGGGCCCTGCGCTCTGGCCGACAGCGGCGCAAGCGTCAGCAGCAGCAGCAAATGGCGGCGGTTCATATGGCGGGATCTCACTGACGCTGCGGCATCCCCTCGGGGATCACGGTCCTCACGATGCTCGCGTCCAGCGCCTCGTAGTCGTGGTAGCCGATCGCCGCGTAGAGTTCCGCCCGCGTCTGCATCTGCTCCAGCATCGACTGCGTCCCGCCGTCGCGGCGGATCGCCGCATACAAGGCTGCCTGCGCCTTGTTGGCGACGCGCAGCGAACTCACCGGCCAGATCACCATCCGATAACCCATCTCCTCGAATTCTGCCGCGGTGAAGAACGGCGTGCGGCCGAATTCGGTCATGTTGGCAAGCAGCGGCGCAGCGACACGCGAGGCAAACGTCACGGAACATCTCGGCGGTGGTCAGCGCCTCGGGGAAGATCGCATCGGCACCCGCCTCGAGATACAGCTTCGCCCGCGCCACCGCGCCGTCGATGCCTTCGCTCGCCGCGGCATCGGTGCGCGCGACGATGAACAGGTTGCGGCGAGCGCGACGCGCCGCGGCGATCTTGATCGCCATGTCGTGCGGATCGGCAAGCTTCTTGTCGTTCAGGTGGCCGCACTTCTTCGGCAGCAACTGATCCTCGATGTGCACCGCGGCGGCGCCGGCATCCTCGAAGCTGCGCACCATGTGCATGACGTTGAGCGCCTCGCCATAGCCGGTGTCGCCATCGACCAGCAGCGGCAGTCCGGCCGCCCTTGTGATCTGGCGGATGAAGAAGCACACCTCGTCCACCGTGATCATGCCGAGGTCGGGAACGCCCATCGACGCGGTCATCGCGGCACCGGACAAATAGAGCGCCTCGAACCCCGCCGCCCTCGCCTGCAATGCTGCCATGCCGTTATGGGCCCCCGGCATCTGCAAGATGCCCGGCCGGGCGAGCAGCGCCCTGAACCGCTCTCCCGCGGGAGCGGCAGGCAGATCGGCGGCAACCAGATAGGTCATGGAGCAAACTCCGCGCTGGGCGTCGAACGGCTTAGCCGAAGGTGCGGCGGATGGACAGTGCGGCGCTACTCTTGGGTTGAACGCGTGATTTCAGCCCTCCGGCGATTCCGCCTCCGGTGTCATCACGCTTCAGGCGAAGAACAGCAGGCCCACCAGCGCGAGGACCGGCAGCAACAGCAGCGAAGCCAGCAGGGAATAGCCGAAGAACCCCGGCATCCGCACGCCGCGATGCGCGGCGATCGCGCGCAGCATCATGTTCGGCGCGTTGCCGATATAGGTAAGGCCGCCGAAGAACACCGCTCCGGCCGAAACCGCCATGAGCGTCACACCATCGGTGCCGGAAAGCGCGGCCGGATGGATCCCAGCCAGCTTGAAGAACACCAGATAGGTCGGCGCGTTGTCGAGCAGCGCCGACAGGATCCCGGTCAGCCAGAAATACACGAGTGGGTTGTTCTGCCCGCCGCTATCGCGGCTCAGCCGCAGCAACGGCGCCAGCGGCCCATCGAGCCCTGCCTCAAGCATCGCCACGACCGGGCCGATGGTGATGAAGATCGCCGCGAACAGCATCGCCACCTCGGCCATCGGATGCCAGGTGAAATCGTTCGACCGGCGTATCGCGCGCGGCGTGAACGCCGCAGAGGCCAGGGTCACCAGCAGCAGCACCGCGACGCCGCCAAGCTGGGCCAGATTGACCGGCTCGCGCAACAGCACGACCACCCGTGGCGGCACGAAGCCCTGCGCCAGCACAATCAGGATCACCAGCAGGATCAGCGCCAGGTTCCCCCAGCCCCGCACCCGCCACCGCTCCGATCCCGCTGCCGCCGGCTCCCTCGCCGCCAGATGACGGTCGATCATGTAGAACGCCGCCAGCAGCAGGATCATCACGATCAGGAGCGGCGCCAACAGGTGGCGCGCGGGCCAGAAGAACGGCACTCCCAGAAGCAGGCCGATATACAGAGGCGGGTTGCCCAGCGGCGTTAGGGCGCCCGACGCGTTGGCGACCAGCACGATCACGAACACCACCAGATGCACCTTGCGCCTGCGGTGGGCATTGGCGCGCAGCAAAGGATGGATCAGCACCATCGACGCCCCGGTCGTGCCCATCACCACCGCCATCGCCATTCCGAGCGCCAGCATCGCGGTGTTGCCGGTCGGCGTTCCCGCGGGTCCACCGCGCAGCAGCACGCCACCGCCGGCGGTGTACAGCGCCAGCAGCAGCGTCACGAATGGCAGGTAGTCGATCAACAGCGCGTGCCAGACCGCCAAAGCCGCCGCGCCGGCGCCGTTTGCCGCTCCCTGCCACAGCAGCAGCGCGACACTCCAGGCAAACGCAACGCCCCCCATGCGCCGGTGCCAGAACCGCGGCGCCACGATCGGGAACACGGCCATCGACACCAGCAGCCCGGCGAACGGCAGTCCCCATGCCAGACCGGGTGCGCTTGATTGCATGCCCCCGACCCTGCAAGTAACGTCCGACGCGCACAACGGAATTCGGTCTAATGGACATGACAGGTGAGCGGCGCATCGAGGCGCCGCGCCAGACCGTATGGCAGGCGCTCAACGACCCGGCAGTGCTGAAGGCCAGCATCCCCGGCTGCGAGAGCCTGGAGAAATTGTCGGACACCGAGATGAAGGCGACCGCCGCGGTGAAGATCGGCCCGATTGCGGCGCGGTTCAACGGCGCGGTGCACTTGACCGACATCGATCCGCCGAACGGCTACACGATCGGCGGCGAGGGCCAGGGCGGCGTCGCCGGCTTCGCCAAGGGCGGCGCCAAGGTTCACCTGGAGGACGCCGGCGCCGGCACCCTGCTGCGTTACGAGGTCCACGCGCAGGTCGGCGGCAAGATCGCCCAGCTCGGCGCGCGGCTGATCGACGCAACCGCCAAACAGATGGCGGACGCCTTCTTCGACCGGTTCGGCGCACAGGTTGCGCCACCCGAGCCGGCGCCGGCCGCGTACGCCGGATCGGTGCGCCCGCCGCCGCCAGGCAGGGATGTGCCCTCCTCGATCGGCGTTCTCGCGCTCATACCGCGCGAACCACTCGGACTGCCGCTGGTCGCCTGGATCGGCGGTGCGATCTACCTGTTCCTGTTGGTCCTGATCCTCGGAAGCATGCTGTAGTGGCCGTCCTGCCTGCGACCGTCGCCGACACGGCCAAGCTGCTCGCCGGCCAGGGCTACATCGCCGACCACGAACTGGCGACCGCCGTTCACCTGGCGCTCGCCATGCACCGCCCGCTGTTCCTGGAGGGCGAGCCCGGCACCGGCAAGACCGAGATTGCCAAGGTGCTGGCCCAGGGTCTTGGGCGCCGGCTGGTGCGGCTGCAATGCTACGATGGGATGGACCTGTCGGCGGCTGCCTACGAGTGGGATCATGCGCGCCAGCTCATGGCGATCCGGCTGGCAGAGGCCGCCGGGCAGACCGACCCGGGTGAGCTGGCCAGCGACATCTACACGCGCAAATACCTGCTTGCCCGGCCGCTGCTGTCCGCCATCGATCCGGACCTGCCGCCGGCGGTGCTGCTGATCGACGAACTCGACCGCGCCGACGAGCCGTTCGAGGCGTTCCTGCTGGAGCTGCTGGCGGACTTCCAGATCACAGTGCCCGAGTTCGGCACGGTCCGCGCGCGGACACGCCCGGCGGTGGTGATCACCTCCAACCGTACCCGCGAGGTGCACGACGCGATCCGACGTCGGTGCCTGTATCACTGGGTGGATTACCCCGACGCCGCGCGCGAGCGTGCAATCCTGGCGGCCAAGGCGCCGACGGTGCCCGACCATCTGGCGGCGCAGGTCGTGGCATTCGTGCAGCAGCTGAGGAGTGAGGATCTGTTCAAGCTGCCGGGCGTGGCCGAGACGATCGACTGGGCGCAGGCGCTGACCTATCTGAACCAGCAGGAGCTGGCGCCGTCGGCGGTGGACGAGACCCTTGGGGTTTTGCTGAAATATCAGGATGATATCGCCAAGATTCGCGGCGCCGAGACAGCCCGGCTGGTGACAGAGGCGCGGCAGGCCGCGGAGTGACACAGGGTTCGGATGCCGGCCTTGGTTCGGCCGCGGACTGGCGTCCCGCCGTAACCCGCGAAGCGTTGCGCGACGGCTCGCTTTTGGCGGCGGCCCGGCTACTTTTGCCGCCCGGCACCAGCTTTCTGTCGGACGCCGAGATAGAGGCCGACCTCGATGCCACGTTGGCCCGGCATGCGCACGGCGACATTTGGCTGTTCGGCTATGGCTCGCTGATGTGGAACCCGGCGATCGAGTTCGCCGAAAGCCGCGCCGGCGCCGTGCATGGCTGGCACCGGCGCTTCTGCCTGTGGCTGCACGGGGGTCGAGGGTCGCCCGACAATCCCGGCCTCATGCTGGCGCTGGAACGCGGCGGACGCTGCGCAGGATTGTTGTTCCGCATTCCTGAGGCCCACGCGCGGTCCGAGTTGCTGCTGGCATGGCGGCGCGAATTGTTCACCGGCGCATATCAATCCCGCTGGGTGACCGCGACGACCGCCCACGGGCCGGTGCGTGCCGTCACCTTCGTCGCCAACCGCGCGCACCTGCGCTACGCCGGACGCCTCGATGACCTGCTGGCGGCCACGCATATCGCGACCGCGACGGGCGCTCTCGGCAGTTGTGCCGCCTATCTTTCGTCGACGCTCGAGGCGCTGCACGCAGCCGGGCTGCGCGATCGAAGGTTGGAGCGGCTGTGGATGTTGGTGGGCAAGCAGCAAGGATGACCGGCGCCTCCCCCACCCTCGCCGCCAATGTCATGCATTTCGCCCGAATGTTGCGCCGTGCCGGCCTGCCGATCGGACCCGCCGAGTCGCTTGCGGGCCAGCGCGCGCTTTCGCTGGTCGATCTCGGCAATCGCACCGAGGCCCGCACCGCGCTGCGAACCGCGATGATCCATCGCCACGAGCATCAGGACGTATTCGAGCAGGCATTCAACCTGTTCTGGCGCGATCCCGCCGCTGCCGAACAGGCGGCGGCGATGGCGCTGCTCGATGCGCAAAAGGACCGGCCCAAGGAACGGCCGCCGCCCGGCAGTCGGCGTGTCGCAGAGGCAATGGCCAGGCCACGCGAGACGCAGCCGCGAGCCGAGGACGAACCTCCGGTAACCGACGCGGTGCTCACCGTATCGGATCGCGAGCGCCTCCAGCACATGGACTTCGAGGCGATGAGCGCCGAGGAAATCGCCGCGGCGAAGCGGGAAATCCGCCGCCTCACACTGCCGCTCGACATGCGGCGCACCCGACGGCTGCGCGCCGACCCGCTTGGGCCGGTCACCGACCTCCGCCGCACCATCCGCCAGAGCCTGCGGCAAGGGGGCGAGATCGTCACCATCGCTCGCAACCGTCAGGTGACGCGTCCGCCGCCTCTCGTCGTCCTCTGCGACATCTCCGGATCGATGTCGCGTTACGCGCAGATTCTGCTGCTCTTCCTGCATGCGGTGACCAACGACCGCGACCGCGTGCATGTCTTCCTGTTCGGCACGCGCCTGTCCAATGTCACGCGTCAGCTTCGCCATCGTGATCCGGAGGTGGCGTTCCAGATGGTCTCGCATGTCGTGCCCGACTGGTCCGGCGGCACCCGGATCGGCGAGGCACTGGAGACCTTCAATCGCCTCTGGGCCCGGCGCGTGCTGGCGCAGGGTGCGATCGTGCTGCTGATCACCGACGGGCTGGATCGCGATGGCGCGCGAGGACTGGCGGAGAACATGGATCGGCTGCATCGTTCCTGCCAACGGCTGATCTGGCTCAATCCACTGTTGCGCTGGGCTGGCTTTGAACCAAAATCACAGGGGATACGCGCAATGCTGCCGCACGTGGATGACTTCCGCCCCGTGCACAATTTGGCCAGCCTGCGCGCGCTGGTCGATCTCCTGTCCCGCCCCGCCCCGCGACGCTCACTCTTGGCGGCGGCGGGCGAGCCTGAAAGGATGGCATCATGAGCATCGCAGAAACCGAGGACGTGCTGGGCACCGCGGCATTGTGGCGCGCGGCCGGCGAGCAGGTCGCCGTGGCGACGGTGACCGAGACCTGGGGCAGTTCGCCTCGACCCGCCGGCAGCCAGATGGCGGTGACGAAGTCGGGCAAGATGGCGGGCTCGGTCTCCGGCGGCTGCATCGAGGGCGCGGTGGCCGATGCCGCCATGAAGACGATCGACACGGGCACTCCGCAACTGCTGGACTTCGGCGTGACGCACGAGCGCGCCTGGGAGGTCGGCCTGGCCTGCGGCGGCAAGGTGAAGGTGTTCGTGGAGAAGCTGTCGTGACGGCCCGCTATGCCCGCTCCCCAACCCTCCCCCGCTGCGCGGGAGAGGGGGCAGAATACTCCCTCTCCCGCGCAGCGGGGGAGGGTTGGGGAGGGGGTGCCCCGCTATGACACCCGAAATCCTCGCCGCCCTGGAGGCGGCGAAGCGCGACAAGCGCCCGGTCGTGCTCGCCACGCGCCTCCCCGACGGCGCGCAGCGTCTGCTGCCCGATCCGTCAGCCTCGCCGGAACTGAACGCCGCAGCCGAGCGGGTGCTGCAATCCGACGAAAGCGGCACGGTGAAGCTCGACGGAACCGACTGGTTCCTGCATGCGCACAATCCGCCGCTGCGCCTGATCGTGGTCGGCGCGGTCCACATCGCGCAGGCCCTGGTGCCGTTCGCCGCGCAGTGCGGCTTCGCCGTCATCGTCGTCGATCCGCGCCGATCGTTCGCCTCTGACGAGCGCTTCCCCAACGTCACGGTCTCCACCGCGTGGCCGGACGAGGCGATGGACGAGCTGCGGCCCGATAGCCGCACCGCCGTCGTGACCCTCACCCACGATCCGAAGCTGGACGATCCGGCGCTGGACCGTGCGCTGAAGTCGGCGGCGTTCTACATCGGCTCGCTCGGCTCGCGGCGCACCCATGCCGCGCGGTTGAAGCGTCTGCGCGAGCTTGGCCACGGCGAGGCGGCACTGGCGCGCATCCAGGGTCCCGTCGGCCTCAACATCGAGGCGGTCACCGCCCCGGAAATCGCGCTGTCCATCATCGCGGAGCTCGTCGCGGTGCGGCGTGGCGCGGCACTGCCGCAGAAACAGCCCCTGGCGGCATGAAATTCGGCCCGGTCCCGCTGGAGGAAGCCCGCGGCGCCATCATGGCGCACTCGCAGCGTGTCGGCGAGCGGATGATCCGCAAGGGATCGGTGCTGGATGAGGCCGCGCTTGACCGCTTTGCGCGAGGCGGACCGCGAGGAGGTCATCGTCGCCCGGCTGGAACCCGGCGACGTGCCCGAGGACATCGCCGCCGACCGCCTGGCCCAGCCCCTGGTCTCGCCATTGTTGGCGCGGACCCGTGCGGCCACCGGCAGGGTGAACCTGGCCGCCGAGGTGCCGGGCCTGCTGCGCGTCGACGCGGCGATGATCAACCGCCTGAACACGATCGACGAATCACTGACCATCGGGACCCTGCCCGACTACGCGGTCGTCGCGCCGAAGGACCTGGTGGCGACGGTGAAGATCATCCCGTTCTCGGTGCCCGGCAACGTGCTGGCGGTCGCCGAGGCTCTGATCCGCCAGGCCGGCTCGCCGCTGGCCCTCCACCCGTTCCGTCACCTGAAGGTCGGCCTCGTCGTCACCGAACTGCCCGGCCTGAAGGACAGCGTCACCGAGAAGACCATCGCGGCGACCGAGCAGCGGGTCACCCAGCTCACCGGCTCTCTGCTGCCGCCGCTGCATGCGCCGCACGAGGAAGCACCGATCGGCAAGGCATTGGAATCGCTGATTTCCCAGGGCGCCGACCTGCTGCTGGTGGTCGGCGCCTCGGCGGTGGTGGACCGGCGCGACGTCGGCCCCGCCGGCATCGTCCGCGCCGGCGGCGAGATCCTGCATTTCGGCATGCCGGTGGACCCCGGCAACCTGATCTGCCTCGGCCGCATCGGCACGCGGCCGGCCCTGGTGCTGCCCGGCTGCGCCCGCAGCCCGAAGCTGAACGGCATCGACTTCGTGCTGACGCAGGCTGTTCGCCGGGCTGCCGGTCGGCGCCGGCCGACGTCATGAAGATGGGCGTCGGCGGCCTGCTGAAGGAGATCGACACCCGCCCGCTGCCGCGCGAGAAGGCCCCGGCCACGCCGCGCACCGGCGCCGCCCCGCGCAGCGCGCCGCACCATCGCGGCCATCGTGCTGGCCGCCGGCCGCTCGCGCCGCATGGCGCCGCACAACAAGCTGCTGGTGGCCGACCGCACCGGCAAGCCGATGATCGCGCGGGTGGTGGACAACGTGCTGTCATCCAAGGCCCGCCCCGTCCTGGTGGTGACCGGGCATCAGGCGGAGCAGGTGCAGCACGCGCTGGGCGGCCGCCCGGTGCGCTACGTCCACGCCGACGGACTACGCCCAGGGACTGTCGGCCAGCCTGAAGGCCGGCATCGCCGCCGTGCCCGAGGAGTGTGCGGCGGCGCTGGTCTGCCTGGGCGACATGCCGCTGGTGACCGGCCGGATGATCGACCGGCTGCTGGCCTCCTACGATCCCGACGAGGGAAGGCTGATCGTGCTGCCGACGTTCCGCGGCAAGCAGGGCAACCCGATGCTGTGGGACCGGCAGTTCTTCTCCGAAATCCTGGAGATCAGCGGGCGATTCCGGCGCGCGGTTCCTGCTCGGCAAGCATCTCGAGGCGGTGGCCGAGGTGGAGATGGCCGACGACGCGGTGCTGCGCGACTTCGACACCACCGATTCGCTGAACACCCTGCCGCAACGGCTGCGGCCGGAGCCGATAGGCTGAACCCGGACAATGCCGATCTGCGAGGCCGATCCCTGGCGGTTCCAGTATTTCGAGCATGTCGACTGCCCGCCCGACGTGCGCATCTCCACCGAAGATCCCGATTCCTGGGAATGGTTCCCCGGCACATCGCTGGATCTACGACAAGCTCGCGGTCGCCCTGTCGCAGGGCCTGCAGGCCGCACCGCACGGCGTGATGCCGCCGTCGTTCCCGGTGTTCTCCAAGCCGATCATGAACCTGCGCGGCATGGGCACCGGCAGCCAGGTCATCGCCTCGGCCGAGGAATACCGCGCGGCACTGACCGCCGGTCACTTCTGGTGCACGCTGCTGACCGGCCCGCATGTCAGCACCGACGTGGCGCTGGTCGATGGCGAGCCGCGCTGGTGGCGGCACACCACCGGCGCCACCGGACCGGGCGGCACGTTCGACCACTGGCTGATCCACGCCGAACCGATGCCGGAGATCGAGGACTGGTGCGGCGCCTGGTCGCGCAAGCACCTGCGCGGCTACACCGGCATGGCGAACTTCGAGACGATCGGCGGCCGCATCATCGAGGCGCATCTGCGCTTCGCCGACCAATGGCCTGATCTTTATGGTGCCGGCTGGGTCGAGGCGGTGGTGCGCCTGCACGTCACCGGCGACTGGGTCTATCCCGACACGGACCGCGCCGACGGCTACAGCGTGGTGCTGTTCGGCCCGCACGGCCCGCGCTATCGCCACCCGCCCGCCGCGCTGGTGGACGAAGTGCTGCGCCATGCCAGGCGTCTCCAGCGTGCAGATCACCTTCCACGAGGACAAGGCGCCGGAGCACCACGCCATGCCGCCCGGCGGCTTTCGCCTCGCGATCGTCAACGCGACGACGCTGGCCGCAGGCGAGGCCGGGCGGGACAGGCTGCGCGAGGCGTTGCTTTAATTGATCGCCGCCGCCACCCACTGCGCCCAGGCCAGCGCCTGCCGATCCTCGCCGATCCGCGTGACGATCTGGATGCCAAGCGGCAGCCCGTCCGGACCAGCCCCGGCGGGCACCGTCACGCAAGGCACGTGCAGGCTGGTCCAGATCAGGTTGAACGCCGGATCGCCGGTCCATTCCAGCCCGGCCGGCGCCTGACCCGGCGCCGAAGGCGTCACCAGCGCATCCAGCCCCTCCATGCAGGCCGGAAACTCCCGTTGCGCGCGGTCGAATACGCGCATGGCCTCGGCCACCGCCGCCTCGCTCTGCGACAGGCCAAACTCCAGCCGCTCGCGCAGCCCCTCGCTGATCTGCTCGCGCGCGTTCGCCAGTTCCCAGCCCATCGCCCGGCCGCTCTCGCTGATTCATCACGATCGGGTGTGCCTCGACGATCGCCGCCACGCTCGGCGGGAGCTCGCGATCCACCACGGTGGCCCCTGCCCGCGCCAGCGCCGAAGCGACGCGCGGCAGCAGCGCCTGCGTCTCCGGCAGCGCCGCGTCCCACACGGGCGACCGGCAGATGCCGATGCGCGGCGCCCGCTCCGGCCGGGCATCCGGATCGCCGAGGTCGCGCCCCGCCACGGCGCCGGCGAACAGCGCGCAATCAGCGACGCTGCGAGCCATCACTCCCACAGTATCAAGGCTCTCCGACATGAGCTTCATGCCGAACCGGTTGATCGTGCCGTAGCTCGGCTTGTAGCCCACCACGCCGCAGAACGCCGCCGGCCGGATCACGCTGCCCGCCGTCTGCGTGCCGTAGGCGAGCGGAAAGAAGCAGTCCGCCACGCCCGCCGCCGATCCGCTGCTCGATCCACCCGGCGTATGCTGCGGATTGTGCGGGTTGCCGGTCGGGCCCGGCTTGCGCGTGGCGAACTCAGTGGTGACGGTCTTGCCGATCACCACGCCACCCGCCGCGCGCGCCCAGGCCACCGCGGCGGCGTCGGCGCGCGGCCGCCAGCCGCGCCAGATCGGCGAGCCGTATTCGCTCGGCATGTCAGCGGTATCCAGCACGTCCTTCACGCCGATCGGCAAGCCGTGCAGCGCGCCCGGCCGCGCCGACAATGCCGCACGCCGCGCGGCGTCCGCATCGAACCAGGCGAAGGCCCGCACCGCCAATTCCCGCTCGGCGATCCGCTCCAGGCACGCCTCCATCAGATCGACCGGATCGAGCCGCTTCCGTCGCGCATCAGCCGAGCCGCCTCGGTTGCGGTCAGTTTCGCCGGATCCTGCATGGCTGAATTCTCCTCGGCAACGCGTCGACAGGCTGGCGCAAGCTGCCCGGCGGGTCCATCCTTTCTGACGATGAACGCATCCGAACATCCTGCGTCCGTGCATGTCGGCGCCGGCCCGGACGGGTCGACTGACCTATCTCGTCGCGCCTGCCGCCCGAGGAACTGCCGACCGGTGCGCCGCCGCGACCTCGAGCGCGCCTGGTACGCCGCGCGCGACGCCGCCCTGGCACAGCACTGGGGCGTCGACCGCTTCTTCCGCTTCCAGCGCCATGACGGCTCGTATCGGCGACCTCGCGCTGGCCGATCGCGACGCATGCTGCTGGGCCGACGCGGTCGACGGCACGATCGGCCTGCGCAACAGCTACGGTCTTGCGGTCTGCCTGCGTCTGCTGGCGTTGGTCGATCTGCTGGCGCGCGTGCGCTGGGCGGACTCGCTCTGCCTGCTGCGGCGCGACGGCGCCGAATTGCATCCATCGCTGCTGCGGCGCCGCGGCGAGCACTCCGTTGACCGCCGAAGCGCGCTTCGACGAAACCGGCTTCCGCGGCCGGCTCGCGCAATTTGCTTTCGGGCTCGCTCTGGAAGGCCAGACGGCTCCGCGCCTGACAGGAGCCACATCGTGACCCGCGCTATCGTTGCACTCACGGCGGCGCTCACGCTCGTGCAGTGCGCCGCCGCCGCCGCCGACTGGCCAGGCGCGCGCTGACGCGGCGACGTTGGCGGCCTGCCGCGAGCATGCCGACGCGGTGTACGACCGAAATAACCGCGACACGATCTACACGATCAGCAGCCGCGACTCTCCCTATTCCGCCAACTACACGCCGGGCGTCACCGACCGCGGCCTGCCTCAACGCTACGGGCACGAGAACATGGTGCGCGACTGCGTGCGCAACACCGGCACCGAAACCAACCGCTCCCCATCCACGGAGCCAGCCCCCGCGACACCACCCTGATGCTGGCCTGAACGCGGCGCATGCCCTAGAAGGCCGCAAGCCGCCGCAACATGGGGAGACAGAAGATGCCGAAGATCAGCCGCACCGATCCGGGCAGCATCCTTTCGAAGGCCGTGGAATATCACGGTTTCGTTTATCTTCAGGGTGTTACTGCCAAGGACACCAGCAAGGACATCAAGGGCCAGACGGCCGACGTGCTGGCCCAGATCGATCAGCTGCTGGAACTGCACGGCACCGACAAGACCCGGCTGCTCCAGGCGCTGATCTGGGTGAAGAACATCAAGGATCGCGACGCGATGAACGAGGTCTGGACGCCGTGGCTGCCGAAGGACGGTGCGCCGGCCCGCGCCTGCGTGCAGGCCGAGCTCGCCAACCCGTCGATCCTGGTCGAGATCATGGTGACGGCCTGCAAATAGCGCGAATGGCGCGCGACTCCGGCAGCGCAACGATAGCGCGCCGGAGTCGCTGATCATCCTTTCGCATTGACCAAATCAGGAACAGATCGCCAAATAGGACAATTGTCCCTGACTTTAGCCTTGTCCACAGGGCGCTTCACGAAAAGTGCGGCCACGCAGGCGGAATAAGCGCTCCAGTGGGATTGCCATCTTTGCAACCCTGTTGCTAGCCACGCACAGACCTTCGAACGAGCAATTGGGGAGCGGGCCGCGATGCGTGGTTGGGGAACCAGCGCTAAGTCATTGTTTTTTGGGTCATTTCTTGCATTGAGTTACCAGATCGCCGTGCCGCCCGCTGACGCCTCACCGAGCAGGCAGCAACGTCAGTCGTCGCCAACCGCCTACGAGAAATATGCCGCCGCGAAATACCACGGCAGGACCATGCTGCGCAGTCAGCACGCTTGCGGCGGCATGTCCTGCGTGCCGTTCGCGCGCAGCGATTCCGGCATCGCGGTCGCCGGCAATGCCTGGCAGTGGTGGGACAACGCCGCCGGCGTCTATGCCCGCGGCAGCGTTCCCGAGCCTGGCAGCGTGCTGACATTCCGCTCCAACGGCCGCATGCGCCTGGGCCACGTCGCGGTGGTCAGCCGGGTCATCAATCCGCGCGAGATCGAGATCGAGCATGCCAACTGGTGGGGACCCGGCATGCATGGTGGCGTCGCCCGCAACATTCCGGTGGTGGACGTCTCCGAGGCCAACGACTGGACCGCGGTGCGCGTCGGGCTGGGCGAGGCCGGTCACTTCGGCAGCGTCTATCCCACCTATGGCTTCATCTACGATCGGCCCGACACCGGCGTGATGCTGACCGCAAGCGGCGCCCCGGCGCCGCAGCCCGAGCTCAACCCGGCGCCGGGCGACCTGCGCCCGCCGACCGAGCGCGGCTGGCAGACCTACGAGGAGGTGGCGGAGGCGCCTGCGGTGCAGACACCGAAAAAGCGAACGGCGCATCTGGTGCCGAGCCGCGTGCATGAGGCCGCGGCGTTGGTGGACCGGGGGCAGTAAGGCTCGGTTATCCGCAGGTTTCAGGTCAACAGGCCGGTCACACCCAAAGGAACCGCGCGCCCGACGCGACCGTGACGTTTATGATGTTGCCGCCCGGCATGAACTGGTAGCGCCCGAGCATGTCGGTGAATTCGGCCGCGGTTAGCCACCGCTTCTTCTCATGCGCCGCGCCCACGGCAGGACGCCGCCGAAGCCATACATGCCGACAGACAGGAAGCCGAAAAGCAGGGCGGACAACGATGGCGGGGCTGGCGCATCCGGCATTCCCGGCTGAATACTTCGCCAAACGCCATGCGACAAACCCGCGCACCGCTCATGTTCGCCGCGCTCGCCTGCCTGTTCGCCGTCGCCGCGCAGGCCGCCTGCCGTGTCGAACCGCAGAGCACTGTGCCGGTCGAGGTTGTCCGTGACGTCCCTTTGGTGACGGTGCAGGTGAACGATACCGATGCAACGTTCATCCTCGATACCGGCGCCTATCGAACCCTGATGAGCGAAGACGCCGTCCATCGGCTCGACCTGGAGCGCGACCAGTGGGTGGCGACAACGATCCGCGGCGTCGGCGGCGTTCAGCAGCGCCCGGACGCCCTGCCCCGCTCGTTGCGTCTCGGCACCACGATTCTACGACGAAAGACGCTGCTCGGCGGCACCGGCGTGATGGTCGGCCCACTGCCCGTGACCATGGTCGACGGCAGGCCGATCGCCGGGCTGCTGGGCCGCGATTTCCTCTCGCCGTTCGATCTCGATATCGACCTGCCCAGAGGCCACCTCACACTGTTTGACGTGCGAGGTTGCGGCATCGGGTTCTTGCCTTGGTCGACGCCTTACGCTGCGATACCGGCCACCACGTCGGTGGACACCGCGCTGGTGGTGCAGGTGCAGGTCGACGGCCGACCACTGCGTACGCTGGTCGATACCGGCGCCACCGGCAGCATGATCACTGCGTCCGGCATGTTCCGGCTCGGTCTTACTCCCGAATCACTGGCACATGATCCAGGCGGCAATGCCAGCGGTGTCGGACCCGCGCCGGTGCCGATGCGTCGCCATCGCTTCGCCGAGTTGCGCGTCGGTTCCGACACAATGCACGACCCGACGCTATGGGTGGCGTCAGTGCGTGTGGTGCCGATTGTCGACATGCTGCTCGGTACAGACTGGCTCCAGTCACGGCACGTCTGGCTGTCGTTCGCGACCAGGCAGATGTTCATTGCGACGCGCTAGATCGACCGCTGCCGCACAATGAAAAGCCGGCGGAGAACACGCCGCCGGCTCTGGTATCGGGCTACTTCACCGCGGAAAACGCGGTCGGCGCGAGAATGAAGTTCTTCACGTTCGCCACGATCGCACCGTTCTTCTCGGTTTCGGCACGGGCCTTGATCCATTCCGGATCGACGCCGAACGCATTCCACTTCTTCTCCCGTTCGGCAAGCGAGTCCCAAACGACGAAGTAGTACAGCGTCTGGTTCGAACTCGCCGATCACCGTGGTCCAGAACCCGGCCTGCCGGATGCCATGCTTTTCCCACAGCTTCAGCGTGATGGTATCGAAGCGCTTCATCAGATCGGGCAGCCGGCCAGGCACGCACTCATAGATACGCAATTCGTACAGCATGATTTTAGCCCTCCCAGGACACCGAAGCATGCGTCGGCGACCGACCGACGGTCAACTGGACCAGGGCGTGATGAGCGGAGGCGGAATCGCCGGAGGTCTGCATCACGCGCTCATCCCGCGCTAAGGCGCCGAGCCTTTCCGATCCTTGTCGCCGAACGCGGCGCCCCACGGGCTGGCCGGATCGCGCGGCGGCGTCGCATGCAGCATGCGCTTTGTCGTCATGCCGGCGGCGATCGCGGTCAGCAGCGCCGCGGCAAACCATTTGGTGCCCGGATCGTACCAGTCCGTGCGGACCAGCAGCACGAACACGATGGAGACGCCCACCAGCATGCCTCCCACGCGCTGGCCGCGTTGCATCGCCAGCAGGGCGAGCACCACGAACACCGCGTAGAGTGCAATCGCGGCGGCACGCATCACCTCGAAGGTGCGCCACATCAACGTCGTGATCAGGTCATCGAAAAGCCGTGCGGCGGCCATGACGATCACCTCGCACGACGCGAGGAACTGCTGCGGTCCGATGGCGTACACCGCCGCCATCAGCACGAGACCGCCGAGCCAGACCAGAGCGATGATCCTGCGGTCCACGACGCACTCAGAACCGCTCGACCCAGGGACGCAGTTCCATCTCCCAGGTCCACGCGCTGCGCGGCTGTTGCACCACGTGCCAGTAGCTCGCGGCGATCGCATCGGGATCGAGCATGCTGTCCGGCTTGTCCGGTGGCTCGGTGCGCCCCGGATTGCGGATCGCGCCATCGATGACGAAATGCGCCACGTGGATCCCCTGTGGCGCCAGTTCGCGTGCCATGCTCTGTGCGAGGCCGCGCAGCGCGAACTTGCCCATCGCGAACGGCGCCGACAGCGGATAGCCCTTCACCGACGCGGACGCGCCGGTGAACAGGATCGCGCCGGAGCCGCGCGGCAGCATGTTGCGGGCCGCGTGCTGGCCGACTAGGAAGCCGGCATAGGCGCTGACGGCGATCGCGCGCGCCACCGCCTCGGGATCCAGTTCCGCGACCGGTCCGCGGGCGCGGGCGCGAGGCATTGTACACCACGATGTCCGGCACGCCCTGCGTGGCGACCACCGCGTCGAACAGACCGCCGACCTCCTCGGGTTCGGCCGCCTCGCAGGCAAAGGTCGCCGCCGCGGTCTCCCGCGCGAGAGCGGCGAGCCGGTCCGGGTTGCGCGACGCCAGCGCAACCTGCAACCCGTTCTTCGCGAACAACCGCGCCAGCGAGGCGCTCAGGCCGCCGCCTGCGCCGACGATCAGGGCCGACCGCATTTCCATGGTCAATCTCCGCGCTTGGTGTGTCCCTCTCGGGGTGCCTATCATCGCCGGAAACAACGGACGCGCAACGGAGGGACGTCATGCTGGGCCTGATGCAACAACAGCCGCTCCTGGTGTCCTGGCTGCTCACCCATGCCGCACGGCATCACGGCAATGCCGAGGTGGTGTCGGCGACCGGATCGGGTTCGGTGCACCACACGACATGGGCGGAGACCGAGCGCCGCGCAAGGCGCCTCGTGCGCGTGCTGCAAACCCTCGGCGTCAAGCCGCAGGACCGGATCGGCACACTGGCCTGGAACGACTATCGGCATCTCGAGGTCTACTACGCCACCTCGGGCATGCAGGCGATCTGCCATACGATCAATCCGCGCCTGTTGCCCGACGACATCGCCTACATCATCAACCATGCGGGCGACGCTGTGCTGTTCATCGACCCTGGTTTCGCGCCGCTGATCCGCGGCATCGCGGCAAAGCTCACCGACAGCGTCCGCGCCGTGGTCATCCTCGGCGAGGCGGCCGCGATGCCGTCGCTCGATCTGCCGCCCGGCATGCGCCTGCACTGTTACGACGACCTGATGGACGCCTCCGACGACGATTACGCGTGGCCAAGCTTCGACGAGAACATGGCGAGCGCGCTGTGCTACACGTCGGGCACCACAGGGCGTCCGAAAGGTGTACTGTACAGCCATCGCTCGACGGTGATCCATGCCTATGCGATCGCCTTGCCCGACGTGCTCGACCTGCGTGCCACCACCCGCATTCTGCCAGTGGTGCCGATGTTTCACGTCAATGCCTGGGGCATCCCGTATGCCACGGCACTGACGGGCGCGGCGCTCGTGCTGCCGGGGCGGCATCTGGATGGCGCCAGTCTCGCGCGCATGTTCAACGAGGAGCGCGTCACGATGAGCTGTGGCGTGCCCACGGTATGGCTGGGCCTGTTGCAGCATCTTCGCTCCAGCGGCGAGACGCTCGCGACGGTGAAGCGCATCATGACCGGCGGCTCGGCTGCCCCGCCGCTGCTGATCGAGGCGTTCCGCGACGAATACGGCGTCGTGGTCGAGCACGGCTGGGGCATGACCGAGCTGAGCCCGGTCGGCACCTACAATGCGCCCAAGCCTGCCCAGACGGAGCTCACCGGCGAGCCCGCCGTGCGGCATATGCTGAAGCAGGGCCGCGTGTTGCCGGGCCTCGACATGAAGATCGTCGATGGCGACGGACGCGAGCTGCCGTGGGACGGCAAGCAGTTCGGCGATCTGCTGGTGCGCGGACCGTGGGTGTGCAGCGGCTATTTCGGCGATGCCCCTGGCAGCGCCTGCGATGCGGACGGCTGGTTCGCCACCGGCGACGTCGCGACGATCGATCCCGACGGATACATGGAGATCACCGACCGTTCGAAGGATGTGATCAAATCCGGCGGCGAGTGGATCAGTTCGATCACGCTGGAGAACATCGCGGTCTCGCACCCCGACGTGGCCGAAGCCGCGGTGGTGGCGGCACGCCATCCGAAATGGGACGAAAGGCCGCTGCTGCTCGTCGTGCCACGGCCGGGCCACACGGTGGACACCGCGTCCGTTCTGCAACTGTACGCGGGGCAGGTGGCAAAGTGGTGGCTGCCCGATGCGGTCGTGGTGGTGAACGAACTGCCGCACACCGCGACTGGCAAGCTGCTCAAGATGGAGCTCCGCACCCGCTACCGCGACTATTACGACCAGTCCACGCCGCGCGCGGAGTAGCAAAGCCCCGAAACAGCCAGGCGCCCGAAACAGCCAAGCCCTCTTGGGCGCGCCGCAATGCTGCGGGCGCGAAGGTTGCGTCGCGGTCCGGTCCGCCATACTTTTGTCGTGGGCGCCGTCATTGCGTGGGCGCCTAACGCCTCGGCAACAGGGATATGCCCATGAGCGGTTCGGCCAAGCGGTCCATCACCGTCTCGCTTGACGGTTCCAACAAGTCGAGCAGCCTGCCGCTGCTCGAGGCGACAATCGGGCCGCCGGTTGCCGATATCCGCAAGCTGTACGGCGACCTGGGAATCTTCACCTATGATCCCGGCTACGGCGCCACCGCTTCGTGCGAGAGCAAGATCACCTACATCGACGGCGATGAAGGCGTGCTGCTGTATCGCGGCTATCCGATCGAGCAGCTTGCCGAGAGATCGAACTTCCTCGAGATCTGCTATCTGCTGCTGAACGGCGACCTGCCGAATGCGAAGGAGCGCGAGGAATTCGACCTCGGCGTGATGCGGCACACGATGCTGCACGAGCAGCTCCGCACCTTCTACAACGGCTTCCGCCGCGATGCGCATCCCATGGCGGTGATGTGCGGCGTCGTGGGCGCGCTGTCGGCATTCTATCACGACAGCCTCGACATCCACGATCCCGAGAGCCGCCGCATCAGCGCGTTCCGGCTGATCGCCAAGGTGCCGACGATCGCTGCCTGGGCACACAAGTACTCGATCGGCCAACCGTTCATGTATCCGCGCAACGACCTCTCCTACGCGGAGAACTTCCTCTACATGTTTCACGGCGTGCCGGCGGAGCCATGGAAGGCCAATCCCGTGCTGTCGCGCGCGATGGACCTGATCATGATCCTGCACGCCGATCACGAGCAGAACGCCTCGACAAGCACCGTTCGCCTCGCGGGTTCCACGGGCGCCAACCCGTTCGCCTGCATCGCCGCCGGCATCGCCAGCCTCTGGGGACCGGCCCACGGCGGCGCCAACGAGGCGGTGCTCAAGATGCTGAACCACATCGGCCACGTGAAGAACATCCCGCACTTCCTCGCGGAGGTGAAAGACCGCAACAACCACGAGATGCTCTGGGGCTTCGGCCACCGCGTCTACAAGAACTACGATCCGCGCGCGCGCATCATTCAAAAGGCCTGCCATGACGTGCTGGCCGAACTCGGCATCAAGGGCGACCCGCTGCTCGACCTTGCCATGGAATTGGAGAAGATCGCGCTGAACGATCGGTACTTCATCGATCGCAAGCTGTATCCCAACGTCGATTTCTATTCGGGCATCATCCTGAAGGCGATGGGCTTCCCCACCAGCATGTTCACCGCACTGTTCGCGGTGTCGCGGACCGTCGGCTGGGTGAGCCAGTGGAAGGAGATGATGGAGGACCCGCAGAACCGGATCGGCCGCCCGCGGCAAATCTACACCGGCGCGACACTGCGCGATTACATCCCGATGGATCGTCGGGGCTGATTGCGAGCGCGCGATATTTCAACCAGAGAAATTCGACGACGCCGAATTTTCGGCCGCCGTTATTCACAGGCTGTTGATAAATTGGATTAGCAATATTCGCTAATCGTTGAGCGGAATTGCTTTTCAGGCCGAACGGCCCGGTCACCTCGGCCAAACCAGAGGCGGACGCGCCAGCAGTCTTGACGGCTTGGCTGCGCCATTATTAACCATTTGCATGGAAAAATCCGGCCGCCTGCCTTCGTATGCTGTTTATCTACACCCATAGGTTGTAGATTGCCTCGGCAATTAACGTATCCGGGGAACCAAATGCGACCGCATAAATCATTGGATTGGCAGGTCAAAGAACGCCTCAGGCTGTGGCCTCAGCACCCGCCAGGCGTAAGCTCTCCAGCACTCAGCCGCGACTCCTGGTTGCGTGGTCGCCCGGCCGACGATCACCGATACCACCCGTTCCTGAAGCTGCCTGGAAGCGCCCGCTGGCGCACACTGCCGGATGGGTTGTGGCTGAACTTCGGCGGCACCCCTGTGGATGCCTATGTGGATATCTTCGCGATCGAGGCCTGCGGCACGCTTCAGAACCTGCTCGACAAGCGGTCTCGCTTCGCCCCCAGCACGCACTCTCTCCTGACCGTATGTCCCCTCCCGTGGTTGCTTTCGCCCGTTATGCCCGGCGATCCCACGCCACGGTGGCAGGTCACCGGGGTGCTGCTGGACAAGCCGACGGCATCCCTCGTCGTGCCGGTAAGGGGCATGCACGTGCTCTACGGCCTGAAGCGGAAGCACTACCAGGGGTTCGCTCGCCACCTGCTGCCGCATGCGCACGAATTCTTCGCACCGATGGAGGCGCTGACCGCATGTGATGGTGACAAGAACCCGGACCTGCATGCCCTGCTCGCACGCGCTTCAGTCACCGCCAATTTCCTCAGCCCGCCGTGACGGTGGCAGCGGGAAGCCTTCCTCGACCAGCACGGCCCGCGCCAGATCCGGCCGATCGGTGATCAATCCATCGACCCCCCAGCGGATCAATCGACGCATGTCCTCCGGCAGGTTCACCGTCCACGGCACGACGCGCAGGCCAAGGGCGTGGGCCTCGGCGATCAGCTCCTCGGTCAGGTCGGCGTGGTCGGGCCCCCAGTTGGGTCCGCCTTCCGCCGCCACGGCACGCGGCACCGAGCCGCCGAAGTCCGTCGGATGCGGTCCGCCCCACCACATCCGTGCGCCCGCGAGGATGACCGAACTGGTCAGCCAGGACACCCGGATGTCCGGCCGCGCACGCCGCAGATGACGGGGACCGCGCCAGTCGAAGGATTGCACGCTGATCCTGCCGGCAGCGCCCCCCGAGTCCGCGACGGCGACCACCGCATCGGCCATCGCGCCGCCGTCCAGGGTGAGGCCGGCATGCAGCGGAAATGACTTCAGCTCGACATTGATGTTCGCTCGCCGATCGATGCGCAGCACGTCCGCCAGCGACGGGATCCTTGCGCCGTCGTGCGGCCGCTGCTGCGGATAATGTGCCGCGTAGGGACTATCAGGACGGATCCGTCCGACATCGTAGCGGCCCAGGTCGGACGCCCGCAGCGAGCGGATCGCCGGGCCGGCCTGCGCCAGCCAACTCCCATCGCTGGTCCGCGTGATATCGGGGTTGAGGCGCGGATCGTGGGTGACCACCACGACGCCGTCGGCCGTCACCGCGACATCCAGTTCCAGCGTATCGACGCCGATCGCCAGTGCGCCGGCAAATCCGGCCAGCGTGTTTTCGGGAAACAGGCCGCGCGCGCCGCGATGGCCTTGCAAATCGATCCGTCGGCTCATCGGCACCGCGTAGGTCCCCGCTTGTGTACGCGTCAAGATGCAGCCAATGCTTGGCTATGGACAGCAACGACAAAGTCCTCGGCGTCCTCGGCGGCATGGGCCCTTTGGCGAGCGCGCAGTTCATGGTCCGGTTGACGCTGCTCACGCCGGTGGCACGCGATCAGGATCACATCCCCACCGTCCTGTGGTCCGATCCGCGCGTGCCCGATCGCACGGTCGGCAGGCTGAGCGGCGGTGCGGATCCGCTGCCCTGGCTGCTGCGCGGCATCGAGGGCCTGCGACGCGCCGGCTGCGACGCCATCGCCATCCCATGCAACACGGCACATGGCTGGTACGATGCGATGCGCGGCGCGGCCCGCGTGCCGATCCTGCATATCGTCGATGCCGCCGCCGACGAACTTGCACGGCTCGGCGTCCGCCAAGGGCTGATCGGCGTCATGGGCACTGAGGCGACGTTGGCGATGCGGCTTTATCAGGATCGCCTGGGAGCGCTTGGCTGGGACTGTATCGAGCCAAGCGCCGAGGAGATGCACCACCAGGTCACCCCGGCCATCGCTCTCGTGAAGGCAAACCGCGTGGCCGACGCCTACGCGCCACTGGCCGGAGTGGTGGACAGCCTGGCGCGGCGCGGCGCGGCGTCGGTCGTGCTGGGATGCACCGAGATACCACTTGGCATCCAGGCGGGTCCTCAGCCGGAAACGCCCTTGGTGGACACGATCGACGCGCTGGCGCGCGCGGCGATTGCCTGGGCGAGGGATTGAAGCTACTCGACCTGACCCTGGCGCTCGAACCGCGCCCGATCCGCCGGCAGCAGACGCACCGTCACGTGCACCGCGGTCTCGGCGTCATGTCGATCGACCACTTCGCCGTGTTGATACAGCCACGCCAGCCGCGCTCCATCATTTGGCGGAATGGCATAGTCGGCGAGCTCCATCGAAGCGCCGATCCTCGCATCGATCGCCGCATTCAGCGCCGCCAGACCCTCACCCGTGATCGCCGAGACGGCTACCGCTCCAGGCCGCTGCGGCACCGAAGCCACGCCGCCCATCAGGTCCGCCTTGTTGAGAACTTCGATGGTCCGCGTGGGCCAGTCGGCGTCGAGCGACCCGTCCGCCACCATGTCCTCCAGCACCGCCACCACGTCGGCACGCTGCGCTCCACTGTCCGGATGCGCGGCGTCACGCACATGCAGAATGACGTCGGCCTCGGCAACCTCCTCGAGCGTGGCACGGAACGCCGCCACCAGCTCGTGCGGCAGCTCGCTGATGAAGCCGACAGTGTCCGACAGGATCGCGCGCCGCCCCGAAGGCAGCCGCAGCCCGCGCATGGTGGGATCGAGCGTGGCGAACAATTGATCACGCGCCACCACCTGTGCACCGGTCAGCGCATTGAACAGGGTGGACTTGCCGGCATTGGTGTAGCCGACCAGCGCCACCACCGGGAACGGCACCCGGCGCCGGGCGAAGCGATGCAGACCGCGCGTCCGGCGGACCTGCTCCAACTCCTTCTTCAGCCGCACGATGCGTTCGCCGATCAGGCGTCGGTCGGCCTCGATCTGCGTCTCGCCTGGACCACCGAGGAAGCCGAAGCCGCCGCGCTGCCGCTCCAGGTGGGTCCACGACCGCACCAGGCGCGAGCGCTGGTAGTCGAGATGCGCCAGCTCGACCTGGAGCGCGCCCTCCTTGGTCGCGGCCCGCTCGCCGAAGATGTCGAGAATCAGCCCGGTGCGGTCGATCACCTTGCAGTTCCACGCGCGCTCCAGGTTGCGCTGCTGCACCGGCGAAAGCGCCGCGTCCACGATGGCGACCGACACACCGGCCTCGGCGATGGCACGAGCCTGCGCCGCCACCTGTCCCTCGCCCAGCAGGGTGGCCGGGCGGCGTCCGCGCAGCGGCACGATGGCGGTATGCACAACCACCAGACCGATCGAGGCGGTCAGCCCAACCGCCTCGGCGAGCCGGTGTTCGGCCGAACGGCGCGCATCATGCGGGGGCCCACAGCCGCCCCGGTCCTGTCCGAGACGGTCCCACGGCAGCACCACCGCCGCCCGCGTCGGGGCGACGCAGGCTCCGTTCAGGCGCGACGGCTGTCCGTCGTCAGTCGCCTGCGGCAGGAGACATCTCCCTCGCCGTGCGCGGAGCCTTCCGCCTTGGCGGCGTCAAACAACTGGATCGGCGCACCCGGCATCACCGTGCTGATCGCGTGCTTGTACACCAGCTGGGTGTGTCCGTCCCGACGCAGCAGGACGGAAAAGTTGTCGAACCAAGTGATTATGCCCTGGAGCTTGACCCCGTTCACCAGGAACACCGTCACAGGCGTCTTGTTCTTCCGCACATGGTTCAGGAAAACGTCCTGAACATTTTGCGCCTTCTCATTGGCCACGGTGGCTGTCCTTCTTCTTACCGGCTGTTGTTTTTCTTTCCGTCCGGGCGGGCGTGGCACGGCCACCCGGTCTAGTCTCTCCGTCAGCAACCCTCGCCCGCAAGCGCACGAAGCCGTGCGGCAAGGTCGAGCGCGGTAGGGAAATGGAGATCAGGGCGCGCCCGGTCAATCCCACCATCGTGCGAGGCGTCGCCAATCAGCACCGCGGTGACACCGGCCGCCCGCGCGGCGGCCATGTCCAGCGCGGTGTCGCCGAGATACCAGACCGACCGGTCGGCCGTCCGGCCCAGCCGATCCAGCGCGAGCAGGATCGGGGCGGGATCCGGCTTGTCGGCCGCGGCATCGCCGGCGCCGATCACGGCGCCGAAATGCTCCGACCAGCCGAGATGCGTCACTTCGGCGCGCAGGAACCGTCCCGCCTTGTTGGACACCACGCCCTGCGGCCAGGCCGCGCCGGCCACCAGCGCCTCGGCCGCGCCCGGCATGGGCGTGACGTGCGTGCAGATGCCGGGCCTCCAGCGTGGCGTAGAAGATGTCGCGCGCGCGCTCCCATTCGGCGCCGAACATCGACCGGGAAGCTGTCGCGCAGCGAGACGCGGACGCGCGCCCTGGTGTCGGCCACGCTCCATCGCGGCATGGCGAAGGCGTCGAACACCGCGTTGAGCGCCGCGGCGATGCCGGCC
Organism: uncultured Alphaproteobacteria bacterium; assembly: GCA_963708565.1. GTDB lineage: Bacteria > Pseudomonadota > Alphaproteobacteria > Acetobacterales > Acetobacteraceae > JAMXLO01. The sequence goes on from CAVPTU010000036.1 coordinate 69,803, forward strand.
CAGCCATCGACCAGCGTGTTGTCCCAGTCGTAGAGCAGGACCGCCGGGCCTGTCATTCAAGACCCCGCGCCAGGCAGTGCCCGGTGACCGAGGGCCGGCCAATGCTCGCTATGCTCCCGCTGATGGCCCTGTACAGTTTCGCGTCCTCAATCGACATCTCCCTGATGTAGTCCTGGTTTTCGCGCGTCAGCATGTCGGTGGTGAAGAACTTCGTCGACGAATTGTCGCGCGTTTGGGATCGTATGTTCCAACGCTGGGCAAGCCACTCATTGTAGTGGTCGGTATCGGTCACTTCGATGTCCTGACTGATCAGACTTTCCAGCGCTGTTTGGGCGTCCGCGTCGTCGCCACCCAGCCAATAGCAGACAGAGTTTGGTCTAACGATATCGCTATTGCGCAAGGCGCGCATGCCGGCGTCGTTGACGAAGGCCTCTGACATTGCCTCGGGCATCGAATCCATGCCGATCAGTTCCAGCCAATGGCGGGTGTCGGGCCCCATAGCGCCGCGCTCGATATCGAACTGGAAGCGAGTCAGCACGTAATTGACCTGGGACATGACGACTTCGGATGGATGCCGGACGATGGTGAAGGCCTGATCGGTCGGGCGTATCAAGTGATTGAGTGCATAGTAGTTCGGACTCGGGTGGCCACAGATATAGATGTGGTCGTTAAAGCGCATCTGCACGACGAGGCGGGACAAGTGCCCGAGCATCGCGTCCTTGGATGTCCAATCACAATCCATCATATTGAAATCCACCCAGGGGTAGCGCGTCTTGAGCTTGTTTGATAGGTCGGTTCCGGCACATTTCGGGATATGAATGAAGATGAGGCGACGCTTCTCGTCAAAGGCGCGGAGCAGAATTGGCAGCAAATTGCTCTGAAATGCATCGCTCAACAGAAGTTCGCTCAGATGATCATGCGGATAGTAGCGCGCGTCTCCCGGCATCGTCGTCGCGATGTCGTCCAGTAGGTTGCCGAATGCTGCATATTGAATGTGCTGAGGCAGATGCTCGCCGAGATCGAGCCGGGCAAGCATGGGCGACAGTCCCAACTGTTGGTCTGTACCAGAACAGCAACTCCAGGAGCGCGCGAGGATCGCGAGGACCCGGCATCATCACCGGCTCGTCCTCCAGCAGCGGTGCGGGCGGCGGTAGCACCCGAACACCATCGACCGCGACGATGCGCTCCCCTCCGGTCAGAGATGATCCGGTTGCCGAGAACCGCACCGACAGGCGTACATCCACGCCCTCAGGCAATGGCTTGGCAAACATGAAGGCGAAACCGTGATCCCCGTTGCCATACAGGCCCGTTTGCAGCAGGTCCTCGCGCGGAAGGTCGCAGTGCAGTTGGGCAACCTTGCGTCCATCGATGAAAATCGACACATCCAACGCTTCGTCAGGCTTGGCATCGTCGGCTGCCCACCCTTCGACCAGGCGGCGGGAAACCCCGTCTACATGTCCCTGAAGCATTGCATTACCGAATTCTTACAGCGGCCAGCGTGCAGAACTAAAGGCCACCCGGCTTGGATTTGCAATACATTGCGCTGCCGTAGCAGTCGCGGCTCGGTAGAACCTCAGCCGCCAGCAATCTTCGGAATCAGGTAGATCTCGCTGTCCGGCTTCAGCTTGACGCGCATATGCGTCCTGGTAGATCTCGCCGTCGATAGCGACGGCCATGCTCTCCTCGACCTGCTTTCCCAGGCCCGGGATAGCGCTGGTCCAGCTCCAGCACCAACCGCCGGAACGTATCGGCCGCCACCTCGAGCTCCGTCCTGCCGCCGGTGAACCGCTGGCAGGACGTGCCCGAGATGACGACCTTCGGCATCAATCGTCGCCGTTCGCCACGTCCAGTGCCTTGCGGACCTTCGGCGGCGACATCGGCAGGCTCGGCATGCGCAGCCCGATCGCGTCGCGGATCGCGTTGCCCACCGCCGCCATCGGCGGGATGATCGGCACCTCGCCGACGCCCGCGCGCGCCGAACGGATGGCGCGGGTTCGGCACCTCGACCAGGATCGCCTCGATCATCGGCAGGTCGGACGCCACCGGGCAGCGGTAGTCGAGGAAGCCCGGGTTATCCATCTTGCCGTTCTTGTCGTAGATGTACTCCTCGTTCAGCGCCCAGCCGATGCCCTGCACGGCGCCGCCCTGGATCTGGCCTTCCACGTAGCTCGGGTGGATGGCGCGGCCGACATCCTGCACCGCGGTGTAGCGCATGATGGTGACCTGGCCGGTCTCCTTGTCCACCTCCACGTCGCAGATATGCGCGCCGAAGCCGGGGCCCGCGCCCTGCGCGTTCACCGACACCTCCGACGTCACCGGCCCGCCGGTGCGCGCCGCCTTCAGCGCGATCTCGGCCAGCGACAGCGGCTCGAACGCGCCGGCGTTGGTGCCCGCCGGGATGCGCCGCGCCATCACGCCAGTCCACCGCGTCCGGCGTGATGTCCCAGATCATCGCGGCGCGCTGCTTGAGCTGCTCCACCACCTTCTCGGCCGCCATGGTCGCCGCCATGCCGGTCGCGAACGTCACGCGCGACCCGCCGGTCACGTGGGTGAAGCCGATCGACGCGGTATCGGCGACGATCGTGCGCACCTTCTCGGCCGGGATTTGCAGCGTCTCGGCCACCATCATGCCGATCGAGGCGCGCGAGCCGCCGATGTCCGGGCTGCCCGACACCGCCACCACCGTGCCGTCCTCGGCCACGTGCACCGCGGCCGACGACTCGCCGCCGATGTTGAACCAGAAGCCGGTGGCGATGCCGCGCCCCTGGCCCGGCTTCAGCGGCGACTTCCAGTGCGCGCTGTTCTTCGCCGCCTCCAGCGTGGCGAGGAAGCCGATGTTCTGGTGCGTCGGCCCGTAGTGCGTCTTGGTGCCGTTGTGCGCGCCGTTCTTCTCGCGAATCTCGATCGGATCCATGTTCAGCTTGCGCGCCAGATCGTCCAGCGCGCTCTCCACCGCGAACGAGGAGATCGGCGCGCCAGGCGCACGATACGCCGCCACCTTCGGGCGGTTGCTCACCACGTCGTAGCCGATGACCTCGACGTTCGGGATGTCGTACATCGCGAAGCCGCACATGCAGCCGGGCTGGATCGGCGAGCCGGGGAAGGCGCCGGCCTGGTACTTCAGCACGTGCTTCGCCGCGACGATCGTGCCGTCCTTCTTGGCGCCGATCTTCACCTCGATCGTGGCGCCCGAGGTCGGGCCGGAGGCGCGGAACACCTCTTCCCGCGTCATCTGCATCTTCACCGGCCGGCCGCACTTCTTGGACAGCGCCAGCGCCAGCGGCTCCAGGTACACCAGCGTCTTGCCGCCGAACCCGCCGCCGATCTCCGCCGGCGTGCAGCGGATGTTGGAGATGTCGATGCCCAGCAGCTTCGCCACATAGGACCGCACCATGAAGTGGCCCTGGCTGGAGCTGAAGATCGTGCATTGCCCATCGGCGCCGTACGAGCACAGGCAGGCATGCGGCTCGATATAGGCCTGGTGCACCGGCTCGGTGGTGTAGCGGCCCTCGACGATGACCTCGGCCTGCTTGAAGCCCGCTTCGGCGTCGCCCTTGTGGAAATACACCCGCTTGGCGATGTTCGAAGGCTTGGTCGGCTTCGGCTCGACGTTCGCCGTGAACAGGTCGTCGTGCAGGATCGGCGCGTCGTCCGCCATCGCCGCCTCGACGTCGATGACGTAGGGCAGCACCTCGTACTTCACGTCGATCAGTTCGAGCGCCTCGTCGCAGATCGCCTGCGAGATCGCGGCGACCGCGGCAACGGCGTGGCCTTCATACAGCGACCTTGCCGCGCGCCATGCAGTTGCGCGAGAGGTCGCGGAAGTTCATCGGCCCCTCGCCGACGAACGCCTCTTCCGATGGGATATCGGGAAGGTCGGCCGCGGTGACCACGGCGCGCACGCCCGGCAGCTTCAGCGCCTTGCTCGCATCGATCGACACGATGCGCGCATGCGCGTGCGGCGAGCGCTTCACCTTGCCCCACAGCATGCCCGGCATCACCATGTCCGCGCCGAACATGGCGCGGCCGGTGACCTTGTCCACGCCGTCGGGGCGGACCGGACGCGTGCCGACGACTCTCAGATCGGTGCCAATGTAATTCATCGCACGGCTTCTCCTCGCATTTCAGCAGCGGCATCCATCACGGCGCGGATGATCTTGTCATAGCCGGTGCAGCGGCAGAGGTTGCCGGCCAGCCAGTAGCGCGCCTCGGTCTCCGTCGGGTTGGGGTTCTCGTCGAGCAGCGCCTTCGCCGCGACGATGAACCCGGGCGTGCAGAAGCCGCATTGCAGGGCCGCGTGTTCCAGGAACTTCTGCTGCACCGGATGCAGATGATCGCCCTGCGCGATACCCTCGATCGTGGTGATCGTCGTGCCTTCCGCCTCGACGCCGAGCATCAGGCAGGAGCAGACGATCTTGCCGTCGACAGATGATCGTGCAGGCGCCGCAGTCGCCCGAGGCGCAGCCTTCCTTGCTGCCGGTCAGGCCGAGCACGTCGCGCAGCGTGTCCAGCATGGTCTGCTGCGTCTCGCACAGGAACTCGACCGGTTCGCCGTTGATCGTGGTTGATACGTGATGCTTGCTCATCAGTGAGTTTTCCCTTGCGTCTTGCCCATGGCGCGGTCGAACGCGATGGCGGCCACACGGCGTGCCAGCACGCCGGCCACCTTGGTGCGGTATTCGATGGTGCCGCGCTTGTCGTTGATCGGCTTGCACGCCGCGCGCGCCGCCGCATCCAGCTTCTTCAGCGTCTCCTCGTCCAGCGTGTGGCCGATCAGCGCATCGGCCGCGTCCTTCACCAACAACACTGTCGGCGCCACGGCACCGAGACCGACGCGGGCGGCCGTGCAGACGCCCTTCTCGTCCAGCGTCACGTTGATACCGCAGCCCACCACGGCAATGTCCATTTCCGTGCGCGGAATGAAGCGCAGATAGGCGTCACCCGAGCGCGGCGGCCGCGGCGGGAACTTGAACTCCAGGATGAACTCATCCTTGGCCAGGTTGGTTCGCCCGGGTCCCGCCGGAATCTGCTCCACCGGAACTTCGCGCCGGCCCTTGCTGCCGACCACCACGGCGATCGCGCCTGCGGCATACAGCGCCGGCACGCTGTCAGCGGCCGGCGAGGCGTTGCACAGGTTGCCCGCCAGCGAGCAGCGGCCTTGGATCTGCGTCGAGCCGATCAGGTCGAGCGCCTCGACCACACCGGGCCATGCCTTGTTCATTCCGGCATGCGCTTCAACGACGGCGCCGGGCGTCGCGGCGCCGACCACGAAGCCGCCGCCTTCCTCCCGGATGCCAATGATGCCGGGGATCTTCTTGGTGTCGACGATCAGTTCCGGCTTCAGCCGCCCGGATCGCATCTGCACGAGTAGGTCGGTACCTCCGGAAAGCACCTTCGCGAGGCCGGATGCGCCGGCCAACAGCTTGACGGCTTCATCGACCGTCGACGGTGCGGCGTAATTGAGTGTTGGCATTCCTGCTCCCGATGTCTGCGCGCGTTGAACTGTCCGGTCCAAATGCCGGTCCAGGCTGGAAGGTCCCAAGGTTAGGCGATCAAGGTTGGCGGGTCGAGGGGGACCGGCCGACGCCTCACGTTTCAGCCGGACTCAAACCGTCCCACCACGGACACACGCCTTTCAAACGATGGTAGTTGCCGTCGATCACATTCAACGGCTCGCGCTTACCATCCTGCGCCGCCTTCAGACGCATCGCCCGTGCCTGGACGCGCTGCTCATCCCCCAGCCAGGTGCGATCGTGACCCCAAAGGCTTGGCCCCACGGTCACTTCCGTGGCCTGCCAACTCCCAGGCGTCACGTCCTTCCCTCCCCAGCCGTATTCCAGCATGAAGCCGGACGGCGACTTCAGATAGTACGACGTCACGCAGTCGTTCGGATGCCGGCCCAGCGTTGTGGCGATCCGATCCGGCTCGCCCAGCGCGATGTCGTACCCCTGCCCGACATCGTCAAGCGAATAGAGTTCCACCATCAGGTGATGCAGGTCCTGCCGTCCCGTCTCGATCAGCGCCACGGTATGATGCCGCGGGTTGACGTGCAGGAAATAGGCGCGAAACGGCGTCACAATGTAGTCGCTCACGCCGAAACCCAGTACGTCGCGATAGAAGCCGAGAAGGTCATCGATGTTCTTCACGTGGAACACCGCGTGCCCCATGCCCAACGGGCCGGTTCGGAAGCCCGAGATCGAGCGCCCGGGGCGGAATGGCTCGGCTGCCACAGCCGCGCCCCAGAAAGCCTCCAGCCGGTTCCCGCCCGGATCGGCGAAACTGATCAGCCCCCGCACGCAGCGCTGGTCGGCGAGTGCGGCCGGCTCGCGCCGCACCGGAACTCCGTGCGCCTCCAGACGCGCCGCCAGAGCGTCGAGCGCCGCCGCGTCGGCCACCTCAAAGCCGAAGTAGCGCTCGCCCTCCGCCAACGAGCGATCAACCACCAGCCGTTGGCTGCGGTCGTCCATGCGGAACGCCCGGCAGGCATTGCCGCGCTCGACCATCTGCATGCCGAGCCAGTTGGTGGCGAAATCCGTCCAATCGCTCAGGTCCGACGCACCGATACCGACGTAGCCAAGCGCCTGCACTTGCATGACAATCCTCACCCGGAACGTTGTTCCACAGCTTGCGGCGAAACAAGCCTACCACTGTCGGCGGCAATCGTCACACCAGCACCATGCCGATGGTGCCAAGCGCCATCGCAACGCGCTGAGCCAGCCCAGGACGCGCAGCCAGCCCGGCAGCACCAGGCTGCCCATGACACTCGACAGCGAGCCCAGCGCGGTCATGGCCGCGATCAGCGGGGTGGCCACCACGCCGTTGATGACCGCAGACCAGAACAGCGCCCTCATCGGATCGATCGGCGAAAATACGATGGACGTGCCGACCAGGGTCGCGCCGGCGATGGTCGCATAGAATGCGCGCGCTTCAATCGCGCGGCGGCTGAGCCCCACCGTCCAGTTCAGTGACTCGCCCACCGCGTAGGCGGCCGATCCCGCCAGCGTCGGCACCGCCAGCAGCCCCGTGCCGAAGATCCCGGCCGCGAAGATCGCCTCGGCGAAGGAACCCGCGACCGGCCGCAATGCCGCCGCCGCGTCCGCCGCGGAACCGATATCCGTGATGCCATTCGCATGCAGGGTCGCCGCCGTGCCGATCACGATGGACAATGCAACCAGGTTGGAAAACGTCATGCCGGTCCAGGTGTCCAGACTGATCCGCCGCATCTGCTGGCGAGCATCGGTCGGATGATCCCGCAGCGGACGCGGATCGGGCTCATTCAACTCGTCCTCGGCTTCCTCCGCTGCCTGCCAGAAGAACAGGTACGGACTGATCGTGGTGCCCAGCACCGCAAGCAAGGTCGTAAACATGTCGCGGTCGAGGCTGATATGTGGCACGAATGCGCCCGCCAACGCCGCCCCCCAGGATACGTGCGCGACGAATAGCAGCGCTACATAGGCGAGCAGCGACAAGGTCAGCCACTTCAGCAGCTTCACGTAGCGCTTGTAGGCAAGCCAGATCTCGCCCGCGGCGCACAGCAGGGCGAACCCGAAGGCGTAAAGTTGCGCCGGCCCGCCGATCAGCAGTTTCGTCACGTCGGCCATCGCGCCGATATCGGCGCCCAGATTGATGACGTTGGCGATGACGAGCAGGGCGACCAGCACCGTCAGCACCGGCATTGGCGCGTGGCGCTTCAGCGCGGCCGCCAGTCCGCCGCCGGTCACTCGTCCGAGGCGCGCGCTGATCTCCTGCACGGCCACCATGAACGGCAGGGTCAGGACCACCGACCAACCGAGAGCGTAACCGAACGCCGCTCCGGCCTGCGAGTACGTAACGATCCCGGACGGATCATCGTCCGCCGCACCGGTGATCAGCCCTGGCCCCAGTTCGCGCAGCCAGGCGCGCGGCCCACGCCCGATGCGAACCGCGGCCGCGAGGGCCCGCAGCACTTCAGCGGGCATTGCGCCGTCTCACCCGGAAGCGGCCGACGGCACCAGCGATCCGCCGCTTGCGTCTGCCCCACGACCGTGCGGCAACTCCCGCAGGTTCTTCATCAGCAGCAACGCGCCTTCCGGACGGTGCCCCGCCGCGTGCAGCCCGTCCTTGAGGTCGGGAGCGCCGCCATGCACGAGGCTCCGCACCGCCTGACATCCAAGACGCTTCGCCAGATTGTCCAGTTCCTCAACCAGGGCGGCGAGAACGGCGGCCGGGTCGAGCAGGTCGATGGCGACGAAATGGTCGGCAATCAAGACCTTGCCCAGTTTCAGATCGTTTTCCACACGGTAGCAGAACAGTCCGCAGGGAAACGCCCTGCCCTCGCGCCGTGCGGCGACGATCCCGCATTGCCCGGCACGACGCGATCCGGTCAGTTGCCGCGCGAACCTCAGCCACTCGGTCAGATCGAGTGTGGGAACCGCCTCCCGCACCAGCGGATACACCGCCCGGATCTGTTCCCGCGACAGCAGCTCGGTGATGAATTCTGTCATGACGCGCCTGTCCACCTGATATGACAAGCGTGCCCCAGGACAATCGGCAAATCGTTGACATGGATCAATGCGCAGACGGCCGGGCCATTTTTTAACGCCACTTGGTGATAATGATGCCAGGACCGATCGTCCGGGCAATGGGCGCCGGGACGATCCGGCGGGAGTTGATGATGGCGACGCGGCTTATCAGCCCGCATGTTCTCGATCCGCTGGGCGCGGTCGATCCCTGCACGACCTGCGACGCCCGCTCGTTCGGCGTATGCAATGCCATTCCCGACGCTCACCTTACGCGCCTTGCCGCAATCGCCGTGGTGACCGAGGCGCCGGCCGGACAATGCTTCATCGACGAAGGCGAGCCGGCAAGCGCGTTTTTCAACATCACCCTCGGCACCGCCAAGCTGTTCAAGCTGCTGCCGGACGGACGGCGGCAGATCACCGGCTTCGTCGGACCCGGCCATTTCCTGGGGCTGGCGGTCTCCGATATCTACGCCTTCAGCGCCGAAGCGATCGAGCGCGTGCGCTATTGCCGGTTCCAGCGCGCCAAGCTGCGCACGCTGCTCGACGACTTCCCGCTGATGGAAAAGCGCCTGCTGGAGGTCGCCTCCAACGAGCTGGTCGCGGCGCAGGAGCAGATGCTGCTGCTCGGCCGCAAGACCGCGCGCGAGCGACTGGCGTCCTTCCTGCTGATGCAGAGCCGCCAGGGAATGCCGTGCGGCCACGCGCGCCGCCGGTTCACCTTGCCCATGACGCGAAACGACATTGCCGATTATCTCGGCCTCACCATAGAGACCGTCAGTCGCACGCTCACCCGGCTGCGCGCGGAACGGCTTATCGACCTCGCGCCGCAGAGCGAGGTGATCGTCCGCAATTCCGTCGGGCTGGAGGGAATCGCGGGTGGCCTGCGTTGACCGAAGCGGAACCGGAAATGCGCGAGGCCGGACTCGAACCGGCAAGGAGTTTCCTCCGGGGGTTTTTGAGACCCCTGCGGTTACCATTTCGCCACTCGCGCGTAAGGAGATCGGCCATGTCAGCCTAAGCCATCGGCAGGACCGGCCGCAACATGCGCCGCGCGTCGGGCAGGACGTCAGTTTGAAATTGCCTCGGCTTTCGATGCGCGGGGCCTATAGGGGCCACGAGCCTTCGGTGCCTTAGCCGCTGCCTCAATCAGCTTCACGATATCATCCATGCTCCAAAGGGTCTGCGACAGGCCGGCCACCATCGCTGGCGAACAGCGCAGCGTCTTGTACATCCTGACGAGATTATAGAACACCGTAATACAGACAGACCCATGTGGTAGTGGTTCTCGGCATTTTTTGGAGAATGCATTGGTTGGCCGTGAACCGATGCATCTGCATACGCATCGTGAGGTTTTGCCGCTCGGCATAACTGGTTGAGATGTAGTTTGGATCGGGGCGACCTTCCACGCCCTTCTTCTCTGCTCCCGTGCATTCGCCAGGGCTGTAGCGGCCTAGGGCGCCAACCTATGGTCACCCTCTGCGGGCGGCATTCTGACCGGAGAAACGCCCAGAGTATCCCTTGTCTGGTGTGCCAAGCGTCTGCTCGAAGATCAGTTGGCAAATCCGCATTCCCACCCGCAATCGTACTGGCATGTGGCCGTGGTTAATGATTTCTAGTCGGATGCGGCCATCGAAACCGGCATGAATGGTAGGCGCAGTGACGTGAATGCCGATTCCGAGCCTTCCCAAAGAGCTTTTCCCCTCCACGCGAGCCGCTAGGCGTGGGTCTTTGCGAAGGTCCAAATATTCAGCGGTCCATCCAAGAATAAGGTTCCTCGGTTGAAGCAGATACCCGTGTTGCAAGTCTATAGAATGACGCTCTGTGATCTGCTCCATAACCGCATCATGATCAAAACCATCAAGAGCCGGATCAATCGATATATCAACTCCTGGTTGGGATTGCCTAAATTCACTGAACACCTGGTCGAGGGTTAAATCGACGCTCGTTGAAGCGAATGCACGCTCGTCTGGGCGAGGGTCGATAATAAGCGCGCCCCGCTCCAGTGCCATCTTAATTTCCCGATCCGTAAGGATCACGCCGGTGCGGTCTCTATCACTGAATCACGATTTACCCAGACTCGCCATAACCCTCTAACCAACTCCCTCGGCAGTTCCACGAGCAAACGATCTTTATCCTCTCCGACAGGGTAACCGACCTCGATTGCGCCATTGCGGATCGATCGCTGATCGACAACAAGTTTTTCGGTGCCGCCATCTGCGGTACGAACCGCTACCACAACCTCGCTAGGATGCTGTCCCTCACGCACCCTTTCGACCCTTACCTGCGGCATCTCTTCCTCCTCCTTTATCGCGCCCTCAAATATGATGCTCGATGGTGTATATCGGGTCAACACTAACCTAATATCCCGGGTGAAGTTATCCACATAACTTATTGCCACGCAAAGCCATCTACCGCTTATTCGGTAAATTTACGTTGCACCCGATGGCAAGAACATATGAAGAACACCATGAAGTAGCAAGACCTTCGTCCCCTCATTGCAGAATCCTTTTTGAGGTAGCCTTGACAGACGGTGTCGGCTGCTCGACGCCTCAATTGCTGCGCGTCGGCACGGATTGCCCTGGTTTGCGTCCGTTTGGCAGCTTCGCTATAGGGAGCGCCCTGCTGGTCCCGGATAGCTCAGTCGGTAGAGCAAGCGGCTGTTAACCGCTGGGTCGTAGGTTCGAGTCCTACTCCGGGAGCCAGCCAAATCAATGAGTTAGCCTGGATTCTAGCGGCCGAACCGGAATGCAACTCAGGCTGGGGCAACATCCAGGGCAACATCTTGCGGCGCTGACTGGGCTGGCCCAGACGGGGGCGCTGATCCATCGGCTGGGACCGATTGTTCGAAGGGGATTGAGCGTGCAAATCGCTTCGCTCGTCCCGGCGAGAAAGGACTGGCGTGGGTGATGGCTGAGCGGCCAGTTGCGGCGACCAACTCACGCGTGTTTCCGACTGTGTAAGACCTACGGACCTGTCCCCATCGCGACTAGGTTGGCGGCGGGCGTCATTTTCGGGGAATGCAGCCATGCCGAACAACAAGCTTCTCGCGTGGATTGAGCCGGCGAAATGCGGCCAAGAGTTCACAGCCGCCTTCGTGTCCGCGCCAACGGCATCGCGGCGCGCTCCGGCAACCTATAGGTGTGCCTCGCGGGACGAAGCGCGGGAGTGGGTCGAGGACCAAGGAGCTTCACTGGGTATCCGGGGTTGAGTGGACGGACCGCTCGCCGGCCCGACGACAGTGACGACCTACCGCATCACCCCCGTCTATCACGGCTATCGCGTCGAAGCTGTCCAGCCGAACGGACAACATCGAGTTGTGCGAACATGGTCCACCGAAGAGGCTGCCATCTCGCACCTAAAGGCGCTTCGAGAGAGAATCGAACAGGCGAATCGTCCGTTTCATCCCGGCGAGAAGGACTGGCGCGGCTGATTAATCCGCGCCGCCGTTAACAACCCTTCTGCCGTATTCGGCGCCATGTAAATCCACGCGGCGCCCCTGGAAGGCTGTCGCCTTCCTGAACGTGGGCAACGGCGCCCGTAGGGTTGCCAAAGATGTTCAGTTCCTCGTAGTGCGCGGTTGCGGGGGCGGGATGGCCGGGCAGATGTTTTTCCTGATCGGCGGACATGCGATCCCGTAGCAAGTCCAGCAGCCGGTGCATTGATCTAAATCAACCGAGAATGAAAAAGCCGCCCCAGCGAACCGGGGCGACCAGTTTCCATCAAAAGAGGTACGGTCCGACTTTACCGCGCTCGCGCAGCGGTGGGAAGCCGCCGGGTCGTCAGCGATCCGCCGCCTTCCTCAGCCGCCACACCAGGCCCGCCGCCGTTCTCGGACTTGACACCGGCGTCACCCAGGCGGCCACGTCCCCACACCACCACGCCGCCGGCGGCCACAAACGACCACCAGACCGCCGACGAGCAGCCAGGTGATCCGCGCCGATCAGTCACTCGGTGGGCTCAGCAGGGGGTAGCGGACGAGCCTCTCTTTCCACTACCGCAGCTTCGTACTTCGCGGCGAAGTAAAGGAGCGCCGCCTTTCCCTCAGGGGTCACGGCCTTCTCGGCAGCAAGGCGTAGTCTCCGCGCTTGTGCTCGCAGCTCCTCGACAGGACGGTCGGCGAACAGGTCAAAACGTCTCGCCATGCGGACACCGTATGGCCCGACCAGCATCCGGGACGGTTAACCAGACGTTTCACCAACGTCACTTCTGCGGCTTGTTTTTTGACATAGGTCATTCGGCCAGGTTGAACAGCGTTTGCAACCCGGTATGACCACAGGCATGGATCGGATTGGATGGCTGCTGATCGGGATCATCGCCGTCCTGGCGATCCTGGCAATTGTGGCGTTTTATACGGACCGGCTGCCGTTCTAGCGGCCCCCCCTGACAGGAGGCCCGCCGAAGTTCCCAGGGACACCCGAGGGGCATACCGCAGAGCTGCAGCAGGGTTAGTGCACATTTGACAAACTGTCGCACAACCACTGCGCGAGTGCTACAGCAAGCACCGTCGGGCTTCCCCCCGACACAGTTTACTTTCTTTTCCCGTACACACTCGCCCCGCTGGCCAGCAAGCTCGCGGGGCCTTTTGTAGATGCTTCGCCCAGCCTTCGGGATGCCGCCACCCGTGCCTCGCTAGAGGCGCCCGGCGCCAGGCTTATCGGACTTTTCCCAGGCTTCCAGTGAGGTGGTTCACAGCTATCGATTCTGCCAAGTATTACGTTGGCGATATGTCCAGCATCGTCACACGCGCTGATCTCGTTGAGATCGTGGCCGATTTGCGCGCCATGGCGGCAGCCGAACCAGCGGCGGCGGTCCGAGATGCGCTGAGCCGCCTGGGTGACCGGTACAGCGCCATGAGTAGCAGGCACCGTCCTATCCCAGCAGTGCAGCCCGTTGTCTGGCCAATGGTGTTCTAGGAGCAATGCGGCCGGGCGCCCCAACAGGCCGTCAGCGTCGTCAGCGACCCCTTTTTTGTCAGGATCAGTATCCTGGTCGCACCGGGTGATCTGGTAGCGGTTGCCTTTGATCGTCAAACGCGCCCACCGGCCCAAGCTCTGCGTCCCCAGTCCCCGCAACCACGATTGTGCAGGCTTCCGAGCAGGGCGCCTGACGGGCGCCGCGCCTCCCGTCACCGTTACGGGCGGCTTTTCTATTGTCGGTGCGCGGCTCAATATCGGCGACGCCATGGCCAGCAAGCCGCCAGTCATCGTCCATTACGCCTACCGGCCCAAGCGTGCGCGCAAGAAGAAGGCGCTACAGCCGGCCATTGCGAACCGGATCATCACCATCCCCAGGAAGCGCGCCAGCCAGCCCGTAGAGCGTCCGGAGGCCGAGGATGCCACGGTTGAGAGGCCGCGCATCGTGACCATACGGAAGGCCGGGCGATTTGGCGACGTGCCCGATATGCCGCCGGAGGAGCATCAGCGGCGAGGCGATGCCGCCGTCGAGCTGTTCCGGGAGATCGTGCGCCGAGCCGCTGCCTCGGTGCGATGAACCGTAAGCCGCCACAGCGGCATTGGCGCAGCTACGGCACCGACCCGCTGCCGACCGGCGCTGAGGCCATGGACGAGCCCTTCAGCGCGTTCCCGTCATGGCTCATGCGGATCACCTGCGACCGCTGCGGGAAGGACCGCATGATCGTGGAAACCCACTTCGACAAGCGCGACATGCCGATCAGGGAGATCATCAGGCGGATGCGGCACGACGGCTGCGGCGGCCGGGCTGGGAAGGTGGAGCTTCTGACCGGCATCGATGGCGTCACCAGCCGGCCAGTGCGGAAGATCGTGCTGCTGGCAGGGTAGGCAAAACCGTTGCGCCCGTTTTTGCTGGTCGTGATCGTCCTCGCGGTGTTCGTTATCTTGGTGTTGCTTTTCGAGATTTGGCGGCTGGAGATAGTTGCGCCTCCTGGGTTCCGCTGAACCACTGTGTCGGATTGTGCTAGTGGGGGAGTCGATGTCGCGAATTCGGCTATTTCCGCCGAAGGGTCCGTATGAGGCTATCGGTGTCCCTGCACGCCGTGCGCGAAGTGAGTTCGCAGAAGGATGGCAGGCAGATGATCGAATTGCTGTCTCGACGCTCTCTCCGCCGTAGGATTCAACGCCTCGGCGGGGCGACACATAAGCACCGGGCAAGGTTTCGCACTCTGGACGAGAATGCAAGCCGTCGTCTGGAGCACATTGTCCGCAATTGGATCCCGGATCCAAGTGATGAACTCGACTATTCCGACCAAACGTATGAGCGCCTCAATGACGACCGCTACACAGTGGTTCCATGGCTCGATTCAGCGGTTCCGCTCGATGGTGCGCATGTTCTCGAAATAGGCGCGGGTTCAGGCACATCTACGGTTGCATTGGGAGAACAGGGCGCGCTGGTGACGGCGATCGATATTGATAAACCTTCACTCGACGTTGCCCATGAGCGATGTCGACTATATGGAATTTCCGCTGAGTTCCATCATACCAGCGTCTTGGATCTTCCAGCTGATGTGCTCAATCGGACATTCGACCTAGTCATATTTTTCGCCTCGTTGGAACATATGACTCTGGAAGAGCGTTTGGCTGCGATCTCGTTGACGTGGCGGCTTGTTCGACCCGGCGGTGCTTGGAGTGTAGTCGAAGCGCCCAACCGACTGTGGTATTTCGACGCGCATACGTCCCAGTTGAACTTCTTCCATTGGTTGCCCGATGAGTTGGCCATAGCGTTCGCCCAAAAGAGTCCGAGGAAGTTCTTCGTCTCTGAGATGTCCGATCGGCAGGCCGATCTCCCTTTGAAGCTCGCCCGTTGGGGACGAGGCGTCAGCTACCATGAATTTGTCATGTCGCTCGGGGATGCAGAGAAGCTCAATGTCGTGAGTGACAAGGATTCCTTTTTGCGCCGTCGGAACCCGGTCGCGTTTCTTTACAGCTTGGTGTCCAGGGCAGGGCGCTATGAGCGATTGCTCGAGAGACTTGAGCCAGACATTCACCCCGCTTTTTTCCGGCAGCATCTCAATCTGATAATCAGGAAGTGAACCAGCACGGAGCGATCTGAAGAGCCCACTGCCACCAGTACAGGCCGGCGACAGCACGCTCGAATGCTGGCCTGGGAACCCTCGCAAGCTTCTGCCAGTCCGACGACTGCTGCTTGCTGATACCAAGGTCCGACAAAGATCGTTGCGAAGAATTGGTCGCTTGAGGGGGTCTATTCTTTTCTAGAGGCGGCCTGCCAGCTTTGGCCTTCTCCATATCTGCGAGCACCTCGCCGCACCGCCGCTCGGCCCGCCGTTGTATCTCCCGGCACTTCCGCCCGTTGTCGGTGTCATTGGCGATGCGAGCGTAGGCGACGGTCCGGCCGCTTGGCACGTCTGAAACGAGACGCTATCACCGGTGCGGTATCATAGGTAACCTTTGGAGACCCTTGATCGCGTGCTGCTGCGGATCTTCGGTCGCCGCCGGTCGGCTTTGCCTTCTCCATCTCCCCCAGGACCTCGCCGCACCGTCGCTCAGCTCGCCGCTGTAGACAAAGATCGTTGCGATGAACCCCCTCTATTTTGGGGAGGGGGTGCCTTTCGGTTGTCGCCGCCCTTCGCCTTCTCCATCTCCCCCAGGACGGCCTCGCCGCAACGGCGCTACCACCGCCGATGCCCAAACCACCAGGTGACCACACCGTAGCCAGCCATCGCCACCGCCAGCACCGCTAGCGGCAGCAGATCACGCAGCACTGCCAGACACCGCACCGCTGACCAACGCCGCCAGCTTCGCTGCGATCTCGCTCGCAGCCCGCAGCGCCGCCGCCTCCGCGTTCGGCCACTCCCTAACCGGACGCGTCGCCGCCTCAACGAGAGCGCGAGCCTGATCGTCCATCGTCACGCCTGCCTGGACCAGCGCCTTCAGTTCCGACACGGTCGCCAGGTAATCATCGCGGAGCTTCGTGGCGTAGACTGTCAGAGCCGGCACCGTCTCCGCCGACAGAACCTGCTCCGCCGCCGTTCTTGCCCTCGCCGTGGCGCGCCCAAGACCAGCACGCGCATCCTTTACCCGCCCCGCAATCCGACGCTGCGCCTCCTGCGCCGCCGCGCGGCCGTCCTGCGCCCTGGAGAGGTAATCGCGTGCCTTTGTCAGGTCCGTCGCAGGAGCCGCCCTACCGCCCTCCAACGCCCCCTGCGTTGCAGCCGCAGCCGCCGCCTGTGCCGCTGTCAACGCCGCCGCGGCAACCTCAAGTGTCTGCTCCGCAGCCCCGACCGCCGATCGGGCAGCAGCCTCCGCCGTCGCCGCCGCCGCACTCTCAGCCTTGGCCTGCGTCAGCTCCAGCAGTGCTGCCTCCAGCTTCTCCCGCGCCGCCGCCGCACTCGGCAGCACTGCCTGCGGGGTTGGCGCATATCCGGGGCGCGCGATCGGGCCAGGAGACGCCGGCGACCCGTAGCGCCGATGGCAACCGGCACACAGCCATGCCTTGGTTCCATCCGACGCCCAGCCGCTCTCCCATCTGCGGCATCCGCAGCCGCACGCCGCATGCCGCGGATACGCCGCGGCGAACGCCGCATCCGCTTGCTCGGCCGCTTGCCGTTCCGTGTCGCCCCAACCTTTCGCGAAGTTGTTGTGGGCCATGCCGACCGGAGGCAGAGACGCGCCGTTACCGCCCCAACTCCCCGCATCGAGCCGCTCCGTCGCCGCCTGTAAGGCCCGCGATAGCCCGCGCATTAGACCACCCGCGCGCGTCTGGCCTCAGGAAATCTGCGGTAGTAAGCGGCAGCGTCGCTTTCGGCCTTGCGCTGTTTTGCGCGCTGCAACGCCGCGTCTGCCGCCTGGCGACGATCCGTCCCCGGGCTGTTGCTCGTCGTCGGACGATAATCCGCATCCCGACCAGACGGCCGCCCCACCGGCATCACCTCGCCTCCCATTGCGGCGGCCTCCTCCGGATTGTCCGACATCAGCCGATGCAGCGTGCCCTCGACTTCGCTGTAAACGTCCTCCGGCAGGTGCTCGCGCAGCAACGCGCATAGCTCCTTGAACTCATCCTCCCACCCGTCCCGCAGGTCATCGCGTCGCTCACCGTCCTCCTCGGCGTCGCGACCCCGGACATTGTTGGTGCGGTTGTCGCCAAGACCTAGGCGATCGTCTCGCCCTCGCGGCATCGCCCAGCCCGGCCGCGCATCCAACGCCATGCGGCCGTCAGGCGGGTCCCAACTGCATGTCATTGTTCCGTTCGGATGCAAAAGGATTTTCGTGCCATCGCCAGGTTTCGGCACCGGAACAGTCAGCGATTGTCTAGTCATTTGTGTATACTCCCTCGTTAGTGTTTGTAGGTGCGAGCAGCCGCAATGCGGTCAACGCTGTCGCCGCCCTTCGTGTTCGTCACATCAATCAAGTTGCCAACCCAGCGACCGCCGCTTGGCACCGCAACTTCAAACTCCGTGGCGGCCGCATCATCCCCCAACTCTGCATGCGCCTTCGCAAGTATGTGCAGATCGTGCATTATCGCTGCATCCGTGATCGAGAAACCGCGCTGATAGCGCCGCGCCAACGCATGCAAACTCACCGTCGCAAGGCTCAGGATATCGAACACGCAGCGGTGCGGAGCGACCTCTAAAACGACGCCCAAAACTGACAAACCAGGCTCGGCCGTGGACCATCCCTGAGCGCGAAAGTCAGAGGCGCTGGCACGAAGCTCTCGAATTTGCAGCGAGCGCTTGGTTAGGTCCACCGTGGTGTCGAGCCGGCCAAACCCGGGCAGCGCTTTCCACGCCCGCGCGGCATCCTGCAAAGTTTCGGGCCGAGGAATTGGCGAGCGGCGCCAGCGAGCCAACAGCGGCGCCACAATTGCATCCATTCTCCCGCTGCATGCCAGCGACGTCAACTTCAGCCCGTCACGAAAATACCGCGCCTGGCGCATAACCTCCGCTGGCACGCGCGTATGCGTCTGCATATACGCACGGGCGGCGCGCGGCGGCGGTGGGGCCAGTGTGCTCACACCCATGGTGGTTCAAGTCCTTGGCCCGGCCACATCATGCGCTCGAGCGCCTTCGGATCGATCTTCATCGGCTGACGCGCTCGCACCAAAAGCAACGCGCCCAGCGCCGAGTTCGCAAGGTCGTCATGCTGCCCGACAGGGTGATCAATGCTGTCGCGCCCACCACGCGACACACGCCGCTCTAGCCCGCACAATTGCGACGTCAACCGCGGCACATCCAACAACTCAATCTTCCCGCTGTTCAACAACGGCAAGGCGTTTAGGTAGATTTCCGCCTTCGGTTGATCCGACAGTTTATAATTGATGCCTTGACTCCTGAACGGCTCCCTCGCCCACTCACCGGCATATCGATCACCAACCACCTCATGCACGCGAAACTGCTTCAAGAGCATACAAAACTCAGCGACAACGGCCGCAGGCGAGAACGGCGGCCTTCGCTCGCGCACCACATCAAGCACGCCAAAGTCCTTGTCACGATGCGCAATCGCCAGCGTCATGCTGTCAGCGCTGCCACCCGACGGATCAACAAATGCAACGTAGCGTTGCCCAGCAGCCGGCAACAGCTCCACACGCCCTCGCACAACGCACGCCTCAACAACGTCACGCGATACAAAGTCTGAAAGATCGTTGCGAAACTCAGCGCCGAACTCCGACGCCGCTGCTTCGGCGTCATCCTCATACGCCTCCGCGACAATCGCCGGGTCTAGCTTCGGATTCATCGCCAACGACGAAGCACGCCAGACGAGCGTTCGAGAGTCGTCCTTCCCAAAGTGCCGCGCAAAAGTGCTGTGGAGAACCCCGGCCTTTCGGTACGGGCTGGACGCGTTCAGCAACACAGCGCCCGGGATCGTGGCCAATCCAGGTCGCAACGCTCTGAAGATTTCGACGTCGGGATTGGCCGACGTTTCGTCGCGCCAAAATGCCGTTTCATCACACAACGCAGCTACCAACGTATATCCGCGCGTGACACGGAACGATGCTGTGTGAATTTCTATGGTGCAACGGTTGCTTAAGACAATCGCGGCTTCGGTTTCTTCTTCGATCATCTGCTCGAGCGCCGGAACCGCGTGCAACAGACCGGTGGCGAACCTAAAGATCGCCCGAGCTTGATCGCGGTTGGTGGCGATGACAGCGATGGTGCCGACCTCGCCTGGCGCGAGATACTCCGAATAGCTTTTGAAGCACGCAAGATAGACAGCAATCAATGCGAGAATGCGCGACTTGCCGCCACGCCTGCCGATCACTAAGCAAGCTTCTTTGAACGGCTCAGCCGGCGGCGTCTGGCGTTCTGTGTGCTGCCGGTAAATCGCCAGCTCGGGATCACTCATCGGCAGCGCGAAAAGCGCCCGCAGGAAGGTTTTCCAAGCTTGCCACGTCTCGCCTGCAAAATGACTGCCGAAAAGCCCCTCGTGCGCGACGGCCTGGAGAATGTTCACACGTCACCCGGTGGTGGGCGATGCAGGCGCCGAGGGCGGCCCGCTGGAGGTGGCAGCCGCGGCGATGATCTCGGCGAGCGTTGGCTGGCGCTCCGGGGCGCCCCGCAGGCCGAGCCGGCACACGAGACGGGCAATAGTGTTCGACCAAGCCAAATATTCCCGGCTCGCATGCGGGCTCAGTCCGCCATCCGCCATGGCTCGCTCGTCGATGCGAGCCAGATGAACCTGAAGCCACGCGATGCGGGCGATCACCAATTCCTGTGCGTGGCTCGGCGACCCACCGACATGGGCGATAAGCTGCCGGACCACCCGCCGATACATCTCGCCCTCACGCGACTTGCCGGCCGAAGCCCAACTCATGGGCAACCTGGAAAGATCCGTGCGTGGCCGCCGGGAAGGCGTGACGGTGCCCGGCCGGTGACGGTTGGGTCGGGATGCGGTTGCCGACTGTTCGGCTGCGGCTTCATAAACTGCTTCCATGTTGCCCTGACGTTGCCCGATAACCGATGCTCAACGCAATACTTCAATATTTACACGCTAGATCAGTAACTTATTATCTAGGAGCAAGCGGCCCTATACCGCTAGGCCGCACCTTTCTGGCGCCCGCAGGCCGAGCCGGGGAAGAACCCACGACGCGACGGAAGCATCGGACGCGAGGGGGTGTTCAGAGCGGCAGGCGGCATGGCAGCCATTGCGGTCAGTTTGCTGGGGCGTGACAAACTGGATTGCGCGTGAGGCGCATAGAAGCCGAGACGCGGAAATAGATAGAAAAGGTGTCTCCACTTGTCTGTATGTCATGCGCGCAATCCCGAATGTCACGTTACGGTATTGGAACGGGCACGAGAACGCGAGCTTTGGGCTGAAGCCCTAGGGGCCACTGGTCGAAAAACGAGGGCTGAAGGGCTACCGGCCGGCGGTAGAACCGGGTCGCTGTGTCAGGCAGCCCAAAACGGCTGTCACGAATGTCACGTTATTACGATTTGGACACGGAATCGATCAGCATCTGGCGGAGAGTGGCGCGCCGGGCTGCTTCTTGCTTGGCTCGCTCGGCGAACTGGACGTGCACGGCTGGGTTGACTGCCCAGGCCATGGGGTTGAACTCGCGCTCGGGCGTCAGCCACCCGCCTGCGACGAGGGGTGAAAGGATGCGTTGCACCTCTTCAAGTGGTGCGCCGCGACAAGCGCGGACGTTATGCGCGAGGTCGGACGCGATGACACGGAGCTTCTGCTTGGTCAGCAGGTATCCTGCGACGCTGCGGGTGGCCTCTACATCGGCACCGGCGCCTCCCATGGCTGCGTAGACGCGGGCGGCGTTGGGCAGGACGCTGCCGAAGATCAGGTTGCTGGCGCTTTCGGCGGTCTCACGCCTGATGATGAACGGGGCGTCTGCGGCTGGGTCGACGAAATTGAGGACGAGGCAGAGCCGCCCCCAGAGGCCGTGGAGTTTGCCGACGAAGCTGGCGAACCTGGCGCCGAGGGCTTCCGATTGCTCGATCTCAAACAGGCGCTGCTCGATTTCGTGACGGATGGCGTGGGCGGGTTGGGATAGTTCGATCTGCATCCGGCCATCGAGAACTCGAACAGCCGGCCAACGAGTGCGGCGTAGTCCTTTGGGGCGGCTCCGGCGCGGTCGTCGTGACCCAGTTGGGCGGGGCCGACGATGATTGAAACGAAACGCTGCCACAGGCCGTCGTCGGTTAAGTTTCCGAACTGCTTCATCCTGTCGGGTTGAATACCGCCTATGATGGTTGTCAGCAGGTTGGCTCATTCGACTGTGCCTCGGCCGATGCGATCGGCGATGTAGGGACCGCCGTTGAAGCTTTGGAGGTAGAAAGCGCGATCGACACCGCCGCCACGTGCGCCGCTGTATTTCTCAAGGCTGGCGATCCATCCGGCCAGTTCGTCCCGCAGTACGCCGATGCCGCGACTCTGGCGGCTAAGAATGTCTGCCAGCGCCTCGACAGTGCCATCGTGAGAAACGAGGCGGCGGATCGGTTTAGGTTCGATTGTATTGGCGCGTTCCTCTTTCGGGAGGGCTTTCCATCGGGCCAACTCGTCGCGCCACGCCGCGAGGTCTATTTCCTGTGCGTGGAGCAGAGGGCGCCACGCTGCGTCGATGATAGGCGTTTTTTTGCAGGATGGCGGCCCTATCAGGGCTAGCCAGATGCTCGGCGGCACGCTCCATGCGTCGTGCCGTTTCATCCGGAGGCGAAGGGCGCCGTGGATTGCGCTACTGCACGCCGTGATCGCTGACCAGGCGATCGCGCACGGGTCGGCACCGATTATGCTGGCCCTATCGTCGACGAACTCTTGGAGGACCGTTGGCAGGGCATGGATTGGGAACGGCACGGGTTGCAGTACGTGCCATGGATCGAAAACCTGTAGTAGCACCTCAGAGGAATCCGAGGCCTTTGAACCTCCCTTCCCCTGTTGATCAGAAATCGGCGTCATGCGCGCCGCTCCCGTTGCTCTTGGGATTTGGCCTCTCCTCCAATTCAATCGGTTCGGCCCGGCCATGCCGCAGTCCGTCCAGCGCTGTCCGTTGGGCGTTGTCCCAATCCTTCACACCGTCTGGCAGCGCCTTGATGAGCCAATCGACGGCGTTGACCTCGGAGATGCCGGCCTTATCCATGATGCCGCCGAGGCTGCGTGCGTTGTCGCGCAACGTGTCGTGCTTCTGCCCTTCGGGTGCTGCACGGATGTTGGCAAGCAGCGAGTTGACGAAACCCCTATACCTACGTTCCCACTGCTCAGACGACTGCTGCACGTGTGACGTTTCAAATCTAGGCTTTGCCTTCGTCGGCTTCTCAATTGCGACGGCGTCCAGCTCCTCGAGCAGATCAATCGGGGTGCCTTCAATTAGTTCCGCCAGATGCGACGGATTTTGGTTGACTGATCCGAAGTAGTAGCTCTGTGAGACGGTCCAACTTTCGTTGCTGAAAATACCCCCGAAGACACCATTGAGACGGGCAAGGAATAGCGCCCGCTTGTTGGGCGTGTGTTCTCGGCTAAATGGACAGATGACGCGCCATCGCGGGGCGTCTTCGGTATGGCTCGGTGACGTATAAACGATGCAGAGGATGCGAGCGAGCGTAGCCCTCTCTACAGCCTCTCGAAAGGTCATAAGCTCCGCGTCATAGTCTGCTTCCAGACCGTAGACGGCCAAGACGTTCCCATTGTGCCTCAGTGAATTTCGCCGCGTCCGTAGATCGCCGAAGCGCGCAAGTTTCAGCCAACGTAAATCTTCTTTCCGCGGACCGTCCGTGGTTAAGATTAGCTCGACCAATTGGGGCAGTGTGTAGGCGCATTCTGTTTTGGTTGTCGCGAATTCATCGGCGAACAAAGTTAGCGCGACGCTGTAGGGTGCAGCATGATTGGCGATACCGGCTGCTGCGCTCATTCGACGTGTTCCCCGAGCACGCGCTCGGCGATTTCATCGAGAATGTATCGTTGTTTTGAGCTGATCCTGCGAAAGTTCGGAAGATCGGCGACGAACCTGCGCTCCCAGGGTCGAAGATCACCGGGGCGCCTTGCTAGCTCAGCACACGTTGCGCGCCACTTCGAACGTAGCGGTTCGCGATGCGGTGGTGACGGCAGCGCGAGAACTTCGCACCAGCGCAAGCCATGTCGATCGAGTAATCGGCTAGCGGCCGCTATGGCGGCGTCGCGCTCACCTGCATGATCGCTGCCGACGAGCGCGAGCAACTTCGCCAACTTTGCGCGCTCCGCAGTCGGCAGTGCGGCGGTCAATGAACTGTCCCCGGCCGTCCCGGGATGGGGCGCGGGCCATCGGTTGGGCGAATGAGCAACATCGTCCGGCTGCCGAGAAAAGCCGCCCATTGCTCGCACCGCGCGCTGCTCGTCTCAATGAACGCGAGCCGCTTCAGCAGCAACGTCGCAGCAACAGCGTGCCGGTAATGGAATAACTCGCCCTTCGCGCCGTGAACGACTGCGCCAGCGCACCAAAACCTAAGCCGCCGCGCGCAGGCCCATTCCTCGGGCGACGGGTCTGGGAAGCCGAAACCTAGATCGCCGCCGACGAGGAAGCAGGTGGGCCGCCAGCTCGAGCGCTCCACCATTCGCGCGGGCCACGACGTTCCAGGATCGTCGATCCGAAACAGCGCGATTTGGCCATCGGCAGCCGCGCGGAAAAGCGGCTGTTGGACGAGGCCTAGACGGGCCGCCCTGTCGCAGAGCCGCTCGAGTTGTTCTCGCTTCGTGATTTCAAAAGCCATCTTGCGCGTCCGTTGGGGACGCAGGCTTGCGGTGGGCTCAGCGGGAAGCTATTTCTTGGATGCCCCCAAGAGATCGTTTCCCGCCGCAGCCCCCGGCACGCGCCCGCGTCCGGGGGTTTGCTCATGCGGCCTGCGGCTCACGGCGCATCGCGGCGCGCTGCTCGATCCAGGCGTCAATTTCGTGTTCGAGCCAGGCGATCGACGGCATCGTCGTTCGGTCGTCCAGCGGAATGGGCCGCGGGAATGTTCCCTCCGCAACCTTTCGGCGCAGCTGCTGCCTCGAATAGGTAATCCCTTTATCGGGAAGAAGCCGCGAGTAGCGGATCAACCTCGGGGAGCGACTGTCACTCATCTTGCCTGTCCACCCATGTTGCGCTTTGGTGCGCCACGATTTAGTGGGAGAGGCGTAGCTGTTGCCACCAACGAATAAGGTAGAATTGCACCACGTTGGCTAGCGCGGTTCGCGTCTTCTCTTCGATCCGAGCGCAGCGGTGTCGGTATACGACATGATCGACACTTTCTTGCAGATGGCTCTTGCTCGGTTCTCAGCACTATCGGGAAGGTGCAGCGCCTTGAACACCGCCGCCACAAAGTCGAAGAAGTCCCCGTAAGGCTGCTTCGTTTCTGGATCAGTGCTAACCTTGGCCGAGCGGCCAGTTATCCTTTCGAAGTGCAATCGGCAAATGAGCGCCACAGTATCGCCTTCGATGGCTCGCGGCCGGCCTCGCTTCGCTTCTCGTTTGCGTCCGGCGAGACGGAACCATGCCGGCGGATGTGCTGTTTCGCGGGATAGTCCCACCAGGTCGTGTAATGCCGTTGCCTTTGCGGTCTGGGTCACTCCGGGGAGCTTCCCAAGCGCTTCTTGTACAGCGTCGATCAACTCGCCCGCCGAGCGAACGGGCGGCGCGTATTCGATGCGCTTGGTTCGCCTACCCAACGGGCTTCGTCCGTCGCCGCCGTCCCGGCCAGCGGCGGCTCCCGCGCCTCATGGAACGCCCTGCCGGACCATCTGCACCACGTTCTCACCGGCTGGCGTGCGCGGTGTCAGGATGCCGCGCAAACGCGCCTCCCAAAGCCGTAGGCACTCGGCCTTCTCAGCCACATACGAAAACTGGTCGTAAACCCGATGCAAACCCGGCCGCGCATGGGCAATCACCAGTTCACGCACAAGGTCCTGCACGGGCAATGCCGAAAAGTGCGTCCGCGCGGTTCGGCGAATGTCATGCAGCACCCAACCCTCAACGCCGCTCAGTGCATCGAGACGTTCCTTAGCTCGGCTGAAGCCGTTGACTGGCTTGGCGCCATCGGTCGTGCTGAAGACAAAGTCGCCAGCGCCGAACCTTGGCAGCGATTGCAACAGGCCCAGGGCATCGTCCGCCAATGGCACGACATGCGGCCGGTCGCTCTTCATACGCGTGAGGGGAATGGTCCACACCCGATTGGCGAAATCGACCTCGCTCCACGTCATCTCGGCGATCTCGCGCTCACGCTGTCCGGTCAGGACCATCAACCGGATGAGCGGGCCATAGGGGAATCCGAGCGCAGCACCGCGGTCGCGCTTGCCATCGCGCCGGCGGCCCTCTGCCAGCGCGGTCGCATCCGCCACGCCGTCTGCCGCCTGCCATACTGCCCGCAACTCCTGGTCGGTCAGCACGCGCTCGCGGATAACCTTCGGGCCAATCAGGTCTTTCGGTCGCAGCGACTTGCAGGGGTTGGTGGCGAGGCCAAAGCCGCCCGAACCGATCGCCCACGAATAAGCCCGGCTCAGATGTCCGAACCGATTGCGCGCCTCCGCGGGTGTCGCTTTGGCGATCACGCGAATGTGCGCGCCGATCTCCATCGGCTCGATCTCGCTGGCCGGCCGCCCGCCCCACGCCTTGACGAAGGCGGCACCGGCACGGGCGGCTTCGTCGGCCTTGGCTAGCTTGCAGGCCTCCTGGCCATAGTAGGCGGCCCACAGTGCCGCAAAGGTCGCGTCCTGCGCCCTGCGCGCCTTGGCGGCCTCGCGGGCCTCCTGCACTTTCGGGTCGATCCCCTTGCTGATCAGACCGAGCCACACGCGCGCCTTGTTGCGCGCCTCCTCGAGCGTGATCACGCCATGATCGCCCAACGCCCGCCGAGTCGGATTTTTCGGGTTGAGCGGGTAGCGCGCGATCAGGACGAAGCTCTTGTGACCGGTGTCAGTCACCCGCAGCGCCATCCCAGGCACCAACGCGTCCGGGTAATCCACCCTGCCCTTTTGCGGCCGGCGCTTGTCCGAGCCGACGAACCGATCCGTAAGCGTAATTCTGGCCATTGACCGCCTGCTCTCCTCGGGGCAACACCGGGGCAACAGAAAAGCGCGTCTCACGGTGTTGCCCCGTGTTGCACGGTGTCGCATAGATCATCCCAGAAAACAACGGTTTATGTAGGGACCAAGCGGGAAAATGTTGCCCCGCGTTGCTCTATGGATCGACTGATGGAGCGGCTGTTAACCGCTGGGTCGTAGGTTCGAGTCCTACTCCGGGAGCCAGTTCCATCAAGCATTTACAGCCACATCCCGCTTGACGGTCTCGCCGCGGAACTCACATGCGCGTGCGGGGCGTGCCGCGTCGCGTCATATGATGCCTGCATCACGCCGGTCTGACGGATGCCGCGGAAGCTTACCCCGGCATCACATCGGGGAGACGATCATGAACACGCTTCTTGCCTGGATCGAGACGCGCGGTCCCGACGAGTTCGCGGCGGCGTTCGTATCCAAGGCAACAGCATCGGAACGCCCGCCTGTCATTCGTCGGTGTCGTTCGCCGGAGGAAGCAAGAGAGTGGGTCAAACGCGAAGCCGAAGCTTTGGGCGTCCCGGTGGAATGGACTGACCGTTCGCCGCCCCTGCACTGAAGCAGAGACACGGTCCGGCGCGGCAGCGAACCGCCCCGGTCGGGGAACAGGGACGGTTCACCGCGGCACCGCTGCCCAGGAATGTCCGGGCGACCGCAATTGTGCCGCCGCCGCCGTTGGAGTGATGCGAGCGGGCTGTGACCCGGCCATCATTTTTGCCCGTGACATCGTATTGTCACGGCCAGGCGGCATCCAGCACGCCCTTCGATGTGGTCCGCACGAGGCGCGGTTCGCTCGGTGTCCGACTACCCGTTGGGCTTGTCGTTCTCCGCGGGCGGCCAAAGCCAGGTGCCGTGGGTTGCGTTTTCGATTGCCTGCGGGCTGGCACGCGCGGTCGGTGCGTTGGTGTGGTTGGCATCGTGATAGCGGTACCCGGGTACCACCGCACTCTCATTGGACGCGCCGAGGTCTGGTGCGCAGCCCGAGAGCGCGATCCCGAGAACGAAGCCCCGCAGCAGATGGCTCCAGTCCATCACGTTTCTCCCGTCGGGAAGCGCCACGAAATAGCCGCCCCGGCGAAGCGGGGCCGCCGGCACACAATGGGCAAGCCTGCGCAGGCTACTCTCCCTGACCAGCCTATGGAAGCGAACCCACCCCCACGCTGCCTGACCGGCGCAACCGGATAGCGCGGTTGCGGATCGTTGCGTTCGATGCCTATCGTGCCCAGGCCGTCGCTCCGGCGCGCTCATCGGGGGAAAACGAGGTTCAAACACCATGCTCAGCATGTCGGACCGCGCACATCCGCTGCGCCGCAAACCACAGGCAGGTCCTGCCCACTCGGCCAACATCGGCCTTAAGAGCCGCTCAATGAGACAAGCCTTGCTGTTGATCGTCTTGGCGCTCGGTTGCGGTACAGCGCTCCCTGCCGCCGGCCAACAGATCCTTGGTTCGGGTTCCACTTTTGCCTATCCCATCCTGGCGAAATGGTCCGAGGCCTACCAGCAGGTCGGTCACGTGCAGATCCTGTATCAGCCGCTCGGCTCGAGTGGCGGGCTCACCGAAATCAGGGCCGGCATCGTCGACTTCGCTGTGTCCGATGCTCCGTTGGACAGCTACCAGCTATTGCGCGAGGGACTTGCTCAGTTCCCTGTCGTCTTTGGCGGCATCGTACCCGTGGTCAATGTCGACGGGATCGCGCCAGGTCAATTGCGTTTCAGCGGCCAACTGCTCGCCGACATCTACCTCGGCAAGGTGAAGAACTGGAACGATGCGGCCATCGCTGCCGTGAACCCGGGCGTTCAGTTGCCGAGCCGGGCAATTCTGGTAATCCACCGGTCCGACGGGTCGGGAACCACATTCAACTGGACCGACTACCTCTCCAAAGTGAGCGATGAATGGAAAGTTAGGGTGGGCGTCGGTACCACCGTCGCGTGGCCGACGGGAATTGGCGGCAAGGACAACAGCGGCGTCGCGGAAGACGTTGCTCGTGTGAAAGGTGCGATCGGCTATGTCGAGTTCGGCTACGCGCAGCGCA
This sequence comes from uncultured Alphaproteobacteria bacterium, assembly GCA_963708565.1. GTDB lineage: Bacteria > Pseudomonadota > Alphaproteobacteria > Acetobacterales > Acetobacteraceae > JAMXLO01. The sequence continues at coordinate 98,270 of CAVPTU010000036.1, forward strand.
AGAAGCTGGCCTACGGGCTCGTCCGCAATCGGGCCGGCAATTTCGTGCCGCCGCAGATGTCGAGTTTCGAGGCGGCCTTGGCCGACGTCGACTGGGCGCAGCTTCGCGAATTTTACGTTGCGCTCTCGGATTCCCCCAGGGCGGACGCATACCCGATCATGGCTACATCCTTTGCCCTGATCCGCAGATACCCAAAGGACCAGGTGCGCAACCGAGAAGTCCTGGAATTCTTCCGTTGGACGCTGGAGGACGGCCGGGGCATGGCAGCCTCACTGAATTATCTGCCGCTGTCGCCCCCGCTTGCGCACGAGGTCATGGGCTACTGGGAAGCGAACTGGGGACCATCCGCCACGGCACCATCCAAGAAATCGGACGGCTCACAGGCACCAGGCTGACCGGCAGGGTGAACCACATGCCGCTGCCAGGGCAGGCGCCGGCGCGCGGTTAGCGCGTGATGCCCGGGGGCGGAATCGCCGGAGCGCTGAATCACGCGATCAAACAAAGAGATAGCCCGGGATGAGCGCGCCTTTGTGCGCTCATTCCGCGCCAGTCAGGTGAGGCTCCTGCCGGTGCGGGCACGTAATCCGGCATTCCGCCTGGCGGCAGCAACCTCATACCTTTCGGCCAACCGCAGCAGGGCCGCCACCACGTCAGCAGTGGTCGCTGTCTCGGCCATCCGCCGCACTTCGGCAGCCTTCGCCAAAAGCTCCGCCGGCGTCCGCTCGGAGATAGGAACGTATCCATCCATCCTGGCAGCATAGCCGAGCGCTCCTTTCCGGATGGTCAACTCAACGTTTCCGGAACGTCACATCTGCGATGGCCCTCTTGTGACCACCCTCGCGTGCGCGGCACCGGCCGACGCCTGTCGGGAGTGCGCCCTTGCCCCCGCAGAGCCCGAGCGCCAACATCCCTATAACGCGATAGAACGATCGAGCGACCGCCACGGAAACCTGGCACCTGATCAGCGTTGCCGTGGCCAACCACGGAGGAGACCCGCAGATGCCAGAGCACGTTTACAAGGTCGTCGAGATCGTCGGTTCATCCGAGGAGAGCGTCAGCAAGGCGATCGACCGCGCCATCGAAAAAGCCGCCCTCACCCTTCGGAATATCGGCTGGTTCGAAGTTGAGCAGGTTCGCGGGCACATCGAAAACGGCAAGGTGGCGCACTATCAGGTGACCCTGAAGCTGGGCTTTCGCCTGGACGAGTAATCGACCCTCACCGGCAAAGTCACGCGTGAGCCAACCGCGAAAGACGCGCCGCACCCTCCGCGGTCAGATATGCAACCTGTCCGCCGGCAATCGTCGCGACGACGCGTGGGATCGCGGGATCGACCAGCACCACGTCGGCGCGCAGTCCCTCCGCGATCGCGCCGCGATCGGCCAGTCCCACCGCGGCCGCCGGGTTGGTCGAGACCAATCCCCAGGCCTGCGGCAGATCGAGCACGCCGCGGCTCGCCAGCACCATGGCCGCGCGCAACATCGCCGGGTAGAAATAGTCCGACGACAGCACGCTGCATATTCCCGCTTCGGCCATCCTCGCCGCGGATGCCCAGCCAAGATGCGATCCGCCGCGCACCACATTCGGGACAGCCCATCACCACCCAGTCGCCGGCGGCGCTGGCTTCCTGCGCAACCTCCTCTGCCATGGGGAAGTCGCAGATGCGCGCGCCTTGCGCGCGAAACGACCGACGCGTGACGACCTTCGCATCGTCGTGGCTCGCCATCGGCAGACCGGCCTCGCGTGCCGCGGCGGCAAGCCGTTCCAACGCTGCGGGAACGGCAGGCGCGCGTGCACCCACCTGTTCGGCGAGCGCGCGGAAATCATCGAACTTCATCCCGGCACGATCGCTGTATTTCGCGCCGATCACCGGGTTCTGCACATGCCGCAGGATCGGCGGCGTGTGATCATTGAAAGCCAAAAGATGCACGCGGCCGGCAGCGATATCGGCCAACGCGATGTCCAGAGCATCCAGGTTGTATGCCTCCCACCGCAGATGCACCCGCATGTCGCAGGTCCAGCGACGTCGCCTCCAACGCGTCGAGCAGTGCCTGCCAGGCGGCGAGGCTGCGCAGGCCCGGTTCCCACGACAGCGTCACGCCATGGAACGCCGTGGTGATGCCGTTCGCCAGCAACTGCGCTTCCGTGTCGTGCAGCGCGATATCGGCAGCGAAGCCGACGCCCGGTCGCGGCTGCAACTGCCGCTCGAACGCATCGCCATGGAGGTCGACGATTCCCGGCAGCACCAGCAGACCGCGCGCATCCAGCTCCGCGCCGCGCCCGTCGCGGTCGATACCCGGCGATGACGCCCGTCCTCCAGCATCAGGTCCACCGTCTGCTCGCCATCCGAGCCCAGCAGCACCCGCCCACCCGTGATCCGCAGCCTGTCCATCACTCTCGCTCTCAGGGTTCGAAGACGATCTGCACGCGCGGCGTTGGATAGCGCGACAGGCCGAATTCCACCACCGTGCCGGCCCGATCGACGTTGATATTCTCGGTGACCAGCAACGGCCGGTTGCGCGGCATCCGCAGCAGTTCCGCCTCCTCCGCGTTCGGCAGCCGCGCCGAGACGCGGGTGAGCTGCCGCAGATAGTCGGTGACTCCGACCGCCTTCAGAGCCTCGGTGATGGTGGGCGCCGAACGCAGGGCATCGAGCACGCCGCGCAACCGCGCCGCCGGGAAATAGTGCTGCGACAGGCTCACCGGCCTGTCATCGGCAAAGCCCAGCCGTTCCAACAACACGACTCGGCCGCCAGCCCGAATGCCCAGGCCCGCCGCGACATGCGAATCCGCGGCGGTTTCCTTGAGCTGCAACAGACGCCCGGACGGCTCCATGTTGTGCCGGCGGATCCACTCGGAGAAGCGCGTCCGCGCCTCGACCGCGTATTCCAGCACGTCCTCGGCGACGAAAGATCCGCGGCCCTGCTCGACCCGCACCAGTCCGCCACGCGAAAGCTCCTCGACCGCGCGCCGTACCGTGTGGCGATTGACCCGGAATAGCTGCGCCAGTTCGGCCTCGGTCGGCAGGCGGCCGCCCGGCGGATACACGCCGGAGCCGATATCGTGCTGCAAGCGGTTCGCGATCTGTCGCCACAGCGCAACTCCGTCCTGGCGCAGCACCGGCTCCAACGACGTCATTGGAATGTCATCCATGCGGACGTCCAACCATGCAACTCCCGACTTGACGATAGCGGTATCCCGGGCTAGCTGTCTAGACATCCGAACAAGCGCAGGCGCTCACATGCCCGATGCAGTGCCACCGGATCAACCGCACGCCTCGCGGCAACGTTGGATGGCGCGTACTGGCCCGCGCCGATGCGGCCGGCCTCGGCCAGCGTCTTGGCGTGCTGCCGCCCTATCGCGTGCTGCGCGGACCCGAGGCGGGACTGGTCATGGTGCGTGGCCGCGCCGGCGGCGGCGGAGCGCCCTTCAACGTGGGCGAAATGACCGTGACACGCTGCACCGTGCGGACGCAGCACGGTCTGGTCGGCCATGCCTATGTCGCGGGGCGCAATGATCGGCTGGCGGAACTGGCGGCGCTGACCGACGCGCTGTTGCAGGACCCGATGCGACAGAATGCATTGATGCAACAGATCGTCGAACCGCTGGCGGCAATACAGCAGGCGCAGCGCGACGCCGTGTCGGCAAAGGCGGCGGCGACCCGCGTGCAGTTCTTCGCCATGCGGAACATGCGATCATGAGTGCGACGATAGCGCTGCCCGGCTTCGCCGAACCGGTTGGCGAGGCGCAGGCGACATTCCGTGCAGTGCTCGATGCGATGGCACGACCGGGCAAGCTGCATCGCGCCGGCGCGCGGCTGACCGCGCCCGCGCCCCTCGATCAGGCGACCGCGGCGGTGCTGCTGACGCTGGTCGACAACGAGACGCCGCTTTGGCTCGAACCCGCCGTCGCGGCGGCGCGCGGTTGGCTCGCATTCCATTGCGGGTCATCGATCGTGGATGTGCCGGGCAACGCCGCGTTCGCATTGACATTGTCGCTGCCGGATCTGGCGGCATTGCCGGCCGGTTCACACGAGGTGCCGGAGAGTTCGGCGACGCTGATCCTTCAGATCCGCGCCCTCGGCACCGGCAAAAATTATCGCTTGTCCGGCCCTGGCCTGCGCGAGCCGGCGCTGTTGGCGGCCGACGGCCTGCCTGCGGACTTCGCTGCCGTCTGGCAGCGCAACCACGCGCTTTATCCTTGCGGCGTCGACGTCGTTCTGTGCGCCGGCACGAGGCTCACCGCGCTGCCGCGCAGCGTATCCATCGAGGAGGCGTGACCGATGGCCTACGTCACGGTCAAGGGCGGCGAGCAGGCGATCGACAATGCGCACGCCTGGCTCGCCGAGGAGAGACGCGGCGATCAGGCGGTGCCGGAGCTGTCGCTGGCACAGATCGCCGGCCAGCTCGGCCGCAGCGTGGATCGCGCGATGGGCGAAGGTTCGCTGTATGACAGAGAACTCGCAGCACTGGCCGTGAAGCAGGCGCAAGGCGATCTGATCGAGGCGGCGTTCCTGCTGCGCGCCTACCGCACCACGCTACCGCGCTTCGCGCATTCGCTGCCGGTCGAGACCGCCGCGATGCAGATCAGGCGGCGCATCTCCGCGATATTCAAGGACCTGCCGGGCGGCCAGGTGCTGGGCCCGACCTACGACTATACGCATCGGCTGCTCGACTTCGGCCTTGCCGAGGAAGGCCGCGCGGGCCCAGCACGGTGCAGCGGCGAGACAATGACGGCGATGCCTCGCGTGCCCGATATTCTCGGCAACGAGGGACTGATCGAACCCGACGGAAACGGCGCGGCCGAGCCCGGCGACCTGACACGCCAGCCGCTGACATTTCCCGCCGCGCGCGATGTGCGGCTTCAGGCCCTGGCACGCGGCGACGAAGGTTTCCTGCTGGCCCTCGGCTACTCGACGCAGCGCGGCTACGGCGGCTCGCATCCTTTCGCCGGCGAGATCCGCATGGGTGAAGTGTCGGTGGAGATCGAGCCGCCCGAACTCGGCTTTGCCATCGACATCGGCGACATCACCGTCACCGAATGCCAGATGGTCAATCAGTTCAAGGGCTCGAAGACCACGCCGCCACAGTTCACCCGCGGTTATGGACTGGTGTTCGGCTTTTCCGAGCGCAAGGCGATGGCAATGGCTCTGGTCGATCGCGCCATGCGCGCCGAGGAACTCGGCGAGGAAGTGACCGCGCCGGCGCAGAACGTCGAGTTCGTGCTGTACCACGCGGACAACATCGAGGCGACAGGTTTCGTCGAACACCTCAAGCTGCCGCACTACGTCGATTTCCAGAGCGAGCTCGAGAATGTGCGGCGCCTGCAACGCGAGGTCGCGCGCACCGCGGAGCGCGCAGAGGCAGCGGAATGAAGGGCTACAACTTCGCCTACCTGGACGAGCAGACGAAGCGCATGGTGCGCCGCGCGCTGTTGAAGGCGGTGGCGATTCCGGGGCACCAGGTGCCGTTCGGCTCGCGGGAGATGCCGCTGCCTTACGGATGGGGCACCGGCGGAATTCAGGTTACGGCATCGGTGCTGGGCGCCGATGATGTGCTGAAGGTCATCGACCAAGGCGCCGATGACACGACCAATGCCGTCTCGATCCGGCGCTTCTTCGCCCGTACCGCCGGCGTGCGTACCACGACACGTACCGCGGATGCGACGGTGATCCAGACGCGGCATCGCATTCCGGAGAGGACGCTGCGCGACCACCAGATCATCGTCTATCAGGTGCCGCAGCCGGAACCGCTTTTCCGGCTCGAGCCGTCGCGCATCGAGACGCGCCGCATGCACGCACTGGCCGACTACGGGCTGATGCATGTGAAGCTTTACGAGGACATCGCCCGGTTCGGCCAGATCTCGATCAGCTACGACTACCCGGTGCTGGTGAACCAACGCTATTTGATGTCGCCGAGCCCGATCCCGGCATTCGACAACCCGAAGATGCACCTCATGCCGGCCTTGCAGTTGTTCGGTGCCGGGCGCGAGAAGCGGATCTACGCGATTCCACCCTGGACCGAAGTGCACTCGCTTGATTTCGACGACCATCCGTTTCGGCCGATCCGCGCGCCGCAGCCCTGCGGCCTGTGCGGGGCGACCGAACTCATATCTGGATGAGGTGGTGATCGATGACCGTGGCGGGCGGTTGTTCGTCTGCTCGGACACCGATCACTGCGCGGAGCGGCGCGCCGCCGGTCATGTCGGCGCCGATGGTCTCAGGGAGGCCGCGGAATGACTGACGAAATTCTGCTGTCGGCCCGAGGCTTGTCGCTGTCGTACGGCGCACTCACCGCGCTGATCGATGTGGACGTCGATCTCTGGCCAGGCGAGATCTTGGCGGTGGTGGGCGAATCGGGTTCCGGCAAGACCACGCTGCTGAACGTGCTTTCAGGCCGCCTGCCGCCTGACGCCGGCGCCGTGTGGTACCGCGATCCGGCGGGGCATCTGCACGACGTCAACGCGATGCCCGCGCCGGCGTTGCGCACGCTGCATCGTTCCGACTGGGGCTTCGTGCATCAGGACCCGCGGCAGAACCTGCGGATGAACGTCACCGCCGGCGGCAATGTCGGCGAACGGCTGATGGCGCAGGGCGCCCGACACTATGGCAATATCCGCACCCAGGCGATCGACTGGCTGACGCAGGTCGAGATCGATGCCGACCGCGTGGACGACATGCCGCGCACCTTCTCGGGCGGGATGCTGCAACGGCTGCAAATCGCGCGCACGCTGGTGACGCATCCGCGTCTGGTGTTCATGGACGAACCCACGGGATCGCTCGACGTATCGGTGCAGGCGCGGCTGCTCGATCTGATCCGCTCGCTGGTGACGCGACTCAGGATTGCCGCCGTCCTGGTGACGCACGACATCGGTGTGGCGCGGCTGCTGGCGCACCGCATCATGGTGATGCAGCGCGGCCGCGTGGTGGAGCAGGGACTGACCGATCAGGTGCTGGACGATCCGCAGCACCCTTACACGCAGTTGCTGGTCAGCTCGGTATTGCAGGCATGAGCGGCTCACCGCGATTGATGTTGCGCACCGACGCGCTGACGAAGGGCTTCACGCTGCATCTCCAGGGTGGCGTGCGGATTCCCGTCCTGTCTTGCATCGGCCTCGACCTGCATGAAGGCGAATGCGTCGTGCTGTCCGGACCGTCGGGCGTCGGCAAATCCACGCTGCTGCGCAGCCTGTATGGCAACTACCGCGCGGATGCGGGTCACATCCTCATCCGCCATCAGGGCGAGATGGTCGATCTCGCCGTCGCCGACCCGCGCACCATCCTCGCGGTCCGTCATGCGACGCTTGGCTATGTCAGCCAGTTCCTCCGCGTCGTGCCGCGTGTCCCCGCGCTCGATGTGGTCGCGGAGGTCCTCGTCGAGCGCGGCAGCCCACAGGATCAGGCGCGACGGCTCGCCACCGATCTGCTGCTGCGGCTGAACATTCCACGCCGGCTGCATGGATTGCCGCCAGCCACGTTCTCCGGCGGGGAGCAGCAGCGCGTGAACCTGGCGCGCGGTTTCATCGGCAACCATCCCGTGCTGCTGCTCGATGAACCCACCGCCTCGCTCGATGCCGAAAACCGCGCCGCGGTTGTCGCCATGATCAATGAAGCGAAGGCTCGCGGCACCGCCATCATCGCGATCTGCCACGACGCGGAAGTGCGCGATAGGATCGCCGACCGCCTGTTCGCCCTGACGCCCTTGCAGGATGCCGCATGATTGAGACGATCCTCACCGACGCCATCCTGGTCCTGCCCGATACGACCCTGCACGGAACACTGGTGGTGCGCGACGGCCGTATCTCGGAGGTACAGCCGGGCCGTTCCGCCACAGCCGCCGCCAACGACCTGGACGGCGACTACCTGATACCGGGCATCGTCGATACCCACACCGACAATCTGGAGCGACAGGTGCAGCCGCGCTCGCTTGCACGCTGGCCGTCGCGCTCCGCGATGGTCGCGCATGACGCGCAATGCGCCGCGGCCGGCGTCACCACGGTGTTCGACGCGCTGTGTCTCGGCGATCTCGGCTTCGACAAGGAGCGGATGCGCACCTTCCAGGATGGCGTGGTCGATCTCGATGCGCTGAACGATGCAGGTCTGCTGAAGTCCGAGCACTTCCTGCACCTGCGCTGCGAGGTCCCGGCGCTGGACATGCTGGCGCTGTTCGACACCGTCGCCGACCACGCGCTGGTGCGCATCGTCAGCCTGATGGATCACAGCCCCGGCGTGGGGCAGTATGCCGATCTCGACTTTTACCGCGCGCTGCGGCGTCGCGGAGGGCTGGACGACGCCTATATCGACCAGCGTATCGCCGAATTGCAGACGCAGCGCGAACGGATGCGCATTCCCAACCGCCGCGCCCTGCTCGAGCGCATCGCGGGGCGCGGCATCGCCATCGCCAGCCATGACGACAGGACCGAGCAGGAAGTCGCGGAGAACGCCGCCGATGGCATCGGCATCAGCGAGTTCCCCGTCACCATGGAGGCGGCACAGGCCGCGAAGGCGGCTGGCATGCAGGTCATAGCGGGTGCACCGAACATCGTGCGCGGCGGCTCGCATTCCGGCAACGTCGCCGCCGCCGCTTTGCTGGAAAGCGGCGCGGTCGATGCCTTCGCGTCCGATTACGTGCCGAACAGCCTGGTCGAGGCGGCGTTTCAGTGTGCGCAGAGCATCGGGTTGCCGCCAGCGGTTGCGCTGGTCACGGACAGGCCGGCGCGGCTTGCCGGACTGAATGATCGGGGCAGGCTGGAACCCGGGCAGCGCGCCGATCTGGTGCGCGTTCGGCTGCATCAGGGATTGCCTGTGGTAAGGCAGGTCTGGCGGACCGGCGAGCGCGTTGCCTGATGGCTCCGGACGCGCGTGTCGCGGTGTATTACGCGCCCCTTGCCGACGATCCATTGACCGCGGCGGCGGCATGCTGGCTGGGCCGCGATCCGGCGAGCGACGCGCCGGTTTCACATCCGGACATTGCGAATATCGCGGAGGTCACCGCGGAACCGCGCCTCTACGGATTTCACGCGACGCTGAAGCCGCCGATGCGGCTGGCCGGCGGGGGCGGATGGGACGATGTCGTTGCAGCGGCAACCATGCTGGCCGGCCGCATTGCGCCGTTTGATCTGCCGGGGCTTTCCGTGCAGGACGTGTTCGGCTTCCTTGCCTTGCGCGAGACTGCGGCCAGCCCTCCGTTGCAGGCGCTGGCCGACGCCTGCGTCGAACACCTCGATGCCTTCCGCGCGCCGCCATCCGAGACCGAGCTTGCCCGGCGTCGTCGCGCCAATCTCACTCCGCGCCAGGACGAAATGCTGATCCGCTGGGGCTATCCCTACGTGTTCGACACCTGGTTCTTCCACATGACCCTGACGCGCCGGCTGAGCGATGCCGAAAAGCGCGTCTTCATGCCGGCCGCCGAGTTGCACCTCGCGCGGGCGATTGCGACGCCGCGCCGGGTCGAGGACATCTGCCTGTTCGTGCAGCCGGCGCCCGGCGCACCGTTCGTCATCCGAGAGCGGCTGCCGCTGCGCGGTTGAGCGCCGCGAGGAAGCCCGCGATCGCATCGCCCAGCGGTCCATCGTTGACGACGGTTTCCAGCGGAATGTCGGCGGGTATCGCGATGCTGCGCGCCAGCCGTGCGGCGACGTCGGTCGCATCCTCCCTGGCGCGTGACGCGAGCCGGGCTGCGCGGACGTGGCGCGACGCTGTCACCTCGATCACGCGCACCGGAAATTGCCTGGCCGCTTCGGCAATGATTGTGCGTGAGACGTTGGCGACCGTGACAATGCCCGCAGTGACCGCATCCGCCGGAATGCCATAACGCAGCCCATGCGCCTGCCATTGCAGTGCAAAGTCCCGCTTGAGGAATTCTGCCTCGGTGACCGGCTCATGTGCCTCGCCGCCGGCATCGGCGGCCCGCGTGACAACGCGGCGGACAAAATGGAACCGGGCATCGTCCGCCAGCGCCTGCCTCGCCGCATCGAGCAGAGTATCCTTCCCTGCCCCGCTCGGACCCACCACCAGAACCAGCATTGGCGTCTCCAGATCCGCGCCCTGAGAGATGGCGCGCCGCCGACGGCTGTGCTCACGCCGCATGGCTGGGCTCGGCCCAGCCATCCACGTCTTCTCTCGGCGCGTGCGGCAAGACGTGAATGGCCGAACACTTCGGCCATGACAGTCGAAGGGGCGCAGTGAGTCATGTGCCTTGAGAACTGGTATTAGTGGGCCACGAATTCATGCTCGATGAGGATTTGGCCAGTTGCAGCTCGGAGAATGTCGGCGAGACCTGCCGGAGCAACCAGCAGCGAAGCTTCAGCGAGTGCGAACCACTTGGTTTCCCGTTGCGATCTCTCCGGCCATTTGCGAAGCTGTCGTTCGACCGAAAACAGAAACACGGAAACCTCGTATACCGTTGCCCTGCGCGAATTCCGCGGCTTCTCATACCGATAGAAACCGAAAGGTTCGTCGCCAACAATAGTGCCAATTAGGCCCGCTTCTTCGTACGCCTCTCTTGCGGCTGTCGCGGCTGCCGTCAGATCTCGGATAGGCCATCCTTTAGGAATGATCCAGGCTCGTCGCCCTCGGGTTGTGACGAGTAGAACTCTTATCTCGCCATCCTTGGTGATCGAGAATGGCAGCGCACCATATTGGTGCCGGATCGTGCTGTCGGCTGTGTCCATCGTGTTCTCAAGGCGTAACCGTCACCTCCAAAGCATGTTCGTCCGCGTCGGTGCAACCCCCACCCCGCTGGCTCGCTAACCGGGCCAGAATGTAGGCATGGCCTTGAAGTAGCGCCAATGCTTTCGGAGAGTCCGCCCGACTTCGATCCGATCGCGTGCCTGCCAGCCCATAATTGCGCCAATCGTCCGCTGCACCTCCGGCGTGGCCGGATCACGCGCGAGGGTGTAGAGAAACGGCCAGGTCATCGATGCATCGTTGTCGTGCCCGAGTGCATCCTGTAGTCCTGCCAGGCATCCGAAATAGCCCTTGGCCTCAGCACCCTCGCCTCGCAGTCCTTGGAAGAACTCGGTGGCATAGCGAAGCTTCTTCAGGGCAATCCGAAGCTGGTGACGAGCCTCGGGGCGAAGGTGGCGGAAATGCGCGCCCCGCCTCAAGGCTTTGCCGTGCAGCCTTGTCAGAGCCCGGCCGGCAAATGCCGGAGCAGGTTCCAGCAACACCGCCAGCGACCTGCTTTCCAACTCGTTGCGCCAGCCTTTGGATTCGATCCAATGACGGAGCGACAGCTGGAACCGGCTATAGCGCTTGCTCGCAAGGGTTTCCCGTAGGGCGGCGTAGGCCATGGCGCGATAAGGCTCGGCTGCCTGGCGCAGGCCGTCGAAGTTCACAATTTCCGCCGAGAGGGCTGCCGAGGGTCCGCTCAGCGTTTCCGTGATGAACACGTCCCAGTCGCGCGCTGCGCCGAGCAGCTTCGCCAGCCATTTCGCCTCACCGCTGAAGGCCCCAAGCGTTGGCGAACCCAACTCGCCGCGCAGCAACGCACAGGTCGTCCGAAGGCGACGCAGCGCAACCCGCATCTGATGCACACCCTCAGGGTCGCGTCCGCTCTCGGCAATCACCTGATTCGCCAGGAGCTGGCGCTGGCAGGCATCAAGCAGCTCCCCTATGATGTCATCGACCGTGTGTTCGCTGGTGATGGCCGGCGCTGTTGCCTTCGTAGCCGTCGGCTCCAGACCGAACGCCAGGCAATAACCGCGATCTGCCTTGCTCTGAGTGCCGATCCTGAGTGGCGCGATCTCGAGCAGCTCGATGCCGAGATCGTACAGAACCCGAGGGTCGCCGACCTTCACCTCGATCTCGACTTCGGTCAGCGGCTCGCAACGCTCACCGGCTTCGATGGATCCTTCGTCGAAGGCGACTTCGACGACGGCTCTGGCGAGCTCAAGGCGCTGCGTCCGCCGACGAACCTTTGTCGCGAAGATCGGATCGAGAGCGCCGGCGGGAACCTTGTCCAGGGGGTCTCCAATCTCGGACACCGGCAGCGACGCGAGATTGGGCATCGGGCCGTCGACAGACGTTTCCCACTCACCGCGAACGAAGGGATGTCCGTTGACTGGAGCCCTCTTGAGGGTTTGCACATAGCCGCCACCGCTGCGCCTGATGCGCAGCGACATGCCATGGCTGAACAGGGTACGATCCGGCGTGTCAAAGTAGACTGATTCAATTCGGCGAACCACGCCTCCGTTACGGGCATGGCGCGCAATGACTGACGCCTCGCGTACCTGGTCAAGGGCTCCCGCGGGGGCAAGCAGTTTGAGTTCGACTTCGTCGTCGTCGCCAGGTCGCGGAGCGACCGGCTCGCCTGAGGCGTCATTCCGTGACGCCCGCATTCGCTGCGTGTTCAGCATTTGCCCTAAGGTGCAGGATGAATGATGAAGATTCTATGACGCGCCTGGATTCGGCGCAAGCGAGCTGTGACGGACCTGTCCCGGATCGCGGATCGGAAGATTTTTTTTGCGATGTCGGTACAGGAGCGGTGCCCGATCGCATCGAAGCGAGCGTCGAGAAGCGCCTCGGTCTTCTCGATGCCAGGCGTGCGCAGCCGCGACAGGAAGGCTTTGTCGGCATTCAACTTCGACGAGGCGCCCAGCTTCATCAGACTGCCGCATGACGGCGTGGTCGGGATCGGGCGGATCGTCGAGATCTGAGTTGGAGCGTTGTCATGCCCTGTTCTGTCAGCGGTCACGCCTGGCCTGGGCCACCTTGACCGCTTGCGAGGTGCGGCCGATCTCGCGCGGATCGGTCTTTGCCGTCGGTCGCCGGCTGGACTTCGGCTGCATGCCCTTGGATGGCGTCCGGCCAGGGCCCGGATGCTGGGGGGCAGGCACCGCGCGCGCTACAGCCGCGGCTTTGCGCGCCGTAGGGGTTGGTGCATTGAGTTTTCGGAGCGCCGCAGTCACCCGCGTCAGTGCATCGACCAGCACCCGCGCCTTCTCTTCAGTCCCAGTGTTGTCGCGAGCAGGCGAGGCGGCTCTGGATTTTGCTTTGCCGCGCATCTCGCGCTTCTGTTGATGCCCGATCCGCCGCGCCCGGTCACGCGCTTCGCGCAGGCGCTTACCTAGCGACCGCAGCTCCTCTTTGGACAGCTGGGTGATCCTCCCAGGCATCGTCTGCTCCACCATCTCCCGCTCTACGATGCTGAGCAGGCGGTCTTCCGGGCTCGAGTTCGCGCTCATCAACGTCTCCGATCAAACAAGGGTGTTGCAGCAATTATGGCTATGCGCTGGCTTGCGGACCATCGCACCCTTCGTATAGAGCGTCCATCAGCGGGCCGGATGAGTGGCCTCAGACCGTAGTACAACTTGCCTACGGCCTGGTCGTATCCGCTCTGTCAGTGCCGGACGTCGATCCAGTCGTCGGTGAACGGTCGATGCATGAACGTCGCCCAAACAAAATTCATCGAATAGCGGAGCCCGATCCGCCACAACCCCTCCTCGAGGAGCCGCCGCCCCGACGACAGCGCTGGCAGCTGGAAGGTGAACTTGACCGCACCAACGGTGTTAAGCCGACACGCCAGATCCGTGTCCTCTCCGTAGAAGCTGAATATTGAACTGTAGCCCCCGATTTGCTCAAGCGCCGTACGGCGCACGACGAAATTGCCACCCTGCAGTAGCGAACCGGCACGCAGCACAAACCGGTTCAGAACATAAAATCCATATCCCATCAAATAGAATGCGCGCACCGCGGCTCGCGTGGTCTTCGGCACATCGTAATAGATGTACGGCCCGCTCAGCGCCACCAGGTCAGGACGCTGTTTGAACTCCTCCAGCACGCGGTTCAGCCAACCTTCGGTGACGATGGTGTCGGCGTCCACATTCGCAATCAAATCGCCACGCGCGTGTGTGAAGCCGGTCTGGCGCGCCTGTACGAGGCCCTTTATGGGTTCGTCGACAAGTATGACCTCGGGAAACCCGGCCGCCAGTTCCCTTGTACCATCGGTGCTTGCATTGTTGACAACTATGACCTCTCCCGTGCAATCAGACCGTGCCAATTCAGCAATGATCCCGATCAGCGTCTGCGCCAGATGCTTCTCCTCGTTGTACGCCGGCACAACAAAACTGATTGTCATATGGTCAGTCACTCAGCTGAACTCCCATTGACCACGGAGCGATAGAGACTTTCCCACCCATCGGTGACCGTTCCGATATTGTATCTCTCGGCGCACAGCCTGCCGGCCGATCCCAACTGGCGCCGCCGTTCCGGGGAGGTGAGCAGATCCCCGAGTGCCCGAGCCAGTTGCCCGGGATCGTGTGGGTCCACAAGAACGCCGTTGGCGGGTCCGACGAACTCCGGCAACGCTCTGGCATTGACGGCGACCACTGGAACGCCAGACGCCATTGCCTGCATCATAACCATGCTCTGGGTCTCGCTCGTGCTCATGATCGCGAAAACGTCGCTGATACGTAATACTTGCGCCAATTCATCCTGCGGCAGCGTTCCAAGGAACCTTGCCTGCTGGGCAATTCCCAACTCCCTTGCCAACGCCCGTAAGGTTGGTTCCTGTGAGCCGTGCCCGGCAATGGCCAATTCAGCGGCGACGCCGATGTCTCGCAGCATCGCCACCGCGCGCAGTAGCACCTCGACGTTCTTCTCCGGCCCCAGTCGGCCGGCATACGTGATGGTTGGGGCGGATAGCCGAAATCTTGCCCGCACGGCGATGCAGTCATCGGCGTGCACCGGTGCAAACAGGTCAGTGTCGATCGGATTGGAGATCACATGATACGGTTGCCGGAGCCGGCCAGAACCAAGTTCGTCGAACACCGAACGGGACGGCGCCGTGACGAGAGCGCAGCGATTGTAGAACCATGATACATATGCCGTCGCCCAATGGACGCTGATTGGTATATGGGGACCAAAGCCCGCAATTGTCGTGTGATTAGTGCCGATGATAGGGATTCCCAGACGGGCACCAGTCAGCAATGCCTCAAGGCCGATGCCGAAGAAGGAATGCGTATGGACTACGTCGGGCTTCGTTCGACGCGCAAGTGCTGTTCTCCCGGCGATCGGCGATAGTAGCGCAGCACGGGACTGCCGCGTGGAACTCGGAAATGGTAACGAGGCCCGCCTGTACACACGGACATTGGCCCCCAGATCAGGTTCACGCACCTCGGACCCGACCCGACGGTAGTTCCGTCGTGCGTAACGCGGCGCGTAGATGTCGATATAGTGTCCTCGTTTAGCCAGGGAGCGACTGATGGTTGCAATTGAGTCCTGGATCCCGCCCAGTTCGGGGAAAAAGAAATCAGTGAACATCGCGACCCTCACCTACCGACACCCCAGATGCAGTCGGCGTTGCGGAGGACCTGGAAGATGGCCGCACCGCCCAACGTGCACAAAACGATCGTTCCTCCAATCAAGTGGTGTTCGAATAGCGCATAGTAGTCGCTCGCAAAGTAGCCGAAGCCAAATAGCGCGGCGCACTTCGGAATGCTCGCCAGCAGGTTCACCAGAATGAAGCGTGCCAGCGGCAAGCGCAGTACACCACTGCCTATGAGCACCAGGCAGCCGATGGAGTGCGTCCATTTTCCGATGAGCCACATCTTGGTGGCGTTGTGCGTGAGACCATGCCGCAAGGTGGGGTTACTGACCTGGCTCACGCCAAGGCGGCGACCGATGCCGGTTATCGCCGTTCTGCCGGTACGTCCGATCCAGTAGTAGGCTACGTCACCGATCAGGTCGGCGCTCACCAGCAGGCACAACGACCAATACCAACGGAAATAGCCCTGCGCGGAAAGGATCCCCGTCACGATCGCAACCACGGGGCCCTCAATCGCCGCAAGCGGCAGGATCAGTGCGATGCCATGTGCCGTCATGAAACCGTCGAGGGTCATAAGCGGCTCATTGGCGTTCGTAGTGAACGTCGGAGCCGTCCGCGGCCGTGAATGACAGACCGGACCAGGTGTCAGTCTGGTCGTACCAGAGATCGACATCGAATGCACCGCTGAGATTGTAATGGCGCGCCTCAATCGGCAGGCCGGATGCGAGTTCGAACGGTTTCGTCTCCACGCGCCACCACCTTGGGTCGCAGAAGGACGCCGTCCTCCAGGCTTATCATCGGCCCGTCCAGCATGCGCTTGTTCCAATAAGAGGTGCCGTAAGCTGGCTCCGGCGCGATGTAGCGGGACGTTCTGCTGCCCAGCACCACCAAACCTTCACTCGTACGGCCTGCTTTCACCCATTCCCGCTGGCCGTTCTTGTCGGTTTCACCGGCCAGGCCGATCAGGATCCCACCTTGCCAGGTTTCGGCTACCCGGTGTGTGTAACGGACGATCGGAATTGAAACGAAGCTCACCAGCGCATCGACCGCAATGTGAACCGTCAATGCGTCGTCCCGGCGTCCGAAGGTCAGAGTGTGGTGGCCGATCTCACTGCCATGGCGGATCAGTTTGAAAGCAAGCGTTCCGCCCGGCGGCACTGGCAGTGCGGCAGACGCCCGGTGTGCTGCCATGGCCGCCCCGGCCAACAGAGCAGCTCGCCGGCTCATCATCGCTGTTCTGTCCGTACGAAGTGTCGCCCGCATCGGAGCCTGGGTCGCCAGCAGCCTGTCACACGAACTGGAGGGATTCTCATTCCAAAGGCATACCGCCAAACGCTCGCTATGGAAAAGATGGTTCCTATAGGCAGGGAGGTTAGCCAATGGCTTGCTGTAACGTGTGAGGCAATCCTGGCCGACGAGATGCAAAGAACGACAAGCGGTTCAGCGCCGCCCAATCGATCAGCTCCAGGCTGCCATTGTGATGTTCCACCAGCGCGGTACAGCTTTCGACCCAATCTCCAGCATCGAGATAGAGCACATCCCCCACTTCGCGCATTTCCGCATGGTGGATATGGCCGCATATCACGCCATCGAGACCGCGACGGCGCGCCTCGTCGGCCAGCGCGGACTCAAACCGGTCGACTGCCTTCACCACCTCCCTCACCTGACGCCTCAAGCAAGTCGACAGCGACCAATACGGATAACCCAGACGGTAGCGCAGGGCGTCAAACCATTGGCTGACCGTCAACGTCAACGAGTAAGCGCCCTCCCCGAACAGCGCAAGGAACCTGGCATAGCGAACTACGCTATCGAACTCGTCTCCGTGAATGACCAACAGGCGCTTGCCGTGCGCCGTGACGTGCACTGCCTCTTTGCGCAGGCGGATCCCGGCAACCTCCAGTCCCACATCCAGCCAGGCACGCAACATCTCGTCATGGCCGCCCGGAATATAGGTGATCTGAACGCCACGACGTGCATGCCTCAGAAGCTGCCGCAGCACCTCGCCATGGCTGCTGTCCCAGAACCACGACTTTCGCAAATGCCAGCCATCAATGATGTCGCCGACCAGGAACAAGTGCTGGCAGGAACATCGGCTAAGGAAGTCGACCAGAATATCGCTACGGCAACCGCGGGTCCCCAGGTGAACGTCCGAGATGAATATACTGCGGTAGCTCGTCTCTAGCGGGCATTTGAACGAAGCGCTATTCATTTCGTAGTCAGCAAACACGGCCGAATCGCTTTGGACAAAGTGAATGTTTGGTGACTTATCGAACACAAGTCGCCCTTTGTTCATATTTGAATCACTTAAGTGTAATTATTGTGCAAAACTTGGAACCAAGGCCGAGTTCGGAGCCGACCTCGCGCAGCACTTAATTCAGGCCGCAATCAACTCTTCTGGGTCGTTCCTCGAAGAAAGTCTGAACGCCATCCATACCCTGAATTCGACCCGGGACCGTCCTACGAGTCCCAGGCCTGCACCACGGTCTGGCGAACGATCTTGCCATCTTTGATCTCCAGCATCGCCGCGCAGAACACCTTGGCTCCGTCCGGATATGTGCAGGTCTGCGTGAAGGCAAGCGATTCGCCGCTGGCAACCGCGGAGTCAATATGATGCGACATCGCGCGGCCGCAGAGGTCTTCATAATACGCAGCGATAGCCCGCTTGCCTTCGAGGTCGCGCGGCTTGCCCGGCGGATTGTCGTGGTCGATGCTGCGCAGCAGCGCGTCGTCGGCGTAGAGTGCGGCCAGAGCCTTTGCATCGCGCCCCTCGATGGCGCGCTTGATCTCCGCGATTGAAACCGTTTGGCTAAGTATCGTCACAGCGCTTCTCCTCATGGTGAGCCGCGAGGTCGTTCATCGCCGATCCCAATCCGGGACCTGTGGCGATACCTCGGATCGGGTCGCGGCTGAACCTATCGAACGCCTCTGGAGGAGCGAATACGCAAGTTGGCGTATGGTTCGTTCCGTGGCGCGGCTGCCGCCACTGCATACCGCCGATTAAGCTGCAGCGTCCTCGTCGGCCGCAGCCAAAGCGCGGACGGCCGCGGCCGTGCGTGTCTCGACGCCAAGTTTCTGGAACATATGCTCGAGATGTTTCTGAACCGTGCGAGCGCTGATTGCCAGAACCGTCGCGATCTCGCCATTGGTCTTGCCGGCCGCGACCATGGCCAGGACCTCACGCTCGCGTCTCGTCAAGGGCAATCGCGTGAGGTGGGCTGCACGCAGGTCAAGACGCTCTGCCTTCATCAGCAGAAATCCGGCGGCGGCGTCGTCCAGATCGGAAACAAAGTGCACGGTCAACTGGCTGCCCAGACGTGACAGCGTGAAGTGCTGACCATGATTGATGGCCGGCCGCTCCAGACCCCAACTCCGACTACGCGCAAACCACGCGAACAGCGCCGCGGGCAGGTTTGCCTGCGGACCAGACGCGTACTCAGGAAAGAATCGGCGCATGAGCCGGAGCGCCGATTCCGAAGCGTCCACGATTCGGCCACCCAACGTCACCCGCACCATCTGCCAACCGCCCTCAGCGGCAAGCTGGCTGACACATCTCAGTGCGATGCCGGCTTCCTCGCACGCGGCCAGATTGCGATAGATCGCGGCAAGTGGCTGACGGACCGCATCCAACACGCCGCGTTCATGATCCTTGAAATCGGCATGGTCGCGATTGAACACGACACTGATAACGTTGGCGTCGTCGATACGCAGCGGGAGCGCCATAACGTAATTGATGCCGATGCGGCGGTAGTAGTCCGCATGGAGCGCCGAATTGCGGAACGAGTTCGCGTTCATGCAATCAGAGATGCGCCGCGTTGGGCCGCCCGGATGCGAGCTGTGGAATCGCACCAGGGGATGCTCGCGAAAATGCCGATCGAACGCCGCCCGGTCTGCATCTGACAAAGCCTCGGCTTTGCGCCCCACGACCCGACGGCTACCGCTTTGCAGGTCGCATATGCTCAGCGTCGTGAGATCGGAAGCGACGATGCCGGTCAACTGCTCAAGCGCGGCCTCGATGAAAGACGCACTTGACACGCTCTGCTCGCCAAGGATTCGCAGCGCGCGCAGGGCCGCGCGCAGATCTCGCTCGGGCAGGTTGGCAAGCGCCGCACCCATGAGATGATCCAACCGCTGGGCCTGAAAGACCGTAAGCGGGACAGAAATAGCGGATTTCTTCCGCCGCTGGCAAGTGAGCGGCGAAATGCGACGCGGCCGCCACTCAAGTCAGCGCAAGCACGACTTTGCCCGAGACTGCATCCGTTACCCCGAGCCCGGATCCCAGATCCTCGAGCGTATGACGAAACGTGTTGAGGGTCTCGATCATCCGCTCGCGGGCGCCGGCCAGCTCTGTCATGTCCTGCCATTCTCCGACCAGAACATAGCTCCGTTCGCCCGTGCTGATGATGCAGCCGCGGATCAATCCGGGCCAGGCTGCCTTGCCGTCACGATGGGCATCCAGGAAAAGCCGATCCATCCCCGGCTTGACACGAAAGCGCACGATATTGAAGGCAGTCATGGCGTACCTCTTGGGCTCGCGACGTGACAGTCTCGAATTGTACTCGGCGCATGCCGTCGCTGCTGCAAAAGCGATGTCTCAGGCGGTATGTGTGTGGGCCGTTGCATAATCGAGCATGCCTTGAAAGTCGACAACGACAGCGGCCTCGTCGCCAATCACCCAGGCATCGTGCCCGCTCGGCAGGAGCGAGACGTCACCGGGCCGGCAGTCCAATTCCTCACCATCGTCCATTCGGATCCGAAGCACACCCGCGACATGATATTGAAAATGCGGCGCCTCGCAGCTTGAAGTCTTGGCGATCGGCTGCACCGAAGTTGCCCATCGCCAGCCTGGTTCAAAAATCGCTCGCCCGATCATGGCGCCCCCAACCTTGATCAGCTCCAGACGGCCTTTGGGAAATTCGCGCACTTCGTCAGGCGTCCCAAAGCTCTTGAGTTCAGCCTTTCCTGTCATCTCGACCGCTGATTGCGTCATGATCTGCTCGCTCCCCAGGCTTCGGTTGCGCCTATACCGCAAGGCTAGGTCGGGAATCGGCGTTGTTCGAATACGCATATTGGCGTACCAAACAATTGGCTGCGGTTTCCAGCACGAGCGAATGCACTGCGCCTCGATGCCGCTCCTGCTTTTCGCGCACCTCTCGAGAACAGGCACCTGATCGTGCGGACGCGAATGTCCGCTCGAGGCGTGCGAGGCAGCGCTGCCGGAGTTCCGCAAACTATCCGCAAACTGCCGACTGACCGTTACGCTACTGCGTTTGAAAGCTCAATGATTTCAATGAGTTTGGCGCGCCCGGAGAGATTCGAACTCCCAACCCCCAGATCCGTAGTCTGGTGCTCTATCCAATTGAGCTACGGGCGCTTCGCCAGGGCGCGCGGGTTTAACCGAAGCCCGACCCCAGGGCAAGGCTCGTCGCCCCGCACGGCCCTTTGAACACCGTCCCTCACCTCCCGGACCTATGCTGCCCTCAACGACAAACCGGGCGGGAGGAAAGCCATGGCACCGGTAAGCGAACAGGCCATCATGCACAAGGTCGCGTGGCGACTCGTGCCATTCCTTGGCATCGGTTATTTCATCAACGCGCTCGACCGCACCAACGTGGCAATCGCTGCGTTGACCATGAACAAGTCACTCGGCTTCTCGGCCGCCCAGTATGGCCTGGGTGCCGGCGCGTTCTTCTGGAGCTACATCCTGTTCCAGGTGCCCAGCAACGTGATGCTGGCCCGCATCGGCGCACGACGCTGGATCACGGCCATCATGCTCGCATGGGGGCTGTGTTCAGGCGCAACCGCTCTGGTATCCGGCATAACCAGCTTCGTGATCGTGCAATTCATGCTGGGCGTGGCGGAGGCCGGCTACTTCTCCGGCGTGATCTTCTTCATGACGCGCTGGTTCCCGAACCGGCACAGGTGCACGGCCATGGGGGCGTTCTACGCCTGCGCCGCGTTGGCCGTCTCCACTGGTTCACCCATCTCGGGCAACATCCTGGCGCTGCATGGGTGGCTCGGCTTGCAGGGATGGCAGTGGATCTTCCTGCTCGAGGCCGCGCCCGCTCTCGTGCTCGCGGCGTTCGGTCCATTCGTGCTGTGCGACCAGCCGGCCGACGCACGCTGGCTCACGCACGACGAGAAAGAGTGGCTCCAGGGCAAGCTCGCCTCGGAACAACGCGACGCGGTCGGCTCCACCACCAGCACACTACAGGCACTGCGCAGCCCGTGCGTGGTTCTCCTGACGATCGCCTATCTCTGCATCGGTTTCGGCCTCTACGCGAACGTCTTCTTCCTGCCGCTGATCATCAAGGACATGGGCTACAGCAATATCGTCATCAGCTACCTGGCTGCGGTGCCTGCCGCCTTGGGTGCGATCGGAATGATCGTGGTCTCACGCAGTTCCGACCGTACCGGCGAACGCGTATGGCATGTGACGATCCCGACGCTGGTGGCAGCCCTGGGGCTGATCGCCGCCGGTCTCACGGTCGGCAGACCGGTTGCCGAACTGGTCTCGCTCTGCGTGGTTGGAATGGCCATCAGTTCCGCCTTGCCGACATTCTGGAACCTGCCAACCGCCTATCTCGGCGCCGGCGCGGCAGCGGCTGGCATTGCGACGATAAATTCGATCGGCAACATCTCGGGCTATCTGGCACCGCAGCTTGTCGGCGTGCTGCGCGACCTAACTGGCACATACGCAGTGGCGATGCTGGTGGTCGGTGTCATGGTGCTGGTCGCTGCCGCATTGCTGCCGCTCGGTGCGGCGGCGCGGCTTGGCACGCTGGAAACCCGCCACGCCAGGGTCTAGGCCGCCAGCTTGTCCAGCTCGCGCAGGATCGACTCGCCCATCACGTTGGTCCCGACCTTCGCGGTACCCTGCGCCATGATGTCGGCGGTGCGCAGCCCGGACGCCAGTACATTGGTGCAGGCACGCTCGATCAGCGCCGCGTCCTCCTCCATGCCGAACGAATAGCGCAGCAGCATGGCGAAGCTGAAGATCTGCGCCATCGGATTGGCGATCCCCTTGCCGGCGATATCCGGCGCAGAGCCGTGGATCGGCTCGTATAACGCGAGGCGTTTGCCCGACGCGTCCGCCGGACCCAGCGTCGCCGACGGCAACATGCCAAGACTGCCGGTCAGCATCGACGCAAGATCCGACAGCAGGTCGCCGAAGATGTTGGAGGTGACGATCACATCGAACTGCCGCGGATTGCGCACCAGCTGCATCGCGCAGTTGTCGGCATACATGTGGCCGAGCTGCACGTCGGCATAATCCCGCTGGTGCAGTGCGGTGACGGTCTGGCGCCAGAACAGCCCCGACTGCATCACATTGGCCTTCTCCACGCTGGTGACCTGGTTCCTGCGCTTGCGGGCCAGCTCGAATGCCACGCGGGCGACGCGCTCGATCTCGCTCGTCGTGTAGCTTTCGGTATCGAAGCCGCGCTTCTCGCCGGAGGGCAGCGTTTCAATCCCGCGCGGCTCGCCGAAATAGATGCCGCCGGTGCTTTCACGCACGATCATCAGGTCCAGCCCGCGCACAACCTCGCGCTTCAGTGTCGAGGCATCCACCAGCGGATCGAGCACGGTGGCGGGCCGAAGGTTGGCGAACAGGTCCAGCTCCTTGCGCAGCCGCAGGATCGCCAGCTCGGGACGGAGCTGGAAGCCGAGCTTGTCCCACTTGGGGCCGCCGACCGCGCCGAACAGGATCGCATCGGCGTCCTTCGCCTTCTGCAGCGTCTCGTCGTTGATCGGCGTGCCGCGCGCATCGATCGAGGCGCCGCCCACCAGGTCGTCCGAGATGTCGAACGACACCATGCGGCGTCGCGCCATCCAGTCGATGATGCGGCGCACCTCGCGCATCACCTCGGGACCGATGCCATCGCCTGGCAGAATCAGCAGTGTCTTGTTGGCAGGCATCGATCAGACCGTCGTCGGCAGCCAGGGCTGCTGTTGGCGTCGCCGCGCCTCGTGCAGGCCGATCTGTTGCTCATGCTGCAGCGTCTGGCCGATATCGTCGAGGCCATTCAGCAGCAGATGCTTGCGGAGCGGGGCGATGTCGAAATGGATTTCCTCGCCGTTCGGCCGGACCACCACCTGCCGCTCCAGGTCGATGGTGATGCGGGAATTGCCCCCGAGCTTCGCATCGTCGATCAGCGCGTCACAGATCGCCCGCGGCAGCCGGATCGGCAGCAGGCCGTTCTTGAAGCTGTTGTTGTAGAAGATGTCGCCGAACGACGGCGCGATGATGCAGCGGATGCCGAAATCCGCCAGCGCCCACGGTGCGTGCTCGCGCGAGGAGCCGCAGCCGAAGTTCTCGTGCGCGACGATGATCTGTGCCTTGCGGTAAGGCTCCTGGTTCAGGATGAACTCCGGGCGTTCCTTGCCTTCGCTGTCGAAGCGCAGCGGGTCGAACAAATGCACGCCCAGTCCCGACCGCTTGATGGTCTTCAGGAAGCGCGCGGGTATCACCTTGTCGGTGTCGATGTTCTGCATCGGCATCGGCGCGGCGACCGCAGTCAGCGTGGTGAATTTTTCCATTGTCCTGCCTTTCGTGGCACCCCCACCCTAACCCTCCTCCCCCGCTGCTGCGGGAGAGGGGCTAAAGCGCAGTGTCCCCTCTCCCGCGCAGCGGGGGAGGGTTGGGGTGGGGGTGCTGATCACCCCAACTGCCTCACATCGGCCAGCCGTCCCATCACCGCCGCCGCCGCCGCCATCGCCGGCGACAGCAGGTGCGTCCGCCCGCCCGGCCCCTGTCGTCCCTCAAAATTCCGGTTCGACGTACTCGCACAGCGCTGCCCCGGCGTCAGCTTGTCAGATTCATCCCGAGGCACATCGAGCAGCACGGATCGCGCCATTCAAAACCGGCCTCCAGCAGCACGCGGTCCAGCCCCTCGTCTTCCGCCTGCCTCTTCACCTGGCCCGACCCAGGCACCACCAGCGCCTGCACGCCGGCGGCCACGTGTCGGCCCTTCGCAACCGAAGCAGCGGCGCGGATGTCCTCGATCCTGCCGTTCGTGCAGGAGCCGATGAACACCACGTCGATCGGCACGTCCGCCAGCCTCTGGCCAGGCTTCAGCGCCATGTATTCCAGCATCCGCTGCATCTGCGCGCGCTGGCCTTCATCCGCGACGTCGGCCGGATCTGGCACGGCGCCGGTGACCGGCACCACCGCACCCGGACTGGTGCCCCACGTCACCATCGGCGCGATGTCGCCGGCATTCAGCACCACGGTGGTGTCGTACTGCGCACCCGGATCCGTGGGCAGCGTCCGCCAATATGCCAGCGCCTGCTCCCACGCCGCGCCCTTCGGTGCGTATTCGCGTCCCTTGACGTAGTCGAACGTCGTCTCGTCCGGCGCGATCAGCCCGGCCCGCGCGCCGGCCTCGATCGTCATGTTGGACACCGTCATGCGCCCGGCCATGTCGAGCGCGCGGATCGCCTCGCCGGTGTATTCGATCACGTGCCCGGTGCCGCCGGCGGTGCCGATCTTGCCGATGATCGCCAGCACGATGTCCTTGCCGGAACAGCCGAAGCCCAGCGTGCCATCGACCCGGATTTCCATGTTCTTCGCCGGCTGCTGGAGCAGCGTCTGCGTCGCCATCACATGCTCGACCTCGGACGTGCCGATGCCGAATGCCAGCGCCCCCATCGCGCCGTGCGTCGAGGTGTGCGAATCACCGCATACGATTGTCGTCCCCGGCAGGCTGATGCCGAGTTCGGGGCCGATGATGTGCACGATGCCCTGCCGCACATCGAGGATCGGAATGTAGGGGACACCGAACTCGACAACGTTCTTCTCCAGTGTCTGCACCTGGATCCGGCTGTCCTGTTCCTTGATGTCGGAAGGAGTTCCGCGCGCCGACGGTGGGAATGTTGTGGTCGGCGACCGCGATCGTCAGATCAGGCCGGCGCAGCTTGCGGCCCGCGAGACGCAGGCCCTCGAACGCCTGCGGGCTGGTCACCTCGTGCAGCAGGTGGCGGTCGATGTACAGGATGCACGTCCCGTCCGGAAGCTTCTCCACGACATGGCTGTCCCAGATCTTGTCGAACAGCGTGCGTGGCTTGGCTTCGGACATGGCGTTTCTTCTCCCTCGTGACCGTCCCCGGGCGTGACCCGGGGATCAACCCGGCTATCAATCGGCCGCTTCGGTTTCGGTGGTGGCTGGTGCCTCGCCCGCGGGTCCAGCCGAGCGCGCACGCTCCGCGATGCGGGCCCGCTTGCCCGAGCGTCCGCGCAGATAATACAGCTTGGCACGCCGCACATCGCCGCGGCGCACCACCGCAATCTCGGCGATCAGCGGCGAATACAGCGGGAACACGCGCTCCACACCCTCGCCATAGCTGATCTTGCGCACGGTGAAGTTGCTGTTCAGCCCCCGGTTGGAGCGCGCGATGCACACGCCCTCGAACGCCTGGGTGCGGGTGCGCTCACCCTCCACCACCTTCACCGCAACGCGCACCGTATCGCCCGGCACGAAGTCCGGCACGCCTCGGTTCGCGCTCAGGCGCGCGATCTGCTCGGCTTCGAAACGCTGGATGATGTTCATCGCTCGGGTCCTTCCGTCCGGATTTCCTTAAGACGAGGCCGCCGGGCTGGCAACCGGCGCCGCCCGAGTGGCTGATTTGTGCTGGTCCCACAGGTCAGGACGCCGCTCACGGGTGACGCACTCCGCCTCCGCCCGGCGCCAGGCAGCCACCGCGGCGTGATGGCCCGAGAGCAGCACATCCGGCACGCGGCGCCCCCGCCACTCGGCGGGGCGGGTGTAGTGGGGATATTCCAACAAGTGGTCCGAAAAGGATTCCTCCGCGGCGCTGTCGGCCGCGCCCATCACGCCGGGCAGCAGCCGAACCACGGCATCCAGCAGCACCAGCGCCGGCAGTTCCCCACCGGACAGCACGTAGTCGCCGACGCTGATCTCCTCCATCCGGCGGGCATCGATCGCACGCTGATCGACCCCCTCGTAGCGGCCACACAACAGGACGACGCCGGCTCCCGCCGCATAGCGCCGGATATCGGGTTGCGTCAGCTTCCGGCCGCGTGGTGTGAGAAATACCAGAGGCCGGTCATCGGCGACGGAGGCAACCGCGGCGTCGACCACGTCGGGTCGCAGCACCATGCCGGCACCCCCGCCGAACGGCGTGTCGTCGACCGTGCGATGCCGGTCGGCGGCGAAATTGCGGATATTCACCGGCTCCAGCGACCAGACGCCCGACCGCAGCGCGCGGCCGGCGAGCGAATGCGCCAGCGGTCCGGGGAACATCTCCGGAAACAGCGTCAACACAGATGCGCGCCAGGTCATCGCACACCGTCATGGCCGGGCTTGGCCCGGTCATCCACGTCCTGAGCCGTCGCCAGGCCCGGCCATGACGTCGGCGCCTCTATCTCCTCGGGCGGCACCACCAGCACCCGGCCGCGCCTCACATCGACCTCCGGGACGCAGGCACGCGTGAACGGCACCAGCAGCGGCGGCCTTTCCTTGCACGCGATTTCCACACTTGCCCCGGCGCCATAGTCGTGCACGGCACTGACAGTGCCCAGGTCCACACCATCGACGCCAACCGCCGCAAGCCCGATCAGATCCGCCAGATAGAACTCGTCTTCCTCCGGCTCAGGCAACTCTGCCCGATCGACATAAAGCCGTGTGTTGGTCAGCGTCTCCGCCGAACTCCGATCGCCGACCTTGACCTCGGCGCCACCAACCAACTCGGCAACCTCCGCCACACCCTCGCCGCGCCAGCGCAGCACGAACCGCCGGCCCTGCGCATCGCTCAGCGGTCCGTACGCCGTCAGGTCGTCGGCATACGACGTGACCCTGACCAGTCCGCGCACACCGTGCGGCCGGCCGATCACGCCCATCAGGATGCGGCTCTCCCGCACCCATGTGGCCGCGCTCGCCCCGGCCATCAGCCCGCCGTCGCCTCGGCGGCCTTGGCGCGCTCCTGCGCCTTCTTCTTCGGCGCCGACTTCACCGGCTGCTCGCCCCAGGCCGGCATCGGGCCGACGCCCTTCTGCCCGAGGAACTTCGCCACCCGATCCGTCGCCACCGCACCCTGGGACACCCAGTGCTGGATGCGCTCTGCCTGTAGCCGCACGCGGTCCTCATGTTCGGCCGGCAGCATCGGGTTGTAGCTGCCCAGCTTCTCGATGAACCGCCCATCGCGCGGGCTGCGGCTGTCGGCCACCACGATGTGGTAGTAGGGGCGCTTCTTTGCGCCCGCGCGGGCCAGGCGAATCTTCAGACCCATCGATCAGTGTCTCCTTGAAAAATCCGGTCGGGTGTTGGGCACCATGCCCTTCGGCATCAGCGCGGCGAGCCCGTTGCGCATCAGTCCCTTCTGACCCAGCTTGCTCATCCGCTTCATCATCGTCGTCATGTCGTCGAACTGCTTCAGCAGCTTGTTCACTTCCTGCACCGAGGTTCCCGACCCCGCCGCGATCCGCTTCTTCCGGCTCGCCTTGATGATGTCGGGCACGCGCCGCTCCTTCACCGTCATCGACGAGATGATCGCCGCCTGGCGCTTCAGGATCGTCGTATCCAGATTGGCGTCCTCGATCTGCGACTTGATCTTCGCCACGCCCGGCAGCATCCCAAGGATGCCCGACAGGCTGCCCATCTTGCCGATCTGCTTGAGTTGGCTCGCATAGTCCTCGAGGTCGAATTTCCCCCGCATCATCTTGGACGCGAGCTTCTCTGCCTCATCGCGATCGATCGTCTCGGCAGCGCGCTCCACCAGGCCCAGGATGTCGCCCTGCCCCAGGATGCGCCCGGCGACACGCTCCGGA
Organism: uncultured Alphaproteobacteria bacterium; assembly: GCA_963708565.1. Classification (GTDB taxonomy): domain Bacteria; phylum Pseudomonadota; class Alphaproteobacteria; order Acetobacterales; family Acetobacteraceae; genus JAMXLO01. The sequence goes on from CAVPTU010000036.1 coordinate 126,315, forward strand.
TGGAACTCCTCCAGCGCGTCCTGCTTCTCGCCGACACCCACAAGCTTGATCGGCGCCCCGGTGATCGCGCGCATCGACAGCGCCGCGCCGCCCCGCGCGTCGCCATCCATCCGCGTCATCACGATGCCGGTCACGCCGACCGCCTCGTTGAACGCGCGGGCGGTGTTCACCGCGTCCTGCCCGGTCATCGCATCGACCACCAGCAGCGTCTCCGCAGGCGAGGTGGCGGCACGAACCTGCCGCACCTCGTCCATCAGCGCCTCGTTGATCGACAGCCGGCCGGCGGTGTCCAGGATGACGATGTCGAAGCCTTCGCGCCGCCCGGCGTCCATGGCGCGCTGGGCGATCTGCACCGGCGTCTCGCCGGCGACGATCGGCAAGCTCGGCACCTGCGCCTGCTCGGCCAACTGCGCCAACTGGAGCTGCGCGGCCGGCCGCTGGGTATCCAGGCTGGCCAGCAGCACGCGCCGGCGCAGCCGCTCGCGCAGCCGCAGCGCCAGCTTGCCCGAAGTCGTGGTCTTACCCGAGCCTTGCAGGCCGACCATCAGGATCGGGATCGGCGCCGGCGCATTCAGGTTCAGCGGCACCGCCCCCTCGCCGCCCAGCGCCTCGACCATCACGTCATTGACGATCTTGACCACCTGCTGGCCGGGCGTGACCGACGCCAGCACCTCGGAGCCCACCGCGCGCTCGCGCACCTTGGAAATGAAGTCGCGCACCACCGGCAGCGCCACATCGGCGTCCAGCAACGCCAGCCGGACCTCGCGCAGCGCCTCGGTGACATCGGCCTCGGACAGCGCGCCGCGGCCGCGCAGGCGATCGAACACTCCGGAAAGCTTGTCTGACAGCGCCTCGAACACGGCTCATCTCCAACGGCCAAAGCGCCGCTGCGCGAACCCTCGCGGAGCGGCGGAGCCCCCACACCGGCGGGGACCGGGACGGTTACGTTACCCGGATGCGCGGGGTTATGCGAGCGGGAGGTGGTGGAGTCAACGGCCTCACGACCACGCCCGACAGAACGCCTCCGGCGGCCGATCGGGAGTGCTTCGAGGCGCAAGCGGCACTCCGTTCCTCTCGACCACATAACATGGGATAGACATCGAGATGCGCCATCAGAACTGCCTGTATTCAGCCAGCGGCAATCCGTGCTTCTCGATGTACTCGTTCCACGCCTCGATCGCGTGCTGGTTCTCCCGCAGCCACTTTGCCGTCCGCGTCTCTTCGACGACCTCTCTCAAGCCTCGCTCACACGCCTGCGACAGGCTTACCCCCAGGTCCCGCGCCTCCCGCAGGAGTGGCTCGGGCAAGGTCACATTGGTGGGCCTCGTCCGACATCGAGCGCGGCATGCCCGTCTCCATGGCCGTTGCTCATGGGCATAGACCATGCGCATGAATTGCCAGGCGGTCAGACAGCCACGTCCCGCGCTCGATCATCACCGACGGCATCGCTCGGCAACATCCCTCACGACACGGCCTACGCACAACTCCCTCTCCCGCGAAGCGGGGGGTTGGGCTGCGGAACAGACCGACGGGGAAGGGGTGCATCGACATCATCTGTGCTGCGACCTGTGCGACTTGTTCCTTCACCGATTGACCTGGACCCCGCCCGCTCCGCGCGCCACCGTACCTGACCGAACGCCTCCCGCGGCCGATCGGGAGACAAAGCTCGAATAGCCGTCAAGGCTCAATCTTCCACTCCCCATGCTGCCTGATCGCGGCGTGCATGGCGTCAGGAGCGAGGTCCAACGCGCCGGGCCAGACCACGGCACCCATCTCGACAGTGACCTGCTCAAACAGGCTCCGGTCCCGCAGGCGGGCGAACACACCCGCTTCCGGCGAAGCAATCAGCGCGGAGAGATCGACAATGCCTGTCAGTCCATCAACAAACCGCACAAACAGGCGGTCACCCGGCAACGCCGCCACGTCTCGCACGCGCCACGGTGCTGTCGGTTGTATGGCGGGCGTTACCGCAGCTTCTCTATCGTTCTTGGCGGCTGCCTCTGCCGGCATAGGTTCCAGTCCTCCATCAGTTCATCACGATGTTCGCGCGCCCACTCGAGTGCAAGCACAAGCGCGCGGCGTGGCAGGTTGCCTTCGATGATCTCCAACGTCCTGATGTCAATCAGCGCTTCGTGCTCCGCGTACAGGGCGTGGAAGTGGGGTGGCGGATGGTCCTGCCAGAACATAATTCGCGCACAACTCCTATATCTGGTATGAGCTACGTTCGGCTTTGAAAAGCGACCGAATGGGTTCATGATCGGATGGTAAATTTTGGCGCAAAGGAACAGGAGGAAATTGAGCAAAAGCTGGCGACGCGGCAGCTTCGGCGATGGATGACTGAGTTGTGGTCCTACGCGGTGGTTATGGCGGTGTTCCTGGCTGGCACGTCGGTGCTGCTGACCGGGGATATCTTGCTCGCGGTCCCGATTGTCGGTGTCTGTCTTGTGGTGGGATGCGTGGGAACGCTACTCGCCGTCTTACGCTACAAGAAAAAAGACGACGGGGTTGACCCTCCATACGGTGGCATTTTCTGGACGCGCCGCTTGTGATTATCATACAGCTTCTGAGCAGGCTCATACTGAGCCTCGTGCTGGCTGGGGCGGCCGGGTTGGTTGGTTTTATTCAATGGCCCCATCCACAACTAAGCGGGCGGGATGGCATGGTGGTAGGCCTACTTTCCGCGGCGAGTTGGGCCATGACTGCGTTCATTGACGCGACAACGCGGTGGAGCAACTTCTTTAACCTAACGGCCGCCCTACTTGCCGCTATGGCGGTCGGATATTGAGCCTGTCAGGAATCCTGTCTGTGAGGGGATCGGTTTCACCTGATGCCTTTACTCGACGCTGAACCTGTTGCCGAACATAATGGCGAACTGGGTCATGGCAGCGGTCCACTCGCGTTGAGCATTCTTCCACTTTCGGCTGACACCGCGCAAGGCAAGGTACAGTAGCTTTGTCGCTGCCTCGTCGTTGGGGAAGTGCCCACGGCTGCGAATGGCGGTGCGCAGAGTGCTGTTGAGGCTTTCGATTGCATTGGTTGTGTAGATGATCCGCCGCACTTCCGCGGGGAAGGCAAAGAACGGGATCACCTGGTCCCACTGACGTCGCCAAAGCGGCGCGATGGCAGGTGTATTTCTTGCCCCAAGGGCCGGCCTCGAAGTCGTCCAGGGCAAGCAGCGCGGCGTCGGCTGTCGGGGCCTTATAGATCGGCTTCAGTGCCGTCACGACATGCTTGGCGGTCCTGCCAGGAGACATAGGCCAGTGCGTTGCGCAGCAAGTGGACGACGCAGGTCTGCACAAGGGTTTCGCGGGAACGCAGCATTGATCGCCTCGGGGAACCCCTTCAGACCGTCGACCACCGCGATCAGGATGTCCTTGACCCCGCGGTTGCGTAGCTCGTTGACGATCCGCAACCAGAACTTGGCGCCCTCGTTTGGATCGATCCACAGACCGAGCACATGTTTGCGGCCGTCGGGCGTGATGCCAAGAGCCAGGTAGGCGGCCTTGTTGGACACCGTGCCCTGGTCGCGCACCTTCACCCGGATCGCGTCGAAGAACATCACCGGGTACAGCGGCTCCAGCGGCCGCGACTGCCATTCGGCGACCTCCGCCGACACCGCATCGGTAACCGTGCTGATCAGCTGCGGCGAGACCTCCGCGCCATAGATCCTCCTCCAGGTGCCCCTGGATCTCGCGTGTGCTCATGCCGCGCGCATACATCGAGATCACCTTGTCGTCGAAGTCGGGCAGACGGCGCTGGTACTTGCCGATCAGCACCGGGTCGAAGCGTGCTTCCCGGTCGCGGGGAATGGTCACTTCCACATGGCCGTCACCAGCAAGGACACGCTTGCGGGTGCTGCCGTTGCGATGGTTCTTGCCCTCGTTCGAGGCGCGGTCCTCGGTGAGGTGCTGATCGAACTCCGCCGCCATCATCCGGTTCAGCAGAGCCTTCTTGAGCTCTCCCAGCAGCCCGTCCGGGCGCATCACAGATGCAGGGTCCTGCCCCGCAAGCAACTCGTCCATAAGCTCGCTTCGTATCGTCATGGGTCCATCCTAAGCCCTTCAACGGGCCTCAATGTGACCCCTCACACAAGATTCCTGACAGGCCTCGGATAATTTGGCGCCCGCAAAGGCAGTCTGTCATCCGATCAAAATAGCTGAGGCCGTGGTTAAGTGGGACAGTCTGCCGATTTTCAGGATGGCCTGCGACCTGCGGCAGAAAGTAACCGGCGTAGGTCCAGCTGAAATGTTGCTAGAAGTCTATTGACCTCTGACAGGGGCCGCGCTCGCGCACGGCCCCTTGATCGTTGGTATTCAAGTGCAAGCACGCGCAAACGGAGGAGCCCCCGGCCTCGGTCCGAGGCTTTCTCTTTTTGCGTATTATGACAACCTCGGGATAGCCGTTTCACTCCGTTCGTCTGTCGCCGTCACTCAGCACCATATCCAACCATAGGTTAGTCAGACTTACCTTACTTGAAATCTCACCTAACAACCACCACCTCCCACCCCATGTCCGCTCCGCCCCCCACCGAACCCCCGGCCGACCCCTTCCAGCTTCTCCCCAAGGCCGTCTACCGCACCATCGTCGCCGACCTCTACGCCGACATCCCGCCCCCTCACCTCACCGACCCCGAGCTCATCGCCGAGCGTGTCCACGCCGCGATCGCCGAGATCGCCTCCATGTGCCCCGTCAACGCCGAGGAGGCCCGCATCGCCGCCCGCGTCGTCACCGCCGACGCCCAGGCCAGGGACTGCATCCGCCACGCCCGCGCGCGCTTCAACGACCCCATCCCCGCCATGAAGTGCCAGGCCCAGGCCAACCACCTCATGCGCACCGCCAACGCCGCCCGCGCCCTGCTGCTGCGTGTCCAGACCGCCCGCCGCAAGCGCGATTCCGTCCCGGCCGCGCGCGAACAGGACGCCTGGACCATCCACGCCGCCGAGGGCCTCCTGCTCGCCGCCGACGGCCACGCCCCAGTCGACCCGCCCAGCCCGACCCGCCCGAGCCCGACCGCCCGAGCCCGAACCACCCCCGCCGCCCGCCACCGGCGATGACGACAAATTCGCCCGCTACGACGCGGCCGAGCAGTACGCCCTGATGTATCCAAGGCGCGCCGCCGAGATCCGTGCCTGCGGTGGCGTCCCGCCCACCGCCACCTACGGCCTGCCCGACCCAGACACCGTGCGGGCCCTCATCGCCAGCACCAGCCCCATCCTCCAACAGATCGACCAGGAATACGCCGCCCCCGCCCTGGCCTGATCGCCAGCCATGACGGCGGGAATGGTGGCGGCACCGTCATCGTCATCCCCGCGAACGCGGGGACCCAGGCAAACGGCGGTTGCTTTGCGCGCTCAGGTTCCCGCGGGACATGACGCCATCGAGCGCTATGGGACCTGTCCCAACCACCCGTGCACGCCACGCCCCATCCGCGCCCCACGCCGTCTCATCCAAAGGGCAATGAGACGCCCCGTGGGACCCCTCCCCGCTATCCCGCCAGCGTCACGCCTGCACGCGAGCAAACCCGCACAGCTTGTTGCCATCCGGATCCCGCAGATACGCCAGATACATCGGCCCGGCGCCCCCTTGCCGCACGCCCGGCGGATCCTCGATCGACGTGCCGCCATTCGCGACCCCCGCCTTGTGCCACGCGTCGGCCTCCGCGGGGCTGCTCATCGTGAACCCCACCGTGCCGCCGTTGGCGTGGCACGCCGGCTCGCCGTCGATCGGCTTGCTCACCATGAAACGCCCGCCATTGTGCGAGTAGGCCAGCCGACCTTTGGCGTCCACCGTGCCGGGCTTGCCGCCCATCGCGCCGAACACGGCGTCATAGAACTTCTTCGACCGCTCGATGTCGTTGCTCCCGACCATGATATGACTGAACATCCACTTCCCTCCTCACCAAGATTGCACGCCACGCGCGCCGAGGATCAGAACCCGACCACCTCGGCCACCGCCTCCACCTGCTCCGCATACCGCGACACCGGGTTCAGCAGCAGGTGGTTGGCGCCCATCGCGATCACCGCCTCCAGCTTCTCGCGCACCTGCGCCGGCGTCCCATGAATCCCCGACGCGTCGGTGCCCGGCGGATTGTGGTACACCTCGGTGAACCACCGGTGCAGCTCCGCGCGCGCCCGCTCCGGCCGCTCATCCACCGCCATGAAGATGCGCTTGGAGATCGGAAACGTCGCCGGGTCGCGTCCCGCCTTCTCCAACGCCTCCCGCAGCACCGGCACGGACCGGCCGAACTCGGCGATGCTCGACCCACCGGACCCCATCCAGCCGTCCGCGATCGACGCCGCGCGCCGAACCGCATCGGGATGCCCAACCCCCATCCAGATCGGCAGCGGCGTCTGCACCGGCTTGGGCGACATCGTGCCGCCCTCCAACCGGTAGAACCGCCCCTGATAATCCACCTTCGGCTGCGTCCACAGCGCGCGGATCAGCTCGACCTCCTCGCGGAACCGCCGCACGCGCCCCTCCTCCGGCACCTCGAACTGCCGGTAGTGATGTTCGCGCCCCAGGCCCACGCCGAGGATCGCCCGCCCGCCGCTGACGTAATCGAGCGTCGCCCATTGGTGCGCCACCATCAGCGGGCTGTGGATCGCCAGCACCACCACCGAAGCACCGAGACGGATGCGGCTGGTCACCGCCGCCGCATAGGTCAGCACCACCACCGGATCGAAGCACATCACATGATCCAGCGTGTTCTCGGTCACCCACAGATCGCGGAACCCCAGCGCCTCGGCGCGCTGCGCCACCGCGCGCACAGCATTCATGTCGATCGCGTCCGGCGAGCGATGCGGCAGCGACATGCCGAACGGGATCCGGTCCTTCAACGCCATGCTGCGTGCCTCCCCACGACCGACCAGACGATAAACCGCAGAATGCCCAACAGTCACCGTGATGTCGCCCTGCGCCGATTGCCAACCAGAGCGGATGGCGCGACGTTCGCGACGTTGGTCAGGAGAACCGCATGCCCGCCCCCTCACCCGACACTCTCGCCGCGGTACTGCAGCACGCCGATGCATCGCTCGACGCATCGCGCGGCCGGCTGTTCGATCTGCTGCGAATTCCCTCGATCAGCGCGCAGCCCGACCACCGGCAGGACTGCCAGCGCGCCGCCGAATGGGTGCGCGACCAGCTTGCCGGCCTCGGGTTCGCAGCCGAGGTGCGGCCCACTGCCGGCCATCCGGTCATCGTCGCGCATCACCCGGCGCCCGCCGGCTACCAGGGGCCGCACATCCTGTTCTACGGCCACTACGACGTTCAGCCGGTCGATCCGCTCGACCTCTGGCACAGCCCGCCGTTCGATCCGCAACTGGTCGACGGCCCGCACGGCAAGCGCTTCGTCGCCCGCGGCGCGGTGGACGACAAGGGACAGGCGATGATGTTCATCGAGGCGCATGCGCGCCTGGCAGGCAGACCACCGGTGGCATCCCGGCGCGCATCACCGCGCTGATCGAGGGCGAGGAGGAAGTCGGCAGTCCCAACCTCGAACCGTTCCTGGCAGCCAACAAGAGCGAACTGGCCGCCGATCTCGCGCTGATCAGCGATACCGGCATGTGGGACGTCGACACGCCGGCGATCACCACGCAGGCTGCGCGGCATGACCTATGTGCAGCTGACGCTGAAGGCGGCCAATCGCGACCTGCATTCCGGCCTGTACGGCGGCTCCGCGCTGAACCCGATCAATGCGCTCGCTCACGTGCTGGGCGATCTGCACGACGCCAACGGCCGCATCCAGCTCCCCGGCTTCTACGACAAGGTCAAGCCGGTCTCCAATGCGCAGCGCGCGCAATGGGACGCCCTCGGCTTCGACGAGGGCGCGTTCCTCGGCAACATCGGCCTCGAGGCACCTGCCGGCGAGCGCGGCTATTCGGCGCTGGAGCGGCTCTGGGCGCGTCCCACCGCCGACATCAACGGCATGTGGGGCGGCTACACCGGCGCCGGCGGCAAGACCGTGATCGCGTCCGAGGCGTCGGCGAAGATCTCGTTCCGCCTGGTGCCGGACCAGGACCCGGACGCGGTGTTCGAACAGTTCAAGCGCTTCGTCAGCGAGCGCCTGCCGCCGGGCGCGGTTGTCGCGTATGAGGTGGGCACGCGCTCGCCGGCCATCGAGGTGAACATGGAAAGCCCCTGGGTGCGCGCCGCTCAGACGGCACTGACCGAGGAATACGGCAAGCCGGCGATCCTGATGGGCAGCGGCGGCTCGATCCCGGTGGTGAACTCGCTGCGCAAGGTACTCGGCATCGACAGCCTGCTGATGGGCTTCGGCCTCGACGATGACCAGGTGCACAGCCCGAACGAGAAGTTCGAGCAGCGTCTGCTTCCATCACGGCATCCGCTCGCACATCCGGCTGCTCGCGAAGTTTGCCGGCGGATAGCGAAAGCACTCCCCCTCCCCTTGCCGGAGGGGGCTGGGGGGAGGGGGCGACGGGCGGGGCGCAGCGGCCCCCTAGACCCCGCCCGCAAGGGGAGGGGGAGCTCTCTCGCCGGCCCCGCCTCCGTATCGTCGATCTGCGCAGCGACCTGGCAGGTCCGTTCGATCTCGCGCTGGACGCCGGGGAGTGCCTGGCGATCACCGGACCGTCCGGCTCCGGCAAGAGCCTGTTCCTGCGCATGGTTGCCGATCTCGACCCGAACCAGGGCGAAGTGTTCCTCGACAGCGTTGAGCGCCGATCGCTGCCGGCGCACGAATGGCGCCGCAAGGTGGTTTACAGCGCCGCCGAGCCCGGCTGGTGGCACGAACGGGTCGCCGACCACTTCCATGGCGCGGCGATGGACTTCGCCCGAACCACGGCCCCGCGGCTCGCGCTTGCCGCCGCGCTGCTGGATGGACAGGTGGTGCAGCTTTCCACCGGCGAGCGGCAGCGCATGGCGCTGCTCCGCGCGCTCGCCTTGCGGTCACCTGTGCTGCTGCTCGACGAGCCCACTGGCGCGCTGGACGAAGCCAGCACAACCCTGGTCGAGGACGTGCTGCGCGAGCGCCTCGCCGCCGGCGTCACCATCGCCATGGTCACCCACAGTGCCGCGCAGGCTGTTCGCCTGGGCCACCGGCATCTGCGCATGGCAGAGCGTCGCCTGGTGCCGGCATGAACCCTATCCTGCTCACCCCGTTCGATGTCGCCATCGCCGCGGTGCTGATCGTGCTCGACGGCGTGCTGTCGCTGCTGCTGCGGCCTGGACCTGCATACCCAACTCGCCTGGGCCGCGACGCGCCTGGTCGTGCAGCTTGTGCTGATCGGCTTCGTCCTGCGCCTGGTGTTCGCCATCGCCTCGCCGCTTGTGACACTGGCGGTGATCCTGGTGATGGTGGCGATCGCCGGACGCGAGGTCGCGGCCCGTCCGGAACAGCGTCTCGGCCGCTTCGGCAACTATGCGGTTGGTGCATCGGCGGTCGCCATCGCCACGTTCCTCACCGCCATCCTGGCACTCACCACGGCGATCCGCCCGCAGCCCTGGTACGACGCACGCTACGCCATCCCGCTCGCCGGCATCATCCTGGGCAGCGTGCTGAACGGCGGTTCGCTGGCACTCAATTCGCTCTTGGGCGGCGTGGTGCGGGAACGCGCCGCCATCGAGGCACAGCTTGCCCTCGGCGCCAGCTTCAGCCACGCGATGCGCGGGCTGATCCGCGCCTCGGTGCGCCGCGCGCTGCTGCCGATCATCAACCAGATGTCGGCCGCCGGCGTGGTGACGCTGCCCGGCATCATGACCGGCCAGATCCTCGCCGGCATGGACCCGATGGAGGCGGCCAAATACCAGATCCTGCTGATCTTCCTGCTGTCAGGTGGCAGTGGCCTTGCCGCCGTCGCTGTGGTTTACCTTGCGGCAATGCGGTTGACCGATGATAGGCAGCGCCTGCGGATCGACCGGTTGACCGCCAGGCCAAGAGGATCGCGACCATGATCGCCAGCGACGTGATGACCCGGAACGTGATCTCGGTGCCGCCGGACGCGACCGTGGCGCAGGCGGTCGAGCTCATGCTGGAGCGAGGCATCTCCGGCCTGTTCGTCGTCGATGCCTGCCGGCACGCTGGCGGGTATCGTCACCGAGGGCGACCTGCTGCGCCGCGACGAGCTGGGGACCGAGCGGCGGCGCTCCTGGTGGCTGCGGCTGATCGCCTCGCCAGGCCGGCAGGCAGCGGACTTCACCCGCACGCACGGTCGCCGCGTCGCCGATGTGATGACGCGCGACGTGATCAGCGTGAAGGCCGACGCCCCGCTCGAGGAAATCGTCACGCTGATGGAGGAGCATCGCATCAAGCGCGTGCCGGTGCTGGAGGGCGACCGCGTGGCGGGCGTGGTCAGCCGTGCCGACCTGCTGCGTGCCTTGGCGGTGGCGGCGCGCGAGCACGGTGCGCGGACGGCGGACGACAGCAGCATCCGCGCAGCAGATCCTGGATGCGCTGAGCCGCGAGCCGTGGGTCGCCGAGGACAACGATCAACCTCACCGTGGTGAATGGCGTCGTCGATCTCTGGGGCACTATCGGCAACGACAACGAGCGTCGCGCGATCAGCGTGATCGCCGAGAACACGCCTGGCGTGAAGAAGGTGATCGATCATCTCGTGTTCGTCGAAGCCTACACCGGCACGGTCATCGAGGCGCCGCCGGAGACCATGATCGCCCACCCGGCCGCATTGTCAGGACTTCTGGCTGCCCACCATGCCGTCGCCCGCTTCCCCGCCGACGCGACCTTCTCACTCTGACCGCGGCAGCGGCGCTTCAGGCGTGCGCCTCCGTGCCGAACGTCGATGCGTATCTCGACCCGGACCCGCTGCAGCGCCACTACGCGTTGCAGCGCGCGCTCTCCGATGCTCCGCTGGTGTTCGGCAATCAGACCCGCCTGCTGATGGACGGCGCCCAGGCGCTGCCTGCCATGTTCCAGGCGATGCAGCAGGCGCGCGACCATATCAACCTTGAATACTTCATCTTCGAGGACGTCGCCGTCGGCGAGCAGCATCTGTCCGACCTGCTGATCGGCAAGCTGGCCGGCGGCGTGACGGTCAACATCATCTACGATGCGTACGGATCGCGCGACACGCCAGCCGCTCTGTTCGATACCCTGCGCCGTGCCGGCGCCAGCATCGTCGAGTTCAATCCGATCAACCCGGTGGCTGCCCTGACAGGCCATTCCCCGAACGATCGGGATCATCGCAAGATCATGGTGGTCGATGGCCGGATCGGCTTCGTCGGCGGCATCAACCTCTCACGCACCTACGAGAACCCGCCCTCGGCCGGCTTTCCTGCCGACGGCAACACGCAGCACGCCTACTGGCGCGACACCGCGGTGGAAATCCAGGGTCCCGCCGTCGCCGAACTCCAGCGTCTGTTCTTCGGCACCTGGAAGCAGCAGAACGGCAACCCCGTGCCGGCCGCCAACTATTTTCCGGTCCTCCCACGCCAGGGCGTGCAGACCATCCGCATCATCGGCAGCGCGCCGGGCGATCAGCAGCCGCTCTATTACATTTCACTGGAGCAGGCGATCCGCGTGGCGGAACGGCGCATCTGGCTGTCCAGCGGCTACTTCGTGCCGCCGCACCAGGAGCGCGAGGATATGGCAAAGGCGGCGCGCCGCGGCGTCGATCTGCGACTGGTCGTGCCGAGCCACAGCGACGTCGAGTCAGCCGTCTACGCCGGCGCGCGCCGCGTACGGCGATCTGCTGGAGAGCGGCGCGCAGATCTTCGAAATGCAGAACGCCGTCCTGCACTCCAAGCTCGCCGTCGTCGACGGCGTCTGGACCGCCATCGGCTCGTCCAACCTCGACCGCCGCAGCGTCGTCTTCAACAATGAGGTCGATGCGATCATCCTCGGTGCCGACACGGCGGCACAGGTCGAAGCATTGCTGCAAACGCGACATGGCGGCGTCCAAGCCGATCACGTTGCACGCCTGGGAGCGGCGATCGTTCGACGAACGCGTCGATGAGTTGAAGGCCAGGCTTTGGGAGTACTGGATGTAGCGGTGTACCGCTGCCGGATCGCATCCGTCAGGAGGACACCATGAACATCCGCTTCGACGGCAGGACCGTCGCCGTCACCGGCAGCGGACACGGCTTCGGCCGCTGCATCGCGCAGACCTTCGCCCATCTCGGCGCACGCGTGTTCGCCACCGACATTTCGGCCGATGAACTTGCCGAGACCGCGGCGGAAGGCGGCATCGCGACAAAGGTCGTCGATCTGCGCGATCGCGCCGCCGGTGCCGCCTGGATCCACCAGATCGAGCAGCAGACCGGTGGGCCGATCCACGTGCTGGTGAACAACGCCGGTGGCGTCGCGGGACAGGAACACAAGCCACTGGAGAGTGTCACCGACGAGGACTGGAACATGCTGTTCGACATCAACGTCAACGCCGCCTTCACGCTTTGCCGCGCGGCCGCGGCCGGCGATGAAGCGTGCCGGCGGCGGACGGATCGTCAACACCAGTTCCGGCGCCGGACTGCAACCGTCACTGACCGGCATTCAGGCGTACTGCGCGGCGAAGCACGCCGTGGTGGGGCTGACCCGCCAGCTCGCCCACGAGTTCGGGCCATACAACATCACGGTGAACTCGGTCGCGCCAGGCTTCATCCGTACCAATCCGGCGACCGAGCGGCAGTGGGAGAGCTATGGTCCCGACGGGCAGAGAGCGCTGGTCGAACGCATCGCGCTGCGGCGTCTGGGCGCCGCGCAGGACATCGCCAATGCCGTCGTGTTCTTCGCCTCCGATCTCGCAGGCTTCGTCAATGGGCAGATCCTGCAAGTAGATGGTGGCCGTTAGGTCGAGTTGCGAAAAGGCCACACCTTGGTTAAATGGCGCGATATCGTATCGGTGCCCAATTAAGCTATAATAGTATACCAAATGGCGACCGATTCGTAAGACCGACCCGGTCGGATAACTGGAGGAACCGCCATGTCGACAACGACATATACGATGGGCCGAAGCGCCACGCCCGGCGCACCCAGCCTGCCATTCATCATCGCCGCCTCTTCCTGCGGCACGCTGATCGAATGGTACGACTTCTACCTCTACGGCGTACTCGCGCCGGTGTTCGCGACGCACTTCTTCCCGGGCAGCATGGCGCAGAGCTTCTTGTACAGTCTGGGCATCTTCTGGACCGGCTTCGTGGTGCGGCCGTTCGGCGCCATCTTGTTCGGCCATATCGGCGATCTGGTCGGCCGCAAATTCACCTTCATGCTGACGCTGGGTCTGATGGGCGCCGCGACGTTCTTGGTCGGGCTGTATGCCCGGTCTATGACTCGATCGGCTGGACCGCGCCGTTCCTGCTGGTGATGTGCCGCGTCGTGCAGGGTCTGGCGCTTGGGCGGCGAATATGGCGGCGCGGCGACCTACATCGCCGAGCACGCGCCGGATGGCAAGCGCGGCCTCTACACGAGCTGGATCCAGACCACCGCGACGATGGGCATCGTCACCGCTTTGCTGGTGATCCTCGCCTTCCGCGTCGGCATGGGCGAGGCCACATTCCAAGCCTATGGCTGGCGCTTCCCGTTCTTGCTCTCCGCCATCCTGGTGCTGCTGTCCGGCTATATCCGGTTGCGGCTGGAGGAGTCGCCGCTGTTCCATCGCCTGAAGACGCAGGGCAAGGCATCGGATAATCCCGGCGCTCGAGAGTTTCTCCAGCGGCCGCAACTGGGGCCTCATCCTGATCGCACTGTTCGGCGTCACCGCGCCGGAAGGCGTGGTCTGGTACACCGGGCAGTTCTACGCGCTGACCTATCATGATCGCCGTGCTGAAGATGCCCGTTCCTGACAGTATACCTGATTCTGATATTCGCCCTGCTGCTCGGCGCGCCGTTCTTCATCGTGTTCGGCTGGCTGTCGGACCGTATCGGTCGGCAAAGGCATCATGATCACCGGCTTCGCGTTGGCCGTGCTCACCTATTGGCCGGTGTTCACCTGGCTGGGCACCTGGAAGGACAATCCGGTCATCCTGTGCGTCCTGGTCTTCTACATGGTGATCCTGGTCACCATGGTGTACGGGCCGATCGCCGCTTTCCTCGTGGAGCTGTTTCCGGCGCGAATCCGCTACACGCTCGATGTCGCTGCCCTATCACGTCGGCAACGGCGTATTCGGCGGCGGCGTGCCGTTCATCGCCACCTGGCTCGCGGGTATAGTAGCGGGCATTCCGCTGATCGGCCTGGCCTATCCGATGGCAGTTGCCGCCGTTGGCGTCGTCGTAGGCTCACTTTCGGTGCGCGGCGAACCGACGCACCAGATCCGCATCTGGGATGAAGTCGGCGGTGAGCCGGACGCGCCGCTGGTGCCCGACCAGCCGTAGCGCTCCGTCGCGGGCTCAAGATCAACGGCTGGAAGGCCTTGCCTCCCAGCCGTTGTGCTACGCCGTCAGCACGGGCGACATGCGGGTTTCGCCATCCTGGGTGGCGATTACGACGGCGCGCGTCGGCACTTCGCCGCCCGTCACGAATCTGCCGAGGCCGGTGCAGAAGTAGCTGTTGCACACGTCTGATCGCAGCGAGCGGTCCAGCGTGCAACCCGCCTCGCCGTGGAACACGCACGAACCCGGCATAACCCGCCGCCGGCACGCGCTCGATATACAGCCGGATCACCGCGCGCGCATCGAGTTCCGGCCGCGCCTGCCGCACTCGCGCCATGACGCGCTCATCGAGATAGGCGTGATCGCCGCCGCCCTTGCAGCACCAGCCGCGGCACAGCGAGCACGCCGCGCGCGCCACCGTGCCGATGAAGCCCTCCGGTTCGGGCCGCAGCGGCGATGCCGATCGACGGGCCGCTTCATGGTGCGCATGGCGCGCAGCGACTGCACGAGGTGCTTGCGCAATCGCCACACGCGCTCGGGCTCCTGCGGCGCCAGGGTCTGCGTGTTCAGCGGCACCATCACCGCCTGGTTGCCACCGCCCTCGCCGCCTCGCCGTCCGGAACGGCGAAATATTCCGTCGCCATGCCAGGTTCCACCCCGTGCCGCAGGCTGGCATCCTGCCCCACCACAGGCAAGGAAACCACGGTGGCGACCCCGATCATCCTCGACTGCGATCCAGGCACCGACGATGCGTTCGCGCTGCTGCTGGCGCTGGCCTCGCCTGAACTCGAGGTGGCGGCGGTCACCGTGGCGGGCGGCAATGTCGGGCTGGATCGCACGCTGCCCAACGCGCTGGCGCTGGTCGCATTGGCCGGCTCGAAGGTTCCGGTGTATGGCGGCGCCGACCGGCCGCTGCTCGGCGCCTTCGTCAACGAGACGCGCGTGCACGGGGTCGATGGTCTCGGCGGCATCCGCGCTGCCGGCCGGCGAACCGGCCGCACCTGGGATGGCCGCCGACGCCATCCGCGCCATCCTGCGCACCGCCACGCAAAGGGTGACGCTGGTCGGCATCGCGCCTGTCACCAACATCGCGCTCGCCCTGATGACCGAGCCGGCGCTGCGCCGAGCGGATCGAGCAGATCGTGCTGATGACCGGCGCCTGGGGCGAAGGCAACGCCACGCCCGCCGCCGAGTTCAACGCGCTGAACGATCCGGAGGCGCTGGCCGTGCTGCTGGCCTGCGGCCGCCCGGTGGTGTTCGCGACTCTCGAACTGACCGCCCAGGCGCTGTGCACGCCGGCACGGCTTGCGGCGTTGCGCGCAGCCGGCACAGGGCGCTGCATACGCGCGTTGTGCGACATCCAGGCGACGGTGCCGCTCGGCCCGCGCTTCGCCGGCACCGGTGCGGCGCTGCACGATCCCTGCGCCATCGCCTGGCTGATCCGGCCCGAGCTGTTCACCACGCGCGACTGCTCGGTCACCGTCGATCTTGGGCCGGGCCCGAGCCGCGGCCGCACGGTCATCGACCGCTGGCGGCGCACCGGCGCGCCGAACAATGTCACGCTGCTGGAGACACTGGACGCGGACGGGTTCTTCGCGCTGCTGACCGAACGCCTCAAAGGGCTGCCTTGAACGAAGCTGGGGGAATGCCATGGCGACGCTGACCGAACTCGATCGGCTCGAGGTCCAGGTGCTGGTGGACAACGTGACCGACTCGCTGTCCAGCACACCGCCGTTCGTCACGCGCGAATGGCCGGCGCTGGTGCGCACCGGCATGCGTCGCGTCGCCGGCGGCGATCTGTGCTGCGCCAACCATGGCCTGTCGCTGGTGATCCGTGCCATCGCCGGCACACGCGAGCACGTGGTGCTGTTCGACGCCGGACCGGTCGACTACGCGGTGGAACGCAACGGCAAGCGTCTCGGCGTCGACTTCGGCGCGATCGAGGCGGTCGTGCTGTCGCATGGCCACTGGGATCACGCCGGTGGCCTGCTGAAGGCGTTCGAGATGATCCGCGCCGCGGCGCCGCAACGCAGGACGCCGATCTATCTGCATCCCGGCATGTTCGCCGAAGGTGGCACACGCCAACCGGATGGCGGCGTGCTGCCGGCGGCGTTGGTGCCATCGCCCGAGGAGCTGGCGCAGGCAGGCGCGCTGCCGGAGGTGACCAAGGCGCCGCAGGAGCTGCTCGACGGCATGTTCTACCTGAGCGGCGAGATACCGCGGGTGACGACCTACGAGACCGGCTCTGCAAAATCACGTCCGCCGCAATGCGAAAGGCGAGTGGGAGGCCGATCCGTTGATCATGGATGAACGCTTCCTCGCCGTCGCGGTGAAGGGCAAGGGCGTCGTCGTGTTCACCGCGTGCTCGCATGCCGGCGTGGTGAATGTGCTGACGCACGCACGCGAGTGCTTTCCCGACAAGAAGCTGTACGCGGTGATGGGCGGCTTCCATCTCTCCGGCGAGACCGAGCGCTGCATCCCGGAGACCGTGCGCGACATCGCCGGGTTCGGCCTGACGGTGATCGCGCCCGGTCACTGCACCGGCTGGCGCGCGCTGAACCGGCTGGTCCAGACCTGCGGCGAGGATACCGTGGCGCCGCTCGCCGTCGGCAAGATCTTCGCCTTCTGACCCAAGGAGACCGTCACGTGAACCCCGCCGATCTGCCGTTCGATGCCGATGCGATGCTGGACGGACTGCGTCGCTGGGTGGAATGCGAAAGCCCCACCTACGACGCCGCGGCGGTGAACCGCATGATGGACATCGCCTCGCGTGAGCTGGTGATCGCCGGCGCGCGCATCGAGCGCGTGTCGGGCCGCATGGGCTTCGGCGACTGCGTGCGCGCGACGTTTCCGCACGCCACGCCCAATGTGCCGGGTATCCTGGTGATGGGCCATCTCGACACGGTGCATCCCGTCGGCACGCTGGCGAGACTGCCGTTCCGCCGCAATGGCAGCCGCGCCTGGGGTCCCGGCATCCTGGACATGAAGGGCGGCAACTACATGGCGCTGGAGGCGATCCGCCAGCTCGCGCGCGCCAATGTGCCGACCAGGCTGCCGATCACTGTCTTGCTGACCAGCGATGAGGAGGTGGGAAGCCCCTCGACGCGCGACCTCATCGAGGCGGAAGCATCGCGGCATCGCTACGTGCTGGTGCCCGAGCCGGCACGCGCCGATGGCGGGGTGGTCACCGGCCGCTACGCCATCGCGCGCTTCAACCTGGAAGCGACCGGCCGCCCCAGCCATGCCGGCGCCCGCCTTGCCGACGGACGCTCGGCTATCCGCGAAATGGCGCGCAAGCTGATCGAGATCGAGGACATGACCACCGAGGACTGCACCTTCTCGGTCGGCGTGATCCACGGCGGCCAGTGGGTGAACTGCGTCGCCACAACATGCACCGGCGAGGCGCTGTCGATGGCCAAGCGGCAGGAGGATCTCGACCGCGGCGTCGCGGCGATGCTGGCACTGTCGGCGTCGTCCAACGATGTGCAGTTCAACGTGACGCGCGGCGTCACGCGCCCGGTGTGGGAGCCGAACGGCAAGGTGATGGCGCTGTACGACACCGCGCGGGATATCGCGCGCGGCCTTGGCTACGACATCAGCTCGCAGAGTTCCGGCGGTGGCTCGGACGGCAACTTCACCGGCGCCATGGGCATCGCGACGCTCGACGGTCTCGGCGTGCAGGGAGCCGGCGCGCATACGCTGGACGAACACATCGTGGTCGATAGCCTCGCCTATCGCGGCAAGCTGATGGCCGGACTGCTGGCCACTCTCGCGTGAGTGCGCTGGGCTGGTGCTGGCGGGTCATCCGCGGTCGGCCGAGATTGTTCATCGGTCTGCTGTGCGGACTTCTGGTCGCACCGCTGCTGCCTGCCGGAATGGGCGGCACGACCCGCGCCATCCTCGCCTGGGACATCGGCGTCATCGTCTACCTGATAGGCGCCGCTCTGCTGTTCTGCACCGAGCATCTCAACCGCATGCCGGCGGACGCGGCGGCGCAGGAAGAGGGCGAGTGGACGATCTTCTGGCTGACCGTGGCGGCGGTCACATTCAGCTTCGCCGCGATCATCGGCGAGTTCGCCGACACCACCAAGGACCTGCCGCCGTTACAGCGAAACCTGCATGTCGTCCTGGTCGCGGTGACGCTGTTCGTCTCCTGGCTGATGACCCACACGACGTTCGCATTCCGCTATGCGCATGAATACTACGAGGTCGACCCTGGCGGTTCCGGCATCGCCGGCGGCCTGGAGTTTCCTGGCGAAAAGCGGCCGGACTATCTCGACTTCATGTATTTCTCGCTGGTACTCGGCATGACGTTCCAGGTGTCCGACGTGCAGATCACCGCGCGCAAGTTCCGTCGCCTGGCCGCGGCGCACGGGCTGCTGAGCTTCCTGTTCAACACGATCATCCTGGCGCTGACCGTCAACATCGCCGCGGGCCTGCTGTAAGCGCACGCCCCGATTGTCATGTATGGTGGGGATTGCTTCGTCGCTGCGCTTCTCGCAATGCTGGGTGGACGGCCCCCTGACGGCATCATTGTGCCAAGCTGGCCATTGATGAACAGGGCAGCGAAGGAGACCGTCCGCTATGGAGCGTAGCATCATTGGGATCGACCTTGCGAAGAACGTGTTTCAACTGCACGCGGAAGACGGAGCGGGGCATGTGCTGTGGCGCCAACGGCTGCGACGCGAGGAGCTGGCGGGGTTCCTTGCCAAACAGCCGCCGTCGCTGATCGGCATGGAGGCATGTGGCTCGGCGCACCACTGGGGCCGCGTGCTCAGCGCGCAGGGCCACGAGGTACGGCTGATGCACGCGAAGTATGTGAAGGCCTATGTCAAACGCGGCAAGAGCGATCTGCGTGACGCCGAGGCCTGCTGCGAGGCCGTGCAGCGGTCCAACATGCGGTTCGTGCCGGTCAAAAGCGTCGAGCAGCAGGTCGGGCGAGCGTTGGAACGGTCGCGCGATCTGCTGGTGAAGCAGCGGACACAGACAATAAACGCCACCCGCGGTATACTGAGTGAGATGGGCATCGTTGCCGGCACTGGCCTGCGCGGCTTCAAGGCCTTGGTCGCTCGCATCGACGCTGGCGATCCCGCCATCCCGGCGTTGCTGCTGAGCGCGCTCAGGCCGCTGGTCGAGCAATGGCGCGCCCTGGACGCCAGCATCGCGGAACTCGAAGCCCGCATCGTCGCCTGCGCCAAGAGCGATGAGCGCATGCGTCGCCTGCAACAGATCCCCGGCGTCGGTCCGCTGATCGCCCACGCGCTGGTGATGGCGGTCGGCGATGCGCGCCGCTTCGACACCGCGCGCGACTGTGCCGCCTGGATCGGCCTGACGCCGCTCACCAACAACAGCGCCGAGAAGACCCGCATCGGCCACATCAGCCGACAGGGCGATCACAGTCTGCGACGATTGCTGGTGCTCGGCGCCGCCAATCGGATGCGCCGGGCCAGAGTGAAGCCGGGCCAGGCCAGCGCCTGGGTGCAGGGCATCATGGCGCGCAGGCCGTTCAAGGTCGCCACCGTCGCCCAGGCGGCCAGGATCGCACGCATCGCCTGGGCGATGCTGCGCTCGGGCGACAACTATCGGGCCGTGGCGGCGCACCCCTGATGCCCTTGCCGCGGAGATTGCCCGATCCGGACCCCGATTGTGCTTGCGCCGTGGCGTGCGGCGTCAAGCCCGAGCCGCCGCCGGCGGTCGCTGCGCGAGGCTTGACCCCGCACGCCACGGCGAAGCCTCGCTCGGGATCGGATTTGGCCAGGGCAACAATCTCTGTGGCAGCAACACTCAGGCCGCACCGCACGACCCATATCCCGCAAGGAGCAAACCGCACCGACGGCACATTGGTCAGGACCAGAACCAGGACACTCCGTTCTGTCATCGCGCGTTCAGCACGTCGCAATGCTGGGAACCTGGTTCGCGTAACCCATCGGGGCCAGCGGTCTTTCCCGACCGCACAAACAGGCCGGATACATGAACGCTCCAGACCGCTCCGCCGTCACCGCTTTTGCTTCTTGCCTAACGGGGGCCGTCCATACATGACACTGGCATTCACCTGCTCGCGGGCGAAGCCCGCCATCGACGCATAGCCGCGCACGATAGCCTCCCGTTCGGCATGCGAGGCCACCGCATCGACATCGGCAAACCCATCCGGCGCGCGCTCCTCCAGCACGTCGATCACCCGCTCCGGCCCGCCCTTGCGGTTGTTGAGCACGATCTCCCCTGTCGCCGGCCGGCGCTCCGCGTCATACGCGGCAAGCGCCTGCGGCACATCGCCCTCCGCCAGATGCCGCGCCAGCGCACGCGCATCCAGCACCGCCTGGCTCGCGCCGTTCGACCCGACCGGATACATCGGATGCGCCGCATCGCCCAACAGTGTCGCGCGGCCGAACGACCAGCGCGGCAACGGATCGCGATCGCACATCGGATATTCGTAGAACGTCCCGGAGGCCCTGATCAGCTCCAGCGGATCGACGAAATCCAGCCGGAACCGGTCGCGCACGAACGGTTCCATTTCGTCCCACTGCCCCGGGACGATTCCAGTCCTCGCGCCGCGGCGGCAGGCCGGAGCCGTCGCCGATGCGCGCCATCACCGCCCAGTTGGTCAGCCGCCGGTCCGGCGCGGCCGGGTCCACATGGATCGGATAGAACACGAATTTCTGCCCCATGCCGCCGGCGATCACCATGGTGCGGCCATCGACATGCACCGGCCAGTCGGCCGCACCACGCCACAGCATCATGCCGTTCCACACCGGCGGCCCTTCGTCCGGATAGAACGCCGCGCGCACGCTCGAGTGGATGCCGTCCGCACCCACCAGCACATCGCCCTCGACCTCGAACGCCTCGCCCGCTTCGCGCCGCTCGAACCGCGCCACGACGCGCTCGCCGCGTTCGGCGAACGACAGCAGCCGGCAGCCGGTGCGCACCGCCCCTTCGCCGAGACGCTCGCGCACCGCCTCCAGCAGCACGCCATGCAGCTTGCCGCGATGGATGGAGAACTGCGGCGTGTCGAAGCCGGCGTCGGTGCCGCGCAGCTCGCGCCACACCACCTGGCCGAACCGGTTGGCGTAGATCAGCTCGCGCGTGCGGATGCCGGCACGGTCCAGCGCCGGCAGCAGGCCGAGCGCCGCCAGTTCCTTGATCGCGTGCGGCAGCGTGTTGATGCCGACGCCGAGTTCGCGCAGCTCGCGAACCTGCTCGAACACGGTGCAGTCGATGCCGACCGCATGCAGCGACAGCGCCGTCGCCAGCCCGCCGATCCCGCCTCCCACGATCAGTACATGCATCGTCACGCGAACCTCATGCCAGGCCCAGGAATGTCGCCAACGCGGTGTATACGGTGCCGGCCGAGCCGCCGCCTTGGCTGCCTCCCGCGATTGGCGACGTGCCTCCGATATAAACACCTGACCCGGCCGGCAACACGCCTGTCAAGCAATCAGCCGATATCGGCTGCCAGAAACGCAAGACGCGCGCAGATGAGCGCGACCACAACCGTGGCCCACAACGCGATGAGCAGATCACGCGTCGACAGCATGCGGCGCGCCAGCACGGCAGCCGCAATCGGCACGACGAGCGAACCCACGCTCACCACTGGGCCGAATTCGGACCACGCAAAGACCCACATCACAAAGCCCACGATCATCGCGACGAACACTGGGAAGATCGCGATCACGAGGCCGATGCCGCTGGGAAGCTGCGCCGCGGCGAGGATCACGAAGCCGAACAAGGCGATCGACAAGAAATACAACAGCTCCGCCAGCATCGGCCTTCGCTACGAACCGATCTTCAACGTAGACACCAGTCCGCGCAGGCAGGCCAGCACGGACAGCGCGGTGATCTGCCCGGTGCGCGGGTTCTCCGCACTCGGCACGTTCTCGATCGTCATGGTCAGGCGCGCCGCATCGGCCTCGACGCGGATCGTATGGATGTTGCGGCTCACGCCGGGATCCGCCCAGATCTCGACGCGCGTCAGGCTCGGCCCGATACCGGCCAGCGCCAGGGCCGCCGCGACGTTCACGTTGGCCGGGAAGCCGGCGGCGGCATCGAACGCATTGCCCTCGAACACACGCTTCGGCGCCGCAAGATCGCTCACGTCGATGCCGTGCTTCACCAGATAGGGTGCGCCCTCCAGACCTCGCGGCGGCTTGCGGGTTTCGATCGTGACGCTCGCCACCCGCCCCTCGGCCGCCGCCCGTACCGCGTCGAGGCCAAGCAGCGCGCCGGTCGGCACCACGATGCGCGCGCCGGTTTCCTGCGCGCGGCGCACCAGGTGCATGCGCGGCAACAGCGCCCCGACCGATGCCGGCACGAAGACGCGACCCGCCTCGATCGCAGCGGTCGCGATGGTCTCGAACACTGCGGCCGGCGCGGCTTCCACCACGATGTCCGCATCCGCGATACGATCGAGCGACACGATCCGCGGCGGCGCCCGGAAGCCACGCACGTTGGCGGCGGCCTTCGCCGGATCGCGCGCGGCGACGGCAATCAACTCCAGCCCGTCCACGCCGGCATCCAGTGCGCGGGCGAGCACCAGGCCGATCGCACCGAGCCCACCGATCGCGACCGTCCGCTTCATCGTTCCGCCTCCGCGATGGCACGCGCCAGCGCCAGATCCTCCGGTGTGTTGACGTTGAGGAAGGGGTCCCATTTCGCAACGGCAAAATCAACCCGGCGCATGCCGATCGTGCCGGCGAAGTGGGCGATGTCGCGACGGCCGCGCACTGACAGCAGCTGGCGCAGGATGTCGCGACAGGCGACCGGCCAGAGCGCGACCAGATGGTGCACCCGTCCGTCGCTTGCCGCGCAGGCAGGCGGTGGGGCGAGCGCGTCGGCGAGGCCGCGCGGTATGAACGGTGTGTCGCCCGGCACTGTCAGCAACGCATCGGCATCGACTGCGGCGGCCCAGTCGAGGCCCGCCAGCAACCCCGCCAGCGGTCCCTGGCCCGCGAACGCGCCATCGGACAAGACCGGCCGTCCCAGCACGGCGAACCGCGCGGGATCGCCGTTGGCACTGATGGCGACGCGGCACGGTTCCAGCGCAGACAGGATGCGCTCGATCATGCTCAGTCCGCCCAGTTCCAGCAGCGGCTTGTCGACGCCGCCCATGCGTCTGCCGGCGCCGCCGGCCAGGATGAGCGCGACGGTCCGGGTCATTGCACGCGCCCAGGAATGGGGCGAACAACGGGACTCGAACCCGTGACATCCAGGACCACAACCTGGCGCTCTACCAACTGAGCTATGTCCGCCATCCGGGGGGCCGGAATTAGGCCCTTCACGTGGGTGTCGTCAACGAGGGAGGGGAGCGGCGGCGGCGCGTCAACGCAACCCCCCTGAGACGGTCAGGATTTCCCCGGTCATCCAGGCCGACGCGGCGGAGGCCAGAAACACAGCGACCGGGCTGAGATCGGAAGGCTGGCCCGGACGCTTCTCCAGGGGCGTGGCGGCGAGCAATCGGGCCTCGGCCTCGGAGCCCTTGATGCCGAACGCACGCGCGCCCTCGGTATCGAAGTAGCCCGGCATGATGGCATTGACGCGGATCTTTCGCTCAGCCAGCTCGAGCGCCAGCACCTTGGTAATCGCATTCACCGCCGCCTTGGCCGCGGCGTAGACGGCGCGACCGGGCGTATCGCCGAGCGCGGACAGCGAGCTGATATTGATCACGGTCCCGCCGGCTGGGCTGAAATTCGCGACGGCGATCCTGGTCGTCAACAGCAGGCCAAGCACGTTGGTATTGAAGATGGCGTAGAAGTGCGCCGCGTCGATCTCTGGCAGCGATCTGTAATCGAACACGCCGGCATTGTTGACCACGGTGTCGATCGGGCCGAACGCCGTCACGGTCTGCGCCACCATGGCTTCGATATCGGCAGTCTGCGCGAGGTCGCATTGCACGGTGATCGCCCGTCCACCCGCCGCAACGATGGCCGCCGCGACGCGCTCGGCCCCCGCGCGATCACGGGCGTAGCCGACGGCGACATGCGCGCCGGCGTGGCCAAACGCTGCGGCGATACCTGCCCCGATCCCCTTCGATGCGCCGGTCACCAGGGCGACCTTGCCTGCGAGTGCTTGATCCATGACCTGCCATTCCTTCGGAGCGTCGTCTAGGACGCAACGGCCTTGTTGTGCACGATGATGAGCTGGGTGATGCTGTGCTCTCGAACGGAGAAGTAGTAGGTCAGGATCAGCGGGCTTGGCAGGTTGGTCTTGTCGAAACTGCCGTCGACGCTGAACCGCACGATGATGTCTCCGAAATGCTCGAAGGCGGCTTCGATCTCCAGCGTCACGTTGTCGCCGAAAATCTCCTTCTCGGCCCACGCGCGGATGGCGGGACCACCAAGGAATTCGCGCCGGATGTCATTGACCAGGGCGTCCGGGGCCAAGGTCGCCATGAACGCCTCCAAATCATGGTTCCGGTAGGCGTCGATGTGTCGCAGGATGACCTGAGGCAGGGCATCGGCTGATACGGTTCGCATGCTGTCAGTCTCCGTGGTGCGCGAAGACTATTAGCCCCTGCCCCTGTCATTTCCTGTCAGGAGTGTCGCGGTCGGCGCGCAGCTCGCGCTGGAAATCGCGCAACAGATCGGATCGCCGCGCGTGGCCACCGACGCGCTCCCGCCGGCCGCCGACCGCGCAGCGCCTGGAGCAACGCGAGCAGTCGGGTCGAACGCGCCATTTACGTCCGGAAATGCGCCCGCAGCCGCGCCACCGCCTCGTCCAGCACCTCGTCGCGCTTGCAGAAGGCGAAGCGAGCGTAGTGGCTGGGCGCGCCGGGTGCGTCGTAGAACGCCGAGACGGGGATGGCCGTCACCTTTGCGCGTTCGGTGATATGACGGCAGAACGCCACATCGTCGCCGTTGAACCCAAGCGGGCGGAAATCGGTGGTGATGAAATAGCTGCCCCGGGCGGGAAGCACTGTCAGCCCAAGGCTCGCGAGACCTGCCGCCAACCGGTCCCGCTTGGCCTGCAAAGCGCCTCCCAGCGAGGCGAAGTATCCATCATCCTTCGCCAGCCCCACCGCGACGGCCCGCTGCAGGTTGGGCGCGGTGGTGAACGTCAGGTTCTGGTGCGCCTTCGCGACGTTGGTGGCAACCGCCGCCGGCGCTGTCACGTAGCCCACCTTCCAGCCGGTCAGCGAGAACGTCTTGCCGGCGCTGCCGATCCGCATGGTGCGCTCGCGCATGCCCGGCAGCGTCATCAGCGGGATGTGGCGGGCGCCGTCGAAGGTCAGGTGCTCATAGACCTCATCGCAGATCGCATAGGTGTCGTGGCGCAGCACAAGCTCCGCGATGAAGCCAAGTTCCTCCTCGGTGAACACCTTGCCGCACGGGTTCATCGGCGAATTCAGCAGGATCGCCTTGGTCGCCGGGCCGAACGCATCAGCCAATGCGGCACGCGGCAGAGCCCAGTCCGGCGGCTCCAGCCGCACGAAGCGTGGCACGGCGCCCAGCAGGCGAACCACCGGCGCATAGGTATCATAGAGCGGCTCGATCAGCACCACCTCGTCGCCCGGGTTCAGCACCGCCATCAGGCAGGCGGTGATCGCCTCGGTGGCACCGGAGGTCACCACGACCTCGCTCGCCCAATCGACCTCCAGCCCATAGAAGCGCCGATTGGCCGCCGCCACCGCCTGGCGGAGTTCGGGAACCCCAGGCATCGGCGGATACTGGTTGCGGCCGTCCTTCAGAGCATCGGCCGCGGCCTGCACCACATCAGCCGGCCCCTCGGTATCGGGAAAGCCCTGGCCGAGGTTGATCGAGCTGTGCTCCACCGCCAACGCCGACATCACCGTGAAGATCGTCGTGCCGATGCCGGACAGCAGGTTGTTGGCGGGCTTCACTGAAGGGCGGCTCCCCACCGCTGGATGCCTGCCCAGTATGTGTTGCGGGGTGCCGGCCAGCAACCGCGCGGACGTGCCAGGACGGCAAGTGCCCAAGAACCGAGCAAACCGACACGGTATCCGCACAGGCGGTGGGCGTTGGATTTCTCGTAGCGAACATCGGTCCCGCATTGCCGCTTGGCACGCCGCGTGCAAACCTGTGGTGCTGCCGTTTCGTCCAGGATTGATCCGGGCAGCCAGACAGGGAGGCCCGGCCCAGCCGGGAGGTGAACGCGCATGAAGAAGATCGAAGCCGTCATCAAGCCGTTCAAACTGGACGAGGTGAAAGAAGCGCTGCACGAGGTCGGCCTGCAAGGCATCACCGTGGTCGAGGCAAAGGGCTTTGGCCGGCAGAAGGGCCATACCGAGCTGTACCGTGGCGCCGAGTACGTGGTCGACTTCCTCCCCAAGGTGAAGATCGAGGTGGTGTGCGACGAAGCCGTGGTCGAGCGCGCGGTGGAGGCAATCATCAACGCCGCCCGCACCGGACGCATCGGCGACGGCAAGATCTTCGTCTCCCCGGTCGAGGATGTGATCCGCATCCGCACCGGCGAACGCGGCGAGGACGCAATCTAGCGCGACATGAGGTAGCGACGAAATCCGCTTTCGGCCCGCGGCGGAAACGCGTAGACGGGCCACTTCGCGAAGGGGTCGCATGGTGCGGCCCTCGACAGCTCGCGCCGGTTCCCGACGGGATCGCCGGCGCGCCGGCCGGGACAGAGGACGGGGAAACCATACATGGCGAGAAGGCCCGCAGGCAGCAACGGCGTGGGTAAGGTCATGGAGATGCTCACCGAGCACTCCGTGGAATACGTGGACCTGCGGTTCACCGACCCACGCGGCAAGTGGCAGCACACAGCACAGCACGTCTCCACCATCGAGGAGGACACGTTCCGCGACGGCATCATGTTCGACGGCTCCTCGATCGCCGGATGGAAGGCCATCAACGAGTTCCGACATGATTCTGATGCCGGACCCCGAAGCCGCGATGATGGACCCGTTCTCCGCCAAGCCGAGCTTGATCCTGTTCTGCGATATCGTCGAACCGTCCACCGGGCAGCCATACAATCGCGATCCGCGCTCCACGGCGAAGAAGGCCGAGGCCTATCTGAAATCGTCGGGCGTGGGCGACACGGCGTTCTTCGGTCCGGAAGCCGAATTCTTCGTGTTCGACAGCGTGCGGTTCGGCACCGGCGGCAACTACGGCACCTACCAGATCGACAGCCAGGAAGGTCCGCAGGCCAGCCTCAAGGATTATCCCGAAGGCAATATGGGCCACCGGCCGTCAGTGAAGGGCGGCTATTTCCCGGTCCCGCCGGTCGACAGCGAAAGCGACCTGCGCGCCGAAATGCTGTCCACCATGGCCGAGATGGGCGTCGTTGTGGAAAAGCACCACCACGAGGTCGGCCAGAGCCAGCATGAACTCGGCATGAAGTTCGGGCCGCTGGTGAAAATGGCCGACAACATGCAGCTCTACAAATACTGCATCCACAATGTCGCACATAGCTACGGCAAGACTGCCTGCTTCATGCCGAAGCCGATCTTCGGCGACAACGGCTCTGGCATGCACGTCCACCAGTCGATCTGGAAGGCCGGCAAGCCGCTGTTCGCCGGCAACGCCTACGCCGACCTGTCAGAGACGGCGCTCTACTACATCGGCGGCATCATCAAGCACGCCAAGGCGCTGAACGCGCTGACCAACCCGCTGACCAACAGCTACAAGCGACTGATCCCAGGCTTCGAGGCTCCGGTGCTGCTGGCGTATTCGGCACGCAACCGCTCGGCGTCGTGCCGCATTCCGTACGCCACGAACCCGAAGGCCAAGCGCGTCGAGGTGCGCTTCCCCGATCCGGGCGCCAATCCCTATCTGGCATTCTCCGCGATGCTGATGGCCGGCCTCGACGGCATCCGCAACAAGATCCATCCCGGCGATCCGATGGACAAGGACCTCTACGACCTGCCGCCGGAGGAGCTGAAGGGCATCCCGACGGTGTGCGGCAGCCTGCGCGAAGCGATCGGCGCGCTGGAAGGCGATCACGAGTTCATGCTGGCGGGCGATGTGTTCAGCACCGACCAGATCGAGAGCTATATCGAACTGAAGTGGAGCGAGGTGTATCGCTTCGAACACACGCCGCACCCTGTCGAGTTCGAGATGTACTACTCGGTCTGAGCCCTAACGAGACCCAGGCGCCCTCGTCATTCGGAAGAATGGCGGGGGCGCTTTGCTTTTGGACGATTAGTGCTTGTTTCTTAGGCATACTTGTCCCCGATCATCATGACCGCAAGTGCGCCGGACAACCGCGTCCGCCCCCGGCGCATCAGACAAAGTCGAGGATGACCCCGCCGGGCCGCCGGGACGATTGTCAGGACAGCAGCATTCATTGCCACGGCACGATTCTTGATAGTCCCCCGCGGACCGTCCCGTCGCGAGGTAGCGGCGGCGTGGAGAGCAACCAGGGGGCAGCGACATGAAGCTGATCATGGCCATCATCAAGCCCTTCAAGCTCGACGACGTGCGCGAGGCTTTGACGCCACTCGGCGTGCAGGGCCTTACCGTCTCCGAGGTGAAGGGATTCGGCCGGCAGAAGGGCCAGACCGAAATCTACCGCGGTGCCGAATACCACGTGAATTTCCTGCCGAAGGTGAAGATCGAAGTGGTCGTGCCGGCCGATCTCACCGACCAGGTGATCGAGGCGATCACCAAGTCGGCCCATACCGGGAAGATCGGCGACGGCAAGATCTTTGTCTACGACATCGAGCGCGCCGTGCGGATCCGCACCGGCGAGGTCGACACCGCGGCACTCTGAACGACAGCCAATCAATAGGGAAACAGGATAATGATTCGACCCCGCCTCACCTGGGGCCTTGGTGCCATGCTGCCCATGATGCTGGTTGCGTTGCCGGCACTGGCCGACGACGCCCCGCCCAAACTCGACTCCGGTGACACTGCCTGGATGCTCGCCAGCACCGCGCTCGTGCTCATGATGACCGTCCCAGGTCTGGCACTGTTCTATGGCGGCATGGTCAGGAAGAAGAATATTCTCGCTACGCTGATGCAGTCCTTCGCCATCACCTGCATCGTCACCATCGTTTGGTGCGTCGCCGGCTACAGCCTGGCGTTCACCCCGGGCAATGCGTATGTCGGCGATCTGTCACGCTTCATGCTGAACGGCATCGCCGATCATATCAGCAAGGGCAACGACACCCAGGCATTCGTTCTCCAGTCGGGAATCAAGGACGTCGCGCCGATGGTGACGACGATTCCCGAGACCGTCTACATGATGTTCCAGATGACCTTCGCGATCATCACGCCGGCGCTGATCGTGGGCGCCTTCGCCGATCGCATGAAGTTCTCGGCGCTGTGCATCTTCATGACGCTGTGGTCGCTGCTGATCTATTCGCCGGTCGCGCACTGGATGTGGGCGCCGTCCGGCTGGAGCAACATCAACGGTCAGCTCGACTTCGCCGGCGGCACCGTCGTGCATATCAATGCCGGCATCGCCGGCCTGATGTGCGCCCTGGTCCTCGGCAAGCGGGTCGGCTACGGCCAGGACAACATGGCGCCGTACAACCTCGCCTATTCGGTGATCGGCGCGTCGCTGCTCTGGGTCGGCTGGTTCGGCTTCAATGCCGGTTCGGCGGTCGCGGCGAACGGCCGCGCCGGCATGGCCATGGCGGTGACACAGATCGCCACCGCGGCGGCCGCGCTCGGCTGGATGTTCGCCGAGTGGATCGCCAAGGGCAAACCCTCCGTGCTGGGCTGCATCTCTGGCGCGGTCGCCGGTCTGGTCGCGATCACCCCAGCCTCCGGTTTCGTGCTGCCAGGCGGCTCGATCATCATCGGCGTCGCCGCCGGCGTGATCTGCTTCTGGTGCGCGACCAGCGTGAAGCACATGTTCGGCTATGACGACAGCCTCGACGTCTTCGGCGTGCACTGCATGGGCGGTATCGTCGGCGCGTTGCTCACCGGCGTGTTCTCATATGGACCGCTGTCGGCAACCGACGCGTCGCCCGACGGCAGTCCAGGCGGCCTCGCTCAGCTCTGGATCCAGTGTCAGGGCGTCGTGGCAACATTGGTCTACAGCGGCGTAGGCACACTCATCCTGCTGATGGTCACCAAGATGCTGGTCGGCCTGCGTGTCGGCGAGGAGGAGGAACGCGAGGGCCTCGACCTGGTGTTGCACGGAGAGCAGGTCTTCTAAAAATCGAACAGCAGACGTAGGGCGCCGGATTGCGGGCGTCCTATGTTTGTGTCTACAGGTGTATGGGGAAGCGAAAGGTAACAAACGCAACCATGGAGTACAGGAAATTCACCCGCGCCGCGAGTTGGATCGCGGCAGCAAGCATCGCCGCCGCCATGCCGGCCGCGTATGCACAGACACCACCTCAGGCCGCGGATTCGACGACTGCTGCACCGGATCCTGCCGCGCAGGTCACGACCACGGCACAGGCCACGACCGCACCGGCCACAGCCGCACCGCCTCCTGCTCAATCGACACCAGCGGCACCACCAGCGCGGCGGCACCGCCTGCCGCTGCACCGGCAGCCGCGGCCGCGCCTCCTCCGGGGCTTTGGATCGACGGCATCCATCTCTCGGCGCAGCTTGAATCGGGAATTATCGCCAACCCGTTCCGTCCGGCGACAGGTCTCAACTGGGGACAACTGTTCACCGATCACGCGAACCAGGTGCAGCTCAATCAGTTGCTGCTGACCGCAAACAAACCGCTCGACCCCAAGAACCCCGACTATCAATGGGGCTTCAAGGTCCAGTTCATGTATGGCTCAGACGCGAGGTACACGCAGTTCCTCGGTGAACTGAACCGCGTTGACCCGGAACAGCGCTATCAGCTTGACGTCGTCGAAGCGAATGTCCTCGCGCATCTGCCCTGGCTCACGGACGGCGGCATCGACCTCAAGGTCGGGCAGTATCCGACGCCACTCGGCTACGAGACGATCGATCCCTCGACCAATCCGTTCTACTCGCACTCCTACATCTTCCAGTTTGGCCTGCCGTTCAAGCACACCGGCGCGCTGGCGACGACGCACGTCAATGACGTGCTCGATATCTATTCGGGGATCGACACGGGAACCAACACGACGTTCGGACCGCTGGGTGAAGACAACGGCGCAATCGGCGGTGTGGGCGGTTTCAACCTGACCTTCCTGGGCGGTAACCTCACCATCCTCGCGCTGACGCATTTCGGACCGGAGGATGCGACCCGCGCGCTGTCGCCTCTGGGTGTCAATGCGAACGGCCAGTGGCGCTTCTATAACGACGTGCTGGTCACCTGGAAGGCGACCGACACCTGGACCTTCGTCACGGAGACCAACTGGATCCGCGACGGCTATGGCTTCGTGGGCAAGGCGGTGAACGGCTTCGGCCTTGCGCAATACGCTTCCTACGCATTGACCGACACGCTCACCCTGAATGGCAGGGCCGAGGTACTGGCGGGACGACAACAACTTCTTCGTTGCTTCGTTCCCGGCAAACAATTCCTTTGTCCAATTCCAGCAGGGTTTCCCGGTCCTCGTCCATGGGGCGCCCGGCAGCAATTCGACCTACGGCGCCCTCACAGCCGGCGTGACCTGGAAGCCGGCGTTGCCCGCACCGATAACCGGTCTGCTGGTCCGTCCAGAAGTTCGCTGGGATCACGCCTTTACCAGCAACAATCCGTTCAACAACAATCCGCCTGCCAACACAAAAGGCACTCAGAACTCATTCACCTTCGGCTCGGATATCGTCCTGACATTCTGAGCCGATCGCGACCGCACTGGCCCTCGCCCGCGTCCGCCCGGGCGAGGGCCAGAATTTTCCAGGCTACAGCGTAAGTCCGCCATCCACGGTGATCGTCTGTCCGGTCACCATCGCCGCTCCGAAGCCCAGGAACAGCACGACCTCCGCGAGGTCCTCCGGCTGACAGCGCCGCTTCAGCAGCGCTCGCTCGATTGACTGCTGCCGTTCCTCGTTGGTCCATTCGACCATCCAGGAACTGTCCACCGCGCCCGGGGCAATCGCGTTCACCCGCACCTCGGGCGCCAACGCACGCGCGAGGTTCTGTGTCAGACTGACGACGCCCGCCTTGGTCGCGCTGTAGGCCAGGCTGGAACCGGCGCGCCCAAGCCCGGCGATCGAGGCCGTGCTGACGATAGCGCCCTGGGCCGCCTTCAGCGCCGGCGCCGCGGCCTTCGAGCCACGGAACACGCCCAGCAGATTGGTCTGGAGGAGCAGTGACCATAGCTCCTCGGTGATAAGATCCAGTTCAGGCGGCGTTATGCGCCGGCGCGTCCCGGGCGTGCCGGCGTTGTTGAACAACAGATCGAGCCGTCCGAGATCGTCGATCGCCTTCAGCACCATGCGTTCAGCGCCGCCGGCCTCGCCGACGCTGCCAGGAGCCATGATCGCCTTGCCGCCCTCGGCATTGAGCCTGTCCACCGCCTCCGGCCCGCGCGGATCGTCGGCGAGAAAATTCACCGCCACAGTCGCGCCGAACTTCGCCAGCATCCGCGCGGTGGCAAAGCCGATGCCCGATGCGCCGCCGGTCACCAGTGCGGTTTTGCCCTTGAGATCGTAGCTGATCATGTGCCCTCCGTTGGATAGCCGGCAAATCGATCGCCGAGATTGCCGTACAGCGACACCATGCGCGCCCGCCACTCACGTGTCGCCGTTACTTGCGAGTTAACTCCCAGTACATCGCGCGGGCTGCCCACACGCGCCCACTGAAATATCGAGAACACGACGTAATCGACGTAGGCAGGTGCATCGCCGGCAAGGAAAGGCTGCTCGGAGAGCGTGCGTTCCACCGGCGCGCACGCCTCCAGCAGATCGGGCAACGCGGGGTCGCGATCCGCGCTGTACTGCTCCAGTGTCATCCCGAGTTGCGCCTCCCGCGAGCGGCGGAAGTAGGCACGATCACCCGGATCGATGCACCGAATGAAATCCACATAGATCTGCCGACGCATGTCGCGGCCCAACACGGCGTCGCACCAGAGATTGACCAGCCGCGTGGCACCGCGACCCGCGGCTCCGCCGAACAGTGACGGACGGTCTGGAAAACAGTCCTCCAGATGGCAGGCAATCGACCAACTGTCATGCACCACCCGTCCATCATGCTCGATGACAGGCACGAGGTCCTGCCCGCTGAGTGCACGAATTCGCGCCACATCGGCGAAGCGCGCCGGCACCACCTCCGGATCAAGCCCCTTATGTGCGAGCGCATAGCGAATGCGCCACGAGAACGGACTGATGCGACGTCCCTCCAGCCCAACGCGTTCGTGAAACGTCAGCGGCATCATGCGCCGGGCGGCAACCAGGGTTCCGGAGCGCGCGCGTCGATGTCCGTGTTGACATCGACGATCACCGTCTCGTCCGACGCGAGCGCGTCGCGCAGTGCCGGCGCGATCTGCGACGGCTCCTCGACGCGGATGCCGCGCAGCCCGAACATGCGGGCCACATCGGCGAAGTTGGTGGGCCCGAACCGCCCGAGTTCGCTCACATCGCCCGGCCGGTTGCCTTGCTGCCGCTGCATATTCGGCCAGCCCTGGCCGAAGCCCGAGTTGTTGTTGACTACCAACACGACAGCGATGCCGCGCCGCCGCGCAGTCTCCAGTTCGGTCAGATGATAGTAGACAGCGCCGTCGCCCGACCAGCAGATCACCTTGCGCTTGCCGGCCGCGCATTTCGCACCGAGCGAGGCCGGGAACGACCAGCCCAGCGAACCTGCCGCACGCAGATAGGTCTGCGTCGTGCCGTTCAGCTCGATCAGCGTCGAGGTCCAGATGCCGGAATAGCCGGTATCGGCGACCAGGATGCCGTCCTCCGGCAGTGCACGGGTGATCTCTGCGCACAGCCGGTCGGGCGGGATCGGCGCTGCATTGCTGGCGAGCCGCGGTTCGCGCGCCTCGCGCCAGGCTGCCACGATGGCGGCGGCACGCTCGGCAAAGGTGGTGTCGCGCACGGGCCTGCCGATCGCCGCATTCAGCTTCGCCAACGTGGCCTTCGGATCGCCCATCAGTCCCAACGTGTTCCGATAGCTGCGGCCAGGCTCCGACGGATCGATGTCGATCTGTACAACCTGGGTATCCAGCGGCGGAATCCGCCAGGTGTGAGTCACCTGATCGCCGGTATGGCAGCCGACGAACAGCACCAGTTCTGCCTCATGGACGATCTGATTGGCGGGCGGCGCGGCATAGTTGCCGGGGCAACCGATGGACAGGCGATGCCGCGTCGGTATCAGCCCGCGGGCGCCGAGAGATGTGCCGATCGGCGCCGCCAACGCTTGGCCGAGCGCCAGCAGTTCCGGCCCGGCGCCGGAAGCCGTGGCGCCGGAACCGGCGACAACGACGATCCGCTTCGCCGCACGTAGCTTCGCAGCAGCACGCTCGATCTCGTCGTCCGAGGGCGCGGGCCGATACGGGGGCATCGTCAGTTGCAGTGCGGGATCAGCGACCGCCGGTTCGCTCACCATGCCGGTCTCGACGATGTTCGCCGAGCGGCCGTAAAGATCGAGATGTGCCGGCCGCGGCGAACCAGTCATCGCCTCGCGCCATGCCTGGCGCAGTAAGCGCGGCAGGTCCGCGGCATCCGCGACATCGGCCGAGAACTTCGTCACCGACGCGTAGAGCGGCCGATGCGGGATTTCCTGATACGTGTTGCGATGATGATAGAGCGGCGGCTCACGGCCGGTCAGCGCGATCACCGGGCTGTGGCCGAGCCACGCATCCTGAAGGCCGGCCGCAAGGTTCGCCGCGCCGACCGACTGCGCGAAACAAATGCCGGGTCGTCCAGCGATGCGCGCATAGCCATCCGCCATATAGGCGGCGGACTTCTCGGCGTGCGCCAGAACGCGCGTGACGCCGAGGGCGCCGAGTTCGATCAGCGTCCGCCGCAGCACCGCATCGATGAAGAACACATGCGTCGTGCCGTTCGCGGCAAGCGTGCGCGCCAGCCACTCGGCGCCGGTGACGGCTTCCGTTGTGCCCATCCATTTCCTCCCGCCCAACCAGGCGGGAGTCTACGAGCACGTCCTCGTCGCGACAATCAGTCGCCGCTTTGCACTTCCTGATCCGATGCAAGCTTGGCGGGATCCGCATTCTTGAATCTCGCTATCAGACCGTCCAGGCGCGAGAAGAATGCCTCGACGGCGTAACCGACCAGGAACGCAACGGCCAAAGGCGACAGAGCAAGGGTCTTGGGCAGCAACGAGCCAAACAACCCGACGACGAGACCCGCTATAGCGGCGATAAAATACCGCGCACTGTGCGCAGCCGAGGGTAGGTAGGTTTTTCTGCGGATCAGTCGGGAACATAGTCTGAAGCCGTACAGAAAAGCACCGAGCAACGCATAGACTGTAGGCAGCAGATAAGTCGTGATCCCGCCATAGACGATCGAGTCTGTCTTATCCAAGGCAAGTGCATAATTGCGGATGAGCTGATATGCCTTGATCTGATTGACCACCTCGGCCTTGATTTGGTCCGTGCCAGTAATATCCGGCGAGATCAGCAGGTGGGTAATCTGTTGCGGATTATGATCATCGAAGGTCACCGGCGCGATGTCGATGTTCGTCCACCAGGGGTTGAACCAGTAATGCAGTTTACTGGCGGACTGTAGCAGCCATTGGCTCCTCCGCGAGAATTCCACCGCATCCTCGAACACCCGGCTTGCGAATGCGGTGCTGCTCTGATTTTCGAGCGCCGGTGAAGACTGGTGGGATGGTCCCGCCGGCTGTTCTGACGTGTTCGATTGAAGGATCTGCAAATTCGACCAGAGTTTCAGGGCCGCCGCATTCTGCTGCTCGATCAGGTCGGAGGCATCATTGGCAGTCGTGTTGTTCATGAACAGAAAGATCGAGAATGCAATGATGGTCATGACGAGCAGAACTGCGCCGAGTTTCGCCGCAAGCAGCGATGGGGTCTCGCAGGCGCGCACCGACGCCGCGGTGACCGGCCGGGTGCCCTTCGCCAGATTTGCATAGGCGATCCAGAAGGCGATGGCGACGCGCGCACTGACTTGACGCGACTGCCAGGCATGCCGGGCCAGGACGATGTCCCTTACGGTGTCACCGGCCAAGGAGGCCGGCAGCCGACCGCTGCTCGCCGCATAGCCGAGCAAAACGTCGGCATCGTCGAGAGCCTTGCCGAATTCTGGCGTGGTGAAACCGCCAACCTCGTACGGCTCGGAGATCGGCTCCTGGCGGTCGTTGGCAATCGACGGAATTATCGCATCGTCCGACATTATTATTCTCCGGGCTTCCGCCTTATTTGCGAAGATGTCGAACCCGAACCCACCCCGTTGCCGAACCATGATCCGACATAGCACCCGAAGTCAACTTCTGCGTGCACCCAAGCTTCTGCGTGCACCAGGCCGCGGCTTGAAATCGCACGTCAGCCTTTGCGCGGCCGACGTCGGGCGATAAAAGCCGCCATGAGCTGCCGTGGCTCATCGCCTTCCCATGCGGCGGCGAAGCTATCGATGCCATGCTGCACGGCCTGGCGCAGCGGCAGATCCTCCCATGCGGTGATCAGCGCCTTCTGCAATCGCACTGCGCGCGGACCGGACACCAGGATTGAATCCAGCAGTCGCTCCACGGCGGCGTCGAGCTGTTGCGCCGGCACGATCTCCTCGATCAGTCCCCAGGCGTGCGCGGTTGCCGCGCCGATCGTGTCGCCGGTCAGCAGCCATCGCCGCGTGCGCCCCCAGCCAATCAACTGCGGCAACAGCGCCGCCTCCACCACCGAGGGCACGCCGAGCCGTACCTCCGGCATGCCGAATTGCGCGTCGGTGCTGGCCACGCGCATGTCGCAGGCGGCAGCGACTTCCACGCCCGCGCCGAACACGTAGCCGCTGATGCGCGCGATCACCGGCACCGGCATACGGCGGAACACGTCGCAACTGCGGTGGACCAGGGTGATAAAGGCACGCGCCGAGGCGGGCTCGAGGCCGGCCATTTCGTCGATGTCGGCGCCGCCGATGAAGGCGCGCTCGCCGGCACCGCGCAACACCACGGCGCGCACGGTCTCGTCGGCGCCAAGACGCTCCGCGACCGCGAGCAGGTCGGTCATCACCACCGTGTTCAGCGTGTTGAGCCTGGCTGCATTGTCGATCGTGATCACGGCGACGCCGCGCGTATCACGCTGCACGCTCACCCAGGCCATGCCAGCCTCCGTCGATTGCCTCTCATGTCACGAAATCCCATACTGACCGGCGCACCGCAACGAGTGGCACATGGCGATCGCTCCGCTACAGCCGCACAAATCGTGGTACCGGCACTTCTGGTACGCCGAGAACTCGCCACGCGAGACGCTGACCGACCGCACATTGCTGTTCGCGATTGTCGCGCTCTCTCTGGTGGCCGGCGGGATGCTGCTGGTCCGGCAGTACGCGGTGCCGCAAACCGCCAGCCCATTGCCGGTGACGGAAACCGCGCGCTGACATCTGAAGGCGGCCCCCGGGCTTGACGATCGGCGGCCGATCCGCTCAATCGGCTGCATGCGTTTTGTGATCATGGGGGCCGGCGGTCTCGGCGGCTATTTCGGGGCACGGCTGGCGGCGGCCGGCAACGATGTCGCCTTCGTCGCACGCGGTGCGCATCTCGCCGCGATCCGCGAACACGGGCTGCGCGTGGAAAGCGCGCGTGGCGATCTGCATCTGCGCGATGTGACGGCGACGGACGATCCCGCGACGCTGGCGCCGGCGGATGTCGTGATGATCGCGGTGAAGCTGTGGGACACCGAGGCAGCGGCGGAAGCCGTGAAGCCGCTGGTGCGCCCCGGCACGGCCGTCGTGTCGTTCCAGAACGGCGTCAGCAAGGATGAGGTGCTGACACGCATTCTGGGGCGCGAAGCGGTGATCGGCGGCGTCGGTCAGATCGGCGTGGTGATCGGCAGCCCAGGCGTGATCCGCCACACCGGCACGATGGCAAAGCTGATCTTCGGCGAACTCGACAACACCCGGACGCCGCGCGTCGAGGCGTTGCTCGACGCCTGCACGGCGGCTGGCATCGACGCCGAGATCGCTCCGGACATCAACCTGGCGATCTGGCAGAAGTTCGCCTTCCTGGTGCCGATGGCCGGCTGCACCGCCAGCATGCGCTCCAGCATCGGCCCGATCCGCGCCAATCCCCAGACCCGCGCCTTCCTGCTCGACATCACCCGCGAGGTCGTCGCGGTCGGCCGAGGCCCTGGGCGTGAAGCTTGCCGACGACTTCGCCGAGGAGCGGATGAAGTTCATCGAGACGCTACCGCCGCAGATGACCGCGTCGATGCAGGGCGATCTGGCCCGCGGCAATCGCCTGGAACTGCCATGGCTGAGCGGAGCGGTTGTCGAGCTCGGCAAGCGGGTCGGCGTGCCTACACCGCTCAATCGCGCCGTCGCGGACATTCTGGCGCTCTACGTCGATGGCACGCGTGACATGGCGAGCAGATGAAATTTCGCTCAGTGCCTGATCGGTATCGGTCAAGCGCCAATTCCACTGCAATTACGTAACGAAAACCAACCTAAAGTTCCGTATCAGCACTGAATTAATCTGTGCCTCAAATCAATCGGTTGCCGGCAGCAGATCACACGACATCTCGGAACACTACCGTTTCGATCGAACAATCGTGCGAGTCTAAAATAGAAGACTTGATTTCACGGTATCGTGAGTTATGAGATCACACGACCGTGAGGTTCGCCTCTGGTCTGCGCTGAGGATCGGAGATCAGATCTCGATGGAAATGCCCCGGATCAGCCCGAACGCCCCTACTGGTCTTGCCTTCGAGATCGCCGATCTCATGCTCCTGCAAGGTTGGGCCGACTTCCACGACGTGCAGATGGTTGTCGAGCTGGACCACTGCGTCGAGGGCGAGGAATACGAAGAGGTCATCGCATTCTACGGCAGGGACAGCCAGCTCCGGCGGTGGATCCTCTGGCGCGCCGCCGGTGAGATCGTCGTGCAGCCGCTGATCGGCCGAAGCTGCCGCTTCAGCAGCGTCGCCGACGCCCTCGAAAGCCTGATCCCCGCCCGCTCCTAGGGCGTGATCACCGAAGGCGGAATCGCCAAAGGTCCGCATCAGGCGATCAAACGAAGACATCAGCTCCGATACGACCCGTTGATATCGATGTAGCCGTGGGTGAGATCGCAGGTCCAGACCGTGGCCTTGCCGCGGCCCAGGCCGAGATCGATCGCGATCGTCACCTCGCGGCCCTTCATGTGCTCCGTCACCGGCGCCTCGTCATAGCCGGGCACCACGCCGCCGTCCCGCGCCATCCATATGCCCCCCACCCCGACCGACAGCTTGTCGCGATCCGCCGGTTCGCCGGCTTTGCCGACCGCCATCACGATGCGGCCCCAGTTGGCGTCCTCTCCGGCGATCGCCGTCTTCACCAGCGGTGAGTTCGCCACCGCCAGCCCAATACGCTTCGCCGAACGTGCGGTGGTCGCGCCGCTGACATCGACCCGCACCAGCTTTTGCGCCCCCTCCCCGTCGCGCACCACCTGAAGTGCCAGATCGAGCAGCACTGCATTCAGCGCACGCGCAAAGTCCGCCAGCATCGCGCCACCCTCCGCCGGAACGCGCGGGTGCTTCGCCTGGCCGGTGGCGAACAGCAGCACCGTGTCCGACGTCGAGGTGTCCGAGTCGACCGTCGTGCAGTTGAAGCTGATATCGACGCCCTTCCTCAGCAGGGCCTGCATCGCATCCGCCGGCAGTTTCGCGTCGGTGAACACAAAGCACAGCATCGTCGCCATGTCCGGCGCGATCATGCCGCTGCCCTTGGCGAACCCGCTGATCCGCACCTCTGCATGACCGATCCGTGCGGAGCGCGTGGCGGCCTTGGGGAAGGTATCCGTGGTCATGATGCCCCGCGCGGCATCCTCCCAACCATCCTCCCGCAGCGCCGCGTGGAGCCCCGGCAGTGCCGCGGTCAGCTTTTCGTGCGGCAACACCTCGCCGATTACCCCGGTCGAGGCGATGAATACCTGTTTCGCCGGACAGCCGATCAGCTTAGCCGCGGCCGACGCGCTCGCCGCACAGGCATCACGCCCCGCCTTGCCAGTGAACACATTGGCATTGCCCGCGTTCACAACCACGCCACGCGCCTTGCCACCGGCAAGCGAGGCGCGGCACCAGTCGACCGGCGCGCCTGGGCACTTGCTGGAGGTGAACACGCCGGCGACGGTCGTGCCCGCGGCAAGTTCCACCAAGACCAGGTCGTTGCGTCCCTGGTAGCGGATACCAGCCGCGGTTGCGCCCAGCCGTACCCCCGCGAGCGGGAGCAGGTCCGGCAACGGCACGGCAAGCGGAGACACAGGCGAGACCATGTACGCCTCCTCGGACCAGGTGGGTTTATTGCTTGCTTGGGGCCGGCGGCGGCTCGGCGGTGTCGGTCGGACGCACCTGCGAGCCATCGAGGTTGAACTTCTCGATCGAGGCCCCAGCGCGCGCCTTCGCCACGGCCTTCTGCACACCTTCCTGGATCATCTTCTGGCGCAGTTCGTCGCGCGCCTGATCGAAGCTGGGCGGCTCCGCGCGGCGCCGCTCCACCAGCAGGATGACGTGCCAGCCGAACTGGGTGTGCACCGGCTCCGGCGACACTTGTCCCGGCTGGAGGGCGAAGGCCGCGGCAGCGAACTCGGGCACCATCTCGTCCTTCTTGAAGAATCCGAGATCGCCGCCCTGCTGCGCCCCGCTCGGGTCCTTGCTGTATTGCTTCGCCAGCGCGCCGAAATCCGCCCCGCCCTTAAGCTGGGCGATGATCTTCTTCGCCTCTGCTTCGCTGCCCACCAGGATGTGCTTGGCGTGAACCTCCTCCTCGCCAGGCTTGCCGGCGATCTCCTGGTCGTAGCGGGCGCGCACCGCCTCCTCGGTCACCGAGGGGCCGACCTCCTTGTTCAGCACCGCGGTCTGGAGCGCGCGGTCCGCGGCGGCGGCGACCTGATGCTGCACGGCCGGATCCTTGTCGAGCCCGGACTTGCGCGCCTCCGCCACCAGCAGCCGGCCGTCGATCATCTGATCCAGCAGCATCGGGTAGAGTGTCTGAGGCGGCATGCCGCGGAGATTGGCCGGCAGCGCCTGCGTCGCCTCCTTGAGGTCGCTGAGGTGGATCGGCTGGCCGTCAACCTTGGCCACGATCGGATCGGCCGGCGGCGCCGCGGCTCCCTGCGCCCGCGCGGCCGGGCAGCCCAGCAAAGCGGCGGCGAGCAGACAAATTGCGATACCGGTGGCACGCGACATAAAATCACCTGTTCAAAGCGAGCCCGGATCATGGCCGAAGCCCGGTAACGCGACAAGAATCGCACCGATGAACTTATCCCCTTGCCTGGCCGCGGCGCCCAACCACGTAACAGCGCCGCGTCGTTGACCGGAGGCGGTACGGGTCCTATCTGAACTTCGCCCGGACTTCCCTGGGGCCTGATCCGGGGATTCGGAGCCCGCCTGCCCGGCCCAGGCCGGCCATCTGAGAAGGTCCCATGTTCGCTGCCATCGCCCGCGCCGTATTCGGCACCGCCAACGATCGTTCGCTCAAGAGCTATCAGCGGCGGGTGCCGCAGATCAACGCCCTCGAGCCCGCAATGGAGGCGCTGTCGGACGAAGCGCTGCGCGCCAAGACCGCCGAGTTCCGCGAGCGGCTGGCGGGCGGCGCCACCCTCGACGACCTGCTGCCCGAGGCGTTCGCCGCGGTCCGCGAGGCTGCCAGGCGCACCCTCGGACAGCGGCACTTCGACGTGCAACTCGTCGGCGGCATGGTCCTGCACGACGGCAAGATCTCCGAGATGAAGACCGGCGAAGGCAAGACCCTGGTTTCCACGCTTCCCGTCTATCTCAACGCGCTCGCCGGCCAGGGCGTGCATATCGTTACGGTCAACGACTACCTGGCCCGACGCGACGCCGAATGGATGGGGCAGATCTACCAGTTCCTCGGGATGACCGTCGGCGTCATCGTGCATGGCCTGGACGACGAACAGCGGCGCGCCCAGTACGCCGCCGACATCACCTATGGGACCAACAACGAGTTCGGCTTCGATTACCTGCGCGACAACATGAAGTACCGGCTAGAGGACATGGTCCAGCGCGAGTTCTTCTTCGGCATCGTGGACGAGGTGGACAGCATCCTGATCGACGAGGCGCGCACACCGCTGATCATCTCGGGCCCGGCGGAGGACAGTTCGGATCTGTATCGCCAGGTGGATGCGGTGGTGAAGGAGCTGGTGAAGGACGCCAGCACCTACGACAAGGACGAGAAGTTCCGCACCGTGGCGCTGACCGAGCCCGGCTCCGAGCAGGTCGAGGACATGCTGCGTGCGGCGGGCATCATCACCGAGGGCAATCTCTACGACATCTTCAACGTCTCGGTGGTGCATCACGTGCAGCAGTCGCTCCGCGCGCACACGCTGTTCACCCGCGACGTCGACTACATCGTGCGCCAGGACAAGGTGATTATCATCGACGAGTTCACCGGCCGCATGATGGAGGGCCGCCGCTACTCCGATGGGCTGCACCAGGCTCTGGAGGCGAAAGAGCACGTCGAGGTGCAGGCCGAGAACCAGACGCTTGCCTCGATCACCTTCCAGAACTATTTCCGCCTGTATCCCAAGCTTGGCGGCATGACCGGCACGGCGATGACCGAGGCGGACGAGTTCGCCGAAATCTACAAGCTCGACGTGATCGAGATCCCGACGAACGTCCCCTGTGTCCGCAACGACGAAGACGACGAGGTGTATCGTAGCGCGGCGGAAAAGTACGAGGCGGTGGCGACGCTGATCGAGGAAGCGCGCAAGACCGGCCAGCCGGTTCTGGTGGGCACCACCTCGATCGAGAAGAGCGAGACCATCAGCGAGATCCTTAAGAAGAAGCGCATTCCGCACGCCGTGCTGAACGCCCGCTTCCACGAGCAGGAAGCGGACATCATCGCGCAGGCCGGTGCGCCGGGCGGGGTAACGATCGCCACCAACATGGCGGGCCGCGGCACCGACATCAAACTCGGCGGCAACCTGGAGATGCTGCTGAAGAAGGAGCTTGCCGGCATCGACGACCCCGCGCAGCAGGCGACGCGCGTGGCCGAAATCAACGACGAAGTCGCCGCGGCGCATGAGCAGGTAAAAGCCGCCGGCGGGCTGTTCGTGATCGGCACGGAACGCCACGAGAGCCGGCGCATCGACAACCAGTTGCGCGGCCGGTCCGGACGCCAGGGCGATCCCGGGCGCTCACGCTTCTTCCTGTCGCTGGAAGACGACCTGATGCGCATCTTCGGCTCGGATCGCATGGGCGGAATGCTGCAGCGGCTCGGCCTGAAGGATGGCGAGGCCATTGTCCATCCCTGGATCAACAAGGCGCTTGAGAAGGCGCAGAAGAAGGTCGAGGCACGCAACTTCGACACGCGCAAGAACGTGCTGAAATACGACGACGTGATGAACGCGCAGCGCAAGGAGGTCTACGCGCAGCGCAAGGAGTTCATGAAGGCGACCGACGTGTCGGAAACGGTCGCGGACATGCGCGCCGAGATCATCGAGACGATGGTGATGCGTCGGGTGCCGGAAAAGGCATTCTCCGAGCAGTGGGAACTGACGGAACTGGCCGACGATCTGCGCCGCGTGCTCAACCTCGATCTGCCGATCG
Organism: uncultured Alphaproteobacteria bacterium; assembly: GCA_963708565.1. GTDB lineage: Bacteria > Pseudomonadota > Alphaproteobacteria > Acetobacterales > Acetobacteraceae > JAMXLO01. The sequence continues at coordinate 170,051 of CAVPTU010000036.1, forward strand.
AGGAATGGGGCCGCGAGGAGGGGATTGACGAAAGCCATCTGCGCGAGCGGGTGGATCAGGCGGCGGATGCGCTGATGGCGGCGAAGGCGGCCAACATGGGCCCCGAGCTCATGCGCTTCATCGAGAAGTCGCTGCTGATCCAGACGTTGGACGCAGTGTGGAAAGAGCATCTGTACGCGCTCGATCACCTGCGCCAGGGCATCGGCCTGCGCGCCTACGGCCAGCGTGATCCGCTCAACGAATACAAGAGCGAGGCGTTCGCCCTGTTCAATGCCATGCTGGACGAACTGAAGGAGCGGGTGACGGCGATGCTGGCACGGGTCGAGCTGGCGCCCGAGCCGGTCCAGCCGCCGCCGCCCATCCAGATGACCGAGATGCATCCGCAGCCGGTCCCAGCGTTCGCCGGTGAGCCGGAGATGGCACTGGAAGGTGCCGGCGCCATGACGATCTCGGCGACCCAGCCGATGCGGTCCGATGCGGTCGATCCGAACGACCCCGCGACCTGGCGCAACACCTCACGCAACGCGCCATGCCCATGCGGGTCGGGCAAGAAGTACAAGCACTGCCACGGCAGGCTTGGATAAGGCCCCGGGCGTGCCGTCAGAGTGACGCGCCTATCTCCGCGGATCGAGATCGCGCCCGCCGAGGCTGCGCGCCCGAACCTCCTCCTCGGGAACCTCGCGGCCGAAATCGGTGAACGCACGTCGCACCGCATCGACCGTTGAGCCGAACACCTGCTTGCGGTTCTCTCGCGCCCAGGTGCTGGACCCGATGATCGGGCCGAGCGAACCCTGGAACTGCGGCATCACATAACGCGCGAACAGCTCGTAGCTGCGCAGCGTCTGCTCGCGATTGGCCCACTCATGCGCGCGGAACAGAATGCCGCCGAAGCCGCCCTGGCTGTATTCCAGCAGGCGCTTGATCCCCTTCGCCACCGTCTCCGGTGAACCGACCAGCGTGGTGCCCATCTTCACGCCGTCGCGCAGCGGATCGTCGGCGCGGCCAGGCGGACGGCCGAGCGTATCCTCGAAATAGGTCTGCGTCTCGACCCGCTCGCCCTTCTTGACCTCCATCAGCGCCTGCTCGTCGTCCTCGGCGATGTGCGCATTGACCACGACGCGCCAGTTCTTGCGGTCCATCGTCTTGCCGTTCTTCGCCGCGGCCTCCTCGGCGATCTTCCACTGGCTGGCAAGCGCTTCCGGACCGCCCGGCAATCCGGCGCCGATCGACAGCACGCCCACGCCATGCGTGCCCGCGGCGATCATGCCGAACGGCGTGATCGTGCTGGCCACCGCGATCTCGAAGTGCGGATCGGTGTACGGCGCAAGATGCAGCCGCGCGTCGCGCATCTCGAACCAGTCGGTCTTCATGGTGACCGGCTCTTCGCATTTCAGCAGCCGCATGATCGCATCCATCGCCTCCAGCATGCGCGGACGCTGGGTGCTGGGCTCGATGCCGAGCATGTAGGCGTCCGAGGTCAGCGCGCCGGGACCGCAGCCCATCATCGCGCGGCCGCGCGTCATGTGATCGAGCTGCACGAAGCGCTGCGCCACCATGAACGGATGATGATACGGCAGGCTGGTCACACCGGTGCCGAGCCGGATGTGCTTGGTGCGTTCGGCGGCGGCGGCGATGATCAGCTCGGGCAACGCGATCAGTTCCCAGCCGGCGGAATGGTGTTCGCCGATCCACGCTTCGTCGTAGCCAAGCCAGTCCAGCCACTCGAGCAATTCGACATCGCGATTGATCGCCAGCGTCGGGTTTTCCCCGACGCGATGGAACGGTGCCAAAAAGATGCCGAACTTCATGCCACGATGGGCCATATGCCTGTTCTCCACGTCTCGCCGGCGTGCTATCGTGCAACGTCCGGCGGCGGTAGCCAAGCCGGGCGGCTCGTGGCAGCCTGATCGGCAACCTGCGGTTCGGGAGGAACGGAATCATGCGCCTCGAAGGAAAGGTGGCAATCGTCAGCGGTGCGGCCTCCGGCATGGGGGCCGCGACGGCGCGCCGTTTCGCCAAGGAAGGTGCGAGGGTGGTGATCGCCGACATGCTGGAGGAGGAAGGGCGCGCAGGTCGCCGCCGATATCACGCGCGCCAACGGCACCGCCGAATTCATGCGCCTCGACGTCACCAGCGAGGACGACTGGAAGGCCGTGGTCGCCGCGACGGTGCAGAAATACGGCAAGCTCGACATCCTGGTGAACAACGCCGGCATCAGCGGCAGCGCGGTTGCCGACATGCTGGACACCGATGCGTGGGACAGGCTGATGGCGGTGAACTCGCGCGGCGTGTTCCTGGGCACCAAGCACGCCGTGCTGGCGATGAAGCAGGCCGGCGGCGGATCGATCGTCAATCTGTCGTCGATCTCCGGCGTGACCGGCCAGACGATGACGCATATGGGCTACAACGCGTCGAAGGGCGCGGTGCGCACGCTGACCAAATCGACCGCGGTGCAGTTCGGCCGCGACGGCATCCGCGCCAATTCCGTGCATCCCGGACTGATGCCGCCGATGCGCACGTCCGGCGCGACCGCCGATCCCGAGGTGCGCGCGAAGATGCTGCAAGGCGTGCCGTTGCGCCGCGCCGGCGAGGTCGATGAGGTGGCCAACGCCGTGCTGTTCCTCGCCTCGGACGAGGCCTCGTACATCACGGGGGCTGAACTCTATGTCGATGGCGGCTACCTCGCCACGTGAGCGGAGGGTTGTGCGATGACGCTCAGCAAGCAGCAGCTTCAGCAGTTCGACAAGGAAGGCTACCTGTTCCTGCCCGACCTGTTCTCGGCCGAGGAGATGGCCGTCCTGCGCGACGAGGCGGTCGCGATCTTCCATACCGAGCGCAAGGAGATCTGGCGCGAGAAGTCCGGTTCGCCGCGCACGGCATTCGCCGCGCACACCTACAACGAGGCGTTCCGTCTGCTGGGCGCGCATCCGCGCCTGATCCGTCCAGTCGAACAGGTGTTCGGCGAACAGCTCTACATGCACCAGTTCAAGATCAACGCTAAGTCGGCGTTCGATGGCGAGGTGTGGCAGTGGCACCAGGACTACGGCACCTGGGCGCGCGACGACGGCATGCCGGAACCGCGCGCGATGAACATTTCGGTGTTCGTCGATGAGGTGTTTCCGATCAACGGTCCGCTGATGCTGGTGCCGCGCAGTCACAAGGAAGGCGTGCTGAAGGCGGGGCACGACACGTCCACCACATCCTATCCGCTATGGACCTTGGACAATGCAACCGTCGAAAGGCTGGTGCGCCAGGGCGGCATCTTCACGCCGACCGGCAAGCCCGGTGCCGTGCTGATGTTCCACGGCAATCTGGTGCACGGGTCCGCCGGCAACATCACGCCCTATCCGCGCAAGATCGTGTATCTGACGCTCAATGCGGTCTCCAACTATATCCGCACTCCGACGCGGCCGGACTGGATCGCGCATCGCGACTTCCGGCCGATCGAGCCGGTGGCGGACGATGCTCTCCTGCGATATGCGCGCGCTTGCCAAGCCGCGGCATAATAGGTAGGCGGTTACGGAACCGCAGTGACCAACGGGAGGATACATGTCTGCCACGAGATCAGGGCTCGCCGTGCCGCGCCGTCGGGCGCTGCTGGGCGCCGCAGCAATTGCCGCGGCACCGCTCGCCAGGCCGTTCATCGGCAATGCGGACGCCGCTGACACGATCAAGATCGGCCTGCTGCTGGCCAAGACCGGCGACATCGCCGCGCAGACCGAATATCTGGCGAATGGCACCTACCTGGCGCTGGAGGAGCGCGGCAACAAGATCATGGGCCAGCCGGCGGAGCTGATCTGGCTGGACGAACCCTCGCCGCAGGGTTCGCAGCAGAACATGCAGAAGCTGGTGCAGGAGAATAAGGTCGTGGCGATCCTCGGCGGCTCGCTCAGCTCCAACGGCCTGGCCGAGCAGGCGACCGCGGCGCAACTGAAGATCCCGTTCGTCTGCGACAACGCCGCCGCCACCGACATGAGCGGCAAGAACTGCAATCACTACACGTTCCGGCTGAACACGCCCGTCGCGGTGCAGGCGGCGATGTTCGCGCCGTATATCATGGGCTACGGCAAGAAGTGGTACTTCCTCACGGCCAACTACGCGTTCGGCCAGGACATCGCGAAGTCGTTCAAGCAGATTCTCGCGCAGGCCGGCGGGACCATCGTCGGCGACGATGTCGTGCCGCTGAACACGCCTGATTACAGCTCGTTCATCCTGAAGATCCGCCAGGCGAAGCCGGACATGATCCTGGGCGGCGTGCCGGCCGGCGATCTTTCCACCTTCCTGAAGCAGTGGAACGAGATGGGGATGAAGGGCTCGATCCCGATCTGCGAGATTGCCATCGGCGACACCGACATCTGGGCCGTCGGTCCCGACGCGGCAACTGGGCTCTATACCGCGCTGTGGTGGTACAACAATCCGAACAACCCGCCGGAGGAAAAGGCATTCGCCGCCGCCTATCAGAAGAAATACGGCAAGCCGGCGGCCGACAAGGCGTGGATGGGCTGGATCGCCGCCAAGTCGCTGTTCGAATCGATCGAGCTGGCGAAGTCCACCGACACCGAGGCGATCATCAAGGGTCTGGAAAGCTGGAAGGGTGGCTCGGCGACCAACCCGTACTACTGGCGCAAAGGCGACCACCAGATGCTGCTGCGCAACCTGGTGGTGCAGGCGAAGCCAAAGATCACCGACAAGTGGGACTATTTCGACGTCAAGGGCGTCGTGCCGGAGAACCTGGCAGATCTCGAAAAGGTCTTCGGCGATCCGGTGGCCAACGGCTGCCACATGACCTGAACGCGTCGTGCTTGATGTCATCCTTTCTCAGGTGGCCACCGGGCTCGTGCTCGGTGGCCTCTATGTGCTGATCGCGATCGGCCTGTCGATCATCTTCGGCCTGCTGGGCATCGTGAACTTCGCGCACGGCAACTTCTTTGCGCTCGGCGCGTATTTCGCGCTGACGCTGTACCAATACTTCGGCTGGCCCGCCGTGCTGCTGGCACCGCTGTTGGTCGGCGCAGTCGGCATGGTGGTCGAGAAGACCGTGATCCGCCAGCTATACGACAAGGAACCGCTGATCAGCCTGATCATCACCTTCGCCCTGGCATTGATGATCGAGGCGTTGCTGCGACTGGTCTACGGCGGCATCGGCCAGCCCTTCAGCCAGCCGCCGTTCCTCTCGGGCATCTATCTCTGGGGACCGGTGCTGATCACCAAGTATCGGCTGACGGTGTTCCTCACCACGGTGGTGCTGCTGATCGCGCTGTGGGCGTTCATGCAGTTCACCCCGTACGGCCGCATCCTGCGCGCAGGTTCGCGCGATCCGGAAATGGTCGGCCTGCTCGGCATCCGCCTGCCGCGCGTGCTGACCGCGGTGTTCGGTCTCGGCTGCTGCCTTGCCGGCATCGCCGGCGTGCTGGCCGCGCCGCTGTGGACGGTGATCCCGTCGATGTCAGAGAACGCCATCATGCCGGCCTTCGTCGTGGTGGTGATCGGCGGGCTCGGTTCATTCGCCGGCGCGGTGATCGCCGGGCTGCTGGTGGGCGTGGTGACCGCACTGACCATCCAGTTCGAACCCGACGCGGCCAACGCCATGATGTACGTGTTCATGGCGGCCGTGCTGCTGGTCCGCCCGCGCGGCCTGCTCGGCGAACGCTGGGAGCGCTTCGAATGACCGCGCTCCGCCATCCCATCCTGTGGATCCTGCTCGTCCTCGCCGCGCTGACGGTCGCGTGGGATGCGATCGGTGCACCGGTCAGCCTGATCACCCAGATCGCCATCTACACGCTGTACGGCGCCGGCGTGAATCTGCTGGTCGGCTACACCGGCCTTGTGCCGTTCGGCGCCTCGGTGTTCTTCGGCTGCGCCAGCTACGCCGTGGCGATATCGATGCGCGGCTTCCTTCACAACGAAGCCGCGGCGCTGGTGTTCGCCGTGGCATTCTCGCTGCTGCTCGCCGCTGCGATCGCACTGATCATCCTGCGCCGGCGCGGACTGTATTTCTCCTTGCTGACACTGGCGTTTTCGCAGATCGCCTTCGAAATCGCCTACAAATGGACCGACCTCACCGGCGGCGAGAACGGGCTGCAGGGCGTGCCGCGCCCGTGGCTGGTCAGCGACTGGTCCTTCCATGTCTTCACCGTGGTCACCGTCGCCGGCGGCGATGTGGCTGCTGTGGCGCATCGCCCACGCGCCGTTCGGCCGCTCGCTCCAGGCACTGCGCGACAACGAGCAGCGCATGCAAAGCCTCGGCTATTCCACCTTCCGCCTGAAATTCGAGGCGTTCGTCATCATGGGCGGCGTGGTCGGCTATGCCGGCGCGCTGCTCGCGCTGATGCTGCGCGGCGCCTACGCCGACAATCTCGGCTGGCAGCATGCCGGCGACGCGCTGCTGATGACGGTGCTGGGCGGCGTGCATCAGTTCCTCGGCCCGCTGTGGGGCGCCATCGCCTTCACCCTGCTGCAGGACCGGCTGAGCGCGATCACCGAAAGCTGGTGGCTGATGTTCGCGCCGATCATCATCCTGTTCGCCCTGCTGTCGCCTGAAGGGATCCAGGGCGCGGTGCAGCGCCTGCTGCGACGCGAGCAGCGCTGGACCCTGGTGCGTTCCGGCATTCCGCCGCGCCCGGAGCGGATCGCGCCGTTCCGCGACGCCGAGCAACGCGACATGCACGGCGGACCAGCCGATCCTGACGGTGCGCGGTCTGCACAAGCGATTCGGCTCGCTGGTCGTGGCGGCGGATATCCAGCTCGATGTGCATCCCTACCGGCTGCACAGCCTGATCGGCCCGAACGGCGCCGGCAAAACCACGCTGTTCAACATGCTGACCGGACTGCTCCGCGCGGATGCCGGTCGGATCGTGTTCGATGGCCACGACATCGCGCATCTGCCGGTGCACCGTCGCATCCGCCTCGGGCTCGGCCGTTCGTTCCAGATCCTCAGCGTGTTCCGCAACCTGACGACGTTCGAGAACGTGCGCGTCGCGGTGCAGGCCCGCAGCCCGCACCAGAACGGCCTGTGGCGCGATGCCTACGCGCTCGAGGCGATCAACGCCCGCACCTGGTCGCTGCTGGCCGCGGTCGGGCTGGAGGATCGCGCGGCCGAACCCTGCGCCAATCTGTCGCACGGCGAGCAGCGGCTGCTGGAGATCGCCATCGCGCTGGCCACTGACGCGAAGCTGCTGCTGCTGGACGAACCCCTCGCGGGTCTGGCGGAAGCCGATCGCGAGGTGGTCGGCGCGCTGATCCGCCAGCTCGCCGCGACGCATGCCGTGCTGCTGATCGAGCACGACATCGATCGCGTGCTGGCGCTGTCGGATCGCATCACGGTGCTGCACCAGGGCCGCCTGATCGCCGACGGCAAGCCGGCCGAGGTGGCCGCCAATCCGGACGTGATCACGGCCTATATGGGGACGACGCGGGCCGGTGGTCCGGTGCCGACAGTGCGGCAGGAGACCACTGCGGCCGGCCGGCGCGAAGCCGCTGCTGGAACTGGCAAAGGTGCGCGCCGGCTATGCCGGCAGCCTGGTGCTGACCGATGTCGATCTGGTCGTGCACGACGGCGAGGCGGTGGCGCTGCTCGGCCGCAACGGCGTCGGCAAGACCACGATGCTGCGCGCGATCACCGGCACGGTGCAGAAAAGTGCAGGCCGGATCACGATGGGCGGCACGGACATCACGCGCGCGAAGCATTACGAGATCAACCGGCTGGGCATTTCCATCGTGCCGGAGGGACGGCGGCTGTTCCCCAACCTGACGGTGATGGAGAACCTGCGCCTGGCCGCGCGCCCCGGCGGCGCATCATTCGACGAAATCTTCGCGCTGTTCCCGAAACTGAGGATCTTGCAGCGCGCGCGTGCCGAAAGCCTGTCGGGCGGCGAGCGCCAGATGCTCGCGATCGCCCGCGCTCTGACGGTCCCCAGCCGGCTGATCCTGCTCGACGAACCGTTCGAGGGCCTGGCGCCGGCGGTCGTGCAGGAGGTGATGGACGCGCTGGTGCGCCTGCGCGGACGCGTCGCCATGATCATCGTCGAGCACCATGCCGAAACCGTGCTGCCGATCGTCGATCGCGCCTATGTGCTGGTCAACGGACAGATCGCGTTCGAAGGCAGCGCGCGCGCGTTGGAGGCGGACGCCGCATTGCAGGCACGTCTCCTCGGCATCGTGCAGCCGGAGCTGACGGCCGCGTAATACCATCATTCGTCCCGCATAGCCGCTGTCTGGCGCGCCCGTTACTGAAACAGCTTCAACGCATTCAGCAGCGTCTGAACCACGCCCCAGGCGAGTGGGATGCCGACAAACCCCCAGGCAAGCGCGAGATGCAGCGGCGTTGTCCTTCCTGTCATGACCTGCTCCCTCAGTCCGCCATGCCCATGGCATCGGCGTCCTCATGCTTCATGTGATGCCGATCATCGACTGCCCGCACGAACAGGTTGCAGAAGAAACCGATGATCAACAGAACCGCCATGACGTACAGCGTAACATTGTACGCCGCGGCCTTCGCCACACCGTGCTCGACATTGTATTGCCGGATGTAGTTCACCAGCACCGGCCCGAAGATGCCCGCCATCGACCACGCGGTGAGCAGCAGTCCGTGGATCGCACCGACATAGCGCGTGCCGAACATGTCGCGCAGATAGGCCGGCACGGTAGCGAAGCCGCCGCCATACATGCTCATGATGATGCAGAAGCACAGCACGAACAGTGCCACATTGCCGGTGGCACCGGTGTAAGGCACCGCCGAATAGAGAATGAACCCCAGCACGAAGAACACGAAGTACGTGCTCTTGCGACCGATGTAGTCGGACACCGATGCCCAGAAGAACCGCCCGCCCATGTTGAACAGGCTCATCAGGCCCACCAGTCCGGCCGCCGCGGTGACCGTGATCTTGCCGGGGAACATCTCCTGGCTCATCGCCGATGCCTGGCCCAGCACGCCGATGCCCGCAGTGACGTTGAGGCACAGCACCCACCAGATCAGCCAGAACTGCGGCGTCTTCAACGCCTGATAGACGAACACATTCTGCGTGGTGATCAGCTTGCTCGACTGCGTCGGTGCAACGTATCCCGCCGGCGTCCATCCCGGCGGCGGCAGGCGCACGATCGCGGCACCGACCAGCATGAAGCAGAAATACACCACCCCAAGCACAATGAACGTCTCGGCGACACCGACATGCTTGTCGGTGGAGAACTGCCGCATCAGCCACACCGACAGCGGTGAGGCAATGAAAGCGCCGCCGCCGAAGCCCATGATCGCCATGCCGGTCGCCATGCCGGGCCGGTCGGGGAACCATCTGATCAGCGTAGAGACCGGTGAGATGTAACCGACGCCGAGGCCGACGCCGCCGAGTACGCCGTAGCCGAGATAGATCAGCCAGATGTTGTGGACATAGACCCCGACGGCGGACAGCAGGAAGCCACCAGCCCAACACAATCCGGCGGTGAACATTGCACGGCGCGGCCCGCCTTCCTCCACCCAGCGGCCGAGCACGGCGGCGGAGGCGCCGAGGAAGAAGATCGCGATGCTGAAGATCCAGCCGAGATCGGTGAGCTTCCAGTCGTCCGGCGCCGACTGCGTGATGCCGATCAGCCGCGTCATCGGCAGATTGAACACGCTGAACGCGTAGGCCTGGCCGATACACAGATGCACGCAGAGTGCAGCTGGCGGCACCATCCAGCGACTGAAGCCCATACCTGCTATGGTGCGCTCTCGACTGAGCAGGCCAGGCACGCGACCTGGCAATGTCGTTGAGCTCATAGACGGTGCTCTCCCAGAATTATTTCACTCTTTTGGGCGACCGCAATCGCTCAATCACGGTTCCGATATTATTGTAAATCAGCTTTGCGTAATTGTTCAACTGCTTGCTGGACCAACGGATCCAGTTGTCCCTTCACCGCGTCGTACTGCGCCAGGATGGTGCCGCGCATCCTGGGGTCCCAGAACCTTCGCAGATGATCGGCGATCGAGGCAACCGCCTGATCATGCCTTCTGATGCGCGAAGAACTTGCCGATCTGGTTGGCCATATAGGCCAGCTTGTCAGGCGACATGCTGCACCTGCTGCGCGACGATGCGCTCGGGATGTGTAAAGACCTCGAAGCCGTCGGCGCGGGCGATGCCGACCAGGGTAATGCCAGCCTCCTCGGCAATGCGCACCGCGAGCGCGGTCGGCGCGGACACCGCAACCACCACGGGCGCACCGATCATCGCCGCCTTCTGCACCATTTCGACCGAGATGCGGCTCGACAGCAGCACCAGTCCTTCCGCCACCGCGACACCTTCGCGCGCCAGGGCACCGGCAAGCTTGTCGAGCGCGTTGTGCCGGCCGACATCCTCGCGCAGTGCGACGAGACCGCGCTGCGGATGCCAGAAGGCCGCGGCGTGTACCGCATGCGTCTGTCTGGTTCAGCTTCTGCGCAGCGGGCAAGGCTGCCATCGCGGCGTGGATCGCATCCGCGCCGAAACGCACGGTCGATACGATGTGCGGCAGCGTGCGCACGGCATCCTCGAGGCTCTCCAGCCCGCACAGGCCGCAGCCGCTCGGACCGGCGAGGCGACGCTGGCGTCGCGTCATCCGATCGGCGCGTTCCGGCGCCAGCCACATGCGAAGTTCGATGCCGATATCCACCGGGACGACCTCGAGTTCGCTCGAGCTCTGCGGGCGGATTGCACGATCCCCTCGGTGAGGCTGAAGCCCAGCCCGAAATCTTCCAGATCTGCCGGCGTCGCGAGCATCACCGCATAGGCGCTGCGGTTATAGGTCAGCGCGATCGGTGTCTCTTCCGGGATCGCGCGCGCACCACGCATTGCCTCGCCACCGCGCCAGGCGGTACGCACGACGCTGCGGACCGGCTCGGGCTACCGTCACTTGGCCGGCACAGCCTCGATGCGGCGGCTGCGCTGGGTCAGCTCGCGATACTCTTCCTGCCACTCGCTCGGCCCGTTCGACGGTGACACCTGCACCGCGGTCACCTTGTATTCCGGACAGTTGGTCGCCCAGTCGGAATAGTCGCTGGTAACCACGTTCGCCTGAGTCGCCGGATGATGGAACGTCGTATATACCACACCCGGAGCCACACGGCTGGTGATCTTCGCGGGCAACGTCGTCTCGCCTGACCGCGACGCCAGCCGCACCAGGTCACCGTCGCGTACGCCGCGTTCCTCGGCGTCGTGCGGATGGATCTCCAGCACGTCCTCGGGGTGCCACACCACATTCGCCGTGCGCCGCGTCTGTGCGCCAACGTTGTACTGCGACAGGATACGCCCGGTGGTCAGCAGCAGCGGGAAGCGCGGCCCCACCTTCTCGTCGGTCGGCACATATTCGGTGATGCAGAAGTTGCCCATGCCGCGCACGAAGCCGCCGATGTGCATCACCGGCGTGCCATCCGGCGCCTTGTCGTTGCAAGGCCACTGGACAGAGCCTTGCTCCAGTTTCGCGAACGACACACCCGCGAACGTCGGTGTAGTGCGGGCGATCTCGTCCATGATCTGCGATGGGTGCGTGTAGTTCCACTCCAGCCCCATCGCACGGGCGATTTCCTGCGTCACCTCCCAGTCCGCAAAACCGGCACGCGGAGCCATCACCTTGCGCACCAGGTTGATGCGTCGCTCGGCGTTGATGAACGTACCGTCCTTCTCGAGGAACGTGGAACCCGGCAGGAACACATGCGCGTAGTTCGCCGTCTCGTTCAGGAACAGGTCATGCACCACCACGCATTCCATCGCCGCAAGGCCCGCGGTGATATGCTTGGTGTCGGGATCGGACTGCACGATGTCCTCGCCCTGGATGTAGATACCCCTGAACGAGCCATCCAGCGCCGCGTCGATCATGTTCGGGATGCGCAGGCCCGGCTCGGGATCCAGCGCCACACCCCACTCGCGCTCATAGATGGCGCGCACCGCGGGGTTGGCGATGTGCCGGTAGCCGGGCAACTCGTGCGGGAAGGAGCCCATGTCGCAGCTTCCCTGCACGTTGTTCTGTCCGCGCAGCGGATTCACCCCGACGCCAGGCCGGCCGATATTGCCGGTCGCCATCGCAAGGTTCGCCAGTGCCATCACCGCGGTGGTGCCCTGGCTGTGCTCGGTCACGCCCAGCCCGTAATAGATCGCGCCATTGCGCGCCTTCCCATAGAGCCGAGCCGCTTCGCGTATCGTCTGCGCCGGGACGCCGCTGACCTGCGCCACCGCCTCGGGGCTGTTGCGCTCCTCGGCCACGAAACGCGCCCAGTCCTGGAACGCATCCCAATCGCAGCGCTCGCGCACGAAGTCCTCGTCCACCAGACCCTCGGTGACGATGACATGCGCCAGCGACGTCAGCACCGCGACGTTGGTGCCGGGCCGCAGCGGCAGATGATGCGCTGCCTCAATATGCGGCATGCGCACCAGATCGATGCGGCGCGGATCGACCACGATCAGCTTCGCTCCCTGCCGCAGCCGCTTCTTCATGCGCGAGGCGAACACCGGATGGCCGTCGGTCGGGTTGGCGCCGACCAGCAGCATGACGTCGGCCTGCTCGACCGAGTCGAAATCCTGCGTGCCGGCCGATGTGCCGAATGTCGTGCTCAGTCCGTAGCCGGTCGGCGAATGGCAGACGCGTGCGCAGGTGTCGGTGTTGTTGTTGCCGAACACCTGGCGCGCCAGCTTCTGCACCAGATACGTCTCTTCGTCCGTGCAGCGCGACGAGGTGATGACGCCGATCGAATCCTTGCCGGCCGTCGCCTGGATGCGCCTGAACTCGGATGCGACGCGGCCGATCGCCTCTTCCCACGTCACTTCACGCCACGGATCGGTGATCTTCTCGCGCATCATCGGCTTGAGGACGCGGTCCCGGTGGTTGGCATAGCCCCAGGCGAAGCGGCCCTTCACGCAGGAATGCCCATGGTTCGCCTTCCCGTCCTTCCACGGCACCATGCGCACCACGGTGTCGCCCTGCATCTCGGCCTTGAAGTTGCAGCCGACGCCGCAATAGGCGCAGGTGGTGATCACGGAATGCTCGGGCTGCCCGAGCTCGATCACGGTCTTTTCGAGCAGCGATCCGGTCGGACAGGCCTGCACGCAGGCACCGCAGGACACGCACTCGCTGGTCAGGAACGGTTCGCCGGCGCCCGCCGCGACCTTCGACGCAAAGCCACGGCCCTCGATGGTCAGCGCGAAGGTGTTCTGCGTCTCCTCGCACGCGCGCACGCAGCGCGAACACACGATGCAACGCGCCGGATCGAACTGGAAATAAGGGTTGGATGCGTCGATCTCGGCATGCAGGTGATTGACGCCGTTCTGGCCGTAGCGCACCTCGCGCACGCCGATCAGCCCGGCCATCTCCTGGAATTCGCTGTTGCCGGCGACCGGCGAGGTGAAGCCGTCGAGCGGATGGTCGGTCAGGTAAAGTTCCATCACGCCGCGGCGCACCCGACGCACGCGCTCGCTGGTAGTGGAGACCTTCATGCCCGGTGCAACCGGCGTCGTGCAGGACGCCGGCGTGCCCCCGCGTCCCTCGATCTCGCAAAGACACACACGGCAGGAGCCGAATGCATCCAGCGAATCGGTCGCGCAGAGCTTCGGGATGCGGATGCCCGCCTCCATCGCCGCGCGCATGATCGATGTGCCGGCGGGAACCGTGACCTCCTGCCCGTCGATCGTCAGCGTAACCTGTTCGGTCGACGAACTCTCCGGCGTGCCGTAGTCGATTTCTTCAATCAAGGGCATATGTGCCTCATCGATCAGCTGACAGGATTGGATTTCATTCCGCGGCCTCGCGGCGCACGGGGCGAAAATCCTCGGGAAAATGGTCCAGCGCGCTCATCACCGGGTACGGAATGAACCCACCCAACGCGCACAGCGAGCCGAACTTCATCGTGTGGCAAAGGTCTCGCAGCAGATCGACGTTCGCCTCGACCGCTTCGCCTGACGCGATCCGGTCGATCACCTCGATGCCGCGCACCGAGCCTATCCGACACGGTGTGCACTTGCCGCACGACTCCTCGGCGCAGAACTCCATGGCGAACCGCGCCTGTTTCGCGAGGTCCACCGTATCGTCGAACACCACGATCCCGCCATGGCCGATCAGCCCGTCGCGCGCGGCGAACGCCTCGTAGTCGAACGGCGTGTCGAACAGCGCCGGCGGGAAATACGCACCAAGCGGCCCACCGACCTGAACCGCCCGCACCGGCCGGCCCGATAGCGTACCGCCACCAATGTCGTTCACCAGTTCGCCAAGCGTCACGCCGAAGCCGCACTCGAACAGGCCGCCATACTTGATGTTGCCGGCAAGCTGGATCGGCATCGTGCCACGCGAGCGACCCATGCCGATCTCGCTATAGAACGCCGCCCCCTTGTCCATGATGATCGGCACGCTGGCCAGCGACACGACGTTGTTGATGACCGTCGGCATGCCGAACAGGCCTTTGTGCGCCGGCAGCGGCGGCTTGGCGCGCACCTGGCCGCGCTTGCCTTCCAGGCTGTCGAGCAGCGAGGTCTCCTCGCCGCAAACATAAGCACCGGCACCGACGCGCTGCTCGATGTCGAACGCATGCGGCGAACCGAGCACATTGGCGCCCAGCAGTCCCTCACGCCGCGCGACATCCAGCGCCGCGTTGAACGTGGCGATCGCATGCGGGTATTCCGAACGCGTATATACATAGCCCTTGGTCGCGCCGACCGCGATACCGGCGATCGTCATGCCCTCGATCAGCACGAACGGATCGCCCTCCATCAGCATCCGATCGGCGAACGTCCCGGAATCACCCTCGTCCGCGTTGCACACGATGAACTTGCGCTCGCCTTTGGCCTCCGCCGCCGTCTTCCACTTGATGCCGGTCGGGAACCCGGCACCGCCGCGCCCGCGCAGCCCCGACTGCGTCACCTGCTCGATCGTCGACGCCGTTTCAATCTCGATCGCGCGCGCCAGTCCCTTCAGCCCACCATGCGCGCGATAATCATCCAGCGACAGCGGATCGACGATACCGCAGCGCGCGAAGGTCAGTCGCGTCTGTTTCGCCAGATAACGGCAGCTCCTCCGGCCGCCCCAGCCGCAGCCGATGCGCCCCACCGCTCAGCATGCCGGCACCGAGCAGGCCGGAAATGTCCGCGACCGTTACCGGACCATAGGCGATGCGGCCCGCCGAGGTCGCCACTTCCACCATCGGCTCCAGCCAGAACAGCCCGCGCGAGCCGGTGCGCACAACTTCGACATCGCCCGCCTGGCTCAGCAGCGAGGCAACCGCATCGGCGCCCAGCGCCAGCGCCGCGGCATCGCGCGGAACATAGACGCGCACCATCATCGGGTTCGCTCCAGCGCCGCATCGATCCGCGCGCTGTCCAGGCGGCCCAGCGGGGCGCCGTCCAGCATGGCGGAGGGACCGATCGCGCATAGCCCCAGACAGAACACCGGCTCCAGCGTGACCGCCCCATCCGCGGTCGTGTCGTGCCACTCAACGCCGAGCCGTTGCCGCACATGCGAGGCGAGCATATCGGCCCCCAGCGACTGGCACGCCTCCGCGCGGCATAGGCGAAGCACGTGCCGCCCTGGCGGATGCTGGCGGAAGTCATGATAAAAGCTCATGACCCCGTGAACCTCCGCCCGCGTCAGGTTCAGGGTCTCGGCGATCATCGGGATCGCCTCGGCATGGACGTAGCCGAACGCCGCTTGCAGAGCGTGCAGGATCGGCAGCGTGGCGCCTTCCCGGACGCTTTCCCTGGCAATGATCTCTACCGCGCGCTCACGGCTCCATGGCTCAAACCCGGCCACCCGTTCCCTCCTGGCTCGATCCCCGATTGGCCCCTGGATAGATGAGGGCCTTGGCCGCCGAATTGCAAGTTGACGCAGCCTTTAGCGCTACCGCTTGATCCTTGGATCAGGCCGGTAACCGTCCGTCAGCGTCCGGAGAAAGGCGATGATATCGCTTTCGTCCTGCTCGGTCATCGCCGGCGGATCCCCCGGATGACGGTCGAACGGCGGGTCCGCCACGTCGATATTCGCGCGGAACCGCGACGGAATGTCGTCATATTTCGCGACCTGCCCGTCCGGGCCGCGCGGATACACCTTCTCCGGCGCCACATCGCGGAAGGCGTAGAAGTCCATCACCTGCTCCAGCGAGCGAAATACGCCATTGTGGAAGAACGCGTGGCGCGTGGCGGCGTTGCGCAGGGTCGGCGTGGCGAACATGCCGCAGAACTGCGTCTGGCCGCCCATATCCTCGCGGTAGGGTCCACAGATGCCGAGGTCGAAATAGGCCGGATCGCGGTTGGCCGCCAGCGCGGGATTGCGCGGCGCCCCCAGCGCCTCGGTACTGACCGTCTGTGAACACCGGCGGCGTCCCGTCGGCAGCAGGCTGATCCAGGTGGCAGCCGCCGCAATTCGCCTTGTCCGGATCGTTGAACAACAGATAGCCCCGCAGTTCGGCCGGACTGAACCGCGCCCTGCCCTCCAGCCAGTAGTCGTACTTGCTGGTGTAGGGGTGGAAAGCGGGCGCCTCGATCTGGTAGCGCGCCACGGCGAACATCGCCTCGGACAGCAGCCGCCCAGGCTCATCCAGGATCGACCCGCCGAACAGTTCGACGAAATCCGCCGTATACGGGCGCCGCCGCAGCTTCGCGGCGACCGCGTCGGCGCTGGCATTGGCCATTTCGACAGGGTTGAGCAGCGGCTGTCGCGCCTGTTCCTGTAACGTATCGACCCGGCCGTCCCAGAACAACCCGCCCTGCGGCACCAGATTGGCCGCCGACTCAGCCGTATTGTGCGCGGTCTTCGCCCCGCGCACGGCACCGCGCGCCATTGCCACCTGGAGCGGCAGAGTGCTGGTCTCATCCTCGTCCTTGTCCGGACCGACGCTGAACGGCGCATGCCGCTCCAGGTACATCAGCGAGGGCACGGCGCGGACGCCAGCTGGCATCACCGGCGCGTCATTCGACGGCCCATAATGATGCGCCGGGCTATGGCACGACGCGCAGGCCATCCGTCCGGAAGCGGACAGACCGGCATCGAAGAAGATGTGCTCGCCCAGCCGTGCCATGGCCGAGAGCGCCCCCGCCCCCGGTCGCACCAGCCGCATCGGATAAGGATTCTCCTGCCAATCCTCCCCTCCCCCTGGCGGGAGGGGGCCAGGGGGAGGGGCCGCCCCCGCAACGAACAGCACGAGGACCGCGGCAAGAGCGGCCCGCTTCAGCGTGGCGCCGCCTTCAGTACGTCGCCGGTGTTTGGATCAAGATACAGCGCCGCCGCGCGGTGCTCCGCATGGAAATCGAACATCCCCGCCAGTGACCCCGCCGTGCCATCGAACGACCCACCACCGAGCCGCTTGCCCTCCAGCCAATTGTCCTCGATGAAGCGCACCGTCGAAGCCAGCGAGATCGGCGCATGATCGACATGGTTCGGCCGCGCCCACGGCGAGATCACCAGGAACGGAATGCGCGTGCCCGGCCCGCAGCGGCCGTTCACCGGCTTGCCGGCGACGCCCGGCGGTGCCGTACCCACTCCACACTTGCCTGGGCCGTTGAGCTGATCGGCCTGCGCATCGAACGAAGCATGCGTGGGTCTGGCATAGGCGTGGTCGTACCAGCCGTCCGAGTCATCCCAGGTAACGAAGATCGCCGTGCTGCGCCAATCCGGTTGCTGCTCGATGAAGTTGATCAGCGCCACCGTACCGGTCTGTTCGTCCAGCGGATCGGAATAGCCGGCGTGGCCATCCTGGTAAGCGTCCAGCTTGATATACGACACGGCCGGGAAGTTGCCGGCCTTCACCGCATCATAGAAGTCCAGCAGGTCGTATTCATGGTTCGCGGGGTCCGCCGTCTTGCCGTCGGCCTCCACGCTGCGGCCGATGGCACCGACCGAACTAGGACGCGCGTGCGTCGGGTTAGCCGTGGAGGCGAAGTACTGGAAGAAATTGTGGTGCGGGATGTAGTCAACGATGGCCTTACCGATGACCGCCGACTGTGTACTGCGCTTGCATCCGGTGGTGCCGTTGGCGTTAGTGGTCGCCAGATTGAAACCGCCCATGAAGCCGCCCCACGTGACGCCCGCCGCATTCAGCAGATCGCCGATGTTCTTGCCGGTCATCATCGCCTGGTCCCCCGGCACCGAGCAGGTGTCGTAGCCGGGATCCACGTCGTTGATCATCGTGAAGCCGCCCTGCCCGTCGGCGATGTAATATGACACCGCCGCAAGCGTCGATGGCTGCTTGGTGGTGGCGACAATCTTCATGCCGTTGGTCTGGCCGGCCACTACCTCCAGCAGGCCAGGCGTGGACGGACCGTAGGTATCGGTCCAGTCGTTGTCGTTCATCGCGAAATGCTGGGCGTAGCGCCACAGCGCGGTGACGGTGTTGCCATCGAAATAGCCCATCACCTGGCCCTTGGTGCCGAACGCGCCGGCACCGCCCGGCGTCCCCTTGCCAGTGTATTTCGGAAACAGATCCATCTTGCCGCCGTTATACGCCTGCTGCTCGGCTGTATAGGCGTGGTTCTGGTCCTGCGTGTTGGCCTGCGTGCGGTCCAGCCTGAATGGCAGCGCCGCATCGGCACCGTTCGCCGGATTGGTGTTGGGGTTCTGCCGGAGCAGATTGGCGTTCGCCAGATTGCCGACCCGGGGCGTCCCCGCAGCGGCGACGAAATGCGGCTCGCCCGGAGGGTTGGTCGCCTGCGGATATGTGGCGAAGTAGCGATCGAACGAGACGTTCTCGTTGAAGATGATCACCACATGCTTGATCGGGGTCGCGGTCTTCGCCGCGTCCTGCGCATGCGCGGTGGACACCGCACCGGCAACCAGAAGCGCAGCAGTCAAGGCAGGCAACACGTTGCGAGTCCGCATGATATTCCCCGATGTCATTCAACCTGCGGGGTCTATGGGCGCCGTCTTGGCTTGTGCATGAAACAATTGTGACAGCAGACGACGCGCTACGCCGCCTTCAGCGGGATCCGCGCCCCTGTCGCAGGTTGCGCGACGCCACCGCGCAGCACCCCTGGCTCCGTGCTGCCCCACAACGTTTCGAGCCCGCGCGGCAGACGCCGGCTGTTCGGCATCGACAGCCATAGGCGGAACAGCAGCCTCTCCTGCTGTGCGGCACTGTCGTCCTGATACGCCGTGCGGCCATGGAATATGACGTGGTTGTTCAGCAGCTGGATGTCGCCGGGCACGAACGGCGCGTAAAGACACACGTCCTCCGCCACCTCGGCCAGCAGATCCAGCGCTTCGTTCTGCGCCGCCGTGATGCGAGGCACCTCGGGCCGTTCCTGCGCCTGCTCCACATAGGTGCGCGAATACTGGCAGGTCAGCTTGCCGTCCTGCACGGCGAACACCGGCATCGCGTAGACGCCTTCCTCGTCGCCCGGCCGCGCGCTCCAGTAGTCCCGGCACAGCAGCGCCAGCAGATCGGGCCGGCGGCGCAGGATCTCGTTGTAGATCGTCACGATGCTGGTAAGCTTGCTGATCCCGCCCGCCTTGGCGTTGCGCACGCACAGCAGCGCGATGACATCGCAGCGGTCGGTGTGCCAGCGCAGCGGACCGGCCGAACGGGCGCGGGCGCGGGACGAAACGATCTGGCCGGGCCCGGTGGGCTTGAAGGTCTTGTCGGGCAGCTTCGTCTCGTCGCGCACCTCGCCCATGATCTCGCCGCGCGCGTTCTGATACACAGCGGTCCCGAGGTGGCAGCCGAGACCCCAGAAGATCCGCCGGATATCGTCATCCGAATAGCGCTCCACCGGCAGGCCGCGCAGGCGCACCGCACCGAGGCCGTCCTCAAGTTCTTCGCTGATCTCGGCGAGCAGCGCCGCGGTCGAGGGCAGCGGGAAATCGTCGCGCCCGAAGCCGAACGGCGGCACGCCCGCACGCTTCGCGCTGGCCAGGGCCGCGTCGATCTCCGCGCGGTGGGCGTCGGTCAGCGAGCGGATCCACGTGCCGGACTGCTCCAGCGCCTTGCCGTACCAGCCGGCGCGGCCGGCAAGTGGCTGCGTTTCGCTCATCGGGCGCCCTCCAAGCATGTCCGCAGGCGTTGTTGGGCAGTCGGACAGGTGTGTCAATTACGGGGCGACTGTTGCGACCCGCAGAGACCGCTGCGCCACTAGGCGGATTGCCGGTGTACGGCCACAGTTCCTGCAAGACTGCGGATGAACATGGGGCGATAGGAAGTGACAGACGGCCGGCACTCCTTGTGGTCTGACCCACAGACTCATCGAGCCCGCATAATGGAGCTTCCAGCCGACGCGGCCGCCCTGCCGGACATTCTGGAAGGGTTCGTCATCCACCACGCGATAGCGCGGGCGCTAGGCTATGGCGTGCCGCATGCCGCAGAGAAAGATCGGAACCTGCGCCTGGTCTCTCGCTTGCTTGGCGAGGCGCTCCAGCGCGATCCTCGCTCTCTGGCCAAGCATCGCGCCCTCCCCGATTATCTCTACTGCACGTGCCACGATTTCGCGCTGCTGGCCGCAAGCGCCTTGCGAGAGCGCGGTATCCCCGCCCGCCTGCGCGTTGGCTACGCCAGCTACTTCGTGGCCGGACGCTGGGAAGACCACTGGGTCTGCGAGTACCGAACCGGTGCAAAGTGGGCGGTTCTGGATGCTCAACTTGGCTCACGCGCACGGGCAGGATTGCGCATTTCCTTCGACGTCGCCGAGGTGCCCCAGACCGCCTGGCGTTCTGCTGCTTCGATCTGGAGCGGCATCCGCTCCGGTGAGATCGACCCCACGACCTGCGGCGTATCTTTCGCGGGCATCTCGGGAGCCTGGTTCGTCGCCGCAGCCGGTACTGCGTGATGCCGCATGCCTGGCCGGCATCGAGTGCCTGCCCTGGGACTACTGGGGGCCTGGCCGCTTATTTTGCGCCGACCACAATGTCACCGAAGAGCAGGCCCGGGACATCGATGCTTTGGCAGAGGCACTCGATCCCGCACCTCCACACCGGCAGGCTGCGGAAGAGGTGCTTGCCCGTTTCCCGTGGGCGCTTCCCACTCCAACCATCCTGAGCTTCCCCGAAGGCCGGCAGAGCGTCGAGATCACGCTCGCCGCTGGCTGAGCATTCCATGCGGGACCCGCTGCTCCCGCCGCGGCTTCCATCCGAGGCGGACGGTGCCGAGGTCAAGAATGTGCACATGCCACGCCGCAACGCTCGGTTTGCCGCTATTCCTCCCCTGAGTTACGCTTCCCACGACTGCCATCAATTACTCTGCAGCGAATAGCAGAGAACTTGGCCGCACCGCCGTCAGGCGGACGCGCATAGGGAGGTGCCGACATGCTGGAGCTACTCGACCGGCAACAGAAGCTGACCGCGAACCAGTGGAAGATCGCCCTCGCGGCAACGATCGGCGACATGCTGGATTTCTTCGACTTCTTCCTGATCGGATTCGTGCTGGCGTTCATCGTGAAGGACTGGCACCTGACCTACGGCGAGTCGGGCCTTATCCTTCTTGCGTCCGGCGTTAGCGCCCCCTTTGGCTCGCTGTTCTACGGCTGGCTGGCCGATAAGATCGGCCGCCGCAAGGTCATGATCGCGACCGTGCTCAATTTCTCGCTGGCGACCGGCGCGATGGCACTCACCCCCGACGGGGCATGGATCTATCTCGTCGTCTGCCGTCTGCTTGTCGGGCTCGGCGTGACCGGCCTCTACTCGGTCGATATCACGGTGGTGCAGGAATTCGTGCCCGCCTCGAAGCGCGGTTGGATAACCGGGCTGACCACGACGATGCTGCCGGTTGGCGTCCTGCTGGGGGCCGCGCTTGGCGCGTTTGCGACGCCCTACATCGGCTGGCGCGGCATGTTCGCCGTCGGTCTGTTGCCTGCATTGCTGACGCTCTACATACGCGCCTGGGTTCCCAAATCGCCGCATTGGCTGATGCGTATGGGGCGGCCCGAAGAAGCGCGGCGCTCGATCGCCTGGGCCTTGCAGGTGGACCCCGCATCGATCGCGCTCCCGGCGACAATACCTCCGGTCGAGCACACCCGCTGGCTCGAACTGTTCAGGTACCCGCGCAGTATTATCGTGGGCTGCCTGACCGGCCTCACGCAGACCGGTGGCGTCGGACTGACATTGTGGATGGTTACTCTGTTCGTCATGGTGCTCGGGGTCACCGCGCCCGAGGCCTCGCAACTGGCGATCTGGGTGAGCCTCGCGGCCGTGGCCGGCCGCTTCTTCTGCGCGTGGATCTCCGACGCTATGGGCCGCCGCGCATCGGGCGTGCTGAGCTGCCTCGTGGCGGCGCTGTTCATGTCGCTCGCCGGCTATATGCACAGCATGTTCGTCGGTGGCGTCTCGATGTTCTTCGTGATGATCGTGCTGCAGAACTTCTTTGGCAGCGGCAACTACTCGATCGTCGGACCGTACATGGGTGAGCTGTGGCCCTCGCGACTGCGCGGCAGCGGTATGGGTTTGGTCTACGGGGTCGGCAATCTGGGCAAGTTCATCGGCCCTGCCGGCCTGGCGCTGATCGCCGGGTCGGCAAACTTCGTCGCGCCGAAGGCGACGCTCGATGCGGTGATCCCTGCGTTCAACTACTTCGCCTTCTGGTATGTCCTGGGCGCGCTTGCCTTCTGGTTCATCGGCTTCGAGACCCGCGGCCGCTCGATCGAGGAGATCGACGCCGCACTGTCCGCGTCCGCCGCATCGCCCACGACCGTGCCGGCGGCTCGCACGACCAACTGAAGGTGAAGGAGGCAGCCATGTTGCAGATCAGGCAACTCGACCATGTCGTCCTGCGGGTCACCGACCTTAAGGCGATGATGCAATTCTACGTCGACGTGCTGGGCTGCTCGGTGGAGAAGGTGCAGGAGAAGATCGGCCTCTGGCAGCTCCGGGCCGGAACTTCGCTGATCGATCTGGTGCCGATCGACGGTCCGGCGGGCCAGAAGGGTGGCGCGGCGCCGGGACGCGAGGGCCGCAACATGGACCATTTCTGCCTCCAGGTTGAGCCGTTCGACGGCGAGGCGATCATCGCGCATCTGAAGCGACATGGCTGCGAACCGGGGCCGGTGGAGTCGCGCTACGGCGCGAAAGGCCAGGGACCGTCGGTCTACGTGCCCGATCCGGAGGGCAACATGGTGGAGCTGAAAGGGCCGCCCTGGGAGGCCTGAACGCCCGTGCCCTGAACAAGCCGAACATGGCACCTGCTCACCCTTGCGGCCAATGGTGGGCGTCGGCGGCCGTTGCGATGGTGTTGTCTCTCGCTCCTTGCTGTGCGGATGCCAATGCCGGGAACATCGTCGTGCTGATCGTGCCGATGCCGCGTTCGCAAAGTCCGCCACCGCCGCCCGCTCCAGCGCCGCCCTTGCTATGGGCGCCGCCGCCTTCGATGGGCCTCACGCCGGGAGTCCGATCTCCCCCGGCCCGCTGCTATGCCGGGGATCAGGTCTGTGCCGCGGACCGGCCGGAGCAACTGGGTGGGACCTGCACCTGCAACACGCCGGACGGCCCCAGGACGGGACGTGCATTGATCCCACCAAGCCAGGATGCGGCCGGTCGTCCGGTGCGAACCGACCGATCGCCACGTTGAGCGCGACTTCGGCACCGGTCACGCCGCCAGCAGCTCGGCCGGCCGAAAGCCGAGCAGCTCGGCAAAGCGGTCGGCGTAGTGAGGCCACACCTCGGGGTTGACCAGCCGTGGCGGCACGCCGCCGTCGAAGATGGTCAGCCATTGCAGCGCAGTCGCCTCGCACATCTCCACCATCGTCTCGACTGTCATGCCGGCGATGTGCGGACTGGCGATGACGTTGTCCATGTTCAGCAGCGGATGCGCCGGATCGGGCGGTTCCTTCAGGAACACGTCGAGCCCCGCACCGGCGATGCGCTCCTCGCGCAAAGCCGCTTCAAGCGCCGCCTCATCGTGAATGCCGCCGCGGGCCGTGTTGATGAAATAAGCCGAGGGCTTCATCGCGGCGAACTGCGCCGCACCGAACATGCCGAACGTCTCGGCGCTGCGCGGGCAGTGCACGGTGACGTAGTCCGATCGGCGCAGCAGTTCGTCGAGCTCGACCTTGGTGGCGCCACGTGCGGCAATCTGCTCGGTTGTCAGATAGGGATCGTAGGCGAGCACCGTGTTGTTGAACAGCACGCCGCATAGCTGTGCCACGCGTCGGCCGATATGGCCGATCCCCACGATGCCGACAGTCTTGTTGCGCAGGTTGTTGCCGGCATAGGCGCGGCGGTCGAGGTCGGGCGTGCGCTTCATCGCCCGCTCCGACAGCGCAATCCGCTTCGACAGCGACAGAATCATGCCGAGAGCGTGTTCGGCGACGGGTTCCCAGTTGGTGCCCGACTGGTTGACCACGATCACGCCGGCAGCGGTGCAGGCGTCGACATCGATCATGTCGTAGCCGGCACCGGTCGAGCTGAGCGCCAGCATGTTGGGGCAGCGCGCCAGCAGCGCGGCATCGCCGAACCACGGTTCGCGCAGCTCGCCGCGCGGCTGGACCTGATAACCGTGCGCCAGGCTGATCTGTTCCCAGTTTTCGGATGCAGGCGTGCCGTACTCCAGGCGCACCAGGTCGATGTCGTCGCGCTTGCCGATGATCGCGTTGGCGATCGGGTCCATGAAGCTGTCGAAATACACCAGCCGCTTCAGGTTAGCCGCCACTGTCGTTTCCTCCTGAGAAGAATAACACGGATTACGCAGATTTGCCCACGGATTACACGGAACGAGCAATCGCGGCACCCTCCGTGCCGTCCGTGGCTTAATCCGTGCTATCCGTGTTATTCTTGCTTCTATGGACGAAGAACCCCTACCCAAACGCGGCCTGGCCCGCAACACCGCCAACTACGGCGATCGCGACTTCGCGCTCTATTTGCGGCGGTCATTCGCCAAGTCGATGGGCTATTCGCAGGCGATGCTCGATCGTCCCGTGGTCGGCATCGTCGATACCGGCTCCGGCTTCAACAACTGCCACCGCACGGTTCCTGAGCTGATCGAGGCGGTGAAGCGCGGGGTGTTGGCCGCCGGTGGATTGCCGCTGGCGTTTCCCACCGTGTCGCTGTGCGAGCCGTCGCTGTTCCCGACCTCGATGCACTACCGCAACCTCGCCGCACTCGACACCGAGGCGATGCTGACGGCGCAGCCGATGGATGCCGCGGTACTGGTGGGCGGCTGCGACAAGACGGTGCCGGCCCAACTGATGGCGGCGGCGTCGGCCGATATTCCGGCGGTGCAGCTTGTCACTGGACCGATGCTGGCGACGCCGTATCAGGGCGAGCGGCTGTCTGCCTGCACCGACTGCCGCCGCTACTGGGCGGCTTATCGCGCAGGACGCGTCACGGCCGAACGGATCGACGAAATCGAGGGCCGGCTCGCCACCACGGCCGGCACCTGCGGCGTGATGGGCACCGCGTCCACCATGGCCTGCATCGCCGAGACGCTTGGCATGGTGCCGCTGGGTCATGGCTCGATCCCCGCGGTGCATGCGGATCGGCTGCGCGCAGCCGAGGAGGCCGGCGCGCTGGCGGTGAAGCTGATCACGTCACCGATCCGGCCGTCAGAGATCATCACCGCTGCGTCGGTGGAGAATGCGCTCCGCGCGCTGCTCGCGCTCGGCGGTTCGACCAATGCGCTGATCCACCTGACGGCGATCGCCGGACGTCGCGGCGTGCGCGTCGATCTGCACCGGCTGAACGAATTGTCGGACAACACGCCGGTACTGGTCGATCTCAAGCCGACGGGCGAAGGCTACATGGAGGATTTCCATGCCGCCGGCGGCATGCCGGCGCTGCTGTGGGAGCTGCGCGACCTGCTGCACCTGGAGGTGCGCGATGTCACCGGTGCGACGCTGCGACAGCGCCTGTGCGAGCCGGCGTTTGTCGATCGCCGCTACATTCGCGCGCGCGACGAACCGGTGTCGCCCGTGGGCGGGCTGGTGGCCTTGTTCGGTTCGCTGGCGCCGCGCGGGGCGATCCTCAAGCGCAGCGCCGCGACACCGGCGTTGTTCGAGACCGAGGCGCGCGCCGTGGTGTTCGACGGCCTGGAGGATCTCGCCAATCGTATCGACGAGCCGTCGCTGGACGTGAGCGAAGGCGACATCCTGGTGCTGAAGAACGCCGGCTCGCTGACGCCGGCGGGGATGCCCGAGGCGGGCTATCTGCCGATCCCGCAGAGGTTGGCGCGCGCCGGTGTGAAGGACATGGTGCGCATGAGCGATTGCCGCATGTCGGGCACGGCATTCGGCACCATCGTGCTGCACATCACGCCGGAGGCGTCGGCAGGCGGCCCACTTGGATTGGTTGAGAGCGGCGATCGGATACGGCTGTCGGTGAAGGAGCGGCGGCTGGATCTTCTGGTGGCAGATGATGTGCTGGCCCGGCGCCGTGCCGCGTGGCGTCCGCCAGCCAAGCCAGTGCGCGGCTGGGACCGCATCGTTGTCGAGCAGGTGTTACAGGCGGACGAGGGCTGCGATCTGGCAGTACTTCGTGCTGGTGGCTAGGCTGGCTTCGCACTCCAGTGTGTTTCGCGCGGTTGCGGCAATCTTTTTTGCCGCAACCGGTGCAGCCATGGCGCAGCAGTACGATCCCGGTGCATCCGCCGCGGAGATCAAGCTCGGTCAAACCGTGCCGCTCAGCGGCCCGGTTTCGGTCGCGGGGGTGGTGGGGTATGCCTCGCGAGCTTATTTCGATGCGGTCAATAAAGCCGGCGGCATCAATGGCCGACAGGTCAAACTCTTCGTGCTCGATGATGGCTATAGCCCGCCGAAGACCGTAGAGGCGACACGGCGGCTGGTCGAGGACGAGAACGTCCTGATGATGTACGGCTCCGTGGGCACACCCACAAACGCGGCGGTGCAGAAATATCTCAACCTGAAGAAGGTGCCGCAACTGTTCATCACCACGGGGGCGAGCCGCTTCAGGGATCCCAAGGTGTTTCCCTGGACCATGGCGTTCATGCCGGGCTACGCGGCGGAAGGCCGGGCGATGGCGCGCTACGTCCTTGAAGCCGTAACCTCACCCAGGATTGCGATACTTTACCAGAATGACGACCTGGGAAAGGACTTTCGCGCGGGATTCAGGTCCGGTCTCGGTGACAAGGCAGATACCTTGATCGTCAGCGAGCAAACCTTTGAGGTCGCGGACCCAACGGTTGATTCGCAGATGATCACGGCAAAGGTGTCAGGTGCCAACGTGTTCTACTTCGCCGGGACGCAAAAAGCCGGGGCGGAGCAAATCCGGGCGAGACATAATCTTGGTTGGACGCCGCTGCATCTCGTCTGCAGCATAGCGAGCGGAGTCGAGGGGGTGCTCAAGCCCGCTGGACTGGAGAATGCCGAAGGCCTGATCTCGACAGCCTATGCCAAGGATCCGTTCGATCCGACATGGGCGGACGATCCGGATGTGAAGACTTTTCTCGAATGGGTGAAGGCCAATCTGACCCAGGGCAATCCGCGCGACAGCGGCGTCGTGGTTGGCTACATCGCCTCCTTTCTGGCCGCGTACGTCCTCGACAAGGCGGGATCGACGCTTACCCGGGAGAACCTGCTGAACGTCGCCACCCATCTGAACAACGTCAGTGTGCCGATGCTGCTTCCCGGCATCACAGTGACCACGAGTCCCACTGACTACAGCGTGATCAACAAGTTTCAGATCCAACGATTCGAGAGCGGCCGTTGGGTTCCGGTTGGAAAGACGATTTCGGGAGAATAGATCGGCGGCAGGCGGTGCAGGCTGTGCGCTCTACGCCTTGATCGGCGCAAAGGCGGCGATCTTCTCGGGCAGCTCGGTGATCGCGAGGCTGACGGCGAAACCGACGGCGAATGCCTCGACATAGTCGAAACTCCTTTCGCCGAGGGCTTTCTTCCCCGAATTGAAGCGCCAGTAATAGACCACCGACGCAACCAGCAGCGCCAAAGCGAAGCGCGCATTCAGGAATGCATCGGCGAGCGCCTGCGCGCTCGTGATTGGCGACGGACCAAGCAGCAGCGTCGTATCACCAGTGCCGAGAACCCTTCCCTGCGGCGTCAGAGCAGGGTCGATGTGTTCGGCGACCAGCAGGCGCGGATGCAGCGTGCGCGGCGCATCGTATTCGTGCTCGATCGGGCCGTTCTGCCGGATCGCCTCCACGCTGGTGATCAATGGGCGGCTGCCGTCCTGGAAATCGACGCCGATCTGGATGCCGGAACCCCAGAGCGGATCGAGATCTTCCACCTCGAAGACAATTCGGCGCCTGACGGTGCGCTCCGCGGGCGGTGTGCGAATCTTCAGGGTAACTGACCGCGGTTCGGCCGCGAGCTGGCGCGTCAGAGTGATCGCCTCTGCGACGCCGGAGAGTTCCGCCGATGCAATGCGTGCGGACGCAGGGATCGGAGCGTCGGCCAGCATCGCGACAAACACGTCGTTGGACAGGGCAATACGTCGTTTCTCCAATTCACCCAGAACATCGAGGCAGTGTTTTGCCGGATCGCCATCGATGTCGGCCTGGAATGTCTCGAAGCGGATGCGGTCCAGATCAGATTCCCAGCCAACCTGCTTGGGCCCCGCCGGCTGGAGACGGATGTTCGCTTCGGTCGCGGCCACGTTGTGCAGCAGCGCATCGCGCTCCTCCGTGCATTCGGCGCGCAGGATGGGCGTGGTCAAGGCGCTCACATGCTGGGCCTGCCAATCGCTCCAGGCATTCAACAGAGCGCGGTACAGCGGCGGCGTTGCTTTCAGATCGCCCGACGACAGCACCTGTCCGATCGCGTCGGCGCGTGCCGTCAGCTCGTCGCGCATGCGCGCGTCCGGCACGCCGGCGATCATCTCGCGCCACGCCGCGAGAATCCGTGTCGATCCGGCAATTCTGTCCTGCGGCGAGGCCGGCTTCTCTGCCATCACCTCGTCGACCACCTTCCCGATTCGATCGGAACTCGTCTCCGCCAGTGCCTGGTCCGATGCAGCCTGGAAACGCTGCTTCATTTGCCCAGTGCGCGCGCGGATCAGCCCGGTCTCGGCGGAATTGATCGCCATGTCGGCCGCCGCGAACGAGGCGGGCGTGGCGCTGGCGCCAAGCTTTGCCGAGGCCGCGTCCAGTTGATCCTGAATGGCGATGCGGTCGGCTTCCGGCAGATCCGCCGCAGCGAGCCTCTGGCGCATGGACATATCCGCAACGGCGATCGCACCGGCCGCTCCAGCAAATGCAATCCACGTGTGCACCCGTTCGTCCAGCATGGCTGCCGCCCGTCGCATCCAGCGTCTCACTGAGATTGCCTGCACCCGCGCCGCGTCCTCCTGCCCCGCGGCAAGCAGCAGATGCACCCGGTCGAGCTGCGGTGTCAGTTCCAGCGCGACCGCTTGCATCGGCACACCAATGAACTGCTGCTTCCAGTCGTAAAGAAAAGTGTCGAGGTGCGCGGCAAACCCGGGCGTGGTCGGAGCAGGCCGCGCCTCGCCTGCCGTGGCCTTCATCTCTGCCTGCAAGGCCTGCCAGTCGCGGGACAGGTCCGCCACCTCCGCCGCCGCCGGGCTGGCATCCTTGGTGGATGCACGCAGCGTGGCGGCGGTTGCCAGCGCGGCCTGAAGGTGCGCACTCGCTTCCTCCTGCCGGTGATCCACGAACGACCAGGCATGCGGCTGGCTGAGTGCCGCCACCGCCGCATCAAAGTCACGGTCCATGTCCTCGATGTCGTGGCTGAAACGCTCGGGCGGCGGGTGGCGCTCGAGCCATTCATGCGTGAGTTGCCGTTGCGCCAGGGCTTCGCGCAACTGGGACGTCACGCCGCCCGCGCCAGTCAGTGCGTTTGTTGTACCGACGACGGCCAGGCCGAGCAGCATGCAGGCGATGCCCCACAATGGGCTTGCGGACACTGCCGCCGTGAAAGGGATCGCCAGAGTCCCAACGCCGGCCGTTCCGAAGCGAACCGTCGATGCATAGATCCCAGGTCGTCCCGTAACAGAGCCGTTGAGCTCGATCACCGCTACATCGCCCGGCGCCAATACCCCACTTGCAGGAGAGATCACGGCGCCGCGCAGGCCGCCCTCCGCACCGACACCGTCATTACTGCGTCGCAGCCGCTCGATGATCGGTGGCAGGAGTGTCACCTCCTCGGTGCCGATATTGGCGACGGAGAACCTGATCGGCCGGATCGGCACAAGGGTGCGCTCGCTGGCGAATGGTCCCCAAGGGCTCGTCGCCGCCAGCGCAAGCGATACCGGACCCGACAGGGTGGCCGCCGGTGCCGCCGCCAATTCCGTTCCGCTCATGCGCGCACTGTAAAGTGCCGGTGGTCGCGATCACAACAAGAGGCGACCGCACATCAGGCGGCCGATGCCAGCAACCAGTCCAGGATGCCGCTGTTCTCGTCGCGCGGATACGCGTGCGACAGGTCGGCGATCTCACGATAGACTACCTTCGCCCCTGCCGCAGTCAACGCGCGCTGCGCTGCGCGCGCGGTCGCCACCGGAAACATCCAGTCCAGCGCGCCGTGCACCAGATACACGGGCAATCCCGCCACGCGATGCGGGTCAGCCATCGCCAGCAGCAGCGGATGGAAGCTCGCCGCGACCGGGGCGAGATGGGTGAACGGAGATCCGGCATCCAGGCCGCTCAGCAGCGTGAACGTGCCGCCGTCGCTCATGCCGGTCAGCAGAAGGCGCGATCGGTCCACTGTCCAACGTTGCGCGACTTCCTCCAGAATGCGTAGGAGATTCGCGCTGTCCATCTGCGGCTGCATCAGCGACCAGGTGTCTCCCATAGCGGTCGGCGTCGCCAGGATCACGCCGCGGCCCCGCGCCTCGCGCAGCCAGCTCCACAGGAACAGCCTGCCGTGTCCTGCGCCGCCGTGCAGCGCCACCACCAGCGGATAGGCGCGCGCGGGGTCGTAATCCTCCGGGACGTACAACGAGTAACCGCCGCGATCGCTGGTCTCGTTCGCCCAATGCATCACGCCGGTCGGCAGATCGGTCCGCGCCTCGCCGATCGTCGCATCGTCGGATGCGAGGAAGTAGCGGCACACGGTCGGCATCACCGAGGCCAGCGGATACACCGCCTCCATGGCGCGGCTCGCCTGCCGCAAGGCGCGATAGGCCTGCCGGAATTCACCCGTCGAGCCAGCCGCGCGCAGCCCCTCGCACGCACGCAGGGTCGCCTCGACCGCGGGCGCGATATGGACCCGCAGTTGCTCGGGCCAGACCGCATCGGCCGCGGCCTCGCGCAATGCCGCATCGCGATCGCCCAGAGTCGCTACCAGCGCCGCGAAATGCGGCGGATGCAGGTGACGCGCGATGAAGCCGAGTGCGTCGAGCGTATCCAGCAGTCGCGCGATTGCCATTGCCTCGCTCATGGCCAGCTCCCTGATGTGCACGGTATTGCAGACCACAGGCCCAGCGGCTGCCATCCAGGCAGCCGTGCCATCCCCAGCAGCAGTGTCCGCACCTTTCGGCCTGGTGAACGCCAGACTAGACTGCCCGCTTCAGCCAGGGAGACAAGTCATGGCACCGCCTCCGCCCTTCGGCGCCAACTCCGCCGCCGCGCGCGACATCGCCAACGTGCTGCATCCTTACACCGATCTTCAGGCACATCAGCAGACCGGCCCGATGGTCGTGACCCGCGGCAAGGGCGTTCGCGTGTGGGACGACACGGGCAAGGACTATATCGAGAGCGTCGCCGGCCTGTGGTGTGCCTCGCTGGGCTTCGACAACGAGCGGCTGGTGCAGGCCGCGGTCAACCAGATGCGCAAGCTGCCCTTCTATCACGCGTTCACCGCGAAGTCGCACGAGCCGCTGATCGATCTGTCGGAGATGCTGATCGAGCGCGCGCCGGTGCCGATGAGCAAGGTGTTCTTCGCCAACTCTGGCTCCGAGGCGAACGACAGCGCGATCAAGATGATCTGGTACTTCAACAATGCCGTCGGCCGGCCGGACAAGAAGAAGATCATCGGGCGGCTGAAGGGATACCACGGCATCACACTGGCCTCCGCGTCGCTGACCGGCATTCCGCACAACCATCGCGCGTTCGACCTGCCGTTGCCGGGCTTCGTGCACACGATGAACCCGCACCACTATCATGGCGCCAATCCGGGCGAGAGCGAGGAGGCGTTCGCCTCGCGTTGCGCCGACGAGTTGGAGAAGCTGATCCTCGCCGAGGGTCCGGACACGGTGGCGGCGATGTGGGCCGAGCCGGTGATGGGCGCGGGTGGCGTGATCGTGCCGCCACGGACTTATTTCGAGAAGATCCAGGCGGTGCTGCGCAAGTACGATGTGCTGTTCGTCGCTGACGAGGTGATCTGCGGCTTCTGGCGAACCGGCAATTACTGGGGCAGCCAGACGCTCAACATGCAGCCCGACATCCTGACCTGTGCCAAGGCGCTGTCATCGTCCTATCTGCCGATCAGTGCGGTGATGGTGAACGACCGCGTGTTCCAGGGTCTGGCGAAGCAGAGCCACGAGATCGGCACGTTCGGTCACGGCTTCACCTACTCCGGCCATCCGGTGCCGGCTGCCGTCGCGATCGAGACGCTGAAGATCTACGACGAGATGAACATCGGCGCGCATGTCCGCGCTGTCGGTGGGCACATGCAGCAGGAACTGCGCCGGCGCTTCGCCGACCATCCGCTGGTGGGCGAGGTGCGCGGCATCGGCCTGATCGGCGCGCTCGAGCTGGTGGCCGACAAGGAGAAGCACCAGAACTTCGATCCCGCGGCGCGGATCGGCGGCCGCTTCACCAAGCTGATCGAGGAGCACGGCGTGATCGGCCGCACCGTGCCGGGCGACATCCTCTGCTTCAGCCCGCCGCTGATCATCACCGAGGCAGAGGTGGACGAGATGCTGGACCGCGTCGGCCGGGCGCTCGAAGAACTGACCGTGCAGTTGCGGCGCGAGCAGATCGCCGTCGTTCGCTAGCGCGGGATGAGCGCGTAACGGCGATGCGGTCGCGGCTGGTAGCGGTGGCTGCATTGTTGTGTCTCGCATTGCCTGTCGCCGGGCAGCCGGCGGCCGGGAGTTTCGACGCGGTGAAGGCGAGCGGGGAGATTGCCAACCTGCTGGCGCAGCGCAACCTCGAGGCGGCGGCAGCAGCGGCGGCGCGGCTCATGGAAGGGAATTCGCCCGAAAAGCTGAAGGATGTGTTTCAGCTCGTGCGTGGTCTCGGGCAAGGCCAGTACACCGACCTGGTCTATGCGCACGACTATGGCAGAACGGAGAAGGACGTCATCTTCAAGATCGACTTCGACAAGGCGTTCCTGTTCGTCCGCTACCTGTTTCACGTGGACAACGGCGCCTGGCGGCTCATCCACATCGATCTGAAGACCGAAGACGAACTGCCCTTCCCGAAGGACTGGCCGCACATCTATCCACAGTGACCTCTTAGCGCGGGATGCGCGCTCACTCATTGGTTTGATCGCGTGATTCAGACCTCCGGCGATTCCGCCTCCGGTCATCACGCTCTATCGCGCGCGGTTCACGGTGTAGTCGGCCACGTCCAGCAGGGTGCGGCGCAGCGCGCTGTCGGGAAACAGCGCGAGCGATGCCTTCGCCGCGGTGACGAAGCCCCGAGCGCGCTCCAGCGTGGTGCGGATGGCGCCGCTCCGCGTCATAAGGTGCAGTGCGCGGTCGAGATCGGCCTCGTTCTGCTCGGTCGCCTCGATGGTGCGGCGCCAGAAATCGCGATCGGCGGCATCGCCCGCCTGGTAGGCCGACAGCACCGGCAGGGTGATCTTGCCCTCGCGAAAGTCGTCGCCCACGGTCTTGCCCAGCACCGCCTGGTCCGCCGCGTAGTCCAGCGCATCGTCCACCAACTGGAACGCTATACCCAGATTCATGCCGAATTCCGCCAGCGCCGCGGCCTCGGTATCCGGCCGATCGGCCACCACCGCGCCCACTTCGCAGGCGGCGGCGAACAGTGCGGCGGTCTTGCCCTTGATCACCTCCAGGTAGCGTGCCTCTGTCGTGGCCAGATCGTTCTGCGTCACCAGTTGCAGCACTTCGCCTTCGGCGATCGTCGCGGCGGTGCGCGAAAGAATGCCGAGTATGACCAGCGAGCCGTCCTCCACCATCAACTGGAAGGCGCGCGCGAACAGGAAATCGCCGACCAGAACCGCCGCCTGATTGCCGAACACCGCATTGGCCGAGGCCAGTCCGCGCCGCAGCAGGCTTGCGTCCACCACGTCATCATGGAGCAGTGTCGCCGTGTGAATGAATTCGACACAGGCTGCGAGCTTCACGTGGCGCTCGCCGGCGTAGCCGCACAGCCGCGCACACGCGAGAGTGAGCAGGGGGCGCAATCGCTTGCCGCCGGCCGCCACGATATGCGCGGCGAGTTGCGGAATGAGTGCCACCGGGCTGTCCATCCGAGCCACGATGGTCCGGTTGCAGGCCTCGAGATCGGTGTTGAGCAAGCCGACCAGGGCAGTCAGAGCGTCCTCGTCCACCGGGACGCGCGCGTCCACCCGCCGCGGAGGCGCTACACTGGCCCGGGACGGACTTGCGACCTCGTCCAAGCTGGTCTCCTGACTTGCATGTCTGGCAGGTCCAGGCACCATATCGGCGCGTCCGAATCAGGGGTCAAGCAAGGGCGGGAGAGATAGTAAGCCGTGCGCGTGCTGGCGACGTCCAACGATCCGGTCCGGCTGTCGTTCCTGACGGCGCTGCTGGCAGACGCCGGCATCGCCGCGGTCGTCTTGGATTCATACACCAGCGCGGTGGAAGGCAGTATAGGCGCAATCCCACGCCGGCTCGCGGTAGCCGCGGAGGACGAGCCGCGCGCGCGGCGGGTGCTGGTCGAGGCGGGGGAGATCGGAAGTTAGGCCGTTCGCCAAAAGTGTGTCCTTTGATCCAGCCAATTTGCTAGGCTGCGATCCCGATGGACATACTTGCAGCCTTTCACCCGCTTTACACGCTGACCGGCTTCTTCGTTGGGCTGCTGGTCGGCCAGACCGGCATGGGCGGTGGCTCGCTGGTGACCCCTATCCTTGTGCTGATCTTCGGCGTCTCGCCGGCCGCGGCCGTTGGCACTGACCTGCTCTATGCCTCCATCACCAAGGCCGTGGGAACCGTGGTGCATGGCGCCAACCACACGGTGCAATGGCCGATCGTGGCCCGGCTTGCCGCCGGAAGTGTGCCCGCTACCGGGCTGACCTTGCTGGCAATCTCGCAACTCGATCTGAACAGCCGAGCCGCCTCGAGCGTCATAACCACCGTCCTGGGCGTGATGCTGCTTCTGACAGCGGCCGCCCTGGTGTTCCGCCGAAGGCTGCTTGAACTGGGTGGTGACCGGCTGGCCGATGTGTCTGCGCAGCAGACCGGACTGTGCACCGTGGCTGTCGGCGCGGCGCTTGGCGTGCTGGTGACGATATCCTCGGTCGGTGCCGGTGCCGTCGGGGTCACCGCGCTGCTGCTGCTTTATCCCAGGTTGCCGATGGCGCGCATCGTCGGGTCCGACATCGCCCACGCAGTGCCGCTCACGCTGGTCGCCGGACTGGGCCATTGGATGCTCGGCTCGGTCAACCTGCCGATCCTGGGATCGCTGCTGTTGGGCTCCATTCCGGGCATCGTGCTGGGCAGCCTGTTCGCGGTGCGCGTGCCGGATACCGTGCTGCGGCCGGTGATGGCCGCGACGCTGGCGGTGGTCGGCGGCACGCTGGTGTTCTGAGGCGACGCCCCCCCCGCCGCCGTCACGCCGCGGGCGGCATCTGCGCCGTCGGCGTGGACCTGGAGATCGCCATCTCTTCCTCGGTCATGTCCGCTGGGACGTCGGCGAACAGCGGGGTGCTGAGGTAGCGCTCGCCGGTATCGGGCAGCATCGCGAGGATGTTCGCGCCCTTCGGTGCCTCGGCACAGATCTGCAGCGCGCCGGCCAGCGTCGCACCGGCCGTGATGCCGACGAAGATGCCCTCCTTCGCCGCCAGATCCTTGCTGCACTTCAGCGCGTCGGGCCCGGCGATCCGCAGGATTTTGTGCAGCACTCCGCTCTCCACCGCATCGGCAGTCAGCTTCGGGATGAAATCCGGCGCCCAGCCCTGCATCGGATGCGGCTTGAATGCGGGATGCGCCGTCGCCGGTGAGCCATCCGGGTTGCGTTGCTGGCCCTCGCCACTGCTCAGCATCGCCGCGTCCGCTGGTTCGCAGGCCACGATCCTGGTGTTGGGCATTTCCTTTGCCAGCACGCGCGCCACACCCTTGAGCGTGCCGCCGGTGCCGTAGCCGGTAACCCAGTAGTCGAGCTTCGTGTCCTTGAAGTCCTCGATAATTTCCCGCGCGGTGGTGCGCGAGTGCATGTCGGCGTTCGCCTCGTTCTCGAACTGGCGGGTCAGGAACCAGCCGTTCATCTCGGCCAGTTCGTTGGCCTTGTTCACCATCCCCATGCCACGCTGGGCGGCGGGGGTGAGCACCACCTTGGCGCCCAGGAAGCGCATAAGCTTGCGGCGCTCGACGCTGAACGTCTCGGCCATGGTGACGACGAGCGGATAGCCCTTTGCCGCGCAGACCATGGCGAGGCCGATGCCGGTGTTGCCGCTGGTCGCCTCGACGACGGTCTGGCCCGGCTTGAGCAGGCCGCGCTTTTCCGCATCCTCGATGACGCCGAGTGCGAGACGGTCCTTCACCGAGCCCAGCGGATTGAAGGCCTCGATCTTGACGTAGAGGTTCACGTCGGCCGGCGCCAGCTTATTGACCCGCACGACCGGCGTGTTGCCGACTGTCTCGAGGATGTTGGCGAACCTGCGTCCCATGTCCCACTCCCTGCTGTCAGCTCACTGCTTGGCGCGCTGGGGCGCATTTATGCATAACCCGGCAGCTGCGGCCATTGCATGCGATATGGCCACTGTTCCCCCATGTGACCAGCCATTTAGCCGGCCGTGTCGCTAGCTAATCAATCTGTCCGGTTTTGGTAGCGCGTGATCTGTCCGCTTCGTTCTTGCTCTGTGCCGGGGCATGCCCCGGCACAGAGCGGCCGCGATGGAAGCGTGTCATGCGGCCTGCCTCTGCTGGTGAATGATGCAGCCATTGGCATCGTAGTCGGCCAGCCGGTGGGGTCCCCAGAACACCGCGAGTTGGCCATCGGGATATTCATGCACGCGAACGGTCGCCTTCACGAAGTGCGGTCGCAATCGAGAGGGCGGCAGTTGCAGGCTCAGCCGGTGCCATCTCACCGTGTTGTCGTTGCCCACCTTCCGATCCTCCTGGATGCACAGGATCTCTCGCCACGCGCCCCTCGCATCAGCGACAAACGCCGAGCCCTCCTGCTCCGCAGCAATCGCGAACCGCGCATTGTGGTCCGCGATGTAGACATCATGGAACCAGCGGTTGGCCCCCTCCACCGTGGCGATGCCGGCCAGCGCGAGCTCCTTCGGCAAGCGGTCCTGCAGCGTGCCGAACATCCGCTCCGAGCGGCCACGCGCCTGCGGCGAGTAGGCCGCAATGTGCTCGATGCCGAGCTGCTTCAGGGCGCGGCCGAACTGGGTCAGCACCGTCTTCGACACCCGGGCACCTGCCGCCGGCGTCTCGAAGTAGTGGCTGCCACGATCCGTGTAGAGCGAGCAGAACAGTCCGTGCGTCTCGACAACCTCACGCACGCCCCGCAGGCTGGAGGCCGTGCCTTCCTGGTCCACCAGGAACAGCGAATAGAGCGCGCTGGTGGCGTCGTCCATCGTCACCACCAGGTCATACTTGCGCTCATCGCCAGCCAGCCAGGCGTGCGTCGAGGCGTCCTGATGCAACAGCATTCCCACCATCGGACGCCGCGGGCGCTTCTTGCGATGCGCCGAGCGCGTCTTCGCCGGCGTCACCAGCCCGGCACGATGCAGATGCAGCTTGGTCACCGTGTAGCCCAGTGTGTAGTTGTGCCGCTTGCCCAACTGCTCATGGAAATGCTTCACCGTGAAGCCGCGGTAGAGATCGCAATACAGACCCAGCATCCGCTCAATCTCCGCAACAGCCGCGCGCCGCAACGACGGCTGAAGGCGGCGATCGGCCAGGCCCGCCAGCCCTTCCTCCCGATGCCGATCCCGCCATCGACGAAACGTCCGTTCGCTGATCCCAAGCAGCTCCGCTGCCTCCATCTGGCTCAGGTCAGACCGCTCCGTCCGACCAAGCACATCCTCGAAACGCATCCGACGAATCCCCTCGTGAACGCCTGCCCGGTCCATCGACACCCCCCTTCTCGGAGGCCCAGTGGACCGGACACTTCACGAGCTACAAACACCGGACAAACCACGAGCTAGCCACACCATTTAGCCGGCCGGTGACACCACAATTCGATTGCCATAGGATAAACTTCTACGTACGGGCGGGATCGGCCGCACGATCTTCCGAAGGCTCCGCTCACCGTACAATTTCCTTCCCCAGAACTGAAGATCGGACATCATGAACGACGCACAGGCATTGCCCGAGACCGCACCGACAAAGACCGAGAACTTCGACGTCCTGATCGTCGGGGCAGGAATTTCCGGTATCGGTGGTGCCTACCACCTGACGAAGCAGTGCCCCGGGACGCGCTTCGTCGTTCTGGAATCGCAGGCGAGCTTCGGCGGCACCTGGCTCACACATCGCTATCCGGGCATCCGTTCCGACAGCGACCTGCACACCTTCGGTTATCGCTTCAAGCCATGGCGAGGCGCTCCGATCGCGACGGCCGCCCAGATCATGAGCTACATGGGCGAGGTGATCGATGAGAACGACCTCGGCCGGCACATCCGCTATCGGCACCAGATCATCTCTGCAAGCTGGTCGAGCACGGACAACCTCTGGACAATCGTGGCGGTGCGCGGCGACACCGGTGAGACGGTGCGTTTCACCGCGAACTTCCTGTGGATGTGCCAGGGCTACTACCGGCATTCCGAGGGCTATACGCCGCACTGGGATGGGATGGAGTCGTTCAAGGGCCAGATCGTGCATCCGCAGACCTGGCCGAAGGACCTCGACTATCGCGGCAAGCAGGTCGTGGTGATCGGCTCGGGCGCCACCGCGGCGACGCTCATCCCGGCGATCGCCGCCGAGTGCGGCCATGTCACGATGCTCCAGCGATCGCCGACCTATTTCAGGGCCGCGCGCAATGCCGACGACCTCGCCGAGCTGCTGCGCGAACTTCAGATCGACGAAACCTGGATCCACGAAATCGTGCGGCGCAAGATCCTGCGTGACCAGGACACGTTCACCCGCCGCACATTCGAGCAACCGGAGGCCGCGAAGCAAGAGCTGATCGCCGGGGTGCGCGCGCATCTCGGCCCCGACTACGACGTGGCGACGCACTTCACCCCGAATTACCGGCCGTGGCGGCAGCGTATCGCTTTCGTGCCGGATGGCGATCTGTTCAAGGGCATCAGCTCGGGCAAGGCATCTGTTGTCACCGACGAGATCGAGCGGTTCACCGAGACCGGCATCCTGCTCAAATCCGGCGCGCGGCTCGATGCCGACATCATCATCACCGCGACCGGATTCCATCTCAGCGTCCTCGGCGATATCGACTTCACCATCGACGGCCAGCCGTTGGTGTTCTCCGATACGGTGACCTATCGCGGCATGATGTTCACCGGCGTGCCCAACATGGCGTGGGTGTTCGGATATTTCCGCGCGAGCTGGACGCTGCGCGCCGATCTGGTCGCCGACTTCGTCTGCCGGCTGCTCAATCACATGAAGCAGAAGGGCGCGCGGCGCGTCGCCGTGGCACTGCGCCCCGAGGACAAGGACATGCCCCTGCTGCCGTGGATCGATACCGAGAGCTTCAATCCCGGCTACGTGCTGCGCGGCATGCATCTGCTGCCGAAGCGCGGCGACAAGCCGGAATGGCAGCACACACAGGACTATTGGCGCGAGAAGGACCAGTTCCCGGCGATCGACCTGGACGACCAGCCCTTCGTCTACGCCTGACGCTCAGCCCGGTTCGACGGCGCCTCCGCCGGCGACCCAGTCCCTGAAGCCGCCCAGATTGCGGACATCGGTGAAGCCCATGTCGCGCAGCGTCTTGCCGGCCAGTGCCGCGCGCCCGCCGCCGGCGCAATACAGGATAACCGGGCGGTCCTTGCGGAAGGCCGGATTGTGATTGGGCGAATCGGGATCGGCGCGGGATTCGAGCGAACCGCGCGGTACCGCCATCGCACCCTTCGCCTTGCCGCTCGCCTGCACTTCGGTGCCGTCGCGAACATCGACGATCAGGGCGCCAGCCTTTTCGACCAGGCTGGCCGCCTCGGCCGGAGTCACCTTGGGAACCGCTGCGTGCGCCGCTGCCAGCATTTCCTTGTATGACGTCGCCATCTGCATCCTCCTCCCATCCGAATTGCCTACTCTACGCCGACGGCGCACGGCTTAGAAACTGACGTGTCCGAAAGTCGCGCGCAGCGCCCAATAGAGCAAGCCGCCGACGAGAAAGCCCACCAGCGTGCCGTTCACCCGCACGTATTGCAGGTCCTTGCCGACGCGGAGTTCCAGGCGCTCCACGATCGTGCCGGTGTCCCAGTTCGCGACCACCTGACCGATGAACTCCGAGAGCCGCATCTGCGCGGTGGGCAGCAGGCTGCCGACCACCGCCTCGACGGCGAGATGCACGCGTTCGCGCGCCGCCGGATCGGCTTCCAGCATGGCGCCGACATTCCCCAGCGCGCCCTCGATGTAAGCGACCGTGCGCCCGGTCGGACGCGCGGCATCGGCCTCCAGCGCGACGCGCAGCCGTGCCCATACGTCCCACAGCCAGGCCTGCACCGTCTCGTGCGCCATCACGCGCCGGATGGCCGCGCCGACCTCCGCCGCTCGCGCCGGGTCTTC
The DNA here is from genome assembly GCA_963708565.1 of uncultured Alphaproteobacteria bacterium. GTDB lineage: Bacteria > Pseudomonadota > Alphaproteobacteria > Acetobacterales > Acetobacteraceae > JAMXLO01. Next base: position 210,659 of record CAVPTU010000036.1, read on the forward strand.
CTCCAGCCGGGCGATCTCGCGGCGCACCCATTCGTCGAATGCGGCGCGCAGTTCGGAGCCGTCCGGTTTCATCTTGTCGAGTTCGGCGTTCACCGTGGCGAGAACGCGGCGGGCGATCGAGGCGCCGAGTGCCCAGCCGACCAGCCGGCCACCCTGCTCGCGCACGCGTTCCTCGATGGCGGTGCGCAGCGCGTCTTCCTTGGTGCCGAGCAGGTCGCGAAGCTGGCCGAGGACGAAGCCGAACACCTCCTGATGGCGGCCGCCCTCGACCAGGCTGTGCAACGCGCGCGCGAGCAATTGGCCGGCGCCTGGGCCGCCCAGCATGCGCGGCACGATGCGGGCGATCAGGCGGCGCGCGCGGCCGTCCTCCACGGTGGAGAGGATGCGCGGCAGCATGGCGGCGAGCGCCGTGGCGGCGGGCCGCGCAGAGGCGGGGTCGGCGAGGAAGCGATGCAGGATGCCCGGCAGGTCGAGGCGGGCCAGCACCCCGGCGACCTCATCGGCGGTGAACACATGCGTGGCGACGAAGCGGCCGAGCGCAGCGCCGAGACGCTCCTTCTGCTGTGGGATGATGGCGGTGTGGGGGATCGGAATGCCGAGTGGGTGGCGGAACAGCGCGGTGACCGCGAACCAGTCGGCGATGCCGCCCACAAAGCCGGCTTTGGCGGCCGCTTGAAGCAGGTCGGTGGCGACGGAGGTGGGCAGCGCATAGCTGCCCAGGGTGAGCGCGGCCATCAGGATGAGAAGGGCCGTGGCGAAGGCCCGGTGGCGGCGCAGCGTGCGCCGCGCTTCGGCATCCGGGTCTGCCGCGGTCGCCTGCCCATCGACTGCGGACGGCGGGGGCGGACTGGAAAGGAGGGTCGGTGGCACCGGCCGCACAGATGCACACCGGCCGGACGGGTGCAATGCGGCTATGTCGCAAGAAGGGGGAGGGGCCATATCCAAAATCGATGGGCCCCCTCCCCCCAAACCCCCTCCCGCACGGGCAGAGGGGATCGCGGTTACCCGATCGTCCGCGGGTCCTCGATATCGACGCGCAGGTGCTCGGTGGGCTGCGGCGTGGCAGTCATCACGCATACGCCATCGGGTGCTTCGAACTGGTGCCACGCGTTCTGCGGCACCACCACCATCATCCCGGCGCTGAGCGCCACCGACTGCCGGCCCTCCGCGGTGATAAGATGCAGCGTCGTCGCGCCATCGACGACCTGCACGATCTCGTCGCCATGCGGGTGGCGTTCCCAGGCGCTGGTGCCGGCGAATTTGGCGGTGAAGATCGCGCCGTCGCGATACGGTGCCACACGACCGCTCGCCCCTTCGCGATCGGCATCGGACGAGGTGGGGCTGCGGCCCTCGAGCATCTTCAGCTTGGCGAACTCTGCCTTGAGGTCCACAACGGTGATCATGCTTGCCTCCAGTTTGCGTGTACGGCGCAATTTTACCATAGCGAGCAGCTTGCCTGAATGCATCCGCCGGGGCAGCGTTGTGGCGAATGAGCGCGCTCACACTTTACGTGCTGCTCGGAGCGCTGGCGGCGGGTTTCGTGCAGGGCCTTTCCGGCTTCGCCTTCGGCCTGGTGGCGATGACCTTCTGGGTGTGGGCCATCGTGCCGCAGCTTGCCGGTCCCCTCGTGGTGTTCGGTTCGTTGGTCGGACAACTGCTCTCGCTCGGCTCGTTTCGTCGCAGTTTCGATGGTCAACGCCTGTTGCCGTTCGTTCTCGGCGGATGTGTCGGCACGCCGATCGGCGTGTGGATGCTGCGCTACATCGATCCGACCGTGTTCAAGCTGGCGGTGGGCCTCATTCTTGTGGCGTATTGTCCGCTGTTGTTGTGCATCGGCGCGATGCCGCGGATCACCGCCGGCGGTCGCCTGGCTGATGGCGGCGTGGGTCTGATCGGCGGGGTCATGGGCGGTCTCGGCGGACTCAACGGACCGGCGCCAACCCTGTGGTGCTCGCTGCGTGGCTGGAGCAGGGACGAGCAGCGCGCGGTGTTCCAGACCTTCAGTCTGTGCATGCAGGCACTGACGCTCGCTATCTATGCCACCACCGGCCTCATTACGCGCGAGACGATAGGGCTGTTTGCGATCGTTGCTCCGGCGATGGTGGCGCCGACGCTGATCGGCGTCCGGCTTTACACGAGGTTCAGCGAGGTGGGTTTCCGCCAACTCATCCTTGTCCTGCTGAGCATCTCAGGGGTCGTGCTGCTGATCGCCTCAGTGCCGCGCCTGCTGGCCAGATGAGCGAGACCAGCGTCATAAACGTGCAGATAGAAGATGCATAAGCCGCAGCGGCCGAATTTTTGTGCGGACCCGCTTCAGCGCGGGCTGGGCGGTGTCGCCGTGATGCTGCATGTCGGATGCATGAGCGGCGCAACGAAGATCGGATCATCGACGTTTCCTGCGTAGAACGGACCGGTTCCGCATACCGAGGCTTTGATCTGCTCGATTATTCGTGTGTGCTCGTCCATGATTCTTCGCTCGACCCTCTGCCTGTCGGGCTCTCTGCCTGTCTCGATATCTGGGTTCGTCCCCGCCCAGACCGTATTCGACAACAAGGTGACGACGGACAGAACAGGCATTGTTGTGAGGAGGAATGCTCGAGCATTTGCAATTGCCGGTAGTATGGCGCCTGGTAGCAATCGCATAGGTTCCTCGCACGGTCGGGCTGGCACCTGTCGCTTGGCGCCCGGAATGTTCCTGTGCAGATTCCATGCCACGTATTTCGCAACGGATTTGAACGCACGAAGCGAGGCCACATGTCAGCATGATCCGCCGCCACCGGTATTGATGACTCCCCCGACGGCGTGTCGCGGGATCGAGCCGCCGCAAGAACCATCGGTTCGACCGGTTGACATGGATCATTGTGAGCGAACGGCAGGAGAGCATTGTGCCGCCAGGAATGGAAAACACGGCCACAGACCCAGCCGAGAGCGACAGTGACCACCGCGAAGGCATCCGCCGGGCGGCGGAGGAGGAGCGGCAGGTTGCCGAGGAGCAGCGCATCACGGCGGAGGATGTCCGCAAACACGCGGAAACCATCCGCGCCGCGGCGGAAGACGCGCGCAGCGCTGCCGAGGCAGCCAGGCAAGTTGCCGAGGATGCCCGCAAGCAGATGGAGTTGGCCCGCCAGGTCAATGAGGAACTGAGAAAGGCCACCGAGGATGCGCGGCGGGCGGCGGAGAGCCTACGGCTACAGGCGGAGGAACAGCGGGCGTCGGCGGAGGAGCAGCGTCACATCCTCACCGAAATACTGGCGACACTGCGATCACAGTTTGGCGGGTCATTGAAGTCGTGACGCGCCCGCCGGGCCAATTGCGCTCGCGCAAGCGCTTCATCGGCCTGGACCGGCATTGGCTGCGCTCGACCGGCTTCACGCTGCTGCTGGTCGGCCTCGTCGCCGCGGCGATCGGCGTCGACTGGACGGCGGCCGTGTCCTCGCTGGTTACCTGTGCGGTCGGGTTCGGCTTCTTCTATCTGTTGTTTCCCGGCGGCGCGCATTTCGGCACGGCAGTCGCCAACTTCCTGGCGATCTATGCGTGCATGTTCGAGTTCTTTCGCGACGCGAACTTTCCCGCCGCCCCGCGCCCCTTCGCTCTTGGCGCGGTAGCGATGCCGGTTCTGGGCTTTCTTTGCGGCTGTATCGTTCGCCGGCGGCAAGTCTACTCGATCATCCATGCACGCCGCCTCCGCGAGCTGCGGCACCTGCCGCGCGTCACGCGCTGGCTACTCGGCGTGCTCGGTGTTGGCGTGGCGTCATTCGCGCTGCCGCGGCTGGAGCTCGATGCCCAGCAGCAGGGTTATGCTCTGCTGGCGGCGATGGCGGTGATCACGCTGCTCGTCGTCGCCTCGGTGCGCGACGTAATCCTCGTGATGATCGACATCGCCATGGTGTTCGAGGGCGTCGCAGAGCGGCTTGACCGCCTGGTTCGTCCGATGATGGCGTTCGTCACGTTCTATGGGCTGCTGGTGGTGGTGTTCGCCTGCCTGTACCGCATTGCCGATCTCACCTCGCCGGTGCCTCAGTTCTCGCTGCACGCGGCGCCGGCGCGGATCAGTTTCGTCAATTCGCTGTATTACAGCGTCGCCACGATCACCACGCTGGGATTTGGCGATATCGCACCGACATCGATGCTGGTGCGGGCGATCACCGGGATCGAGGTCGTGTCGGGGGTTCTGATGCTGCTGTTCGGTTTCAGCGAGATCATGCGAAGCGCCAGTGCCGACCGAAGGCCGCCCCACGATACCGTCTAGCGAGGGATGGACGCTCAAAGGCGCGCTCATCCCGTGCTATCCCTTTGTCTGATCGCGTGATTCAGACCTCCGGCGATTGCGCCATCGGTCATCACGCTTTAACGGGCGACAGAGTTTTGCCCCGACTGCTGCCATTGCGCGCAGCGAGGCGACACAGGAATCTGTCGCTGCGGCGACACTGGGACAGGGACATAAGGCATGGGTTGGCGTGGGCGCAGGGTACTGGTGACCGGCGGGGCAGGCTTTCTCGGTGCGAACCTGTGCCATTCCCTGGCGGATCGCGGCGCGCGGGTCGTGGCGCTCGACGGGTTCCTGTTCGGCGGTGGCGCCAACGTGGCGAACCTGGCCGATGCCCAGGTGGAACTGGTGCGCGGCGACATCCGCGAGATGGATTTGCGCAACGTGTGCGAGGGCGCCTCGGTGATCTTCAACCTGGCCGCGCAGACCAGCCACATGGGCGGCCAGAACGACCCGCTGGCCGACATCGAGGTGAACGCGGTGGCACAGGTTCGGCTGATCCAAGCGGCGCGCGAGGCCGCCCCCGACGCGGTCGTGGTGCATGCCTCGACGCGACAGTTCTATGGCCGGGTGCAGAAGCTGCCGGTCGACGAGAACCAGCCCGTGGCGCCGCCGGATGCCAACGGCGTGTCGAAGTTCGCCGGCGAACAGGTACCTGGCTGTTGGAGCACCGGGTGCGCGGCCGGCCGGTGGTCTCGCTGCGGCTCACCAACTGCTATGGGCCGCGGCTGCGTATCCGTGACGCACGGCAGACCTTCCTGGGCATCTGGATCCGCTGCGTGCTGGAAGGCCGGCCGTTCGAGGTGTGGGGCGGCTCGCAACTGCGCGATCTGACCTATGTGGACGACGTGACGGAGGCATTTCTGCTGGCGGCGGATACGCCCGAGTGCCACGGCAGGATCTTCAATATCGGCGGGCCGCCACCTGCCTCGCTGCATGACATCGCCGAATTGCTGGTGCGGCTCTCCGGCCCCCCGGCACGGTATGTCACGCGCGAGTTCCCTGCTGACCGCGCCACCATCGATATCGGCAGCTACCACGCTGACGACAGCGCTTTCCGTGCGGCGACCGGCTGGCGGGCACGCGTATCCCTCGAGGACGGCATCCGGCGATCGCTCGACTGGTTCCGGCCCAGGCTGGCGGACTATCTCTAGTGTCCTACCCCTTCGTTCGTCGCACCTGACGACGAACGAAGGGGGATAAGCAGGCCACTGAAAACAAAGAGCCAGTGTCCAGATTTCGTCCCATATTTCAACGTGGCGAACTTCGGAATTGGGACACTGGCGCGGATGAGCGCTCAAGGACGCACTCGTCCGGCGCAAGTCTTTGGTTTGATCGCTACATTCAGACCTCCGGCGATCCGCCTCCGATGATCACGCTCTGGGCCGTTGCCCGGACTCCCCCTCACCGGGTAGGGTGCCGGTCAAAGAAATGAGAACACAGCATGAACGACCTGTTCGGCGGTAACCAGGGCAAGGGGTCCGATTACTCCGCCAAGGACATCGAGGTCCTGGAGGGGCTGGAGCCGGTCCGCCGCCGGCCCGGCATGTATATCGGCGGCACCGATGAGACGGCGTTGCACCATCTGGCCGCCGAACTGCTCGACAACGCGATGGACGAGGCGGTGGCCGGCCATGCCAGTTTCATCGAGGTGACGCTGGAGCCGGGCAACTGGCTGACGGTGCGTGACAACGGCCGCGGCATTCCGGTTGATCCGCATCCGAAGTTCAAGAATCTCAGTGCGTTGGAAGTTATTCTGACCACGCTGCATTCAGGCGGCAAGTTCGGCGGCAAGGTCTACGCGACGTCCGGCGGCCTGCACGGGGTAGGCAGCTCCGTGGTGAACGCGCTGTCCGCCGCCATGCAGGTGGAGGTCGCGCGCGACCGGGTGCTGTGGAAGCAGAATTACGCGCGCGGCAAACCGACCACGAAGCTGGTCAACGCCGGGCCGGTCCACAACAAGCGGGGCACCTCGGTTCGCTTCCAGCCGGACCCCACCCTGTTCGGCGACACCGGGTTCAGCCCGGCCCGGCTGTACCGGCTGTGCAGATCGAAGGCCTACCTGTTCCGCGGCGTGCAGATCCGCTGGGCATGCGATCCGTCCCTGCTGCGTGGCCTCAAGGACGGCACGCCGGCCGAAGCGGTGCTGCATTTTCCGGGCGGGCTGCGCGACAGCCTGGAGGCGGATATCGGCGAGACGCCCCGCGTGCTGCCGCAGCCCTGGTCGGGTGAGGCGGACCTGCCGGGCGGCGCTGGCCGGATGGAGTGGGCGGCGGCCTGGCTGGAGGAAGGCGAGGGATTCGTCCACTCCTACTGCAACACCATCCCCACGACGCAGGGGGGCACGCACGAGGCCGGGTTTCGTACCGCGCTGCTGAAGGGCCTGCGCGCATGGGGCGAACAGCGTGGCAATCGCCGTATCGCCCAGGTGGTGGCCGAGGACCTGCTGGGACCGATCGCGGCCAAGCTGTCGGTGTTCCTGCGTGACCCCCAGTTCCAAGGCCAGACCAAGGAGAAGCTCACGAGCACGGAAGCCGCACGGCTGGTCGAGACCGCGCTGCGCGATCGGTTCGACCACTGGCTGGCGGGCGATCCGGCGCAGGCGGACAACCTGCTCACCTTCGTCATCGAGCGGGCGGAGGAGCGGCTGCGCCGGCGCGAGGTGAAGGACACCGCACGCAAATCCGCCACACGGCGGCTGCGGCTGCCCGGCAAGCTCACCGACTGCACGCGGGAGAACGCCGCCGAGACCGAGATCTTCCTGGTTGAGGGCGACAGCGCCGGTGGGTCGGCCAAGCAGGCGCGCAACCGAGAGACCCAGGCGGTGCTGCCACTGCGCGGCAAGATCCTGAACGTGGCGAGTGCGTCGGCCGACAAGCTGCGGCAGAACCAGGAGCTCAAGGACCTGATCGAGGCGCTCGGCTGCGGCGTCGGCGACCGCTTCGACCGGGCCAAGCTGCGCTATGGCCGGGTCATCATCATGACCGATGCCGACGTGGATGGGGCGCATATCGCGTCGCTGCTCATGACGTTCTTTTATCGCGAACTGCCGGAGCTGGTGCGCCACGGGCACGTGTATCTGGCGCAACCGCCGCTGTACCGGCTGACGCAGGGAGCGAAGTCCGTCTATGCGATGGACGACGCGGACCGCGAGGCGAAGACCAAGCGCGAGTTCAAGGCCAACGCGAAGGTGGAGGTCAGCCGCTTCAAGGGCTTGGGCGAGATGCCGCCATCGCAGCTCAAGGAAACTACGATGGACCCGGCGAAACGCACGTTGCTGAAAGTGGTGACGCCGCCGGACGAGCGGGCGCGAACGGCCGACCTGGTGGAGAGCCTGATGGGACGGCGGCCAGAGCTGCGCTTCCAGTTCATCCAAGAACGCGCGCGGACCGTCGAAGAGGTGGATGTTTAGTCGGCGCCGTCCGACGGGCGACGCCGACGCCCGAACCTGAGCCGCCCTTACCTGGTGGTCGCCGGCGCCGTTACCACGTTGCCGCCGCCATTGCCTCCCACGATATAGGAGAAGCCCCAGCTCACAGGAACGAACTGCAGCAGATATTGGTCGAAGAACCGATAGACCTCGGCGACGCCGCTGCGCGGCACATACACCACGTCGTAGGGCGCAAGCCGGACATCGGCTGTCGGGTCTTTCCCCCACATCAGGTCCTGGAAGCGGACGGAGAAGAACTCCGGCACGTCATTGGGCCCGCGGCGGATGATGAACACCTTGTTCTCGTCGCCGCTCATCGTCTTCAGACCGCCGGCACGCGCGATCGCCTGCGACAGGGTGAGGTCAGGTCCGACCGTGATGAACTCGCCCGGGCTGGTGACCTCGCCGCCGACATAAATGCGCGTAGGAGCGAAGGATTTGACGACAACCGTGAGACGAGGGTTGCGCAGATCCGATGAATAGTCGTGCGTGAGGGCAGTGGCCAGCTCGGGTACGGTGCGGCCATAGGCCAGTTCGTCCTTCGCGACCGTCGTCGAGACGTGACCGTCGGGACGAACCGTGACCTCCTCGTTCAGCTCGGGGTTCAGCATGAGCCGGACGGCCAATACGTCGCCCACCTGGATGCGATACGGTTCGAGCTTGCCCATTTGCCCCGTGCCGGGGGCCGGTTCCGGGGGTGCGGGTGGCAGGGCAGGCACCGGGCTGCACGCGGACAATCCGGCGATCGCGCAGGCAGCGGTGGTCATGGCGAGGACATTGCGCAACCGAGTTCGCGTCATAGGCGGATCCCCTCCGATCGCGACACGGCGGTCGGTCTTCCTTAGTGCAGCGGAATAACCAGGAGTAACGCCCATCATTGACCAATTCTCCAGCAGAACATTGGTTTAGGAGTAGGGCACGCCTTAAGGAGCTGCGCGCCCGCTGCCTAGTGTTGCAAGAACACGGTGAGGAAGGTTTTGCGGAGGATCGCGATATCGTGCCAAGTGGACCAGCTCCGCGCTATTCGGACATTTCACCTGGTGGGCATCTGACACGCCGCGGCATCCGCTGACCTGCCAAGACCCCGTGAGGTTGAACAATCCGTAACGTTTGCCGTGACTGTCAGACCAAGCCAATGCACCGTTCCCGATCCGTGACGCCCCAGGCGGGTACATTACACAACGCACAGCATTGAACAATAACGAATTTCACCTGCGATGGTGCTGATGCCCGGGAACCCGGCTGAACCGGGCCCGGGCCAGGCGTGCCGGGAGGTATCCAACACCGCTCCCGAGGCCGTGAACCTTACGCCGCGTGCTTCGCCCACTCATCCCACGCGTCCCGCTCCGCCGGTCACCGGCGTTTGGCCCCGGTTCAGCGGCTGAAATCACCCCTGTTGTAGCCGGGCGCTGGCGGCGGGGCATTGCCGGCGGGGACATCCGACGAATAGCCGGACCATGCGCGGACGGGGCCGGCCGCGGCACCCCCGCTGCCCGCGACGTTCGCAGTTGCCGGAGCGTCAGCACTGCCGATGGCGCGGTTGATCGACTGCATCGCCTGACCGGTGGCGCCCATGTCCAGCCAGCGGATCGCATCGCCCACGTCGGTCGCGGGGGTATTGCCACCCCGGGGCGCCGACTGATCCGGCGTCACCGGCTGGAAGACCATCTGGGTCTGGACCATGGCCAGAACGCGCCGTGCCTCGTCGGGCCGCCCCGCCGATAGCCACTGGCGCGCGGCCTGCAATTGCTGGGAAGCGGAGGGCACCGGCATCAACTGTGCCAGCTGCGGAGCGGAATTGGCCTGTGTCGGAGTGGGAGGCGGTGTGGCCTGCGTCGGCTGTCGGACAGGCAAGGGCTGCGCGGGACGCGGTGCGGGTTTCGTCACGGGAGGCCGTACCGGCGCGACTACCGCCGCCTGTTCCTGAGGTTTCTCTCGCGCCCGCGCCACCTCTTCCACGCGGCGCTGCTCACGAAGCATATTGGCCTCTTGCCGCAGCTTGTCTGTTTCGGCTCGCGCGGCGTCGAGGTCACGGGTGCGCTGAGTGAGCGCCTCGGTGCTCGCGGCCAACTCCTGGGAGCGCTGTGCCAGGTCCTGGGAGCGCTGCGCCAGATCTTGAGAACTCTGCGCGAGCTCCTGCTTGCGTTGCGCGACCTGACCCTGCAGGGAACTGTCCTGCCGTTGCAGATCGCCAATCTGCCGTTGCAGGACCGGAATTTGCCGTTGCAGTGCGTCGCGCGCCGCCTGCTGTTCGGCGATGGCCTGAGCCGATGCGGTGTCCGTCGCGCGCTGCGCAAGCTGCTTGCCGTGCTGTGCGAGCTGCGCCTGAAGGGCGCTGTCCTGTCGCTGGAGATCGGCGATTCCGCTCCGCAGCGAACCGGCCTGTTGTTGCAGGTCGGCAATCTGCTGTCGCAATGCGTCGCGCGCCTGCTCCTCTTTCAGCAAGGCCGAGGTCGACGGGCTGACCGCCGGGAGGGACGCCGGCGCCGAGGCCGTCGGCAAGGCCTGCTCTTGGTCCGTCTGACCGACGTGACTGAGGGTGGTGCTGTTCCCGCCGGACAGGTCAGGCAACAACCCCAGGTCGCCGACCGCGCCGGCGAACAATGCGGTGATCGCACCCATCATAATAAAGGCTGGCAGCAGGAAGCGCCTCATGGGCCCTCCTTGGCGTTGGGTTGGCAGGTTGTCCGTTGTCGAGCAGGCGACGCTATGGCACCCCGGGATGGCGGCGGCAATGTTCACCAGGGGGCTGCTCACAACTCGTTGAGGCCAGTGGCTGGAAAATTTGGCGCCGAAGGGCAGGCAGGTCTATTGCAGCGATTGCAGCGACCCGCCCGGGCGGGTCTCATCAGGCGAGGCGCCCTTAGCTCAGTTGGATAGAGCAACAGCCTTCTAAGCTGTGGGTCACTGGTTCGAGTCCAGTAGGGCGCGCCATCTTTTCAATGGGTTAGTCGATCACCACCGAAATTCCATCGGAAAATGTCCGCGCTGTGTCCGCTCGGGAGCTGCACAAAGAAAAGCCGCCTCAGCGAACCGGGGCGGCCAGTGTTTCCATCAAAACCAGTGTTTCCATCAAAAGAGGTACGCTCCGAATTTACCGCGCTCCGTCAACGGATGGGAAGCCGCCGGGCCGTCAGCGATCCGCGGCCTTCCGCAGCCGCACGCGAGGCCCTCCGCCAATCAATCCCGCCGCCAACCCGAAGGTGATCCGCGCCGATCAGTCACTCGGTGGGCTCAGCCGGGGGTGCCGGACGAGCCTCTCTTTCCACCACCGCAAGATCGCGAATGACACTGACAATGAACGCAAGTGCCGGGAGATACAGCGGCGAGCTGAGCGACGGTGCGGCGAGGTCCTGGCCGACATGGAGAAGGCAAAGCCGACCGGCGGCGATAGGCGATCTTCTTCGGTTCATGATCAAGCCCCCCATAAGGTTGGGCATGATACCGTAATAAAACAGCGATCCCTGGCCGATCTTGGTATCACTACTCAGCAGTCGTCGGATTGGCAGCGGCTTGCGAAGGTCCCCAGGCCAGCATTCGAGCGTGCTGTCGCCGGCCCCGGTCCCGTGCCGTCCGCGCGAGACATGAGCTTCATACATCGCAGCGCCGCCTTGCCTCAGGGGTCACGGCCTTGTCCGCCGCAAGGCGTAGTCTCCGCGCTTGTGCTCGCAGCTCCTCAACAGGACGGTCAGCGAACAGGTCAAAACGTCTCGCCATGCGGATACTGTATGGCCCGACCGGCGCCCGGGACGGTTAATCAGACGTGTTGCCGACGTAACTTTCCGTAGCTATGCGCTCACCCCACACCACCCCGCCATGGCTAACTTTTGACATAAGTCATTCAGCTAGATTTAAGCGACCAGCCTTTTTTGTCAGTAGGGGCGGAAAAACGTGCCGGCGCGGGGCGCCGCGCCTCCCGTCACCCGTTACGGGCGGCTTTTCTATTGTCGGCGCGCGGCACAATATCGGCGACGCCATGGCCAGCAAGCCGCCCGTCATCGTCCATTACGCCTACCGGCCCAAGCGGTCGCGCAAGAAGAAGGCGCCACAGCCGGCGATTGCGAACCGGATCATCACCATCCCGAGGAAGCGCGCCAGCCAGCCCATGGAGCGTCCGGAGGCCGAGGACAGCCCGGTAACAGCGGAGAGGCCGCGCATCGTGACCGCGCGGAAGCCGAGGGGCCGATTTGGCGACGTGCCCGACATGACACCAGAGGAACACCAGCGGCGAGGCGATGCCGCCGTGGAGTTGTTCCGGGAGATCGTGCGCCGAGCCACTGCCTCGCGCGATGGACCGTAAGCCGCCACAGCGGCATTGGCGCAGCTACGGCACCGACCCGCTGCCGACCGGCGCTGAGGCCATGGACGAGCCGTTCAGCGCGTTCCCGTCGTGGCTCATGCGGATCACCTGCGACCGATGCGGGAAGGACCGCATGATCGTGGAAACGCACTTCGACAAGCGAGACATGCCGATCAGGGAGATCATCAGGCGGATGCGCCACGATGGTTGCGGCGGCCGGGCTGGGAAGGTGGAGCTTCTGACCGGCATCGATGGCGTCACCAGCAGGCCGGTAAGGAAGATCGTGGTGGTGGCTGGGTAGCCAAATTTGTGCGCTAGAGCGCGTGAACATCGAGCGATCGATGAACCTCTATCGGGTAGCCCCCAAATGTTCTCGGTAGCGATGTCACAAGGTGGCTGAAGCGTGGCTCAGTATAGACCCTAAGGACGGGACCGCTCGGCATGTACCAAATAGCGACGGTAACCGCGCCGGCCGGGCCGCCGATGCTAGCTCTTAGCATTACAGTTGTGATTTTTGCTTAAGATGAGACATTTGTGCGACGGCCTGATGTGCACGCCGCCAGAGCGACCATGCGATGACGTAGGCAGGATCGATGCGTCTTCGCGCGAGGCGCTGCGCTACGCGTCGAATCTCCTGGATCGACCAGCGGATGAAATGGAGCGGCGTGTTTTTTTGGGTATCGACTTGTTAGCCAGGTGCTGGATCGCGGCCATCATGGCAAAGCCAAGCATGACGAGCGAGACGTGACGATGCCAGCCATGCCAGGATCTGGTCTCGTTGTGGTCGAGACCGAACTCGTTCTTGGCAGTCTCGAAGCTGTCCTCGATCGCCCAGCGATGGCCTTCGACGCTGACCAGCGTGTCGATCGGAGTCCCAGCTGGGCACCATGTGGAGAAGTAAGCGAGATCTCCATCTGCGATGTTGCGCCTGATCAGCAAGCCACGTGTCCACAGGCCATGGTTTTCCTCGTTGAACTCTCCCGCGCCGAGATCGGCCAGTTCCAGGTAGCACCAGTCATGCAACCTTGGTCCTTTGGTGCCCGACCCGGCTGACAGACGCTGCCAGTCAGATGCTCCCAGCGCTTTGGCAATCTTTGCGGCGGCGCCGGCAATCGCCTGCGGCTTGCCCCAGGACCGAAAGACATGGGAGGCATGGACGCCAAGCACATACCCCTTGCCGGCCCGGCGTAGGTCCCGTTCGATATCGCCGACGCCATAGACAGTGTCGCCCGCTACCCATCGGAACGGCACAGCAGTGGCAATGGCGCGCTCGATCATCCTGGCTGCCAGCTGAGGCTTGGTCGCAAAGACCACGTCGCTTGGCACGGATGTGGCTTTCAAACGCGCCGGATCATCGGTCCAACTTTTTGGCAAATAGAGCGCCCGGTCGATAAAGGCATGGCCGTGGCGCGATACATAGGTGGCAAACACGCCGATCTGGCAGTTCGTGATCTTGCCGGCGGAACCCGTGTACTGCCGCGCCACGCCGCACGAAGCCTTGCCCTGCTTGAGGAACCCGGTTTCATCGACAACCAGGACTGCGTCGTCGTCCGCGAGATGCTCCATGACGTACTCGCGCACCATGTCGCGCAACGCATCAGCGTCCCACCGATCGCGCCCTAACAGCGCCTGCTGCCGCCAAGGCCCAGGATCACCAGCGGCCTCGGCGCGCATCCATCCTGTCTTGCGACGCTCATCGCCAAGCAGCCCGTCAAGGAATAATCCTGCGTTCACCGCCGCGCGTTCTTGCGCAAACAATGGACGCATCAGGCTCTTCACCCTTCGCAGCGACGATGCCCACAACTCCAGCGTCGCCTCGATCGATGCCACCGCCATGCCATGATCTCCGAATCATGGTGGCCCATAGATTCAGAGTTCCAACCGCTTCGCAATCAAAAAATCACAACTGTAATGCTAGGGCCTGTCATCAATTGAGCCAAACGATGCTGGCGACGAGTTGGACGGCAGCGAGGAAGTTCCGCGCGGTCTTCTCGTAGCGGGTGGCGATCGCGCGAAACTGTTTGATCTTGGCGAAGAAGTTCTCGATCAAATGGCGCGCCGCATAGAGCTCTCGGTCGTAGTCGCGCGGCGAGGACCGGTTGGCCCGTGGCGGGATCACCGCAGTCTTACCAGCGGCTGCCAGCGGCTCAAGTACCCGCGCGTCGGCGTCGAACGCCTTGTCGGCGATCAGCATATCAGCCTCCATCGTGGGCAGCAGGCGGTCAGCCCCGAGAAGGTCGTGTGCCTCGCCGCCGGTCAGGAAGAAGCCGATCGGGTTGCCCAGCGCGTCGACCAGGGCGTGGATCTTGGTGCTCAATCCGCCGCGCGAGCGCCCGATGGCTTGATCCTCGCCAGCTTTTTTTGGGCGCCGGCGCTATGCTGGTGGGCGCGCACAATGGTGCTGTCGATCATCGCATATTCGTTGTCGGCGTCTGCCGCGAGATGCAGAAACACCCGCTCCCATACACCACTTTTAGCCCAACGGCTGAACCGCAGGTGGACCTTTACCCCGTCACCGAACCGCTCCGGCAGATCGCGCCACGGCATCCCGGTACGATAACGATAGAGCACGGCCTCGACGAACAGCCGATTGTCGGTTGCGGTCACCCCGACCGAACCTTCACGTCCCGGAAGCAGGTGCTTGATCCGCTCCCACTGATCGTCACGCAGTCCGAACCGCCGCATCGGTCAGCCCCCCCACAAGCTGACCCCCTATGAAATCGAAGAAACCGCCGCGCCGGAATCGGTCGCCGATCACCCGGCACTGATTGGCGGGTGGGTGTTGCAATCGGGACTCACCGGCCCAATACGGTGTGCGCGTGGTCCCCGCCGGGCCGAGTTCGGCTAATTGATGACAGGCCCTAGCATTACAGTTGTGATTTTTTGATTGCGAAGCGGTTGGAACTCTGAATTTATGGGCCACCATGATTCGGAGATCATGGCATGGCGGTGGCATCGATCGAGGCGACGCTGGAGTTGTGGGCATCGTCGCTGCGAAGGGTGAAGAGCCTGATGCGTCCATTGTTTGCGCAAGAACGCGCGGCGGTGAACGCAGGATTATTCCTTGACGGGCTGCTTGGCGATGAGCGTCGCAAGACAGGATGGATGCGCGCCGAGGCCGCTGGTGATCCTGGGCCTTGGCGGCAGCAGGCGCTGTTAGGGCGCGATCGGTGGGACGCTGATGCGTTGCGCGACATGGTGCGCGAGTACGTCATGGAGCATCTCGCGGACGACGACGCAGTCCTGGTTGTCGATGAAACCGGGTTCCTCAAGCAGGGCAAGGCTTCGTGCGGCGTGGCGCGGCAGTACACGGGTTCCGCCGGCAAGATCACGAACTGCCAGATCGGCGTGTTTGCCACCTATGTATCGCGCCACGGCCATGCCTTTATCGACCGGGCGCTCTATTTGCCAAAAAGTTGGACCGATGATCCGGCGCGTTTGAAAGCCACATCCGTGCCAAGCGACGTGGTCTTTGCGACCAAGCCTCAGCTGGCAGCCAGGATGATCGAGCGCGCCATTGCCACTGCTGTGCCGTTCCGATGGGTAGCGGGCGACACTGTCTATGGCGTCGGCGATATCGAACGGGACCTACGCCGGGCCGGCAAGGGGTATGTGCTTGGCGTCCATGCCTCCCATGTCTTTCGGTCCTGGGGCAAGCCGCAGGCGATTGCCGGCGCCGCCGCAAAGATTGCCAAAGCGCTGGGAGCATCTGACTGGCAGCGTCTGTCAGCCGGGTCGGGCACCAAAGGACCAAGGTTGCATGACTGGTGCTACCTGGAACTGGCCGATCTCGGCGCGGGAGAGTTCAACGAGGAAAACCATGGCCTGTGGACACGTGGCTTGCTGATCAGGCGCAACATCGCAGATGGAGATCTCGCTTACTTCTCCACATGGTGCCCAGCTGGGACTCCGATCGACACGCTGGTCAGCGTCGAAGGCCATCGCTGGGCGATCGAGGACAGCTTCGAGACTGCCAAGAACGAGTTCGGTCTCGACCACAACGAGACCAGATCCTGGCATGGCTGGCATCGTCACGTCTCGCTCGTCATGCTTGGCTTTGCCATGATGGCCGCGATCCAGCACCTGGCTAACAAGTCGATACCCAAAAAAACACGCCGCTCCATTTCATCCGCTGGTCGATCCAGGAGATTCGACGCGTAGCGCAGCGCCTCGCGCGAAGACGCATCGATCCTGCCTACGTCATCGCATGGTCGCTCTGGCGGCGTGCACATCAGGCCGTCGCACAAATGTCTCATCTTAAGCAAAAATCACAACTGTAATGCTAGCTCTAGCCAACTCTTGGCACTCGGCAATTCAACTGTCGGCCTGCCTCGGGCGAGGACCCGATCGCTAACAGGATCGGACTTGCCGGTTTCATCGTCCTTCCGCGTGACGATCAGCGCCGGACGCATACTCATCGGCCGCGCCCGCCAGCCAGCGGCACCACGTCTGCCGACGCCGCCTTCCCCGCCCCTGCCCTCCCAGCCGCATCCACAAGGCGGCCGACGCGCTCGGTAGCCTGCCGCAGCGGGTCGTCGAGCAGGTGCGCGTAGCGCTGCGTCGTGACCGGCGAGCTATGGCCGAGCAGCGCGCCGATGACGGGCAGTGACAACCCGGAACTGGCCAAATAGGAGGCGTAGCTGTGCCGCAGATCGTGCATGCGGACGCCGCTCACCTTGGCCGCCCGGCAAACCGTCGCCCAAAAGCGCTTCAGGTCGATCTGCCGATCATTGCCGCGCCAGCCGGGGAACAGCGCCGGACCTTCTGCCTTCGCATGCATCTCGGCCAACAGTTGCTGGGCGGGGGCGGAGAGAGGGATTCGGTGCAACTTGTTCTGTTTCGTCGTGGCGGCGGGCTTCACCCACACGCCAGCCTCAAGATCGAACTGGTCCCATGCCGCGTTGAGCACTTCGCCGCGCCTAGCGCCGGTCAATAACAGCAGCCGGATCACGTTCGCGCTGGTCTGGTTCGGGTGTCGGGCGAGGGCGGCCATCAGGCGCTCCAGCTCGGCCGGGGTCAGGTAGCGTTCCCGCTTGTCCTCATGGTTGCGTTGAATGCCCTTGCAGGGATTGTCGGTCCTGATCTCCCAGCCGATGGCCAAGTTGAACATCTTGGTCAGCAGCGAAAGCGCGCGGTTCGCGCGTACCGCCGTGGCCTTCGTCACCTCGCGATGGAACGCCTCGATCTCCGTCCGGCGCACGGCCGCGACGCGCAGCTTTCCGAGTTTCGGCACGATGAGCTGCCGCAGCAGGGACGCATCCTCTTTGGCGCTGCGCTCGCGCTTCCGGGTGGCGTGCTCGGCCAGATACCTGTCGGCAAGGGACGCCATGGTCGGCGCCTCGCGCTCGGCGTGGCGGTCGCCCATCGGGTCCTCGCCGACATCGATGCGGCGCTTGAGCGAGCGGGCCTGTTCCCGCGCGGCCGAGACTGACCAATCCGGGAAACTGCCGATGGTGATCCGCCGTTCGCGCCCGTCGGCGCGGTAGTTGAGCACGAAGGACTGCGCCCCTGCCGCGGTCGTCCGGACACCGAAGCCCTTCACCTCAGTGTCGTAGGTGACCCGGTTGCCGGTGGCCGGTGGCGCGAGTTCCTTGATGATCTTGTCGGTCAGCTTGATAGCCATGTCCCTTGTGTCCGCGCTGTGTCCGGACACAGGTTGCCACTAACTGCACTCCAGCTTCAATGAATTTCTGTGGGCTTCGAGTGTTTTCCTATGATTTTCAGTCTTATATGGCCAGGAATGGCCGCGGACCCGCGGTTTGCCGTGCTGCCGGAATTGGACTTCTAAGCTGTGGGTCACTGGTTCGAGTCCAGTAGGGCGCGCCATATGTCATTCGAAAACAGTGTAATTTCCATTTCGGACGGCAATGCAAAGTTATCAGAATGGCGGGCGGCATCTGGATATTACTGCCGTCCAGAACAAACGATGAATGTGGGAGCCAGCGTGACAAACCAATAGTGAGCCGAGCGGTCTTTACCGGGTGGAAATTCCCTGCATCGCATACGCCGTGCGCGGAGCATTCCGCAACGTCCTTGGCCGGGATCGGGCAGACGGCAATTGGCTTGACACATGTTTTGTGCTTTATTGGAACATACTAAGAACATAAGGGCAGTAGAATGGCTCGCCAGCCGTCTGACCCGATCGGACGTGACCACTTGGAGATGCCCTGTATTTGGCTTCCGGATGACCACGACGATTCGGCACGGGATGCGCCCTCTGACCGACTGACGCGGGCTCGCGAGGCATCCGTTCCTTTCGGAGGCGACAGGGTCGAGATCAGATGCATCTGGATTCCTGACGGCTATGAGGGACCGCGGCCGGGGTATCCTTGGATTGAAGTCGGTACGATGATACTGCCCGCTGAGACCAAGCCGGTTCGCGTTCCCAATCACATGCTCCAGCCCGGTCGGGCCGTTCCGGGTGATCCGACCGAGCCGACTGCTAGGGATGCAGTCTCGGCACCATATGGCGAATCAGCGGCATCAGCGGGACCTGGAAATGTATCTGGTATTCCCGATGACGGCGTGGCGGCCGCCAAGAACTGGCTGACCAGTCCTGCCGACCCGGGTTATCCAGATATCGGTGCCGCGATGAAGGCGTGGGACGCCTTGTCGGATCCGCGTGCGACCTTGGCAGCTCTCGGCGCAGCCGTGAAGCGCAACGCAGCAGGCCGCACAATTGCAGACCGAAATCCGGGATCGTATCAGGTGGCGGCAGATCTCTCGGGATATGCAACTTACTATAATCTCCCGGGCAGTACGACCGCATCCGGGCAACCATTCGATCCGAACAGCATGTCCGCCGCAATGACTCGGGACCGCGCACCGCCGGGAACCAATGTGCAGGTCCGACTCCAGAGTGATCCAAGTACGGCCGTAACTGTGCAAGTCAACGATACCGGGCCATTTGCCAGGGACGCGGATGGTCGACCACTTCGTCCGCTGCGCCCTGATCCCAACATTATAATAGACCTAACTCCACGCGCCTTTGACCAGCTTACAAACAATAACAGGCAGCTCGGCCGCGTGCCGGTCATCGTTTCCGTACCGGACCACGATTGAAGCCGAAGCATGAAATCGTGGGCGACCATCGCCGTTATCGTTGGTATGCTGATCGCGAGCCGCGGTGCGCAAACTCAGCAACAGGATGTCGAATGGCTGTCAGTTTCCACGCCGGACATTGGAGGCGGGAGAATTGTCGCTTTCGATCTGAAGGCATTCGATGGCTCGACAAGATCGCTGCCTAACGTTCCAAGAGGGTGGTTTCTTTCGATTACCAACGATGCCTCGGGCGCAATGGAGATTAGGGGAAATGCCCAGGTAGGGGCGGCCGCTCTGGACGTCAGTTACCTCACAAAGTTTGTCGGCATACAGCGACAAAGCCCGGAGACCCCCATTTCGAGCATCAGATTGGAGGTCGTTGTGACGACGGACTTCGTAAACGAACGCCACATTGCGATCCCTTCTGCGGACCTGCTGCTGTCCAGGGATCCAAGATAGCTGCCGGTGCCGCCCATGTTGGACGCGTGATTGATCCACGTGGTTCTGTGTTCTCCCTCGAGGCGAATGCCTTCCCGCCGTCGACGCAGATGCCTATAGCGTGGTCATTACGACAACTCTTGGGTTGTCGTAATCCCGCCGTCCCAGCGGCTCAAGGCCGTCACCATCTCCACGGTATTGACAACTCCGCCTTGAAATCATTGGAAATTCAGTCAACTTCTAAGCTGTGGGTCGCTGGTTCGAATCCAGCAGGGCGCGCCAGCCAAACCGCTGACACCGTTAAGCAGATTGCCTCCGCTCCTGCGGCGGTTCGGTGCAGTTGAAAATGCCAGTGTGTCGAGAGCGTGACGCAGGGGTCGATGGGGCGGACTGGACACATCGTCGTCATTGGCATCCTGATAGCAACGGAAGGCGTGCGGCTGCTGGCGTGGCAGTTCGGCCGACGCGCGGCCGCTGGATCTGAACGCCGCGATCCCGATCGACAGCCTGGCCTATCGGTCCGATATCGTGCTGCGTGGCACGCGCTCGACGGTGTTCGAGAACAGGCTGCTGGGGAACTGACGACGGCTTCTTCGGACTCGATGGCGATAGGTGCACGATTACGACCGCGCCCCACCGGAGCTATCTTGACGGACCGGAGGGGCGGTCGATCCTGGTGTGGGACAAGGCGCCGGCTCGGTAGATCCGATGCTGGGGGGGAGTGCGTGGGATGGTCGATCTATTTCGATTGAACGGGCGGCACGCACTGGTGACCGGCGCGTCGAGCGGATTGGGCCGGCGCTTCGCATCCGTGCTTGCCGACGCCGGCGCGCAGGTCACCGTCGCCGCGCGCCGTGAGCCTCAGTTGGCGCAGACGGTGGAATCGATCATCACCTCGGGCGTCCAGGCACATGCCGTACGGATGGACGTGACTGACGCGAGCAGTGTCGAGCAGGCTTTCGCCGCGGCCGAGGCGCGGTTCGGTCCAATTACCATCGTGATCAACAACGCAGGCGTTACCCTGACCCGCCCGGCGCTCGATATGACCGAGAACGACTGGACGTCTATTGTCGACACCAACCTCAAAGGCGCCTGGGTGGCCGCTCAGCATGCGGCGCGCCGGATGATCCATCACGGCTTGAGTGGCAGTATCGTCAACATTGCCTCGATCCTCGGCTTGCGCGTCGCCGGCGGTGTTGCACCCTATGCGATCTCGAAGGCCGGCGTCGTGCAGATGACCAAGGCGCTTGCGTTGGAATGGGCGCGCCATGGCATCCGGGTCAATGCCCTCGCGCCCGGCTACATCGAGACCGAATTGAATGAGGCATTCTTCAGCAGCGACGCAGGCAAGGCTCTGATCCGGCGGATCCCGCAGCGCCGCCTGGGCGAGGCACGGGAACTCGACGGCCCGCTGCTCCTGTTGGCATCCGATGCCGGCTCGTACATGACCGGCAGCATCGTTGCTGTTGATGGCGGCCACCTGGTCAGCGGCTTGTGACAGGGAGGGACTGGTGAACCAGCAGGACACAGGACATCTGTTCGAGAGTGGACTGGACCGCACTCCCGCCAACTTTGTACCGCTCTCACCCGTCGTTTCCTTCGGCGCAGTGCGGAGTCGTTTCGCGACAAGGTCGCGGTCATCGATGGTGAGCGTCGCTTCACCTATGGCGAGCTTCGCGAGCGTTGTGCGCGCCTGGCTTCCGCGCTTGCGGATCGCGGCGTGAGGCGGCTTGACACGGTGGCCATCCTTGCCTCGAACGTTCCGGAGATGATCGAGGCGCATTTCGCGGTACCGATGCTGGGCGCTGTGCTCAATCCGCTGAACACACGGCTGGACGCCGCAACGATCGCCTTCTCGCTCAATCATGGACGCGCCAAGGTGCTGATCGTGGACCGTGAGTTCGCAGCGCTGATGGCCATTGCGCGGACCCAGCTCGACCACGATACGTTCGTGGTCGAGATCGAGAACCCTGGGCTGCCGGATGCGCCGCGAATCGGCGATATCACCTACGAGGCCCTTCTTGCGGAAGGTGATCCATCGTTGGAATTGCGAGAGCCCGATGACGAGTGGCAATCGATCTGTCTGCTCTACACGTCGGGAACGACCGGAGATCCGAAAGGCGCCGTCTATAGCCATCGCGGCGCCTACCTTCAGGCCCTCGGCAATGCGCTGATGTTCGGACTGAGCTTCGACAGCGTCTATCTGTGGACGCTGCCGATGTTCCATTGCAGCGGCTGGTCCTACCCTTGGGCGGTAGTCGCGGTCGGTGGCACGCAGGTCTGTCTGCGCAAGGTCGACACGGCGCTGATATTCCAGCTCATCGCACGGCACCACGTCACCCATCTCTGCGGCGCACCGATCGTGCTCAATATGATCGCGCAGGCGCCAGCCGAGCAGCGGGTCGCGTTCAGCCACGTGGTCAACTGCGCAACGGGCGGCGCCGCACCTCCTTCGTCCGTTCTGCGTGCTATGGAAGAGATAGGCTTTCGCGTCACCCATCTCTACGGTGCCACCGAGACCTACGGTCCGGCGACCTCGTGCGTGCCTCATCCGGAATGGCACGAACTTCCCGTCGAGCAGCGCTACGCGAACATGGCCCGCCAGGGCGTGGCATATCCAACGGTCGCCGGACTGATGGTCGCTGACCCGGCAACGATGACCCCTGTGCCGCGCGACGGCAAGACGATGGGTGAGCTGATGATGCGGGGCAACACCGTGATGAAGGGCTATCTCGCCAACGCTGGGTCGACGGGCAAGACGCTGGTTGGCGACTGGTGTCTCTCGGGTGATCTGGCGGTCTGGCACCTTGACGGCTACATCGAGATCAAAGACCGGTCAAAGGACATCATCATCTCGGGCGGCGAGAACATTTCGACGCTCGAAGTGGAAGAGGTGCTTTCTCGGCATCCTGCGGTCCTCTCGGCCGCCGTGGTGGCCCAGCCGGATCCGACATGGGGCGAAACGCCTTGCGCGTTCCTGGAATTGAAGCCCGGGTATGCGGAGATCAGCGAGGCCGAGATCCTCCAGTTCTGTCGACAGTCGATGGCGCGGTTCAAGGTGCCGAAGCGCGTAATCTTCGGTGAACTGCCGAAGACAGCCACCGGAAAGATCCAAAAGTTCACGTTGCGCGAAAGGGCTAGCGGACAGGAATGCTAGTGCCCGCCATCAATGGCGCGCGAGTCACACGCTACGCGTCATGGCCGGGCGTGCCGCAAGGGCGGCCATGACGTTTGGTGTGTCGCGCTTCAACGATTCTGGGTACTGGAGCGCGATGACCGGAGGTGGAATCGCCGGAGGGCTCAATCACGCGATCAAACTAAGAGATAGCACGGGATGAGCGTGCCTTTGACTGCTTATCCCGCGCCAGTGCGCGACCCGTTTGAGGGACTGATGCCGCGAGATCGCCCGCCTGCGACACAATACAGCGTGAACGACTGCGGTTTGTCTTGCGGCCGCTCGGTGCTCCGCCACTATGACCGCAGCTCTTGCAGGAATTGGCGTCACGTGCCCATGGAGAATTCGAACATTGTGGCCATTGTCGATGACGACGGCGACGTGCGCGATGTGCTCGATGCGTTGCTCGAGTCGGCCGGCCACACGGTCAAGACCTATACGTCGGGCCGGCAGCTCCTCGATGACCCGGAACTGAGCGAAGTGGCGTGTCTGATCGTGGATCAGAAAATGCCTGAGATGACGGGATTGGATCTGTTGCGGGCGCTGGATTCCGCCGGCCATACGATCCCGTCCCTTCTGGTGACCGGATTGCCGGACTCCCGGGTCGCAGCAGAGGCTCGTGCGCTAGGCGCGATCGATGTGTTGTCGAAGCCGATCGACTTCGGGAAGCTGCTGCAACTGGTCGCCTACGCCGCCCAATAAGGCATCCTCACCGCGGCTTGGCGCCCGACACGCTTGGTGGAGCGGACGCGGGCAGGTCCTCCTCGAGAATAGTCATGTGGACAGAATACGAGACTTCTCCGTCTTCCTCGTCCCTATGCACGGTTCCCAGAAATTCTCTGCCGGCGCGCAGCTCGACGGGCGCGTTCGCGTTCTTGGGGGCATCGATCTGGATCAGGTCGCTACCCAGCGTCTTGCGTAGATAGGCTTGGACCCGCGCAATGTCCGATCGTTGCATCGTCACCTCCCTGGTCTGTCACCCACTGCCAGTCCAGGGAATTGCCCACCAGCCGAATTGCCGCTTCGATTGCCGGGTAACCCTGCCAGCCATTGATCCTCGCCGATCCAGGCATCGACCGTTGGATCCCTGTGGCCCCGACGATACGGGAAAGTGAGGGGCGGCGTAAACAAGGTTCGGTCACGCCAGGCCTGATCGACCCGCACGACGGATCCTGCAACCCTGTCAAACGAATGTGACTGGCCTGCGGCGCCAGCTCACCATCGTGAGGCCGCTTGCCTCATCGAGGGTCTGTGGCCGGTCGGCAACCAGGCCATGGGCCGCCAGAACCTGCTCGGGTGTCCGGACGGGGACCTCGGGAAACACCGGGCGGCCACCGGGCAGCCGCACGTCGGGGGCGTGTGACAGGTAAAATACGTCGTAGCGGTCAAGAAACAATGCGAATGCATACGGCCCGCCGATGACGCCTACTGCGGCATCGGGCATGCCGAGCGCGGTCAACGCCGCCTCGAATGACGCACCGGCCGGGTTCCACAACAGCGCCTTCTCATTCGACGGGTGTGCGGCGATGGCCGGGATTCGGCGCGTCAGCACCAGCCTGCGGCGCATGGGTGAATTCGCCTGTTGCTCCTGCGAATGGCGCCCGTGCACGACGACATCGACCCCGTCGAGCCCGCGCTCGAAGAAACGCGCATCGGCTTCGAACTTGAGCGAGTCCGGCATGACCCGTGCGGCATCTGCCAACATGCCGTCCTCGGAGACGATGGCGTAACCCTCGATACGGCCTACCACTCGCAATCCCCTTCCCCTGCCGGTCGACAATTGCGGGTAGAACCGCCGGGCTGCAAGATGCGGCCTTCGAAAGGAGAATTCCCATGCAGCTTGCGCTGTCCACCTGGCAGGAGGTCGAGGACTATCTGCGCTCGTCGCGCAGCATCATCATCCCGATAGGCTCGACCGAGCAGCACGGGCCGAACGGGCTGATCGGCACCGACCATCTCGACGCCGAGTTCGTTGCGCGCGGTGTGAGCGATGAGATCGGCTGCCTGATGGCGCCGACGCTCAGCATCGGCATGTCGCAACATCATCTCGGCTTTGCCGGTTCCATCACGCTGCGGCCATCGACGCTGATCGCACTGGTGGGCGATGTGGTGACCTCGCTGATGAAGCATGGCTTCGAACGCTTCCTGTTCATCAACGGCCATGGCGGCAATATCGCCACGGTGACGGCGGCATTCGACGAGATCTACGCGGCGTCGTCGATGCGCGGCCCGGGCGTAGCGTCGCCGGTGCGCTGCAAGCTGGTGGGCTGGTGGCAGGGGCCGCGCTCGGATGCGCTGGCGAAGCAACTCTACGGCGATGCCAATGGCAGTCACGCCACGGCCTCGGAGGTTTCCTTGGCGCAGCACTACCAGCCTCAGGCGGTCAAGCACGCGCAGATGTCGCCGAAGGTGGCGCCGAAGAGCACCGGCTTCTTCGACTGCGCGGACTATCGCCGCCGCTTCCCTGACGGCCGCATCGGCTCCGATCCGTCGTTGTCCACGCCCGAGCACGGCGCGCAAATCTATCGTGCGGCGGTGGCGGACATGGTGGAGGTGTATCGCGCGTTCATCGCCGACTGATGCAGCGCCTCGACCCGATCAGACTGGAGATCATCCGCGGCGCCATCCGCGCGGCGCAGGCCGAGATGGACGCGCTGCTGGAGCGCACCGCGATCAGTGCGTTCATCCGCGAGAAGAAGGACTTCTACACCGCGCTGTTCGACGCCGATGGCGTGATGGTGGTGGGTTCGATGGTGCCGATCTTCGGGGACATCACCGGCCCCGTGTTCGCCCGCTTCGCACCGGAGACGATGCGGGAGAACGATCTCTACTGGTACAGCGACTGCTATGCCTCGCGTGGCGCGGTATCGCATTCCAACGACCAGGTCTTCCTGGCGCCGGTGTTCCATGACGGCCGTCGTACCGCCTTCGTCATGGGCTGGGCACACTTCTCCGACATCGGCGGGCTGCGCCCCGGTTCCATCAGTTCCGACGCCACCGACATCTTCCAGGAGGGCATCATCATCCCGCCGACGAAGCTGATCGATGCCGGCACGGTGAACGAGGCGGCGCTGGAGATCTTCCACCGCAACTCGCGCTACCCGCAGCAGAGCCGCGGCGACACGCGGGCGCTCATGGCGTCGGTCGATCTCGGTGTGCGGCGGGTGAAGGAGATGGTGCAGCGCTTCGGTCCCGACGTGACGGCGGAGGCGTTCGCGCAGCTTTTCGTGCGCACCCGCGAACTGGTGCGCGCCAGGCTGCGCGAGACTTTCGCGGTCGGCACGCATCGGTTCAGCGATGCGATCAATTCCGATGGTCACGGCAACGGCCCGTTCCATATCCGTCTCGCGCTCACGCGGACTACGGACGATCGCTTCATCCTCGATGGAACCGAGACGGACGATCAGGCCCCCGGTCCGGTGAATTTCCTGATGAACCCCGATGTCCCGGGCATGGCGCTCGGCCTGTTCTTTCTCGGCGGCGAGCCGGCGCAGGTCTGCAATGCGGGCGGTCCCCGCGCTCTGGATGAAGTGAGGCTGCGCGAAGGTTCGCTGCTCTGGCCGCGCTTTCCCGCGCCGCTCGGGCTGCGCGGCATGACGATGATGCGGTTTCTCGCCGTGTTGAATGGGCTGGTGAATGTGGCTGGCGGAAGCGCGCCGGCCTCGCATTCCGCCTACGTGATCATGATGCTGCGCGGGGATGTCGGAGGCAGGCCGTTCCTGATGTCGGACGGCGTCGGCGTCGGCTACGGCGCGCGTGCGACAGCGGACGGTCTCGATGCGGTGTATTTCGTGGCGCAGGAGAACTATCCGGTCGAGTTTCTCGAGCAGGGCTATCCGGTGCGACTGCTGCGCTACGGCATCAACCGCGACAGCGGCGGACCGGGGCGGTTCCGCGGCGGCGCGGGTGTGGTGCGCGAATACGAGGTGCTGGCGGAGCACGCCGTTCTGTCGATGCGGATTGACAGCGTGGTGAACCCGCCATGGGGGGTCGCCGGCGGCATGCGCGGCGGCACCGGTCGCGCGGTGGTCAACCCCGGCACGCCGCACGAACGACAGTTGGCGCCGCTGTCCGATGGCACGGTGCTGCGCCGCGGCGACATCCTGCTGCTGGAGACCGGCGGTGGCGGCGGACACGGCCATCCGTTCGACCGCCCGGTGGAACAGGTGTTGCAGGACGTTCGCGACGGCTTCGTCTCCATCGAGGCGGCGCGGCGCGACTACGGCGTGGCGATCGCGGACGATGCGGTGGAGTCGCTCCCCCTCCGCTTGCGGGAGGCGGCTGGGGGAGGCGGCTGTTGAACCGGCACGACTCCCTTTCCGCATTCGCTGTTGCGGTCGATATCGGCGGCACCTTCACCGATATCACGCTGCTCGATACTGCGACCGGCCGTCAGTGGCGCGCCAAGACGCCCAGCACGCCGGCAGATCCGTCCAAGGCGTTTCTGACCGGCGTGATGCTCGCGCTGAGCGATGCCGGCGCCCGAGCCGAGGAGCTCGGTCGGGTGCTGCACGGCACGACTGTCGCCACCAATCTGATCCTTGAAGGCAATACCGCGCGCACCGCGCTCGTGACGACGGCGGGATTCCGTCACGTGCTGGAGATCGGCCGGCAGGATATTCCCCGGCATGCCAATCTGTTCGCCTGGGTGAAGCCCAAGCGCCCGGTGCCGCCGGCGCGCGTGCTGGAGGTGCGGGAGCGCGTCGGTCCCGGCGGTGTCGTGCTGACGCCGCTCGACGAAGCGAGCGTGCACGAGGCTGCCGCCGTGCTGCGTCGCCTCGATGTGCATGCGGTCGGCGTCTGCCTGCTGCATTCGTTCGCGCATCCCGCGCATGAACGTCGCGTCGCCGAGCTGCTGCGCGCCGCGCTGCCTGGCATCGCGGTGACCGCGTCGGTGGACGTGCTGCCGGTGGTGCGCGAATACGAGCGTAGCCTCGCGACGATCATGAACGCCGGCGTGATGCCCGCCGTCACGACATATGTCGAGCGGCTGCAACGCCGGCTGACCGATGCGGACATCGCCGCACCGCTGCTGCTGATGCAGTCGAACGGCGGCGTTGCCGGTGCCGCCACGATCGGCCGGGCGCCGGCGCTGACTGTGTTGTCTGGGCCGGCCGCGGGTGTCGTCGGAGCGCGCGACGCCGCCGCGGCCGCCGGCATCACCGACATCGTCACGGTCGATATCGGCGGCACCAGCGCGGACATCTGCCTGCTGCGCAACGGCCGGATCGCACTGACACAGCGCGGCCATATCGGCGAATGGCCATTGCCGCTGCCGATGGTGGACATGGTGACGATCGGCGCCGGTGGCGGTTCGATCGCGCTTCTGTCGAATGGCGCGTTGACGGTCGGGCCTGCCAGTGCGGGCGCGATGCCTGGGCCTGCGTGCTATGGCGCCGGCGGCGAGCAGCCCACCGTCACCGATGCGCATCTCGTGCTTGGCCATCTGCCCGCGTCGCTGCTTGGCGGCCGCATGACGCTCGATGTCGCGCGCGCCGCGCAAGCGATCAGCGAGCGTATCGCCGAACCGCTGGGGTTGTCGCTGCACGATGCGGCGCGCGGCATTCTGGCGATCATGAACTCCAACATGGTCGGAGCGATCCGCGTGGTATCGGTGGAGCGCGGGCACGATCCGCGCGACTTCACGCTGGTGGCGTTCGGCGGCGCCGGCCCGCTACATGGCTGTGCGCTGGCCGAACAGCTTGGCATCGAGCGCGTGCTGGTGCCGCCTGCGCCTGGCGTGCTGTGCGCCGAGGGATTGCTGGGGGCGTCGTTGAAATCGGAGTTCTCACGCACACTGCCGCGGCCGGACGAGTGGGATGCGGCCGAGACCGCATTCGCATCGCTCGAATCAGAGGCGCTCGGCTGGTTCGATGCGGAGCGCGTGGCGGAGGACGACAGGACAATCACGCGCGTCGCGTTGCTGCGTTACGAAGGCCAGGGCTCGGAGCTTGCGATTGTCTGGCCGGGCAGTGCGGACGCGGCGAAGGCGCTGTTCGCCCAGGCGCATCAGGCGCTGAATGGCTTCACGCTGGAGACCAAGGTGGAACTGGTCACGCTGCGCGTGGAGGCGGAAGGCAGGTACGCCCGCGCCCGCTCGGCCCGAACTGGCGCAGGGGGGGGCGCCGCGCCGGCCGGTCGGCAGACCCTGCATGACGCGTCGGGACCGGTCGAGGCGTCGGTATTC
Source organism: uncultured Alphaproteobacteria bacterium (assembly GCA_963708565.1). Lineage (GTDB taxonomy): Bacteria > Pseudomonadota > Alphaproteobacteria > Acetobacterales > Acetobacteraceae > JAMXLO01. The sequence continues at coordinate 239,497 of CAVPTU010000036.1, forward strand.
GAACGGGACAGCCTGGGTGCCGGCGACCGCATCGAGGGTCCCGCCATCGTGACACAGCTCGACGCCACGACAGTCGTGCCGCGTGGCTGGTGGGGCGAGGTGCTTGCCACCGGAGCGCTGGTGCTGCGGTGTCATAGCGCGGAGCAGTGACACTCATACAAATCGTATACGCATAGGCCACGGCACCAATGGCAATTATATGTCATTGTGGCGACCTTACCGCGTTGACCGTGCGGACTTGTCCGGAAAACTCCGAGAGGGGAGATCGTGTTCGATCTGCTGATGCTGGTACTGCTTGTCGTGGCTTTCGCTGGAGCGGTCGGCTACGTTTGGGCGTGCGCTGACCTGACCCGCCCAGGCAACCCCACGGGGGACAATTCGCCATGACCTGGCAGGGCTGGCTCCAGATCGCGATGTTCGCCGCGCTGACCACGGCCGTCGTGAAGCCACTCGGCGGCTATATCGCGCGCAACGTCGATGGCGGCGGCCGGATGCAGCGTGCCTTCGCGCCGGTCGAGCACGGACTCTATCGGCTCGCCGGCATCGATCCCGCCGAGGAACAGAACTGGATCGACTACGCGCTTGCCATGCTCTGGTTTCACCTCGTCGGCATCGCCGCGTTGTATGCGTTATTGCGTTTACAGGGCCTGTTGCCGCTCAATCCGCAGAATATGACTGCGGTGTCGCCCGATCTTGCGCTGAACACGGCAGTCAGCTTCGCCACCAACACGAGCTTGGCAGTCTTATGGCGGCGAGTCGACACTCGGCTATCTGGCGCAGATGGCGGGGATTGTCGTGCAGTCCTTCCTGTCCGGCGCGACCGGGGTCGCCGTCGCAATTGCTTTGGTGCGCGGCTTCACACGCCGTTCGTCGGCAACGGTCGGCAATTTCTGGGTTGATCTGACACGCATCACGCTCTACGTGCTGATCCCGGTCTGCGTCGTCGCGGCGCTGATCCTGATCTGGCAGGGCGTGCCGCAGACCTTCGGCCCCTATGTTGCGGCGCCCACGCTCGAGGGCGCGCAACAGGTGCTGGCGCTGGGCCCGGTGGCCTCGCAGAAGGTGATCGCCGTGATGAGCGGCGATGGCGGCGGCTTTTTCAACGTGAACTCCGCGCACCCGTTCGAAAATCCCACCGCGCTCACCGGCCTTATCGAAATGCTGCTGATCTTTTCGATCGGTGTCGCACTGACCAACACGTTCGGCCGGATGGTCGGCGACCAGCGCCACGGATGGGTGCTGTTCGCGGCAATGGCAATGCTTTTTGTCGCTGGCCTTGTCGTCGTCTACGGCAGCGAGGCGCATCCCAACCCCGTGCTGTCGCCGTTCGGGCTCGATCAGGCGGCCGGCAACATGGAAGGGAAGGAAGTGCGCTTCGGCGTCGGCCAATCCGCGCTTTTCGCCACCGTGACCACCGCTTCGTCTGATGGCGCGGTCAATTCGATGCATGACAGCTTCATGCCGCTCTCCGGCCTCGTCCTGATGGCCAACATGATGCTGGATGAGGTGATCGTCGGCGGCCCGGGCTCCGGTCTGTTCGGCATCCTGCTGTTCGCCATCGTTGCAGTGTTCGCGGCAGGACTGATGATCGGGCGCACCCCGGAATATCTCGGCAAGAAGATCGAGGGGAACGAGGTGAAGATGACGATGCTGGCACTGCTGTGCGTGCCGGCCGCCATCCTGGGCATCTCCGCCGTGGCCGCAGTGCTTCCGGCCGGGCTGTCCGCCCTGAACAACGCCGGCCCGCATGGCTTCTCCGAGCTGCTGTACACTTATACCTCAGGTGCCGCGACCAACGGCAGCGCGTTCGCCGGGGTGAGCGCCAATGCCCCGTTCTATAATCTGACGCTGGCAGTGGCGATGTTCGCCGGCCGCTTCATGGTCATCATCCCGGTGCTCTGCATCGCCGGAACGCTGGCCGCGAAACGCATCGTGCCGGCATCCAACGGGACGCTGCCGACGCACAGCATGCAGTTCGTCGGGCTGCTGGTCGGCACGATCGTGATCGTCGGCGGACTGACCTTCTTTCCGGCGCTCGCACTTGGGCCGGCGGCCGAGTCACTTCGCTTTGCAGGCAGGCCAGATCTATTGATGTCGGCGCGCCATCTGGCCTGACGGCCGGTTTTCATCGATGATCGCGGGTATCCTCTCGGCTACCCCGCGTATTCGTTGCTGCCGCTGGCTTCCCCACATCGCGCCCGACCATGCACCGAAGACTGCCCTTGCTGTTCCGCGCCATTGCCTACGGGCTGCGCGGCGGCTTTCTGATCCGGCCGTTCGTCATCGCGCTGGCGCTTGGCGTCGCGGGCGGCGTGGTGTCCTCGCTGGAAGAACAGGTGCCAACGCTCAGTGCATGGGTGCCCATGACGCTGTTCCCGTCGCGACAGGATCCTCAGGTGGCGCAGGTGATCCTGAGTGCCATCGCCACCTCGATCATGACCGTCGTCTCGATCGTCTTCGCTATCCTGCTGATGACGCTGACACTCGCCTCGACCCAGTTCTCGCCGCGCATCCTGGTCAGCTTCGTGCGCGACCGCGGCACGCAATGGACCCTGGGGGTGTTTCTCGGCACCTTCTCCTATTGCATGGCCGCGCTGCCGGCCGCGCGCTCGCTGCCGGTCGCGTTCGTGCCGGTGCTCACCGTCACCGGCGCCATGGTGCTGGCGTTGGTCGCCGTCGGCTGGCTGATCTTCTTCATCCACCACATTTCGCAAGCGATCAGCGTCAACCACATTGTCGATCGCATCGCTCGCGAGACCGAGCTTGTCATCGACGACCTGATGCCGAGACCGCGAACACGCTTTGAACGGGTGCACCAGGCGCCGCCGGACGATTCGGACGATACCCCTATCCTGAACCTGCGCTCGGGCTATGTCCGCTTCGTTGACGTCGATCAGTTGCTGTACCTGGCTAAGTCCTGGCGTATCCGCATCCGAGTGGAGCGCGGCGCGGGCCAGTTTCTTCCCGCCGGCATCCCACTGCTTCACGTCTCCCGCGAGGACCGTATCAACCCGATGCGTCTGGCCGAGCTCATGGGCGCGTTCGACATTGGGCCGACACGCACGCTCCAGCAGGACGTCGAGTTCGGTGTCATCCAGATCGTCGATATCGCGCTGCGGGCGATCTCGCCGGCGGTGAACGATCCCAGCACCGCGATCAGTTGCATCGACCAGATCAGCCGGATCCTGATCCGCTGGCTCGGCCGCGCTCCGCCAGCGCCGGTGCTGTTCGATCCGCCGCACGTGCCGCGGGTGTTCGTACCATGGATCGGCGTCGACGGCATGCTCGACACGGCGTTCGAGCAGATCCGCCACTACGCAGCGAACGATGCCGCTGTCAGCCTGCGGCTGCTGCGGGCGATCACCGATATCGTCGGCACGCTGTCGCAGGATGACACGCGCGCCAAACTTCTCGAGCGGGCGCGCCGGGTGGTCGACGGGTGCGACGAACGGCTGGGCGAGATAGAGGCAGCGCGGCTGCGACAACGGTTTGTCGCGCTGGAGCGTCGCCTGGAGGGCTGATGCCGGCCAAGGCGATCAATGCGTCGGAGGGCTCGGCTAAGTTGCGGCTTCCTGCGCAGCCGATCGGTTGGCCACCCGGCTCATCCAGTCCGACATTACGGGACCGCGCTCAGCCACCGGCAAGGCCACCTCGAAGCGGCCAAGATGGGGCAACACTGTGGGCAGTGCATGCAGACGGAGCATAACGCCGCCCGTTGGCTCCCATTGCGTCGCGGCGATCGCATGGCGGATCGCGGTCGTGGCGTGCTCGATTGCCGGGGGCGTTGGACGGCCTAGCACGCGGATTACTGCCAGCGTTTCCAAGTCCAGTGCCCGCAGCCTGACCCTGCCATTGCGCCCCGCGGCGGCGACGAAGTCGCTGTCCACGCATGGCAGGGCGATACGCATCCGCCATCGGCCCGTCAACTCCTCGGTCTGCACAAGGGGACGCGCGGCGCGCAGCCGCCTGCCGCTGCGATTCTTGCCATTCACGTAGTTGCTCAGGCGCTGCAATGCGGTGGCGCGGGCCCTGTCAGGTTCTCCCTTGACGCAGGTCTCCAGCACCCAGCCGGCGAGCGTCTGGCGGATTTCCACGGGATCCGTGACGGGCGACGATCAACTCGGCTGCTGTCTCGCTCGAGCGCGACAGCAGCCGGTTCTGCCGCAACAGTCGCCGCGCCCTCTCGACGATTCGGGCGAGCAGATCGCCAACCGGTCTGCGGGATGCGCGGCCGAGGCCGCTCACGGCGTGCGCCGCTGACATATCGCTGTCTCGCGTGGTTCGCGGCGGTCGCTCATGCCGCCGAAGATGTCCAGGCTTGCATATAAATTCGATGGCGCTTCAGAGGCCGAAATATAGTCGTTCGCCGCTATATGGCTTTTATATACAGAAGCTGCCGCCTCTCCATAGACTTTATACTGAGGCCCTCACTAGGTACACGCCCGAGCGCATTGGGTAAGGCCCTTGCGGGGAGTGTGGCGTGGAAGACATCGAGACTGCCTTCGGCGAAGCGGCTCAGCCTGTCGAGGAATCCGGCACACAATATTCGCCGGCAGATTTCCTGCGAGGGTTCGGGGCGGTCATCGCAATTTGCCTGGGACTGGCATTGCTGGCCCATGTCCTGGTGACGGTCGTCGGCGTTTACTGACCGGCAACAGGCTACCAGGGCGATGCCAATGCGCCGGCCCTTATATGGAATTTATATGCCGAACCGGCCGACATGCCATCGATTTTATACGAGATCGGGGCTACCTGCTGTGCAACGCAACATGCCGGCCGCATGCGGCGGGGTCGTTGCTGACCGGGGAAGATCACCATGCTCGATATCATCTACATCCTGATAGGCGCCGCCTTCCTGGGCGGCTGTGTGCTCTACGCCATCGCCTGCGATCACTTGTGAGGCCATCGCCATGACCCTCGACTATGTGCTGGGCGCGATCGTGACGATCGGCCTGCTGGTCTATCTCGTCTACGCCCTGATCCGCCCGGAGAAGTTCTGAGCAGGATCGCGAGGAGTAACGCGTCATGACGTTCAATGGTTGGTTGCAGATCGCGATCTATGCCGTCCTGGTGATCCTCATCACCAAGCCGTTCGGCGGCTACATGACGCGCGTGTTCAACGGCGAACGCACGCCGCTGCGTCTGGTGCTGCGCCCGATCGAGGTCGGCATCTACAAGCTGTGCGGCGTGCGCGAGGACGAGGAGCAGCACTGGGTCAGCTACGCCGTCGCGATGCTGGCGTTCAGCTTCGCCGGCTTCGTGATCATGTACGCGATCCAGCGGCTGCAGAACGTGCTGCCGTTCAATCCGCAGGGGCAGGACGCGGTGTCGCCCGACCTCGCATTCAATACCTCGGTCAGCTTCCTGACCAACACCAACTGGCAGTCGTACGTGCCTGAGACGACGATGAGCTACCTCACCCAGATGTGGGCGCTCACGGTGCACAACTTCGTCTCGGCCGCCACCGGCATCGTGCTCGCCATTGCGCTGATCCGCGGCTTCGCGCGGCGTTCGGCACGGACGCTCGGCAACTTCTGGGTCGATCTGACCCGCTGCGTGCTGTACATCCTGCTGCCGATCTCGATCGTCGTCGGGCTGGTGTTCATCGCCCTCGGCATGCCGGAGAACCTCAACGCCTACACCGAGGCAACCACGCTCGAGGGTGCCAAGCAGCTCATCGCGCAGGGCCCGGTGGCTTCGCAGGAAGTCATCAAGATGCTGGGCACCAACGGCGGCGGGTTCTTCAACGCCAACTCGGCGCATCCGTTCGAGAATCCCAGCGCGCTGACCAACCTGATCCAGATGCTGCTGATCTTCTCGATCGGCGCCGCGTCTGACCAACGTGTTCGGCCGCATGGTCGGCAGCCAGCGTCAGGGTTGGGCGATCTTCGCGGTCATGGGCGTCCTGTTCCTCGTCGGCGTGGTCACCTGCTACTCGGCGGAGTCGGCCGGCAACCCGGCCTTCGCCGCATTCCACGTCGACCAGGCGCCGAGCGCGTTGCAGGCCGGCGGCAACATGGAAGGCAAGGAGGTCCGCTTCGGCATCGCCAACTCGGCGCTGTTCACCACCGTCACCACCGATGCCTCGTGCGGCGCGGTGAACAACATGCATGACAGCCTGCTGCCGATCGCCGGCATGGTGCCGATGGTCAACATCATGCTGGGCGAGATCATCTTCGGCGGCGTCGGCTCCGGCCTCTACGGCATGCTGCTGTTCGTCATCATCGCGATGTTCGTCGCCGGGCTGATGGTCGGCCGCACGCCGGAATACCTCGGCAAGAAGCTGGAGGCGAAGGAGGTCAAGATGGCCATGCTCGCCATCCTGATCCTGCCGCTGTCGATCCTTGGCTTCACCGCGCTGGCTGTGGTGCTGCCGGTCGGCACCGGCGCGATGGCCAACGCCGGCCCGCACGGCTTCAGCGAGGCGCTGTACGCCTACACCTCCGCCACCGGCAACAACGGCAGCGCCTTCGCCGGCATCTCCGCCAACGTGCCGTTCTGGAACAACACGCTCGGGCTCGCGATGTTCATCGGCCGCTTCCTGATGATCATCCCGATGCTGGCGATGGCCGGCTCGCTGGTGCGGAAGAAGATCGTGCCCGTCTCGGCCGGCACCTTCCCCACCGACAGCCCGCTGTTCGTCGGCCTGGTGGTCGGCGTGATCGCGATCACCGGCGGTCTGATCTACTTCCCGGCCGTTTCACTCGGCCCCGTCGTCGAGCACTTCGCGATGCACGCCGGCACCCTCTTTGACACAGGCAGCTAACCCATGGAAATTCGCAACAAGATGCGCGAGTCCCAGTCCACCATGCTGGACCCCGCGATCCTTCTGCCGGCGATCGGGCAGTCGTTCGTCAAGCTCAATCCGCGCCTGATGATCAAGAACCCGGTGATGTTCGTGGTCGAGATCGTCGCGGCGCTCACCACCGTGATCTTCCTGCGCGACCTTGGGACCGGCGGCGGACATCTCGGCTTCACCTTCCAGATCATCCTCTGGCTGTGGGTGACCGTGCTGTTCGCCAACTTCGCCGAGGCGGTGGCGGAAGGCCGCGGCAAGGCGCAGGCGGCGACGCTGCGCAAGGCGCGCACCGAGACCGCCGCCAAGCGGCTCGCGTCGCAGAACGCCACGAACTGGCAGATGGTGGCCGCGCCCGAGCTGAAGCAGGGCGACATCGTGCTGGTCGAGGCCGGCGATCTGATCCCCAGCGATGGCGACGTGATCGAAGGCATCGCCTCGGTCGACGAGTCGGCGATCACCGGTGAGTCCGCGCCGGTCATCCGCGAGAGCGGCGGCGACCGCTCGGCCGTCACCGGCGGCACGCGCGTGCTGTCCGACTGGATCAAGGTGCGCATCACCGCGGCCCAGGGCTCCACCTTCCTCGATCGCATGATCGCGCTGGTGGAAGGCGCGGAACGGCAGAAGACGCCGAACGAGATCGCGCTGAACATCCTGCTCGCCGGCCTGACGATCATCTTCGTCATCGCGGTCGCGACCATCCCGAGCTTCGCCACCTACGCCGGCGGCTCGGTGTCGGTGGTGATCCTGGTGGCGCTGTTCGTGGCGCTGATCCCCACCACGATCGGCGCGCTGCTGTCGGCGATCGGCATCGCCGGCATGGACCGGCTGGTGCGCTTCAACGTGCTGGCGATGTCGGGCCGCGCGGTGGAGGCCGCCGGCGACGTCGATACGCTGCTGCTCGACAAGACCGGCACCATCACGCTGGGCAATCGCCAGGCGACCGAGTTCCTGCCGCTGGCCGGCGTGACGCAGCAGGAACTTGCCGATGCCGCGCAGTTCGCCTCGCTGTCGGACGAGACGCCGGAAGGCCGTTCGATCGTCGTGCTGGCGAAGGAGAAGTACAACATCCGCGGGCGCGAGATGGCGCCGATGGGCGCGCACTTCATCGCGTTCTCCGCGCAGACGCGGCTGTCGGGCGTCGATCTCGACGGCTCCGCCATCCGCAAGGGCGCGGTCGATGCGGTGCTGGCGTTCGCCCGGCATGCCGGCAACGGCGGCAACGGCGGCGGTGTCGCGGTGCGCTCCACTGTGTCGGAGGCGGCGGTGCGCGAACTCACCACGAAGTCGGACGAGATCGCCAAGTCGGGCGGCACGCCACTCGGCGTCTGCAAGGATGGCCGCCTGCTCGGCGTGATCCATCTGAAGGACATCATCAAGGGCGGCATCCAGGAGCGCTTCTCCGAGCTGCGCCGCATGGGCATCCGCACCGTGATGATCACCGGCGACAATCCGCTCACCGCCGCGGCGATCGCCGCCGAGTCCGGCGTGGACGACTTCCTCGCGCAGGCGACGCCGGAGACCAAGCTCAAGCTGATCCGCGACGAGCAGGCGCAGGGCAAGCTGGTGGCGATGTGCGGCGACGGCACCAACGACGCGCCGGCGCTGGCGCAGGCGGATGTCGGCGTGGCGATGAACACCGGCACCATGGCGGCGCGCGAGGCCGGCAACATGGTCGATCTCGACAGCGATCCGACCAAGCTGATCGAGATCGTCGAGATCGGCAAGCAGTTGCTGATGACGCGCGGTGCGCTGACCACGTTCAGCATCGCCAACGACGTGGCGAAGTACTTCGCCATGATCCCGGCGATGTTCATCGCGTTCTATCCGCAGCTTCAGGCGCTGAACGTGATGCGGCTGCACAATCCGGAGAGCGCCATCCTGTCGGCGATCATCTTCAACGCGCTGATCATCGTGGCGCTGATCCCGCTGGCGCTGCGCGGCGTGGCGTACCGGCCGATCGGCGCGGCGGCGATCCTGCGCCGCAACCTGCTGCTCTACGGCGTCGGCGGCATCATCGTGCCGTTCGTCGGCATCAAGCTGATCGACATGCTCGTCACATCCATCGGCCTGGCCTGAGGAGGGCCATTGCCATGAAACACATTCGCCCCGCGATCGTGATGATCGTCGCCATGACGGTGATCACCGGAATCATCTACCCGCTGCTGATGACCGGCATCGCCCAGGCCGTGTTCCCGTATCAGGCGAACGGCAGCCTGATCGAGAAGGACGGCAAGGTGATCGGGTCCGCGCTGATCGGGCAGAACTTCACGTCCGACAAGTATTTCCATGGCCGGCCGTCGGCGACGACGGAGCCTGATCCGAAGGACTCCGACCAAGACCGTGCCGGTGCCGTATGCGGCGGACAACTCGTCGGGCTCCAATCTTGGGCCGACCTCGAAGGCGCTGGTGGATCGGGTGAAGGCTGACGCGGCGACGCTGGCGAAGGAGAACCCCGGCACGCCGATCCCGTCCGATCTGGTCACCACGTCGGCGAGCGGTCTGGACCCCGACATCACGCCGGCCGGCGCGCTGTTCCAGGTGCCGCGCGTGGCCAAGGCGCGCGGGCTGCCGGAGGACAAGGTGCGGCAGTTGGTGGAGGAGCACGTCACCGGCCGGCTGCTGGGCATCATCGGCGAGCCGCATGTGAACGTGCTGAAGCTCAACCTCGCGCTGGATGCGATGAACGGGTAAAGAGGCGGGGGTAGAGGAGTCCTCTCCCTCCCCTTGCGGGAGGGGGAGGAGTGCGGTTTGGACGATCGAAGTTCACGCGAAGGCAGGCCCTCACCCGACGCGCTGTTGGAAACCGCGCAACAGAGCGCGCGTGGCCGCCTGAAGATCTTCCTCGGCGCCGCGCCGGGTGTCGGCAAGACCTTCGAGATGCTCTCCGCGGCCCGCGCGCGCTATCAGGAAGGCGTCGATGTCGTCGTTGGCGTGGTGGAGACGCACGGGCGGCGCGAGACCGAGGCGCTGCTCGAGGGCATGGAAATCATTCCGCGCCGTGCCGGTGGATTATCGCGGGCGCACGCTGGCGGAGATGGACCTCGATGCGCTGCTGGCACGCCGCCCGCAACTCGCGCTGGTCGATGAACTGGCGCACACCAACGCGCCGGGCAGCCGGCATCCCAAGCGCTACATGGATGTCGAGGAGCTGATCGCCGCCGGCATCGATGTCTATACCACGCTCAACGTCCAGCACATCGAAAGCCTGAACGACGTCATCGCGCAGATCACCCGCATCCGGGTGCGCGAGACGGTGCCCGACTCGATCATCGACAAGGCCGACGACATCGAGCTGATCGACCTGACGCCGGAAGACCTGATCCAGCGGCTGCGCGACGGCAAGGTGTATGTGCCGCACCAGGCGGAGCGCGCGATCCGCCACTACTTCTCGCCCGGCAACCTGACCGCGCTGCGCGAGCTTGCGCTGCGCCGCACCGCGCAGCGGGTGGACGATCAGATGGTGCGCTATATGCAGGCGCACGCGATTTCGGGTCCGTGGGCGGCCGGCGAGCGCATCCTTGCCTGCATCGGCAGCGATGCCGCCGGCACCGACGTGGTGCGTCATGCCAAGCGCATGGCGGACAGTCTGAAGGCGCCCTGGACCGCGGTCCATGTCGAGACCGGGCGCGACCTGAACCTCAGCGAGGCCGAGCGTGACCGGATCGCCGAGGCGATGCGGCTGGCGGAGCGGCTCGGCGCGGAGACCGTGACGCTGCCGGGCCAGGACGTGGCGGACACGATCGCCGAGTACGCGCGCGCCAACAACGTCACGCACATCATCATCGTGCAGCCGCCGCGGGCGTGGTGGCGGGAACTGTTCTACGGCTCGCTGGCGCAGCAGCTCATCCGCAAGAGCGGCGGCGCGGGCGTGCATGTGCTCGGACGCAACCGCGAGGCGTCCAGGCCGCGCGAGCTCGCGGTGCCGACCGGCGAAGCGAGGGCCTATCTCGGCAGTCTGGCGTTCGTCGCCGTGTCGCTGGGTGTGCGCGCTCCTGCTGCACCAGAGGCTGGGTGTCGCCAGCGTGGCGATGACCTTCCTGACCGCCGTGCTGGTGTCCGCGGTCGTGTACGGATTGTGGCCGGCGCTGTTCGCCAGTTTCGTCAGCGTGCTGGCGTACAACTTCTTCTTTCTGCCGCCGCTCTACACGTTCACCATCGCCGATCCGGAGAACGTCGCCGCGCTGTTCTTCTTCGGCGTGACCGCGGTGATCGCCAGCAACCTGACCGCGCGTGTGCGGGCGCAGGCGATCGTCGCGCGACAGCGGGCGCGCACCACCGAGGAGCTGTATCAGTTCAGCCGCAAGCTGGCGGGCGCCGCGAATCTCGACGATCTGCTGTGGGCCACCGTGCATCAGATCGCGCTGATGCTGAAGGTGCGTGTCGTCATCCTGCTGCCCGAGGACGGCACGGGTCGCGGTGCGCGCCGGCTTTCCGCCGGAGGACATGCTGGACGACGCCGACCTTGCCGCCGCGAAATGGTGCTGGGAGAAGAACCGCACGGCGGGTCGCGGGTCCGATACGCTGCCGGGCGCCAAGCGGCTGTTCATGCCGATGAACACCGGACGTGGCGCGGTGGGCGTGGTCGGCATCGACAGCGACGAGCCTGGTCCGATCCTGACACCGGATCAGCATCGGCTGCTCGATGCGCTGGCCGACCAGGCCGCGCTGGCGATCGAGCGGGTGAACCTGGTCGAGGACGTCGATCGCGCTCGCCTGGTCGCCGAGACGGACCGGCTGCGCGCGGCGCTGCTGACGTCGATCTCGCACGATCTGCGCACGCCGCTGGCGTCGATCCTCGGGTCCGCGACCAGTCTCAGCGAGGCGATGGATGCATCGACGCGGCTCGATCTGATCCACAACATCCAGGACGAGGCGGAGCGGCTCAATCGCTTCATCGGCAACCTGTTGGACATGACGCGGCTGGAGTCGGGACCGCTGCGGCTGCGCACCGGCGCGATCGAACTGTCCGACGCGATCGGCAGCGCATTGCGGCGCGCCAGCAAGATCCTGGCGGAGCATCGCACGCAGGTGGTGCTGCAACCCAATCTGCCGATGCTCGATCTGGACGAGGTGCTGTTCGAGCAGGTGCTGTTCAATCTGCTGGACAATGCGAGCAAGTATGCGCCGGCCGGTTCGCTGATCACCATCAAGGCATGGCAGGACGGCGGCAATGTGGTCGTGCAGGTGCTGGACGAGGGGCCGGGCATTCCGCCGGCCGATCTGGAGCACGTGTTCGACAAGTTCTACCGCGTGGGTGGCGCTGATCGGCGGCGTGCCGGCACGGGGCTGGGCCTCGCGATCTGCCGCGGCTTCGTCGAGGCGATGCACGGCAGCATCGTCGCGACCAATCGCACCGACCGTTCTGGTGCGGTGTTCACCATGAAGCTGCCGGTGTTCGCGGAGGCCGAGAGGCGGACGGAGACGATCGAATGACCGAAGGCGCCGGACCGGCACGGGTTCTGGTGGTGGATGACGAACCGGCGATCCTGCGCTTCCTGCGCGCCGGTCTGGGCAGCCAGGGCTACGTGGTGATCGAGGCGATGTCGGGCCAGGGCGCGCTGGACGCGGTGCGGCAGCGGCGCGCCGATCTGGTCGTGCTCGATCTGGGTCTGCCGGACATCGACGGGCTGGAGGTGATCCGCCGCATTCGCGAGGCCGGCGCGATGCTGCCGATCATCGTGCTGTCCAGCCGGGAGAACGAGGCGGCGAAGGTGGCGGCGCTCGATCTCGGCGCGGACGACTACGTGACGAAGCCGTTCGGCATCGACGAGCTGCTGGCGCGGATCCGCGCGGCGCAGCGGCATCGGCTGCAGCAGCAGGGCGAGAGGCCGGTGTTCCGCACCGGCGATTTGACGGTGGACCTGGTGCGGCGGATCGTGACGGTGCGCGGCCAGGAGGTGAAATTCTCGCCGCGGGAGTATGATCTGCTGCGGCTCCTGGTGGCGCATGCCGGCAAGGTGCTGACGCACAACATGATCCTTCGCGAGGTCTGGGGGCCGAACACCGACGTGCAATACCTTCGTATCTACATCAGGGCGCTGCGGCAGAAGATCGAGCGCGACACCGAGAGGCCGGAATACATACTGACCGAGACCGGCGTGGGCTACCGGCTGCGGGCGCCGGAGTGATGCCGATCGGAGAGCTGATCGGACCGGACCGGGTCGTGGTGGGGCTGCGCGTCGCCGACAAGGTGCAGTTGCTGCAAGAGCTGGCTGGTCGGGCGGCGGCGGCGCTGCGGCTGGATCGGCGCGCGGTCTTCGACGCGTTGCAGGGGCGGGAGCAGTTGGGATCGACCGGGCTGGGCAAAGGGTTCGCCCTGCCGCATGCACGGCTGGACGCAGTAGCGCGAACCGTTCGCGCTGTTCGTGCGGCTGGCGCGGCCGATCGACTTCGCGGCGATCGACGAGAAGCCGGTGGATCTGGTGATCCTGCTGCTTACTCCGGCCAACGGCGGCAACCAGCATCTTGCGACGCTGGCGGCGCTGTCGCGGCCGCTGCGCGATGCGGGGTTCGTGCAGAAGCTGCGTCAGGCGCATGATGCGGCGGCGGTGCACCGGCTGTTCATGAGCGGTTGACCGGTTGGGCATCGGCGCCCCGGCGGCGCTTCGTTTCTGTCTCACGACGCGTGGGTGGATACGACGGGTCGTGGGGTGAGACGAAGAAGGGAGGAAAGTTGGAAACGCAGATTTGGGCAGATGCCCGCAGATGCACGCAAAGGGGTTGTGCCGCGTGATCTGTCAGGGTCGACGGCCGCTTGGTTGCTATTTGGCGCTGACGCGCCGCGGTGGTCGGCGCGCTTTGCCCTGCCTTGTTCACGCCGTGATGGCGGGAGCACCAGCTCGGGCGGCGGCGGGCCGACGGCGAGTTTGTGCGGCGCGTGGCCCAGGCGGCGGATCAGCGTGGCGCGCTGACGGTGGAGGCGTGCGTAGCGTTCGGCCTCGGCGATCGGGGCGGGCTTCGGCTGTTCCGTTGGCTGCGGCGCCGATGCGGGCTCGAGTGGCTGCGCGATCGCGGCTCGCCACATCTTCGGGGGAGCCGGTGATCGCAAGAGGCAGCAGAGCACGGATGGTCTGGTGGTAGGTGTCCCTGGGGAGACGGGAGGCCAGCTCGGTGGCATGAACATCCATTGGTAAGAATATAGGCCTGGACAAAGATAGGTGTCCAGACCTATTTTCCTATCGCGTGTGCGATCCCGCTCCGCGTCTTTGGGCGCCGATCAAGTGCCACGCTCCGGCTAGGCACATCGACTTCACCATGACTGCGTGACCCTCGTCACATTTCGCCTTCCACCTGGTCGCATAGTCTCCTGCGGTCTGCAGTGCGGGAGGTGCAGAGGTGGTCGACATACATCATTCACTCTTCGACGGCGTCGGTCACGTCGATGTGGGTACCGCGCTGTTTAGGCATCGCCAGCAATGTCGCGTTCATCGGTTGTGCAATCATGACTGGCACGATCCTGATCCTGCACGGCCTCCTGCTCCCGATCAATATTTACCGGCTTGTCCAGATCGGACAGCCGGCAGAGAGAACCAAAGGGGAGTTGCGCCATGAGCAACCTGACCTATGCCGAACGGCTGCGTGAAACGATCGAGCGAAAAATCAGGCTGCGCGGCGTGTTCAAATCGCGGGGTCTGATCGAAGACAACGAACGCGAGATCCGCAAGGCACAACTTGCGCTGCTCGCGATCGAGGAGAAGCCGCGCCACCTGCCGGGGGATGAACCGAACTTCGTCATCTCCCCTTTGTTCACTTGAATGCCGCGCACGCCAACAAGGCCTCAAGCTGCCGTCTCAATTGGTAACCCGGCCGCTTTCCACTCCGGAAAGCCATCCTCGAACCGACGCACAGTGAAGCCATGCGCGCGCAAAGCGGCGACGGCCTCGAATGACAAGACGCAGTAAGGTCCGCGGCAATAGGCTACGATTTCCTGCTTGCGTGGCAGCTCGGCGAGGCGCTCCTCTAACTGGCGCAGCGGAATGTTCATTGCGCCGGGCAAGTGACCGAGGCCGTATTCGTCTTCAGGCCGCACATCGAGCAACATGACACTGCCCTCGCGGAACCGCGTGACAAGCTCTGCGGCGGAGACCGGTTCCAATTGGTCGCGCGCGCGGAAATAGGCTGCAACGATGCGCTCCATCGATTCGACGGCATGCTCCGCGACGTGCCGCAGGGCACCGAGCAGCGACACGATATCCGTCTCGGCGTCGTCAGCGAGACGGTAGACCACACGCTTGCCGTCGCGGCGGGTGCTGACGAGGCCTGCACGGCGCAACTGCTGCAGGTGTTGCGAGGCATTCGCCACGGTGAGCCCGACCCGCTCGGCCAAGGCTTCGACGCTGCGCGGTCCCT
Source organism: uncultured Alphaproteobacteria bacterium (assembly GCA_963708565.1). Taxonomy (GTDB): domain Bacteria; phylum Pseudomonadota; class Alphaproteobacteria; order Acetobacterales; family Acetobacteraceae; genus JAMXLO01. The sequence continues at coordinate 254,645 of CAVPTU010000036.1, forward strand.
GGGCCAGCTGCTCGATCAGCTCGACACGATGCGCGTGACCGAGCGCCTTGGCCACTTCGGCCAGCGCGGCCCGGACGGCTCCGGCGGCAGTGCGGCTTGACATGGGTCTGAGGTTCAATTCATATCATTCAATTGATACATTGAGTGAAGGAGTGGCGGGAGGTCAAGTACGCTGCCCAAGGTGATCTCGACCCATTCTGTCCATTTTCTAACCGAGCACGTCTTTGCCACCGCCTATCGTTAACACACGAGGGAGATGCGCCAATGAGCAATCACGCGGCCGTGGACGCCGAAGCCCTGCGGGAGGCGGTCCGGAAAAAATAGTACGGCTTGAATTGCCGGTGGTCTGCCGTGTGCAGCCTGGCAGCAGATGTTGGAGGAGATCCCGCTGTGGCCGCCTCCGCACGAAGTTAAGGCTGGTGGTCAAGCCCATGGGTGGGAGCCTCGCATGCTGAACCCCACGACCACCGCCGAGCCGGTCATCCGGCTGGGCTGCTTTCTGGGTGTGCTGGTGCTGATGGCGCTTTGGGAGAGGCTGACGCCGCGTCGGTCGCAATCGATCAAGCGCCTGCTTCGCTGGCCGAATAACCTGGGGCTCGTGGTGATCGACACGGTTGTCGTGCGCCTGCTGTTTCCGGTTGCCGCCGTCGGGATGGCAATCCTCGCCCAAACCAAGGGATGGGGCTTGCTCAACATCATCCCGTCGCCCCCGTGGCTCGGCATTCCCGCCGCCGTGGTTCTGCTCGATCTGACGATCTACGGCCAGCATGTCGCCTTTCATGCCGTGCCCCTGCTGTGGCGATTGCATCGGATGCATCACGCGGACCTGGAATTCGACGTTACGACAGGGCTGCGGTTCCACCCGGGCGAGATTGTCCTCTCCATGATGATCAAGCTCGCTGCCGTCCTGGTACTCGGCGCTCCGCCGCTGTCGGTGCTGGTGTTCGAGGTGCTGCTCAACGCCACATCCATGTTCAACCACGGCAATGCCCGGCTGCCGCCCTGGCTCGATCGTGCGCTCCGCCTCGTCGTCGTGACACCGGAGATGCACCGCGTTCACCATTCGATAGACAGGCAAGAGACGGACAGCAATTTCGGCTTCAACCTGCCCTGGTGGGATCGGCTATTCGGCACGTACCGCGCGCAACCGGCATTGGGTCATCTTCGCATGACACTTGGCATCGACCGGTTCCGCGATCCGCGGGAGCTATGGCTGCACCGCATGCTGTGGCAGCCGCTGCGTAGCGATCGCGGGCGAACCGCTCACCAGGTCAACACGCCATGACGCTGATGCGCATTGGGTTCGCCCTTGTGCTGGCGGCCGCGGCAGCGTGGCTGTTGACGCATCGCGAGATCATCGACCTCGGCAGCATTGAGCTCGCGCTGCGTTCCCTCGGGTTCTGGGCGCCGGCCGGCTTCGTCGCAATCTACGCGACTGGCACGGTGCTGTTCTTTTCCGGGGCACTGCTTAGCCTGGCAGGCGGCGCGCTGTTCGGCCCTATCTGGGGCACGGTCTGGAACCTGTTTGGTGCCACGCTCGGCGCGACAATCGCCTTCTTGCTGGCCCGTGGAATCGCCGGGGCGTGGGTGGCGCGGCGTCTCGGAGAACGGCTGCGACGCCTCGTTGATGGTGTCAGCGCCGAGGGCTGGCGTTTCGTCGCTCTCGCGCGGCTCGTGCCGCTTGTTCCATTCAATCTGCTCAACTACGCGCTTGGCCTTACAAGCATTTCACTGCCGGTCTATGTGGTTGCGTCGTTCGTCTGCATGTTGCCGGGAGCCATCGCCTACACCTGGCTGGGCTATGCCGGCCGCTCGGCGGCGACGGGAGATATCTCGGCTCTACGTTACGGACTGCTCGGTCTCGGAGTGCTTGCCACGATCGCCTTCGTGCCCCGCCTGTTGCGCCGGTTTCGTGCGAAGGAACCGGCGTGGATCGAAACTGCCGAATTGCAGCGGCGGCTGGCGGCCGGCGACGCTCTCGTCATCGTCGATGTGCGTCAACCCGAGGAGTTCACGGCACCGCCCGGACATTTGCCCGGTGCCGTCAATGTGCCGCTCGCCGAGCTGGCCGACCGCACGCCCGATATTGCCGCGCGCAAACAGTCCGTCGTCCTGGTTTGCAAAACCGATCGTCGTTCTGCTCGCGCTGCAACAGAGTTGCTGGTCGCCGGCCTACGGGATGTCGCGGTCCTGCGCGGTGGCACGGACGGATGGCATCAACGGGGGCTGACCCTGGAGTGAACGGAGCCATTTCGATCGTCGGGTTTTCGGCGAGGGCTGGCCAAAGACCTTCCCGTCGCAACAGGCTGGGCCGATGCCGTCATCAGCAACGGCGTGATCAACCTGTGCGCGGACAAGCGGACTGTATTCAAGGAGAGTTACCGCGTGCTACGGCCGGGCGATCAGCTGGAATTCGCCGATATCGCGAATGGGCAGCCGGTGCCCGCCGCGGCTGTCCGAAACATCGAGGTCAGCGCTCGGGATCCTCGCTCAAGTGCAGCCACGGCAGGCGTTCTTCCGGAAATATGTGCCTCGTCGGTTGGAACTGGGCGGCCTCATCGAACGCGCCGACATGAAAATGCATTTCGGGCGAGCGTTCACCTTCGCATGTCAAGGTGGATCCGCACCTCGCGCAGAAGCCGCGCCATCTGCCGGGGGATGAACTGAACTTCGTTATCTCTCCCTTTGTCACCGTATAGGCGTCGCGATTGAATGCCACGAACACGGAGACGGGGGCACCGCTGTGCCTGCGACAGCTTTGGCAATGGCACCACGCGACCCCTATCGGTTCACCGGTGGCGACAAATCGTACCGCGCCGCAGAGGCACCCGCCCTCAACCTGGTTGCTCATCTCGCCTGTCCCTTCCTTCCCCAGTAGTAATGCCAACTCGGATCGTGCGGGGGCGCACGGCGTCCGCGACCAAGGCGAACGCCGCCGTGCGACCGCGCGGCGGGGCTGCCGTCGGGCGGGAATAGCACCTCGGGCAGCAGCAGTTCCACGAGCGCGCAGGTGGTGGTGTCATGGAAGCCGTTCGCGAACTCGTGGTGCTCGCGCGCATCCCTCCGCCGCTTTTCGTCGGCGATGCCGATGGAACATTCCGGCTCCGATCGCCAAACCGCGCGCAATACCTGCCGTTATCGATCATGACCGTTGCATCAACGCCGATCGCGCGATCCACATGAACTGCACAAGTGGCGTCAGCAGACGCCTCATTGACGGCATGTGGTGGAATGAGATTGCCATTGCGACGTGAAATCACCAAGGCCGGCAGCCGCCGAAACTGCTCGACAACGCGAGCGATACCGAAATCTGGCGCTGCCTGGTGGTGCGCATGATATTGGGGATCCTTTGGAGGCAACGATGACGCTCTCTCGTATCGGCTATTGCTGCGTGATCGCACTGGTCGGCTTCGCAACACTACCACCAAGAGCCGTTAGTCGGTGCAATGACCGCAGGAAGCGGACGCCAGAAGAACTCGCAGCGACAGTCCGGGGCAGCGTGGCAAATTTCGGCACCTGGCCGGTCGATGAGGCGGCGAAGACGCTGACCTACCAAGTGTGCGGCAGCAGCGGGCGAAATAGAAGAGCCCCGGCGGCCGCGCCAGATTAGACACGCAATCAACGCCAATTGGGCATGGAATGCGCGTGACTGAATTCCTGGCAAGCACTGTGGGCCAAGGTGACGTCGCCCACGGCCATCTATTGGGCGGCCGCGTCCGCTATGCACAGCCACGACTGGGCTTCCGCAGCGGCATCGAGCCGGTACTGCTGGCGGCCGCAATTCCGGCACGGCAAGGATCGCTCGTGTTGGAGGGCGGCTGCGGTGCCGGCGCCACGCTGCTTTGCCTGGCCGCGCGCGTGCCGCAAATACAGGGACTCGGGATCGATCGGGACCCGGCGCTGGTTGCGCTCGCCAGCCAGAACGCCAGCGCCAACGGCTGGCCCAATCTCCGTCTCATGGCCGCCGACATCGCGTCGCCGCCGCAGCTCGACGGGTTCGACCATGCCTGCGCCAACCCGCCGTATCACAGCGAGTCGGGGACACCGTCGCCGGACGCATCGCGCCGGACGGCAAAGCGCGGAGCCGAGGGGAGTCTGGCGATCTGGGCCGCAAGCCTCGCGCGTCCTCTGCGGTCGCGCGGCACGCTGACCTTCATCCTACCGGCCATGCTGCTACGGCAGGCCATCGCCGCATTCGCCGATGCGGGCTGCCCCCCGACTGCCATGCTGCCGCTTTGGCCGAAGGCTCGGCATCCGGCGAAGTTGCTGCTGTTGCGTGGGATCAAGGGCAGTCGCGCGGCATTTCGCGTGTTGCCCGGATTGGTGCTCCACCAACCGGACGGGAGCTTTACGCCGGAGGCCGACGCAATCTTCCGCGGTGGAGGCGCGCTGGACCTTTAGCGCCGGATGAGCACTCAAAGGCGCGCTCATTCCGCGCTGTCTCTTTGTTTGATCGCGTAATTCAGCCCTCCGGCGCTTCCGCCTCCGGTCATCACGCTTCAGTCGATGTCGCCGATGCGCGGATGACGCAAGTGCCAGAGCCGCTCGTGGGCGGCAACCAGGCTCTCCATGTTGCGCCGCCGCGTCCCGTCCGGCGTGAGCGGCCGACGGGTCAGCATCATCTCGATGATGTGCAGCAGCTGCTCGGCCACCTCGAAATCCGCCTGATCGCAGGCGTGGTGGAATGCGATCAGGATCTTGTCCGACAGCCGGCGCGTATAGCGCGGTGCCGTCGCGGTGCCAGGCTCGCGCCCCCCACCTTCGTCAGCCCGGCTCACCGTATCCCCTAGTGTGGTCGTCATATGACCCCGTCCCGTCTGGCCGCCGACGGTGCACATTTGATCAAAATAGTAGTGCACCACTAGCGCGCGGTTGCACGTCATTAATGCGCAATGTCAGCGTTCCTTACCCAGGCATCCCCAAATGCTGGATTCGCCGCGCTTCATAGCGCAAAAACTATGGCGCAATCGCGGACGCAAAACAAGCTTTGTCTTGCGAAATGGAGGTTCATATCAAATTTAAGACGGGACCTGTTCGCCCTCAGCCATATCGGCGGGAATTGAGTCGCCAAATGCCTCCTCCCACGTGCCGATAGTAGAGGCCCTGCTGTACTCGGTTGCGCGATTCTCGAAGAAGTTCGTGTGCTCCACCGCGTTCAACATCTCGTCCAGCCAGGACAGCGGATTCTTTGACACATGATAAAGCTGATTGAGCCCGAGCTGCATCAGCCGGCGATCCGCGATGTAGCGGATGTACTCCTTGACTTCGCGCGCGGTCAGACCCTCCACCGCGCCCTGCCCGAAGGCCAGATCGATGAAGGCGTCCTCGTGGTCAACGATGGTGGCGCAGGTCAGGTAAATGTCGCGCTTGAGGTCTTCGTTCCAGATCTCGGGATTCTCCTGCACGAAGGTGCGGAACAGCCGGATAATCGAGTTGCAGTGCAGCGTCTCGTCGCGCACCGACCAGGAGATGATCTGGCCCATCCCCTTCATCTTCCCGAACCGGGGGAAGTTCAGCAGGATGGCGAATGACGCGAATAACTGGAGGCCTTCGGTGAAGGCGCCGAACGCGGCGAGCGTCTTGGCGATCTCGAATTGCGAGTTCACCGTGAAGCTCTGCATGTAATCGTATTTGTCCTTCATCTCCTTGTATTTGAGGAACGCCTGGTACTCGAGCTCCGGCATGCCGATCGTGTCGAGCAGGTGGCTGTAGGCGGCGATGTGCACGGTCTCGATGTTGGAGAACGCCGACAGCATCATCAGCACCTCGGTGGGTTTGAATACCCGCGCGTAGTGCTTCATGTAGCAGTTGTTCACCTCGACGTCGGCCTGGGTGAAGAAGCGGAAGATCTGCGTCAGCAGGTTCCGCTCGGCCGCGGTGAGGTTGCGGTGCCAGTCCTTCACGTCGTCGGCGAGCGGCACTTCCTCGGGCAGCCAGTGGACGCGCTGCTGGATGAGCCAGGCCTCATAGGCCCAGGGGTAGCGAAACGGCTTGTAGACCGGGTTCTCGGTCAGCAGATCGAACCGCACAGGATGTTCGTCGGCGGACCGGATGGTGCCGTCCATAGCTGCATCTCCGCTTGCGGGCCATTGGCCAGATCGGCCAAGCAGCAATTATCGCGATTATGCCAGCAATTGCAAGGGCATATCACACATATTGTGGCCATGAACTCATTTGTGCCGCAATATCTTGCGCTAGAAACGCTCGTCGCCGCGATGGCGGAAGGCGTCCGGAAAGTCACGGTAAAGCGCGAAAACGGCATTCTGTGCCAGCGAGTTGACCCCGAAATGCACGCTCTCCACCGGTTCGGCGCGTCCGGCCACGCGTTCGAACGCCCTTTCGAGCTGCGCCAGGTCCTTCACTTCGATCATCAGGTGGAACTCGCCGAGGCCAGGCACACCGAAGCCCAGCTTTCGCCGGGTCAGGCGCCAGGTCTCGATCAGTCCCTGCTCCTTCAGATGGCCCATATAGGCCGCGACATTTTCGGCGAAGCCGATGTCGCTGACGCCGGGCTTCAGATCGCACCAGGCATGGTAGATATCCAGGTCTGCCTCCCCGTCAGGTCCTCACCCCGGATGCGATGACCGCGGCGATCGGCACCTCGATCCCATCGGCGCCGCGGTAACACTCGGCGTTCCCCGCGATGTCCGCAACGATGGCCTTCATTGCCTCCGGCTGTTGCGCGTCCAGCATCGCCGCCATGCGGGCGGTCCCCGCCCGCAACGCCGTCACCAAAGCCGACGCGTCGCGATGCCGCCAGGTCGCGTGCACCAATCGGGTGGAGCAGTCGACGAAGCCGGCCTCGCGCAGGACGTCAGAGCATTGTGCGGCCGTGCCGAAGCCGCCGCCCGGCGGTGGTGCGTGCGCCGCCGTCCGATCGCCATGGCGCCCGACTGCATCGAACACCAGCTTCCAGGCGATGTTCTCGCGCGGCTCCGCCCAAAAGCTGAAGGCGACGCGGCCCGCTGCACGCAGCACCCGATGGGCCTCGCGCAATGCGAACAGCGGCCGCGGCACGTGGTGGATGCCGAAATTTGCCACCGCGGCATCGAATGTCGCGTCCGCGTACGGCAGGCTCTCGGCGTCGCCTTCGTCGAACATCAGCGTTGGTTCGCACGACCTGGCGACGGCCACCATGGCGGATGAAAAATCCAGGCCGCGGGCCAAAGCGCCGCGCGCGTGCCCGTCGGAGACGAGAAAGCCGGGCCCGCAGGCGATGTCGAGCAGACGCGAACCTCGAGCAACCTGCGCTGCATCGAACAGTGGTGCGATGAACGGCCTGGTCGCGCCCGCAAACGTAGTGCCGTAAGCGGCGGCGGCGTCCTGCCAGCGCGCGTGCTCGAAGGCGCGGACCGCTTCCGGATCGAACGCCATCCGCACCTAGACCAAAGGGCCGGCGAGATGCTGCTTGTAGGCGGGGCGTTGCAGCAACCGGTCGTACCACGCGCGGAGATGCGGGATCTCTGGGCGCTCGAAGTTCATATTGAACCAGCGATGCAGATGTGGACCCCAGGGTACGTCGGCCAGAGTCAGCTCGTCGCCACCCAGGTAAGGATGCTTGGCAAGCTCGGCCGAGACCATGCGCCAGACGCCAGCGCAATCCTTAACCGCCTGCTGGATCTCCGCCATGTCGCGCTTCTCGGGGGGCGTGCGGACCAGGCCCCAAAATATGGTAGTGATGTACCGGTTCAGGCAGGTCTGCTGCGCGTCCATCCAGTGGTCGGCGATCGCGCGGGCGCGCGGGTCCTGCGGCCATAGCTTCGAATGCGGCGCATGCGCGTGGCAGAGATAGCGGCAGATCGCGTTGCTCTCCCACAGCGTGAAGTCGTCTTCCTGCAAGGTCGGCACTAGGCCCGTCGGGTTCATTGCGCGGTAGTCCGTCGTGTCGGTCTTGCCGAACGACCCGCCGACATCGATGCGCTCATAAGGGAGTTGCAACTCCTCGAGCGTCCAGATCACCTTCATGACGTTGCTGGACGTAGCGCGGCCCCACAGAATGCGGCGCATCTGGCATTCTCCTTCGCTGATCCGTTAACCCTAAGCCGCTTGCAAGCCCGGTGGAAGCAGGGCACATCGCCGGCATGACGCTGCCTGGCATCCGCGGCCTCGCCCTGCTGAGCGCGCTCGCCGCGGCATTCGCGCTGGGGCTGGCGATCGCCTCGGAACGTTGGGGCGGTCTGGTGCCGTGCGCGCTGTGCCTGCTGGAACGCTGGCCTTATCGCGTGGCGATCGCGCTGGGGCTGGTGGCCTCGGTGGTGCCGCCTCGGTGGGCGCGGATGCTGCTGGTGCTGGTCGTGCTTTCGATGCTCGTGAGCGCGGCGCTGGCCGTCATCCACGTGGGTGTCGAGCAGCACTACTGGGCCAGCCCGCTGCCGGAATGCGCGGCACCGCGTTTCGCCGGCGGCTCGATCGCCGAGCGTCTGGCGCACATGCCGTTGCGGCCGGCCAAACCGTGCGAGGATGCGACCTTCCTGATCCCGGGCCTGCCGATTTCCATGGCGGCGATGAATCTGCTGTACGCGCTGGGGTTCGCGGTGCTGCTCGCCATTGCCCTCTGGCGCGACAGGAGCGCTGCATGAACGAGGCACGGCGACGTCTGCCCGGTGATCCCGATCCCGATACGAGCGTCGCGCGCATGCTTCGCGTCGATCATGCCGGGGAATATGGCGCGGCACGCATCTATGCCGGCCAGCTTGCGGTGCTGCGACGTAGCGACAAGGCCCCAGTGCTACGCGAGATGCAGGACCAGGAACGCCAGCATCTGGATCGCTTTGCCGATCTGATCATCCGCCGCCGCGTTCGGCCGACCGCGATGCTGCCGCTATGGCGCTTGGCCGGCTTCGCCCTTGGTGCCGCGACCGCCGCGCTGGGCGAACGTGCGGCCATGGCCTGCACCGTGGCGGTGGAGGAGGCCATCGATGCTCACTATGCCGCTCAGATCGCGGCACTGGACGACAGCGAGGATGAACTGCGCGATACTCTCGGCCGCTTCCGCGACGAGGAGTTGCAGCATCGCGATATCGCGTTACAGCACGGCGCTGAGCAGGCACCTGGCTATCGACTGCTTTCCGCGGCGATCAAGGCTGGCTGCAAGGCGGCGATCCGGATCAGCGAACGCATATAGGAGTTGCGATGGGGATCGAGCGGCTTTCGATACGTGGCATCGACCTCGAGGTCCTGCGCGAGGGTACGGGTTCGCCGATCCTGCTGCTGCACGGCCTGCACACGGTCGACCCCGAAGCTCCGTTCCTCGATCTGCTTGCCGCGCGCGCCGAGATCATCGCGCCGTCGCATCCGGGATTTGGGCACTCGCCGCGGCCCGCTGACTTCGACACGGTGTACGATCTGGTGCATCTGTATCTCGACCTGCTCGAGGCGTTGCCCCACGAGAAGGTGACCTTGCTCGGATTTTCCTTCGGCGGGTGGCTCGCCGCAGAGATCGCGGCGGCGTGCTGCCATCGACTGGCGCGATTGATCCTGGTGGACCCGCTGGGCATCAAGCTCGGTGACCGCGAGAGCCGCGACATCCTCGATCTGTTCAACACCGCGCCAGCCGAGGTGCAGCGACATACGTGGCATGATCCGGCGAAGTGGGCGCTGGACTTCAATGCGATGTCGGACGATGCGGTCGTGGTGCATGCGCGCAATCGCGATGCGCTTTGCCGGTACGGCTGGCAGCCGTTCATGTACAACCCGAACCTGCCGCGCTGGTTGTGCCGCATCGCGGTGCCGACGCTGGTGCTGTGGGGCGCCAGCGATGGCGTGGTGACGCCCGCTTATGGACGCGCATACTGCGGGCTGATCCCCGGCGCGCGGTTCGGACTGATCGAGCAGGCAGGCCATCACCCGGAGATCGAGCAGCCGGCCGCATTCGCCGCCCATGTCGCCGCATTTCTCGCGGCCGATGATTGACCGTTGAACGGGCGCATCGTCGCCCTGCTATGCGCTCTGCTACTGCCCTGCCGGTCGGAGGCGGCGGAACTCAAGCTTGCGACCTGGAACCTCGAATGGCTCACCACGAGTGATCGCGATCTGCCTGCGGACGTCCGACCCAAGCAGCCGGAAGACATCGACCTGCTGCGGCACTACGCCGACGAACTCGATGCCGATGTGATCGCCATCCAGGAAGTCGATGGCTCAGCGGTCGCCGCGCGCGTCTTCACGCCGGAGAAGTACTCGGTGCACATGAGCCACGACCATGTCGTGCAGCGGGTCGGCATCGTGGTGCGGCGTGGCATCCACTACAGCGTCAATCCCGATCTCACCGACCTGGACGTCGATCGCGACCGCCGATTGCGCAGCGGCGCCGATGTGACCTTGCAGCTACAGCCACCATTGCGCGTGCTCGCCGTTCACCTGAAGACCGGCTGCTTCGACCAGCGGCTGAGCGGCCGGAAGCGTAGCGCCTGCGGCGAACTGCGCGAGCAGGTTCCGACGCTGCTCGACTGGATCCGCGCACGTGAGGCGGAAGGCATCGCGTTCGCCATCATGGGCGACTTCAATCGCCACATGGATGGACACGACCAGTTCTGGTCCACGCTGCACGACGCCGCACCGCTGACGCGCGCCACCGAAGGCCTGTCCAGCCCATGCTGGGGCGGCGAGGCGTTCATCGACCACATCATCCTGGGCAATGCCGCACGCGACTGGCTGCAGGCCCGACACGCTGCGCGTGCTGACCTATCGTGAGACCGGCGAGGCATGGAAGGAACGCCTGTCGGATCACTGTCCGGTGTCGGTGCGCTTGCGCCTGCCGGACTGAGGACGTTGAATGCGGCGCGCAGAGTGGAGGCAGCGCCATGAAGATCACCGGGATCACCACCAAGGAATACCGCTGGCCCAGGCACAAGCCGATCGCCAACGGCAAGCACACCTATACGCATGTGACCTTCGCCGTGGTGGAGATAGCGACCACCGAGGGCATCACGGGCATCGGCCTGGGCGGCGGTGGTGAGATCGAGCGCGCGACCATCGCGCGGCTCACTCCCATGCTGGTCGGCGAGGACCCGATCGACGTCGAACGCCTGTGGCAGAAGATGTGGGAGCCGAAGCTGATCGGCCGCCGCGGCCTGACCACGCGCGCGATCTCGGCGATCGACATCGGGCTGTGGGACATCCGCGCCAAGTTCGCCAATCTGCCGCTGTACAAGCTGCTCGGCGGCTTCCGCGATCGCGTGCCGACCTACATCGCCGGCGGCTACTACGAGGAAGGCAAGGGACTGCGCGAACTCGCGCGCGAGATGGAAGACAATGTGCACATGGGCGCCAAGGCGGTGAAGATGAAGGTCGGCGCGGTGCCGATCATGGAGGACGTGGCGCGGGTACGCGTCGCGCGCGAGGCAGTCGGACCGAACGTGAAGCTGATGGTCGATGCGAACTGTGCGTATCGCTACTACGAGGCGATCCAGCTCGCGAAGCGCATCGAGGAATACGACATCTTCTGGTTCGAGGAACCGGTGGCACCCGATGACTATGACGGCCATCGCAAACTGGCGCGGCGACCAGCATTCCGATCGCCACCGGCGAGAACGAATACACGCGCTATGGCTTCCGCGACCTGATCAAGCACGAATGCGCCGCGATCCTGAATGCGGACGCCAAGGTGCTGGGCGGCGTCACGGAGTTCATGAAGGTGGCGGCGCTGGCGCAGGCCAACGATCTCGACATCGCACCGCACGGCTCGCAGGACATCCACGTGCATCTCGTTTCGGCGATCTCAAACGGCCTGATCCTGGAGTTCTATCGCGACACCGTCGATCCGATGTGGGGCCGCGTGTATCGCCATACGCTGACGCTGAACGACGACGGCACGGTCAGCCCACCGAACGTGCCCGGCATCGGCGCGGACCCGAACTACGACACGCTGGCGGAATACCGCGTGGCCTGACACCGGAGGGACAACAACATGGCGAAGATTCTGATCATCCACGGCGCCGGCATGAACATGCGCGGCAAGGTGCAGACCGAAATATTCGGGCCGATGACTCTCCCCGAATACGACGAGCGCATCCGCGGCTATGCGAAGGAACTCGGGGTGGAGATCGAGATCTTCCACTCCAACATCGAGGGCGAAGTCATTGACAGGCTCTATGCCGCGAACGACCAGGGGTTCGACGCGGCGATATTCAATCCGGCCGGGTTCTCACGCGGCTATCCGGCGCTGGTCGCCGCGATCAGCCAGGTGAAGTTCCCCACCATCGAGCTGCATATGTCGAACCCGGTGCGCCGCGGCCCGGTCTCCGAGACCGCGACCGTCAGCCTGGGCATGGTCACCGGCTTCGGCATCGTCGGCTACTACCTGGGACTGCGTGGTTTGAAGGAGACGCTGAAGAAGTAGCCGATATTACCCCGCGCGTAATCGCATCGCGCGCGGCGGCTCGCCACGATGGGAACCGCAAGAAGGAGTTCCCATCGTGGATACAAAAGCACTCCACTCCCGCCGCTGGTGGGCATTGGCCAGCGTCGCCGCGGCGCAGTTTCTCGCGGTGGCCGATGCCTTCATCGTCAACGTCGCGATACCGTCGATCCGCGCCGACCTCCACGCCGGTGCGGCCGAGATCCAGGCGGTCATCGCGGTCTACCAGATCGCCTACGCCGCACTGGTAATCACCGGCGGCCGTCTCGGCGACATCGTCGGGCGCAAGCGCGTGTTCATCACGGGCGTACTCGGCTTCACACTGGCCTCCCTATGGTGCGCGCTGTCCGGATCGGCGCCCATGCTGATCTTCGCCCGCGCGGCACAGGGCGGGGCCGCGGCGATGATGGTGCCGCAGGTGCTCGCCACGATCCACACGCTGTTCCCGGACGGCGCGCGCGCCCGCGCCTTCACGCATCTTCGCCGTCGCGATCGGCCTTGGCGCCGCCTTCGGCTTCATGCTCGGCGGCTGGCTGGTGACGCTCAACCTCGCAGGCCTCGGCTGGCGCAGCATCTTCTGTGTCAACGTGCCGGTCGGCATCGGCATCGCGCTCGCCGCCGGATGGCTCATGCCGGCGATGCCGCGCAACATCGGCACACGGCTCGATCTACAAGGTGCCGTCGTGCTGTTCGCCGGACTACTCGGCCTGATCGTGCCGCTGATGTTCGGGCGCGAGCTAGGCTGGCCGTGGTGGCTCTGGCTCGCCATGTCGGCCGGTGTCGTGGTGCTGGCGGGTTTCGTGCGACTTCAGCGCCGTGTGGAACGCCGCGGCGGCATGCCGTTGATCGACCTGGCACTGCTCGAGGACCGCATCTTCATCGCCGGCATGTGCGCGACGTTCTGCTTCTTTCTCGGCAATCTGTCGTTCTATTTCGTGCTGACCCTCTACATCCAGAACGGTCTCGGCTTCTCGCCGTTCGACGCAGCGCTGACGGTGATGCCGCTTGCGTTGGCCTTCGTTGTTGGCTCGCGTGCCGGTGGGAGACTGATCGAAGGCTGCGTCGTGCAGGGCATCGGCCTTGCCGCCACGGCACTGTTGGTCGGTTCGGTCGCGCGGCCGACGATCGGGATGCTGATGGTGCCGCTCGCGGTGTTCGGCTACGGCCAGGGCATGGTGCTGGCGCCGCTGTTCAGCGCCGTGCTGACCCAGGTGCGCCATGCCCATGCCGGGTCAGGAGCCGGTATCCTGACGACGACGCAGCAGGTGGCGAACGGCACGGGAGTTGTCCTGGTGGGTGGGGTGTACTTTGCCGTGCAGGGCTTCGACGGCAACCGGTTTGCGCTGTTGGCGGCGACGATCGCGCTGTGCTGCACGATCGTGGCGACGATTGCATTCCTCCTGCGCATGCGGGCCGCTACATGTGACTTGGCAAATACAGTGCCAGCACGGGGAACGCGATAAGGATCGCGAGGCGTATGATGTCGGTGATGACGAACGGGATGACGCCGTAGAAGATCGTGGTGAAGTCGACATCCCGCACCACGGTCTTGATGACGAACACGTTCATCCCGACGGGAGGGTGGATCAGGCCGAGCTCCACCGTCATGACGATGATCACGCCGAACCAGACAGGATCGAAGCCCAGCGTGGTGATGACCGGAAAGATGATCGGTATGGTCAGGATGATCATCGCCATCGCGTCCATCAGGCAGCCGAGGACGAGATACATCAGCATGATCAGCACCAGCACGCCGTAGCGGCCAAGGCCGAGGCCGGTGATGAACTCGGTCACCTTCTGCGGCGTCTGTGTCACCGTCAGGAAGTAGCCGAACAGGATGGCGCCGATCAGGATGGTGAACACCGCGGCGGCGGTGCGCGTGGCTTGCAGCAGCGAGGCCAGAATGTCAGCACGCGACAGCCGGCCGCGTGCAGCGCTGATCAGGAAGGCGCCCGCCGCACCGACGCCGCCGGCCTCGGTCGGCGTGAACAGACCGCCGTAGAGCCCGCCTATGACGAACACGAACAGCAGCAGGGGCGCCCAGACCTCACGCATGCCCGCGAGGCGTTCGCGCCAGGAGCTGCGCGGCGCCGCCGGCAGGTAGCTTGGCCACAGCGCTCCGATCACCGCGATCGTCGCCACGTACATGGAGACTGCGAGCAGGCCAGGCACAATTCCCGCCATGAACAGCTTGCCGATGTCCTGCTGGGTGATCAGGCCGTAAACGGCGAGCACGATCGACGGCGGGAACATCGCGCCAAGCGTACCGCCGGCGGCGATCACGCCGGTGGAGAAAGATTGCGGATAGTGGTGAAGCCGCATCTCGGGATACGCGACGGTGGAGAATGTTGCGGCCGTGGCGACCGAGGAGCCGCTGATCGCGGCGAAGCCGGCGCAGGCGGCGATCGTGGCGATGCCGAGACCGCCGCGCAGATGGCCGACGAACCGGTTGGCGGCCTGGAACAGCTCGCGGCTCATGCCGGAGCGCGAGACGAATGCGCCCATCAGCAGGAACATCGGGATCACACCGAACGTGTAGTCGGTGACCGTACGCATCGAGGTTTGCCCGACCATCTTCAGCGCCGGCGTGCCGCCGACCAGGTAGCCGAACCCGCTGACGCCGACGAGCCCCATCGCCATGCCAACCGGCACGCGCAGCAGCATCAGTGTGAAGAGGACGACAAAGCCGATGACGGCGACGGCGTCGCTGCCCAGGTCCATCATTCGACCGGCCGTACCACACCGGCGTCGGCGACCTCGGCTGGATGGAAGATCAGGCGATAGGTGCGCACCGCGATCAGCAGCACCGCCGACACGTCACCAAGCCATGCGACCAGTGCAAATGGCCACGTCGGCAACCGCAGATCGAAGGTCAGCACGTTGTCGTCGCGCGTCAACCGCACCTTGTCGAACAGCATCGCGGTCTGCACGCTGACCACGAACAGCAGTACGAGCGTTGCAAAGATATCGATCAGCCGCTTGCCGCGCGGTCCCGCCGCCGACCAGACCAGGTCCACCGTGATATGCGTGCCGCGATAGCTGGTTGCGGCGATGCCCCAGAAGATCAGGATCCCCAGCAGCAGCTTGCCGAAATCGTAGCTGTCCGGAATCGACACGGCGAAGAAGTAACGCAGCAGCACCGAGATGAAGATGTCCGCCGCGACGATGCCGACGAAGCACGCGGCCAGCAGCTCGATGCCATCGATAAAGCGATCCATCCGGTTGCGGTTCATGGGACGATCGCAGGATGCGATACTCCCACTCCCCTTGCAGGAGGGAGTTGAGGGAAGGGGGTCATGGCCAGTACCCACGGCCCCCTCCCCTTATTCCCCTCCCGCAAGGGGAGGGCGAGGACGACGCGCTTGCTCATTCAGCCAGCGCGCCACGCTGCTTCAGCTCGGCCTGCAATTCGCCGAACACCGTATCGGCGTCCTTCACCTGCGACGCCCACTTCGCCTTCAAAGGCTCTGCCGCCTTGCGCCACGCGGCAACCTGCTCCGGCGTCAGCTTGTAGACATCATGCCCGGGTTCGGCTGCCAACAGGTCGCGGCCGGCATGTTCCCAGTCCGCCCAGGGACTGGCGACCTTCTCGGCCCACTCGGTTGTGCAGTGGCTATCGATCACCGCCTTCTGCGCCGCCGACATGCCGTCATACTTCGCCTTGTTCATCACCCACACGAACGTTGTGCTGAAGAACGGCATGTCCATGTCGTATTTCACCACCTTGTCGATGCCGAACAGGATGATCGAGTGCCACGGGAAGGTGATGGCATCGGCAACGCCGCGTTCCAGCACCTCCCGCGCCTCGGGTGCCGATGCCTGCACATTCGTCCCGCCCAGAAGCGTGACAAACGCGGCCATCGTCGCATCGGCCGGCCGCACCTTCATGCCGCTTATGTCCTCGGGCAGCAGGATCTTCTTGGTGCGCGAATGGAACGTACCGGGATCCAGCATGAAGGCGAAGCAGAAATGCACGTCCTTCATCTCGGCCGGCGCATATTTGCGATACCACGCGTCGAGCGCCGCCGACCCGCCCTTCGCGTTGGCGACCAGGAACGGCAGTTCGCCCGCGGCGATGATCGGAAAGCGGCCCGGCTGATACCCCGGATTGACATAGGCGAAGTCGGCGATGCCATCGCGCGCCATGTCGTAGTGATCCATCGCCTTGCCCAACTGCTCGGACGGGAACAGCGTGGACTTGATCGTTCCGCCGGACGCCTTGTCGATGTCGGCAGCCCAGGCCTGCAACGCGGGGTTGAGCGGATGCGCTGGCGGCACCCAGCTGGACAGCTTGAGCTGCACCGTCTTGTCCTGCGCCTGCGCGCCGGTCATGCACAGGATGAGCAGAATGGCGAAGGCGATGCGGTTGAACACGGCGTTTCCTCGCTTTGTCTGGCGTTTCGTGGCTTATCCGGGACAAACTACGACCTGCCATTTCGCGAGGAAATCCGCAATGCGTCTCAACGGACAGGCGGCCATCGTCACCGGCGGCGGCTCTGGGCTGGGGGCGGCGACCGCGCAGCTTCTGGCGCGTGCCGGCTGCCGCGTGGCCGTGCTGGACATCAACCAGTCGGCGGTCGAGGCGAGCGCGCTGCGGATCGGCGGCACGGGCATCGTCTGCGACGTCGCCGACGCCGCATCGGCAGAGGCCGCTGTCGCGAAGGCGCGCGAGGCGCATGGCCCGGCGCGGCTGTTGGTGAACTGCGCGGGTGTCGGCACCGCGGGCCGCGTCGTGGGCCGGGACGGACCGATGCCGCTAGCCGCGTTCGAGCGGGTGATTCGCATCAACCTGATCGGCAGCTTCAATCTGTTGCGGCTTGCCGCCGCCGATATGGCCAAGTTGGATCCGTTGGACGAAGGCGAGCGCGGCGTCATCATCAACACCGCCTCGATCGCAGCATATGAAGGACAAGTCGGACAGGCCGCCTATGCCGCATCGAAGGCCGGAGTTGTCGGCATGACGCTACCGGCGGCGCGCGAACTCGCGCGAAGCGGTGTGCGCGTGGTGACCATCGCACCTGGGCTGTTTCACACGCCGATGGTCGAGGGGCTGCCGGTAGAGGTGCAACAGAGCCTGGCAGAGGGCATCCCGTTCCCGCAGCGCCTCGGCATGCCCGAAGAGTATGCCGCGCTGGTCGAGCACATCGTCACGAACCGCTTCATTAACGGCGAGACCATCCGGCTGGACGGCGCGCTGCGCATGCCGCCGCGCTGACGGCCTGGCGGATCAGACACGGTGCCTCGAGGTTCATAGAGGCGGCGGTGCGCAACATGCTGCGGGTTGACGACTTCGCATTCCTGTGCGCGCCAAGCTCATGACGACGGACGCTGAGCGATGTTGGCTCAGGCGAGCGTAGCCTCCTCGTGCGCGTGGACGCGCGCATCTTCGGCCATACGCTGCACCGCTGGATAGTCGACCTTGGCGGTGCCGAGCAGAGGAACCGAAGGCACGCACAGCACGGTGCGCGGCACCATGATCTCGGGGATCATCCGCGCCCTGGCGAGCGCCAGGATCTCCCTCGCATCGGCATTTTGCCGCGTGGTCACCAGCAGCAGGGACTCGCCCTTGCGCGCATCAGGCAGACTGATCACCGCATGCTGCGCGTCCGGCCATAGCGACGTCACCAGCGTCTCGGCCGCGGCCATCGACACCATTTCGCCACCGATCTTGGCGAACCGCTTTACGCGACCGACGATGGTGACGAAACCCGCGGCATCCACCGACACGATGTCGCCGGTGTCGTACCAGCCATCCTCCGGTGGCTCCAGCACACCCGGTGTCGTCTCGTGCAAATAGCCGAGCATCACGTTGGACCCGCGAACGTGCAGACGGCCGCCGGTATCGATGCCGGCGACCGGCACGAGCCGCCATTCGATCCCCGGCAACAGGCGCCCGACCGTGCCAGGCCGACACTGCATCGCGGTGTTCAACGCGAGCACCGGAGATGTCTCGGTTGCGCCATAGCCCTCCAGCACGCGGGCGCCGAAGCGGTCGGCGAACAAATGTCGGGTTTCCTCGCGCACCTTCTCCGCGCCGGCGAAGATGTAGCGCATGGCGTAGAAATCGTAGGGGTGAGCGTAGCGCGCCCAGCCGTTGAGGAACGTATCCGTGCTGAAGCAGATCGTCGCGTCGGTGTCGTAGATCAGCGCCGGGACGATGCGATAGTGCAGCGGCGTCGGATAATGGAAGGTGCGCACGCCGTGCAGCAGCGGCAGGATCGTGCCGCCGGTCAGGCCGAACGCATGGAACATCGGCATGGCGTTGAACGCGATGTCGCCGCCGTGGAAATCGATCACCGAGGCAAGCTGCGCGCAGTTTGCGAGCAGGTTGCGATGGCCCAGCACAACACCCTTCGGCGCGCCCTCCGAGCCGCTGGTGAACAGCACCACGGCAGGTGCATCCGGGTCGGTCGATGCACCCGGCAGGCGGCGCGCCCGCCACGCGTCCCGCCTGGCACGCAATTTCGCGCGCAGGCCGATCGTATCGCGCACGTCCTCCAGCCAGACGAAGCGCATCTCCTGCGACATGTGCTCCACCACCCTGGCTAGCCGCCCCTTCTCCACGAAGCCGCGGCTTGAAATCACCGTGCGCACACCGGCGGTACGGCAGGCCGACAGCATCGCCGCGGCGCCCGCCGAGATGTTCAACAGGCACGGCACGATGCCGAATGCCTGGAGCCCCATGAACGCCACGAGCGAGGCGATCGCATTGGGCATCAGCAATGCGACATGCGTTTCGCTCGGCAAGACGTCGGCAAGAGCGCGGCCGAGCGCGGCCGAACCCACCACGAGGCGATCGTAGCCGATCGGCTTGCGCTCGATATCCTCGGCAATGATCGTTCGCGCGCCAAACGCGTCACGTGCATCCAGCAGTGCGGTGAACAGACTCTTGCGTGTCTCCTTCGAACGGAACACCGCGTCCACCATCACGTCCTGCAAGGCGCGGCCGGTCACCTCGCGACGTTGCCGTGGTGTCAGGTCCTCGCTGTGCGGTGGCGCGAGCAAGACAGGCGGCAGGATGTTCAGGCGAACCGGCGGGAACCAGCGCAGGCGCAGCCTGCCGCGCATGCGACCAAGACGGCTGAACTGCAGACCCTCGATGCAGATCGGCACCACCTTCGCCTGCGACTTGTCGGCGACCATCGCCGCGCCTTCGTAGACCTTCATCAGCCCGCCGGTGCGTGTCATGCGCCCCTCGGGGAAAATGATCAGCTTGCGTCCGTGATCGCGCACCGCCTCGACCATGCGCTTCACCGAATAGGGCGACTGCACATCCACCGGAAACGTCTCGACCGCGGCGAGGAACGGCTTGAAGTACCATTTGGCGGCCTGCGCCGTGTGGATCGCGAAGGTGGGGCTGTCGGGCAGACAGGCCGCGATCAGGCAGGCGTCGAGATACGACTGATGGTTGGCGACGATGACCGCGCGATCGCCGGCCGCCTTGTAATGTTCCAGACCGTGCACCTGCGCGCGATGGAAGCGGCGGAAATACCAGCGCAGGATGGCGCGATAGACCTCGTGCGGCAGGATGCGCACGATCCACAGCGCGACAAACAGATTGGCCACGGCGGCGACGTGCAACACCGCGGGCGCGCGCAGACCCATCGCGGCGAGAGCGGCCGCCGCCGCGGCACCAGCCACCATGAACAGCGCATTCATGATGTTGTTGGCCGCTATCATGCGCGATCGCTCGGACGGTGCCGCCGCGTCCTGGATGATCGCGTAGAGCGGCACCGAGAACACGCCGCCACACGCCGCGAGCAGGAACAGATCGACGATCATGCGCCAGCCGGCGAACGAGGACACCGCGTCCGCCGCGGTCGCGATGCTGCCCGCCGATGCGGCGGACGAGGCGAAGTCCCAGCAGAAGAGCGAGATGCCGAGGGCGGCGAACGGCACCAGCCGCGCCGACACCTCGCCGTGCAGCAATCTCGCGCACTGCATGGAGCCGACGCCGACGCCGATGGCGAACACCGACAGCAGCAGCGTGAGCACGGTGCCGTCGGAGTGCAGCGTGTCGCGCGCCACGACGGGGAACTCGGTCATCAGCGTGGCGCCCATGGTCCAGAACCACGACAGACCGAGCACCGAAAGCCAGATCGGCCGGATCACGGCGGCATGACGTGTCACGCGCCACGTCTCGGCGAACAGGTTCGGCGAGATGCGCAAGGCTGGATCGGCGGCGGGCGATACGGGGATAAGAAATGCGGCGAACAGTCCGACCAGGGCGAGCGAAAGACCGGCCGCGCCGACCCAGGCGGTGCCGTGCGACAGCAATACCAGTGCGCCGCCCGCGACGGTGCCGCAGACGATCGACAGGAACGTCGTCGCCTCGATCACCCCGTTGCCGGCGACCAGTTCATCCTCGGCGAGATGCTCGGGCAGCAGGCCGTACTTCACCGGCCCGAACAGCGTGGCCTGCACGCCGAGACCCGTCAGCACGACCAGCAGGCCCGGCACGCTCTCGGTCAGGAATGCCGCGGCCGCCGCGCCCATCAGCAGCACCTCGGCCAGTTTGTAGACCAGGATGACACGCGGCTTTGGGAACCGGTCCGCCAGCTTGCCCGCGGTGGCGGAGAGCAGAATGTAGGGCGCGATGAACAGTGCGCCGGCGAGCGCCGACAGCCCGACGCCGCCGATGCTGAGCTCGAACAGCGCCAGCACAACCATCGCGTTCTTCACCAGGTTGTCGTTCAGCGCCCCGCATGACTGCGCCAGCACCAGCGGCCACAGGCGACGGGTCCTCAGCAAGCCGAGGGGCGAGACGGACATGGCGGTGTCCCTTTCGTTCACGACAGAGCGCGCCAGCACATGGCGACGATATCACCGGCGCGTTGCAGCAGTCCGCCCTGCCGTCTGTCGCGGCGTCAGGCAACGCGGAGCACTGCAGGGAGCCAGCCGATGTCGGTTAAGCAGTTGGGCGGCGCGCTCGCGCCATGCGGCCTTTCTTGAGCACAGCCAATGTTCGGCGACGGCGCCCGAGATACCCCGCGACGGTCGGCTGCTGCCACTGCGCTATGTCGAGCGCAACGGCTGTGGCAAGCGTCGTGTCGCATGGAACATCCCAGTTACGCACGATGCGCCAGATGCCGGGTGGCCTACCACCCCACCGCGTAGGCCGTGCGCCGCGGATCAGCCCCGGCCCACTTCACCCCGGTCCGCAGATCGGACTGGATGGTGCACACCGACCCGGCGAGATACTTCCGCTCCGGCCACCGCTCCACCCGATGGCCCAGCCGCTCCAGCGCCTCGCAGGTCGCCGCACCGACGTCCACCTCGACGCACAGATGCCCCGGCCGGTACGAATGCGGCAGCGCCAACTCCGGCCACGAATACGATGCAAACCGCGGCGCCTCGCAGGCCGATTGCGAGTCCATCCCGAACACCGCCTGGTTGAGGAACACCTGCACCATCGCCTGGCCCAGCACCTCGCTGCCCGGCGAGCCGAACGGCATCACCAGCTCGCCCGGCCGGATCGCGATCGCGGGATTGGCCGACATGCGCGGCCGCCTCCCTGCCCCGACGCGCGCCGGATGATCTGGCCCGGTGTAGCCGCGTGAACCCCACATGGAGACGGTGATGCCGGTGCCCGGCACTACGGGCCCGGCGATCGTCGGATCGCTCGGTGTGGCGGCGAAGACGTTGCCGTGGCTGTCGGCAACGCACAGGAACGACGTCTCCGGCTTTGTCGCGGCAATCTCCAGGGGCGGGCCGGCGGAGGGATCGGGCCGCCAGGGCGGGATCGAAACGCCGCCGACCTCGCCAGCCGGCGGCATGCCGGGCCAAGCCTTCGCCGGATCGATCCGCGCGCGCCGTTGCGCCGCGTAGTCGTCCGACAACAGCACATCGAGCGGCACATCGACGAAGTCGGGATCGCCGAAATAGACCTCGCGGTCGGCCGCGGCGAGCTTCAGGGCCTCGGTCACCGCGTGGATGTAGGCGGCCGAATTGTGGCCCGCGCCGCGCAGGTCCATGCCGCCCAGGATGTTCAAGGCTTCCAGGACCATGGGCCCTTGCGACCACGGTCCGCAGCCATTGACATCGAAGCCGCCAAACTGGATCCGGCACGGCGGTTCGATAGGACTGCGGAA
Organism: uncultured Alphaproteobacteria bacterium; assembly: GCA_963708565.1. Lineage (GTDB taxonomy): Bacteria > Pseudomonadota > Alphaproteobacteria > Acetobacterales > Acetobacteraceae > JAMXLO01. The sequence continues at coordinate 277,091 of CAVPTU010000036.1, forward strand.
TCCGGCGAGGTCATCGTCGGTCAGCCAGCCGCCATTCTCCGCCTGATGGCGCACGATCGCGCGCGCGATGTCGCCGCGATAGAACGCATCGCGCGCCGCCTTCAGGCCGGCAAGGCGATCGCCGTCCGCGTGCGCCCGCTCCTGATCGGCCATGCATTGCAGCGTGCGGCCAAGATCGCTCTGCACGAAAATCTCGCCCACCTCGGGCGGGCGTCCGCCGGGCAGGAAGACCGCCGCCGTGTCCGGCCATTGCGAAAAATCGTTCTGCCGGGCGGCGAGCTGCTCGAGGAAGGGATAGGTCGGGAAGCCATCGCGCGCGAAGCGGATCGCCGCCGCGGCCACCTCGCCAAATGACATCGTCCCGAACCGCGCCAATGCGGTGATCCAGATGCTGGGCGCCGCGGGAACCACGGTGTGCAGCAGCCCCTCGGGGATGCGTCCGCCAAAATTCCGATGGAAATGCCCGACGTTCGCCGCCTTCGGCCAGACACCGACGCCGCTGATCACGTGCGTTTCCGCGCGCTCGCCCAGATGGATCATCACCGGCGCGACACCGCCGAAGCCGACAAACTCGCTTTCCAGTACGTCGATCGCGAGTCCAATCGCTACACCCGCGTCGACCGCGTTGCCGCCCGCTTCCAGGATCTGCACGCCGGCGAGCGAGGCGTAGTAGTGCCCCGACACCACCACGTGCTGACGCGCCATCACATTGGGACGGCGCGCCCGCCCCGGGCCGAAAAGATGGGCCGGGTCGAGCAACCGCCTAGCCCGGCTGCTTGTCCTTGTCTCCCGACAGCGACAGCGGCACCCACTGCAAACCGTCCTGACGCTGGATCAGCATCAGCACCGACTTGCGGTTCTCCTTCTTCACGGTGTCCACCTTCTGCTGCACGTCAGCCGGTGACGTCACCTCGCCCTGCTGCACCTCGACGATGACATCGCCGGCTTTCAGGCCACGGTCGGCCGCGGAGCTATTGGGCGCGACATCGGTGATGACCACGCCCTTCTGGTCTGCGCCGAGGGAGAACTTGTCCTTCATCTCCTGGGTGATTGGCGCGAGCTTCACGCCAAGACCGGAGATCTCGGTCGGCTTCTCCCCCTTGTCGGCGGGCGTTGCGGCAGCGACCTGTACATCGTCCGGCTTCTCGGCCAGCGTTGCCTGCACCGTGACCTGCTTGCCGTCGCGCCAGAGCAGAACGGGCACCGACTGGCCCACCTCAAAGTCGGCCACGATGCGCGGCAGCGACCGCATCTCCTTCACGTCCTGGTTGTTGAACTTCAGGATGATGTCGCCATTGCGGATCTTTGCCTTGTCGGCAGGCCCGCCGTCGTTCACCCCAGCGACCATGGCGCCGGTCGCATCCTTCAGGCCGAGACTTTCGGCGATGTCAGGCGTCACCTGTTGGATGCGGACGCCGAGCCAGCCACGGCGTGGATGGCCGAAATCCTTCAACTGGACCACGACCGACTTGACCATGTTGGCCGGGATCGAGAACCCGATACCGATCGACCCGCCGGACGGCGAATAGATCGCGGTGTTCATGCCGATCACCTGGCCGTCCATGTTGAACAGCGGGCCGCCGGAGTTGCCGCGGTTGATCGCCGCGTCGGTCTGGATGAAATCGTCGTACGGCCCCTGGCGGATGTCGCGTCCGCGCGCCGAGACGATGCCCGCGGTCACCGTGCCGCCGAGACCGAACGGGTTGCCGATCGCCAGCACCCAGTCGCCCACGCGTTCCGCATCAGAATCGCCAAACTGTACCGCCGGCAGTGGCTTGTCCGGCTTCACCTGCAAAAGGGCGATGTCGCCGGTCTCGTCGCGACCGATCACCTTGGCCTTGAGCGAGGTGTTGTCCTGGAGGGTGACCGTGATCTCATCGGCGCCGTCGATGACGTGGTTATTGGTTACCACCAGTCCGGACGGATCGATGATGAAGCCTGAGCCCAGGCTCTGCATGCGCCGCTCGGGCGGGGTCGGCTGATTGTCGCCATTGCCGCCCTGGCCGCCCGGCGGCCGATTGCGGTTGAGGAAATCCTTGAAGAACTGCTCGAACGGCGATCCAGGCGGGAACATCGGAATTTCCGGACCAGCCCCCGGAGCGCCGGCGCGCGCCTGTACCGCCTGGGTGGACGAGATGTTGACCACCGCCGGCAACAGTTTCGCTGCCAGATCCGCGAAACTGTCCGGAGCCGACCTGGCAAACACCGGCGTGGACGGCACGCCGGCGGCGAGCGGCGCGGCCAGCGCAACGGCGAGGGCCACGCGGGCGACGGATGAGTAACGGATCAGGCGCATGGTCACGATGTCCTTAACGGATTTGCCGCATATGGCCCGGCATTCGGCGGCTGGCAACTAGGGACCTTTCGCGGTCGGCGGAGCCTGAAGATAGCGCAGAAAATCATTGTCGGGAGTAAGCACGAGGCGAGACGCGCCTGACTCGAATGTATCGCGGTACGCCTGCAAGGTCCGCCAGGCGGAAAAGAAGTTCACATCCTGGGAATAGGCATGGGCGGAAATGCGAATGGCCTCCGCCTCGCCCTCGCCACGCAGCTTGTCGGCCGTGGCGCGCGCCTCCGCCAGCAGCACAGTCCGATCGCGTTCGGCATCCGCGCGGATCTTGGCGGAAGCTTCCGCGCCCTCGGCCCGCTGCTGAGCGGCGATGCGCTGCCGTTCAGACTGCATGCGCGACAGGATCGCCTGCGTGTTCTCGGGCGGCAGATCCGCGCGACGAATGCGCACGTCCTCGATCGAAACACCGAACTCCGGCATCTCCGCGTTCACCTGGTCGCGGATACTGGCCATGATGCGTTCGCGGTCGGCCGACAGCACGTCCAGGAGCTGGTTGTTGCCCAGCACGCGGCGCAGGCTTGCGGTGACGATGGAGTTCAGCCGGCCCTGGATGGCAAACTGACCAGGCCCGACCGCCTGATAATACTTCAGGGGATCGGTGATCCGGTAAACGGCAAAGCTGTCGACGATCAGCCGGCGCTGATCGCCCAGGATCACCTCCTCGCCCGGCAGTTCGACACTGAGCAGGCGCTTGTCGAATTCGATCAGGCTCTGCACGAATGGCAGCTTGGCCTTCAGGCCAGGGTCTCTGATCTGCCGCACGACCTCACCGAACTGGGTGACCAGCACCTGTTCGGTCTGATCGACGGTGAACAGCGACGAGTCCGCCAGCACGAACAGGACCACCAAAAGAGCGATCAGGGCGATCAGAGGGCGGCTCATCGCGATGCTCCCGGCTGACCTTGGGATGGCCCTGGGGATGCAGCGGTGGACGGCGCGCTGCCCGGTTGCGCTGGCCGCGGCGCTCCAGGCGCCGGCACATTGAGCGGCAGGAACGGCACCAGGCCCTTCAGCTTGTCATCCACCACGAGCGTCGGCGAGCGCGACAGGATGTCCTGCATTGTCTCGATGTACATACGACGCAGCGTCACGTCCTTGGCCTGTTCGTATTGCGCGAGCACTGCCAGGAAGCGCTGCGTCTGCCCGGTCGCCTGGGCGACGGCAGCCTGTTTCGCGCCCTGTCCCTCGGCGACGATACGCGCCGCGTCGCCCCTCGCGCGCGGCACGATGTCGTTTCGGTAGGCCTCGGCCTCGTTGCGCATGCGCTCTGCGTCCGTATTGGCGCGCTGCACGTCGCGGAAGCTTTCGATCACCGCGTCGGGGGGATCGACCCGCTGCAACTGCACCTGGGTCACGTCGATGCCGGCATGATAGCGGTCGAGGATCTGCTGCGTCTGGTTGTGCACGTCGGTCTCGATCTGCGCGCGCAACTGGGTCAGTGCAGGCTGGATCGGCGTCCGGCCGATCACCTCGCGGATCGAGCTTTCCGCGATAGCCTTCACCAGGTTGTCCGGATCGCGGGTGCTGAACAGGTAGTCGGCGGGATTCGACTTGATCTTCCAGAACACGGTCAGGTTGATGTCGATGATGTTCTCGTCACCGGTCAGCATCAGGCTTTCGTTTGGCATGTCGCGTCCACCCGGCTCGCCGCCGGTGACCTCCGTCTGCGCCGCGCCTGAGCGGAAGCCGATCTCGGTCCGATTGATCCGCGTCACCGCGGGCAGCAGGACGTGTTCGATCGGCCAGGGATAGTGCCAGTTGAGCCCGGGCTGCGTGATCCGGTTGAACGCGCCGAAGCGCATGACGACGCCGAGTTCGTCCGGCTGCACCCGGTAAATGCCGCTGGCCAGCCAGAGCGCGACGACGGCGGCGCCGATCAGGGCAAGCCCGCGGCCGCCGGTGAACCCGCTGCGCGGTCCGCGGCCGCCCAGGATGGAGCGGATATAGGCCTGGAGCCTGGCGATGAGCGCGTCGAGGTCGGGCAGCGGGCCGGGTCCGCCCGGGCGTCCGCCGAACGGTCCGCCAGGACCGCCGCCCCAGGGTCCGCCGCCACCCGGTGGCCGCTGGCCCCCGCCACCTCCTCCGGAGCTGCCACCCGGCGACCCCCACGGGCTCGGGCCTCCACTGTTCGAAGACATGCGGGCGTTTTCCTGTGCGGTCTCGGCCGCGATGGACGTTGGCGGATCGGGCGCCATTCGCCATATCCACGCGACAGGCGGCATCACGGCGGCCTGCTTATCGACCGGCGGCAGGAGGTTTGCAAGCAGATGACGACGCCCCCGACGGCTGACGTTCTGCGCGACGCATTGCGCGCGATCACCGATCCCGCCTCCGGCAAGGACATCGTATCCGCCGGCCTGATCGAGGGGATCGAATTGCGCGGCGGCCTCGTGCAGGTTGCCCTACTGACCGATCGTGCGCACGCCCAGGCGATGGAACCGGTACGCCGCGCGGTGGAGGCGCTGTTGGCGCGGCAGCCAGGCATCTCCAACGCGACCGCGGTGCTAACCGCGCACAAGGCTCCGCCGCAGGCCGCTCCGGCTGCCGGGCATGGCCACGGCCACGGGCAAAAGCCGCCATTGCTGCTACCGGAGGTGAAGGCGATCGTCGCCGTGGCATCCGGCAAGGGCGGCGTTGGCAAATCGACGGTGGCGGTGAACTTGGCGGTTTCGCTGGCCCGGGCCGGCCACAAGACTGGGCTGCTGGATGCCGACATTTACGGGCCGAGCCTGCCGCGCATGCTGGGCCTGTCGCGCAAGCCGGAGGTGCGCGGCGAGAAGATGATCCCGCTCCAGGCCTGGGGGCTGTCCTGCATGTCGATCGGCTTCCTGGTCGATGAGGAGACGCCGATGATCTGGCGCGGTCCGATGGTGATGGGCGCGCTGGAGCAGATGCTGGGGCAGGCGGAATGGGGTGCGCTCGACATTCTGGTGGTCGATATGCCGCCAGGCACCGGCGACGCGCAGCTCACCATGGCGCAGCGTGTGACGCTGACCGGGGCGGTGATCGTCTCCACGCCGCAGGACATCGCACTGGTCGATGCGCGGCGCGGCGTGCGGATGTTCGAGCGGGTGCGCGTGCCGGTTCTCGGGCTGGTGGAGAACATGAGTTTCTTCGCCTGCCCAGCGTGCGGGCACGTATCGCACATCTTCGGCCACGGCGGCGCTCGTCAAGAGGCGCAGCGGCTGGGCACGGAATTCCTGGGCGAGGTGCCGCTGCTGCTGGACATCCGCACCGCGTCGGATGCCGGCACGCCAATCGCCGCGGCGGCGCCGGAAAGCGACGGCGCGAGGGCGTTCGCCGCGCTCTCCGCGCGGGTATGGGACAAGGTGTCAGGCGCAGGGGCGGCGCGCGACAGCGGGCCCCGCATCGTCATCGAGTGAGCGCTGTCAGCCGTCCAGCTTGCTCGCGGCACTCGGTGCGCGGGACAGTCTGAGCCTGCGGTCGCTCGGCGGCTTCTTGCTGATTTCGCCGCCCTCGACCACCGCATCAGGTGCCGGCTCGGGTTCCGCCTGTTCTACCTCGATCGGCTGCGCCGCGGCGGCGGCCTCGGCTCGCGCTTCATAATCGGCCGCCATCGCCAACAGCCGCTGCCGCGAGGCCTCACGGTCGGTGATCGCGTCGGCCATCTCGCGGAACCGCGCCGCCTCCGAGCGGAGAAACTTTGGTGTCATCGAAGTGCCTTCAGAGTTGGGGCGGAAAACCCGCACGACGTCGATACGTCGATGCGTGGGCTTATGCGGCCGGCGCTCGCCAAGCGCAAGCTGCTGAGCTCGGGCAATTCACCGTCCGGGGTATCGAGCCCGGCCCGCGACAATCTCTTCCAGTCGAACCGGGCGGTAGTCCCAGACGTCAACACCGACGTCGAACTGTCTCGGCAGCGGCCTCAGCCTGCCATGGCTGTGGCCATGCAGGTTGATCGCGCGCCGGCCCATATCCCGCCAGGTCCGAAAGGGATAATGACAGAGCACGAGCATCGTTCCATCGACGATCAGCTCCGCATAAGGCTGAACGCTTTGCCAACCGGCACAGCCGGTGACTGCATCGTCGTCGTTGTTTCCGGCAACGAGATGCTTCCTGCCATGCAGCCTCTCCAGCAGACAGGCCACCCGCTCCGCCGACTGGCGCACGGCGAAGTCGCCGAGGTGCCAGACCTCGTCTTCGTTGCCCTCGCTGACCACGGAATTCCAGCGCGCGATCATCTGCCGATCCATCTCGGCGACCGACGCAAACGGGCGACGATACAGGCTGCGGGCACCGGCGTGGCCGAAGTGATGGTCGCTGGTGAAATAGACGGACATTGGGCGAACGGCGCGCCGGTCGGAGAGGCAAGCTGCTTAACGGTTCCCAGCGATCCGATGCCAGACCCACAACACGATCAGAGCGCCGACGATCGATGCGATGATGCCGGCATATTGACCAGGGCCATACAGGTGGATCGCACGGCCAAGGAATGTCGCCACGACACTGCCGACAATTCCCAGGACGGTCGTCAGGATGAAGCCTTGCGGGTTGTTGGGAGACGGCGAGATCCATCTCGCAATGAAGCCCGCGATAGCACCAACAATAATAGCCCAGATGACCTGCATTTCCGCACCCCTTGAGACTATGCTGTTATGCTGATTTGCCATCTGCCAATACACGTTGGGAACGCTTCAGCCGCCTGAACGGATGGCACATCTGACCCAGCAGGTGATTGGGCACGATCTGGTCGACGATGCCAAAAACAGCCGGCGACTGGCCAACCGGCATATAGAAGGTGCCGAATGCAAGATCGAGAAATGGGAAGGTTGGCGCGAAGTTCTTATCGCCTCCCTGATCGGGGTGGGTGTGATGCCAACGGTGAAAGACCGGGCTCGCAAGAACGTAGCGGAACGGACCGAATGTCCAGTTCAGGTTGGCATGCACCAGAAAGGAAAAGAGAATATTGAATGGCACCAGGACCAAGAATGCCCTGGGGCTAAATCCGAGCAGGCTGACGAGAAGATTGATCAGGGTCGAGTAGAGGATGAAGTTGACCGGATGCAACCGCACCGAGGTCAGCCAATCGACCTTCTCCGGCGCATGATGGATACAATGAAACCGCCAGAGCGGCTTCCGATGGAACAACCGATGACCCCAGTATTGCAGGAGGTCCGTGATGAGCAGGATGAGGACGACCTGCATTAGGATGGGTTGATCGGCCAGCGAGCCGGTCACGCCCCGCGCGAGCCGATCCAGGTGCGCGTAGTCCACGGCGTAGGCATGCGCCAGGAACGCGACGTAGCCATACAACAGCGGACCCAGGAACCAGTAGGCGATGTCGACCTTCATGTCGCTACGCCAGAATGGCTGCCTTTCGCTCCGACACATCCAATGCAGCGAGCCGAATATGGTCAGGCCGATGGTGAACCATATGGTGAGAAATATGAGCGTCGGCACCAAGGTCGTCACATATGAAGGATGCTGCGGCATGGTGGCTGGCCCGGTTAGCTGGAATCCGGGCGGATAATATTCAGGCTTGGAGCCGGTGTCAGCCACTCAGTCTTCGGAATGACCGCGCGTCGACGCCTTGTCGAGCACCTCGATCGAGCGCACCTCGTCCGGCTCGCCGTTGTAGATCACCAATGATACTGTCTCGGTGCCGATGAACGCGCTGTGCGGCTTGCCCTTCGGGTTCAGCCCGTAGTTGCCCTCAGCGCGAAGCCGCTCGCCGGTCTTCGTGCCACGTCCGCCCTCCAGCCCGAAGATGTGCTCGTCCGACAGCGCGACGGCGACGATCCGGATCACCTTGCCCTCGGGCGGCGTGAAGCGGACCAGCCAGGCAATCCCGCCGCCCGCGGCGCGCCGGTCGCTGAGGACCTTGAGGTGCACGACCTCCCTGCCCTCGAAGACCGCACCCGCACCATAGAACGGTGTGCCGGGAATCCAGTCCATTTCCTCGGTATTCAGACTGATCGACTGCATCGCATTCCCTCCTTCAGGCCGCGAATGTCTTGCGCATGAAGATTCGCTCCACGCCGGGCGCGCTGGCGATGCGGCCGAATTCCTCCCAGCCATGGCGCGCATAGAACTCCGGTGCCTGGAAGTTGACGGTGACCAGCGTGGCCGCGAGGCAGCCGCGCCGGATCGCCTCCTCCTCGGCCATGCGCAACGCCCGGCTGCCGATGCCGCCGCCGCGCAGCTTCTTTGGCAGATAGAACAGGTCGAGAAAGAACAGGCCCATCGACGTCCGGCCGAGCAGCCCGCCGGCAAGCTCGCCCGTGTCCGGGTCGTGCACCGCCACGGCCAGTGCGCGCCAATCGCGCAGGCGGGACATCTCCGCGTTGTGCTCGGCCAGGCCCTCATCGAGCACGGCCTCCAGATGTGGATCCGGAGTATCCGTCAGCGTGATCATGCCGTTCCCCTATATCGCCTGAGATGGATGATACCGGGTGGCCACTGACAACGTTCTGTCAGTAGTCTTGCGCCCATGCGACGCTCTGATCGTTTATTCGACATCATTCAGCGCCTGCGCACGGCACGTGGCCCGACCACGGCCGCGGCGCTGGCGGATGAACTGGAAGTGACCGTGCGGACCGTCTACCGCGACGTTGCCACATTGCAGGCGCGCCGCGTGCCGATCGAAGGTGCGCCGGGCATCGGCTATTTGCTGCGGCGTGGCTTCGACCTGCCGCCGCTGATGTTCAACACCGAAGAGATCGAGGCGATCGCCGTCGGTGCACGGCTGGTCGCCCGCACCGGCGATCCCAGCCTGCAGGACGCCGCCGCGAGCGTGCTGTCGAAGGTGACGGTCGTGCTGCCCGAGGCGCTGCGTGAACAACTGGCGGCGGCATCGATCTTCGTCTCGGCCACCGGCGCGCCGGCGGCCGAGAGCATCGATCTCGCCGCAGTGCGCCAAGCCATCCGCGACGAACGCAAGCTGCATATCCTCTATGTCGATGAGAAGGGTGCGCGCACCCAGCGAACGATCTGGCCCATCGCGGTCGCCTACTACGTGCAGGCAACATTGATCGGCGCATGGTGCGAGCTGCGACAGGACTACCGGCACTTCCGTGCCGACCGCATCAGCGCGATGACGGTGCTGGATGAATGCTATCCGTCCGACAACGGCCGGCTGATGGCGGAATGGCTGGCACTGCGCCAGAATGACAGCGAAGCCAGGGAGTAGCGCCATGCCCGCCTATATGATCGTGCAGCTCAAGGTCACCGATCCCGACAAATTTGCCCACTATCGCGAGGCTGTGCCCTCCGTGGTGGAGGCCTTCGGCGGCCGTTACATCGTGCGCGGTTCGCCTGTCGAGGTGCTGGAAGGCAGCCATGACGGCCGGCGCCTCGTGCTCTTCGAGTTTCCGTCGGTTGAGGCGATCAAGAAATTCTGGCACTCGCCGGAGTATGCCAAGGTGAAGCCGCTGCGGGACAAGGCCGCAGAGGTTGACGCATGGGTGGTCGCCGGCGTTTAGCGCGTCGGCCTTACAGTTGGAAGTTGGCAATGTCGGACGACATCCAGGTCGCAGTGGACGCAGCAGGCATCGCGGTGGTGACGCTCAACCGACCAGAGAAGCGCAATGTGGTGTCGCTGGCGATGTGGCGCGCACTGGGCGAGATCTACAGCGGCTTCGCACAGCGCAGCGACGTCCGCGTGGTGATCCTGACCGGCGCAGGCGGTCACTTCTGCGGCGGCGCCGACATCTCCGAATTCGCCAAGGTGCGGAGCAACGTGGCGGACGCCCGCGTCTACGGCGAGGCCGGACGGACAGCCACGCGCGCGATCATCGACCTGCCGCAGCCGACGATTGCCGCCGTGCACGGCTACGGTGTCGGCGGCGGTTGCGGGCTCGCATTGGCCTGCGATCTGCGCGTGGGCGACGCGACGACGCAAATGGGCATCCCGGCGGCGCGGCTGTCCATCGTCTACGGCACGCTCGACTGTAACCTGCTGCTGCGCGCCGTCGGGCTGGCGAAGGCCAAGCTGGTACTGTACTCGGGACGGTATTTTCCGCTCGCTGACTGCCGCGCGATGGGACTGATCGACGTAGTGTCGGAGCAAGGCGCTCTCCCCGGCGCGCATACACTTGCGCAGGAACTGTGCACCCGCGCGCCATTGTCGCAGCGCGGCGCCAAGCTCGTGCTCGAGGCGCTGGATCGTGGCGAGGTGGAGCAGCGTGCCGCTCAGATCGCCGCGTTGCAGGAGGCGGCCGTGAACAGCGAAGACCACCGCGAGGCGCGCCAGGCATTTCTCGAAAAGCGCACGCCGGTGTTCAGGGGACGCTAGAGGTGGATGCACAGTTCCGGCCGCTGGACGCCGCGAAGTTCCGCGATCCGTGGGTAACAGCCAAGGGCGAGGTTCGGGCGCAGGTGGCGCTGCGGTCGCTCGAGACGCTGTGGTTCAATACGGGCACGCTGTGCAACCTGACCTGCCGCGCCTGCTACATCGAATCATCACCGCGGAACGATCGGCTGGCTTATCTGACGCAGGCCGAGGTGCGCGGTTACCTGGACGAGATCGCACGCGAGAGGTTGCCGACGCGGTTGATCGGCTTCACCGGCGGCGAGTCGTTCATGAACCCCGACATCATCGCGATGCTGCACGACGTGCTGTCGCGCGGCTTCGATGCGCTGGTGCTGACCAATGCGATGCAGCCGATGCGGAAGCTGCGGCCGCAACTTCTGGCGCTGCGCGAGTCCTACGCGGCGCGCCTGCGCATCCGCGTGTCGCTCGACCACTATGTCCGCGAGGTGCACGAGGCAGAGCGCGGGCGGCGAAGCTGGGGACCGACGATTGACGGCCTGGTCTGGCTGGCGCGCAACGGGTTTGCCCTTGACGTCGCGGGCCGGCGTTTCTCCGGCGAGGCGGAGGAGGAACTGCGCGCCGGCTTCGCACGGCTGTTCGCGGAGCTCGATGTCCCGGTCGACGCGGCCGATCCGGTGCGGCTCATGCTGTTCCCGGAGATGGACGCGCAACACGACGTGCCGGAAATCACCACCGGCTGCTGGAGTATCCTGCACAAGTCGCCAGATGACGTGATGTGCGCTTCCGCCCGCATGGTGGTGAAGCGGCGGGACGCGGCGACGCCGACGGTCCTGGCCTGTACTCTGCTTGCGTACCGATAAGCAGTTCGAACTTGGCCGCACACTGGCCGAGGCGGCGCGGCCCGTGTCGCTCAATCATCCCTATTGCGCTTCGTTCTGCGTACTCGGCGGCGCGGCGTGTAGCCGCTGACGGTCAGGCGTGCCCGGCGGCACCCGAGAGCAACAGCGGATCGATGTTCAACTTGGCCAACGCGCGCCGCCACTTGGTGTCGTGGTCGCCGTCGAACACGATGGTCTCATCCGCCGGCACCGACAGCCATGCGTTCTGCTGAATTTCGGCGTCGAGCTGGCCCGGCCCCCAGCCGGCATAACCAAGCGCCAGCAGACCTTCGCGCGGTCCATGGCCCTCGGCGATCGCCTTCAGCACGTCGAGGCTGGCGGTCAGAGCCACCAATTCATCGACCCGCAGGCTGCCCTCGCCGGTCCAGTCCGTGGTGTGCAGCACGAAGCCGCGCGCGTTGTCCATCGGCCCTCCAGCACACAGCGTTATGCGGCGAGCCGGCGGCACGGGCGCTACCTCGAGTTGTCGCAGCAGATCGTCGAACCTGGGACGTTGCAGCGGGCGGTTGAGCACGAGGCCCATCGCACCTTCCGGCGTATGCGCACAGAGATAGATGACGCTCTGTGAAAAGCGTGGATCTTCCATGGCCGGCATCGCGATGAGCAACTGCCCGGTCAGGAAATCGGCGGCGGACGGTCGGCTCGCGGATTTGCGCCTCTGGACCATGCGCATGAATCTGGTCCTGTCGGAGCGGCTGTGCAAGCGCTCTCGCGGGGGTGGCGTGACTCCGACGGCGCGTGGCGCTAGGAGTCGCGGGCTCGGCAGCCAGAGGGGAGTAAGGAGCCAATGACGATCAAGGTCGGTGATCAGATTCCATCCATGAAGTTGATGATGGGTGCCCCGGACGGGCCCAAAGAGACCTCGACCGACGAAGTATTCAAGGGCAAGAAGGTGGTGTTGTTCGCGGTACCCGGCGCGTTCACGCCAACCTGCAGCGTCAAGCACCTGCCGAGCTTCGTACAGAACGCGGACGCGCTTAAGGCGAAGGGCGTTGACACGATCGCGTGCATTGCGGTCAACGACGCGTTCGTGATGGCGGCCTGGGGCAAGGAGCAGGGCGTCGACGGCAAGATCACGATGTTGGCCGACGGATCAGCGGCGTTCACCAAGGCGCTGGGCCTCGAACTGGACCTGATAGCGCGCGGGATGGGGACCAGAAGCCAGCGCTACGCACTGATCGCGCAGGACGGCAAGGTGACACATCTCGCCGTCGAGGCACCGGGCGGCTTCGAGGTCAGCAAGGCGGAATCGATCCTGGCCCATCTCTGATCGTTCCACGGCGACGAAGGAGGGCGACGCAAAGGCGGCATCCGACGTCCGCCCGCATCGTCCTTAGCGCGGGATGAGTGCAAAGGCGCACTCATTTCGCGCTACCTCTTTGTTCGGTCGTGTGATTCAGACCTCCGGCGATCCAGCCTCCGGTCATCATGCTCTGGCGCGGGATGAGCACTCAAAAGCGCGCTCACCCCGCGCCATCTCTTTATTTGATCGCGTGATTCAGACCTCCGGCGATCCCGCCTCCGGTCATCATGCTCTGGCGCGGGATGAGCACTCAAAGGCGCACTCACCCCGCGCCATCTCTTTATTTGATCGCGTGATTCAGACCTCCGGCGATCCCGCCTCCGGTCATCATGCTCTAGGCACATTGCGCTCCAACTCGGCGAGCCACGCATTAGCGTTGCCGTCCGATGGGGCGCGCCAATCGCCACGCGGCGACAGCGAGCCGCCGGCGCTCACCTTCGGCCCATTCGGCATGGCAGAGCGTTTGAACTGGCTGAAGGCGAAGAAGCGACGCAGGAACACCTCGAGCCACTTGCGTATCGTCGCAAGGTCGTAGCTGCCGCGACGGTCGGAGGGGTAACCCGGCGGCCAGTCGCCCTTCGCCACGTCACCCCACGCATGCAGCGCGAGGAAGGCGATCTTCGACGGCACCATGCCATGCCTGAGCGTGTAGTACAGGTTGAAGTCCTGCAACGCATATGGGCCGATCGAGGCTTCCGTGCTCTGCGGCGTTTCGCCTTCCTTGGTCGGCACCAGTTCCGGGGTGATCTCGGTCGCGAGGATCGCGTCCAGCGTAGCGCCGACATCCGTCGCGAACTGGCGCGAACTAATCACCCAGCGGATCAGATGCTGGATCAGCGTCTTCGGCACGCCAGCATTGACGTTGTAGTGCGCCATCTGGTCGCCGACGCCATAGGTGCACCAACCGAGTGCCAGTTCGGATAGATCGCCGGTGCCGATGACGATGCCGTTGTGACGATTCGCCAGACGGAACAGGTAGTCGGTGCGCAACCCGGCCTGCACGTTCTCGAATGTCAGGTCGTAGACCGGTTCGCCGCGCGCAAAGGGATGGCCGATGTCGCTCAGCATGCGCTGCGCGGCGGGGCGAATGTCCAGCTCCTGCCAGCTGGCGCCCAGCGCCTGCATCAGGCGGATCGCGTTGGCCTTGGTGTACGCCGAGGTGGCGAAGCCGGGCAACGTGTAGGCAAGGATATTGCTTCGCGGCAGACCAAGTAGATCGAGCGCGCGGCCGCAGACGATGAGCGCATGGGTGGAATCGAGCCCGCCGGAAACGCCGATTACCACACGCTGAATGCCGGTCGCCCGCAACCGCTGCGCCAGGCCGGAGACCTGGATGTTGTAGGCTTCGTAGCAGTCCTGCTCGAGCCGGGCGGGATCGGCGGGCACGAACGGATAGCGCTCGACCTCGCGCTCCAGGCCGATATCGCCGGCGGGCGGACCCACCTTGAACGCGATGCGCCGATACGTAGCGGGATGGCGGCGGCGGTTGGTGTCGAGGCTGCCCATCTGCATGCGCTCGTGACGCAGCAGGTCGAGGTCGATATCGGCCAGGGCAAATTTGCTCGCGGCGGGGAAGCGTTCGGTCTCGGCCAATGTCGCACCGTTCTCGAAGATCGAGGCCTGACCGTCCCAGGCGAGATCGGTGGTCGAACTCGCCGGCGCCCGCCGCGGCGTACACATAGGCCGCCACGCAGCGCGCCGATTGCGATGCGCACAGCAACCGTCGGGTCTCCGCCTTGCCGATCGTGATATTGCTGGCGGACAGGTTTGCGAGCACGGTGGCGCCGGCCAGCGCGGCCTGCGAACTGGGCGGCACCGGGATCCAGATGTCCTCGCAGATCTCGGCGTGCACGACGAGGCCCGGCACGTCCTCGGCTGCGAACAGCAGATCGGTGCCGAACGGCGCGGTCAGCGCGCCAGCCGTGATCTCCCCGCCCACCATCCCGTCGCCCACGACGAAATGCCGCGGCTCGTAGAACTCGCGGTAGTTGGGCAGATGGACCTTCGGCACCACACCCAACAGCCTGCCGCGATGGATCGCGAGCGCACAGTTGTACAACGCTCCGGCGTGGCGCAGCGGTGCACCGACCAGCAGCAGCGGCAGCAGGTCGGCCGACGCCGCCACGAGGTCGGCGACGGCCTGCTCCACCGCATCGAGCAGCGCGGTCTGGTGCAAGAGATCGCTGATCGCATAGCCGGAGATGCCGAGTTCCGGAAATACCGCCAGAGCCGCGCCCCGGGCGTGGCATTGCCGCGCCACCTCCAGGATTACTGCCGCATTGGCCGTCGGATCGGCGAGCGAACAGCGCGTCGTACAGGCGGCGACGCGGGCGAAGCCGTGGCGGTAGATCGAGCGGAACTCGGTCGGCATGCCCATCGGGCCGGTCACCCGCTTATGTCACGCCCGCAATATGGTGCACGGCAGCAGCGGCGTCACCCGACGGCTTCGGACCTACCGCAGTCCGGTGGGTCGGCTCGGGCCGCCTCACCTGAGGTTCGGTACGCCAGCAGCGCCTGGCAGGCCGCGGAGGGTGGCAGGCCGAGAGGCAGCAAACTTCCGCGGCGCGTCGCGCGGATCCGCTCCGCCGGGGCACCCAGATCGAATGCCACCACCTCCAGCCCGGATTGCCAGAGCTGCGTCAGCGTGTAGCTCCAGGTTTCCGGCCATAGGGCGGGCAGGAAGCCGAGTTCCGCATCCTGGGCGCGGATCAGTTCAACGGCTTCCCCTTCCTCGTAGCGACCGGTGATGTAAACGCTCCCGGTGTCCAGCAGGCGCTTGTCGTCGGACGTGTGCCCGACGACCACGAACTCCAGCGCCAGTCGGTGTGTCGCGACGTGGCGGGCGCAGGCCAGCAAGTACTCGTAACCCTTGTCGATGCCGATGGCGCCGACCACGACGACGCGCATGCGCAATCGGCTGACGCGATGGTCCGCCGGCGGATGCCCCATCGCACCGTCCTCCCAGGGTGTCACGACGCAGGCGAGTTCCGGGAAATACTGCCGCAGGCGGGTCGCGACATCACGGCTGGGCACGACGACCCGCCGCGCTCCGGCGAGCACGGTCCGTGAGCGCTGGCGCAGGCGCGAGGGCCTGATGTCCTCATCGATGTTGCCGCCAATATCCGCATAGCACGCTTCGCAGGCGTTCCCGCCCGGCTCGCCGCAATAGCGCTTGTCGGGACCCACCAGCGTGACGCGTGGACAGACCCAGGCGTAGTCATGCACCACGACGTCGTACGGCACGTCGAGCGCTCGGGCGAGGCCCAGCATTGCCGGATCGTGACCGATGAAGTGATGCAGCTCGATGCTCAGGGGCTTGTCGTCACGCAGGAATGTCGTGAGGGCCACCAGGCCATTAGCCGTGTCGAAGCGCAGATTTGGGAAATCCTCGCCGGAAGCGTCGGCAACCCCGCAGGCCGTGCGACCGAACGCGTCGGTGGCGGGGGCCAGGACGATCGACCGCACGCCTGAGGCTGCGATTTCATGGCAACGCTCCGCGACCCGCCGCCTGACGCCACCGGAACGCGCGTGGGTGATCAACACCACCGCGCCCTTGCGCGAGCGTCGACGGCGCCACCGCAGAGCGTCGATGCGGAAGCGCGCCTGTGCCAGCGGGTCCGCCTTCAGGAACCTCGCGATCAGCGCGTCGTAGCCCGGATGCAGCCGGTTCATGAGTGTCAGGTTGCGCGCCGTCAATTGTGCTTTGGCGCCGCCGAACGAGGCGCCGCCGGCATGCGCCACGAACAGCCCGGGGACTGCGACATGACGCCAACCGAGATGGCGCGCGCGAATGCAGAAGTCGTTCTCTTCGCCATAGCCCTGGGCGAACAGGTCCTCACGAAACAACCCGACCTCGTTCAGGCAATCGCGCCGGAGATAGACGCAGAAGCCGTGCGCGGTCGGTACATCCAACACGGCATTGCCGTTGGCGCGGCGGGTCAGACGGGCGAGCCGCACCATCGTGGCTTTGTCCGGAGCGGGATTGGGATGGTCCTGACGCGGATAGCTGAATACCGAGGCGTCGTTCGAGAGCGGCGTTGCCGTGCCGATATCGGCGGCACTGTGGGCCGCATCGGCCAGGCGCTCGGTCCAGCCCGGCGGCACCAGCGTGTCGCTGTTCAGCAGAATGACGTCGTGGGCGCCGGCTGCGCGAATCCCCGCGTTGGCCGTGGCGGGAAAGCCGCGATTGCTTGGTTGATGGCGCAGCACGATGCGGCCGCGCGCGGCCAGACCTCGCAAGACCTCGACCAGTTTGGCCTCGGGTGATGCATCTTCGACCACGATGCAGCGTGCCGTTGCGGGCAACGACGCCAGCACGCTGTCGATGCAGGCGAGGGTCTGTTCATGACCGCGGAAGACCGGAATGACGACAGCGATAGAGGCAGTCCTTATCGCAGGACTTGCGGCCGGCCGAACACCCACAATATCGGCCGGCACCGCTGTCAGACGCAGATCGATCGCATTTGCTGTCTGGCGCGAGGCGGCGGGAAACAGCCGCCTCGCAAGCTCCGCCGCACCCGCCGCGCTGCGCTGATCCGCCAGCGGATCGAGCGGACTGCCGTACAAGTGGCGGCCGGAGGGATCCTGGACCGCGATCGGGGCGGCCCAGGTGAGCATCCGGGCAACGGGAATTTCCAGGCGCCGCGGACGCGCGAGCGGTCTCGCCTGCGGCACCTCTGACGCCGGGTCATCGGCGACGATGTGCAGCTTCGTGCCGTTGGCGTCCCGGACCGTGAGCACGGGGGCACAGTCCGGATCGCGCGGGAACCAGGCCCAGCCGGTCAGGCCGCCATCGGCGGGCGTGACGAAACCTTCGACCTGGCCGATGACGGACGCCTCGAGTGGGCTGCCCAGGAGATCCCGTCCCCTCAGGGAAATCGAGATCTTTCCGGTATGACGCCAGGCATCGGGCAGCAAATAGAGGGCGCGCAGCCGCAGGCCGTCGCGCCTACGCCGCCGCGGCCGCACGCCGAACGGCGCGCCATCGAGCAGGATGACGAGCCGATCCATGTCGGCGGCCTTGCCGAACAAGGTGACGTGCAGCCGGCCGTCGGCCGACAGCGAGCACCAGCCGACATCGCCGTGTGCCAGCGCGATCGCATCGTGCAGACGGATATTGGCGGTGCCGCGCACATGGCCGTGGCGGGACAGCAATTCACGCAGATCGCGCGCGGCGAAATCGTGCTCGCTCATCCGCTGGTGCGCCGCGGCAAGCCCGAGCCAGGCCTCCTGCACGTCGTCGCGCATGGCGATGAGGGTAAAGGCCTCGGTCGATCGCGGATCGTTCCGGCTGAGCCGCGCGGCACCGATCGCGAGCGTGATCTCGGCGTCGGATGGCTCCAGCCGCTGGGCATATTCGTAATGGCGCAGCGCGGCGGCAACCTCGCCGCGCTGCATCGCCGCACTGGCCCGGTCGCAGGCGTCCCTTACCGCAGCACGGTGTTCGCTGCTCACCTTCGTGCCGGCCCCTTGTCGCTGACTGCATCCCGGGACAGCACGCTACGAAGAGGCTGTTAATGAAATCTTGCCGGCATGGGCTCATGCGGCAACGGTCTGACGCAGAAAGTCGCCGAACAGGCCACAGTCATCCCTGGCCGCGACGAACGACCTGACATTGCCCGTGGCATAGTGACAAACGTCGGGCGCGTGATCGCCGATGATCTCGTAGACCGTGGTGAAGCCGACCGCATAAAGCGCGTCGCACAGAGCGCGATAGGTCGGGTGCAATTCGTAGTGGATCTCGCCCTCGGCCGAGTAGCCGACATCCTTGCCGCAGACCAGATGAAACGCCGACAGTGCATAGTTGTGACACAGACTGTCGAGCACCAGGAATTGCCTGGTGATCGCAAACAGGTTGCGCAGCAGGTCGAGTGGAAAAATGACATGATACAGCAGACCGGCACACAGAACGATGTCGACCGGTGCGATCTGGCCGAGCTCCCGCACATTCATCGTGTGAAAATCTGCTCCGCGCACTTTGAATGTGTCGGCCAGGAAGCGAGCCTGCTCGATATTCCGAGGCCGCAGGTCGAGTCCGGCCGCCTTGCCGAAGCCGCACTCGGCCAGTTCCAGAGTGAACAGGCCGCAATGGCATGCCACGTCGAGCACCGACAGTGACGGCGACATCTGACCGGCAATTTGGCGGATCGTTCGTACCAGCAGGCTGTTGCGGTAACGGTGATATGCCCAATCCGCAGCGTGGCGCGCGCCGACCGTCGAGACCCGTCCCATCTCCACCTGATAGACCCAAGGTCCGAGGCGCTGCAGTTGCTCAGGCGCCGGCTCGGGCAGCGCCTCTCGCACGAAGCGTTGCTCGAACGAGAACGGCGCGATTGTGGTCTCCACGCGAAGCTGGGGCAGCAGATATTCAGCGCGGTTGAGGCCGTGCTGTTCGGCCCATGCCCACCAGGACGTGAAACGCTGGGCCTGGCTGGACGGGTGAGCGCCCGGCATGCTGCCGAAGACCTCGCGGTTCAAGGACAGCGGGTCGGGTTCCCGGACGATGGTTATCGACATTCCTGCCCCGTTCCCATTGTCGCGATCGATCTGACCCCGCAGAGGGTTAACGAGGGGTGAAGGGACCGGCGTGTTCAGGCGTTCGCGATGCACCCACCTGTGAGCAGGTAAATCGGCATCGGCACATTAACTTCTGCACATCAGACAACGTCCCGCAGGAGCCGATACCGGCCATGTTGAGATTGGCACTGTTCTTTCTGGTTGTGTCGCTGGTCGCCGCGCTGTTCGGATTCGGCGGCATCTCGGCAGCCGCTGCCGACATTGCACGCATCCTGTTCTTTGTCGCCATCGTGATCTTCCTGGTGCTTCTGGTCGCCGGGCTGATGGCGGGAAGCACACTGTTCTGACCAAATCGCGTTCATTCCTTGTGCAGGTACTTGGCCTTGTGCAGTGCACAGCCAGTATTTGCTGCACTGCACAGCAAATATTTGCATTTGCACTTTCCAGTGGCGCATGATTGTGAGCGATGCAGCGCTGCACGGGCCGTCGATCCAGGCCGGCAAAGCGACATGGCCTGACCGGATCGTGGCCCGCACGGCAAAAGCCAGGGAGCGAGGCCATGACCACGGTTGCCGCAATCCTCAAGCACAAGGGCTATCAGGTCACCACGATCGAGCCGACGGCGACGATCGCCCGGGTGGTGAGCCTACTGGCGGAGCACCGCATCGGTGCCGTGCTGGTGATCGATCGGGCAGACCAGCTACTTGGTATCGTGAGTGAGCGTGACATCGTCCGCTCGCTGGCAGCCAACGGCGCGCAAACGCTGGAGATGACCGCGGGGCAACTGATGACGCGGGCGCTCCAGGTTGCCCATCCCGGGACGACCGTCGCTGAAGCGATGACAAAGATGACGGTCGGCCGCTTCCGTCACCTGCCGGTGATGGAGCGCCATACGCTGGTTGGACTGATCAGCATCGGCGACGTGGTGAAGGCGCGGATCATGGAGCAGGAGAGCGAGGTCGACAGCCTGCGGGCTTACGTCGCCGGCTCCGCCTGACAGGGACGACGTCTTGGCTTTGCCGCTCGAGGACGACGGCCTGAGAATGACGCGGTCCGGGCTGGTGGCGTACCCGTGAGAATGCCGGGCGGCTTTACCGCGCCTTCACACCGGCGTGCGACGATCTCCGGTCCTGACGAGGGCGCGTTCTTGGCGATCACCGAGCGTCGTGAAATCGAGTTCGACCTGCATGCGGTGCGGCTGGCCCTCGAATGGTCGCCGCGTTCGGCGCAGGCATTCGGCCTGCCGCCGCTGACGCCACATGCCGTCCGCTGCAATCCTACCGAGGGCATGATCGAGGTGACCTATGGCGAGTTGACTTCGACGCGCGTGTTCATGCTGCGTGCCGAGGCGGTGGGAGCGGTCCTCATCTCGTATTGCAATCGTGCCGGCATGCCGATGCCGCGCGTCGCCGAGAAGGGCGTGCGCATCGAGCGCGATCACGTCGTCATCCTGCTCACATTGCGGTTTTCGGCAGCACCCCCACCGGAGGCACCGGAGCGCACTATCGGCCGCATGCCGGAAGCCGTGCGGGCGTGGTCCTGGATCGAAACGGAGCACTAAGCGCCCTTGCCGGTCTGCTGCATGCCATCCAGAGTGGCGGGAGACGCAAGAGAGGGGTGCATGACCAACCGGATCGAGCTGCGGATCGCGGAGCGCATGCCGTTTGCCGACGACCACCCATTCGGCGATGTGGGAGCCTATGAGCGGCTGTCCGGCCGCGCCCATTTTGCCGTCGATCCGCATGCGGCGGCGCAGCAGGACGTGGTCGATCTCGACAAGGCACCGATGGACGGCGACGGCCTGGTGCGTTTCGCGGCCGATTTCATGATCCTGAAGCCGCGCGAGATGCAGCGCGGCAATCGGCGCGTGTTCCATGACTACGGCAACCGCGGTCATAAGCGCGCGCTGCAATTCTACAACGATGCGCCGCACAGCAATGCGCCGATCACCCTGGCGCATGCCGGCAACGGGTTTCTTATGCGCCGCGGCTACACGGTGGCATGGCTCGCCTGGGAGGGCGACATGCTGCCGGGCGACGGCCGCATGGTGCTCGACGTGCCGGTGGCAAGCGATCACGGCACGCCGATAACCGGGCGCATCCGTGTCGAGTATATTGCGGACGTGCCGGGCATTACCTGCTTCCCGCTCAGCGGCAGAGTAGCGGCGCATTCCTATGCCACCGTCTCGCTCGACACGCGCGACGCGTTGCTGACGCGACGACGCTATCCATACGACAGGCCGGAGGTGATCGCGCACGACCGGTGGCGCTTCGCCTGCCTCGAATCGGGCGCGGGCGGCGAGACGCAGTCGGTAGAGCGCGCCGTGGTGCCGTCCGCGCGGCACATCTATCTGCCGGCCGGCTTCCAACCCGGCTGGATCTATGAACTTATGTATACGGCACGCGACCCGCTGGTGCATGGGCTCGGGCACGTGGCGGTGCGCGACTTCATCGGCTTCCTGAAATACGACGGTTCCGAGGCGAACCCGCTGCGCGGCGTAGAGAAAGCATACGCCTGGGGCCGCTCGCAGACCGGCCGCTGCCTACGCGACTTCGTCTATCGCGGCTTCAACGCCGATGCTTCGGGGCGGCGGGTGTTCGACGGCGTGCTGCCTCATGTCGCGGGAGCGGGGCGGAAGTGGCTGAACCACCGCTTCGCCAGTCCGATCGTGTCCGGCGGACAGCAGTATGAGGACCACTTCAACATCGCCGACAGCTTCCCGTTCTCCTATGCGTGGTCGACCGATAATCTGACCGGCAGACAGGACGCGATCCTGAAGCGTCCCGCAACTGATCCGCTGGTGTTTCACACGCAGACCGCAACGGAGTACTGGGTGCGGCGCGGCTCGCTGGCACACACCGACACGCAAGGCAACGATCTACCGCAGCCGGACACGGTGCGCGTCTATTGCTGGTCGAGTTCGCAGCATTTCGCCGACCCGCTGGCGAAGCCGCCGTCACGCGGACTGGCGCAGAACTTCTCCAACGTCGTGATGACGTCGATGTTCTTCCGCGCCAACCTCGATGCGATGGACCGCTGGGCGACCGACGGCACGCCGCCACCGCCAAGCCGCGTCCCGACGCGGGCCGACGGCACGCTGATCAGCATCGCGGAATGGCGTCGGCGGTTTCCCGCCATTCCTGGTGTCGCGACGCCGACTTCGCCGAATGTCCTGCCGCTGCTGGATTTCGGGCCCGACGCGGAACGCGGCATCCTGCGAGAACCGCCACGCCTTGTGCCGGGCGGCAACGCGCCGGACGGGCCGGGCAAGCAATACGCGGTGCTGGTTCCCTCGGTGGACCGCGATGGCAACGACGTGCCCGGCGTGCGCGCGCCCATGGTGGCGGCACCACTCGGCACGTATACCGGCTGGAACCTGCGCGCCCGCGGCCATGGTCATGGTGCGCAACTGCGCTTCGAGGGCAGCTACATCCCGTTCCCTGAATCGCCACAGGAACGCCAGGTCATGGGCGATCCGCGGCCGTCGATCCTCGAGCGCTACCCGGACAAGGCGGCCTATGTCGCGGCGATCACCCGCGCCGCGCGCGAACTGGCGGCACAGCGGCTGATGCTGGAGGAAGATGTCGTGCGCTGCGCCGAGGCCGCCGCTGACTGGGGACGGCCGCGGCACGATGTGTCGCTGGAGTAAGGACGCTATATCCGCGCGGCTTGTTGCTATGACACTGTGATCGCCGATGTCACGAGGGCGCCGATCGTTGCACCGTCAGCGCCTTGAGCCAGCATCCAGAGATAGTAGGTGCCTGGGTTCGCCGGTGCGCTGAACCACTGTCCCCATCCATCGGTCTGGCCGTCGGGGCTGGCCGCGATCAGGTTGGCGGTGGGGATTGCGGAGGAGCTTGCGGACCAGGCGAAGGCTACCCCGGTGACCGCGATCGGTGCAGCGGTCACGGTCATGTTCACACCGGTGTTCGGTGCGACGGCCGTGTTGTGGATTTGTGCGGCCGCGGCGGTCCAGGTCCCAGGCACCACGGTGGCGCCCCAGGCCGTGCCCGTTGCGATGGCCGACCAGGCGCTTGTGCTTGCCGCAGCGCCGGTGGCCTGAACTTCGATGTCGATCGCGGTTGCACCCGTCAGGCCAGTGATTGTGTAAGGGCTGGCGACACCCGACACCGTCGTCCGGCTCCCGGCACCGGAGGGGCCATAGCGCAGGTTGTAGCCGGTGGCGGCACCATGGGTGCTGTCGGTCGCCGGTGCGGTCCAGGTGACGGTCAGCTTGGTGTTGGTGCCATCAGGTGGCGGCGTGACGGAGGTAATCGACGGGGTATTCAGAGCGGACGAACCCGAGGCCGTGGCCAGCGTGCTGGTCGTGGACCATGGGCTTGTCCCAGCGGTGTTCGCGCTCTGTATCTGGACGTCGATCACCGCGCCAGCCGCCAGGCCTGACAGGTCCCAGGGGCTGGTGACATTCGACACTGCCGTCCAGGTATCGGCGCCGGTGGGACTGGACCGCAGGTTGAATCCGGTGGCCGCGCTGTGCGTGCTGTCGACCGCCGGGGCTGTCCAGGTCACGGTGAGGTCGCTGCCGGAGCCTTCTGACAGGGATGGAGCCTGCGGCGCGTTCGGCAACTGGGTTGTCGGGGCGGGCGCTGCCGGCGGTGTCACCGTTGGCATGGTTGCGACGGGGATCATGACGGCCGGAGCCCGGCTTCCTGGTGTGCGAGGATATATGGACATGCTGCGATGCGGCTCTTTGTGTTCGGACAACAGTCCCCCAGGGAGCGTCCCCGTCCGTCCGCACGCGTAGGTTGAACAGGTGTGGCTTGAACAAAAGTGCAAACGAAAACAATCCGCTGGGGTGCGACCCGGTCGCCAGGGGAAGGGGCGGTCCGACACAGGGCATGCCGGAGAGCCAGAGGGCAGGGCTGTCCGTCCGCACGCATGAGTAGAGCATCAACGAGAGCGGCTCAACCAATCAAAGGCTAGAACGCCAACAGCCTGACATCACCATCTCCACAATCGCCATGGCCGATGCCGCGCTCATCCCGGTCTCTGCCTGAGAGCGGGCCTTTCCTACTTGCAGGCTGTCGGCTGGTGTGCCGCTGTGATCAGGTCATTGGTAACCAACGAGATTTCGTGCCACACGAAGCCTGTCACGACCATTCCTCCGATGCCCACTATCAGCCAGCCTAATGCTGCTATCAGTTTGAGCAGACCAGCGTTAGGCGCGGCCCAGCCTTTCTTGCCAATGATTATGAACAAGGGCATGAAGATGATGACGAGAACGGGCAAACAAAGAAGCACGGTCAGCAATTTCAAGGGTGCGGAACCCGTTTTGTCTGCTGCAATCGCTATGGCTACTGTGAAGGCGAGCCACTGAAAGAACTTGAAAAATCGATCAGTGAAGTTCCAAGTCTTACGCCAAGGCGGAACAAATTCGGCAGCCATTTGTTTGGTAAAGCTTGCGGACATTGATCCCCCTCCCGTTTGTGATGGTCAGCTATGATAGAAAAACTCGCTGAGTTGGCCGGTGCCCCATTCCTCCGCGAGAGTGTCCATATCCACGCCCTCACCGGCCGGGAATGGTCCGTCGGGCGGCAACCCGCGCTCGCCCCGCGTCTCCTGATACAAAGTCTGTGCAGCTTCTTTGCGTTTTGCTGTTGTCATGTTGGGGCAGTCGCGGCTGCTGAGAGCACATGTTCCGTTGCTTGTTTCGATGTGACCGCATGTCAGGCAATGAAATGCCCCACATGTGCCGACCTCTTGCCCGAATAAGTGGACCGGTTCACTGCATCGAAGCATCAGCGCGCCACAGTTTTGGCAGGTCATAGGGATTGGCCTCTTTGAAGGGTTTTATATTCAACCAGTCTATCGTTTTCGGAGGCATCTCTCCTATGCCGGATGTTTCGATCCTCTGGTAGCTTGCGCATGCCTTTAAGCACGGTCTGGCTTCTGATTGGGGCACTCTTGGTAGCGTTGGTTGCCGGGATGAATGCTTTGTATCAGCAAGCCAGAGAGCGGGAGACTAGGGAGCGCCTAGGCCGAGAAGCCAGAGCGCTGTTACTGCCTGAAATTCAGCAGAACGAGACGATTGCCACGAGCATGCAGAAAGGAATGACGGAAGGGAAATCTCCTACAGGAGTACTACAGGTGGCGGCTTGGCAAACCGTGTCGAGCGGCGGCCTATTGACCGGCTTGAACCCCGAGGAAACAAGAAAGCTATTGAAGTTCTACGGTCTCGTATTCGAGGTGAATGCGGCAATCACCAGATTGACGGACCTTTACGTGGGCGTCCCGTCCGCACTTGGAAATGCGCCACAGCTAAGGCAATTTTACACCAAGGTCCTGCAGGAACGCTTCACGGAATTGCAACAAGTCGCGACAGAGGTCGATCAGAAACCCTGAACGGTAGCGCGGGAAGAATGACACCTTCAAAGCGGTATTGGCAGAGCTACGGAAATGAGCCGTTGCCAACCGGTCGGGACGCCCTGGACCAGCCGTTCAGCGCGTTCCCGAGCTGGTATCTGCGGATCACTTGCGACCGCTGCGGCAAAGATCGGATGCTGAATGAGGTTCATACGCCGCACCGGGACATGCTGATTAGGGAGATTGTTAAGCGCGCCCGTCATGATGGCTGCGGCGGTCGACCAGGTCGGGCAGCCGGCGAGATGGATGACCGCAAGAGCATGGCTGTCCGTGCGCACGTAACAGCGTCACGGCTGACGAGGTGGGTTTGACGCGAACAAAGCCGACCCTTGACATCGCAGATAGATGCTTCTTCCAAGCGCGGTTCTGTTCTCCCCAACCCGCTACTTCATCGCGACACGCTGTCGTCACCACCACCCGACTTGTTAGTGTGAGAAATGCGGGCTGGTACCCCGCCAGCGCATGCGCCCCCCACCGCGGGAGCAGCCCATTGACTGAGGCTCGCGACCGTCCGCTCCTGAAACAAGGTTGCGCGCATGCTCTGTGCCAGGCGCAGAGACTCGTAGAAATCGCGTTCGGCCTCGTCCGGGCGACCAGCTAGCTCCTGGAGCCCGCCGCGCAGACGCAAGGTTTCCGGGCGAAAGAAGCGCTCGCTGGGATTCACCGCCAATGCGTTCGTCGCGGTGAGGATCGCGCGGTTGAGCGACTTGCCGTGGGCCTCAGCCTCGGCGAGCCAGGTTATGTACATCGTCAACGCGACCCGTGAACGGGTGCGCTCCATGCCCGCGAGCCCTTCGAGCATCAGCTCGACGCCGGCATCGGCATCACCCTCCTCGGCCTCAACGCGCCCGAGCACGACGCGCGAGATCGCGGCGAACTGGGCAAATCCCTGTTCATCCGACAGCGCGATAGCGCTATCGGCATGCCGCCGTGCGGCATCGAGCTCGCCCATTAGCAGCGACATGATCGCCGCCATGTACTGACCGTAGGCGAGATCGTAGGCGCTGAGCGTTCCGCTGCCCGGCAGCGCGGCTGCGATCCGTTCCCGCGCGGCCCTGATGTCGCCCATGATCCAAGCGTTCCGTGCCGCATTGCCAAATGCCTGCGCCACCATCCCCGGCCGTTCGCGGAACCGCGCGTCGCCGAATGCGAATTTGCCCCGCTCGAAATGATCTTCCGCGCCGGCGAGGTCGCCAACCCGGTAGCGCTGCGTCATTTGCGCCATATGGGCGAGGCCGAGCATCTCGATCCGGCCGTCCGCGAGAGCGACAGTCAGGAACTGGTCGGCCAAGCGGCCGGCGGTAGCATAGTCGCCGCGGCTCGATGCTGCGGCCCATAGTGCGAAAGCCTGCTCAGCCTGTTGGCGGACACTCCCCGCCTTTGCCGCGAGCTCGCGCGCCCGTGCCACCGCCTCCGTCGTCTCCTGGTCCGAGTAGCCCCGAGTGATGCCCGATACCTCGGCGAGTGAGCCGAGGAGCGAGAGCTCCTCTGCGTCGCGCTGCGCCGAATCGGGCCACAGCCGCAGACTGGCGAGAGCGCCGCGAAATGCCTCCTCGGCCTCCTTGAAGGCACGGCGCGAGAGCGCGGTGCGGCCGACGCGCATCCACGCCGACAACGCGCGTTCTGCATCGCCCGCCTCGGTCCAATGCCGCGCCAGTAGCTCCGGTCGGGTTGCCACGTTGTGTGGGAACCGCTCGGTGATGATAGTCGCGGCGCAACGATGCAGTTCCTGGCGGCGGGCGCGCGGCAGCATCTCATACGCGGCGTCCCGGATCAGGCCATGACCGAACACGAGGCGCGGCCCAAGCACGTCGGTCGTTTGCTCCAGCACGCCGGCGCGCAACAACCTGGCAAGATAGTTGCCGATGCGACCGGTCGAGCTATCCATCATCGCCGCGAGCATCTCGGCCGAGATGTCATCGGCGATCACGGCCGCCACCTGCGCGACCGCCTTGGCGGCACCGAGCCGATCCAGCCGGGCGCCGAGCAGGTCCATCAGCGTTGCCGGTATTTCCCGCGCTGTGACCTGTCCCCGGCGATCAGTCGCGAGCCGCGCGAGCTCGATCGCGAACAGGGGCACCCCACCCGAGCGCCGGGCAATCTGCCGCACCATCTCGGTGCCAAGCGGGGGCACCGACGCGTCGAGCTCGGTGATGATGCCGCGCAGGCTGTCCTGATCCAACCGGTTGAGGAGCAGCTTTCGTACCCGGTGCGGCGCACGCCATGGCGGCCGGAATCCCGGCCTGGCCGTGCCGACGACGAGCAGCGGGCGGCCCTCGCTCCGCGCGATGATTTCGCCGGCAAGCTCGAGCGAGGACGGGTCCATGAAGTGGAGGTCTTCCAGCACCAGGACCGTCGGTACGCGGCGCGCGCAATCGAGGACCCAGTCGGTCACTCCCGCGATGAGCCGGTCGCGGCGGCGGGCGGGGCTAAGCACGTTGCGCTCGCGCTCGGACGATAGATCCGGCGAGCCGGGAACTAGCGCCAGCAGGTCCTCAGGTTCGACATCGCGTAGGGTCGGGAAGCTGCCCGGCGGCTCGGGAGCGGCGCCGCCGTTCCCGCCACCCGAACGGGCGCGCAGCAACATGCGAGAGATGGGGAAGAACGGCGCGCTCTCGAAGAACTGGATGCCGTCCGCTTCCAGCCATATATGCGGCGAGGATCGGATGACTTGCCACAGCTTGCTGATCAGCCGTGACTTGCCGATACCGGCTTCGCCCTCGATCTGCACGACCGTGCCGCGTCCGGCGCATGCATTGCGCCATGCCCTCAGCAGCGCGGCAAGCTCGCGGTCGCGTCCGCGCATCGTCAGGGAAGGCGCCGCGGATTTGCCCGACCGCGCGAGTGGTGCGGCAGGTCGCAGCACCTCCCAGAGCTCCGCCGGCTGCGAGTACCCCTTGAGCACGCACGAGCCCAGGTGGCGGAGCTCGAACCTATCGCGGAGGAGGTGCATGGTGGCTTCGTCGATAACGATACCATTCGGTTCGGCGATGGTCTGCAGCCGCGCCGCAATATTGAGGATCTCGCCGGTCGCGCCCTGGTACGGGATGGCATCGCCGGCAACGCTGCCGATGATGGCGAGACCGGTTGCGATTCCGACCCGGGCGCTGAGCGGGTCCTTGCCGGATCGCGTCAGGGCGGGAACCGCCCTGACGAGGGCGAGGGCGGCGTGCGCCGCCCGCTCGGCGTCGCTTTCGCTCGCCTGATCATAGCCGAAGAAGGCGAGCATGCCGTCGCCCTGGAATTGAGACAGATGGCCGCCCGCGGCTCTGACGTGCTCGGCGCAGCACAGGTAATATTCACGCATCAGCTGCCCGAGGTCCTCGGGATCCACGCCGACAGCGAGTGCGGTGGAACCCACCAGGTCGCAGAACATGACCGTGAGCTGACGACGCTCCATCGGTTCACCGATGCGGGGCACGCTGGTTGCGCCGCTGTGCGGGACGCGCGGTACGGCGGGGCCTTGGCGGGAGTGCGTTGGCCGCCGCGGGCCTGTGCGTCGACTGCGGCTCACCTCGCGAGCGACCACGGGTGGAATTCGCTCAACGTGCTGAGGGCATCCGAACTCTAGGCGCCGGCCCAAATCGCCTCCACTGTTACGAGCTCGTCAGCCGGCTCTCCTGTCGGCAGCTCGGCGCCGGCGGAGACCATCCAGAAGTTGCGCGAGTCTCCCGCCATTCGCACGTGAAACCGACCCTTGACCGAATTCACCCGAGCCCGACGCCTTGGTGAACGTGATCACTGCCTCACCGGACCCGCCGGTATCGACCGTGATGCTGCCGTTGAGGCGATATTCTGCGCCTTGCAGGGCGGCATTCGCACCTGCAAGCGGGAGGATTGAGGCGAGATGACTGCCCGTTAGGGTGGCATTGTCGGTGTCAATTGTGAGCATGCCGACGCCGCACAAGAACCAAGGGCGACCATAGGCCATCGTGTGACCGCTGAAGCGGTAGGAATACCGCCCCGCGAGCGCTCGCTGCGCACTGGCTGGCTGGCCGGTGGGGGCCGCACTCGTGCCACTCGCGGGATTGTCATCCACGGCCATATCAGTCTCCGTACTCGCGGGTGCTACGGCGAACTTGATCGATCCGTTACACAGGAATAGAGGCTTCGGCGGCTTTGCACAATTAGGGGGGAAAGACATGCCGGCCTATCCAAGCCAGGGCCCGTCACGAGACCCGCTGCGGTTATTGGCCGCGGAGCCCTACTGCGACTATCCGGAGAACCCGGACGATCCGGATACGCGCGACTTGACGCCGGAGCAGCAGGCGGCGCTGCACGAATGGTACCACGAAGTCCTGGCGGCGGGTTACCGGCTGTATCAGAAGATCCCGCCGGCTCGCGCCGCGATAGTAATGCGAAAGAAGCTAGGGCTGATCTTCAAGCTCGATGGATCGCGCGGGTCACCGTCATCCCGGCTGCGTCGATAGGCGCGCGACGCGTCTACCCGGTTACGGCTCCTTACCGGGAACGGCAGATTACCTACAGTCCGGGCGTGCTTCAGGTGATGTCCATTCTCGCGGCATACCGCCGGCGGCCCCAGAACGGCGAACGAACTGATTCCGCATACAGCACGTTGCGACCACGCACCTTCATCTCATTCCCTCGGCAAGAACGGAATGAAATCAGGCATGCCCTCAAGCATCATATTTTCGTCGATCTCTATTGTGCTCCCGCCTTCCCTTGAAATCTCGATTAGCCTGTCGAACTCCGCCGGGGTGTAGCCTTCACTCTCAGCGAAGATGGAGAGTGCGGGCGGAAAGGTGAGAATAGTCCTTCGTCGCTGACGGTAATCCGCATCGAATCACGCTTTGGTCTTCCATTCGAAGCTCTCATGCCGCGTGACGTCCTCCCATTTCCCTGCGATCCAAGGCTTGCCACGGGCAAGCGCCAACCGGCATCCATTGAAGACACGCACCGTGACTGGAACCGAAGGGATCTGCCGCTCCTCAAGCACACGCTTCATTGCGCCAGGCAGGCGCAGCAGGCGCAACCATTCGTCAAAGGCCTCATGAAACCGGGAGCGCTGCTGGGCCGATAATGGAGCGCGGAGCGCCCCGCGATTTGACCGACTTTCTGTAAATCGGAAGGCGACCAATAGACGCCCGGCTTCGCGATGAAAAGATCAGGCCAGATCTTTTCCTCCCATTGCCCCAACCCCTCGCCTATGTCGAGTGATAACGGACGCGTACTGAACACGGCATCAGTTGCCACCATCACCACAGAATGCGGATCTTGACCAATGGCCTCGATAAGCCGCGCTCTGGTGATACGCAGTAATAAGTCCGGCCGATACCACATCATGATATGGTCCGCGCCCGCAACGCTGCGCCATCTTGCCGTAAAGGGAATTCAGTCCGAGCTTAAGGGGATATCCCCGGGTGTTGGAACCGATCCGGCGCCGCTCCTCGTAGAGATCGTTAACCCAATTGAAAACCTGGCAATCGCACTCCTGCCGCGCGATCCATAGGTCGTGGACGACGATATTGGCCTGTAGATGACGCTGCGCTGCCTCAATCTCAGGCGACCAATACCATCCGGTTCCCTGCAACGGCCAAAACAGTCCTCCCTTATGTCGAAAAGGTAAACCGCACCAGGGACCATCGGGATGTGAGAAACTGACTTTCGCCAGATAGAGGCCGTCCTCCGGCAATCGGTTCGCGTATGGCTTATGCTCCCATCGCGTGTGCAGGGGGCAGGGCAGATGACGCATCCCCGCCGGGATAAGCACTCCTTATGTCGTTTTGGTAGACAGGTCCGGATATTGCTCCGATCCGAGATGTTTCAAATCGACCGCCATAGTATGCAAGGTTGGCGGCCCTTTCGAATTTGGCGTCGCGTTCGGGGCGACGTAATCTGGAGGGTGCTGGGCCCTTGCTGGGTTTCCGCTCAGCTAAGGCAGCGACCTCCCTCTGCGTAAGCGGCCGCTTCGGCATCCCGTGCTTGTCCAAGAGTGCGGACGCCAGCCATCCCGCCCCGCTCCATTGCTTGGGTAGGAATTCCTGCTGCCGTGCAAACCTCACGGAACTCTGTCATCAGCGACGCAAGATAACGGCACTCCAATTTGCAATACCCGATGATCGTGTCGGTCAAATGAACGAACTCGTCCCGCTGCATCTTGTTTGTAGCGATAATTGCACGCTCCTCCTCGTTACCTATTTCCCAATCGCCAATTGCTTTGACAAATGCGCATTGGAAAAATGCTATCGTCTCATAGATCGTCCGGGACGATCCACGAATGATAGTCGGTTTGGGGCCGCTGCGGTCGACACGTGCAACGCGAAAATATTGGCCTTGCTGGTAAATGATAGCGTAGTCGCCCCAGTAGGTGTAGCAGGGGCCGTTTTTCCCCTGCCACGGGTTCAGTATTTGACGCAGCGTCGTGGGTTTAATGCCGCGCAATATCTGCGTTGCATCATAACCGATGCCGTAGCCGACGAGTATAGGCTCGGCGGGGAGTGACAGGATGAATTCAAGGCAATCGCGGGTGGACAGGGGCTTCCCTTCGCGGTGAAGCATGTACTCCTCTCCTGAGGCTTGCCCTGAGGCGACCATCAGAAGGTAATTTTGGCGACCCAGCTCATCGGTTCCACCGCCTTCCCCATCTATCCCCCAGAAGGGCCGTAGCTTCCTCCGGCAGCGCTTTCCTTCCCGCTGTTTCTCATGCTCGCGCTGTTCAGGTGTTTGCCGCTTACGCGCTTCCCGCTTCAGGATGCGCTGACGTTCGAGTTGTTCGGGTGTCTGCCGCTTGCGCGCTTCCCGCTTGCGCACCCGGTCACGCTCGCGCCGATGTTCAACAATTCGCTCGTAATCCGCTCCGCGGTCTTGGATGATGTCGTTGACGGGCGTGGTGACATCTGGAAACCCGGCCATTTTTAATCCCTCTATGGAAAAGATCTAAGTGACAGGGCTCAGTCGAAAACCTGCACGGGTCGCGTAATATTGCCGCCAAAGTGGCTCCCGCTGAGGCCCGGTAAAAGGATCGGGAATATCCTTCGGGACACTATCGGGATATTCCCGCACGACTTTAATAAGCAGTTCCTGGCGCATAATGGTTAGGCGATCGAAATCGTGACGTTCGCGCTTGTTGAGTTTGGACCGGAAATCCGCGCGCTTTTCGACTACTCGAAGAGCCCGCTGAACGGCTGAAGCTCGCTTTTTGGCGCGCCGGCGAGTTTCGGGCGATTTTGCGCGGGCGGCGTTCGCTTGGGCGAGCGCAGCTCGCCGTTTCAGAGTGGCCTCCCGGAAGCGCGCATAGCTTGCCGTGCCGGGACGATAGGGGTTGCGCAAGCGCGATCGGGGGCGACTCACGGCGAGCGTCGCATTCGCGGAGCGGTCCGAAGCACGCGGATGTTTTCAGCCGCCGCTAGCCGTCGGCCGATCGCATCCACGTCTCGCAGATCGAAAAGAGGGTTGCCAGTGCTCGTCAGCGCAACCGCCCGAAGTTCGTCCCGGCGCACCCACGCCAACACAGCTTCGGGCGGCACACGGAGATACGCGGCAATCTCTTGTTGCGTGAAAACGAACATGGGCATTGCTTAATTGTGGGCTCGGCCGAGCTGTCAGCAATAGAGAACTTCTGTTGTTATTCTGCGAAAATGTATTGTTCGACACCTGAGGTGGTGATTGAATGCAAGCGATCTGAACGCGAGGGCTACGCGATGCCCGATCCTGATGGCTGGCTTACAGACGAAGAGGTTCTCGCCAAGAGCGGGATTGGTCATTCCAGTTTCGTGCGCTATCGGGCGCTGGGATTCGTACCCAAAGGTAACCGCCGGTCTCTTGGCCGCGGCGCCGGCACCACAGCATTCCTCTACCCTCCGATTGCCGGTCCAATGGTCCGGCGAATTGCCGAATTGCGCAAAGGCCACACGGGTGTTCAAGGGGTATTTTGGGGGCTCTGGCTCGATGGTTACCCTGTCGATGCTGTGCGTTGGACCGACGAGCGACTAAAGCTACTTCAAAAGAGGACCGCCGGCGTGACACAGGCCGGCATCAACGCAGCGACTAGGCAGATGGCTAGGCAACCTGCGAAGCGCACCTCGTCGCACCGTGTCCTCTTCCGCCATCTGCAGGAACAGGAAGGGCGACGAAACCTGCTATCGTGGGCTGGCGCGATCGGCGTCGGATTTGAACCGGCATTGAGCCTCTACACGGCAGCCGATCCGGCACTGACAGTGGCGTTCCGGAAGGTCGTTGGCACGGCTGGCGCTCCCGATCCTGCTCTCGAAGTTGAAAAGATGTCGGTTGCGGGGCTTCGCGACATTCTCGCGAGGGCGAGCGCCGAGGAACTTGAACAGGCGCGGCGCGATTGCAAGACGATCAGCGATCTCATTGCACTGGCTGAGGCAATCGACTGGCGCCGCGTCAGGGCCGGGCTCGATGTACCACGTCAAGGAGTAAGCGGGGGGCGGGGCGGCCCCATTGGGCCCTTCGAGGGGCTCGTCAGTCTCTGGCGAAGCTTCGACACCCGCGCCTTCGTTATTCCTTACCTGATCTTCGTTCGTAGCCTGCCGGGATATCGCTACGAGCTCGACGAGACGTTTGCCAGCAAGGCGATCGAGTTGCGGGCACTCGCCGATGCCGCGGCGAAAACGCGTGATGGCACCGCCGCGGCGGAGCCATCTCCATGAGCCCGCCGCTACCGGAGCCGCTCGGAAAGTTGAGGCTCGCGCATGCACGCCGATGACACGAATTACACCGCCGTCAAGAACGGCGTGGTGGTGGTCAGCGGCACCGGCCCAGCAATCCGCGTCGATGGCAATCGGCTCGTCATTCGCGATGGCCCGCAAGAGACGCAGCCCCTCGTTCTGACGCGGGCGGAAGCCTCCAAAAGGCTACGGCATGTTATCGTCTGCGGGCACGCGGGCGGTTTCGTCACCTTCGATGCCTTGCGATGGTTGCGCGATACCGGGGTGGCTTTCACACAACTCGATTGGGATGGAACCCTCGATAATCGCGTCCGGTCCGCGGGGTCCCGATCGACCCGCTCTGCGCCGGACGCAAGCTCTCGTTTGCAGCGGCGTCATATCGAAAGCGGCCGTCGCCATCACGCGCGAAATCCTGCGGGCCAAATTGAGCGGTCAGGCTGCAGTCGCGGCCCTCATGGGATCGGCGGATGCGAGCACGAAGATCAGCAAGCTCGCTGAGCGGATCGCGCACGAGACGGACGGGAGCAAGCTGCTGCCGGTGGAAGCTCGCGCCGCAATCATATATTGGGATCTGTGGAGAGACGTGCCTGTCAGGTTTGCACGCCGCAACCCACAGCGCCTCGGGCCTAATGGCCGATGGCGCCCTGGCCGGGCTGAACTGTGGCTCACATTTGGCCCGCGCGCCTCGCTACTGACCGGGGCGCCGTTCCGAGCCACGACGCCGGGGAATGCCCTGCTCAACTATCTATACGCAATCTTGGAATCCGAGATGACCGTAGCCTTGCTCGCAGCGGGGCTCGATCCTGGCATCGGTATATTTCATTCCGACATAGATCGCCGGTCATCGCTGGCTCTCGACGCAATTGAGGCGGCGCGTCCCCACGTCGATTACTGGCTGTTCGCGTATCTCGCTTCTTCCGCCTTTGCCAATCGCGATTTTACCGAAGTCTCGGATGGCGAGGTTCGCCTGACACTTCCACTCACCTCCCATCTCGCCCATAGCGGGGCCCTTTGGCAAAAGGTGTGCGAACCGATTGCGCGCTGGCTTGCGGATAGCGTCAGCCGCGCGGCCGGCGTCAGCCCTCTGACGCACGGCCGCAATATCCGGATACCGCAAACGATTCCGCCAAGGCTGTTGGACCAAGGGAAGCGGTTCGATCAGCTGGCACCGCTGCCTGCATTCAGTGGGCCGCCCCGCGCCCGCTTGAAGATGCCGCTGCAAGGTGCGCTCAAGGACAACCCGGTTCCTCTGACTTGCTGGGAATGCGGAAAAGCATTGGTCGGCAGACGGATCAGGTTTTGTTCGATCGAGTGTGCTAGGGCCTTCCCTGTAGAGCAGCTATACGGCCGGGCGGGTCTAACTTTGCCAATGACGGCTACGCGTGATGGGAACTGACACGTGCGTGCAGCCGAAGAGGCGGCTTCCAGGCCGCCTCGCCGTAGTTCGAATGCGAACGTTCGCCCGAATGTCTCCGTAGCTGCTCAGATGTCTGCGGTCCGTCCGGTTGCTGGCATTTTCTTGAGTGAAGCGGACGATCGGAAACAAGGATGCACGCAGCAGCCGGAAACCCTACGGAGCCCTGTGGGGGAGCTCTGAGGAGCTGGAAAGCGTAGATACACGTGGCCAGGAGGGACCGGGGGGAGCGAGCGCTCTGCCTCTGCCCCTACCCCACCCCGACGGGAAACCTATGCTCCACTTGAGGCGCGTCTGTCCCGCCGTCGAGTAAAAGCCCATTCCGCGTCGACCCGAAGCCGTATCACCCACCCGGTCCCAACGCCGCCTCGAGCTGCCGCAAGGGCCGTGTCCCGTTACGGGTGACCCACGAAATCGTGCTCACCACAGTCACTATTCGGAGCCACACTCATTGAGCGGCGGCGGGGCCTTGCCGTTGAGGAGGGCGGCCAGACCCGCAGCCGTGCCAATCGGGGCGCCGACATAGATTGTCGAACCTGTATTGCTGTTGGCGAGATCGCCCTTGCAGTATTTGAAGAAGGACTTATCGCAGGGGTATGGCCCCAGGATTTGATACCCTGCCGTGGATGTGCCGGGCTTAGCCTGAGTGATCGGGCAAGAGCATATGATTTGTCCCTTCGGCACCGGCTTGTCGAAACCTGGAAACGTCGTCTCCTCGGTGCTGCGGAAACATAGTCCGCCATCGCATTGGGCGTAGGCGCCATCAGAGCTTTCACCCTTGCAGGTGTAGACCCCGCCACCCCCTTGCGGCGAGGCGATCTGCTCGGGCAGGCTGTAGGTACTGACCATGTATTTGTTGTTGGCACCGGCAGCATTGATTGAGCAGACGTCCTCGTTCTTGCCCATCGGAAACGGCAAACTGATGCTATTGCCGTGCTGTTCCTCGCACTGACAATAGGAGACGCCGTCGAAGACATTGCATCGCGCCGCAGCGCAAAGTGCATAAGTCTGGTCCTTACAGATCTTAAAGGATGCACCGGCCATCAGGTCGAGCAGCGGGTCGAGACAAGATT
Organism: uncultured Alphaproteobacteria bacterium; assembly: GCA_963708565.1. Classification (GTDB taxonomy): domain Bacteria; phylum Pseudomonadota; class Alphaproteobacteria; order Acetobacterales; family Acetobacteraceae; genus JAMXLO01. The sequence goes on from CAVPTU010000036.1 coordinate 313,914, forward strand.
TGGGAAGCTGGCCCATCTTGTCCTGCAAACAGCTTTTGACGCGTCCGACATCGGGCAGCACGCCAGAGCAGAGCTTCCAGACATCCCCAGCACACGCGCGAACGACCCCGAAATCCCGTTCCAAGCCCTCCTGCGCCACCGAGGGCGCGGCTGCGCCCACATTCACCATGATCGCAAAAGCCAACCCCGTGCTCAGTCGCGATTTTGCAGCCCGCTTCCAGCCTGACCACATATCCGTCTCTCCCTGTCTACGTCGAAGGCTCGTTCCTAGCTTATGACGTCACGGGTGCGGTCGCCCATGTCCACGTCAGCAGGATCGCCAAAATCAGATGAAGCGCAGCGGCAGGCCACAGTAACAACCCCACGTTCGCGCCGATGAGGCCGGTAATCACAAGGAAGGCCGTCGCCAGCCAGCTCAGCACGACTAGCGGAACAACGGCCTGATGCCGCCCGCTTTCGCCGGCGCGCGGCCAGCAGCCTGCTGCAAGACAGAGCATTACAAACCCGGAGATGCGGCCTGTCGCCTCGCCCGCTGCGGTCAGGTCGGAACCGAAGAGAAAGCGGGCCAAGAGAGACGGCGCGCCGATGAGCGCGAGCCCGGTCAGCACTTCGAGCCCAGTCGCGGCGCGCGTCCATAGCGTTGCTGAAGTCGCCCACCTGTCTTTCAAGAAACCCTCCCTACATTCTACGCGAACCCGCAATGCAAGTCGCCGCTGTCGACAAACGTCGCGATGTCCGACGCGCCCTTCAAATCCTGGTCCGGCCCGAACGCCGGCCGCTGGACGACGCGATGATAGGAAGGTCCCATCAGGTGAGCGGTCATTGCATACTTATGACTACAGCATCGCCGCCGAGGCTCAGCATCAGCCCGGTGCGCTTTGCTTTCAGATGCATGATCACACCCGCCTCGTTCTGCATCCACAGATCGCCGGCGCTTTTTGTGCCAAAGACGAAACCATAGCTTGCTTGGGCATATGAGCCGGCAAACTGGGACAGATTGTGCAGTTTGTAGACCTCTCCCTCCGCATCGACCGTCGAAGCGCCGATGCCGCCGACACCGAGACCGGCTACGGTGAACGGGTAGGGGATGCCCTGATAGTATAGGGTGCCGTTTCCCCCGCCCGCATTACCGATGTACGCCACCTGCACTTGTTCCATGTCCACGGTTCCATCCGGCGTGAGCCCGGCAACGGCCTCTGGACCAACCTTGACCGAAGAAGAACAGGAGCTTCCAAGCGCAAGGGAGCTTATTGCGAGCAACGCGACGATGTTCTTCGACTTCATATTGTCCCCCCGTCCAGCAAGTCGACTATGCAGCAATGCCGTCGTGTATACCGGCATTGCCGGTCCACGTCACTTTGCAGCCGATACGTTGGAAATTGGCCTCCCGCGAAGCCCATGCTATTCACACACTCCGTTGTTCTATAGCGCTCGCGCTAGTAGCAGGGCGGATAGGGGTAGTAGCCACAAGCCGGGTACGGCGCAGGCGGCGGATAAGGATATGGGTACGGATAAGGGTGAGCGGCGGCAGCCGAGTAAAACGCGGCACGCCGCGCCGTCCGACGCGCCACACCAGCGAACGACAGCGGCGTGAACGGCAGACCGATGATGTCGATGAACACCGCTGCAGATCCATCGGTGCCGGCCAGATCGCCTTCCAGCACCTTCACAGTGAACGTCAGTTTGTCGCCGTCGAGCTTTGGCGATGACAGCACGACGACGGCGTCCTTGGTCAAAGATGCGTCTTTGTTAAGGACGGATACTGTCGCGTTTGGTGGGTCCTTCCCAAAACTGCCGTTCCCCGAACTCCATTCCTCGAGCAAGTCGCCTGTGAGCGCATGACCGGCCGCGCGAACCGGCCGGTCGGCGAAAATGATAGCGTTGGATGCGACGCCGACCAACGTCAGGTTCGAACCCTGCAGGGTCGCGCCGCGCGCATTGAGCACGACGAACGATGGAATGATCTCAGGTTTTGCATTCGATGGGGCACCGATCCGCTTGAGCGCGTCGTCCGGTGGCGCGATTTGCGCAGTTCCTGACAGCGGAAAGGCAACAAAAGCGAAGAGCCCGGCCCACAGCCCAATCGTCGCTCTCGCAATCATCGGTCCCTCCCTCCACTCACCGATACCACGCCCGCCGATACGTCCGGCGCCCCACACCGGCATATGACATCGGTGTCCGTGGCATGCCGATGATGTCGATGAAGACCGATACGTCGGCGCCTTTCTCCGGCATATCTCCCTGCAGAACCTTAACCTTGTAGCGTAGAGTGTCGCCTTCCAAGCTCGGATCCTGCAGTACCGCGACGACCTGGCGCATGGCGTCGCCTTCGATAATCGAGACGTCGGCGTTAGGAGGATTTCTGGCAAAGCTGTCTTTGCCTCGGCTCCAGAACGGAATAAACGAGCTGGTCTTCATGTTGCCGGCAAGGCGTTCTGGCCGATCCGAAAAGAACAGCGTGATTGGGCTGACGTCGACCAGGCTCAATGCGCTTGTCGTCTTGTCGAAGGCGAGCCCCTTTGCCGTTTGCACGAGTAGATAGTCGGTCGCCGATGTGTCGTCAGCGATGGCACGGTCTGCTATAAGCGCGGTCGCGATAGTTGATGCTGCGAGAAGCAGGTTGCGTCTTTGCGGCATGCCATTTTCCTCAGCTTGATTGTGGGTGTGTTCGGCCACTCGGTAGGACGGGGTCTCTCTCAAGGTTCGCGTCCCTGCTGCATCCGTTGCATGAAATCCTCGAAGTCGCCGATCAGGCCGCCGACGACCGGCAAATCGCGCGCGGCCAGCAACTCGCTCAACTGGTGCAGCGCCTCCGGCGTTATCGTGGTGGCGCCGAGATCGATCGTCAGCTTCTCCAGCTTGCCGGTGAACGGGAACGGCACCTGATAGTCGCTGTCATCCACCGGCGTGCCGGTGTCGAGGCCGACATCGAACGTTTCGAAGACGGTGAGGATGATGGGAATGGTGCGCGGCATCGCGCGCGTGGCGACCTGCTTTCCGTCCACCGAAAGTATGCCGGTGCCGCCGCGGCCGAACGGCAGCTGCACCCTCCCGCCCGTCGCGGGTTGAAAGTCGAAGGTGATGGTGTGCCGGCCCGGGCGACAGCGCTGGGCCTTGCCATTTGGCGCTCGCGAGGCCGAGGAAGTTGTAGGTGAATGTCGGTTTGCCCTGCACCAGGTACAGGCCGTAGCCGCCGAAGCGCCCGCCATGGGTGACAAGCATGCCGTTGGCGCCGCCCGCCGGTACCTCGATCTCGGCCGTGATGCGATAGGCGCGGTTTTGCAGGTCGGGGGAACATGCGTCCTGCAACGAGTGGATCGGCCCGGTATAGACGAATTGCTGCCGACCCTCCGCCGGGCCCGGCCGCGGTATCACGAACCGGTCCAGCGCCGAGGCATCGAGCGGCAGCACCTGGTACTTCGCCGCCTCCGCCAGGAACAGTGCCTGCATCATCCGCAAGCGATCCTGGTTCTGGTCGGCGACGCTCTGATACTGCGTCGGATCGTCGGCGAGGTTATACAGTTCCCATGGGAACCCGTTGAGCACGTCGGTCGGCCGCGGCGCCATACCGTTCCACGGTGGTGCAACGGGGGTCGTGTTGGCGAACCAACCCTCATGATAGATGCCGCGATTGCCGAGCATCTCGAAATACTGCGTCTCGCGTTGCCCGGCAGCGTCGGCATGATCGAAGGTATAGACCATGCTTACCCCATCGAACGGGTGCTGGGTGATCCCGTTGATCGCCGTGGCCGCCGGGATTCCCGCTGCCTCGAGGATGGTCGGGATCACGTCGATGACATGGTGGAACTGATGCCGGATTCCGCCGCGTTCCTTGATGCGCTGGGGCCAGTGGACCACCATGCCGTTGCGCGTGCCGCCGAAATGCGACGCGATCTGCTTGACCCACCGGAACGGCGTGTCCAGCGCCCAGGACCAACCCACCGCGTAATGCGGGAAGGTTTTGTCGCTTCCCCAGATCGGGATGTACGGGAGCTGGACTGCCACTGGCACCTCGACACCGTTGAAGAACGTGGCTTCATTCGGCGTGCCGTTGAGCTGTCCCTCGGCGCTGGCGCCGTTGTCGCCGGTGACGAAGATGATGAGCGTGTTGTCGAGCTGGCCGAGCCGCTCGATCTCGGCGACGACGCGGCCGATCTCGGCATCCACGTACGCCATATAGGCGGCGTAAACGTTCACCTGGCGCAGGAACAGCCGCTTTTCGTCGGCCGAGAGATCGTCCCAGCGCTGCAACGCGTCGGGCCAGGGCGTGAGCTGCGCGTTCGCCGGGATCACGCCGAGCCGCTTCTGGTTCTCGAAGATCCGATCGCGCAGCTTCTCCCAGCCGTCATCGAACAGGTTCATCCGCTCAATGCGTTCGATCCATTCCGGTGTCGGGTGGTGCGGCGCGTGCGTGGCCCCCGGCGCATAGTGGATGAACCACGGCCGCGTCCGGCGAGACCTCGTGCTGCATGCGGATCCACGCCATTGCCTCGTCGGCCATCGCGCTGATCAGGTTCCAGCCGGGCTGGTCGTTGAAGGGGAAGATCGGCGTGGTATTGCGATAGAGGTTGCCGGGCTGCCATTGGCTGGTATCGCCGCCGGCAAAGCCGTAGAAATAGTCGTAGCCCATGTTCACCGGCCAGCGGGTGAACGGGCCGGCGGGGCTCGCTTCCGCCGGCGGGATGTTGTGGTTCTTGCCGAACCAGGCCGTGGCGTAGCCGTTGAGCTGCAGCGTCTTCGCGCCGTGCGCGTTTTCCGGCGTGGTCATGGCATTGTAGCCGTCGTAGCCGGTCGCCATTTCGGAAACGACACCAAAGCCGGCGACGTGATGGTTGCGGCCGGTCAGCAAGGCGGCGCGCGTGGGCGAGCAGAGCGACGTGGTGTGAAACGCGGTGTAGCGCAGGCCGTTCTGTGCCAGGCGGTCGATTGTCGGCGTCGGGATGACGCCACCGAACGCCGAGTTTGACGCGTAGCCGGCATCGTCGAGCAGGACGAGCAGCACGTTCGGCGCCCCCGCGGGCGGCATCGTCTGCGGCGGCCAGGCCGGCGTGCTGTCGATCGCATTGGGCATGACGTGCCCGGTGAAGGGCGGCGACGGTGGCGGCAGGTAGCGGCTGTCGGGGAACTCGACGGCGCTCGGCGAGCCGGGCGTGCCGCGGATCTGCTGCGCGTTGCCTCGGTTGAACGGCCATAGGCTGCCGAAGGCGGTCGCCAGCGCTGCCTTGGCGGTTGATGCGAACAGTTGCCGTCGGTTCATGGAGAGCTCCGTCATTGATCGAACGAAAACCCTGTGCGTGCAAACAGCTGACTGCGCAAGCCGTAGATCATGACATCATGCCGTCTGCCGAGCAGGCTATGCAGTTTCCGCAAACGCTTGGTTAGTCGTTCGCAGTCGTTATCCCGGCGACCTCAACGTGGAAGAAGGGGTCTCGCCGAAAGCGCGCCTGTAATTGACGGCAAACCGCCCAAGCTCCCAAAACCCGTACAGAGTAGCGATTTCAGTGACGCTGGCGGTTGCAGGCGTGGCGGAGCGCAAGGCCTGCCGCGCGAGCTGGAGACGCCGCAGCAACAGATAGCGCTTCGGACTTACTCCCAGCTGCTCCTGGCAGCACAAGAATAATGTCCGCTCGTTGACGCCGAGCCCCTTACAGGCATCTGCCAGGTAGAGCGCCTGATCGGCTCGCACCTCCGCGAAGGCACGGAAGCGCCTAATTATCGCCGCGTGACGCCGTCGGGCCGCCGTGTCCTCCCGAACGCCCGTCGTATCCAGGCAGGCGAGCATTGCTTCCGTGAGAACCTCTTCCAGGCCGCGTGCAGCGTGAGGGTTCTCGATGATCTCCGGGGCGGTTTCAGCCAATCGCCCAGCCGCAGCGTGCAACCGTTGCAGCCGTCCCAAAGCCTGCGGCGACGCAACAAGTGCTAAAGCATCACGGTGTGGTGCCACGTCGCGCCCTATCAGGGCAACGCTGGCCTCGGTCAGGCATTGCTTGGACAGCGACATGCTCCCCCAGCGCACTTCGCCAGTTGAGATGTGCCACCCAAAAACGCTCTCGCGGAGGGGTATCACCTCATTCGCTGCGATGTCGGTTCCACGCCAGCGGATCGCGGGTCTTGACCCAATGACGAACGCGATAGCAGTGCGTGTCGGAGGCACCTGTAGCTCCCAGACGCGGGACAGATTTTCGTGGAAACGCTGCATCCGCAGGTTATGCAGTTCGATGCGCGTCAAACTGGCCGAGAAGGGCCCCTTGCCAGTGACTGTTAGTGTCTCGGTGTTTGGTCGTATGGCCGCCTGGAATGCATCGACATCAGTCGTTGTCAGGACGCAGTTCCATGACATGCCGGCCCCCCCTACATGCTCGCACCATATCTCTGTATAACTGTTGGCTTCGGGCGACGAGCGCATTGATTTGGATCAATAGGTAAGCGTACCTTCGACGTGACGCCTCCACCGCCGCGGGTTGCTCCGGCTCGAACTCGGCAGGCTGTCCAACGACAGCGCATCCGCGGGGGGTCTGTATGCAAGGACAGGCCCCCCCACATCGGTGTCCCAGGGTCAGGGGCCCGCGTGGCCGGGACGGCCAACGCTGCCGGCATCGCTGCCCGCACGACAGCGGCGTGGCACGGTGCGCGGCTCCAATCGGCCGCAACGAAGGGGGGCGCTACTGCTGTTGTGGTTGCGGCTCCGACTGGGCTGCTCTACTTGCACTTGTGGACGGACAGCGTGCTCTTGGATCCAGTGCGAACCCTGTCGCGGCTCGCCATTCCCTGCCCGGCGACCCAGCCGGTGCCCAGCTGATTGTTTTCGTTTGAATTTTGGTCGAAGCCAAATTTGTTCAACCTATGCGTGCGGACGGACGACATGCTCCCT
>CAVPTU010000037.1:0-11758 GCA_963708565.1 uncultured Alphaproteobacteria bacterium
CATCGAGGAGCCTTACGTTCGGCTCCAGGTGCAGGCTCCGGTGCCGCTGGAGGGTGACGTCGATCTCACCGCGGAAGGACTAACCGCGATGGTCGCCGAAAGGACCGGCCGGGACATCGTCATTCGATCGGTCGTATGGGCATCCGCATACTCGATGAACTCACGTCTTGCCGACCGCTATCGGGTCGGCCTGTCCGTGGCGACGCCGCGCACATCCATCCCCCGACCGGCGGGCAGGGCCTGAACACTAGCGTGCAGGACAGCTACAATCTCGGCTGGAAGCTTGCGGCCGTGCTGGGCGGCGCGCCGAAGGAACTGCTCGCGACCTATGAGGAGGAGCGCCGCGCGATCGCGGCCGGCATGCTCGGGATGGCGAAGCGGTTGCTTGATGAAGGGAAGCAGGGGCCGATGCGGCGCGGCCGCGAGACGCGGCAGTTGGACCTCGGATACCTGGGCACATCGCTGGCGTTGCAGATACGCAAGCGTGACGGTCTGCAGGCTGGCGAGCGGGCGCCGGATGCGCCGATGTGTGGCGCGGCAGGCCAGCGGACCCGCCTGTTCTCGCTGTTCCGCGGTCCGCACTGGATCCTGCTCGGCTACGAAGCCGACCGCGCTGCCGTCGCACCGCGCCCCGGTCTGCACGTTCGTACGGTTGGCGCGCGCGGCGATCTGGTGGATGACGCCGGCCATTTCCGCGACGCTTACGGCTTGTCGTCCGGCGAGTGGGTACTGGTCCGGCCGGACGGCTATGTTGGCGCCATCGTTAGCGCGGACAACGTATCAGCGCTTGAGCGGTATCTAGGGGAGGTAGGCGTCACGGCTCTGGGACGAGCAGCGGTGTAGGCGTCATGCCAATGGCCGCAATCGGCGCAAGAAAAGGAGTCGCAACCCAGCGCGTTCCATATTGCGGTGGCTTGTCGACAAGAAATCCGATCCACTGCAGACGAAATCGACGCCGACGGTGCGGGCGTCCCGCAGGCGGTAGCGCAGCAGCTCTGAATGGCAGGCCGCGGCCGCGAAACGCCGGCTCCTTGGCGGCGTGGATAAAGAGAACAGCGGCCGCAGCCCCACGATTTTCGAACCGGGCAAAGATGATTTTCGACCCGGGCAAGATAAAGAAATCAGTCCGGTTGACCGAGCCAAGGGCTGACGTTCCTCTTGAATTGGCCGTCTGCGGTTTCCGGGATGCCCCACCCCGTATCACTCGCCTCGCCGATGCCGTGCTCTACGGCCCGTCACTGTTCCCGATTCGGCCTTTCGAGATGAGCGTAGGGCATGGATTGCGAGCCAGCGAAGCAGGACGGCCCAGTGAAACACAATTCTTGATTTGTTTCCAACCGACAGCTTAGAAGCGCACGACACCCGTTTGAGTCAAGCCGATGCCGAAGAGACTCCATCCTCGTACGCAAGGCCAATCTCGTCTCGTGGCGCTTGAGCACCGGGATGACGACGGCGACGCCTAGAGGCTCCATCGCAGGCCACAACCCTGGCACGGCTTTGGCGGGGTGTCGCCAGTAAGAGCACCGCGAAACTCCTGATACGCGGCGCTGTTCCAGATCTCGCGCAGCGTCTCTTGGGTCGCGTCGCCGAGCGTGTAGGTGTGGTAGTCGCGTGCCGAGAACGGCGCGATGCAGCACGGTAAGACGCGACCGTGCGCGGTGAAATACATCAGCGACCATGGTCGACGGCATGCGGCCCATGGAGCGTCTTCCGCGCCGCGCCTCAGGCTGGTGCCGGGTTCGGTGGCGCCCGACGCGTCGATCGTCACCCCGAGTTCGCGGCCCAATTTCTGCGCCGCGGCAATCGCTGCCTCTTCCGCCGCCTGCGTCGCCTCGAACAGTGAAGACTCCGATCGCGCGAGACCGCGTCCGAGATCGTCGAAGACGAGCCGCTGCAAATAAACCTCTCGAACGCCGATCCGCGCCGCGAGGCGAACGAAATCGGGAAGCTGGTCGACAGTTTCCTTTAGGCCGGTAAGCCACAGCGACACACGGGGCGTTGCCGCGCCGATCTCGCGCTGCAGCGCGGTAAACTCGGCGACGTTACGCACGATACGGTCAAACATACGCTTGCCACGTACCCTGAAAAAGCTCTCGGCATCCGCGGCGTCGAGCGAGACGCGCAACTCGTCCAGCCCGGTGTCGATCAGCTCCTCGCGGCTCTTAGGCGCGAGCAGCGTGCCGTTGGTATTGAACAACACATAGACGCGACGATCCTTCAGGTAACGGATCATCCTCGGCAGGTTTTTGACCATCATCGGCTCGCCGACGCCATGTAGGACCGCGCGCGCCAAACCCGGCAACTGATCGACGATCGAGGTGAACAGCTCCCAGCTCATATCGGCGGGCGGTTCGAGCGCCTCGAAAGTGCGCGGACAGGTTTCGCACAGCAAATTGCAGCGATTGGTGACCTCGAGGTAGACGCAGACCGGCGGCGCCTTGGCAATGCGCGATCGCTCCTCTCCGACGGTCTCGAAATAGCGGCGCGCGATGATCGATTTCAGCGAGCGACAAGGGTTCTCCTCCGGCCAATTCTATGCGGCGGTCAGCAGCTCGGGAATACGCCACCGCGCGAGGCAATCCGCGGTCGCCCGTGCGCTGTAGGCGCAGGTTGTGTCGCCGACCGACGCCGACGCCAGCTCATCGCATAACCGGCGCAGGCTGACCGCATCGTCAACGTCGTACCAGGTATCGAGTTCAACGACCGGAAGACCGAGCGCAGCTGCGCGCATCCGAGTTTCCGCAGCGACCTCGGCCGTGCCCCAGACGATGTCTTGAAACAAATGGAGATGCGGCGCCTTGATCCCGATTGAGGTTGCCCCGTTTCAGTGGACGGTTAGTCGGCTTGTGGGTTACGTCGTGGTCATGGTGGCCTGCATGTCGGCTTCGTAGGTTATCGGCGAGCGGTATCCCAGGCCCGAATGCAGTCGCACGGGGTTATACCAACCCTCGATGTAGCTAAAGCAGGCCATCTTCGCCTCGGCCTGAGATGCGAACCGGCGACGGCTGAGCAGCTCGGCCTCGAGGGTGGAGAAGAAACTCTCGGCCATGGCGTTGTCGTAGGCGTCACCGACCGACCCCATCGATGGTCGAACACCTGCCTCGCCACACCGCTTGCCAAATGCCACCGACGTATACTGGCTGCCTTGGTCGCTGTGGTGGATGACGTCCTTGGGCCGCCGTTGGCCAACCGCCATCTCCATCGCGTCCAGCACCAGTTCGGCACGCAGGTGGTTCGCCATCGCCCAGCCGACGATCTTGCGGCTCCAGGCGTCGAGCACGACGGCGAGATAGAGGAAGCCCGCCATCGTCGGCACGTAAGTGATGTCGGCAACCCACAGCTGGTTCGGTCTGGTGGCGCTGAAGTCGCGGTCGACCAGGTCGGGCGCAGGCCGGTCATCCCTGTTCCGCCGGGTTGTTGTCGGGCCGCCGTGCCGATGGCTGGCGCCCACCAGGCCCGCCTCACGCATCAGACGGGCGATCCGCTTGCGGCTGTGCCTCTCTCCACGCCCACGCAGATCGGCATGGACGCGAGGCCCCCCGTAGGTCTGCCTCGAACTGGCATGTACCGTCTTGATGCGCTTCAGCAAGGCCGCGTCGGCCGTGGCGTGGGCGGACGGTGGCCGTTGCAGCCACGCGTAATAGCCCGCCTTGGACACGCCGAGCACGCGTGCCATTGCGGCAATCGGGAAAGAGGCCTGGTTCGCGCTCATGAACCGGAAGAGCCCGACGGCAGCGTGCCGGTCTCCCGAGCGAACCAGGCCGCGGCTTTTGACAGAATGTCGCGCTCCAGCCGCAACTGCTTGTTCTCACGCCGAAGCCGGGTCAACTCATCACGCTCGGCCGCGGTCAGACCGGGAGCCATTTCCTCCCGGCGGCCCTCGTTTCGGTCAGCCTGGGCGACCCACGCGCGAATTGAGTGGCCGCTCGGCTCAAACTCGCGGGCGAGATCGTCAGGATTACGGCCAGCACGGACCAGCTCGACCATCTGTCGGCGAAATTCCGGCGAATACGCTGGGCGTGTTCTTGGCATCGGCAGCACCTCTGGCAAAAGCTTCAGGGTGTCCACCAAACCGGGTCAATCCCAGATGACGTAATAGCCGCCGTCTTCGGCCGGACCGAGCACCATTCGGTCGCCCGCTTCCGCGAGCACCGCAGCCGCTTCGACAAGAAGCCGGGTTGGCAATGTGGGGCTGTCCGAATTGAGTAAGCAGACCGCATAATGCCCTCTGGCGAACAAGGCTTGCGCGGCCTCCAACAGAGAGCGGCCAAAGCCGGAGACACCGGGGATCGAGATGCCGGCCCCATCCGCCAAAATGAGGCGCGTGCCACTAGCTAGCATTCCATCGAATGCGGCCTCGAAGCTTACGGGGGCATAGGCAACGTATCTGTGAATTTCCACCGCCCGCGCGGCGAGCGCGATATTTTCGGTGATATCCCGGAGAAAACTGGCGCTCAGCGCGGAGGCCGAGATCGGCGACAATGGCGGCACGAGACGCGTCTTGACTAGGCCGGGACGCGGGGCTTTCGCCATCACCGCGATCGCACACCCGCCTTTACGCGATGTCGGCCCGTCCATCACGACCCGCCAAACACGGGGCTCGTCGCTACGATGGACAGCGCAAGCGCCAGCAAGAGGCCGCGCGCATTGGTCAATTGATGCATTGGGCTTTTGCTCCTTTGGCGGTCGCGGTCTCGGCATGATGCTAATGAGAGGGTTTGGCGAGACCGACTTTGATGATCGTGTCATCCGGCACATCAGTGGTGCCGCGGGGCGAGAACGTTGGAAACTGCTGCAGCTGCTTCGGCGTGAAAGCGACGATCTCCACGTCTTGCCCGAGCAGCACCATGGCATCCACGGGAACGGCTATCAGCCGGCTGCCGAATCGCCAAGCCGCCAGAAGGAACCGAAATGGAACCCACGGATGATTACGTCATCGTCGTAGATGCCCCAACCCGACGTAATCATAATCAACATGACCACGGCATTGACCCAGTGCATGATCCTGAGCGGCCACGGGTGCAGGCGACGCCCCATAAACACCGACGATGTCTCGACCGCAGGTGTTTCGGTTTTCACGCGATGCATCGACACGATTCACTGACTTCAAAAGCCGCCTGGCAGGAGGTCGTTTCTCACCATCGCGAGCTCCGCCAGGCATCTGGCGGGATCGGGCAGCAAATGGATCAGTCTGGTCACCGAGCCTCTCCTCGCATCAGCGAGCGGCGATAGGCGAGTTTACCACTCATTTTAGATCTATCAATCTAAAACGAGTGGTTGGAAACGCAGGCGGGATATCAGCGTCCGCGCGTGACGTATTCCGTCTTCGGCTTCACTGATCCCGAGCAGCCGACTTTCCTCGCGTAAATCTTGGCTCGGTTATCTTGATGTGAATTGATCTGCCCCGCTTCGTGATCAGCCGTACCCTCAGGTGGCCGCGCGCAAAAGCGCACAGATCACGACCATCTTGGCAATGACGTCGCCGGCAAAAGGCTCGACGGCCGCCCGGATCGCGTCTCCGGTTGCGGCATCAAGCGGTGGTGCCCGAAGCCGCGTCGCGAGACGTCCGGCCTGTGCCTGCGCCTTGACCAGCGCATCCGCGATCGCCCGTTCGAGAGAGCCATCCGCATCGAGCGGCGCGATCAGCGCCCAGCTCAGCGCTAGATAGGTGGGCCAGTACGCTAGGTGACGATACATGCTGGCCAGGACGGGATTGTCCCGTCGCGTACCGAACCGGTTCAGGATCAGCACGAAATTACCGACGGGCGCTGGCAACGCATCGTGACCCGGCAATGGTGGTAATGGAATTCGTACAGGTGGCTCTGGCGAGGATCCCGGACCGAGTTTAGCGATCGGCTCGCTTGTCGCGGGCTGCCCCTCGAGCCGGCACAGCAGCGCGGATAGCGCGACTAAGGCCATCGCATTGGTCCGGTCGTAAGCGGCGAGGATGTTGCGGATTGAGGCAAGCTCGTCACTGCCCAGGCCGATCGCGGCCAAAAGGTCGGGTGGGAGTGGCGGTAAGCGCGGCAGCGCAAGTCGGCCGTGCAGAGCTTGCGCTTCGGCGGCGATCGTGCCGTCGGCGTAAAGCGGGCGCAACATCTCCCAGGCCAAAGGAAGCGCATCTGGAATCGTCGCCAGATGGCGCCAGATCAGGTTGACGACTTCGACGCCGAGTACCCGGGGAATGTCAGCAAAGATCTCGGCGGTTTCACCAGTCGCGGCGGCTTCCGTAACTGCCGGTACAGGATCGCTCGTGTTCACGCTCGCGCTCGACGTCATGATCGGCAACCCCCTCGGCACGCACTCTTCCTTGGATAAGCAGTCAACAGCCGTTGCGAGGACGCTGACAGTCATTCGGTAGCGACCGGGCCAGCAGAACGTCCGACTTCGGGGCTTGCGCAGCAGCAACAATAGGGGTGCTACGAGAAAGGCGATGACCATCATCAATTTAAAGTCGTCGATATAGGCGACCATCTGCGCCTGCCTCGTCACCTCGGCATTGAGCGCGGCGATCCCTGGGGTCGTACTGAGACTATAGGGTGGCATCAGGTAGGGCGCCTGGGCCAGCGGATTATCCGGGCGCAAATGTTCGACGAGGTGCGAATGCACGGTCTGGCTGTTCTCGACAAACAAAGCCTCGAGGATCGCGATGCCGATGCTGCTTCCGATGTTGCGTGTCAGACTGAACAAGGCGGTGCCTTGGGTCAGAACCGAGCGTGGCAGGGTCGCAAAGCTGATCGTGCTCAACGGCACGAAAACAAAGCCCAGCCCGAAACCTTGAATTAGCCCCGAGACGACAATCGGCTGCATATCCATGACGAGCGAGAACCCGCTCATCTGATAGAGCGAGAGAGCGGTCAGCGCGAGCCCGGTGAGGATGATCAGGCGGTTGTCGACCCGGTTGATGATGCGCCCGACCAGGAACATTCCAATCATCGTACCGATGCCGCGCGGGGCGATGACAAGACCGGCGGTCGCCACCGGATAGTGCATCAATTGCTGCAGCATTGTCGGTTGCAGCGCCAGCGTCGCGAACATGATGACCCCGACAAAGAACATCAGCACGTTGCCGGCGACGAAACTGGGGTTGCGCAACAGGTCGCGGTTGAGGAAGGGGGGCGCGCTCGTCGTTATCGTATGGACGATGAACAGATAGAGGGCGAGGCCGGCGATCGTCGCCTCGAGCCAAATCTCGGTCGAGTGGAACCAATCCTTGAGTTCGCCGCGGTCGAGCAGCATCTGCAATGTGCCGATCGCGATGCCGAGCGCGCCAAAGCCAAAAAAATCAAAGCGCTCGCGCCGGGGGCGGCCTGGTCTCGTGAATGAAAACAAGGATGCCGAGGAAGGCAATGATGCCGACCGGCAGGTTGATGTAGAACACCCAGCGCCAGTTGTAATTGTCGGTCAGCCAGCCGCCGAGCGCGGGGCCGACGATCGGCCCGACCATGGCCCCGGTACCCCATACCGCCATCGCTTGACCATGCCGCTCCGGCGGGTTGATGCCCAGCAGCACGGCCTGCGACAACGGCATCAATGCCGCCCCGCATACCCCTTGGAGCAAGCGAAAGATAACCATCTGGGCGAGGCTGTCGGCCAAGCCGCACAGCACCGAGGCCGCGGTAAAGCCGCCAACCGAAATCAGAAAGACGCGCTTGATGCCGAAGGCGCCGGCCAACCATCCAGTCAGAGGGGTCATGATCGCCGCGGCGACGATATAGGAGGTCAGTATCCACGTGATCTGGTCCTGCGCAGCCGAGAGGCTGCCCTGAATGTGCGGCAGCGCAACATTGGCGATCGTCGTGTCGATCGCCTGCATGATTGTCGCCAGCATGATCGAGATCGTGATGGCCGCGCGGTTGACCGTGGGTGCAGCAGGATCGAGCGCTCCGCTTCCATCGCGCTCAATGCGCGCTGGGTGTCGGCCAGGATTTTGGGTCTCGGTGGTCGCCGAGGCTTCGCTACCCGCTGGGACGGGATCGCTCATTTTACGGTCGCCGCCATGATCGGGGACCCGACGGTACCCGGCGGATTTCGAGGCGCCGGGGTGCCGCCATTTGGGTCAAGCGGCGGCCGGCGGATAATTGGACGGGAACAGCGCGCGCCGCGTCTCGTCGTCGACCTCTTTCTTGAAGCTATGGGAGCTGCCCACCGCCCGCGCCTTGGCAACTGCGGGGCGTGCGTCGATCGCGTGGAACCAGCGGCGGATGTTAGGATAGGGGGCGAGCGGGTCGTCGCTGCCGGGCAGTACGAAACTCGCGCGGTCGATCCAGCCCCACCCGGAAATGTCGGCGATCGTGTACCCGCTCCCGACGATGAAGTCGCGGCCCTCGAGGTGCTTGTCGAGCACCGTGTAGTGGCGCTCCGCCTCGCGCCGGTAGCGGTTGATCGCATAGGGCAGCTTTTCCGGAGCGGCGCGCTGGAAATGCACAGCCTGGCCGGAGAACGGCCCGAGCCCGGTCGCGATAAAGAACAGCCATGACAGCAATTCGCCGCGATCGGCGGGCGAGCCCATCAGTTTGCCGGTCTTCTCGCCGAGATAGAGCAGGATCGCGGTCGAATTCGAAGACGCGGGTTTCCGCCCGCCCGGCCCGTCGGTGTCGACGATCGCCGGCACCTTGCCGTTCGGGTTGATCGCGCGGAACTCGGCCGTGTGTTGCTGACCCTTTGCCGTGTCGACCGGCACGATCTCGTAGGGCAGCCCGGTCTCTTCGAGAAACAGCGCGACTTTGGCGGGGTTCGGCGTCGGGTGATAGTAGAAGCGGATCATCGTCAGTCCTTTCGTCGAAACGGAGGCTTTAGGCGGCTTCAAAATCTGCACGCATTTTAGATCATATGATCTAGAATGACGGCGCAGCGACGCTGACAATGGCTTTGCCGTTCTGGCGCGCGCGTTCTAAAATTTTATCGACCGATCATGAGGATAGCGGCCACGATCGCCGCGGCCGGCGCGAGGCGGATGATGGCGCGACCGAGAGAGTTCGACGAGACGACCGTGCTGGAGGCGGCGATGAACTGCTTCTGGGCGCAGGGGTTCGAGCAGACCTCGGTGCGCGATCTCGCCGAGCAGATGGGGATCACCGGCGCCAGCCTCTACAACGCCTTTGGCGACAAGCGGTCGCTGTATCGGCAGGCCTTCGTCCATTACCTCGCGCAGACGGTGCGGGACCGCGTTGCGCGGCTGGAGAAGCTGCCGCCGGCTCTGGCGATCCGGACATTTTTTGACGAGATCATCGAGCGGTCGGTCGACGACGAGCAGCGCCGCGGCTGCATGCTGGTCAACGCGGCGCTGGAACTGGCGCCCTATGACCCCGAATTCCAGCAACTCGTCGCCGAAGAGATGATCTTCATCGAGGCGTTCTTTCGCCGCTGTGTCGCGGCAGGGCAGAAGGACGGCTCGATCACCGACACCCGTCCGGCCGACGAGCTGGCCAAGTTGCTGTTGAGCGTGCTGCTCGGCATCCGCGTCCTGGCGCGCACGCGCCCGCAGCGCGAGGTGCTGGAAGGTGCGGCCAACGGGGCGTTGGCCCTACTCGGGACCGGCGCGTAACGCTCGGCCCACGATGCACCGTCGCACCGTACCGGCACATTTTAGATTGATCGATCTAAAAACGATGATAAGCTCTCCGGCAGACGAGGCGAGCCATCGCCGCGCGCTGATGCGAGGAGACGCTCGGTGACCAGACTGACCGACTTGCCGCCCGATCAGGCCAAACGCCTGGCCGAGGTCGAATGCCCGGACTTTGAAACGCGGCCCTGGGTGACGGGCCCGGCGCTGTCGCAGCGCCGGGTCGCGATCGTCTCCTCGGCCGGCCTCGTCGTGCGCGGCGAGGACCCGTTTCGCGGCCGCGACCCGCATTACCACGCGATCCCGGCGACGACGCCGGCCAAAGACCTGCTGTGCAGCCACATCTCGATCAATTTCGACCGCACCGGGTTGCAGGAGGACTGGAACGTCGCCTTTCCGCTCGACCGGCTGCGACGAGCTGGCGGCCGAGGGGACGATCGGCTCGATGGCCGATACCCACTATTCGTTCATGGGCGCGACCGATCCCGGTGCAGATGGAGCCCTATGCCCGCGAGCTCGCCGGCCGCCTGAAAGCAGGACAACGGTCGACAGCGTCCTCCTCGCCCCCGTTTGACCGGTCTGCACGCGCGCCGTGAGCGCGCTGGGCCATTATCTCGAGGAAGAGGGTATCGCGACGGTCGCGATCGTGTTGATCCGGCCGCAGGCGGAGAACACGAAGCCGCCGCGCGCGCTGTGGGTGCCGTTCGAACTGGGGCGGCCGTTCGGTCCGCCGAACGATCCGGCATTCCAGAAGCGCGTGCTGCTGACCGCGCTCGGCATGCTGGTCGAGGATGGCGGGCCGGTGCGGATCATCGATTTTCCCGATGACGATCCGCGCGCCCAGCCCGATCCGGCGTGGCAGCCGCCCTTCATGCCGGCGGCGGTCGCCAATGGCTCTGCGGAGTCGCTCGCATCCCGGCTGGAGGCGGAAATCCTGCTGCTCCAGGGAGCGCACCGGCGTTGGATGGAGCAACACGGCCGCAGCACGGTCGGGCTGAGCGGGCTCGCCATCGGCGAATGCGCCCGCTATGTCGCCGATTGGCTGCGCGGCAAGGCGCCGCCAAGCCCGCGCGACGGGTTCTCGGCGCCGCTGATCCTGCGCTTCGCGGTCGACGATCTGAAGGCGTATTGCCTGGAAGCGGCGGCCGCCGGAACCGCAAAGCCGTCGAGCCGCCAGCTCGCCGACTGGTTCTGGAACGAGACCGCGACCGGGGCGGCGATCCACGTGTTGCGCGAGGTGCTGCTGGCGCATGAAGACGAGCGTCTGCGGCTGATCGTCAGCAACTTCATGGTGCCGGCCGCGAGGGTGCGTGCCGGCTGAGGAGCGCATGGAACATATAAAGGTTCTGGCCTTCGACACCGGCGGCACGGTGCTCGACTGGCATGCCGGCTTGACCGCGGCGATGGCGGCATGGGGCGCCGCGCACGGCATCGAGCGCGACTGGCATGCGCTGGCGAACGAGCATCGCCGCCGCTCGCTGCGCCGGATGACCAACACGGTCGATCCCGGCTTCAACATCGACGACGTGCACCGCGACGTGCTGGGCGAATTGTTCGACGAGAACGGGCTCGGCGGTTCCGCGGAGGAACGGCGAGCGATCGCGGAGCGCTGGCACCAGCTCGATGCGTGGCCGGATTTTGCGGCGGCGCTGCGCCGGTTGCGGCGGCACCGCATCTGCGTCTCGTTCACGATCCTCAGCCTGTCGCTGATCGTCGATGTGTCACGCCGCAACGGCATCGACTGGGACGCCGTGATCCCGTGCGAGATGCTGCGCGTCTACAAGCCGCTCCCCGATGCCTATCGGCGCGCCGCCGCGTTTCTGGCCGTCGAGCCGCACGAAATCCTGATGGTGGCGTGCCACAATTTCGACCTCGATGCGGCCCGCGGCGTCGGCTATCGCACCGCCTTCGTGCGCCGCCCGGACGAGTGGGGACCCGCCGGTCCGCCCGATCCCGTACCCAACCCCGCGACCGACATCGTGGTCGACGGATTTGCCGAACTCGCCGACCGCCTCGGCGCCTGAAATCTCGGCAGTAAGTCACCCCTGATTGACTGCTTACGGCCCGTCTTGCCCGTTGCCGTGCGTCCCAGCGAAGGTCGCGTCACTAAGCCGACACCGGACACTCAGCCTTCATCGCCGGAACCGCCCTTCATGCCCCGATTCTGCCATTGTACGAGGTCGGCTCGAACCG
>CAVPTU010000038.1:0-149122 GCA_963708565.1 uncultured Alphaproteobacteria bacterium
AACCCGCTTCGCGGGAGAACGCTGGGGGTAAGGTCGGTGCGTTCGAGTGCAGCAGGGAGGTTGAGCAGGATTTGGTCAGGCTTTGAGCATGGAGGGTCACCCTTCAGCTCAAGGAGAAGACCAAGTGACCATCCAACCAGTTTCACAGCCCGTCAGCCCGCTGCGGCAGCGCATGCTCGAAGACATGGGCATGCGTGGCCTGCGTCAAGAGACCCAGCGTAACTATGTGCGTTCCGTGCGAAGCTTCGTCGCGTTCCTCAAGCGTCCGCCCGATACGGCGACACCTGACGATATCCGCCGCTTCCAAGTTCACCAAGCCGAGAGTGGTGTGCAGCCGCAGAGCATCAATTGCTCTGTATCGGCGCTGCGCTTCTTCTTTGCGGTGACACTCGATCGCCCTGACCTGTCACGCCGCTTCGTCATCGTCCGCTACCCTCAGAAGCTGCCAACGGTGCTCAACGTCGAGGAGGTTGGGCGACTGCTCGAGATGGCGCCCGGGCCGAAGTACAAGGCTGCTCTCGGCACTGCCTATGGTGCCGGGTTACGAGTGTCAGAGGTGGCGACCCTCAAGGTCGGCGACATCGACAGCAGACGGATGCTGATCCGGGTCGAGCAGGGCAAGGGACGCAAGGACCGCAACGCCATGCTCTCGCCGCAGCTGTTGGAACTGCTGCGGCTCTGGTGGCGCGAGGGCAAGCGGCGCGGCGTCATGCTGCCCGGGGGTTGGTTGTTTCCCGGTCAGAACTCTCTCGAGCCCATCTCGACGCGCCAGCTCAATCGGGCCGTGCATGAAGCAGCTGAGGCTGCCGGCATCAAGAAGCGTGTCAGTCCGCACACGTTGCGCCACTCCTTTGCCACCCACCTGCTCGAGCAGGATGTCGATATTCGCGTCATCCAGGTTCTGCTCGGGCACTCCAAGCTGGACACCACAGCGCTCTACGCCCGCGTCGCCACCAAGACGATCCGCGCGGTGACAAGTCCGCTCGAGCATCTCCAGCTGCTGATGAAAGGCAACGATCCCGGCGGCTGATCCGGGTGCGACCGCCGCTCGAGCTCGCCGATATCTTTCGCATTCATGGACCAGCCTGGCGTGCGGCAAATGCTGGCCACGTGAGCCTGGCCCAGCTCAAGGTGATGTCGGCGATCGAGACCTGCCGCACCGCCGCGCTCGGCGGCCATATCGAAGGCTGCGAGGACTGCGGCTACCGCCGCGTCGCGTACAACAGCTGTCGGAATCGCCACTGTCCCAAGTGTCAGGCAGCGGCGGCACGTGAATGGCTCGCCGCACGCCAGGCAGACCTGTTGCCAGTCGGCTACTTCCACGTGGTCTTCACCGTACCCGCCGAGATTGCCGACATCGCCTTCCATAACAAGGCGGTGGTTTATGACCTGCTGTTCAGGGTGGCTTCCGAGACCATGCTCACCATCGCCGCCGATCCCCGTCATCTCGGTGCGCGTATCGGCATCACCGCCGTCCTCCACACCTGGGGCTCAGCAATGACGCACCACCCGCATATCCACATGATCGTTCCCGGTGGCGGTATCTCACTCAGTGGCGAGCGGTGGGTCTCGTCCCGCGCCAAATTCCTGCTGCCGGTTCGCGTGCTCGCCAAGCTGTTCCGGCGGCGGCTCCTGGAGCACCTCCAACAGCTGCATGCGACGGGCCGCCTCCAGTTCTTCGGTGACCACGTTGGCTTGAGCGGCCGACATGCCTTCCTCCGCCACCTGATGCCGCTCCGCAAGAAGCGGTGGTTCGTCTACGCCAAGCCGCCGTTCTCTGGGCCGGAAGCGGTGCTCGCCTATTTGTCTCGATACACCCACCGCGTCGCCATCTCGAACCATCGGCTCAGCGCGCTCGACAAGGCCGGTGTCACGTTCCGCTACAAGGACTATCGCCGCGACGGTGCCGACCGCCAACGCACCATGACGCTCAGCCCGGACGAATTCATCCGCCGCTTCCTGCTCCACGTTCTGCCGAAGGGCTTCCACCGCATCCGTCACTACGGCTTCCTCGCCAGCGCAGGCCGCAAAGACAATATCGCGCGTGCCCGGCAGTTGCTCGCTACGGCTGTGCCAACCATGGTCGAGGACACCGCTTCGCCGTCCGACCTGCGCCCGCCATGCCCCTGCTGTGGTGGTCGTATGGTCATCATCGAGATCTTCCAGCGGGCGGCCCAGGCGCGCGCGCCACCATCGTCGTATCCCTCCACCGCCACGACGGTCTCATGATCCAGCACGATGAACGTCAACCTCCCGCCGAAGCCGCGGCGCTTCAGCCAGCGGTTCGTCATGCACCTGCGTCGATCACCAATTCCTTGACCGCGACGATGGCGCCCAGATCGCGTTGCCCGCCGACGTCACGTGGCACTCTTGCCGCGCTCGCGGACCGCAATCACCACCGGGCCGCGCCCGCAAATCGCGTCGCGCAATTGCCGCGCCGCCTGAACAGCTCCACCAGAATTCTCAAATCCCCATAACGTTGCGCCTGCGCCCCGCGGGTTCGTGCTTGGGAGGTTTCCGTACGCCGGCCCCCGTGCGTCACGCTCGACCTGTGCCGGCCGGCGTCCGAAAACCTTCACCATAGCCGACCTTCGGTGCAAATCTCAAGAATTGCGCGGCAAAATGAGGTTTTTTGCTGTATAAATCAGCCGCACCAAGCGACTTGAGCCCCAACCTCGACCGACGTGGATGTCGGCGTCTGTCGGAAACAGACCTCCCTGTGAACTGCTGCCTCTAACTGGCGCCAAGCAAGGCGAACAGGCGCCGCTCGAAATATGAATTCACTAGTTCGACTTGCGCCGTGACGGGAAAATCAAAGTGGTCGTTCAGCTCCTCCCTGGTGAGGCTGAAGGGTTTAGCGATGGAACACATGCCATAGTAGAATACCACGAGGCTTCGGGCGGATGATGGAGTGAAGCCTAGCGATTGCGCATAGGACTGTAAGAGTATTTGGGTGCAGAGGGTGTCCCTCAATATTGAACGCCTCTTCCCAAAATCGTGCCGTCCGGAGCCACGCTTCACCTCGTAAGAGGTGACGGTTTTGTTGGTTTTGTCATAGACGACGATGTCCGTCTGAAGGGTGCGCGCACCTGCGCCGTAATTGATACTGCTGCCGATGGCGCTCTGCGGGTTGCTCATCAATGTTCCAACGAGTTGATCCGCACCCTGGGAGACGTTGAATTCCGGTTCCGTCCAGACGGTGAAGTCCGGATTTTCCTTCAGCCGTTCCAGGAGCGATCTTTCCAGGATGTAGCCATGCCGCTTGTAGGCGGAGCTAAGCACGCTGACGAGGCGCGAGTAGTGCTGTCCAGCAATCGGGTCTACGACGAATTGCTTCCTGGCAAGCCTATCGATCGTCGCATCAACAATTGGCCGCAGCGTCGCCAGGATGCTCAATGACTACAATCCGAACAGTGTCTCCTGAAGCTTAACGGCATTTCCTTGCCGCGGCACTAATGGAGGATCAGTCGCAGTCGCCGCTGGTGACGGCGGCAGGTTATAATCGGCATCCCGCTCCAGGCTCTTGCGGCATGGCGGTATCCAGACCAGCTCAGGTCGCTCCTTCAGTGCCTTTTCCCACACCAACCACCCGTAGCCCGTAGCGGTGGATGCCTTTCGGTCGAGGCGGCCCTTCACCATCGGCACGCGCTCAGTGAACTGCGCGAATTTCGAGGGCGGATGGTCTCGGAACAATCGTTCGTAGCGTCCCACGCTTTCGATGAAGACAGTTCGGGCGAGGATGGCTACACCATGTCGCGCCAGGTTCAACGCGCGCATGGCAAATTCCTCAGCAGCGCGAAACGGCGGATTGGTAATAACCCAATCGACCAAATCCACCTCCATCGGCTGTTTTAGGAAATCCTGCACTTTGCCGTAACGGTAATCGTGAATGTCGGCGCTTCTGACCTCGCCGAAATACTCCGCCAGCACCTTCGACATGTGGCCGACGCCGCAGGCAGGCTCCAGGCAGCTTTGCCCTTTCAACCCAACCTTGGACGGCAAGACATGCTCGATGAGCGCCCGCGTGGCCCAGGGCGGCGTGGGAAAATCGTCGAGGCTGTCCTTTGCCTCGGCGCGTTGGGCCATGACGGCATGTGAGGTGTTCTGCATCGCTCCCGACCGGCAACCCGCCGGGCGCATGCCCAGCGGCAAATCGTAGCCCGCCGCTCCAATTCGCGCGCAAGCCAGAACAACGCCGCCCGGGCGCCCCCGAATTTGCACGTGATAAAGCGGACTGAGCCGGGGCAGCGTGGGATGTAGCGATCTTCGCAGCAACAACCACGGCTGCGCCGGCTCGGTTCCCTGCGCTGCAGCATTGAGTTGCTGCCGGCCGCCGCCTTGGGTTGGCTAGATGTGGCGGCTAAGCTGACGGACAATGCTGGGGCGGGTGAGTGGATGGTTTCGCGCCGGACGAAAACGCAGCGGTTAATTAGCTCTCTTCGCTGGTCGCGCCAGTGTCCGAAAGTTTGGCGGTAAGGACCTGACATAACGCTGAGGCTAGCTAGATCTGATGACCAAGATCACCGCCGCGGTGCTGAAAAAGAACCAGGACACGATCCGTGCTGCCCGCAAGGCATATACCCGCGCGGAGAAAGGAGCACACGACCCTCGTAAGGGTAGACGATGACACAGGCTGGAAGATGCAAGATGCCGATCTGGAGAAGACCGAGGAGGCTTGGGGCGACTTCCTTCTGTATGGTGATATGGTTTTTCAAAAGCTCGAGTACGGCAAGCGCTCGATTAACGAGAAATGGTTCTGCGGGGTCGAGGCAACTTCAGATTCTGATGAACTTCTGGTCTATTTACACCTTGCACGTAATGACCTCACCCACGGCCTGCTCGACGGCACACGCCAGCAGAAATTCGAACAGAAATTGGAACGTTACTCGTTCCTTGAGACGAAAGTAGTTGATGGTCAAGAGACTGTGGTTGCCGTTCCCTTAACCGACCCATGGACAATGATTACCCCTGGATTGGTCACACTCAAACCTTTGCAGCTAACCAATCGCCAAGCGCCTAACGGTGGGAGAACGGTGCCGCTGCCAACGTCTCACTTGGGCGAAGCCGTTGTTGTCGTGACGCCGAGGATGGCAGCCGACCTTGCTATCAAATTCTATGCGGACATGTTGGCTAAAGCTGAAGCATTTGTGGAACAACAAGCTGTCAACCGTAGCTCCTTGCCCGCCACATAGCCTCAACGGCACGAAACCGCCACGGGAATCTCCCACATCCTACAGTTGCAGTAATAATATTGCGTCCAGCGCGTGGAGGTGTTCGTGGTCCAGACAGGGGCGTTGATATGCACCCCGCGAGCACCACTCCGGCCAGGCGGGGCCGCCTGGGTTCCTCGTGTGAACCGCTGCCGCGGCCAAGTTGCACAGGCCGCAGCCGTGCGGGCAGACTGGCGTCGATCCACCGGAGGACGCCATGAGCGAGACGGAACTGCGCAACGCCGACATCGATGCGGCGCTGACCGAAGCCCAGCGAAGCCTATGTAACGCGCAATCCGAAGAGCTTTGCCCGTTTCGTCGAGGCGACCGCGGTGATGCCCGGCGGCAATACCCGCACCGTGCTGCACTACGCGCCGTTCCCGATCGGCATCGCGCGCGGCGAAGGCTGCCGCCTGTGGGACCTCGACGGCGCCGAATACATCGATTTCCTCGGCGAATACACCGCCGGGATCTACGGCCATTCGCATCCGACGATCCGCGCCGCGGTGGATCGCGCGCTGGACGCCGGGATCAACTTCGGCGGCACCAACCTGATCGAGGCGAAGTTCGCCCGCGCCGTGTGCGACCGCTTCGGGCTGGAGCGCGTGCGCTTCACCAACTCCGGCACCGAGGCGAACCTGCTGGCGATCTCCGTCGGCCGCATCTTCACCGGCCGCCCGAAGGTCATGGTGTTCGACGGCGGCTACCACGGCGCGGTGTTCGGCTTCGCCGGCGGTGGCTCGCCGATCAACGCGCCGTTCGACTACGTGCTGGCGCCGTACAACGACATGGCCGCGACGCAGTCGCTGATCGAGCAGCACGCGGCCGACCTCGCACTGGTGATCCTGGAGCCGATGATGGGCGGCGGCGGCTGCATCGCCGCCGCACCCGCGTTCCTGGCGATGCTGCGCGAGGCGACCAGCAAGGTCGGCGCGCTGCTGATCCTGGATGAGGTGATGACGTCGCGCCTGGCGCCGGGCGGCCTGCAGCAGGTGCGCGGCATCAAGCCGGACCTGACGACGTTCGGCAAATACATCGGCGGCGGCATGTCGTTCGGCGCATTCGGCGGCCGCGCCGACATCATGGACCTGTTCGATCCGCGCCGCCCTGATGCGCTGCCGCACGCCGGCACGTTCAACAACAACGTGCTGACCATGTCGGCCGGGCTGGCGGGGCTGACGGAAGTCTATACGCCCGACGCGGCGCGCGCGCTGAACGCGCGCGGCGATGCGCTGCGCGAGCGGCTGAACGCGCTGTGCCGATCGCACGATGCGCCGATGCAGTTCACCGGCATCGGCTCGATGTTCGCGGTGCATTTCACGCGCGGTCCGGTGCGCTCGCCGGCGGATGCGGCGAAGGGTGATGCGAAGCTGAAGGAGCTGTTCTTCTTCGATATGCTGGCGCAAGGCATCTGGCTGGCCCGACGCGGAATGTTCACGCTGTGCCTGCCGATCGGCGATGCAGAATGCGACCGGCTGGCGGCGGCGGTGGAGGAGTTCCTGTCGAGCAGGAGGTCGCTGTTGGCCGCAGCCAGATGATACGGTAGTCAGAACCACGCAAAATGGGGAAACGTTCATGGGAAAGCTGCTCTCACTCACGCGCCGTCATGCCTTGCTCGGCACCGCCGGCGCGCTGTTCGCACCCGCCATCGCGCGGGCGGCCACGCGAGGCGTCAGTGACAGCGAAATCGTCGTCGGCTGCATGGCCGACCTGTCCGGCGTCACGGCAGTGCAGGGCGTCAACAACGCTGACGGCATGCGCATGGCGTTCGACGAGGCGAATGCCAAAGGTGGCGTGCACGGCCGCAAGATCCGCTTCGTCGTCGAGGACATGGAATACACCGTGCCGAAGGCGGTGCAGGCGATGAACAAGCTGCTCAATCGCGACAACATCTTCTTCGGCATCGGCAACGGCGGGACGCCGATGAACGATGCGGTGATGCCGGCAATGTTCGAGAAAGACGTGCCGAACCTGTTCCCCACAACCTGCGCGCGCTCGATGTACGAGCCGTTCAACCGATTGAAGTTCGGCCAGTTCGCTTCGTACTACGATCAGATGCGCGCCGGCGTGAAGCATTTTGCCACGACCAAGGGCGTGAAGACGGTCGGCGTGATGTACCAGGACACCGACTATGGCCGCGACGTGCTCGCCGGCGCGCAGGCACAGGTTGAGGCGATGGGGCTGAAACTGGGTGGCACCACCGGCCATAAGCCGACCGACACCGACTTCAACGGCGCCGTGGCCAAACTGCGCGACGCCAACTGCGATCTCATCGTGCTGGGCAGCATCGTGAAGGACACGGTGATCATCCTGCAGACCGCGCACAAGCAGGGATGGAATCCGATCTTCATGGGCAACTTTGCCACCTACTCGACTGCGGTGGCCGAGGCTCCGGGCGGTCCGGCAGAGGGGTTCTATTCGATGTCGCCGGCGCCCTATCGCTATCCGGATGACCCGCGTCCGGCGGTGCATGCGTTTGCCACGAAGTTCAAGCAGACCTTCGGCATCGACCCGAATTACCTCGGCGAGGCAGGCTACACCGCGGCAAGCTTCTCCGTGGCCGCGCTGGAGAAGGCCGGGCGTGATCTGACGTCGGACAGCTTCATCGCCGGCGATGGAAAGCATGAAGGATTGGCACGACATATTCGAGGGCCCGCCGCTCTCGCTGAGTTCGACCAACCATCACGCGTCCAACCAGTCGTTCCTGTCGGTGGTGAAGGATACGCGCTGGGTTCCGGTGCTGCAGGAGCCGCTGAGCTTCTGAGCCCACCGAGGCCACGAATGTCGAATGGGAGACACAGCATGAAGCGTCGCACATTGCTCGCGGGAGCAACCGCGCTCGCCACCGTGCCCGCGATCGGCCGCGCCGCCGAGAAGACCAAGATCGTCTGGTGGCACGCGATGACCGCCGCGCTCGGCGAGCAGGTGAACCACCTGGTCGAAGCGTTCAACCAGAGCCAGGACGCGATCGAGGTGCAGGCGATCTACAAGGGCGGCTATGCCGATGTGCTGACCGCGACGATAGCCGCGTTCCGCGCCGGCCAGGCGCCGCATCTCGCGCAGATCTTCGAGGTCGGCACCGGATCGATGCTCGCCGCCGGCAAGGCGACGAAGCAGGTGTGGGAGCTGGTCAAGGAGACCGGCGTCGCGATCGATCCGAACGCGTACATCCCGGCGGTGCGCGGCTATTACAGCCTGGCCGATGGCCGCATGGCGTCGATGCCGTTCAACTCGTCGACCGCGGTGATGTGGTACAGCAAGGACGCGTTCCGCAAGGCGGGGCTCGATCCCGACAAGCCGCCGGCGACCTGGCAGGACGTGGTGAAGGCGGCGCAGGCGATCAAGGCGAAGGACGCGGCGGAAATCCCGGTGACCAGTTCATGGCTGAGCTGGATCCAGCTCGAACAGTACAGCGCGCTGCACGACATTCCGTTCGCCAGCAAGTCCGACGGCTTCGAGGGGCTGGACGCGCAGCTCGAGATCAACAGCAAGGCGCACGTGAAGCACATGCAGCGCCTGCTCGACATGGCGAAGGACGGCACGTTCAAATACGCCGGGCGCGACAACCAGCCGGATCAGTTGCTGGTATCGGGCAAGGCCGGCATCCATTTCAACTCGTCCGGCATGCGCGGCGACATGGTGAAGAGCGCCAAGTTCGACTGGGCCGAGGCGTTCCTGCCGTACGATCCGGAGATCATCAAATCGCCGCTCAACTCCATCATCGGCGGCGCCAGCCTGTGGACGATGACGGCGCCGGGGCGCACGCCCGAGGAATACAAGGCGGTGGCGACGTTCCTGAAGTTCATCGGCAATCCGGACAACGACGCTTACTGGCATCAGCATACCGGATACGTGCCGGTGACGCTCGCCGGGTTCGAGCTGTCGCAGAAGCAGGGGTTCTATGAGAAGAACCCGGGCGCCGATCTGCCGGTGAAGCAACTCACGCGCGGCACGGTGACGAGCAATTCGAAGGGACTGCGGCTGGGGCGGCTCGTCGAGATCCGCAACATCATCTACGAGGAGATGGAAAAGGCGTTCCAGGGCGAGCCAGAGCGCGCAGCAGGCGATGGACAGCGCCGTAAGCCGCGGCAACAAGGTGCTGCGGGAGTTCGAAAAGGCGGCGAAGGCGTGACACTCCCCATTCCCTTGCGGGGGAGGGGGCAACCCCCGCTCTGATCCCGAATGGAACGCCGCACCATCTTCGAAGGCTGGCTCCTGCCCCTGGTCCTGGTGCTGCCGCAGCTTCTGCTCACCGCGTTCTTCTTCCTCTGGCCCGCCGGTGAGGCAATCTGGTCGAGCCTGACCCGAGAAGACCCATTCGGTCTCGGCTCCACCTTCGTCGGTCTCGAAAACTTCACCGACCTCTTCTCCGATCCGCTCTACGTCGATTCCATCATCCGCACGCTGATCTTCTGTGCCGCCGTCAGCGTGCTGTCGATGAGCCTGGCACTGCTCCTCGCGGTGTTCGCCGACCACGAAATACGCGGCCGCGCGATCTATCGCACGCTGCTGATCTGGCCCTATGCGATCGCGCCGGCGATCTCCGCCGTGCTGTGGCTGTTCATCCTCAATCCGCAGGTCGGCCTGCTCGGCCGCTGGCTGAACGCGCATGGCGTGCCATGGGACTACACGATCAACGGCGGCCAGGCATTGCTGATGGTGATCGCTGGCCAGCGCGTGGAAGCAGGTCAGCTACAACTTCATCTTCTTTCTCGCCGGCCTGCAGTCGATCCCGCGCGCGGTGACCGAGGCGGCACGGATGGACGGCGCCAGGGGCTGGCATCGCTTCCGCACCATCACCTTCCCGCTGCTGGCGCCCACGACGTTCTTCCTGCTGGTGGTGAACCTGGTCTACGCCGCGTTCGACACGTTCGGCACGATCTACGCGCTGACGCATGGCGGCCCCGGCAAGGACACCGAGACGCTGGTCATCAAGGTCTATCGCGACGGCGTGGTGAACCTCGATCTGGGGTCGTCGTCGGCGCAGTCGGTGGTGCTGATGGTCGGCGTGATCGCACTGACCGCGATCCAGTTCCGCTTCATCGGCCGGCGGACCAGCGCATGAGCCAGGCGGTCCTTCCGGTGACGCGTGGAGCAAGCCGCCCCGGCGCGGCAGATCGACTGGCTGGCGCACATCGTGCTCGGTCTCGGCGTGCTGCTGTTCGCGCTGCCCGTCTGGCTGGTGGTCGCGGGCTCGACCCAGGATTCCGGCGCGATCACCCGCGGCGAACTGTCGCTGCTGCCCAGCCTCGACCTGTCCGCCTATCCGCGCGTCCTCACGCAGGGCACGATGGGCACGCAACCGGTGTGGCACATGCTGCTGGTGTCCGGCGGCATGGCGCTGGCGATCGCCGGCGGCAAGATCGTCATCTCGATCCTGTCCGCCTACGCCGTGGTGTTCTTCCGCTTCCCGTTCCGCCGCACCGCGTTCTGGCTGATCTTCATCACGCTGATGCTGCCGGTCGAGGTGCGCATCATCCCGACCTATGCGGTGATGTCCGATTTCGGCCTGATCAACAGCTTCACCGGGCTCACCGTGCCGCTGATCGCCTCGGCCACCGCCACGCTGCTGTTCCGCCAGGTGTTCGTCGCCATTCCCGACGAACTGGTGGAGGCGGCGCGCATGGACGGCGCCGGCCCGCTGCGCTTCCTGCGCGACATCCTGATCCCGGTGTCGGCCGCCAACATCGCCGCGCTGTTCGTCATCCTGTTCGTCTACGGCTGGAACCAGTACCTCTGGCCGCTGCTGGTCGCCACCGACCCGGGCCTCGACACGATCGTCATCGGCATCGTGAAGATGATCGGCGTCGAGACGCAGACCGACTGGAGCGCGGTCATGGCAACGGCTGTCCTGGCGCTTGCTGCCGCCGGTCGTGGTGGTCGTGCTGATGCAGCGCTGGTTCGTCGCGGGACTGACCGAGGGCGAGAAGTAGATCAGTCGCGAGGCTCCCATCCCGGCGGCGCCAGTTCGAACCCTTCGAACGAAAAAGCCGGCGCGACAATGCAACTGCACAGCGTCCAGCGGCCGAGACTGTGCGCCGATTGCCAGCAGTACCGCGGCACGAGTTGCTGGAGGTTCTCGCCGGCAGCGATCGTCGGTCCAAGCCCGTGGTGCGCGCCGGCCCCGACGCGCAGCAACAGGGGCGCCCCAGCCTGCCACACCCACAGCTCGGCAGCATCCACTCGGTGCCAGTGGCTGCGCTCGCCCTCGCGCAACAGGAACAGGATGGCCGTACCGGCGCCGCGCGAACCATCCGCGGTCACATCGCGCCAGGTCTCGCGATAATGCCCCCCTTCCGGGTGCGGCCGCAGCGCCAACGCTTCGATCACCGCCTCCGCCGGAATGGCGGCGTCGCGCAGATCGATCAACCGCAGCCCGTGTCCGCGGCGCTCGGCGAGAAGCCGAGCCTCACGTCAGAACTTGTCCTTCTTCGCGCGCAGATCGGCGAACGTCGCGACATCGGGCGCGCGCAAGAACGGATTGGCGCCGAGTTCGCTCGCCATCGTCGAGGGCACCGTCGGCTGGCCCGCCACGCGTTGCTGATGGGCCTGTTCGGTGCGCGCCTTCAATGCCGCATTGTTCGGATCGACGCTGAGCGCGAAGCGAGCGTTGCTCTCGGTGTATTCATGACCGCAGCAAATCTTGGTGCCGCCCGGCAACGCCGCGAGCTTGCGCAGCGAGGCGAACATCTCGTCCGCTGTACCCTCGATCAGCCGGCCGCATCCCAGGCTGAACAGCGTATCGCCCGACAGCAGGATCTCGCCGTCAGGAATGAAGTAGTTGATCTGCCCACGCGTGTGGCCCGGCGTGTCGATGACGCGCGCGCTCGCACTCCCGAATGCGACGGCGTCGCCCTCCTTCACCGCCTGGTCGAGCTTCGGCAGCCGATGAGCATCGGCCGCCGCACCGACCACCTTGGCGCCCTTGAAGTGCGCCCGCACCTCGTCGACCCCGGCAATGTGATCGGCGTGGTGATGCGTCAGCAGGATCAGGTCGAGCCTTCCGCCGGCCTTTTCCAGCGCGGCGATGATCGGCTTGGCGTCGGCCGGATCGACGATGGCAACCGAACCTGTGCCGCTGTCGCGCAGCATCCAGGCGTAGTTGTCGGACAGGATGGGGACGGGTTGTGCTGTGACTGTCATGGGAGGCAGCCTAGCATTGCCCGGCGCGACCGGAAACCGCCGCTCTGGTATACAATTCACCCATGGCAGCCGACGCCCATGCTGCGGCCGACTTCTATGCCACCTCCCGTGGAGCGATGGCGGCGCGTCTGCTGCTCGAACGGCTGACGGCGATGTGGCCCGACATGCACGGCCTCTCGGTGCTGGGGATCGGCTTCGCCGCGCCGTATCTGCGGCTCTGGCGCGAGCAGGCGGCGCGCTGCATTTCACTGACGCCAGCCCAGATGGGGGCGACGCGCTGGCCGGCGGGCGCGCCAAGCCTGTCCTGCACGTCCGAGGAGGACGCGCTGCCGTTCCCCGACCTGACGTTCGATCGCGTGCTGCTGGTGCACGGGCTGGAGGCGGCGGAGAGCGCACGGCACATGTTGCGCGAGACCTGGCGGGTGCTGAAGGACGACGGCCGGCTGCTGGTGGTGGCGCCCAACCGCAGCGGCATATGGGCGTACTGGGAGGGCACGCCATTCGGCCACGGCCAGCCCTACTCGCCGGGGCAGATCGGCCGGCTGCTTGCGTCCTCGCTCTATCGTGTAGAGCGCCGCGACACCGCGCTCTATCTGCCGCCGTCGAACTGGCGGCTGGTGCTGCGCGGCGGGCCGTTGTGCGATCGGTCCGGGCGGAAATGGCTGACCGGTTTCGCTGGCGTGACGATTACCGAGGCGGTGAAGGACACTTACGCCGCGATGCCCGTGGAGGCAGTGCCGCGACGGCGCCTGATACTGGCGGAGGCCGCCTGACACCCCGTTCCCTCGCGGGAGGGGGCGATGGACGGTCCACGGCTCCCCATAATGACGAACGAAGGAACCGCCGGCGATGATCTGTGATGTCCACGCGCACTACATTCCGCAGGCATTCAGCGACTTCATGGGCGATCGCTTCTCGCCGCGCGTCGGCGTGACGGCGCGGACCGGTATCGCCAAACACCCGGTGTCCGACTCCGCCGCCGACATCCGGGGCAGGCTGGAACTGATGGAAGCCGCCGGCGTTGCGACGCAGATCCTGTCGCCGCACCGCCCGCCTTACCTGCCCGACGAACCCGAATGCGTCCACGCGCTGCATCTGCTGAACGACGGATATGCCGATCTGGCGCAGCGCTATCCGGGGCGGATCGCATCCTATGTCATGCTGCCGCTGCCGCACATCGACGCGTCGCTGCGCGAAATGGAACGCGGCCTTGATCAGCTCGGCTGCGTCGGCGTCAACATGAACATCTCCTGTCTCGGCCGATCGATCGCCGAGACCGAGTTCGACCCCATCTACGCCGAGATGAACCGGCGCGGCGCGATCCTGTTCGTGCATCCGTCGGTGACCGGGGTGT
The DNA here is from genome assembly GCA_963708565.1 of uncultured Alphaproteobacteria bacterium. Classification (GTDB taxonomy): domain Bacteria; phylum Pseudomonadota; class Alphaproteobacteria; order Acetobacterales; family Acetobacteraceae; genus JAMXLO01. Next base: position 13,708 of record CAVPTU010000038.1, read on the forward strand.
GCTCGCCGGTGATCAACGACTGGGGTTTCCGCGCGGCGATCGGTAACTCGGTCGAGGACGCGATGTTCGTCGCGCACATGATCGCGCGGCAGATACCGCACCGGTATCCGCGCATCAGGTTCATCGTGCCGCATCTCGGCGGCCCGATTCCGATGCTGCTGAACCGGCTCGACAAGCAGGGCGTGCGCGATCTCGGCGAGCTGGCGGAGTTGCCGAGTGTGACGGCGCGGCAATTCTGGTACGACACGGTGTGCTACGGATCGAAGCCTGCATTCACCTGCGCCTGCGAGGCGTTCGGTGTCGATAAGCTGGTCACCGGCAGCGACTATCCGGTGCTCCAGGATTACGAGTCATACCGCGAGACGTTCGCCTATATCGAACGGATGGGGCTGCCGCAGCAGGATGCCGACCGGATCCTGCACCACAATGCGCAGGCGCTGTTCGGGTTCGCGCACTGACCGGCTTCAATAGTGCATGTCCGGCTGCACCTTGCCGCGAAACACCCAGTAGGCGTAGCCGGTGTAGGCCAGAATGATCGGCACCAGCACCACGGCGCCGATCAGCAGGAAGCGCTGGCTCGACGGCGGCGCGGCCGCGTCCCAGATCGTGATGTCCGGCGGCACGATCAGCGGCCACAGGCTGATGCCAAGCCCAGCATAGCACAGCACGAACCACGCCTGCGCGCAGAGCAGCGGCGTCAGTTGGTGCTGTCGCGACAGGCCACGCCAGAACAGCAGGGCGACCAGCGCCACCAGGATCGGCACCGGACTGGTGAGCAAAATTCCGGGCCAGCCGAACCAGCGCTCGCTGAACGCCGGATTGAGCAGCGGCGTCCACACGCTGACCGCGACGATGAACACCAGCATCGACCACCGCCAGTGCGCGCGCATGCTGCCTGGCGCGCTGCTGCAGCAGGCCCGTCGCAGCGCCAGATCAGCCAGCAGGCGCCTTGCAGCGAGTAGCCGACCACGACCGCGACGCCGCACAGCACGCGTGAATCCGGTCAGCCAGTCCCACCAGCCGCCGGCATACGCGCGATCCTGCACGTGGATGCCCTGAAGCAGCCCGCCCAGCACGAGACCCTGGCAGAACGCCGCCAGCGTCGAGCCCGCGCAGATCGCCCGGTCCCACCACATGCGCCCGCCTGGGCTGGCGGCGCGGAAGCGGAACTCGAAGCCGACGCCACGGAACACCAGCGCGAGCAGCATGGCGATGATCGCCGGATACAGCGCCGGCAGGATCACCGCGTAGGCGAGCGGGAACACCGCGAACAGACCGCCGCCGCCGAACACCAGCCAGGTCTCGTTGCCATCCCACACCGGCGCAACCGAACTCAGCATGGTGCTGCGGTCCTCGTCACGCCGCTCGACGGCGAACAGGATGCCGACCCCGAGGTCGAAGCCGTCGAGCAGCACGTAGGCCAGCACCGCGAAAGCGATCAGGCCGGCCCACACCACCGGCAGCATCACGGAAAGTCCCGCAATGCGGGCGCCGGCGTGATACCCGCGCTGCGCACCGGCACGCCGGCCTCGGGTCCGGTCTCGCCGACCGTCGGGGGCCGACGCATGAGGCGAAGCACGAAAATGAGGCCCGTGCCGTACACGATCGCATATACAACGACGAACGCCGCCAATGACGCCGCGACGCCCGGAAGGCCGATCGGCGATACGCTGTCGGTCGTGCGCAGCAGGCCGTAGACGGTGAATGGCTGGCGGCCGACCTCGGTGACGGTCCAGCCTGCCAGCAGCGCGATGAAGCCCGACGGCCCCATCGCGAGCGCGGCATAGCGCAGCCATCGCGACTCATACAGCAGGCCCCGCGCGCGCAGCCACGCTGCCCACCCGCCGAGGGCCACCATGAGCAGCCCAAGCCCCACCATGATGCGAAACGCCCAGAACATGACGGGCGAATTGGGCCGGTCCTGCGGCGGGAATGACTTCAGGCCCTGGACGGTGCCGTTCCAACTGTGCGTCAGGATCAGCGCGCCGAGATGCGGCACCTCGACGGCCCAGTTCGTGCGCTCCTCCGCCATGTTCGGCATGCCGAACAGGATCAGCGGCGTGCCGGGCACGGTTTCCCAGTCGCCCTCCAGCGCGGCGACCTTGGCCGGCTGGTATTGCCGCGTGTTCAGGCCGTGCTGATCGCCGGCCAGGATCTGGATCGGCGCGACCACCACGGCCATCCACATCGCCATCGAGAACATCAGCCGCGCCGCCTGGTTCTGCGCATCGCGCCGCAGATGGTAGGCGCCGACCGCGCCCACCACGAACGCCGACCGACAGATAGGACGCGAGCACCATGTGCACGAGGCGGTAGGGAAACGACGGATTGAAGATGATCTGCCACCAGTCCGCCGGCAAGAAGCGCCCATCCGGCGTCAGCGTGTAGCCTTGCGGCGTCTGCATCCAGGAATTCGCCGCGAGGATCCAGAACGCGCTGATCAGCGTGCCGGTCGCCACCAGCAGCGTGGCGGCGAAATACACGCCGCGCCCGACGCGCTGCCGGCCGAACAGCATGATGCCGAGGAAGCCGGCCTCCAGAAAGAAGGCCGTCATCACCTCGTAGCCCATCAGTGGCCCGACGATCGGGCCGGCCTTGTCGGAGAAGCGCGCCCAGTTGGTGCCGAACTCGTACGCCATCACCACGCCGGAGACGACGCCCATGCCGAACACGACGGCGAACACTCGCAGCCAGTAGTGGAAAACGTCGCGGTACACCTGCCGGCCGGTGGCGAGCGACATCGCCTCCAGCACCGCGAGGTAGCTCGCCAGCCCGATGGTGAAGGCGGGCAGCACGATGTGGAAGCCGATGGTGAAGGCGAACTGCGCGCGGGCCAGAAGAACCGCGTCTGATCCCGGCATGCCAACCTCGCGCGTTCAGCCGCCGCATGGCGCGGATATGGGCAGACTGCGCGCGCCCGGTTCAAGCCGCCTGGCGGATCGCCTCCGGCCGCAGCTGCGTCAGGCTGCGCACGCCGACCACCTGGCGCAGGTTGCCCTCGACCAGGTGGACCACCTCGCCGGGCATCGCCGCCATGGCGATCTCGACATGCAGCGTCTCGCCCGAGCGGTGCGACCACATGCGGTCGGGGATCAGATCGCGCCTGGCGAACGGTTGCAGCAGGCGTGTCAGAAGGCCAGGTGCGGCATCCGCATCGAGCATGAAGCGGACGGCGACAGACGGATTGGTCAGACATGGAAGGCAACTCCGGATGAACGGCACGACGACGAAGGGCGGGTAATCCCCGGCTGCTCAGGCAGCCGGGCCGCTAATTCGCGTCGTGGTAATCCGGGCAATCATTTCGCTACCATACTCGCTAATCGCTGCCGATTGCAAATCACGGCCACTCGATCTCCGGCAGTCGCACCAGCGGGACCTGCCGCATCGACAGCGTGCGGTATTGCAGCGTCAGCGGTACCTCGACATCCGGCGGGCTGCCGTCGTCCGGGCTGTTCGCCAGCAGCGACAGCACCGCCTTGGCCGCGGTGGCGGCGGAGCGGCTGATCGCCGCATGCGCCGCCAGCGAGTCGAGCGTCTCGGCGTAACCTACCACGCGCGCGCTCGCGGCGCCCATCGGCTGCAACTGCTCGTCGAGTGCGAGCGTGGCGCTGCCGGTGAGGTCGAGCGGTCCCCACACCAACGCCAGATGCCGGACCTCGAGCGAGCCGCCGCCGTCGCGCCAGGCCGCGGCACGCTCCGCCGGCGTGCGTCCGACCGGAACCGGCCCGTTCAGCGCGCCGTCCACCGCCAGATGGGCGATATGCGGACCCGAGCGGATGCGCTAACCCCGATGGCAGCGTCATCGCCGTCGGCCCGCAGCGTAAAGGTCAGGGCCGGCTCACCGGATTGTGCGGCCGGCTGGACATCCAGATGCAGGCGCGCCGCCTCGACGCTGGCATCGTCGCCGACCGGCGTGCTGGCACGGAGGTGCATCCACGCTGACATCCACAAAGGACGGCACCGGCGCCGGCTGTAGCGGCAACGTCGGCGTCCATGCGTTCCGCGGAATAGGCGATCTCCGGGTTCTCGCCGAAGCGAAGATGCTGCCGTGCCCCTGGCCGCGATCCGAAGCAGGTCCGGCCGCAGCAAAGCGACGCGCAACACCAGGCCGTCGGCGCTCCATGTCAGCCCGCCAGGAATGTCGCGGCCGCCGCCCGCCAGCGAGAACGAAGGAACCGTCAGCGTTGCGGCCAGCGGCCAGCCGCCCCGCGACGGCGTCCCGTGCTACTTCGCGCCAGCCCGCCGCGCGCTGCTCGGTCAGCCAGGCGGCGAAGCCAGCCTCCAGATTGCCGACAGCGATCCGCCAGTAGATCGTGTCGGCAGCCAGCAGCAGGAGCGGCACCGCAAGCAGAATGATCCACAGCTTCCGCCTGCGCCACATCTCGCCTCGCCCCGAGCCCGGCGCCGCTTATAGGCAAACGAGTGGACAAGGCAAACGCTGGGCACTCCCTCGACACGCGAGCTGCGTGCGCAACTATTCTACCAGAGCGCGTGCAGAGATGGTTTCATCCCACGCTGTGCAGATGGCCACCAGGATCGACCGCTGGCAAGAAACATATGTGTTACCAATAGCTTGCGGTTCCCGACTGACATTTGCACACGAGGTTGGCTGGCGCTCAGCCCACAGAGTTCTCCACAACCTCGCTCCGCAGTGCGGCTTCCAGGCAGGACATGAGCTGAGCACGCCCCATTCCGGCCGGGATCGGCTTGAATACGCGGACATGAATGGTGCCGGGACGCTTGTGGAAGGCCCGGCGACCCCAGCAACGACCCGAATTGGTCACCACAGGGATCACCGGCAGACGCGTCCGCGCCGCCAGCGCGGCGACCCCGGGCTGCAACGGCAGCAGGGATCCGGGTTCTGCACGCGTACCCTCCGGAAAGATCACGATCTGGCGCTGCTCACGCACCGCGCGCACGCCTTCCCGCATCAGCCCGCGCAGCGCGTTGGCCCCGCCCTCGCGGTCCACCGCGATCATGCCGCTCAGCGGCAACAGCGGCCCGAACAGCGGGATGCGCAGCAGTTCGCGCTTGAGCACATAGCAGCAGCGCGGGACCAGGGTGAGCCAGACGAACGTGTCGAACGCCGATTGGTGGCGCGACGCGATCAGCGCCGCGCCGCTACCGACGTGCTCCAGACCGGACACTTGCAGGCGAATGCCGCAGAGCACGCGCGCCGCCCACACCATGATGCGTGCCCACAGCCGCGCGACGTCCAGCATCCGATGCGGTGCGGCGAACCTGACGGGCGTCGCCACCACCACGGTCATGACGAATGTCACGGCGAAGAAGAACAGATTGAACAGCGCAGAGCGCACCAGGGTCATCCGGCATGACCGGCATGCGCGCCGGCGGCGGTTCGCGCTCCGGCAGCACCGCGCTCAGCCCCGCCGTCGTCGCCAGGAACTTGAGATACTCCTCGGCAACCAGCCGCAGCGGCAGGGCGCGTGTGATCGGGCCGCTCCGGCGACACGACCGGCAGCGGGTAAAGCGCGGTCTCGGGCAGCGCACGCGCCAGTTCGGCCATCGCCCGCGGCATGTGGTACGACGCCGTCACCACCAGCAGCGAATGGATGCCGTTGGCCCGCGCCCAGGCGGCGGTCTCGGCGGCATTGCCGCGGGTGGTGGTCGCACTGCGGCCGATCGCGACCCGGGTCGCCAGCGGCAGCGGATCGACCCCGGCGCGATGCGCCAGCTCCGCCAGTTCCGCGCCGCCGCCTATGCCCGACAGCAGCAGGTGATCGGCGCGACCCTCGGCCATCAGGCGCAGCGCTGTCTCGACCCGTTCCGGGCCGCCGGTGAAGGCGACGATCCCGTCGGTGTGCGGCGGCACCTGCCCCGGCCGGTCCACCTGATGGACAAACCAGGCGAAGCCGCCGCCGAGCGCCAGCACGATACCCAGTGCGGCGATGCCGATGCCGGCAACCGCCAGGCGGCGCGACAGTCCGGTCATGGCAGCCGCCGCAGCCAGCGGCGCACCGTGGCCTGGGCGGTGAGAAAGCCGATCGCCGCCGCCGCGGCCGGAAGGCCGGGCAGCGTGAGCCACAGCGCGGCGGGCAGGCGGCAACGATGGCGGCCGGCGACATCGCCTCCGGCGCGGCGCCGGAGAAGGGTGCGGCGAGGTTCGCCAGCGTCAGCAGGACCGGCAGGGCAAGCACCGCGCCGGCGACCCCGCCCGTCGTCGCCAGCAGCGTGGCGCGGCCGGCAAAGCGCGCGGCGATGTAGCCGTCGGTGGCGCCCAGCCCATGCACGATCTCGATCGCCTCGCGCCGCGCCGCAAGCCCCGCCCGCGTTGCCACCGCGATCACCGCCGCGGCGACCGCGGCCACCAGCAGCAGCGCCAGCCCCGCGCAGGCCTGAAGGCTGCGCGCCAGCACGGCGAGCCGCCGGATCCACACGCCATGGCTCTCGACCAGCGTGCCCGGCGCCGCCTCATCCAGCCGCCGCCCCACGCGGTCCAGGTCCAGATCGGCGTCGGCCAGCCGCACCGCGATCACCGCCGGCAACGGCACGGCAAGCCTCTCGGCGCTCGCTGCCCAGCCAGGGCCGCAGCAGATCGCCCAGTTCCTCGTCGCTGAGCGCGCGTGCCGAGGCAACGCCAGGTGTGCGCGACCAGCAGTGCCACGACGCGATCCAGCCGCGTGCCGCCACCCTGCGCCGCCGGCTCCTGCGGCTGCGGCACCTGCACGGTCAGCGCGGAACTCGCACCCTGCTGCCAGTGCCGCGCCAATGACGCCGCGCCGACCCAGCCGGCCAGCGCCAGCGCCGCCAGGACAGCCATCGCGGCGACCAGGAACGGCAGCATGCGGTCCGAGATCGCGCGGCGCAGTCCAAGTTCGTCGAACCCGGCGGGCCGCAACAACCGGCGCGAGCGGAGCGTCGCCATCGCCTACGGTTGCTCCACCAGCCTGCCGCGCGACAGCCGCAGCGCGCGCGCCGGATGCCGGCCGACCAGCGCATCGTTGTGCGTGGCGACCACCACCGTGGTGCCCAGCCGGTTCATCTCCTTGAGCAACTGCATCAGCCTCTCGGCCTGCACGTCGTCGAGATTTCCGGTCGGCTCGTCGGCCAGCAGCAGGCTCGGGCGGCCGATCACCGCGCGCGCGATCGCCACCCGCTGCTGCTCGCCGCCGGACAGTTCCGCCGGCCGGACGCCCGCCTGCCTGGCCAGCCCGACCCAGCGCAGCATCTCGCCGACATCGGCGCGGATCTGGCCTTCCGGCCTGCCGGCGAGGCGCAGCGGCAGCGCCACATTGTCGAACGCCGACAGATGCGGCAGCAGGCGGAAATCCTGGAACACCACGCCGATGCGGCGCCGCAGCCGCGGCAGCAGCCGGCGCTCGGCGGTCTCGATGTCGGTGCCGAACATCGCCAGCCGGCCGCATGTCGGGCGGATCGCGAGATACATCAGGCGCAGCAGGCTGGTCTTGCCGGCGCCCGACGGCCCGAGCAGCCAGCGGAACGCGCCGTCTGGCAGCGTGAAGCTGAGATCGTGCAGCACCTCGGGACCCGCCGCGGCAGCGCCCTGGCCGGCAGGGCCGTACCTGAGCCCCACTCCGTCGAATCGAATCATCGCCACCATTCTTGCCATTCCGCGGCGCCGCGCCGCCATTGCCTCGCAATCGGCGCTCCCGCACCATCCTCCGGTATGCGAATCGCCTGTCCCTCCTGCTCCGCCGCCTATGAGGTGCCCGACTCCCTGGTGACGGCCGGGCGCGTCGTGCGATGCGCGCGCTGCGGCGGCGATTGGACCCCTGCTGGAAGCCCCCGTCGACCCGCCGCCCGAGCGAGCCGGTACGCGCCGATCGCCTGCCGGACGAGCCCACGATCGCGGTGCGAACCGCCGGTGGCTCCGCGTCGCGGTGGCGCCGCCGCGCCAGTCGGCGATGGATCGACTCGCCGCGCCATCCCGCCGAGGCCGCAGCCTTCGACCCGCCTGCGCGCGGCCTGGGTGGCCAGCATCGTGTTGCTCGCTGTGGTGGCCGGCGCGGCGTACACATGGCGCGGCCAGATCGTCGCCGCCTGGCCGCCCAGCGCCCACGCCTATGCCGCGTTCGGCCTGCATCCGCAGACGGAGGCATGCGCGATGACGACCGACATCGTCGATACGGCCGCCGGGCTGGCCTCCGACTCGCCGATCGCCGCGCTGCGCCGGCAGCGCGAGGCATTCGTGCGCCACACCCAAGGCAGCCACGACGTGCTGATCAGCGCCGTCCGATCCAGGCGGCGTCAGCCTGATCGAGCGTGCCGCCGCGGCATTCGCGCGTCGCATCGATCGAACGCGACGCAGCGCTGGTCGCGCATTACCGCGAGCGGCTGCGCGAGGTTGGCGCCGATGTCGCCGCGATCGAGGCGATGGACGTCGCACCACGGCTGGCGGCCATTCTGCGCCATGTCTCGCTGGTCACCACCGCACCCGGTTCGGCGACCCGGGCGGACCTCGACGCGTTGCGCAACGCCGGCCTGACCGAGCGCGACATCGTCGTGGTCACGCAGATCGTCGCTTTCGTGAGCTACCAGGTACGCGTGGTCGCGGGGCTCCGTGCGCTGGCGGAGGAGAGGCGCGGATGAGCAAGCGATTTACCCTCGAGCCGGTCGAGTGGGCGGCATGGCTGCCGCCGGTCGACGCAGCGACCGCGACGCCACGCCAGCGCGCGGCGTTGGATGCGAGTCCGCAGCGTGATTCGCCGTATTTTCTGACACTGGCGCATGACGTCGATTCACTCGAGCAGCGTTCGCCGCTGTTCCACGCGGTGATGTACGCGCCGCGCGGTCTGCCACGCGCCGACCGCGAGCTGGCGACCGTCGTCGTCTCGATCATCAACGGCTGCGTCTATTGTTCGTCGGTGCATGCGCGCCGGTTCGTGGAGCTGACCAAGCGGCCGGACGTGATCCTCGCGCCTGTACGACGAGGGACCTGGCGCTCAACTGGAGCCACGGCAGCGCGCCATCGTGGATTTCGCCGCCAAACTGACGCGCGAGCCGCAGGCGATCAGCCGCGGCCGATCTTCGGCCGTTGCGCGAGGTCGGCATGGACGACCTGCAGATCCACGACCTGATCCATGCCGTGGCGATGTTCGCCAATGCAAATCGGCTGATGCAGACGCTGGGCGAGCCCGTCACGCCGTAGGGCTCAGCCCTCCGCATCGCTCCATTCGTCGCCGAACAGCTCGGGCTTGTCGAAATCGAGCAAGATCTGCCAGTGCGCCTCAATGTCGCGGTTATAGAACTCCGCGGCGATGCCGTCGGCGAGCCAGGCCGCGCCGGTACTGATGCCGGGAATGTCGCCGGCGACCTTGCCAAGGCTCAGACTGGCGGCGTGGTTGAAGCAGTGGATATCGGCCAGGAACGGCGCCGCGCCCGGCCGCTTCTCGGTGAACTGGAAATGCGGACCAAGATACGGAAAGCCGCCGAGTTCGGCGCTCGCCAGTTCCGGCGGCGGCGTATAGCGATCGGCCCAGGTTGCGATCGCATCGGCATAGGCGGCGATCTCCGGTCGTGCCGCGGTTTCGACCGTGAAGCCCGTCGCAAGAATGATGCAGTCGGCCGCAAACGCTTTGCCGCGGCTAGTGTGCACAATGACGTGATCCTGGTTAACGCGGATCGCCTCTACCGCCGAATTGAAATGGAAGCTTGCGTTGGCGTGACGACTGACCCGCAGCGTTGAATTGCGTGGCGGCGGCGATCCCGTCTCGTCGGAATAATGCATCGTGCGCCACCGCCATGCCTTGCTCATCGCACGATAGCCGTGGGTGAAGCCGGCGCTGCCGATTCCGGTCAGCTTGTTGATCCGCGGCAGCGTTTTGCGACGGACCAGCATGCGCAGTTCCGCGCAACCCGCCTCCAGCGCCTCGCCGGCATTGTCCATCGCCGAAGCTCCGCCACCAACCATGACAACCCGCTTGCCGCGCAGCGCAGCGAAGTCGATGGCATCCGAGGTGTGCGCCCAGAAGCGGCGCGGCACGTCGCGCATGAAATCGGGAATGCGCGGTCGTCCCAGACCTTCGCGCCCGGTTGCCATCACCACCTTGCGCGTCAGGATGCGTCCGCCGCCCGCCAGCTCCAACGCGAGGAGCCCGTCCAGCGGGTCGATGCGCAACACCTCGACGCCGTTCTCGACGGGCAGCGCAAGCACGTCGCGGTACCAGCGAAGGTAGTCCATCCACATGACACGCGAAATCTTGTCGAGGCTTTCCCATTCCGCCGCACTGAATTGCGCCACGAACCAGGCGCGGAAGGTGATGGACGGAATGCCTGCCGCCGGCCCGCTCAGCACCTTCGGCGACCGCAACGTTTCCATCCGTGCATAGGTGACCCATGGTCCCTCGAACCCGGAAGGATTGCGATCGAGGCATCGGATGTTGCGGATGCCGTTGCGCAGCAGTGAGAAGGTCGTCACCAGCCCGGCCATGCCGGCGCCGATCGTCACGACATCACTGACCTGATCGCCGCTCGTGTGGCGCGCCGGCACCACCCAGTTCGGCGGCGGATAATTCAGACAGGCGAGATCGAAGCGCACGCGCTGCGTAAGCGCATCGAGACCGCGCGACGAACCGTCGGCCGCCGCCGATATCGGGTTGGTGGGGATCAGCTCTTTGGCGCAGTGGTCATCTGAAACTCGACCTCACGCCCGCTATACCAGGCATTGGCCAGATAGCCGCCGACGATTCCACCGATGACGAAAGCAACATCGGTCGGCATGATCACGTCGAGCACCGCTGCTCCGACCACGACACCCGCGCCGACCGCCAGCCATTGCGCAGGCCGGATCGTGACGATCTCTTCCAGCGGCTTCACCGGGGCCGCCGTTTGCGCGTACGCAGCGACCGGGGCCGTCAGGCCGGTCGCAAGCAAGCCAACGAGCATCGCCTTGTGCATGGTCGCCTCTCTCGTGTCAGGGCTGTATCATTCTCGCTGATTTCATGCCAATTGACAACGGACGAAAATCACCATCGACGCATCCCTCCATCACCGCCTGAAGGCTTCATCATTCGCATCGCGTCTTCGATTCGGACCAATGCGAGCGCGGCACTGCGCGAATGGTCACTCCTTCTCGCGCGTGGTCACGAAATCCTGCTCACGCATCAGCCGGTCGATATCGCGCTCCTCCTGCGCGAGATTGCGCATCGCCGGCGTATCATGCGGGTGATGCGCCCAGAACGCGTCCCTGTACACCACGTCATACCAGTTCTGCATCGCGTTGATCCCCACATCGAGGGTCAGGCTGGCGACAAATGTACCGACGATGATCGCGGCCGTCAGGCTGAGCGGGCCCATGTGATGACCTTTCGTCTGGTTCAGAACGTGTCATAGGCAAGCTGCGAGTTGCCGGCGATCACCCGCGCCAGCGCGCGCTCGCCGAACATCAGGAACAACAATGGCGTGGTGAACGTATCGAGCAAGGTCGAACTGATCAGTCCGCCGAAGATTGCCACCGCCACCGGATGCAGGATCTCGGTGCCGGCGATATCGGAGGCGAACAACAGCGGCACCAACGCAAGACCGGCCGCCAGTGCCGTCATCAGCACCGGCATCAACCTCTCGGCGCTGCCTCGCAGTACCAGCGCGCGGCCGATCGGCATACCCTCATGGAGATGCAGGTTGATGAAGTGGCTGACCTTCAGCAGCGAGTTGCGCGTCGCCACACCGGTGACAGCGATGAAGCCGATCATCGCCGCGAGGTTCAAGTCCATGCCGACCATCCACAGGGCCGCCACGCTGCCCACCAGCGCCAGGGGAATGTTCCCCATGATGATCAGGCAGAGGACAAGAGAACGAAAGCGCTGCTGCAGCACGGTGAGGATCAGTAAAATCGAAACCGGCGTGAGAATGGACAGCATCATCCGCCCCTTCTCGCCCTCGCGGAAATCGCCCTCGAGACTGGTGCGATAGCCGACCGGCAGGTGCATCTGGGCAATCAGTTCACGCAGCACCTGAACCACCTGTGCCTCGTCGTAGTTCGGATCGAGGTTTGCCGTTACCGCGATGCGGCGAACGCCGTCCTCATGCACGATATTGCTCGGACCACTGGTGATACCCACGTTCGCGAACGAGGACAGCGGCACCGGGCCGGATGGTGTGTCGATATACAGGCGACGGAGCGCGTCCGGGGTGCGGTCCTGGTCGCCAAGACGCAGAACGACGTCGAAGCGACGCCCATTCTCGATCACCTGCGAGACGGTCCGGCCATTGGAGAAACTCTCGAGAACGTCAGTGATCTGTGCCGGGGTGATGCCGAACAGCTTGGCCCGCGTATAATCGACCGAAATGCGCGCCTGCGGCGAGAACGTCTGCTGCTCGACGATAAGATCGTCCAGCGCCTTGGTGTTCCAGCGAAACTGATCGCGCATATGCATGGCCAGGGTGCGCAGCGTCGCCAAATCCGGGCCGTAGATCTTGAAGACGATGTCGCCCTTGATTCCCTGGTCCTCCGACTGCATGCGCTCCTTGAGGAACTGGGTCACCTCGAGATCGCCGGAAAAGATCGACATGCGGTTGCGGATGTCGTCCATAACCTGGTGCAGGGTCCGCCCATGATCCAGTTTGATCTTCAGCGGCATCTCGTTGTCCTGCACCGGGTCAATGTCCGAATCGAGCTCATAATGCCCGGTCCGTCGCGACATCGCCTTCACCTCGGGAACCTGCATGAGAATCTGTTCGGCCATGTGGCCGATCCGGTAGGATTCCGGCAGGGACGTGTCGGGATTCAGCAGCAGCGTGACGTAGATGTTGCCTTCATTGAACTCCGGCAGGAAGGAGCGCGGCAGATATCGCACCGATGCCGCCGCGACCAGCACCGCGATGGCGGCGAGACTGAGCACGATGCGGCCGTGGTCCAGCACCCGGTTCAGCGCACGCTCGTTGCGCCGTTTCAGCCAGCGGGCGAACCGGCCGCCGTGCTCGCCCTTCAGAGCGGGCATCTGCGGCAGCAGATAGGACGCGAGCGCCGGCGTGACAGTGACCGACACGACAAGCGATGCGAAGATCGACACGATGTAGGCGGTGGCCAGCGGCCCGAACATTCGCCCCTGAATGCCCGGCATCGCAAACAGTGGCACAAAGACCAGCAGAATGATGATCGTCGCATAGACGATGCCCGAGCGGACCTCCTGTGAGGCGCGCGCGATCACCAGCATGATCGGCTCGGGATCGATCCGCTTCCGGTTTTCGCCGAGCCGCCGCAGGATATTCTCTACGTCCACCACCGAATCATCGACCAGCTCGCCGATGGCAATGGCGATCCCACCCAGCGTCATGGTGTTGAGGGTCACACCGATCAGGTGGAACACGATGACGCTGACGACCAGCGAGATTGGAATGGCGAGCAGCGAAATCGCGGTCGGCCGCAGGCTGGCGAGAAAGACGATCAGCACGACGGTGACGATGATCACGGCATCGCGCAGCATGTGACCGACGTTGCCGATCGCCTCCTTGATCATGCTGGCCTGGTCGTAGGAAATCTGGCCAAGCTTGATGCCCGGCGGCGCGGTCTTCTGCATCTCGTCGAGCAGCGCGATGATGCGGTCGCCCACCCTGACGGTGTTCGCCTGCGGCTGCTTGACGATTTCCAGGTTGACCGAGGGAATTCCGTTGAACGCGCCGTCCCCGCGCTTGACCTTCGGCACGAAGGCCACCTCGCCGATCTGGCTGAGCAGCACCGGGACGTCGAAGCGATAGGCCACGACAAGGCTGCGCATATCGTCGAGACTGGCCGGCTTGCCGATGTTGCGGACCGTGTACTCGGTACCGTGGCTGTCGGAGAAGCCGCCCGTCGTGTTGGTGCCGAACGCCTTCAGCGTGCTGCTCGACATCGTCGAGCGTGACATTCATCTGGCGCATCAGCACCGGGTTCGGCGTGAAGCGATAGGTGCGCACCTCGCCGCCGATCACGAAGATCTGCGACACACCCGGGGACGCCAGCAGACGTGGCCGCAGCACCCAATCGACGTATTCGCGCAATTCCATGGGGCTGGCCCCGCCGGTCACCCCCATGTGCATGACCAGGCCAGTGGCCGCCGACATCGGCGCCATCATGGGCACCACGCCATCCGGCAACTGGCCCTGCACCATGGCGATGCCGCTCGGAGACGAGCTGCCGATTGCGATACGGGTCGGTGCCCCAGTCGAACAGGACCTGGATGTAATTGGCGCCATTGGTCGACCGGCTGCGCACGCTCACCACACCGGGCATGCCGCTCAGCGCCATCTCGGTCGGTATGGTGACGAGATGCTCCATTTCCTCGGCGCCGAGCCCGGGCACGTCGGCGTTGATGATCACAGATGGCTGGCGGATTTCCGGCAACAGGTCGATCGGCATGTCGAGCGCCACGAACACGCCCCAGCCCACCAGGACCGCCGCGGCGATCAGGACAAAGATGCGATGCCGCAGGCTGCACCCGACAATTGCCTGAAACACGACCGGCCTCAGCGCAAGCGGGCGATCATGCCGCGTGCGCCGTGCCGACGGAACGTGCCGCCACGCGCCTGCGCCCGCCGCGCAACCACAGCATGAACATCACTGCGGCGACCGCGCCGATGACGCTGGACACAGCGATCATGGCGAGCTTGGATTCGCATGCTCTGCGGCGCCGGAACGGCGTTTGGGTCCGGGACATCCGTGTAGGTGATCTCCGCCGGTTCCTGGCCACTTCCGGCGGACGAATGCAGTGTCACCATGAAAGCATCCTGCTGGCGTCTCGCGCGATCTGAACGGCCCCACGAATAATCCGGACGTAGCCTTGTTCAGGGTGATCGGCGCCAGGTGCATGTCGATCGAGGCGCCCTCGGCACTATCCAGCTCGAGCTGCGCGTCTTCGACCGGCGCATTGTCCTCGATCCGATCAACGAAGGCATAGATCTTGTCGTTCGCAGCCACCAGACACCACGCTCGCACCGCCGATGGTGATCGCAGTGCGTGGCGTCGGTCTCGGCGCGTCGTCGTCGGCGCGCGCGGTCGACGGCGCCGACGCCGATGAGACAGCTCGCCGAAATGACGATCATTCCGGAGCAGGCGGTCAGGCGGCGCCTTGATGGAACCGACGCGGCCCGTCCAAACCAGCGCACCTTCCGCTCCTCCTCGAAATACGTTGCCAGTAACGTTCCTTGAACGTATGGAATGGAGCGCCGATGGTCAATCAAGTTCTGCAAGTAGCCACAAGTATTAATGACTGATTGCGATCGAATGTGGGAGGCTTTCTTGCCGCAGGCCAATAGACCGAGCATCAGGACAACAGTGGTCGGGATTCTCGTCCTGTTCTCGACGTCACCCTTCGTCGGCGCGCAGGCACCGGAACGCGTCGTCAAGAATGGCGTTCTACAGCTCGTGACCGGTGACGACGGCAAGGACGACACCGACGTGTTATCGGTGACTGTCGCCAATGCCGATGGCAAAATCCTCGAACGCGTGTATGACGCGAAGGAAGAGATCAAGCCGTCGACCACCTTCAACGCTATGGCTCAATCGTGTTCGCGCGCTGCCGCCGGCAAAGGTGAAGGACAGCAAGATAACCTTCGGCATCAGCCCCAAATGGGATGAGCACTGGGTGGTCACGGACGCGCGCCTGACGGTCAATTATGAATCCGGCCCGGCGGAACGCTGGCATTGGGGTCCGTTCGTCCTGCAAGTCAAGGGAGCCAACCCGATGTCGCTCGATTTCACGCTTGACGACAGCCATCGGATATAGCGGTCGCCGCGTTCCCAGAGTTGCTCGGCTGCCGGCTGCCCGGCCAATTCCCGGCCTCGATCCGAACCGCTCGCTCCGCCGCGATGCCCTCGTGCCTGGCCTGCGCTCGCGATCGCCTTCTGATCGTCACTGCAACTGGGCAAGCAGACGGACGCCCTGTGTCACGATATGCATGCCTTCCTTCAGTCCGTCCACGACCAGCACGCGCTGCCCGTCGAGGTCGACGGTACGCACGATGTGCGGTCGGAACACCTCCGGCTCCGTCTGCTCCCACATCTCCTGCACACCATCGGGTCCGATGGTAAGGGCGTCGCGTGTCATCGGCAGACCACGTTGCATGCGGTTTTTGCTCTCCACCGTAACCGTGACAGGCCGGCCGACGCGCAATCCTTGCGGCGGGTTGTCGATCCGGAACAAGATCGGCGCCGACTGCTGCTCCATCGCAAGTCCGGTCCCGATGAAGCGTCAGCGCCAGCGACTGGCCCTCCGGCGTCACCGCCGATGCGGTTGCAACACGCCGCGCGTTCTCGGCGACCCTTGGATCGGGCGCCAGAGCCTCGACCCACAGCCGGCTCGGATCGACGATCTCGAAGATCTTGTCGCCGGGATGCACGATGGCGCCGAGAATCGCGGTGGAAACCGAGATCACTCCAGCGGTCGCCGCGCGCAACACTTCCTGGGTCTGCAACAGCGGCAGCAGCGCCTCACGCTCGCTGCGAAGGCCCGCGATCCGCTGCTCGGACTGGTAGATCTTGCCGTCGCGGAAAGGGACAAAGCTGAACTGCCTGAGGATCTCCAGGTTTTCGGTCTCGACGCGGATATCCGTTGTGAGCCGCGCGACCTCGCGGCGTACCTGCGTGCGATCGACCACACCGACCGCCGGAACCACGTAGGCCAGAACCTGACCTTCGGTCACAATGTCGCCGAGCACCGGCAGACCTCACCGGCGGCGCCTCGATGCGGCCCAGCAGGCTCGCCTCGACATCGGCCTCGATGTGCCGGTCGGGAACGATGCGGCCGGCAAGGGTCACCGTCACCGGCAGGTCGGCGGCGACCGCGCGGGCGGTGCGGATCTCGAACAGACGTTGCAGCGACTTGGGCACGAGGAATGAGCCATCGCGCCGGCGGTCGCCTCGATCGAACACGAAATTGGCCAACAGACCCGGATCGATCGGCTGTCATTTCGGCCTCCGCGCAGGCGGCGTTGCCGTCGCCGATCTCGCCTGAACCGTCGCAGCCGGTTGACCATTATTGGTTACCTCCACCGGTCGCGGCGGCTTCGGAACCGGCGCGCCACCGCCTTCGTCGCGCGGCAAACCGAAATCGGGAAATCGATCGGTGATCGCCTCGTGCGGCAGCGGCGTGCCGTTTATCCCGAACATGTAGGCGGTTTCCCACAGCGCCTCGCGGGTGCCCGAGACAATGTCGCCGATTCCGCCGATGACCGACCATGCTGCGCCGACGGTCGCACCGTACGATAGCTCGTGGCCGTACGTTGGCGGCGGCGGTGCCGGCGGTTCCGGCGCACCATGCCGGACGACAGCGTCAGGATCGTCCGCCGGGAGTGCATCGAACCAGCTCGCCGCGACCGCGCCGTGCGACAGCAGGACACCGCAGCGACAGTCCGGCCAGCAACCTGTGTCATTTTGCACCAACAGCGAACGAGTTCTCGTAAACCGCGAGCGAATAAGCGAGCAGGGGCTGGGTCGCCAGCACCGCCTCGGCCCGCGTCATGCACCCGTGCGATCCAGGTCGCACCGATATCGCCTGCGCCCGACGCCTCGAGTTCATTCGCGGCCTCGCTGAAGCGCCCGTCCGCCGCAAGCGCCCGCAAATGCTCGATCAGCCTGGCGCGTTCCGGCGGAGTGCCGCCGCCGAACAGCGCCGCAACGCGACCCCAGCCGGCGCGTGCCCAGGAAGTGCCGGCATCCGATCCCGCCGCCATCCGCGCGATGACACGATCGAACTCGTCGGCGAGGTCCCGCATCGTCGGCGTGCCGTCGCTGATTGGCACGCAGCCGCCGCAGCGCGCGATCGATCGTGGCCGGGATACGGGCCGCCGGCCGCAAGCGCAGCCACGTCACGATCGATCGGCAGGCCGGCATCGATGTCGCGCCGTAGCCGTAACGTCAGTGCAAGCAGACCGGCCGCGCGTGCCCTCGCATCGATCGCCAATACGATCTCACGCTGATCGTCGATTTGACGCGACAGATTATCGAGCACACGGCTCAGCGCCTCGACACTTGCGCGGCTATCACGAACATCAGGAACGTCGGGCGCAGTTGTCTGCCGCGCGGTGATTGCCTGCGAGGGCGCAAGCAGCAGCGATACCACGTTGCCAGGACCGAGCCAGCGGACCGTCGTCGCGGCAACCCGCGGGCGCAATACCGGCGCGGTGAGCGAGACCGCAGCGGCCATCAACGCCAACAGGGCGCACAGTGCCGGGAACCCGCGGCCGCCACCTCGCGGCTTCCGCGATCCCGCGGACGTTAAGGTTTCATCGCGAAGCGTCGCGTCCGGTGGCCGAGTATCTTCATTCACAGGAATCGCTCATTGGCCGGCGCCTCCCGGAATCGCAAACAGGTCTTGCTGCTAATTCGGTTGGAAGACGTGTTGATCCAAGCTACATAGCGTGCCGCAGCGCGTCAACCGTCGTTGCACAGTTCTACAGAACACGATGATGAATTAACGCAAGTGGTACCCAATGTCGTTGGAACGCGAGCCACCCCGGCATTGTCCGCACACGTGTTGCGTCCCTAGCTCGCCAGGAGCGGTCCGATGTACGGGATTGCACAGCCTGTCGCCATCTTCGTCCGCATGCTCGCCGTGCTCTTTCTTGTCATGGCGACCTACAATCCGAGTGGCTATTCCTATTGGCACTGGGCATTTCGCGGCAATATGAATGACTGGGCGCTGAAGATCTTCCTCGGACTGCTGATCATCTTCGGTTTTGTGTTTTGCAGCTATTCCACATGGCGATCGCTGCGCATCGTGCTCAGTGTCCCATTGATCCTGGCGATCGGCGCCTGTCTGTGGCTGCTGTCCGATTGGGGCATCATTGATCTGTCAGACTGGCTACAACGTACTCTGGCGCTGGAGTCCGCGCTGACGATCCTTCTCGGCACCGGCGTCAGCTTCTCGCTGATCCGCTACCGGTTGAGCGGCCAGCTTGATTCGCGGGCGCTCACCTGATGCCGGGCATACTGGTCCGCGCGCTGATTTGCTTCTTCCTGGTGTTCGCAACGTGGAATCCGACCGGCTACAACTTCATCGCCTGGGCGCGATACAGCCCCTGGGCGACCGCGCCGGAGATCGCGGCAGCGGGAAGCCTGTTGCTCGCACTGCACATCTTGTTCGTACGCATCGCATGGCTGTCGCTGGGCGCCGACGGCATCTCGGCTGCACTGGCGATCATGCTGGCAGGAATGCTCACACTGTATGAATTCGATCTGATCGATCCGTCGCGCGGCATCGTGTGGACCTATATGTCACTGAGCGCATTCTCGCTCATGCTGGCGATCGGCATGAGCTGGTCCCACCTGAAGCGGCGCATCGTCGGTCAGTCGAATACCCTGAGCCCGCCGCCCTGATCCAGATCCGGCGCTTCTGTGGCCAGCCCACGCTGACGAAGCCGCACGCCGGCGACCGCGCCGACCAGCCGCCCGAACAGCGGCGGCTCGTCGTGGCGATAGTCCTGAATAAGCAGGACCGCGATCAGCAAAAGCCAGAAGTTCAGCCGGTTGAGCGACCACAGCATCAGCGGCCCCAGATACACCGTGCCGATGATGCTGGCGACCAGGGTCGCCGCTTCGCCCAACAATAGCCGGCCGCCGCCCCGCGGTGGGCCAGACAGCCAGACCGCGATCGTCGGCAGCAGCCACAGCGTCATTGCCAGCGCGAGCCAGGCCTGCAAATCGCGCCGCGCATCATCCACCGCCATGACCGTCAGCAACGCGCCCGGCCCGTTGACCACCATGCCATGCGCCAGATCCACGAACTGCCACAGGTTCAGGTCCCAAAAGCCGCCGACCATGACGACGCCATCCCAGGTGAGCGCCCCGCGCGGCAGGGTCACGGCGAGTATCGCCAGGCCCACCATCGCACCGGCGATGATCGTCGGATCGGCCAGGCCGCCCGCCCTGCGGCGCAATGGCCGTGCCCACAAGGCCACGAATTGCCACGCAAGCAACGGTGCAGCCACGACGAACGTGCGGAGCAGGATACGCCCGGTATCGCCGAGTACATCGAACACATCCATGGCAGGGCATCAGCCCCCGGACATCATACCTGCACCTGCTTGTACCATCGCCGCGTCCGCAGCAGGCCGGCCCGGCGAGGCCGCCAGCCGTTGTCGATCATGATCCGCTTGAGCTGACGCCGCGCCTCTGCCTCGTTGATCGTGTTGTCCGAGAAGTCGCGCAGCACGTCCACGGTGCGGCGAAACTGACCGCGGGAGATCAGGCCGCTCTTGCCGGCATGCCGGCGCATCAGTTGCTGAATACGCCTCCCCGCCTCGGATTCGAATACATAGTTGTTGTCCTCGGCCACCGACCGCAGCACGCCACGCGCCTCATCCAGCGTGAGGCCGAACCTCGTCACGCCCTCTTCCAGCAAATGGCGTTCCTGCGTCCGATCGATGAAGCGATGCCCGAGCCCATTCAGCTTCACCAGGTCAGCGAAGCGTCGGCTGTCGCCGCCCCTGACCATTTCCTCGGCTGCCATCAATTCTGTGGCTCCCGCGCTCGAACCCGCATGATATAATTGTCTTCGTATGAGTATGTAAACCCTCGTAATGCACATGGAGTGAGTTCGTTATTCCAAATGCTGGAGACGTTATCCAACCCAATGTCGCAATATACAGAAGAGGCCCACGGCACGGTTCAATGGTTAATACGGCCACAGATTATTAACCATACACGCGACAACACGGACGGCCTGTGCAAGGTCCGCCCAGCGGCTCCGAGCCTGCGCTGAACAACCGCGCCGCCATCGCACCGGCATCGCTTTCCCGCCTCGCTTCGGGTCGGGCACGCGCGCGGCATCCAAGCCGGCAATGGGCACTCAGCATGGCGCTGACCGCGATACTTGTGGCGTTAGGCCTGTCCGCTCTGCCGAATGACCTCACCGCGACGGCCGGCTCCATCACCGTGCGCGATCCGTCCGGCGTCACCGCAGGCATCGGCGCTCCGGTATTCGTGCTGCGTGACAGCGGCCTCGCAATACGCTTCGGAAACGCGGTGGCGACACGCGACGGCGCGATCCGCATCGGCTTCTACGATCCGCTCGATCCGCTGCTGGCGGATGCGACCGAGCCGGTGTCGCTGCCCGCTGATCCGCGCCTGCTCTGGCTGCTCGCTTCGCCCGATGAGCGCCAGTCGCTGCGCGAGGCGACCACCGACCTGGTCCGAGCGTTGCCGCAAACCGCACTCGCGATGCTCCACTCGCCCGAATTCAACAACCTCTATCGCGGCCGGCTGGAACAGCGCCTTCGCAGCGACCTCGACGCGGCATGGCAGATCACGCGGAGCAGTGACGCCTGGCAAGACCTGCTGCGCGGCTACGAGCCTATCCTGCGCGACGCCGCGTCGCGCGAGCTGCGGCCGATCATCGAAAGCCATTTCCACGACGTGCCGCTGCGCATGCTGCGGGCCAACGCTTGGCAGCTCATCGATCCGTTCCACGACACGGTCTGGAACATGGCGCCGGTCGAGGACGCGCTTCAGGGCGCCTTGCAGGAGGTGCGGGAGCGCAGTCTTCCTGAACGCCTGGTCGCCCGGTTGTTGGCCGCATCACCCACCGCGGACTTCCTACAGGCATTCTCCGACGCGATGGCAAGCCAGGTGCTGCATGATACGGCGCTGCGCGACCTGGCGAGCGAGATGGTCGCCGATGAACGGTTGAGACCGTACGTCAACAACCTGATCGAACGCGCGATGGGCCTGGCACGGGTCGCGCCACGCCTGCTGGTGAGCCTGCATGGCAGCACCGATCTCAACTCTGTGGCATCGATCATCATCCGCACGCTGGTAGCCGGCCGGAACGACCGCGTGGTGGTGTTCATGAGTCCGGCGCAGCGTGACGAAATCATGGCGCTCGATCCCGACGCCGTGCGACCTCTGCTGCGCGCGGTGTCCGGCTGATGGCCGACGTCCGGCAGGCGGCGCTGTCGCTCGCGGTGAAGGACCTGACGATCGTGCGGCCGGACGGCGATGTGCTGCTCCGCGACGTCTCCCTCGCGGTCAACCCGGCCGAACTGGTGCTGCTCGTAGGGCCAAGCGGCAGCGGAAAGTCGACATTGCTGTTGCTGCTGGGCGGCCTGCTCGAGACCGGACCGGGGAACTGGCAGGTTGCCGGGCGGCTGACCTGCGGCGACGAGAACATCGATCTGTCGCGCCGGCGCGCCGCGATCGGCGGCGTGGTGTTTCAGCACTACGCATTGTTCGATGACCTGGACGCGCAGGAGAACCTGCGCATCGCGCTCGACCATGCGCCGCGCGGCACCGCGGCACTGGCAGCGGACGTCGCCGCCATGTTGTCCGAGATCGATCCGCGCCAGTCCATCGCCTCGTGCAGCGGCGGCCAGCGGCAGAGGCTGGCGATCGCCCGCACGGTGATCGCCAATCAGCCGGTGCTGCTGTTCGACGAACCGAATTCCGGCCTCGACATCGCGTCTGCCCGGCGGTTGCTCGCGGTGATACGCGATCTGTGCGGCAGGATGGGCAAGCCGGCGCTGATCGCGGTGCATCACTTCGAGGAACTGCTGCCGTTCGCCGACCGCGTGCTGGTGATCGATCCCCGCAGCCGGCGCATGGTCGAGCTGCCGCCGGATGTCGGATGCGTCGAAGCACGGCTGGAACAGGCCGCGGCAGTGGCGGCGCAGGACGCCGACGACACCAGTCTCGCGCTGGCGCCCGCCGGGGCGACGCCACTCGCGGCACTGGTGGTTCGCCCGCTACGTCGTCGGCTATTTCTGGCTGCTGTGCGCCGCGCCCATCATGCTCGTATACATGGGCGCCGGCGCCGCGATCATCGGCTTCGTCACCTTGTGGTTCGGCTTCAACTACCATTCATTCGGCGGCATCCTGAAGTCGGTACTGCACGACGAAACGCTGGTCGGTCTCGGCATGGTGCAATCGCGCGTCGCCATCCCGCTGATCGCGAACCTGCTGTTTGTTGCGCGCAACAGCGCAGTGATCGCCGCGGATGTCGGCAATCGCGTGATGTCCTCGCAGTTCCGGGCCATGACGAACCTGAACATTCCCGGCCGGCGATACGTGTTCGCCTCCATCGTGATCACCATGGTGACCGGCTCGATCGCTTATGTCGTGCTGTCGCTGTTGATCGGCAGTTGGGCAGCGCAGGAAACCTGGCATCTGCAATTCCCCTCGCAGTATCGCGCGCTGTTCCGAACCCAGTTCTTCCGCAACGTGCTGACCGAGGCCGGCTGGCCACTGCCGGTCATGGGATGGGTCGTGGTGAAGGCCGGCCTGAGTGCGCTGCTGGCCGGCGCCTCGTCGATCGTCATCGCGCTTGGACCCAAGCCGTCGAGCCAGGCAGTGAACCGCTCGATAGCCAATGCCATCGTGATCGGCGTGATCCTGACGCTTCTCGTGCACGCCGGCATCTCGATTCTGACGAACTGAAAGCGCCCGGCGCCCAGCGTTGAGCACTTCTTAGGCTGTTCGCCCAATCCTGCGGCGGATGTGCCTGTGATGCGATCTGATCCATAGGGCGTGTCGAAATTATAGGCAAAGATTAACGCCAAACATGGGAGAAACCTCGATCCCCCGGCAAGCCATGGATGCTGGCATGACGCTTGCTCGTGCAAAGCGCGAGTCTGGGAGAACCAGCAAAATACGGAGGCCATCCATGCGCACCGCCACGCTGCGCCGACGCCTCGCACGCCGCACGGTGATCGCCACCGCTGGCGCAACCGTACTATCGGCAGCAATCCCGCCAGCACGCGCGTCCCAAGGCAGCACGATCCGTGTCTCCTATCCGGCCGCCATCGCCACGCTCGATCCGGCCAAGATGCGGATCGGGGGCCTCGACTACAACTATGCCTATTGCGTGTTCAGCCGCCTCACCACCCAGGACGGCAAGCTTCAGGTGATGCCCGATCTCGCGACGCACTGGGAAGCCAGTGAGGACCTGAGAACCTGGATCTTCCACCTTCGCCCGGATGTGAAATTCCATAACGGCAAGCCGCTCCACGCCGACGATGTCGTCTTCACCTACGGGCGGCTGCTCGACAAGGACGTCGGTTCCGTGCTGCGCGCGTCGCTCAGCGCGATAAGCAAGGTCGAGGCGGTCGATCCGCTCACCGTCAAATTCACCCTCTCCGTCCCCTATGCCGATCTACCCGCCGTCACCGCCGGCTACCAGGCGATGATCGTCAGCGAGGCGATGATGGACACGCTGACCACGAAGCCGATCGGCACCGGTCCGTTCCGCTTCGTGGAATATCGGCCCGGCGACCAGTTGGTTCTGGAAAAGAACCCCGACTACTTCCTGCCGGGGCTGCCCAAAATCGACCACGCGATCCTGCGCGTCATTCCCGAATACGCAACCGCGGTCGCCGGCCTGGAAAGCGGCGCGATCGACATCGTCTACGACCTGCCGCCCGAGGAGCAGGACCGGATCAAGGACAGCCGCACCGCGCATGTCGCGGAGGTTCCGTCAGGTCGCTGGCAGGGTCTCGTTTTCAACAACGCATTCAAGCCGTTCGACGATCCGCGCGTGCGCGAGGCCTTCATCAAGCTGGTGGACAAGCAGGTCTTCGCCGACATCGCGACCTTCGGCCATGCCAAGATCACCGTCTCGCCTATCCCGCCGACGCATCCCTACTTCCGCAAGGACCTGTTGTTCCCGGCCGACATTCCCGGCGCCAAGAAACTGCTGGCCGAAGCGGGCTATGGCAACGGGCTTTCTCTCGTGTTGTTCGTCCCGGGCAGCAATCCGTCCGAGGAGCGATTGGCCACGGCGTTCCGCGACGTGGCCAAACAGGTGAACATAACGGTGTCGCTGCGCATCGTGCCGCCGGACAAGTTCTTCGCCGAGATGGAAGGCAAGGTGCCCTTCAATGTCGACGGGTTCTACGGCCGCCCCACGCCAGATCTCATGACCTACGCCTGGTACCACAGCAGCGGATCCTGGAACAAAACCCTGTGGAACTACAGCAATCCCGAGATGGACCGGATTCTCGACAGGGCACGCTCCACCGGCGACAAGGCCGAACAGGCGCGGCTCTATGGGCGCATGCAGGAAATCGTCGCCAAGGACGGCCCCGGCACCGTCATCTACGTGGTGAACTTCGCCTGCGGTGTCAGCAACAAGGTCCAAGGGTTCACACCCTCGCCGCTGATGTGGGTGGATATCAGCAATGTGACCATCGCCGCGTGACGCACGCGGTCCGCGACACCGCCGTGGCACCAAGCTTGCTGGCAATCCCATCCGGTCGGGCACATAACGAAAAGAGGGCTTCCCTATGCGCAACGTAACGCAGCAGCCGCGCCTCTCCCGCCGCAGCGCTCTCGCCGCCGCCGGCGCCACCGCACTGACGGCCACAATCCCCCAGGCGCGCGCGGCCGAGGAAAGCACGCTTCGTGTCGCCTACCCTGTGCCGGTCGCGACGCTCGATCCATGCAAGTTCCGCGTGGGTGGCCTCGAGTACAACTACGCCCACTGCGTGTTCAATCGCCTGACCGCACAGGACAACAAACTACAGGTGATCCCCGATCTGGCGACAAGCTGGGAGACCAGCGAGGACCTGAAGACGTGGACCTTCCATCTGCGGTCCGGCGTCAAGTTCCATAACGGCAAGCCGTTCGACAGCGCCGATGTCGTATTTACCTACAAACGACTGATGGACAAGGACAATGCCTCTGTCCTCCGCGCCGCCTTGAGTGTGGTCAGCAAGATCGAGGCCGTCGATCCGCTGACCGTAAGGTTCACGCTGTCTTCGCCCTATACGGATCTCGCAGCAGTCACCGCGCAGTACCAGGCACAGATCGTCAGCGAGTCAGCGATGGACACGTTGACGACCAAGCCGATCGGCACCGGCCCCTTCCGTTTCGTCGAGTATCGGCCCGGCGATCGGCTGGTGGTGGAAAAGAACCCGGACTACTTCGTCCCAGGCACGCCCAAGGTCGATCAGGTCGCCATGCTTATCATTCCGGAATACACCACGGCGGTCGCCGGTCTGGAAGGCGGCACGATCGACATCGTCTATGATCTGCCGCCCGAGCAGATCGATCAACTCAAAGGCAGCCATGTGTCGCGCGTGGAGGAGGTCGCCTGCGGCAGTTGGGAAGGCATCATCCTGAACGACGCCTTCAAGCCCTTCACCGATCCGCGCGTTCGCGAGGCGTTCATCAAGGTGGTCGACCGGCAGGCGTTCACCGACATCGCGATGTTCGGACATGGCGCACTCACGGTCACGCCGATCCCACCGACGCATCCCTACTTCCGCGCCGATCTGCTGACGCCGCCCGACATCCCCGGCGCCAAGAAACTGCTGGCCGAAGCCGGACTCGGCAACGGCTTTCCAATCGAAATGATCATCGCGCTGGGTTCGCCCTGGGAAGAGCGGCTCGGCGAAGCCTTCCGCGACGCGGCAAAGCAGATCGGTGTGACGGTGTCTTTGCGCACTGTCCCAGGCGACAAGTTCGATGCGGAAATGGAAGGCAAAGTTCCATTCAGCGTCGACGGCTTCTTCGGCCGCCCCACCCCCGACATGATGGTCTACTCCTGGTACCACAGCACCGGCTCGTGGAACAACACGCTGTGGCACTATAACAATCCGGAAGTCGACAAGATTCTCGATACGGCGCGCGCCACCGCCGACAAGGCCGAACAGAAGAAGCTCTACGGCCGTTTCCAGGAGATCGTCGCCAAGGACGGACCAGGCTGTCTCGTCTTCGTCCGCAACTTCGCCTGCGGCGTGAGCAAGAAGTTGCAAGGGTTCACCGGTTCGCCGCAGATGTGGGTCGATATCAACAATGTCTCGATAGCCACATGACGTGCCGCGGCTGACGCCATGGCCGCTTATGCACTGCGCCGCCTGGGTACCGTGTTCCTGATCCTGGTGGTGATGTCGCTCTTGGTGTTCCTGGCGACGCATGCTCTGCCGTCCAACACGGCGGCACTGATTCTGGGCCAGTACTCCACGCCGGAAACCCTGGCGGCACTCGAGCACAAGCTCGGCCTCGATCTGCCGCTGCCCGTGCAGTACTGGCACTGGGCGGACGCGATGCTGCACGGCGACATGGGCCAGTCGCTGGTGATGGAACGTCCGGTCGCGCCGATCCTGTGGGCTGCATTCGACCGCTCCGCCATCCTCGCAGTCCTCGCCATGGCGATCGTTGCGACATTGGGCGTCACGATGGGCGTCGTGGCGGCAGTGTGGCGCGGACGCTGGCCCGATCACATGGTCTCGGTGTTCGCCTATCTCGGCATCTCCGTGCCGGAGTTCTACTGGGGCCTCGTGCTGATCCTGGTGTTCGGCAGCATGCTGCACCTGTTGCCCACCTCCGGCCTCGGAAGCCTGAGCGACGGGTTGGCAAGCTACGCCTCCTACCTGGTTCTGCCGGTGGTGACGCTGACCTTGACCTTGCTTGCACATGTCTCGCGGCTCACTCGCTCCAGCATGGCCGAGGAACTGGACAGCATGTATGTCAGGGTGGCCCGGTCGCGCGGACTCCCGGAGCGCGTGGTGATCGTGCGCCACGCACTGCGCAATGCGCTGGTGCCGACGATCACCGTGCTGGCTCAGGACTTCGGTTTCCTGATCGGCGGCATCGTTGCGATTGAAACCATCTTTGCCTATCCCGGGCTTGGCCGGCTGCTGATCTTCGCTCTCCAACGCCAGGACCTGCCGCTGATGCAGGCCGCGATCCTGGTGCTGACCGCCGTGTTCTGCCTGGCAAACCTTGGCGCCGACCTGCTGTACGGCGTAGCCAATCCACGCATCCGCCATGGCGGCGCGGTTGACTGACGCCGTCGCCCTGGACGTCGCGCCCGCGCGGCGCCCGCCACTGCCGCGTGCACTGATTATCGGTGCCGCCATCGTGCTGGTGCTGCTGGTTGCCGCGGCGCTGGCGAAGGTCATCGCACCCTATCCGTTCGACCAGATGCACATCCGCGACCGCTTCTCGCCACCCAGCCTGCACTACCTCGCTGGCACCGACGAATATGGCCGCGACGTGTTCAGCCGCCTGCTGATCGGCTCGCAACTCTCGCTGCTGCTCGGCGTCGTCGCCACGCTGATCAGCATGGGGATCGGCGTGCCGCTTGGTCTCCTGGCTGGCTACCGCCGCGGGCTGACCGACGAAGTGATCATGCGCACGCTGGACATCATGATGGCCTTCCCGCCGATCATGCTGGTGTTGCTGATCCTGGCGGTCACGCAACCGAGCCTGATGAAGACCGCCTTCGCCATCGGCGTGCTGTCCGCTCCGCCAATCGGGCGCGTCACGCGCAGCGTCACGCTCGATCTCATGAGCGGCGAGTTCATGGAGGCGGCGCGTGCCCGCGGGGAACGCCTGTTCTACGTGCTGCGGCGGGAACTGCTGCCGAATGTCTGGCCGGTATTGATGGTGGAGGCGAGCCTGCGCGTGGTTTTCGCCGTGCTGCTGGGCGCCGTGTTGAGCTTCCTTGGCTTCGGCGTGCAGCCGCCAGCCGCCGACTGGGGCCTGATGATCAGCGATGGCCGCGCCTTCGTCGACAAGGCGCCCTGGATCTCGCTCGCCCCGGGCATCGCGATGAGCGTCACCGTGATCGGCATCAGCCTGCTCGGCGATGGGCTGCGCGAAGTGCTGGACCCTCGCATGAATGGCCGCCGATGAACGACGCGGCCATCCACGCTCCACCGCTGCTCGATGTCCGCGATCTCACCGTGCGCTACGGCCGCCACGAAGACCATGCCGCCGTACGTGACGTATCGTTTCTCTTACGCCCGGGCGAGGCGCTCGGCATCGTCGGCGAATCGGGCTCCGGCAAGAGCAGCATCGCCGGTGCGATCCTCGACTTTCTCGACCCATCCGTCCGGATCGATGGGCAGATCCTGTTCGAGGGACGCGACCTCACGCGCCTGCCGCGCAATGACCGCCGCGCGGTGCTGGGACGCAAGATCGGCTCCGTGTTCCAGGATCCGTTCACCGCGCTCAATCCCGCGCTTCGCATCGGACGACAGATCGCTGAGCCGATCGTGCGCCACCTCGGTGTCAGGCCGTTCGAGGCGGCACGGCGCGCGGTGGACCTATTGCAGGAGATGGGCATCCAACGCCCCGAGGACGTTGCTCGCGCCTTTCCTCATCAGCTCAGCGGCGGGATGAAGCAGCGGGCCTTGATCGCGGCGGCGCTGGCCTGCGAACCGCCGCTGCTGATCCTCGATGAACCGACCACGGCGCTGGATGTGACTGTGGAGGCGCAGATCCTTCGCCTTCTCGCGCGCCTGCGGCAACAGAAGCGCGTCAGCCTCCTGTTCATCAGTCACAATCTGGGCATTGTGCAACGGCTCTGCGACAGCGTCGCCGTGATGTACGCCAGCCAATTCGTCGAGCTTGGGACGGTGCGCAGCGTGCTGGAACACTCGGCCCACCCGTACAGCAAGGGGCTGCTTGCTTCACGCCCGCCGCTGCGTGCCGCATCGCGCGGGAGTCGCTTGCCGGCAATCCAGGGGCAGATGCCGAGTGTGCCGCGTCCCGACGCCTCCTGCGTCTTCGCGCCGCGCTGCCCGTTCGCCGAGACACGCTGCACCGAAGGGGCGCAGGTTCTGACCGCGGTATCGCCCGGTCATCTCGCGCGTTGCTGGAAGGCCGATCTGTTGGGCGATTGGCCGCGCCAGGGCGTCGAGGCCATTGATCAGGGACCGTTCCGTCCAGGCGATGCGCTGGTCAATGTCACGCGGCTGCGCAAGACATTTGCGGCACGCCGCGGTCTGGCGGCGTGGCGTCTTTCGATCGCGTCAGGCCGGCCGCGCCTCTGCTATCAACCCTCGGAGGTGGCCGCGGTGGATGGCGTGTCGCTGTCCGTTTCACCAGGCGAAGTTCTGGGACTCGTTGGCGAGAGCGGCTGCGGCAAGTCAACCCTCGGTCGCCTGGCACTGCGGCTGCTGCATCAGACCGCGGGCAGCGTCGAATTCGACGGCGCCGACCTGAGCCGTGTCTCCGGTTCCGACCTCGCGGCATTTCGCAAGCAGGCGCAGATCGTGTTTCAGAACATCGGCTCTTCGCTGAACCCGAGGCTGTCCGTCGGTGAGGCAATCGAGCGTCCGCTTGCCCTGTTCGGCCTCGCGAGGCCGCGTGAGCGGCGTCAGCGCGTTGAGGAACTCCTCGACATGGTGCGGCTGCCGCCATCCTATCGGCAACGCTATCCGCATCAGCTCAGCGGCGGCGAACGTCAGCGCGTCGCCATAGCACGGGCACTGGCTACCGAGCCGCGCTTCATCGTCTGCGACGAACCGGTCTCCGCGCTCGACGTCTCCGTGCAGGCCGCGATCGTGAACCTGCTCGCAGACCTGCGCGATCAATTCGGCCTCGCCTACCTGTTCATCTCGCACGACCTCGCGGTCGTCGCGCAGCTTTCCGACCGCGTCGCTGTGATGTATCACGGCCGCATCTGCGAGACCGGCACTCCCGCCGAACTGCTGGCTTCGCCACGTCATCCCTATACGCGGATGCTGCTCGCCGCCGTGACGGAAGAAGCAATGCCCGAGGAGCGGCCGGCGGGCGACCACGTCGCGCTATCAGGGGCAGGTTGCGCATTCGCCGCACGCTGTCCGCATCGCCTGTCGCTGTGCGAGACCGCGCCACCGCCGCTGCGCACAATCACAGCTTCGCACGAAGCAGCGTGCCATCTCGAGCCGTCACAATCACGCGCAGCCGCCGCCCCGGCTTATCAGCCCTGATGCGACGCTGCTTGCCCTCATGTTCGTCGCCGCAAATGCGGCCGCCGGCGATCCCAGGTGCGTAATCCCGTCACTGCCATGTTGGCGATGGCGGGCAACAGCCGTGGTTGCAGCAGGCTCGGATCGAACGCACTCATGCGGCGTCCGTTCTCACGGTAGCAATC
Source organism: uncultured Alphaproteobacteria bacterium (assembly GCA_963708565.1). Classification (GTDB taxonomy): domain Bacteria; phylum Pseudomonadota; class Alphaproteobacteria; order Acetobacterales; family Acetobacteraceae; genus JAMXLO01. The sequence continues at coordinate 44,463 of CAVPTU010000038.1, forward strand.
CTCGACAAACTGGCGGAAACTGAATCCCTCGAGGAACAGATTGGCCTCGGTGACCGCAAAGTCCCTGCCGTCATTGGCGTCCTTGCCGCGGTGAACCATGCCAAGCAGACGGCGCAACGCGCGGCCGTAGTACCAGGCGGACGTCAGCGCACGCAGCGGCGCAGCTCCACGTCCCCGCTGCACCTCCCGCCATGCCATATAGTTGATGAAGAAAACGATGTGTCGCGTCTCCTCGTACATGAGCACATCGAAGATCTCGAACATCGCCTCCGGCAGGAATTCCGACTGGCGTGCTGTCTTGAAGGCGCCGAAGCCCAGAAAGCTGTCCATGCATTCGCCGAACCCGAAATCGATGAATGCGGTCTCCATGTTCGCCGGGAAGGTCTCGAGTGGTCTGCTCGGTCGCGTCGAGGCCATAGCGATCTATCATGACGCGAAGCAGTCGCGCATGCCGCGCCTCCTCCTCCCCTTGCAATGCGACGGCCTCACGCACCAGCGGGTCCTGAACCATCGGCGTGAATGCAGCGACAATGGCTCCGGCGCGACGCTCTGTATGGTACACCTCCTGCCAGAACGGCACCGAGCGAAGGCGGTCAAGCTGCGCGCCGTCGAGTTCGGGCCACGGAAGTGTCGCCGGGTCATAAAGTTCATGCGTCTCCAGGAACTGCCGGCAGAACAACTCCTTGTGCGCGTCGGAACCAACCTTGATCGTCATCGACCAACTCCAGCGTCACGGTCTCGACGGCTGCGTGCCGCCAGGCATCGGCATATCGCCCATCTTGCCCTGCGTGGCCGGCATCGTGGCGCCTGCCTTCTGCACCGATGCCGTAGCGGTGATCTGCCCCGCCTTGGCGAAGGTGAGCGTGACCGGGAAACTGTCACCCGGCTTCAGCGCCTGCTTCAGGCCCATCAGCATGATGTGATAGCCGCCCGGCGCGAGCGTCAGCGGTTTGCCGGGTTCGATCGGCATGGGTCCGACCGGCCGCATCTTCATCACGCCATGGTCGTTGAAACTCTCGTGCAGCGCGGCCTCCGCGGCGATCGGCGTTGTAACGCCCGTCAGCGTGTCCGGTGTCCCCGTATCGGTGATGGTCAGATAGACCGCGCCTTGATGCTCGGCCATCGCTGCGCGCGACCAGACATGATCGATCTGGATCGTAGACTGTTCGGCGAACGCGGCGATCGGCATGGCGATCAGAACCGTGGCAAGGAATTGGCGCATGGCGGCCTCCTTCGGAATTGCAATGGTCAGTGTGCGACAGTGAACGCATAGCTGCCCTCGGTCTTGTGGGTATCCACCGAGGTGACATGCCAGATCACCGTATAGGTGCCCGGTGCCAGCTTGGGCAGCTCAACGACCAGGCGCCGATCGCTGTCGGGTGCGACGTGCGGCTTGCCGGTGGCGATCGCGGCACCGTTGGGACCGTCCACCTGTATCGTGCTGAACAACGGTTCCACGCCCTCGGTGAAGGTGATGGAGAGTTCGGGCGGCGAGGCAGCAACCTCGCTGCCCACCGGTGGACTGGCCCGCTCCAGGAATGCATGGGCGAACGCAGGCGATGCCTGCACAGAGCATCGCCAGCCCGATCAGCGCACCGCACCGCATCAGTTCCACCAATCCACGATCGGCTTGCCGAGGCTCGTCGGAAACAGATCGTCGAAGTAGAGATGGAACTGCGCGATCACACCCACATGCGATCCGGTCTGCTTGTTGCCGGGAATCAGCGCTTCAACCGCGACCGCGTAGGTCTGCGCCGTGTAGTTGATACCAGGCGCGATCAGGTACTGCGTGCTGCCCTGGTTCGGCCGGCTTGCCGGAGAAGACCACGCGACTTCAACCAGCGGCGTCAGCCGGTTGACGAACTCCGGCAGGCCGAAATCCTTCACCTGCGATTGGAGATAGCGGATGCTGTATTGCAGCGACAGTCCGCCGGACCATTGGTTCCAGGTGCCATTATTGAACAGCGGGTCACCGCTGTCCGGATCGACGCCCGTGACCTTCAGCTTCTTGTCGGCGATCTGGTAACTGAGTTCGCCCGTGATCGCGAAGGCCCGAGCCCAGCCGATCGGCAGATCGCCGAAGCCCTTGCCGAAGTAGAAGGTCGGCGCGGTGGAACTGCTGTCGTCGTTGTCCAGCGTCGCGCCGTTCGCGCCGGTCGCGCCGGTGCGCGCGAAGTTGCGCACCACGCCAACCGACATCATGAACTCATGCTCGGCATTGACGTATGGCTTGTATTTGAGCGTGCCGGAAAAGTTCTCCCAGCCGTTGGCGGTCTTCATGCCCGGCTGCGTGAGCCACTGGTATCCGCCGTTGATGGCGAAGCCGAAGTTCTCGGTGATGCGCTTGTCGAACTCGAACTCCGTCGCGAAGAGATTTGACACCAGGCCGCCTTCGCTCGGTTGCGGCTGGTAGGAGAAGGTCGGTAGCGAAGCTTCATCGGCTACGTTGGGATCGTCGATGATCAGCGTGCTGACGAACATATGCGGGCCGGCGAACCCGTGCGCGAATGCCGATCCGCTGGAAAGCACGCTTGCGCCGGCCAGTGTGGCAAGCAGGTTTGAGCGATACATGACTGGGAGACTCCACTGAATTGAGTTGGCGACGCCGGCGCGGCAGGCACCGGAGTCGGAAGGCCAAACTCAGATCGTGGAGGGTGGTCCGCGAGGTTGGGCGGCAGCGACAAGGCGGACCGGCGGCGCGCGCGGTTGCGCCGCGTAGAGGCGAACGCTGGCGACGGATTGCCGGTAGGGCAGCATCTGCCCCGGCGACAGGATGGCGAGCGGCAATGCGTGCGATATGCAACACACGCACAAGGCACAGTTGTGGTCGGTATGGCTCGGTTGCGGCGCCGGCTGCGATCCGTCGTCGCTATGGCAGATCGGAAAATTCCCGACCCGATCGGCGCCAGCTCCCACCGGCGCCAGCGAGATCGTGGCGAGAAGAAGTATCTGGCACCAGACGGCGAGCAGGGACGCGGCAAACCCGATCGTGGGTTTCAGCCTTAGGAAAGCGATCGTCGCGTTTCGCTCAAGCGCTCGCCGCACAGGATCACGATGGTCCTTATCGCGCCAGGAACGCCGCAATCGCCGGGTTCGCCTTCAGCGCCGCCAGTTCCTGCTCGTTCGGCAACTGCGGCTTGTCGCGCAGCGCGTTCACCATGCAGAGGAACCCCAGCGGCTCGCCCTCCGTGGCGCGGAACTGGTGCCAGGTCCAGGACGGAATGGTGACCAGATCGAACGGCTTCACCGCCCGCACCTCCTCGCCCACCAGGCATGTCCATGGCCGCGCAGGATCATCACCGCGTGCATGTGCTCGTGCCGCTCGAGCGTCGAGTAGCCGCCGGCCGCCATCTCGAAATAGCGCAGCTCGCAGCCAAGCTTCGCCTCGGCGAACAGCACCTGGCGGGAGATCGCCTTGAACGGCGCCTCACCCTCCTCCTTGTAGGGCAGGCAGGACACCTCGTCCCAACGATAGTCGTGGAACGCGCGAAACGAGGCCGGCTGTTCAGTGTCCATGGGCAATCACCGATAGCTGTGCCGTGCGACCGCACGGGTGAAGGCGGCGGTCTCCTCGGCCAGGCGCTCGCGCGCGGCGAGCAGGCTGCCGCCGATCAGCAACATTGCGTCCGGCCCGTAGAAGTCAAGCATCTCCGGCACGCGCTCCAAAGTCATGCCGCCGGCGGGCACCGGCACGCTGGCCCGGATGCCCTGCCACGGCTCGCGCGCCTGTTCCGCGAGCCGCCGGCAGGTCTCCGGCGTGTAGCCGAAGCGGCCGCCATGGTTGGGGAAGATCACCGCATCGGCGCCGAGCAGGCGGAACAGCCTGCCGATCAGCAGCTCCGGCGCGATGCGCGCCGCGCCGCCCATGGTGGGGTGCGCGAAGAACGCCACATCCGGATATTGCCGCACCAGCGTCTGCATCGTCGCCCAGCCGGCAATCATCGGCGCGAGCAGCACCGTGTCGATGCCGTGCGCCCTCGCGATGTCCATCTGGCGCCGCATCGCGTCGAGATCGCCCGACAGGCTGGGCACATACCGCGTGTGGCCGACGCTGCCGGCGATCGCGGCGACGCGCTCGGCGAACGGCGAATAGGCCTGGTCCGCCAGGCCATGGTCATCCTTGATGAAGTCGATGCCGCCGCGGGCGAACTGCTCCGCCAGTTGCGCCAGCCGCGCCGGCGGCACGCCCTGCGGCTTCAGCGCCGAGCAGGTGAGCGCACGACCGAACGCGCCGGCGCGCCGGCGCAGTCCGTCGATGCCATGCCGCGGGCCGCCGAACGACGGCGGCGAGGTCGGCCGGAACGTCCACGTCCAGCAGCACGACGTCCTCGTGCAGCGACGTGTTGCCGAACACCATGTTGAGGAACTGCCCGGCATCGCCGCCCGTCGTCGCGATGGCCAGGCCGATGCGAACGTCGAAGACCCCGCCGCCGCGATCGTCGATCGCTTCGACCTCGCCCACGATGTCGCGCAAGATCTCCGGCTCGACGATGGCGGAGAGCGGCATTTCCACGCTCTGCTCGATCGCGATCGACTGCGCGCGCGCCTCGATCGAAGCCGCGTCCGACCGGATGCGATAGATGGCGGTGAAGCGTGGTGCTGCCATGTCCCGCAGGACGATAGGCCAACACCCCGCGGAGTGCCTACCCGACGGCGCTCACCGGCACGCCCCAGATGTCCGTGGCGTACTCGCGGATGGTGCGGTCAGACGAGAACCACCCCATCTGCGCCGTGTTCAGCACGCTCGAACGCCACCAGGCGCGCCGGTCGCACCAGCGTGTCGCGACCTTCCATTGCGTGTCGGCATAGGCGTCGAAATCGGCCGCCACCATGAACCAGTCGCTCGAGGTCAGATCGGCCACCAGATCGCGATAGCGGTCGCGCTCGTCCGGCGAGAACTCGCCGAGACCGATCGCATCGAGCACCTGTCGCAGCGCGGGCGACGGAGCCGGCGGCGGCCTGTGCTGCCATCGGCGCTCCTCCACCTGTCCCGCGGTCAGGCCGAACGTGAACATGTTGTCCGCGCCGACCCGGTCGAGGATTTCCAGATTGGCCCCGTCCAGCGTGCCGATGGTCAACGCGCCGTTCAGCGCCAGCTTCATGTTGCCGGTGCCGGACGCCTCCATGCCGGCCGTCGAGATCTGCTCGGAGAGATCCGCCGCGGGGATGATCACCTCGGCCAGGCTCACATTGTAGTCCGGCAGGAACACGACCTTCAGTTGATCGCGCACCGCCGGATCGTGGTTCACCACGTTCGCCACATCGTGGATCAGCTTGATGATCAGCTTGGCGCGCTTGTAGCTGGCAGCCGCCCGGCCGGCGAACAGCTTCACGCGCGGCACCCAGTTGCGTGTCGGCTGGGCGCGCATCGCGAGGTACAGCGCGATCGTCTCGAGGATGTTCAGCAACTGCCGCTTGTACTCGTGGATCCGCTTGATATGCACATCGACCAGCGCATCCGGGTCGATCGCGATATCCAGCTTCTCGGCGACCAGCGCAGCCAGCGCCGCCTTGTTGGCGCGCCTGGCCGCGATCAGCCGCTCGTGCAGCGCCGCATCGTCCGCCAGCGGAACGAGCCGCTCCAGTGCCATCGCGTCGTCCAGCACCTGCGGTCCGATCGCCTCGCACAGCAGGGCGGTCAGACGCGGATTGGCGGTGTGCAGCCAGCGCCGGAAGGTGATGCCGTTGGTCTTGTTGACGATGCGGTCGGGATGCAGCTGGTGCAGCGATCGGAACACGGTGCACCGCATCAGCTCGGTGTGCAGCGCCGACACGCCGTTCACCTTGTGCGAACCGACGAAGGCCAGCGTGCCCATGCGCACACGCCGCTCGCCATGCTCATCGATCAGCGACACCTCGGACGGGTCCGGCACATCCGCTCGCCCGGCCAGCGCATCGAGATGCAGCTTGTTGATCTCGTAGATGATCTGCATGTGGCGCGGCAGCAGACGCTCCATCAGCGGCACCGGCCAGCGTCTCCAGCGCCTCCGGCAGCAGCGTGTGATTGGTGTAGGAGATCGTGGCGTTGGTGATCCGCCACGCCTCGTCCCATGGCATCTGGTGCTCATCGACCAGCAGCCGCATCAGCTCCGCGACGACGATCGCCGGATGGGTGTCGTTCAGTTGGATGGCGCACTTGTCCGCCAGGTTGCGCAGGTCGCCGTACTGGCGGACGTGCCGATGCAGCAGGTCCTGCAGCGATGCCGAGGAGAAGAAATACTCCTGCCGCAGCCGCAGCTCCTGGCCCGCCGGGGTCTCGTCGCTGGGGTACAGGATCTGCGAGATGGCGTTCGCCCGCGTGCGCGCCGCCAGCGCACCGACATGATCGCCGCGGTTGAACGTCTCCAGCTCCAACGGGTCCGGCGCCCGCGCCGACCACAGCCGCAGCGTGTTCGCGTGCTTGCCGCGCCAGCCCACCACGGGCGTGTCGTAGGCGATGGCACTCACCGTCTCGTCGGGATGCCAGACAGCACGCGTCGTACCGGCCGCGGCCGGGACCATCTCCACCCGTCCGCCGAAGCCCACCTTGTAGTTGATGTCGGCCCGCTCGAACTCCCATGGGTTGCCGAAGGAGAGCCAGTTCTCCGGATACTCGTGCTGCCAGCCGTCGCGGATCACCTGCTGGAACAGCCCATGATTGTAGCGAATGCCGTAGCCGTGCGCGGGAATGCGCGAGGCTGGCCATGCTTTCCATGAAGCAGGCGGCCAGCCGCCCAAGACCGCCATTGCCGAGCGCCGGGTCCGGCTCCATCGCACGCAGGCGGTCGAGGCTCACCCCCAACTCGGCCAGCGCAAGCCGCATCGGCTCGGTCAGGCCCGAATTGTTCAGCGAGTTCGAACAGCAGCCGGCCCGGCAGGAACTCGAGCGACAGGTAGTACACGCGCTTGCGCTGCTGCGCGGCATCGTCGCGCGTGCTTCGCAGCCAGCAATCGACGATCCGATCCCGCAGCGCCAGCGCCGCCGCCACGAACCAGTCGCGATCGCCGGCAACCAGCGGGTCCCGCCCGGTCGCATAGGTCAGCTTCTCGACGATCAGGCGCCGCAGCGCATCCACCTCTCGCTCGCTCGTGGAGGTGGCGGCCGTCGAGCCGGGAGTGGCGAGGAGGGCGTCAGACTTATCCATGGCATGTTCACCGTTTCCGTGGGGGCCTCGAACGGCAGGCTGGTCAATCGACGACGTTGACTTCCAGCCGGTTGGAAGCGCCCTTGTGGGTTGCGCGCCCACATTCCGCTCGCGTCATCAAATTCTCCTCCGCCCCCCTGTTAACCAACCGGACAGAGGTCATGCAATGACGAAATCAAGGAATAGCTATGGCGCGCGCGGGTTCCTCGTATGGCGTAGCAGATTAGCCGCCTCAGACTGTCTGTCCGCAACCAAGAGTTATATATTTTGGTTTCAATCAACTACTCGGCGGTGAAACGAAGGCCGGCTCCCGCAGCCACCGGGCACAGCGGAGCGGCTGCCACCAGCAGCGCGGCGAGCAGCAGCAGATGCGGCGTGGGGCTGAGCCCGTCCGAGGCGGCATCGGCCGCCGCGACCCCGAAGATCAGAACCGGCGTGGTGAGCGGCAGCACCAGAAGCGGCAGCAGCACGCCGCCGCGCCGGGCACCCAGCACGATCGCCGCGACGGTGGTCCCAAGCAGCGACAGCAGCATCGAACCAGGCAGCAGGCCAAGGAGCAGCGCCGGAAGCGCCGGCTCCGGCATGCGCAGCATGACCGCCAGCGGTGCGGCCGCCAGCAGCAGCGGCACGCCGGTGATCAGCCAGTGCGCCGTCGTCTTCGCCAGGGCAAGCCCCGCCGGCGGCAGGCCGCACAGCAGCAACTGATCGAGCGAGCCATCCTCGAAATCGGCCCCGAACAGCCGGTCCAGCGGCAGCAGCGCGGCAAGCAGCGCGCAGACCCAGATGATGCCGGGAGCAATGCGGCCAAGCGTCTCCGGAGCAGGCCCGATGGCCAGCGGAAACAGCGCCGCGCTCAGCAGGAAGAACAGCAGCGCCGCAAGCGTATCGGCCCCATGGCGCAGCGAAAGCCGCAGTTCGCGCCCCAGCACGGCGAGAAACGCCCTCATCTCTCCCCCTCCCCTCGCGGGAGGGGGCCGGGGGGAGGGGGCGGTGGGAATACCCCGCACAATCATCCCAGCACGAACTCGGCAGCGTCGCTCAGCGGCAACGGCAGGTGTGTCGCGGCGATCGCTATCCCGCCCTTGCCGCGGTGCCCCTCCAGCATCGCGCCGAAGCGCTCCACCGACCGCGCGTCCAGCCCAAGCGTCGGCTCGTCGAGCAGCCACAGCGGAGCCCGCGACAGCGCGAGCCTCGCCAGCGTGAGACGCCGTCGCTGCCCCGCGGACAGCATGCGCCCGGGAAGGTCGGCGAGTTCCTCCAACCCGACCGCGGCGAGCGCTGCGTCGACGGCACCGCCGCTCAACCGCGCCGCGAACCGCAGGTTCTCCGCCGCGGTGAGCATCGGCTTCACCGCGTCCTGATGCCCGACATACGCCACCCGCCGCGCGTGCACCGACAGATCGGCCAGCGCATCCGCGCCGTCCCACAGCAGCGTCCCCGCTGCCGGCCGCAACAGCCCGGCCAGCAGCCGCAACAGCGTCGTCTTTCCCGACCCGTTCGGCCCTGTGAGCAGCAGTGCGCCGCCGGCGGCCACGACGAAGTCAAGGTCGCGGAACACCAGCCGCTCGCCGCGGAACGCCGCCAGACCCGCCGCCTGCAACACAAGCGCCCCCCGCCTTGTGGACGCTCGCTGGCTGGTGTGTTCTAAGCCCGCGAGCGCAGGGACCATTGCACCTGCGGCATACCGCCTCAACTTCGCCGCTCAACGGAAGGCGCCGCCATGAAAGCGATCGGGCAGGATACCCTGAAGACACGCCGCACTCTCACGGTGCAGGGCAAGAGCTACGATTACTTCTCACTCGCCGAGGCAGCGAAGTCGCTCGGCGACATATCGCGCCTGCCGGTGACGCTTGAAGATCCTGCTGGAGAACGTGCTGCGCTTCGAGGACGGCAGCAGCTACACGGTGGACGACGCCAAGGCGATCGCCGGCTGGCTGCCCGCCGCGCACTCCGACAAGGAGGTGCCGTTTCGCCCCGCCCGCATCCTGCTGCAGGATTTCACCGGCGTCCCCGCGGTGGTGGATCTCGCCGCGATGCGCGACGGCATCACGCGCCTGGGCAGCGATCCGAAGAAGGTCAATCCGCTGGTGCCGGTGGATCTGGTGATCGACCACTCCGTCCAGATCGACGTCTTCGCCCGCCCGGACGCGCTGGCGAAGAACGTCGAAATCGAGTTCGAACGCAACGGCGAGCGCTACAGGTTCCTGCGCTGGGGCCAGGACGCATTCGACAACTTCCGCGTCGTGCCGCCGGGCACCGGCATCTGCCACCAGGTGAACCTGGAATACCTCGGCCAGTGCGTGTGGACCGGCGAGGCGGACGGCAAGACCATCGCCTATCCCGACACGCTGTATGGCGCCGACAGCCACACCACGATGGTGAACGGTCTCGGCATCCTGGGCTGGGGCGTCGGCGGCATCGAGGCGGAGGCGGCGATGCTCGGCCAGCCGATCGCCATGCTGATCCCCGACGTGATCGGCTTCCGCCTGACCGGCAAGCTGCCGGAGGGCGCCACCGCGACCGACCTCGTGCTGACGGTGACGCAGATGCTTCGCCGCAAGGGCGTGGTGGGCAAGTTCGTCGAGTTCTTCGGCCCCGGCCTGGATGAACTGGGCCTCGCCGATCGCGCCACGGTCGGCAACATGGCGCCGGAATACGGCGCGACCTGCGGCTTCTTCCCGGTGGACAAGGTGGCGCTCGACTACCTGCACATGACCGGCCGCGACGAGCACCGCATCGCGCTGGTCGAGGCGTATCTGCAAGGCGCAGGGCATGTTCCGCGAGCCTGGCTCGCCGGAGCCGGTGTTCACCGACACGCTGGAACTCGACCTGTCCACCGTGGTGCCAAGCCTCGCCGGCCCGAAGCGGCCGCAGGATCGCGTGGCGCTGAAGGATGCCGCATCCGCGTTCAAGGCCGAACTGACCAAGGGTCTCGGCGTGCCCGCCAACGACGTCGATACCAAGGTGAAGGTCGAGGGCAAGAACTACGAGATCACCCACGGCGACGTGGTGATCGCCGCGATCACCTCCTGCACCAACACGTCGAACCCGTCGGTGCTGGTCGCCGCCGGCCTGGTGGCGCGCAAGGCGCACGCCAAGGGACTGCGGCCGAAGCCGTGGGTGAAGACCTCGCTCGCGCCGGGTTCGCAGGTGGTCACCGAATACCTGGAGAAGTCCGGCCTGCCAGGCCGACCTCGATGCGATCGGCTTCAACCTGGTGGGCTACGGCTGCACCACCTGCATCGGCAACTCCGGCCCGCTCGATGACGCGATCGTCGATGCGATCGAGGACAACCGCCTGGTCGGCGTCGCGGTGCTGTCCGGCAACCGCAACTTCGAGGGCCGCGTGCATGCCAACGTGCGCGCCAACTACCTGGCCTCGCCGCCGCTGGTGGTGGCCTATTCGCTGCTCGGCAAGATGACCGAGGACATCACCACCGCACCGCTCGGCACCGGCAACGACGGCAAGCCGGTGTACCTGCGCGACGTCTGGCCCACCAACAAGGAGATCGCCGACATCATCGCCGCCTGCCTGTCGCGCGATCAGTTCCTCAAGCGCTACGGCGAGGTGACCAAGGGCCCGAAGCAGTGGCAGACGATCGAGGTGGACACCGACAGCGAGACCTATCGCTGGTCCGACGGCTCCACCTACGTGAAGAACCCGCCCTACTTCGAGGGCATCACCATGGACCCGCCGCCGGTCGGCGACATCAAGGGCGCGCGCATCCTGGCCGAACTGGGTGATTCGATCACCACCGACCACATCAGCCCCGCCGGCTCCATCCGCAAGGTCTCGCCCGCCGGCGACTACCTGCTGGAACGCCAGGTGCTGCAGAAGGACTTCAACAGCTACGGCGCGCGCCGCGGCAACCACGAGATCATGATGCGCGGCACGTTCGCCAACATCCGTATCCGCAACGAGATGCTGACCAACGTCGAAGGCGGCATGACCAAGCACCTGCCGTCCGGCGAGCAGATGCCGATCTACGACGCGGCGATGCGCTACAAGGCGGAGGGCGTGCCGCTGGTGGTGTTCGGCGGCAAGGAATACGGCACCGGTTCGTCGCGCGACTGGGCGGCGAAGGGCACGCTGCTGCTCGGCATCAAGGCGGTGATCGTCGAGAGCTTCGAGCGCATCCACCGCTCCAATCTGGTCGGCATGGGCGTGCTGCCGCTGACCTTCAAGGAAGGCATGGACCGCAAATCGCTCGGCATCACCGGCGAGGAGCTGATCGATATCATGGGCCTGGAGAAAGCCATCACGCCGCGGATGGACCTCTCGCTGGTGATCCACCGACCGAACGGCAAGGTGGACACGGTGCCGGTGACCTGCCGCATCGATACGGTGGACGAGGTGGCGTACTATCGCCACGGCGGGATCCTGCACTACGTGCTGCGCGGGATGGCGAAGGCGGCTTGATACCGGCACTGAGGGTCCGCCTTCAGCAGCTATCGGGCGGCCTCAATCTTCAGGCGCTCAGCCTGGCGGAAGGCGTCCGGGCGGCGCTCTCCGTCGCCGTCATCATCGCACTGAACGAGTACCTGCATTGGCCGCCGCTCATCGAGGCGGCGCTTGCGGCGCTCAATACCTGCATGTGCGACCCGGGCGGCCCGATCCGGCGACGCGTTCCCGTGCTGGTGACCTTCTCGCTGCTGGGGGCACTCATCGTTGCCGTCGTGGGCCTGATGCGAGGCGGCGGGATCGCCGTGGCACTGCCGCTCGGCATGCTGGGTCTGTTCTGCGCCACCTTCGTGCGCATCTACGGCGAGACGTTTCAGCAGGTGGGCGTGCTGCTCGGCGTCATGCTGATTCTCTCGATCGACCGGCCCGTGCCGGATGTCGCCCAGGCCGCCATTCTCGCCGCAACATTTCTCGGCGGTGCGTTCTGGGCAATCATCCTCACGCTGGTCATCTGGCGCATCCAGCCGTATCTGCCCGCGCGGCGCGCCGTGGCCGCGGCCTACCGCGCGTTGTCGGCTGTGGCGGAGAACCTGCGCTCTCTCGTTCAGTCAGGCGATACCGGCGAAACCGCGTGGGATGCGCACGCCCAGACGCATCTGGGTGCCGCGCGTGCCGCGATCGAAACCGCCCGCGAGGCCGTCACGGACACGTTGCGGGCGCGCGGCGGTGCGAGCGAACAGGCGCGGCACGGATTGATCCGTCTCGAAGCCGCCGATCAGCTCCTTGGCGCGTTGATCGCCTTCGGCGACACACTGCAGCGCGCCGGCACCAGACAGCACGAGGCGGCGCAACGCCTGCTGGACATGCTCCGGGCGACGTTGCTGGAATTTGCCCTGTCCATCGCTGCGGACGACGTCAGCACCGACCAGCAGCTCGGCCGATCGATTGCGGCGATCGCATCCGAAGCAGCGTCGCTGCCCGAGGCCGATCCGCAGCGCAGCATTGTCGAGCAGATCATGGAACGGCTGCAAATCGCCTATGTGCTGTCCGTGCCTGCCAATTTTCTGCCTGGAGCCGGCCTCGACGGGACACCGCCCGATCTCCGCCAGCGCCTGCTCCAGCCACTGCGCACCAATCTTGACTGGCGATCTCCGGCCTTTCGCCACGCGCTGCGGCTGACCGTGGCCGCGGCGCCGGCGCTCGCCTTCACCATGCTCTGGTACACCCCGTACGATCATTGGTTGACGATAACCATCGTCATGACGATGCAGCCGTATTTCGGCCTGACCTACTCGCGCGTACTCCAACGCATCGCCGGAACAGTGGCGGGTGGACTGGTCGCCGCCCTCGTCGGTGTCGTCTGCACAACGCCGATCGCCCTCGCTGCGGCGATGTTTCCGCTCGCCATGGTGACGCTGGCCGCCCGCGCGCTCAGCTACGGGCTGTTCGTCGCCTTGCTGACGCCGCTCATCGTCCTGCTCGTGGATATCACCCTGCCCGATGCGAGCGAATGGCTGGTCGCCGGCCTGCGTGCACTGTTCACGGTGGTCGGCGGTGGCGTCGCGGTCGCCGCCAGCTTCCTGCTGTGGCCCAACTTCGAGCCGCAGCGATTGCTGCCGGAAATGCGCGAGGCCATCGCCGCCCAGGGACGCTACGCCGCATCGGTGCTGTCCAATCTGTTGGGCGAACAGCCGGTCGCCCCGGTCGGTCGCATTCGCCGGGAAGCCGGCATCGCCAGCAACAGCCTGGAAGCATCGATCAATCGCGCACTCGCAGAGCGCGCTCCGGGTGTGCGTGCGGCTCTTGAGGCGGCCATGGTGATCGATGCGGCGCTCCGCCGCTGCGCAGGCCGCGTGACCGCCATCATGCTGGACCCGGCCATGCGAACCGCGCTGCCGCAGCCTGCATGGCGCGCCTGGCGCGACTGGATCGCGCAATCGACCGCGGCGCTGGCATCGGGCGGCACAAGGCTCGTGGCGCGCCCCGTCTCCGCCACCGAATCTGTCGTGCGCATCGGACGGCAGCTCGAGCTGATCGCCGGAGCTTTGGAGCGGTTGCCCGGCTAAGATAATCTGCAATGCAGCATGGGGGCAGGAATGAGCGACGGACCGCCGGCGTGGATCGAGGTCATCGAGCAGCGCACGCGCCGCAACCTTGGGCGGGCTCTGTTCGCGGCGCGTTGGATCATGGCGCCGATCTATGTCGGCCTGCTGATCGCGCTGGGCCTGGTGGTCGTGAAGTTTGTCCAGATGCTCGTGCAGACCGTCCCGGGATATCTCGCGCTGGACAGCAACGAGGCAATCTTTCTCGTCCTCACTCTGGTCGATCTATCGTTGGTCGCCAACCTCGTGGTCATTGTCATGCTTGCCGGCTGGGAGAATTTCGTTGGCCGGCTGCTGGCATCGACGACGGATGACAGGCCGACCTGGCTGGGAGGCATGGATTTCGCGACCGTGAAGCTGCGTCTTCTCGGATCGATCGTGGCGATTGCCGCAATCCAGATTCTCGAGACGTTCGTGCATATCGAGAACGTCAGAAGCCAGGACGCCGGCTGGCGACTTGCCATCCTGATCGGGATAGGTCTGGTCGGTGTTCTGTTGGCGTTGGCCGACCGGCTGAGCGAGCGCCACGAGAGGAATTGATCAGATGCAGGTCGGCATTCAGTTCTTCCCCGATATCGGCCCCGACGTGAAGTCGGGACGCGACTACTGGCAGGAGGCGCTGTCACTGGTCGCGCTGTGCGACCGCTACGGCTACAGCCACGTCAGAACGGTCGAGCACTATTTTCATCCATACGGCGGCTACAGCCCCAACCCTGTGGTGTTCCTCGCTGCCGCAGCACAGGTGACCAAACGCGCTCGGCTGGTGACGGGCGCGGTGCTGCCTGCGTTCAACAATCCGCTGAAGCTCGCCGGCGAACTCGCCATGCTGGATGCGCTGTGCGACGGCAGGCTCGACATCGGCTTCGCGCGCGCCTTCCTGCCGCACGAATTCGCCCGCTTCGGCGTCAGCCTCGACGAAAGCCGCGCGCGCTTCGACGAAGGCATGGAGCAGGTGAGGCTGCTGCTGGAGCAGGAGAACGTCACCTGCGAGGGACGCTTCCACAGCTTTCGCAACGTCACCTCGCTGCCGCGCCCGACCCAGCGGCCGCGCCCGCCGTTCTACGTCGCCGCGCTGGCGACGAAGGAATCGTTCGAACGCGCCGGTGCGGCGGGCCACGGCATCATGGCGATCCCAATGGCCGGCGGCGCGATGGCCGAACTGATCGGCATCTACCGCGAGGCGTGGCGCAGCGCCGGCCACCCCGGCCGCGGCACGGTGATGCTTGCCTTCCACATGTTCTGCCACGCGAACCAGGCGACCGCCGAGCAGCTCGCCCGCGACCCGCTGAACCGTTATCTTGCGTTCGCTCGTGGCGGCGGCATCCGATTGGATTGCGGGTGAAAGCTCGCCCGACTATCCAGGCTACGACAAGATCATCGCCGCGCTGTCACACGAAACCTTCGAAACCCAGGTCGAAAAATGCGCCGCCTGGATCGGCACCCCGCAACGCATTCTCGACACTGTCGAGACCTATCGCCGGCAGATCGGCGATTTCGAAATCGCCTCGCTACAGGTCAACTTCAACGATATCGCACGCACCGACGCGCAGGCCTCGATGCGCCTGTTCGGTGAAGTGGTCCTCCCCCGCTTGGATGGCCGGCAATGACGGTCGAAGAGGCCTTAAGGGCGATCAGGTGAGGTTTTCGAACAGGTCCGTCCCCGGCACCTGGTCAAGCACCGGCCGGATCGAGTTGAGCGCCGCGCGCAAGGTGCGGAAACGCCACAACTGGTCCCACGCAGGTCCCGCCATCACCACCCAGAAGGTTGCTTCGGTCGGCGCATAGACCAGGAACGCCGGATCCCTGCTCGTTCGCAGCACAACGACGATGCGGCCGACGATGCCCGGATCGTCGCTGCGCCGCTCGCTGACGTAGGCGCGCTGGACATCGAGGCCCTCGCGCTGCGTGGCGGCGAACCACTCGGTGAGCAGCGCCTTCTCCTGTTGCGATACCTTGCGCGGCGGAAACGTGAGAATGACGTTGTCGGCGGGCGAGGACATGGGCGCTCGGATTGTCGTAAGGATTGCGCAACGTATTCGCACGCCGGTTACAAAATCCCTGCACTCTGGCAGTGGCAGCGCACATGTTTCGCCGTTCTATGATTCCGTCTACCTAGTGTCCGGCAGCAACCATGCGGCGAGGAGGAAACCGATGCCAGATTTGACGATTGCCCGAATCGAGACGTTCCTGTTCGATCCGGGCTTGGCGAAGAACCTGCTGTTCTGCCGTGTGGAAACCGAGGAAGGCATCCACGGTTGGGGCGAGGCCTATGTCACGCCGGGCAAGGAGCCGGTCATCGAGCACCTGCTCCAGGTCATGGCGAAATACATGATCGGCCGCAGCGCATTCAACATCCGTCATACCGCGCAGGTGGTGTTCGACGACTACGCGATGCGGCGCGCCTCGCTCGACCTGTTGTCGGCATGGAGCGCGATCGAGATCGCACTGTGGGACATCGTGGCAAAGCACGCCGGACTGCCGTTGTACAACCTGCTGGGCGGCGCGTCGCGCGAACGGGTGAAGGTCTACGCCAATGGCTGGTCGAGCGGCAGCGAGTTGATCGAACAGAACCTGGAGCGTGCGTTGAGGGTGAAGGAGATGGGCTTCACCGCGTTGAAATGGGACCCGTTCCCTGGACCGTGGCGCAACTTCATCCATCGCGAGGACGAAGACCACGTCGTGCGATACGTGAGGAAGATGCGCGAGGCGCTGGGGCCGGAGTTCGGTCTGCTGATCGAAGTGCATCGCAGGTTGGCGCCGATGCATGCGGTCCGCATCGGCAAACGCCTCGCCGAGTTCGACATCGGCTGGTTCGAGGAACCGTGCCTGTGCGACAACATCGAGCTGGTGGCGGAGGTGCGGCGTGTGCTGCCTGGTGTGCCGATCGTCACCGGGGAGGCGATCTACTCGAAGGAGGCATTCGCTCAGGCGCTCGCGGCGCGGGCCGCGGACATCATCAATCCGGACATCTGCAATTGTGGCGGCATCGGCGCGATGCTCGACATCGCGGCGATGGCGCAGCCGCACGCCGTCGCCGTAGCGCCGCACAACTACAATTCGACCCTCGTCGGCGCGGCCGCAACGGTGCAGCTTGCCGCGATGATCCCGAACTTCTGGCTCGCTGAGTTCTTCATCAATCTGAAGCCGGCCTGCGACGAGATAGCGATGCAGCCGCTTGTGGTGAAGGACAGTTTCGTCGAGCTGCCTACAACGCCGGGGCACGGTATCGACCTCGACGTGGAGCGGCTGCGCAGGCGGCCGTATCGCGATATGGGTTCGCGCACCGGCAAGACCCTGCGCAGCTACACCGAGGAGTTTCCGCGCAAGAACTATGTGATTGGGGCGACGCGGACGGGGTACTGAGGGGAGGCGGCGCCCCCTCCCCGACTCTCCCCCGCTTCGCGGGAGAGGGGTTATTCTGCTGGTTTCAGATACACGGCGGCATCGTCATCGAGCAGCAGGCGATCGCGCCGCAACGCGCCGACGACTTCCCGCACGCGGGCGTCATGGGCGTCCTGCGTCGGATAGCGCTCCTCCAGCGAGGGGCGCGGATCGCCGGCACACTCGCGTTCGGCGCGTGTCGCTGCAAATGTCAGATAGGTGCCGTCACGGTCTGCCAGTTCCCCGGCGGGCAGCGGGGCGCGGTACAGATTCCAGCCGGTGAACGTGCCGCGCGGCACGGCGATATCCGGCAACAGGATGCCGGCGATCTCGTTGCCGTCAGCATCCACCTGCGGCACCAGCGCCTGCCATTCGCGCGCGGGCGGCCGCGGATCGGTCCAGTCGCCGAGCGCCACCACGTCGTTCGCCGCGCGCGGCGGCACCAGCGTCGCAAGCTTCGGCCACGCGACCGTCTCGGCGCGCGCGAGTGTGCCGTCGGCGATGCTGGGCAGCCGCGACGGCGGCGGTTCACGGCCGTTCGTCACCCATTCGTCGAGTGCCACCAGCAACGCGCGGATCGCCGGCATCGGATCGTGCCAATTGCGCGGATTGGTGCATGGGCCGGCATCGCGCGGCATGCCCGCCTTTCCGCCATGCTGTGTGCCGGGCAGGTAATAGCCGCGCACATTCGCCGGCAGCGCCACATCGTGCGTGCCGTCGGGATCGGTGTGCAGCAGCGATGCGCCCTTCTGCCAGTATTCCGTCGAGGTGTTGGTCTCAATGACCTTGGGATCGCTGTCGTCGCCGCGCATCAGAGCGCCGGTGGCGAACGGGAACTCCACCTCGGGAAAGCCGTGATCCTCGTGCCACGTGCGGGTGCGCGCGGGCTGGCCGAATTCCGTGTTGCAGAACACGCGGCCGATGCCGGCGACATGGGTGAATATGCCGTCGAACACGCGCGCGCCCGCTTCGTCCCGGTTGAAGCCCTGTGCCAGGTGATCGCGCAGATAGCGTCCGGCCTGCGAGATGCCGAAACCCAGCGCGTGCGTCGGCTGGCGGCCGAACAGGTCGCGGCCGGCCGCGCTGTTGCGCAGATGGCTGACGATGTCGCGCGTCGCGGCGAAGCCGATGCCGAGTACGCGCGGGTTGGTCGCCTGGTAGCGCAGTTCGTAGATCGAGCCTGGTTCGGGCGCCGCGCCCTCCGCCAGACGGATCGTGCGTGCGTCGAAGAACTCGAACGCCACGGGTTGCCGCGGCGCGGTCTGGGTGCGCCGCACCGTCAGCACGGCGTCGTCGCGCGTTGCCGCTTCATAGGAGAGGCGGAACTGCTTGAGATCGCCGCCGCGCGTGCCGGAGATGAACTCCTCGCGGATGCGCCGCACGATCGGCGCGCCGTTGTCGGTGGCGATCGGCGCGTCCAGTCCGAGCCCGCCATTGGCGCGTGGCGCACCCGGGTCCCAGCCCGACCACAGCAACGTGAATCCGCAGCCGCAGCGGCAATGCGTTGCCAAGATCCGCGGCGGCCGATGGCTGGTTGCCTGGCCTTGCCGGCGCACAGGTTGGCGAACAGCATCATGCGGCCGCGGTTGTTCACTTCGTAGAGGATGCGGCCATTGCCGCGCTCGGGATCGGCCGGACGAAGGATGCAGATGTCGCTGCGGTACTCGACCATGCCGCGCGCGTTGCGCGGTGCCTTGTCGATGTTGACGATGCCGCGGTTGGCCGGATGCGCGGGATCGAGTTCGCCGATCGCAACGCCGTCGAGCCGCTCATAGGCGCCGGTCGCACCGAACTCGGCGCCGCCGACGAACGGTGCGCGCGCGGTGATCTCGATCGCAGTGATCATGGCAAACCTCCAATCAACGCCTGTAGCCGGTCAAAGCAGATGCAGCTTCGCCTCCGTGCGGGCCTGCAACGCCTCCAGCGTCATCCCGGGAATCATGTCGCGCACCGCGAAACCGTCCGGCGTCACGTCGAGCACCGCGAGGTTGGTATAGACCCGCCTGACCACGCCCTTCGCGGTCAGCGGGTAGGTGCAGCGCCGGCGGATGCGCGGTTCGCCGTCCTTCGTGGTGTGCTCCATCACCACCCAGAGCCGCTGCGCGCCGATCGCCAGATCCATCGCGCCGCCGACCTGCTTCACCGGCTCGTCGGCGGAGCGCGCCCAGTTCGCGAGGTCGCCGTTCTCCGCCACTTCGAAGGCGCCAAGGACGCACAGGTCCAGATGTCCGCCGCGCGCGATGGCGAAGCTGTCGGCATGGTGCACATAGGAGCCGCCGGTGCGCAGCGTGACATGCGTGGTGCTGGCGTTGATGAGGAACGGATTGACCGCATCGGCCGCCGGCGCGGGGCCGACGCCGATCACGCCGTTCTCGGCATGGAAGATGACCTCGCGCTCCGCCGGCACGAAATCGGCGACCAGCGTCGGGATGCCGATGCCGAGATTGACCAGCCAGCCTTCGGGAATGTCCCGCGCGCACCACGCCGCCATGCCGTTGCGATCGAGCGGGGAGATGTGCCATCGGATCCTCTCAGAGCGGCACGTGCAGCACGCGATTGACGAAGATGCCCGGCGTCACGATCGTCTCCGGTGCCAGTTCGCCGAGTGCCGCGACATTGCGCGTCATCGCGATGGTGAGTTTTGCCGCCATCGCCATCACCGGATTGAAGTTGCGCGCGCTGTCGCGATAGGTGAGGTTGCCCCAGCGATCGGCGCTCCATGCCTCGATCAGCGCGACATCGCCGGGCAGCGGATATTCCAGCAGACACAGCCGGCCGCCGATCTCACGCGTTTCGCGTCCTTCCGCGAGCAGCGTGTCGGCACCGGTTGGCGTGTAGAAGCCGGTGATGCCGGCGCCGGCGGCGCGCATGCGCTCGGCCATCGTGCCCTGCGGGATGATCTCTACCTCCAGTTCGCCTCGCTGGAGCAGACGTCCGGCGAGGCTTGCCGGGCGCACGAAGCTGCAGATCAAGCGACGCACGCGGCCGAGTGACAGCAGTTGTTCGATCGCGCTGCCATCGCGTCCGCCGGCAACCGCCACGATGGTCAGATCGCGCGCGCCCTGTGCGATCAGGCCGTCGAGCAACGGTGTCGGAATGCCCACGTCGCCAAAGCCACCGAGCAGGATCGTGGAGCCATCGGCAATGCCTGCCATGGCATCGGCCATGGAGTGCACGAACTTGTCGATCATACCGCTAAGCGTAGCGGTTCTCGGGCGCAGTGAAAACCGCCAAGGGTTTCCAGCCTCTCGGGCCGTTCGTATAGTTTTCCTGGCAGAGCGGGTGGGGGATTTATGGCTGACGTCGCGGGGCCGATGGCGGTTACCAGGCCAACGGAGGATACCGTCGCGATGCGGCGTGCCGTGCTGGCCTGTGCGATCGGACAGGTGTTCGAGATCTTCGATTTCGTCATCTACGGGTTCTTTGCGGTGGCGATCGGGCGGGCATTCTTTCCGTCGGCCGATCCGATCGCCTCGCTGCTGGCGAGCTTTGCCACATTCGCGGTGGGCTTCCTGATGC
Organism: uncultured Alphaproteobacteria bacterium; assembly: GCA_963708565.1. Taxonomy (GTDB): domain Bacteria; phylum Pseudomonadota; class Alphaproteobacteria; order Acetobacterales; family Acetobacteraceae; genus JAMXLO01. Next base: position 64,991 of record CAVPTU010000038.1, read on the forward strand.
GTCCGGTGGGCGCGATGGTGATCGGCTGGTACGGCGATCGCCACGGCCGCCGCAAGGCGTTGGTCGTGACGATTGGCCTGATGGCGGCCGCGACCGGCTTGACCGGATTGATCCCGCCCTATGCCTCGATCGGATTGCTCGGGCCGCTGCTGCTGGTGGTCTGCCGCATGCTGCAAGGTTTCTCCACCGGCGGCGAATGGGGCGGTGCCGCGGCGTTCCTGGTGGAACACGCGCCTTCGGGCAAGCGCGGCCTGATCGGCAGCCTGCAACAGGCGGCGACCGCGATCGGCGCGATGTGCGCGACCTTCTCGGCGGCGATCCTGACCACGACATTGAGCTCCGACGCGTTCTTCGCGTGGGGCTGGCGCATACCGTTCCTGATCGGCTTCGTGCTCGGCCCGGTCGGTTATTATCTGCGCACGCGCGTGGCGGAGACGCCGGCATTCCAGCGCGCGGTGGAAAGCCGGGCTATCGTGCGCGTGCCGATCGCCGACGCGTTCGCGACTCACGGCTGGACGTTCCTGGCGGCCTTCGGCGTGTCGATCATCGGCTGCGTCATCAACTACGTGTTCCTGGTGTTCCTGCCGAGCTTTGCCTCGCAGACGCTGAAGATCGATCTGAGCTACGCGCTGTGGTCCACCACGCTGGCTGGCCTGGTCTACCTGGTGCTGACGCCGATCGTCGGCCACTGGTCCGACCGGATCGGACGGAAGCCGATGATGCTGGCCTGCGCGGTGCTGGCCTTCGTCATGGCGTATCCGTTGTTCATGTTCCTTCAGACGCATCCGAGCTTCCTCGGACTGCTCGTTGTGCAGGTGGTCGCGCAGGCCGTGCTCACTCTGTACACCGGCGTCATCTCGACCATCCTTTCGGAGATGTTTCCGACCAGCGTGCGCTATACGGCACTGTCGATGAGCTATGGCTTCGCGGTGGCGATCTTCGGTGGCTTCGCGCCGTATATTTCGACATTCCTGGTGCGGCTCACCGGCAATCCGCTGGCGCCGAGTTTCTATGTGATGGCGGCGGCGCTCGTGAGCGGCGTCGCGGTCGCATTCGTGCACGAGCGTCACCGCGCTCCGGCACTGGCATGAGGAGCGAACCATGGCAACGATCGTATTGGTTCACGGCGCGTATCAGGGCGGCTGGATCTGGCAGCGTGTGACCGCGCCGCTTGCCGCCGCGGGACACCGCGTGTTCGCGCCGACCCTGGATGGCTGCGCTGAACGGCGTCATGCGCTGCGGCCCGGCATCACCACCGAGACGCATGGCGGCGAGATCGCCGAACTGCTGTTCTTCGAGGATCTGCACGACGTGGTGCTGGTGGGCACCAGCAGCGGCGGCATGGTGGTGTGCAGCGCGGCGGAACGCGCGCGCGAGCGGATCGGACGGCTGGTGCTTGTCGATGCGCTGGCACTGCTCGACGGCGAGTGCATTCCCGACATCGTCAAGCGGACCGTGCGGGAGACGAGCGATCTCGCCACAGGTCCGTCGCGGGAGGACGCCGGCGGGCGGATGTTCGCGAGCCTCGATGATGCGACGAAGGCCTGGACGCTGGAGCGCTATACGCCGCACCCGGTGGCGGCGATGAACGATCGCGTGAAGTTGCCGAATTTCTGGCAACAGACTTGGAAGGCGAGCGTCATCTGGTGCCGGCAGGCAGTCAATCCTGGCGAGGCGCATCAGCGTCGGGCGGCCGAAAAGCTGGGCGCGACGTGGCACGAGCTGGATACCGGGCACTATCCAATGCTGACCGCCGCGGACGCTCTGTCGCGACTGATCGTGACGGGCTGAACAATGACAACCATATCGTGAGGCGCGCAACCCGCGGCAGGACCCGGCGTTACCGCACCTATGGTTGACCGAAGGATCGAACCTCCGTTCCGCCGCCTCCGCGCCACGATGCAGCACCTTTGGCAGCGGATGCGCGACGACTGGCTCCGCGGCTCGAAGCTGGACTGTTGCTGAAGCCCTGAGCGCACGCAGTCAGGCTTGGCGCAACGGAAGTGAACTGCCCCAGCGAGGCCGGGGCAGTTCACACGCCATACGGCTGGCTACCCGGGAAAAGGTCCGGGCGGCGGTCATCTTGCCTGCCGCCAGTGCTATCGCGTTACATTGACGTTATTGCCGAGGCCGTCACCGGTGCTTGCACGGGATCGTGATCGAGCGCAGCTCGATCAATCGTGGCCGCGGGCCCAGGGCGGACGGCGCGGTGGCGGCGGTTCGACGATCCGGATCGGTGGCGTCGGCTTGCCGTTCTTGTCGGAAGCCGGTGCGGGCCCGCGTGACGGACACTGGGTCATGCTGGGGGCGCCTCGTTGTGGTGGCGTCCCGTTTATCCAACATGAGCGGTTACGGCCGCGCTTCACTCGCCTGCGCTGGGCGCGGCGAGCCGGCGATCACCACTGCGTCGCAATGATGGTGACGACGCCGCCGACCACCGAGAGAGTGACTGCGGTCAGCACGACAACGAGGACCATCACGCGGTCAACAGCGGAGTCACGCTCCTTCTTGTCGATGTCGACCACCTCCCACTCCGGTGTCAGCGAGCGCTGCCCCGCCTTGCCGGGCTCGTCCCACCTTGCGCGGTCAGACATTCAACGGATCCCTTTCGTGCCACTCAGACGTCGCAGGGCAAACTGGCTATCACGCCGCCGCAGCGCAAGGAAGCGCCGAGATTGACCTTACGCACTGACCGGACTCACACCAAGGCTGGCGATCTGGTCCACCTGTTCAATCGGGTGGACATGCAACGGCGTGCTGCGCCCGCGCACCATGGTTTCGCGTTCTGACAGGTTATCCACCGGAACCCCGGCAACGGCACAGATCTCGTACGAGATCACCGCCTCACAACCGAAGTCCTTGCACAACCCTTCCAGCCGTGCCGCGACATTCACGACGTCTCCCATGGTGGTGAAGACGCGGATCTCGCCGTAGCCGATCTCGCCAACCACCGCCGATCCGCAGTGCAACCCGACGCCGAACCGGATTGCCTCGCCGGTCTCGGCGATCAGCACGCGATTGAGTGCCGCGATATTCTGTCCGATCGCGACCAGTGCCCTCAGAGCCTGAAGGCAGGCGTCCCTGGCGCCGCATCCGAGGCCAAAGGTCGCCATCAATCCGTCCCCCAGGAAGTGGCTGACCCGGCCGCCATTGGCCTGCACCGCGGCACCCGCCGCGGTGACGAAGCGGTCCACCACGAACACGGCATCGAACGGCAGGCGGGTTTCGGCGAGCCGGGTCGAATCCCGCATATCCACCATCAGCACGACGATGAACCGCTCCTCTCCCGGCAGCGGCCATTCGCGGCGGCGCAGAGCCGCTTCCGGCCAGTCCGCCGGCAGCAACGGAACGACGCAGATATCTCCGCGTGGCCGCAACTGGCAGGCCAGCCGCACCAGCGGGGCGGCGGCGACTCGTTCCAGGACGGCGCGCTCCGCGGCGGAAGGCGCCGGAACGTTGTCCTTGCCGCCGGTCACGCGGATGCGGCAGGTCGAGCAGCGGCCGCGCCCGCCGCAGATGCTGGCATGGGGAATGCCGGCGCTCCGGCTCGCGTCAAGGACGCTGAAGCCGAGAGGCACCCTGACCGACTGTCCGCCGCGGATAGGTCACGCGCACCGCGGCACCGTGTCGTTCGCGCCACGCGCGGACCATTCTGGCCAGAAGAACCAACGCCGGCAGGGCGACGGCGGCCAGGAGGCTCCAGTTGCGCCAAAGCACGAGCTGAGCGTTCTGCGGCGGCGTGCCGACCTGCCATGGGTTGAGATTGGCCGCTCGCCAGGCAGGGTCGTGGGCCAGGCTGAGCATGGTCCGTCCGCCCTGGCAGAAGCCCATCAGCGCGAGCACCGGCAGCAGGACCGCGCCGCAGAACAGATAAGGCATCCAGCGGCCGAACATCGGCTTCAGCCGCAGCCATTGATACAGGCCGATGCAGCCGTGAATCCAGGCGACGATCAGCACCGATACCTGCAGCACACCAAGCTGCGGCGCCGCGACCCAGAAGGAATACAGCTCCTGGGCATAGCCCTTCTCGGTCCCGTAGGCCGCCAGCGAAATCCGCGTGACGAACAGATGGTTCATCAGCAGCAGCGGGAATGGTCAGTCCCAGCGCGACCTGCACCACCTCGGCACGGGTCCATCCGAAGTGCCGCCGCTCATAGAGCGCCCACAGCCCCAGCAGGTAATGGATCGACAGCGCGAAGTACAGCGCCGGCCGTGCCCACGACACCCTGCCAGATCCATTTCTGCACGACCATGCCGGCTTCCATCGCCGGGATGGAGATGTTGCCCAGGGAGTGGTTCAGCAGGTGGGTCGTGACATAGGTGAACAGCGTCAGTCCGGTGATGAGCCGCAGTTTGCGCACCCATAGCCGGTTCGCACCGATGGTGATCAAATCATACTCCGACCGCGCCGATGCGCACGCTGTTAAAGCCGCTCGCATCCTGCGTCGCCCGGACGATATTGGAAACTGCGCGCATCACTGTCCGAAATTCGGAATCGCCGCTATTCGTGCCGCCATGCCGGGCACCCCACAGGAGGCGGAGCTTCTGCGCTTGCTCGAGGCGCACGAGATCATGCGCCTCATTCCCAACGAATCCCTGCGCACGCTGATCCGCCGCGCCGGTCTGCTCAGCTATCCCGAGCGTGACGAGATCTTCGGCCAGGGCGATCCCGGCCGCACCGTCCTGGTGGTCGTCGAGGGATACGTGAAACTGTCCGTGACGATGCTGAGCGGGCGCGAGGTGGTGCTCGACCTGGCCGAGCCTGGCAACGTCATCGGCGAGATAGCGGTGCTGAACGAGTGGCCGCGCGCCGCCACCGCGACCGCGCTATCCGCCTGCACCCTGCTGGCGATCGACGGCCGCTCGTTCACCCGCGAGCTGCTCGGCGCGCCGCAGGCGATGCTGGCCATCATTCGCCTGCTCAGCCAGCGTCTGCGCAAGACGACGGCGCAGGTCACCGAGAATCTGGAGCTGCCGGCGCCGGTCCGGCTCGCCAAGGCGCTGATCGAGCTCGCCGCGCTGCACTCGCGTCCGACCCCGCAAGGACCGCAGATCGGGCTGCCGCTGTCGCAGCGCGAACTGGGTGCGATGACCGGCCTGATCCGCGAAAGCATAAACCGCCATCTCGGCACGTGGCGCGATGCCGGTTGGATCGGTCTGACCGAGGGCACCATCACGCTGTGCAACATCGGCGCATTGCGCGCCCTGCTGCTCGAGCACGACATCGAGTAGCGCCACCTCCGCGCGGGATGCGCGCTCAAGGGCGCCTCCCGCCATCGCGCTTGCGCCTGTGCTTCGGGTCACTCGTCCCGGCCGGAACCGCGGGCAGTATTGCGGCCGCAGACGACGAGAGCGCCGAGGCCGCCATGAACGAGACCATCGTCCATCACGAGAATGCCGAACATGCCGCGCACGCCGCGGCCCATGGCGGCAAGCACGCGGCCGCTGCTCATCGCCATGCTGGCGGCCGTGCTGGCGCTCTCCGAGCAGCAGGCGAAGAAGGCGGAGATCGCGGTGCAGGAGAACTCGATCCTCGCCGCCGATGCCTGGAACCAGTATCAGGCCAAGTCGGTCCGCGCCGCCCTGGCACAGGACCTCGCGCGCCTCGGTGCCACGCTGGACCAGCCGGTCCAGGCCGAACTGGTCGCCGAGCGCCGCGGCGTCCTGCGCCAGTTCCAGGCTGACCTGATCCACTACGAGGCGGACGGCAAGGATGGCAAGACGGCGATCGCGGCGCGCGCTCAGGCGTTCGAGGCCGCGCGGCAAGCACGCGCTCGAGCGCACCCACAGCTTCGACAACGCCGGCGCGGCGCTGGAACTCGGCATCGTGCTCGCGACCGCCTCGGTGGTGACCATGTCGCGGCTGCTGTTCCGGTTCGCCGGGCGTTCTGGGGGTGGCCGGTGCGGCGCTGAGCGTGCTGGGAGCCGACGGCGCCCTCGCTCGGAGCCTTCTAGGGCCTATGCGGCGGTGCGGGCGAGCGCCAGCAGATGAGCGCGATACAGCACGGCGCTGCGGTCGTGCAGCCGGGTCTGCCAGGGCCAGGCGGCCTGTTCGGCCAGCACGCGCAGGCCGGCAACCGACTGGGGATGCGCGCCCTCGGTCAGCAACGCCCGCAGGAACGGCTCGGCCGCACCGGCATGCGCGGCGCGCTGGGAGTGCCCGCCGATCCAGGTCTCCACCTGGGTCGCGCGGATCGACCAGTCATATGGCGTCGCGAGCAGCACCCGGCCGTCTGGCCGCACCACCTCGGCGAGACCCGCCAGCAGCCGGCGCGGCTCGCTCACGCAGTCCAGCAGGTTGAGCGCCACGGCAAGGTCGGCCGCGCCGGGCGCGAAGGGCAGGGCGAGCGCGTCGCAGGCCCAGAAATCCACCCTCTCGGCGCCCGGCAGAGCGACCGGGAAGCGCCGCCGGTCATACACGATGCCGATGCGCCGCCGCGGGTAGGACAGCGCGCCGGCGGCGGCGCGGCGGGCCAGGCGCAGCAGGGCGAGATGGATATCGACGCCCAGCACCAGGGTGTCCCCGCCGCGTTCGGCGAGGTCGAAGGCAGTGCGGCCGGCACCGCAGCCGATATCGAGCACGCGCCCTGCGCCCGGCTGCCCCGCCATGTCGAGCAGGCGGGCCAGGCAGCGCCGTACGGCGCCGGGCTGCACGCCGTCGGCGGGATCGGGCTCCTCCGGGTCCAGATCGGCCCAGCCGTCCCAGGCATAGGTCGAGACGGTCTGGCGCAGCGTATCGAGCCAGGTGCCGGGACCGATCGCGTCGCCGATCAGGCTCTCCAGCATCGGATCGAGGTCCTCGCGCAGCAGCAGTTCGATGCCGCGCTCCGCCAGCAGCGCACCGAGGGCGGGGACGATGACAGGTATGCCGTCGATGATCGGGTATTCGTGGCGGCAGGCCGGGTTGGGGCAGTGCAGGATCCCGCTCAGCACATCGTCTTCCCGCTCCTCCAGGACGGCGTCGAGCGTCAGTTGCGTGGCGGCCCGCGCCGTCGCGGGCGCAGCGCGGGCAGTGCGGCGCGAAGGCCGCGAAATGGCGGCGGCGCACGCCGGCGCCTCAGCCGCCGATGGTCACGGTCGGGGCAGCCAGGGCCGGTGATGGTTCCGCTGAGGCCCGGGATGGGGCCGATGCATGCCGGATGCTGGGTCATGTCACCGACGCGCGCCGCGGCCAGCTTGTTGATCGTCACCGTGGCCGAGCCCTTGCCGATGATGCCGGGGCCGCCGGGGATGCAGGCCGGGATGTCGCAGGGGTCCGTGTTGTCGGAGAGGCGCGCCGCCGGCATGCCGCCGATCGTGACGTCGGGCGAGCCGCTGATGATCGGCAGCGGCATCGGCGGATGCGGCGTGGGGGTGGGCACCGGTGCTGCCGGATGCATGGGCGCGTGGCAGTGCGGTCCGTCCTGCAAAACCAGATCGCCGATGCGCGCGGCAGGTGGGCCCATGGTCTGCGTCCTTTCCCGAACAAATCGCCGGTGCTGCCGATACAGGAACCGCGCCGCGCCGGCTATGCGCGTACTCACTCGCCGAAGGGGATCTCACATGGGCTGCTTCTGCCGTAGCTTTCCGCCCGCCGGGCTGCTGCCGTCGCTGAACCTTTCGGCGAGCGTCGCGCTGCCTGGCGCGGACATCCCGCTGTCGCTGTCGGCGTGGCTCAATCTGCGCGGACTGCCGGCGCTGCCCTGGGAGCCGCTGCCCAACTGGCTCGGCCTGCCGCTGCCCAGCCTGCAACTGAACCTCCGCGCCGTGGCGACGATCTCGGCGCTGGCGCAGCTTCGCGCGCAGGTTCTGGCGCAGTTCGGCCTCGACCTGCTGATCCCGGGACAGGCGCTGGCGTTCGTCCGCATCGTGGCCACGATGAATGCGCGGCTCTCGGCGCTGGTGCACCTCAACTTCAACCCGCTGGCCTGGCTGCGGCTGGCCGGGCTGAACGCGGCGATCGATCAGATCAATCTCGCGCTGCAACTGGGCCTGCTGCTGCCTTCGCCCAGCCTGATGCTGTCGCTTAATCTGCCGGGCGGCATCCCGATGCCGCAATGGGCGGGCTTTCTCGCCCTGCTGCGCGCGCTGCTGCCGCTGATCGCCGCGGCGGCGAACCTGAACGTGAGCCTGACCGAGACGGCGCAGTTCTCGGCCGCCCTGCGGATACTGGCGCGGCTCTCGCTGCCGGGTCTTGTGGCGCCGCAATTGATGGCGAGCCTGACCGCCGCGCTGAACGCCGTCGCCAGTTTGCAGGCGAGCCTCGGCGTCAGTCCGCTGCAGCTTGGCTTTCCGGCGATCCAACTGCGCGTTTCGCTCAAGCTGAGCGCGCTGCTGTCGACGCTGTCCGCGCGGTTCGGCCTGAACCTGAGCGGCGGCGGCGGCAGTCTGCTCGCGGCACTGCTCGCGCTGCTGCCGAACCTGCCGTTCGTGCCGACGAGTTTTGCCACCAGTGCATCGGTGCAGGCGGCGTTGCAGATGAGCGCGTTCGCCTCGCTGAACTGGCAGGTGCCGCTGTCGCTGCCGGTGATCGGGATCGGCTTGCCGACCTGCGCCTTTGCCGCCTCGCTGAGTGCCGCGCTGGGGCTTCAGGCGGTGCTGTCCGCGCCGTGCGTGCTGGGCTGCGATGCGGGGCACGTCATGCGTTCGCTGGCGACGGCCGCGGCGGCGTAAGGGGCTGCGGATGCACACGCCGCATGGCGACATGCCGATACGCGACCGTGACTTTCGGGCGCAAACTTGACCCCTCCGGCCGATGCAACGACTATCGGCAGCGGTAGCCCAGGCAACCGTGCCTGGTTCTCCGCTGGCAGCGCCGGTCGGATCATCCTGGCCGGCGTTTCCTTTTTGAGCCTCGCCCATGGTGGGCAGGGAAATCAGCAACAGGCCGATGGCGGTCACGTCATCGGCCTGTTGCTTCGTGTGAGGAGATTGAACCAACGATGTCTGACGTGATCACCATTCAGCCGGGTGCCGGATCGTTCACGGACGCTTCCGGCAACGTCTTTACGATCAACGCCAACGACAGCGACACAGCCGAGATAAACGGTCAGCCAATAACGCCGGATGGAGGAAGCACCAATACCGGAGTACTGGAGCAGAGCAACGGCAGCGTGTACGGACAGGACCAGAACACCGGTCAGTGGTACCTGATGGCCTCGAAGGGGACACCGGGACTCTGGGAATGGCAGCCTGTCTCGGCGCCGCCGGACCAGACGAGTTCCAACGCAAACTTCGTGCTGTCTTCTGGCAACTCGACGACGGCAGCGCTCGGCAACGACCAGACCGCCATGGCCTTTGTTGGCGGCGGCAGCACGAACAGCTCGCAGGCCGCCAGCGGGGTCCTCACCATTCAGCCGGGCGCCGGATCGTTCACTGACCCCTCCGGCAATCTCTTCACGATCAACGCCGCCGACAACGACACAGCCGAGATAAACGGCCAGCCGATAACGCCGAACGGAGAAAGCAGCAACACCGGAGTCCTGGAACTGAGCAACGGCAACGTGTACGGACAGGACCAGAATTCCGGCCAGTGGTATCAACTGGCCTCGAAGGGCACACCGGGGCTCTGGGAATGGCAGCCTGTCTCGGCGGTCCCGGCATCTCATTGATCCGAATGCGGATGCAAGGCTGACGGCGGCGCAAGCAACGCAAGCCTCGCCATCTCTCGATAACAACTCGCCTCGCAACATCCGCGCGGCTTCTTTTCGAACCAACACGTACCTCTCCCCCGGGCGCCGGCGCGTCCGGGGGCGCTCTTCGCTCGAATTGACTCGTATTCCGCAAGGCCGGACGACCCGTTGACTCTGGCTCAGAGCGATACCGTGACCCTGGAAAGCATCGTCATCCCCCCTTGTGCGGCATCATGCGTTCCCAGTTGCCCGGCACCGCCGCGCCCAGCGTGCCGTCGGTGGATCTGCGGCTTGTACTGCACCTTCACGCCGCGGCAGATGAACTTGCACTTCTCCTTCACGACATCGCCGCTGTCCCAATCGACGCCGATCACCAGCACATCCTTGAAGTCGATGCGCAGGAAAGCGCGGCCGCTGGCGTCGGTGCCGGCAGCCTTGCGCTTGATCAGTGTCGCAGAGGCGAAGGATTTGGAATTGCAGCACATCTCGAACAGCAGCGGCGACGCCTGATCCATCTGCCTCGAGAAGGTGAACGGCTCGAGATCGACCGGATAGGTCTTCGTCTCGCCACGCAACCAGTTGCTGAAGCGCGTGCGATGCGATTGCGACACGCCGGGCGAATGCGACGCGCCGGCGGGGTTGCGCTTTTCGCCGGCTGAATCGTCATCTTCCAGGCCGACGCCGAAATTGAACTCGTCGATCTCGAAAAACTTCCCGGTCTTGAAGTCATGCAGAAAACCGTCCTTCGAATCGACGGTTGTCTGGCACTCCGCGTCAATGGCGTCGCTGCCCTTGACGAACTTCATCAGCAGATCGATCGACACGGCATCCTCCTCATATCGGTCATGCGGTGGGCAGGCGCGAGACGATGCGCAGCACCGCCGTCAGGCCCTCGAGCTGATAGTGCGGGCGCAGGAAGAACCGCGCCTCGTAATGACCTGGCGAGTCCGGCTTCTCCAGCAGCGTCACGCGCGCATCCACCAGCGGGTGCGCGGCCTTCCATTCCTCGCTCGATCGGTCCGGCGCGCCATCGACATAACCGAGCAGCCACTCCTGGAGCCACTTGGACAGTTGCGCCTTGTCGAGCGAGGAGCCGACCTTGTCGCGCACCATGCATTTCAGGTAGTGCGCGAAGCGGCAGCACGCGAACAGGTAGGGCAGCCGCGCCGAAAGATTGGCGCTCGCCGTCGCCGCCGGGTCGTCGTATTGCCGCGGCTTCTGCAGCGACTGCGCGCTGATGAATGCCGCCGTGCCGGCATGCTTGCGGTGGACCAGCGGGATCAGTCCGGCCTGTGCCAGCTCGGCCTCGCGCCGTTCGCTGAGCGCGATCTCGGTCGCGCATTTCATATCCACCGCGCCATCGGCGGTGGGGAAACTCGGCACCGGCAGCCCCTCGACGATCCCGCCGGTGTCGATGCCGCGGATGCGCACGCACCAGCCGTATTGTTCGAAGGCGCGGGCGATGTTCGCCGCCATGGCATAGGCCGCGTTGGCCCACAGGTGCCTGCTGCCGTCGGGACCATCCGTCTGCTCTTCGAAGTCGAACGCCTCCACCGGATCGGTCCGCGCGCCGTACGGCAGGCGGGCCAGGAAGCGCGGCATGCACAGGCCGAGATAGCGCGCGTCCTCGCTCTCGCGCAGGCTGCGCCAGGCGGCGTATTCCGGCGTCTGGAAGATCTTCGTCAGATCGCGCGGATTGGCGAGCTCGCTCCAGCTCTCCATCTGCATCACCGACGGTGCAGCCGCGGCGATGAACGGTGCATGGGCCGCGGCGGCGATCTGTGCCATGTCGCCCAGCAACTGCACGTCCTGCGGGCCGTGATCGAACGCGTAGTCGCCGATCAGCACGCCGAACGGCTCGCCGCCGAACTGGCCGTATTCTTCCTCGTAGACCTTCTTGAAGATCGGGCTCTGGTCCCACGCGGTGCCGCGGAACTTGCGCAGCGTGCGGCCAAGCTCCTGCTTCGAGATGTCCAGCACCTTGATCTTGTGCATGAAGCTGTTCTCGATGCCGCCGACCAGGAAGCTCAGACCGCGCCATGTGGCTTCCATCTGCTGGAAGTCCGCATGATGCAAGATCAGGTTCAACTGCTCGCTCAGCCGGCGATCGATCGCCGCGATCGCCGCCTCGATCGCGCGGCATGGCACGTCGCCGCGCGGCGGAACGTGTTCGGCCAGCACGCGGCATGCGGTCTCGCTCAGCGAACCGACATCGCGTTCGAGCAGGGCGGTGAATTCGGTGTCCATCATTGCGCCTGCTCAGTTGATCGCGATCTGCGCGGCCTGGAGCGTCATCGACAGGCCGCCATCCGCGGACATCGACTCCTGCGCCATGATGGAGACCTTGGAGCCGACCAGCGTGATGCCGTCGGTATCGATCCGCACGGAGTTGCCGCCGACCTGCAACAGGATCGACTGTCCTGCCTTGATCGTGCTGTTGCCGGCGGAGACCGTGATCGTGTGATCGCCGGTCGAGACCGTCAGACCATCGTTGCCCTGCGAGACGGTGACGGAGCGGTTGCCCTTTTCCACCGTCGTCGTGGTGTCCTGGGTGATCTTCACCGTCTCGTTGTTCAGCACCACCTTGTTGTAGTCCTTCTGCGCCTGCAGGAAGATCTCCTCCGATCCTGCCTTGTCCTCGAAGCGCAGTTCGTTGTTGCCGCTGCCGGTGCTCGAATGGGTCTTGATCCCCGAGCGCGTCTTGTTGTCGGGCAGCGGATACGGCACGCCCTGATTGGCGTTGTAGACACAGCCGGTGATGATCGGCCGGTCGGGGTCGCCGTCGAGGAAATCGACCACCACCTCCTGTCCGACGCGCGGGATGAACATGCCGCCCCAGTTCGCGCCGGCCCAGATCTGCGCCACGCGAATCCAGCAGGAGCTGTTGTCGTCCTGCGCCGTACTGCGGTCCCAGAAGAACTTGACCTTGATCCGGCCGTACTGATCGGTGGTGATCTCCTCGCCCTGCTTGCCGGTGACCTTCGCGGTCTGCGGCCCCCGCATCACCGGCCGTGGCGTGCGCCGGTCCAGGCGAAACGGAATGTCGCCCTTCATCGCGGCAAAGACACAGCGGAACGTGTCGGTCACCTCGCCGCGGTCATCCGACAAGCCTTCGGCGAGCTCCACCGAACAGGTCGCCTGGGTCACCAGGTATTCGCGGTTCTGCGTCTCGTCGGAGAAATCGGACAGGGTGAACTTGCCGCCGGCGTGCAGTCCGCGGCAATTGCTGGTCCCGCTCAGCACCCGCCGGCGCGCGGCGATGTCCTGCATGCGCACCGCGGCAAGCTTCTGGCCGTCTCCCGTCGTGCCATGCGGCCCGGGATATTCGAACATCTCGTACGAGTTCGTAGTTGATGGCCGCCCGCACCGAGCGACTTCGCCGTGAGGTCGGCCGACGGTGTGGTGAAGTTGTAGTCGTTCAGCGCCACGCCGCCGGACTGGAGATGCAGCGCCGAGGACCATTGCCAGATGTGATCGTCGATGCGCCGATATTCGGTTTCATCGCTGTGGAACGGCAGCGAGTTCTCCAGGGCGGCGTGGGAATTCGGATCATCCGCCATCACCAGCGTGTGCGCGCCGTCGCTGTGCGTGAAGAAGTAATAGAGCCCGTACGTCTCCATCAGCCGGGTGACGAAGTCGAGCGAGGTCTCCTCATACTGCACGCAGTAGTCCAGCACGATGTCGCCGGTGCCGTTCTGCCGCTGGTCCTTGAACTCGGTGAAGCCGGCGTCGCGGAACACGGTGGTGATGACGTTCCACACCGACTGGTTCTGGAAGATGCGGCTGGTGCGGATGCGCGACAGCAGCCAGATCCACGGCCGCAGCTCCAACCGGTAACGATGCGCGCCGGCGGCAAGCCCCTCGTACGAGGCGCGGGCGACGATGCCGTTGAAGTAGCGCTTGGTCTTGTCGTCCACGGAGATGGTGACCGTGGCCGAGCTGCCGAGCATGGAGGTGAGATCGGCCTTCACCGTGTCGCTGGCGACATCCAGTTCGAACAGGAAAGGCCGGCCCAGCTCCTCGCTCGCGCGCAGGGCGGTAAAGCTGAGCGCGAAGTCGGGGTCCGGCTTGATCGCCACATCGACATTGCGGCTTGGCATCGCTGTCCGACATCGCACGGCTCGCCTTACAGGTTGGAGGGGCAGCGGAACGAATGCAGCGCCGCCAGCGTGAACGGGTTGCGCACGCTGCTGGCATTCAGCGCGAAGCTGGCCGTGCCGGCGGGCGAGGTGAACGTCACGCGGAACCTGTCCGGCTGATCGCTCGGCGTCACATGCGCGCCGTCCAGCACGTGCAGCAGCGACCAGGGGCCGTTGTTCTCGACGATCGTCGCCGGCTTGCCGTCCGCGGGCGTCATGGTCAGGCGCACCAGCGTGTTCCCGTCGGCCGCCGGCCATTGCAGGCTGGTGGCCTCGGTCGGGCCGTGCGCATAGGTGACCCTGCGGCCGCCGACCTCGAGGCTGACCGAGGCGAGGCCGGGATCGAGCGCCTCGGGCACGAGCTGGAACTTCGTGCTGATCTGCGTCCCGCCGGCGGCGAACAGCGCATCGCGGATATCGGCGGCGCGCTGGAAGGTCACCAGCGTCGCCGGCGACAGGTTGAGGCGCGTGTGGTCGGCGGACTGCCATTGCCATGGCGTCTGCGAGGTATCCACGAACGGCTTCAGGTACTGGTCGAAGAACTGATCGGTCAGGCCGTTCGGGCCGAGCAGCCGGGTGAAGTCGTCCAGCGGCACGTCCTGCTTGCTGTTGGCGACGAAGGGGTAGCGATCGAACGCGGCGCGGCACAGCGGCAGGACCTTCGACCGCCACGCGTCGGACAGCTCCGTGCTGGCGCCGTTCGCGGTCACCGCGGCGCTGCTCTGCGACACGGTCTGCAGCATGGCGGCGACCGGCTTCGGCAGGCTCTGCGACAGCTCCTGAAGCTGCGCCGCGGCGCCGGCGGCGCCACCGCCATTGCTCTGGCCGGCCACCATCCCGAGCAGCGCGGCTCCCTGGTTGGGCGCGTTCGCCGCCTGGCTCAGGCCCTGATAGACCTGCGCGATCTTGCCGATCGCCGCCTCGAGCTGCGCCGGCTTGCCTTCGCCGCCGGTGACGAAGTCGTGCAGCGCCTGGAAGTGCTGGTCCACGCGCTGCGCCGGATCGACCGGCTTGCCGCCCGGCGTGGTGCCGAACGACTGGGCGATGATCGACACCGCCTCGTTCTGCTCGAAGGTCAGGCCGGAGCGCGCGAGGTAGCCGGCGAACCCGCCCACGCTCTTGCCGACCTTGGCGGCCTTGGCCTCCACCTCGCTGGTCGCCTTCTCGGTCGCCGCCGGCCGGCTGAGCTGGGTCTGGGTATCGACCGCCTGAAGCAGGTCGCGCAGCGGCGATTCCGGCGCCGACAGCAAATACAGCTCGTCCAGGCCCTGGGAGATGTCGCCGAACGACTTCAGCGCGACGTTGGCCAGCAGCGCATCCCAGCGCCGCGCGTAGTCGTCGAAGTAGAGGCCCAGGATGTCGCGGCGAAGCTGGTTGAGCCGGCTGATGCTCTCGCTGAGCTTGACCGGCGGCGCGTCCCAGCACCCAGCCGTCCTCGCTGGCGTCCTTGGTCACCTGCGGCAGCAGCGGCAGCAGCACGGTGTGGTAGCCGTTCCAGGTGAAGATGCCGGGCACGCCGGTGTTGAGCGGCTTGCCGTCGCGCAGCTCGAAGACCCGCGCCCCGGCCGGGCCGGCATTGTCGGACACCGTCCACTCCGGCAGCGACTGCACGACGGAGCTGCGCACCAGGCGGTTGTAGGTGTACTCGGCGAGCGGCTGGCGCGTCAGGATGCCGCGCACCTGCGCGACCAGCGGCCCGTCCAGCGCCACCTGCGCCAGCGGATATTGCCAGCATCGCGTGCACGTGCTGCGCCAGCGCCTCACGCGTCGCGGCTCCGTCGTCGCCAGGGAAGCTCGCGGCGAAATCGGCGGCCATCCACTGCTCGACCAGAGCGGCGTCGAGCGGGCCCTGGCGGCCGAGGATCAGGTAGACCTTGAGCGCCTCGTAGAGGAAATCCGGCTGCTGGAGGTGCGTGCGCATCTGCCCTTCCAGGCGCGACAGCAGGCGCGGCAGCAGCAGGCCGTTCAGCGCGCGGTCATAGGCATCGGTCGACGCGGCACCCAGCTTCGCGCCCTGGTAGAGGCCGAAGGTCAGGGCGACAGGCGTTGCCTCGACCCGGTCGGCATAGCCGCCGCGCGCCGTCCGCAAAGTCTCCAGCGCCGGCAGGATCGCGGTCAGGTCGGTGTCCTGCGGGCCGCGTTTGACCAGATCCGCATACTGTCCCTGGTAGTGCTGCGCGGTCTCATGCGCCTCTGCGATCATCAGGCGATTGCCGAAGAAGCTCGCGGTCCACAGCCCGGTCAGGCTCAGCAGCACGGCGGCCGCGCCGGCGTAGGCGCCGATATAGGTCCAGCGGTGCCGCCGCTCCACCTTGCGGTCGAGCCCGACCAGCGCCGCCTCGCCGAACATCACCTCGCGCACCAGGCGGGTAAGGAAGTAGCTGCGCCCGGTGTCGCTGAACGCCGTCACCGCCTGGCGCGACAGGCCGAACCGGCCGGCCATGGCGCCCAGCAGGCGGTCGATCGGCGTGCCGTCCTGCGTGCCGCTGGTGAAGTAGACGCCGCGCAGCAGCGGGCGCGCCTCCAGCCGGCTCGGGCGGAAGATCTCGTCCAGGAACTCCCGCGCGACGTCGCGCAGCGATGCCATCTGCTGCGGAAACCCGTAGATCAGGCGGCGTCGCTCGACGTCCGGCTCCTGGTGTACGCGCTCCAGCATGCGGTCGTTGAGGCGCATGAGCAGCCGGTCGAACTCCGGGCCGAACTGCGCGACCGCACCCGCTTCGTCGGTGCGCCTCGTCCAGCGGGAAGGTCATGCCCCAGACCTGCTCGCGCTCCTCCTTGCCGAGATTGTCGAAGAACTCGACGAAGCCGGCGATCAGGTCGGTCTTGGTGAACACGGCATAGATCGGCACGCGCACGCCAAGCTGGTCGTGCAGTTCGCGCACGCGCCGGCGAATGGCGCGGGCATGCGCGAGCCTTTCGTCCTCACCGAGCGCGGCGAGATCGGACAGGCCGATCGCCACGACGACGCCGTTGAGCGGCTGGCGGCGGCGGTGCTGCTTCAGCAGGCGCAGGAAGCCCAGCCAGCCGGCGCCGTCCACGCGGGCGTCGCTGTCCTGCGTGGTGTAGCGGCCGGCCGTGTCGATCAGCACCGCCTGGTCGGTGAACCACCAGTCGCAGTTGCGGGTGCCACCCACGCCGCGCATCGCGCCCGGGCCGAACGTGTCGGCGAGCGGAAAGCGCAGGCCGCAATTGGTCAGCGCCGTGGTCTTGCCCGCGCCGGGCGGGCCGATGAACAGGTACCAGGGAAGCTGATACAGATAGCGCCCCGAACGGCCGCCCAGCTTGGCGCGCTTCAGCGCATGCAGCGCCTCGCGCAGCCGTCCGCCCAGCAGCGCCACCTCCTCGGCCGAGGCAGCCTCGGACGGATCGGTCTGTTCGGCGGCGACGCCGTCCACCAGCGCCTTGTCCCGCTTGCGGGCATGCCACACGTTCATGAGGTTCCACGCCAGCCAGGCCAGCAGGCAGGCCAGGATGACCCCGCCGCGCGCAAGCTCGGTCTCCAGCGGACGGGTGACGCCGACGGCGAGCAGCGGCCCGAAGAACCACACCACCAGGCCCAGCAGCACCACTCCGAGCAGCGTCGTCAGCCAGCGGCTGCGGACGAGCGGGCATAGAAGGTCTTCATGGCAGCCTCGATGTCCTGAGCAGCACGATTTCCGTGCGGCGATTGCGTTCGCGGCCTTCGGCCGTGGTGTTGGGGGCCAGCGGGTCGGCGTCTCCCTTGCCCGCGGCCTGCACCGGGCGATCGGCGGGAAGCTGCGCGGCGAGCACCTTGGCGACCGCCTCGGCGCGCGCCTGCGACAACTGCCAGTTGGACGGGAACCGAGCCGTGCGGATCGGCTGGTTGTCGGTGTAGCCGTTCACCAGCACGTCGCCCGTCTCGTCGCGCACCGCCTGGCCGATCCGGGTCAGCAGCGGCAAGGCGGCGGGGTTCAGCTCGGCCGAGCCGGAGGCGAACATGGTGCGGTTGACCAGCCGCACCGTGACGGATTGCGGATCCTCCAGCACCTGGACCAGGCCGGCCGCGATCTCCGGCTGGAGGAACTGGTGCAGCGACGGCCTGGCCGGATTTGCGCTGGCGACCGCTGGGGGGCGGCGGTGCGGCGACGGCGATCGGCCCGCGCGACCTTGACGGGGCCATGCGGCGGCAGGGCCGTGAACTCGCCCGAAGGCGATGTCGGATGCGCCGGCCAGAGACAGGTTGAAGGCCAGATAGATGGCGCAGGCGGCGGCCAGCGTGCCGAGACCGATCAGCCATAGCGGCACGCGCCGGCTCAACGGCCGGCTGCCGGTGTCGATGCCGCGCCACTGCGGCGACAACTCGCGCTCGAACTCGCCGCGGCGCTGGCGGATGCCGCGATAGACGCCGTCGCGCAGCTCGGTGAGCGCCGCGCCGCCACGCCCCAGGACGCGATACCGTCCCTCGAAGCCGAGCGACACGCAGAGATACATCAGCTCGATCACCTCGGCATGGCGGCCGGGATCCTTCTGCATCTGCTCCAGGATGCCGAAGAAGCGCTCGCCGCCGGTGACCTCGTTGTGGAAGCTGCTGGTGAGGCTCCGCGTCACCCACGAGCTGGCACTGCCCCACGGCGTGCTGAGCACGAGGTCGTCGATCGTGGCGCACAGCGCGTAACGCGCGGCGCGCAGGCTGTGCGTGTCGAGGCCGGTCGCCACGGCGCGCGACTCGAATTCGCGCACGGCCTCGACCATGCTGCGGCGGAACTGTTCGGGATCGGGCGCCCGGCCGCGGCCGAGGCGCGCTGCCGCCACCAGCAGCGGCGCCGCGGCGGCGATCAGCGCGTTGGCACCGACGGTCGGCACGAACTCCGGCTGATCGCGCCTGGGCCGGACGGGTGGTGGTGCAGCGACCGCAGCGGCACGCGGGGCGGGTGCGACGCCACCGGGCCGCGGCAGAATCAGTGTCGCGTTGACGTCTCCCGGTTCGGCAAAAGGATCGTCGTCGTCGGTCATGGCCTGGTCATCCCCTGATCGCCCAGCACTCTATTTCCAGGCCGGGGACGTCCCCTGTGACGTGAATCGCTACCCCCCCTGAGCGGGTGAGCGCGTTCCAGTAGGGGCTGCTGCGATCCAGCTCGAAATACGTTGTGTTCGCGTAATATGGCAGCTGGCGAGGCGCCACCGGCAGCGCGCGCACCGCGATCCCCGGCAGGGCCACGTTGATCAGTTCGCGGATCTGCTCGACCGGGCCGATCTTGACCAGGTTGGGGAAGCTGCGGCGCAGCGCCTCGGGCGGCATCTGCGCCTTGATCGCCAGCACCCAGGTCGCGTTGCTGAGCAGGCTGCGGTCGGCGATCGGGCCGACGCGGATGCCGAAGCGGCGCTCCTGGAGCGGGATCGGCACCGCCGTCTGCTCCAGCACCGCCGAAAGCGACTGGCGCAGCGCCGCCATCACCGGGCGGAACGTCGCCTGAAGGTCGTCGTGGCGATACACCGGAAATGCCGCGGGGCGCTTGCGCGCCTCGGTGAACGTCGCCAGTTCGCCGGCGAGGCTGACCGCGAACCGATAGAAGTCCTCGGGGTGCATCTGGCCCAGCGTGGCGGCCAGATGCGTCATCAGCGGTTCGTAGCGGTTGCAGACCTGGAGCAGCAGATAGTCGGCGATCTCGGCCGCGCCGCGCGTCGCACTCTCGGAAACACGCCCCGCCAGCGCCTCGGCGCGATGATGCAGCAGGCCCTGAAGCTGGGTGGCGAAACCGGACAGAACGGGGGAGGGAAGGCTGACCAGCAGAGGCGGGATGAAACCGTCGTCCAGCACCACGCTCTTGTCGGCCCGCATCTCCACGATCCGGGCGAGACCGATGGCTGCATGACCGCCACGCGGCTCCCCCTCCAGCGCGAAGCGCAGACGCAGCCGGCCGATCGGTACCGTCGTGGTGCCCTGATAGCCGGCGTTGCTGTCCGTCGCCTCGTATTCGGCGGTAGCGAAGCGCGCCACGGTCTCGATCCGCTCGGGCGGTGCGGTCTCCACGCCCCCAGGCTGACGTGTCGGCAGCAGCAGATACACCTGGCTGTTCCGCACGCCCTCGGG
The DNA here is from genome assembly GCA_963708565.1 of uncultured Alphaproteobacteria bacterium. GTDB lineage: Bacteria > Pseudomonadota > Alphaproteobacteria > Acetobacterales > Acetobacteraceae > JAMXLO01. Next base: position 84,796 of record CAVPTU010000038.1, read on the forward strand.
CAGGTCGAGCGGGATCGGGCAGTCGGTGTCGGAGGGCGCGCTGAACGGCGTGCCGTCCGGCAGGATGCCGGCGATGGAGCGGACCGCGAATTTGCCCAATGCCAGCAGGTCGGTGTCGATGTCGAGCTGCGTCAGGCCCCAGCCGAACGGGCGCAGGCCCGCGGTGCTGCCGCGGACCAGCCGGTCGAAATAGCGTTCCTGCTGCTGCAAATGCTGCGGCTGGAGGAACAGCCCTTCCGACCAGACGACCTTGTTCTCCCACCCCATCTTCGTGCCCCTCCTGCCCTCGCGGTTACTGCTGCGCCTTGACGGCTATGCCGTCGGCGGCGGCGCGTACCGTGACCTTCGTCGTCTGGTGCGGCGGCACATCGGCGTTGCCGCGCCAGGTCGCGTGCTGGAAATCGCGATAGGCGGCGAACACCCCGATCGCCTTCACCTGCTCGGTCGGCGTCAGCGTCAGGGCCTTCGTCTGGCCGGGCACCAGGGTCAGTTCGTCCCGCTTGATCAGATCCGGGCCGAGAGTCGCCTGGTCCTGGTTGAACAGCGGGAAGAACTCCGCGCCGGTGAACGCACTGGCCGAGCCGAGCTGGTAGATGCGCACGACGAGAGGCGCCCCTTGGCCGGTCGGCGAGGGATTGACGTCCGGCGTCGCGGTCAGCGTGAGCTGGACGACCGTCGGCGGTGGGGGTGGCGCGCTGCACGCGGCGATCGCGGTCAGCACGCCGAGGATGATGAACCGGCGCATCAGAGCCGCCGTGCCTGCTGCTCGTAGGCGCGCGCGAAGTCGCGGCCGAATGCGAGCGCGAAGCTGTCCTCCGCCTCGCGGGTGATCTCCTTGTAGGTGGTTCGGGTACTGCTCCCAGCAGCGCGCCTTGTGGGCGAGGGGGAGCAGGCTGCCGACCGGCCCGGCGCGGTGCTGCTCCTCCAGCGTGTTGGGATTGATGCGACGAAGCAGGTTGGTCAGCGCGGTCTGCAGGCCGGCCATGACGGCGAGTTCGTGCGCCTTCAGATCGGCGAAGGCCTCCGAGGTTGCGGCAAGCGGTTGCAGGTAGCCGGGCCGCCCGGGTCGCAGCAGCGCCGCGATCGCCTCCTCTGCCGTGACGGCGAACTTGAGCGGATTGTTGTCGGATGCCTGAAGCAAGGTCTGGTCTGCGCGGAACTCGCGCTTGATGGCGGCGCGCGACATCAGCACCGCGCGCAGCCCTTCGACCATGGCGCGGAACACTTCGCCCGCGGTGCGCAGCACGACCTGCGGGTCCGCGTCCTGGTCCATGCGCACACCGGCGCCTTCGAGGAACTGCGCGAGCGGCGCGGCGGCATCGGCGGGCGGACGGGCGAGCGGCGCCACAGGCGGCGTCGGAGGCGGCGGGCACGCCGCTTCGTCCGGCGGGGTGTCCCCCAACAGCGCATCGATGCCGGAGTCGTCCAGGTGCGCGGGAACGACGAACTTCGGTGGAGGCAAGGCGTGCAGCGGGGCGTCGGCATTGTCCGGCTGCGACGGCCCCTGCCAGACGTCGAGCGGCTCGGCGCCGCGGAACAGGTCATCCGTCGGATCCGCCTGCCCGCCATGCCGCACTTCGTCGATGCGGTCGAATGGGTCGTCCTCGCGCACAGCCGCCTGGGCCGCGAACGGGTAGGCGAAGCCGGCCCCCGGCGGCGGGATGCGCGAATCGTCCGCCGCGCCGACCGGCGGCCTCACCGTCTGGGTTTCCGCCACCATGATCCGGTAATTCCCGAGCCGGATCTCGTCGCCGTCCGCCAGCACGAGACGGCGATCCGGCGAGAGCGAGTCGGCCGCGCCGTTGACGAACACGCCATTGGTGCTGAGGTCGGTCAGCACATAGCTGCCCTCGAGGAAGGCGATGACGCAGTGCGTCCTGGACAGATGATGCTGGGGATCCGCGAGCACCCAGTCATTCCCTGGCCCCCGTCCGATGGTGAGCCTGCCCTGATCCAGGCTGCGAATCTCGCGGCCGCCGGCGATCGGGGGGTCGCCAGAGCCCTTGACCTGTTCCAGTGTGAGAATCAGCGGCATGATGCTTACTTCCCCTCCTGTGCAATCAGTCGCTCTGTGTGGTGGAGGACTGCGTGGCCGATATCCTGCTGGCCGAGTTCGAAGGCCGCGTCTGGCTGGTCAGCGGCGAGCCGCATCTCGATGACCTGCTCGCCAACACCCTGTCGCCCGACGTCAGCGTCGAGCTGGTGCCGTGCGAAACCGTCGCCGCGGTCCGCGATCTGTGGGCGCGGCATGGTGGCGATCCCTCGGCCGGCATGCCGTGGCTGGTGCATCCGAATGTCGTTGACCGCGTCATGGGGACGACGGCGGCCGCGGCCGGCCACGCGATCATGTTCGGGCCCTGGTCGGCACTGCTCGACCCGGCCGCGCTGGCTGTCATCGCGGCTGCCGCGGAGCAGGCGAACCAGCAGCCCGAGGCAACCGTCACGCTCGCCGAATACCTGGACCCGGCCGGCCCGCAGGCGATCGCCGATCTGTCGCGGCTGCGCGCGCAACTGATCGAGGACCAGCTCTGCCGGCCATGGCGTGGCCCGCGAACGGATCGGGTCGCGTCAGCCGCGCGGTGAGCGAGGTGCCCGGCATGGCGCAGGAGAGCCAGCGGGTGGACATCCTGCTCGGCCCATAGCGGTTGCATGGCGCGGATTCCCCCGCTTGTCACTTCAGCGACGCGAGCAACGCGTCGAGATCGGCCTCGGGAGCGTCCGGCGCCGCCGCCGGTGGCGGCGCATTGAGGCCGGCGAGCAGCGCGTCGAGCTCATCGACTTCGCCCCCCGACGGCATCGGCGGTATCCGGCACAGCCGGCGGCGGCGCACTCAGGCCGGCGAGCATCGCATCGAGGTCATCGCTCGGCCCCGCCGTGCTGTCCGGCTCCGCCGTCTCGGCGGTGGTCGCGGGCGCTTCCGGTTCTGACCGATCCGGCTCCGGCACGGCAGCCGCAGCCTGGGGCTCAGCGGCGCAGCCATCTCCGCCGGCGCCCAGAACCCGGCCAGCGTGCCCGCCGGCGAGCGATGCGAAGCCGCCGAGCCGCACCTCGGGCCGGCCGCGCAGAGACAGCAGCGGCATCACCCGGTACGCCGCCACCTGGACCGCCTCGCGCTCGGTGTAGAGCCGCTCGGTGCAGGGCAGGGCGACCTGATCGCCGTCCGGCGCCGGTGTAGACGAAATAGGGCATGTCGCCGACGCCCATCACCGTGCCCAGCCGCATCGCCTTGCCCTGCTGCAAGCCAGGTCTCCGCCAGCAGCAGGCCGGACAGCAGCGCCGGATGGCCCCACAGCATGGCGCCGAGACCGCCCTGCGGGGTGAACTCCTCGAAGCTGAAGGCGTCGATCGGGTCGCTCTTGCGGCCGTAGGGCGGGCGCAGCAGGAAGCGCGGCGCGGCGAGCCCGAGATACGCCGCCTCCGGCAGCGCATGCAGCGCCGACCAGGCGTCCTTGATCAGCGGATGCTGGTCGTGGAACCGGGTCTTGAGCGCATCAGGATCGATCCCCGCCACGAACGGCGCGCGGGCCGCCGCGGCGATGCGGGCGACGCGGCCGAGCAGGTCGGCGTGCGGCGGCGCCAGCTCGAAGCCGTAGAGGCCGATGATCGCCGACAGCGGACCCTGCGCCGCATCCAGCGCCGGCTGCTCCACCAGCATGCCGTAGAGCCCGGTCTCCTCCAGCGCATCGGTCGCGGCGAGGTCGGCGGCGAACTCCTCGGCCGAGACGTCGTAGAGCACGATCTCCATGCGCGCGCCGGTCTCGATGCGGCGCACCAGGAACTCGACGCCGCGCCAGATCGCCTCGGCCGCCTGGAAGTCGGGATGATGCAGCACCCGGCGCATCGCCGCCGACAGCGCCTCGTCGACGCGCGCGATGAGCTGATCCTGGCGCGCGTCGCGCTTCGGCTGGATGTACGGGCCGACCAGGCGGCGGATCAGGTCGTCGACCGAGGCTTCCTCGGCGTCCGCCACGGCCGGGCGGCCGACCAGGCGCGCGAAATCCGACAGCCGGCGATCGGACGCGACGGCCGCGCCGCGTGCCTTGCGTGGCGCCCGCGGCAACGGCGCGCCGCCGCCCCAGGACAGCACCTCCTTCGCCGCGCGATCGAAGCCGGTGCGGCTGCCGAGCCTGCGCCGCAGATCAAGCAACTGCTCGAACAGTTCCACATTCTCGGCGAGCTGATCGGGATGGAAATCGTCGAGGCTCCGGATCGGCACGGTGACCGCGCCGTCGTCCTCGGCCAGCGGCAGCGCGAGCGAAAGCTGCATCCGCTCGATGACCTGGTCGAAGTTGTCGACATCGACCTTGATCGGCTTGCGTGCGGCGAGCGCGGCACCGGTCTCCAGCCTGCCCGCGTTGGCGCGTCCCGGAGAAATCGCCGAGCAGGGCCAGGCGAAACTTTGCGCCCGCCGACGCGGCGCGCGGTGCGCGGCTGATGCTGCCAAAGCTGACTTCGTAGCGCATGACGTCACTCCCGACTGAATGCCGGGGCTTTAGCAGCGCGGTTCGGGAGGGCCGGTGACTCGGGTCATACGGGTCGTGGAACCAACGTTCCCGGGGCGTAGGCCGGTCTCCCCAGTCCTGAACCCAACTGGAAAAGCTGGCAGCCCTTTTCAGGCCATAAGAGAAAATGAATCTTTATTGTGGGCGGTTATTGCCTTCGAGAAGAAAATCATCCTCAACTGGCCGCGGCTCTTCGCCTTGGGCCTTTCCGTTCGGTTGCTGTGGGCGAAGCGACTTACGCGACAGAGGAGAGGATCAACCTTGATCGATCGGACCAACGCAAATGCTGTGATCAGGCGCTTCGTGATTGCTCTTGTCCTGTGTCTCTCGGTGCATATTGACGGGAAGGCAGCCGATGGTCCGTGGCCTCCGCGGGTGCCGTCCGGAACGGCACTGGTCGTCGGTGACCAGAACGAGGTGCTGCAGACCGTCATGGCCGCGTCCGGGGAACAGGCAAGGCTTGCGGCGAAAGTCACCTATGCAAATTTCCTCGGCGGCCCTGCGGTTCTGGAAGCATTTCGCGCCGGCGCGCTCGACCTCGCGACCGTAGGAAACACGCCACCAATCCAGGCACAGGCTGCTGGCGAGCGGATTCCGATCGTCGCTGCCTGGCAACTGTCGGGACCGGAGTATGGCCTCGCTGTGCGGCCCGGCCTCAAGCTGACACGGCTGGCGGACATTCGCGGGAAGCGCGTCGGCTACGCCGAAGGCACAGCCCGCCAGCCCTTCGTGCTCAACGTCCTCAAACTTGCCGGCCTGACTCGGGAGGATGTGACATTTGTGCCGTTGCGGTCTGCCGACTTCCCTGACGCCATCCGCGCGGGCGCGATCGATGTAGGGCCGTTGAACGAGCCGCACTTCTCACGCTACCTGGCCGATTACGCGGATCGTGGCGCCAGCGCCATCCCGGCATCGGAGATTGCCCGTTTGCCCCGGGGTCTGTCCTATCTGTACGCGAGCGGCGCGGCTCTCGAGGACGCGGCCAGGACCGCGGCAATCGCCGACTTTGTCACGCATTGGATCGCCGCCGTCCGATGGTCCAAGGCGAACCGCGACGCCTGGGTCGATGCTTATTACGTCAAGCGGCAGAACCTCTCAGCTGCCGACGGCAGGAAAATCGAGGAGACCGCCGGCGAGGTCAGCTTTCCCTTGTTGCGCGGCCTGGTCGAGACGCAACAGGGGACCGCCGATCTGATCTACCAGGCGGGCGACCTGCCGAAGCGCCTGGACGCGCGGGCGGAGTTCGATTTTCGCTTCGACGAGGTCATTGCTGCCAACACTCTCGAACCGGCCTCCGGATCGAGAGCACCATGAACCAGCAAGTGGCTCGATCCGCATTCCGCGCCGGCTTTACGGCCGGCTCCGCTTCCGCTTCTTCAGCAAGTGCGCCGGCCAGGGACCGAAACCGGCGCCTGGCGCTGCGCAGGCTTCCGCCTGGCGGCATTCTGCTCGGACCTCTCGGATTGGTCGTCATCTGGCAGATCGCGTCGATGACCGGCCTGCTGTCGCCAAAAATCCTCGCGGCACCTTCAACTGCCGCAACGACTGGGTTCGACATGCTGGTGAGTGGCATACTCGTCCACCACCTGCTGGCCTCCGCGCAGCGCGCCTACCTGGGGCTTGGGATCGGGGTCGTTTTCGGCCTCGCCTTTGCGCTGATCGCCGGCTTGACCCGCAGCGGCGACGCGGTGGTTGACGGCCTCGTGCAGATCAAGCGCGCGATCCCGACCTTGGCGCTGATCCCGCTTGGCATTCTGTGGCTCGGGATCGGTGAGGCCATGAAAGTGGCCCTGATCGCCACCAGCGTGTTCATTCCAATCTATATCAACACGCACGCCGGATTGCGCGGCATCGACCTGCGCTATGTCGAGTTGGCCCGAACGGTTGGCCTGGGGCCCGGCGGCTTCCTGCGCCGGATAGCCATTCCCGGCGCCTTGCCTGGCTTCTTCACCGGGTTGCGACTGGCGGTGACCACGTGTTGGACATCGCTGGTCGTGCTGGAACAGATCAACACCACCAGCGGCATCGGCTATCTGATGAATCGAGCGCGTGACTATGGCCAGACCGATGTCATGGTCGTCGGCCTCGCGGTCTACGCCATCCTTGGGCTGGTGTCCGACACGGCGGTCAGGCTGCTGGAGCGGAAAGCTCTGGCGTACCGCAAGGTGCTGGGCTCGTGACGGTGCATCTCCGCAGCCTCACCAGAGGTTTTTCTGGGCGAGGCGTGTTGGACATCGCCGCACTGGATCTCGCACCGGGCCAATTCGTGGCCCTGATCGGTCGAAGTGGATCCGGCAAGAGCACGTTGCTGCGCGCCATCGCCGGGCTCGACGACGACGCTGAAGGCGGCGGGACCGTCGATGTGTCTGACAGTCGCTCCGTTCTGTTCCAGGACTCGCGCCTGCTGCCCTGGGAAAGTGTTCTGCGTAATGTGACCCTAGGCCTGCGCGTTTCTGACGCAGATCAACGCGGCCGGGCAGCCTTGGCCGATGTCGGGCTGGCGGGCCGCGAGGATGCCTGGCCCAGCCTTCTATCCGGTGGCGAGCAGCAACGCGTTGCGCTCGCTCGATCGTTGGTCCGGCAGCCCGCCTTGCTGCTGGCCGACGAACCATTCGGCGCCCTCGACGCGCTGACGCGGCTTCGCATGCACGAACTGCTGTTCCGGCTGGTGGAGAGGCATCGCCCAACGGTCCTGATGGTGACGCACGACGTGGACGAGGCGCTTGTCCTCGCGGACCGGGTGTTGGTCATGGAGCAAGGTCGTATCATTCTCGATCAGGTCGTGGATCTGCCTCATCCGCGGCGGAAGAGCAGCGTACGCTTCGCATCGCTTCGAGGCGATCTGCTCGGCGCCCTCGGCATTGTGGTTGAGGTCTGAGCCGATACCCGAAACCTGTGGCGGCAAGCTATCTTGAACTCGCACGGCGACGCGCTCTGCCGCTTGCCATATTGACGGCGACCTTAGGCGCCGCAGTGCCAGGCCGCGCGTCAAGCTGCTCGGTCAGGTCGCTGAAGCCTGCGCCAGCCTGGCGCCGGTGACTCCAGTCATACCCCCTACAGAGTGCCGCATGCGACGAAACCTGCGTCGAATGCAGGGAGGCCACGGACATGGCAACCGAAACACCACCGACCGGGATGGACCGCGCGGAGATGAAGCGGTTTCTGCTCAAGTCGAAACAGGAGCCGGTCAACTGCGCGATCGGCGTCGGCGACGACAAGAGCCTCGCGCTGCTGATGCTGGCCCGCAACCGCTCGCCCAAGGCACTGCAAGGCGATCTGCAGAAGGACTTTCCCACCGCCTTCAACACCCGCTTCGGCACCGCGGTGGTGGACACCGACGACGATCCGACGCTGGTCAAGTTCATGCTCAACAAGCCGGTCAGCAGCATGGCGCGCCGGCTGGTGAAGACGCTGAAGGGCACCGGCTTCCGCAAGGTGCAGATCCTGCTGGAGGACGGCTCGCCGGTCGAAGCCGCGGCCGAGGAGGCGGACAGCGGAGCACGACTGCAGGCGCTGTCGCCGCAGGCCGCGCCACAGCCGGATCCGGCGGCCTGGCGGCGGCACTCGCCACACTGGTTCCGCGCATCGCCGAGGTCGCCGATCCGGCGCAGAAGAGAGGCGTTGGCCAAACAGGCCCGCGTGGCCAACGTCAACATCAAGACCGGCAACCTGATTTACGCCGCTGCCGGCATCGAGTTGCTGCGTCGCGCACTGGACGCGCATCGCGGCCCTCAGGCGATCCGGCGACCGACGAGCCCGTTCCGCCACCCCGCCGCCCCCGCAGCCTGCAGCCGCAGGCGCAGCCGGACCTGGCGGCGCTGACCGCAGCGCTGGCCGGAGTTGGTCCGCCGCATCGCCGGCGTCACTGATCCCGCCCAGAAGGAGGCGTTGGCCAAGCAGGCCCGCGAGGCGCAGGTCAACATCAAGACCGGCAACCTGACCTACGCCGCCACCGGGATGGAAACGCTTGCGCAGCGCGCTGGATGCGTCGGCACCGGTCGCATCGGACGCCACGCAAGCAGCCGCCGATCCGCGTATTGCGCAATACCAGGCGGCCTTCGCCAGGCTGATGCCCGCGCTGGAGAAGATGGTGGAGATCGCGCCGCAACGGCGTGAGGGGATCGACCTGCAGACCGGAGTTGTTCAACGCCGCAATGGCGGCGGCCGAGTTTGACCAGGCCAAGGAAGCGCTGATGGAAATGGGCCTGCTGGCCAAGCCGCCGGCCGATGCAGCGGCCGAAAGCGGCGCCGATATCGAGGCGCTCAACCTCGCCTTCCGCAAGTCGCGGCTGGCGTGGGGCCAGACGCGGCAGAAGGTGCATGGCCAGATCCGGACAGTTTCAGGCGGCGCTGCGCGATGATCTGCGGGACGAACCCGACTTCAGCGAGTTGGATCTCAAGGTCGCTCTGCTGGATCGCGTTCTGCAGCGGCTGGACGGCAGCCTGGAGACGAAACTCGACGAAGCGATGAGCGCCGACAAGAGGGACACAAAGCTGCGTCTGAAGCAGGAAAGCCGCCAGCAGGTCATGGACTACATCTCGTTCGTCAATGAGAACCCGATGATCGCCCGGTTGGACAGCAATCGCTTCATGCCGCTGACCGTGTGCGCCGACCTGACGGGGCAGCTCTCTGCCTTGGCCGCTTCACTCGCCTGAGCAGCCACCGAGCACCGGAATGCCAACCCATCTGCGTGACAGAGGAGTTCAACCATGCCTGAGCCCAAACAAGAAGGGCGCTTGCCCGTGCGGCCATCGCACATGTGGTGGATACCAACGCAAACCAAGCGACGCCGAACCCAATGTCAGGCTACGTGCCGCTTCATGTACCAAACGATGCTCCCCCGCTGACGAACCTGCAGGCCAAGGGCTACAACATCGCCATTCCAGCGAACGAACCGGCGTCGAGCTTCCGGCTACAGCGAGATGCCTCCCCTGGCGCAGCCCGTGAGCCCCATTCCGTCCGGCTATGTCCCGCTTCACATGCCGAACGACACTCCCCCGCTGACGAACCTGCAGGCCAAGGGCTACAACATCGCCATTCCAGCGAACAACCGGCGCCGGTGTCGCTTGGCTACAGCGCCAGCCCCGTGGTGGAGACGGCGGTCAATGGCTACGACAAAAGTCCCGCGGCAGAGACCCAGGTCGCCAATATTTCATCCGGCTATGTGTCGCCTCACATGGAGGCACCCAACATTGCGTCGACCGAGGAACCAAGCGCGCTGGGCTACAGCGAGCCGGAAGCAACGGGGCCTGTCCTGAACACTCCGATCGGTTACGTCTCGCCGACCGGTGATCCGGCATCGGGATACGATCAGATACTAAGGACGAACGACCCATCCGGCGAACCGCCTTACGTCGAGACCCTGACCACCAATAACAATGCGCCGGCAACCGGCACAGCCAAACCGAATCCGGTGACCGGCCTGCGCGGCAAGCAGCTCGGCGACAAATATGTCGGCGAGGAGAAAGGCGAAGGCTGGCGGAAAAACATGGCGCCCCACGACGGCAAGCAGTTGGTGACCGAGCACTTCAGTGAGGAGAAGAAGAAGCAGAGCAAGGTCGAGTTCGACACGGAGGGCCAAGCCGCCAATGCCAATGGCACGCTTGACGGAAAGAAGGGCTTCGTCGTCGATCCGACAACCGGCAACATGCATGTATTCAAGGAAGAGTGACAATCGGACCGTCGGCGACAAGATTCTCGTGACCCACCATTCCTCGCCGCTCGAGTGGCAAGGAGGTGGCGGGCGCCGGCATGGTTACGTTCAATAGATGGTCAGATCACCAACATCACCGACCAGAGCGGCCACTACAAGCCCGAAGCGGAATTCACCTTCCAGACGGTGCAACACATCAACAACGCCAATGAGGCAAGCAACGGGCAGAGCCCCCTGCTGAGCAATGCCGTCAACACGTCCGGGCGCGACGAAGCCTCACTCTCGCCCGAGTTGAAGAAGCTGGTTGCCCACCTGGAGAAAATCGAGTCGGAGATCGAGGACCTCCGCGACGAGGATCCGAACGCGGACGTGGGCAATCGCGAGGAGCAGGCCCGGCAAATCCGCGATGCCCTGGTCAAGGCCCATGTTGACCTCGCTTACAACAAGGAAGCGACCGTCACCCTGCTCGGCAAGACCGGCATGCTGACCGATGACGAGTATAGACCGATGTTCCAGGAATATCGGGCTGCAACCCAGGACACTTCTGCCACGGAAATCGAGAAGAAGGCGCGGCGAGAAATTGAAGGATGACGTCAATCGCGCCAGTGCACTGAAGCAGTTGCAGGCCCCGCTCGGCGAGGCAGAGTACGCCAGACTGTTGCTGACAAAGCGACCGAAGACAGAAGGGGCGCCAGAAGGGAAGACATCCGAAGGGAAGACATCCGAAGGGAAGGCATCGGAAGGCGCGATCGAACAGGCGATGCGCGAACGCAACATCGAGCCAGGCTCAGAAGGTGCGGCAAAACGCCTGAAGGCGGCCCTCGGCGCGGAGGCCGTGGCAAAGATCAAGGACGACAAGGACGAGATCGCGACAACTCAGTGCGCAGTACGGCGTCGTCGCGATCGATACCGGGTTCGATCATGGCCCCGAACGGGCCGGGTTCGAGATCGGAACGAAAACCGCCGCGACCCTGACCGCACAGCAGTTCCTCCAGACAGGCGGCAACGAGGCGCAGATCCGCACCAAGCAACGGCTGATGCGCGAAATCCAGCCCGACAAGACAATGCCAGGGCCCAAAGTCTCGCTGAAGCCGACGCCGCCCGTCGACCCGGAGAAGCAAAAGATCGACCCGAAGAAAGAGATGCAGGGCCCCGACGCGAGCACCGAGACGCCGGATGCACCGGACGGCTCCGCCAAGGCGCAGCCATCGCATCCCGCAGCCTCCCAGCTGCTGAAGAAACTCAATGGCGATCTGGCGTCCCAGAAGGCCATCCTCGAAACAGCACTCGAGAAGCTGGATGGCGATATTGCTGTCGCGGAGAAGCCCGACAGTTACACCGGCATGGTGAACGAGGCCTCTCTGGCTCGGCTGAAGGAGCAAAAGGCGGCGCTCCGGAAAGAAATGGACGAACTGTTGACGGAGCTGGCCCGCAACGACGGGACCAGCAAACAGGGCGGGTCGAATGCTAATCCACCACTCACCGAATCCCGGCAAGCCGGACACCGGCGGTCGTGGCGCGTCCACACCACCAACCAAAACGGCAGCCGAGCTGAAAATGGACGCCCAGTGGTTCAAGGACCAGGACATCGCGAAAAAGCAGGCCGAGCAGGCCGCCAGGATGGAGATCGAGACGAACGTCGGATCGGATGCCGAACGGCTCGAGATCATTCGGGCCCTGGTGGGTGGGAAGATCAAGAAGATGATCGCTGCCGGCCTCTCGTCGCGGGAGATCCACAAGAAACTGCATCAAGAGGAGAACGTGTCTCATCAGGACATCGACAAGCTGGGGTTCCCCGGCTGATCGAAACGGCCGGTGACTCCAGTCATACCAGCCACCGAATGCTGCGTGCCACAACACCCGCATCGAATGCAGGAGGCAACTCGCATGGCGACCGAGACACAGACCGGGATGGACCGCGCGGAGATGAAGCGGTTCCTGCTCAAGTCGAAACAGGAGCCGGTCAACTGCGCGATCGGCGTTGGCGACGACAAGAGCCTTGCCCTGCTGATGCTGGCCCGCAACCGCTCGCCCAAGGCGCTGCAAGGCGAATTGCAGAAAGAGTTCCCGACCGCGTTCAACACCCGTTTCGGCACTGCCGTGGTGGATACCGACGACGACCCGACGCTGGTGAAGTTCATGCTGAACAAGGCGGTCACCAGCATGGCGCGACGTCTGGTGAAGACGCTGAAGGGCACCGGCTTCCGCAAGGTGCAGATCCTGCTGGAGGATGGCTCGCCGGTCGAAGCCGCGGCCGAGGAGGAGGGCGCCGGGCAGACCAATGCGGACGGCGCGACCGCCGGTGCGCCGTCGCAGGCCACACCACAGCCGGATGCGGCTGCACTTGCCGCGGCGCTGACCGCGCTGGTTCGGCGCATCGCTGAGGTCACTGATCCCGCACGGAAAGAGGCGCTGTCGAAGCAGGCGCGCGAGGCACAGGTCAACATCAAGCTGGGCAACCTGACCTACGCCGCCGCCGGGATCGAATCACTGCGCCGCGCGCTGGATGCTGCTCCAGCCTCAAGCAATCCCGATGCGGAGGCTGATCAATCCGACATTCCGCCGCCGCCGCCACCGCCATCGGAAGCCGCGCCACGGCCGGATGCGACGGCACTCGTCGCTGCGCTGACCGAGCTGGTTCGGCGCATCGCCGATGTCGCCGATCCCGCACGGAAAGAGGCGCTGTCGAAGCAGGCGCGCGAGGCGCAGGTCAACATCAAGACCGGCAATCTCACCAATGCCGCCGCGGGAATTGAATCGTTGCGCCGCGCCCTCGAGACTTCCCGCAGGCGGAGATGCGCCTGCGGACGACGGCGATCCCCGCGCTATCTGGCGCGATGCGAAGGAGACACTGGATGTCAGCCTGAACGCGCTGGCCGGCAAACTGCGCGCGCACAACAACCCCGATATGCACCAGATCGCCGATCTCGGTCTGTTCAGCCTCGGCCGCACCGAGAATGTCGGCCTGAACAAGGCGCTGATCGAATATACCGGGGCCTCGGCCGAGCGGCGCGCCACGGCCACGCAGCAACTGCGCCAGGCGATCGCCGCCTATCGTGCGATGCTGTCCAAGAGTCGCGCCATCGAGCTGCTTGCCAGTACGCCGTTCGGCACGAATGTCCCATTCCAGGCGACACTCGGCGCCGCGCTTGATCGGATCGAGCGCGCCCTGCGCTAGCGGCCCCATCCACCACCTGTGTCACGAAACGTCTTGAGGGAGACTATCCATGAGCGAGACCATGCTGCGCGATCCGCGCCAGCCGGCACGCCGCACGCCGGGTGTACGGTTGGACATACCCCTGGACGCCGATGAGACACCCGAGAAGATCGCCTGGACGGCAGCCTTCCTGCAGGTCCTCGGGGTAACCAGCAAGCGCGACACTCAGGGCGCGCTGCAAATGGACATGCTCGCCGTCTGCAAGACGATGGAGGAGCAGACCTTGCCGGCCGATCCGTTGGACAATCCGTATTGCGCGGCCAATCTTACCGTCGAGGCAAGTCTGCCGCTGCCGGCCGGTCTCAAGCCGGGCCCCGAGTTCATGGCGTACCTCAAGGCGTTGAAGGACTATGAGGGAGCACAGATTCCGCGCCCGTCAAAGGTCGTGGCGACACTCCGGGAAAAGGCGCAAGGCTATCTCGATCATTACGACGCCCATCCGAAGGGCACGCAGTCGCAGCCGCAGAACCTGCGCAAGAAGATGCTCTGCGAAAACACCATCGCGGAGTTGCGTAAATACGAACTGCGCGATCAGGTCCAGGCGCTTGGCAATCCGCCGTGGGACAGTCCGAAGTCGATGCAGGCAGCCTCGCTCAAGGCAGAGGCCGATTTCATGTCGACGGGCAATGCGCCGGCCGAGGTACTCGGCGGTGACCACGTCAATCCTGCGTTCTGGATCAATCGAGCGGCCGAAGACGGAAAGCCGGCGAAGAGTTTCATCTTCAAGCCGAAGACCCCGACCTATGCCCCGGGCGTTCCTAGCGGCGGCGAGACCGCGCGCGAAGCAGCCACCGGGCGCATGAGCGATCTGCTGAAGGGTTCCACGGGTATCGACTTCGGGTTGCCTGAAACCCACATCGTGGCGCTGCCGAGGGATCGGTTTCCGGCTGACGCGCTCGATCAGGTCCCGCCGGGCGATTCGCTGGTCGGATCGCTCCAGGAATTCGCCAAGACCGATGGCGATCTGCGCAGTCAATCGCTGGCCGAGCGCTGCAAGGTGCCGGCCGTGGCGTGCCAGAAAACGGCGGTGCTCGATCTCGTGACGCTCAACCTCGATCGTCATTCCGGCAATCTGCTGATTACAAAGGGTGCAAACGGCACGCCGTCACTGACCCCGATCGATCATGGCCGAAGTTTCCCCGATCCCGCGGATGCTTCGACGAACGGGCTGATCGCGAGCCAGATCGGCGACCGGTTCAACGCCACACTGGCCCTGCCGGGCGCGCACGAGCCGTTCTCCAAGGAGATGCTGGAAGCGATCGACCGGATCGATCCGATCGCGCTCAAGGCAGCGATGAAGGCTGAGGTCGGCGACCTCGGCAAAGCGTTCCCCGGCGCCGGCGACACGATCAGCGAGGCCTCGATCGATCTGTCGCGCCGGTCGGCGATGTTCCTCAAACTTGCAGCACCGCAATTGTCGCCGGCGGCGGTGCAAGTTGCATTCGGTCAGAATGCCGCCGAACTGCTCGATCCCAAGCTCGGCGACGATGCGTTCGCCAAGCGGGCGGAGGAGATCATCGCGCGTGCTTCCATGGAGCAGGGGGCGCTCGCCGAATACCTGTGCCTGAGCGCGGGCGAGCAGAGCATGATGGAGAAGACGCTGAAGGAGAACGGCTGGCCGGTCAATGACCGCAAATGGATGCTGACGAACCCGTCGAGGACTCTCGCCCTCTACCGGGGCAACGTGAGGAACCCGGTCATGATGCAGGAGCTGGGCAAGACGTTCGCTCCCGACGTGCTGGACAAGCTGCTCAAGAGCCATACCTTGGAAAGGATCTATCAGTATCGCGACAATCCATCCCAGGTGCCCGATCTCGGTGGCGTGACCGACGAGACGCGCCGGCAGCAGCTCGAGGCCGTGCGCGTGGCCTTTCCGAACTACAAGATCGTGGACGAGATGGACGCCCTCGTCGACTGGAAGAAGTTCAACGATGCCGGCGGCATGACGGCGCTGGATGCAGCGGATGGCAAGCTGAACGCCAGCCCGGAGGCCAAGAAATCATCGCGTAACAATCTGGGGAGCGCCGTCTCGCAGATCGCCAGGGCGAACTCGCTCACCACTCTCGACGAGACGCAACGGGAGGCGAAACTGAATGCGCTGGAGAAGACGTTGCCGAGCGAGCGGCCGAACCGGAACGACCTCTGGCAAGTGAGCGAGGCGATCAGACAATGGGACGCCATTGCCGGTTTCAGTTTCGCCGGCAAGTCCGGCTTCGAGGCCATCGAGCTCGCGGGGGCCATGCTGCGTGAAAAGGTACCGACAAGTTTCGGCGGCGCCGTGGCACTCATGGCCAACGCCAAGAAGCTGCTTCTGGTCGGGGGGAAAGAAGCGCAGCAGGAATTGCGCGAACTCGACGAGGTGTGGCCGGACGACGATCGCAACCTCGCCCAACAAGCGCGGGACCTCGAGAATTGGCGCGCGTTCAAAGCCCTCGGCGGATCGGCAAGGTTGGAAAAGGCCGTCAAGGACATGGCGCTCCGGCACGCCGACATCGATTCGTTGGCGACGGCACTCGAGACACTGCGCCTCTATGCAGCCTCGAGCACTGCCGTCCAGGGTATTGTCCAGCAGGACCCGGCGGTGCGCGTCAATCAGGCGGCCACCGCGCCGATCGCCCTGCTGCGGCAGTCGGCGAAGCTGTTCCTGCCGCCCAACCATGCGCTGTTCGGCAAGATGAACGAGGTGGAGCAGCACGCAAAACTCATCACCAAGGAAGTCACGCCGGAGTTCAAGCGGCTGCTGCAAGCGCTGCGGGTCACCGTCGTGGACACGATCCGCGGCGCCGTGACAACCAAAGTGACCGAGCTCCGGCAGCGGCGGGGCGTCGTTGCCAAGTCCATGCCGGAGGATGATCGCATGGCCCTCGACAATCTTCTGGAGAGACTGGAACAAAGCGTCTCCGGCGGCCAGTTCGATGCCGATATAGCGGGGCAAATCGCGGAGGTCACGCGTCAGATCGTGCGCGCGGGAGGCTAGGAACCATACGTCACATGCATCATGGTGGAAGGAGACAGTCTCTCCAGTTTGCAACCACCGCCCGATGACGGATGATGGCCGGAGATCGGCAGCCTGGGGCGTGCGACATGGCGATGACGAGGGATCCGGCTTGGGCATTGGCGGAGCATGTCTGCGAATGTGGCTTTGCGAGCCTGTCGGATGCCACGCGGGTTGCGACACGCAACGACGTCCTTGACACGTTCGGCTGCCTGCTTGGCGGCAGCGGCGCACCCGGCATCGCGGAACTCGCACGCGTCATCGGCGGCTGGGGCGGAGCGCCGCAGAGCCATGTGGTGTTGTGGCAGCGACGGCTGCCGGCACCGCAGGCCGCTTTGATGAATGCCAGCATGGCGCATGCGCTGGACTTCGACGATACACTCGATCACGGCGGTTCGATCCATCCGGGCGCATCGGTGCTCGCCGCCAGCCTCGCGGTATCCGACATGCTTGGCGGCGTGTCTGGCGAGCGTCTGCTGCTGGCGATCGCGCTCGGGCTCGATGTGTCCTGCCGCGTGGCGCTCGCCTCGACGCTCGACCGCGGCTGGCATCGCACCGCGGCGATGGGCGTGTTCGGCGCCGCCGCGGCTGCCGGCAAGCTGCTCGGCCTGAACGTGGAGCAGATGGTGAATGCGCTGGGCATCGCATTCAGCCAGGCCGCGGGGAACCGCCAGTGCATCGTGGATGGCGCGCTGACCAAGCGTCTCCAGGCGGGTCAGGCCGCCAGCAGCGGCGTGCTGGCCGCGACTGCTGGCCCGCGAGGGCTTCACCGGTGCACATGACATCTTCCTCGGCCGCTTCGGCTTCTTCGCGCTGTACCAGCCCAACGGCTATGACCCGGCGAAACTGCTCGAGGACCTGGGCAGGGCGTTCCGTGGCGATGAGCTGAGCTTCAAGCCCTATGCGTGCGGCCGCCCTCAGCATGCCATCCTCGATGCGGCCATCGTCGCGCGGGATCAGCTCGGATTGGGGACCACAGTCGATCTCGCGGAGATCGCGGACATACGGGTGGCGGCCGCCGCCGCGACGATAGCAGAGAACTTCAATGGCGGCCCGCACAAGCGCCGGCCCACACAGATCGTGGAGGCGCAGTTCGCGCTGCCCTACCTGATCGCCGCGGCTGTGGTACACGGTCGCGTGGGCATCACGGAGGTTGCCGACATCCATCATGCCCAGGTCCTGGGCATCGCCGAACGGATGGTGGGGATCGATGCAGGACGGGAGGCGAGCGCGGTGACGATCCGCCTGCGCGATGGTCGCGCGGCGACCGTCAAGCTAGGACCACCCCTCGGCTCGCCGGCCAATCGTCTCAGCGTCGATCGGCTCGAAGCGAAGTTCGCTGATTGCGCGCGCAACGCGGTGCGGCCGCTGCCGGACGATGCGGTGCGCGCGACAATGCACACGATCCTTCATCTCGAAGCCGTGCAGGACGTGAGCGAACTGCTGCGGCACTTCGTCTGATGCCAGGCCGCACCGAAGAGGAGACCGGATGGTGACTGCCAGAATGATGCGTCTGGGCCTGTCGATCCGCGGCTATGGCTACCACCCGGCGGCCTGGCGGCATCCCGACGTGCCCGCCGACGGCACGCTGCATGTCGAGCACTACGTGCGCAACACGCAGACCGCCGAACGCGGCAAGCTCGACATGATCTTCTTCGCCGACGGCGCCGGCATCCGCCAGGGCGACAATCCACGCGGCGCGCTGTGCCGCACCGGCTCGGACATGGTCGAGATGGAGCCGATGACGTTGCTGCCGGCGCTCGCCATGGTCACGAAGCATGTCGGTCTGGTGACCACGGCATCCACCACCTACAACGAGCCGTACAACCTGGCGCGCAGGTTCGCCACGCTTGACCTGATCAGCAACGGCCGCGCCGGTTGGAACGTGGTCGCGTCATGGTCGCACCACGAGGCGCAGAACTTCGGCCTGGAGACGACGCTCGACTACGACACGCGCTATGCGCGCTCGGCCGAATTCGTCGAGGTGGTCAAAGGGCTGTGGGATGGCTGGGAGGATGGCGCCCTGCTGTTCGACAAGGCGAACGGCCGCTATTTCGACGAAGCCAAGATGCATGTGCTCAATCACAAGGGCCGGTTCTTCAAGGTGCGCGGTCCGTTGAACGTGGCCGGCATGCCGCAGGGTCATCCGGTGATCGTGCAGGCGGGCGCCTCGGAGCAGGGACGCGAACTTGGCGCGGCGACCGCGGAGGTCATCTATGCGATTCACGACACGGTGGCAGCGCGCTCAGGCCTACTACGACGACGTGAAGGGGCGCATGGCGAAATACGGCCGCGAGCCGGACGATCTGAAGATCATGCCGGCCTTCTGTCCGGTCGTGGGCCGCACCCGCGCCGAGGCGCAGGCGAAGTTCGATGAACTCCAGGCGATGATCGATCCGCTGGTCGGGCTGGCCGCCTCTACAGTTCGTTCGGCGATCTGTCGGGCTATCCGCTGGACGGTCCGGTGCCGGAGGATGCGCTGGGCGTAGCAGGAACATCGCAGCCTGAGCGCTCAGTTGGTGGAGCGCGTGCGGCGTGAGAAGCCGACGATCCGCGAGCTGTACCTGCGCTCCGGCATCACCGGCTCCGCGAGGATCGGCACGCCTGCCGACATCGCCGACGTGATGCAGGAATGGTTCGAGGCCGGCGCGTGCGACGGTTTCAACGTGACGCCCGCAACCCTGCCGGGCGGCGGCGAAGACTTTGTCGAGATGGTCGTGCCCGAATTGCAGCGCCGCGGCCTGTTCCGCACCGAATATGAAGGCAGGACGCTGCGCGAGAACCTTGGCCTGCGACCGGTCGTCAACCGCTACAGCCGGCACCGGCAGGCCGCGGAATGACATGACGCAGACATGCCATCCGAAGCATATCAGCCGCATCGTCTCAGCATCGCAATCGACAATGGCGAGCCGGTCTCCGGCCTTCTGCTGATCCCCGATCGAGCCAGCGCCTGCTTCGTGTTCGCGCATGGAGCAGGCGCCGGGATGTCGCACCATTTCATGGTTGCGGCTGCCGCGGGGCTCTATGAACGAGGCATCGGCACACTCCGATATCAGTTTCCCTATATGGAGAAGGGTTCGCGGCGGCCGGATGGGCCGAAACTTGCTCAGGCGACGGTGCGTGCCGCAGTCAACGAGGCCAACCAGCGCCTGCCGGATATCGCGCTCTTTGCCGGCGGCAAATCATTTGGCGGACGCATGACGTCGCAGGCCCAGGCGGAGGCGCCGCTGCCGCACGTGCGCGGCCTGGGGTTTCTCGGCTTCCCGCTGCACCCGGCAAGTACGCCGTCGGTCACCCGTGCGCGACACCTGGAGGACGTCAGGGTTCCGATGCTGTTCTTGCAGGGAACCCGCGATGCCCTGGCACAGCCGGAGCTGATCGAACAGACCGTCAAGGAGCTCGGAGAGCGGGCAACCCTGAAGATGTTCGCCGAGGCTGATCATTCATTCCACGTGCGGGCGCGCAGCGGGCGGACGGACAAGGAGGTGATGGCGGAGGTGCTTGACGCCTTCGCCGACTGGATCACCCGGCAGGTCCGCGTCTGAATGAACACGCACCGGAGGGGACAGAACAATGCACGACCGGACCGTCGGCCCTGACCGCCGTCATCCGTCGAGCGCGGCGCGCAGCGCGGCCGCCAGTTCGTCTTTGCGATAGGGCTTGGTCAGTAATCGCAGTTGGCCGAGGAGGCCGCCGCCATTATCGACCCGTGCCTGCGGAAATCCCGATGTGAGGACAACTTTTGTCGTCGGCCAGCGCTCGCGCACGAGGCGCGCCAACTCGATGCCATCGAGGCGGCCTGGCATTACGATGTCGGTCAACAACAGATCGACCGATTGGTGCCGCATGATCTCGAGCGCGGCGGCGGCGTGATCGCATTCAATCGTGCGGTAGCCCAGTTCTCGCAGCTGCCGCATTACAATCCGGCGCATGCCCGAATCATCTTCGACGAGAAGCACTGTTTCATTGCCACCTTGCCCGGTCATCCGCCCTTGCGTGCCTTCAAGCCGCGTCGTCTCGCCGCAGGCACCAGGTAGATACAGGCGGAAACTGGTTCCCTGACCCGGCTCGCTGTAAACCGATACATGGCCGCCAGACTGCCTCACGAAGCCGAACACCATGCTGAGACCGAGTCCTGCCCCCTTACCCGGCTCCTTGGTGGTGAAAAACGGCTCGAAGATCCTGCTCATCGTCTCGGAGGACATGCCGCCGCCGGTATCGCTGACCTCGATCATCACGAAATCGCCAGCGCCGACGTCAGGATGCGTCGCGGCGTAGTCGGCATCAAGACGCCGATTGGCGGTCGTGATGATCAGGCGACCGCCGCGCGGCATCGCGTCCCGTGCATTGGTGACGAGGTTCGTCAGACTCGATTCAAGCTGCGCCCGATCGGCGGTCACGGGCCAAAGCTCCGTGCCCAACTTCAGCGCTACCGCGACGTCGTCGCCGAATGAACGGGTCAGCAGTCGCACCGTTTTCGAAACCAAGGCGTTGATGTCGATACGTGCCGGCAGCAACGGTTGACGCCGGGCGACGGCGAGTAGGCGTCGCGTCAAGTCTGCACCGCGCCACGCCGCCTCGAGCGCCTCCCCGATTATCTCGCGCAAATCCTCGTTGGCGCCGAGCTGATTCTGCGCGAATTCAAGATTGCCGGCGACGACACCGAGGAGGTTGTTGAAATCATGCGCCAACCCACCAGCGAGATTGCCGATGGCCTCCATCTTCTGCGCCTGGCGGAGCTGATCCTCGGTGCGGCGCCGGTCGGTGGTGTCGCGCGCGATTTTTGACACGCCGATGATCTCGCCGTTGGTCTCAAGTATGGGTGAGATCGTCAGTGACACCGGAAACTCGGTACCGTCCTTGCGTATCCGCAGGGTCTCAAGACGGTCGATCCGTTCGCCTCGACGGATACGAGCGAGGATATCGTCTTCTTCGTTCAGTCGATCGGGGGGGAGCAGACGAGTAATCGGCCGCCCCACCGTCTCGCTCGCAGAATAGCCGAAAATCAGCTCCGCCGCGTTGTTCCAACTCGTTACCACCCCGCTGAGGTCCATAGCGATGATGGCGTCAGCCGACGATTCGACGATCGCTGCGTAATATGCCTCCTGTCGCTGTGCCGCCGATTGCGCCGACGCTTCGACGCCACGGGAGGGTTCTCCGGTGCAGCCACTGAACCTGGCCGTCATCGCGGAGGAACGGTCGCTGTCACTCCGCTCGGAGGCTGCGGACGGCGCGGCGTCGCAGGCACGGCCGGCGAGCACGCATTTCGCGCCACCGTCAAGCGCAGTGATCAAGGGATGGATAAATCAGTTTCGCCATGAATGCATCCTCCCGGACCTCGGCCGAGGGGCCGCCGCATCATGAGGGTCGTTTGCCGCGCGATGTGGGCACGCACCAATACCGTCTCGCTATGGGGCTATCGCGATCCGTTATGGCGCGACGTCGCCGATCCACTCGGCTCCGGGATGCGCGTGTTCGGCGACGCGGCGCGTGACGAATTCCACGAGCAGCCGCCTCACGCGGTCGGACGCTCCACTCAGCGGCGCATCGGCCGGAAAAAGAATGGACGCGGTCACATAAACAGGTGGTTCGATCGGTGTCGCGACGAGCGCGATCCGAGCGGGCAGGATAGAGACGTCACCCGTCGCCACGATCGTGTCGCCAAGGCCGTTTTCCACGGCCGCGACCAGGCCGGACATCGTGTCGGCCTCCACCGTCACGGCCGGGACGAGTCCTACCTCCGCGAAGGCGCGATCGATCCCGTCGCGCCCGGCGTGCGGCGCCGGCGGCAGGGCCAGCGGTCGATGCGCGAGTTCACTGAGTGACACCGTCACCCCACTGGCCGCCGTGTCCGCGCGCCCAAGCAGGAACAGGCGCTGATGGAACAAAGCCTGGCGCTCGAAGCCTGGCAGGGACGCTTCCTCAGGCGCGAACACCAAGCCGAAATCCAGCGTTCGCGCCTCGAGCCGCGAGGCGATCTGCAAAGTGTGGCCGGTCATGAAGCGCAGCGCCACTCTGGGCAGCGCGTTGTGACAAGCCTCCATGAACGGGCCAGCCAGGTACGCGGCAAGCGTCGGAGTCATGCCCAGATTTACCGTGCCTTCCGTAACGCCGCCGGTCGAGCGCACCTTGCCCGGCAGTTGCTCCATTTGCCGCAAGATGGACGCCGCCTCACGATACAGCGTCTCGCCGGCGGCGGTCGGGCGCACGCCGCGCGGGCTGCGATGCAGGAGACTGACACCGATTTCTTCTTCAAGCTCCGCGATCTGCAGGCTGAGCGCCGGTTGCGCCACGTGAATGATCGCCGCCGCGCGAGAAAAGCTGCCGGCCTCCACGATTTCCACGAAATAGCGCAGATGGCGTAGTTGCATATCCGCAGCTACTCCGTTGCCCCGGCGCGGAGCAAAGCACAACTGCGTTGCTGCATGAATATCAGGCATCGAGGCGGCCCTGACCTCTAGCGTCACCGAATTCGAACCGTAACCGCCTCCTTCATCCGCCGCTGCAAGAGGAAGGCCGGGCAGCTCGTCAACACGACGATCAAGACCTACCAGGAGGTCAGTCAGTTCTGGACCTATGACGAGACGTGGTCTCTATTCGCGTGACTATCCGCCCCTGAAGAGTTGATGCGGCGCCTATTTCGCGCCCGCCGCGATGGCGGATGGATCCAGACCTTTCACGCCGGTCATCGTGGCGCTCTCGAAGATCGCTCCGCGGACCTTCGCATCGGTGAAATCGGCGCCGGTCAGGTAGGCGCCGGTGAAATCGGCATCGCTCAGATCGGCGCCATTGAAGCGCGCATCGTTCAACTTCGCAAAGCGGAAGGTGACGTGGCCAAGTCCGGCGCCAGTGAAGTTCGCCCCGTTCAGATTGGCGCCGATGAACTCGCTGCGCAGCAGACCCATCGACTGGTTCGCCATGTTCACCGTCATGCGGGCACCGGAGAAGTTCGCGCCGCGCATGTCGTCGAAACTGAAATGCACGGTGATCGACGCATCGGACAGATCGGCCCCGACGAAAATCGCCGCCTGGTCGGGCGTATTTTCCATTCCTGTCGAGGTGACGACCGTCTGCATCGTGGCGCCGCGCAGACGGGCGCCCGTGAAGTTGGCGCGCATGATCCAGGCGAACGTCAGGTCCGCGTCGCTCAGATCGGCGCCGGTGAGGTTGGCGCCGACCAGCCTGACGCCGTGCAGGTTGGCGCCCGACAGAACTGCGCCGGCCAGATTGGCGCCGCTCAGGTCGAGCCCGGCGAGGTCCGCGTGGTTCATGTCCTTGCCGGACAGGTCCAGCTTGCCGGTTGGCGCGGCCGCCACCGCCGCCCGCACCTGATCGGCCGTCATAGGCTCGGCCGCCAGCGACGGCGCCGCCCACAGCGGAACGGCGACCAGCAGCAGGGCGCTGAGTGCGCCAGGCAGACGCGTCTTTCTCATGATCGCGCCGCGGATCATAGCCGCAGCACCTTGCAAAATCCCGCATGCCCCGCTATCTCATCGCTGCAAATCAATCTTCCGCAGAGTTACGGAGGGTGGCCTTAACGGGCCGCCTTTTTTGTTTTGGACACACCTGAACCACAGCATGCCAGCCTCGAAGCCCGGCTGGCCGCGATCGTCGCGCCCACGCTGGAAGCGCATGGGCTACGAGCTGGTGCGCGTCGCCGTGCTCGGCCGCGAGCGTCCCACCGTGCAGGTGATGGCCGACCGCGCCGACGGCAGCCAGATCACCGTCGCCGACTGCGAGGCGATCAGCCACGCGCTCGGCGCCGTGCTGGACGTCGAGGACCCGATCCCCGGCGCCTGGTCGCTGGAGATCAGCTCCGCCGGCATCGATCGCCCGCTGACCCGCCCCAAGGACTGGAACCGCTTCGCCGGCCACCTCGCGCGCGCCGAGACGGTAGCGCCGGTCGACGGCCGCCGCCGCTTCTCCGGCATCGCGCTGGGCGCCGATGAAACCGGCGCGCGGCTCCGGCTCGACGACGGCAACGAAATTGTGCTGCCGCTCAACGCGATCCGCCGTGCCAAACTGGTGCTGACCGACGCATTGATCGCCGCCACCGCAACGCCAACCCGGACCAACTAGAACAGAGGCCAGAAATGGACACCGCCATTGCCCGCCCGGAACTGCTGCTGGTCGCCGACGCCGTCGCGCGGGAAAAGAACATCGACCGCGAGGAAGTCCTGGAAGCCATGGAGCAGGCCATCCAGAAGGCCGGCCGCGCCAAGTACGGGCACGAGAAGGACATCCGCGCCACCATCGACCGCAAGACCGGCGACGTGCGCCTCTCGCGCTGGACCGAGGCGGTGGAGACGGTGGAGAACGAGGAGACCCAGATCCCCGTCCACATCGCCAAGAAGTTCAAGCCGGAGATCAAGCTCGGCGAGCACCTGGTCGATCCGCTGCCGCCGATCGATTTCGGCCGCATCGCCGCGCAGACCGCCAAGCAGGTGATCGTGCAGCGGGTGCGCGAATACGAGCGCAAGAAGCAGTACGAGGAGTTCAAGGACCGCGTCGGCGAGATCATCAACGGCGTGGTGAAGCGCACCGAGTACGGCAACCTGATGGTGGAACTCGGGCCGCGCCGAGGCGCTGCTGCGGCGCGACGAACTGATCCCGCGCGAGAGCTTCCGCAACGGCGACCGCGTGCGCGCCTACATCTACGACGTGCGCGAGGAGCCGCGCGGGCCGCAGATCTTCCTCTCCCGCACGCATCCCGGCTTCCTGGCCAAGCTGTTCGCGCAGGAGGTGCCGGAAATCTACGACGGCATCATCGAGATCAAGGCGGTGGCGCGCGATCCGGGCAGCCGCGCCAAGATGGCGGTGATCAGCCGCGATTCCTCGATCGATCCGGTCGGCGCCTGCGTCGGTATGCGCGGCAGCCGCGTGCAGGCGGTGGTGCAGGAGCTGCAAGGGGAAAAGATCGACATCATCCCCTGGTCGCCGCAGTCCGCCACCTTCGTGGTGAACGCGCTGGCGCCGGCCGAAGTGACCAAGGTGGTGATGGACGAGGAGGCCGGCCGCGTCGAGGTCGTGGTGCCGGACGAGCAGCTTTCGCTCGCCATCGGCCGGCGCGGGCAGAACGTGCGGCTGGCGAGCCAGCTCACCCGCTGGGACATCGACATCCTCACGGAGGCCGAAGAGAGCGAGCGGCGCCAGGAAGAGTTCCGCCGGCGCAGCGGCCTGTTCGTCGAGGCGCTCGATGTGGACGACGTGATCGCCGGCCTGCTGGTGACCGAGGGCTTCACCTCGGTCGAGGAACTGGCCTTCACGCCGGAGGAGGAGGTCGCCGCGATCGAGGGCTTCGACGAGTCGATCGCCGCCGAACTGATCCGCCGCGCGGAAGCCTTCATCGCCCGCCGCGATACCGAGCTGACCGAAAAGCGCGTCGAGCTTGGCGTCACCGACGAAGTCGCCGCGATCGAGGTGCTGACCCCGGCAATGCTGGTGGCACTCGGCGAGAAGGGCGTGAAGACGCTGGACGATCTCGCCGATCTGGCGTCGGACGAACTGATCGAGATCGTCGGCGCGGAGGCCATGGACGAGGCCACCGCCAACGACGTCATCATGGCGGCGCGCGCCCACTGGTTTGCGCGAGGAAGCTCCGCAGGAGGCGCAAAACGACTGAGGCGACGGAACCGACGATCGAGGATGACGCTGAAACCGGCCCGCTGCGCCGCTGCATCGTCACGCGCGAGCGGTTGCCGAAGGAGCGCATGATCCGCTTCGTCGTCGCGCCGGACAGGACGTTGGTGCCGGATTTGACCGCAACCCTGCCCGGACGGGGAATCTGGTTGAGCGCCTCCGGTGATGTGTTAGAAACCGCCCGCGCCCAGGGAGGCTTGGGGCGTGTTTTCGCCAGGGCCGCGCGTGGTCCTGTGACTGTGCCCTCTGATCTCTCTGCCGTGCTCGAGGCGGCGCTGGTCCGGCGGATTGGCGAGCTGCTGGGACTCGCGCGGCGGGCCGGCCAGGCGGTGGCGGGGTTCGACAAGGCGCGCGAGTGGCTGCGGACCGGTCGGAGCAGGCTGATCTTGCAGGCCTCGGACGGCAGCGCGGCGGAGCGCGCGCGGTTTCTCACCGGCGGCGGGGATGGGGTCACGGTATTTGACCCTCTTCCGGCGGCGGCGCTTGGCCAGGTGTTCGGTCGTGACCATGTGGTGCACGTCGCGATCGCGCCCGGACGATTGGGCGAACGGCTCGCCGTCGAGGCGGCGCGGCTAAGGGGCTTGCGGCGAGACGGTGCTGGCGGCAAGACCGGCAGGATTGAGCGAACAGAACGGACGGGGCCGACGGATAGTCGATGAGCGAAACCAACGATCAGGATACCGGCAAGGGCCGGCTCTCTTTGCGGCCCGCAGGCCGCCTGGAACTCGGCCGCACCGTCGACGCCGGCTCCGTGCGACAAAGTTTCAGCCACGGCCGCTCCAAGGTGGTGCAGGTCGAGGTGCGCAAGAAGCGCGCCCCGGTCGGCACGCCTGGTGCGCCGCCGGCCGGCCGGCGGCGCCGCCCAGCACGGCCAAGGCGCCAGGCGAGCGCCAGCCCGCGCCAGCGGTTCCGCGCGCGCTGACGGCGACCGAGCAGGCGGCGCGGCAGCGTGCCCTGGTCGAGCAGCAGCGGGAGTCAGCACGCCGCGAGGCCGAAGGCGGGAACAGGACGCGAGCAGGAGAAGATCTCCATCCTGTCGGCCGCCGAGGAGGCACGCCGGCGCGAGGAAGAGGCGCGCAAGGCCGAGGAAGAGGCCGCGCAGCGCGAAGCCGAAGAGGCAGCGCAGCAGGCGGCCGAGGAGGCTGCCCGCAAGGCGGCCGAGGCCACGGTTGCCGCGCAGGCCGCCGCGCCCGCCGACGGCGGCGAAGAGGCGCGCCGCCGCCCGCCCGCGCCGCCGCCCGCCGCCACGCCGGCGACGCCGACCGAGACGCTGCGGCTCCGGCCCGGTACCCGAGGGCGCGGAGGAGGAAGACGAGGCGCGGCCGATCCGCCGCCCCGGCGGCCTGGTCATGCCGCGCAAGCCGCAGACCGTCGTCGCCAAGAAGGGCACCGACGCCGGCCGCCGCGCCGGTCGCATCGACGTGCAGGCGGCGATCGAGGGCGAGGACGAGCGCGTCCGCTCGCTCGCCTCGGTCCGCCGCCAGCGCGAGCGCGAACGCCGCCAGGCGGAACTGGAGCGGCTGCGCTCCGACCAGGTGAAGGTGGTGCGCGACGTCATCCTGCCGGACAGCATCACGGTGCAGGAACTGGCCAACCGCATGGCCGCGCGCGCCGGCGAGGTGATCAAGGCGCTGATGAAACTCGGCGTCATGGCGACCATCACCCAGACGCTGGACGCCGACACCGCGGAACTGGTGGTGCAGGAATTCGGCCACCGCGCGCGGCGCGTCTCGGAGTCCGACGTGGAGATGGGCCTGGAGGGCGCGGTCGACACCGAAGCACGAGCTGCAGTCGCGTCCGCCGGTGGTCACCGTCATGGGCCACGTCGATCACGGCAAGACCTCGCTGCTCGACGCGCTGCGTTCCACCGATGTCGCGGCCGGCGAGGCGGGCGGCATCACCCAGCACATCGGCGCCTATCAGGTGCGAGATGCCGGGCGGCGAGCAGATCACCTTCATCGACACGCCGGGCCACGAGGCGTTCACCGCCATGCGCGCCCGCGGCGCCTCGGTCACCGACATCGTCGTGCTGGTGGTGGCGGCCGATGACGGCGTGATGCCGCAGACCATCGAGGCGATCCGCCATGCCAAGGCAGCCGGCGCGCCGCTGATCGTCGCGATCAACAAGATGGACAGGGAGGACGCCAATCCGGCGCGCGTGCGCCAGGAACTGCTCAGCTACGAGGTCGTGGTCGAGGAGATGGGCGGCGAGACGCAGGACGTCGAGGTCTCCGCCACCAAGAAGACCGGCCTCGACAAGCTGACCGAGGCGATCTCGCTGCAGGCGGAAATCCTCGACCTGAAGGCGAACCCGGACCGCCCCGCCGAAGGCACGGTGATCGAAAGCCGGCTGGACCGCGGCCGCGGACCGGTGGCGACGGTGCTGGTGCAGAAGGGCACGCTGCAGCAGGGCGACATCGTCGTGGCCGGCGCCGAATGGGGCCG
Source organism: uncultured Alphaproteobacteria bacterium (assembly GCA_963708565.1). Lineage (GTDB taxonomy): Bacteria > Pseudomonadota > Alphaproteobacteria > Acetobacterales > Acetobacteraceae > JAMXLO01. The sequence goes on from CAVPTU010000038.1 coordinate 113,248, forward strand.
CGTGCGCGCCATGCTGGACGACAAGGCGCGAGCAGATCGACGGAGGCCGCTCCCTCCACTCCGGTGGAAATCCTCGGCCTGGCCGGCGTGCCGTCGGCCGGCGAACCGTTCGTCGTGGTGGAGAACGAAAGCCGCGCGCGCGAGATCGCCGAGTTCCGCACCCGCAAGCTGCGCGACAAGGCGGCCGGCGTGACGGCCGGCGCGCGCGGCACGCTGGACCAGATGCTCGCGCGCATCCAGGCCGGCGAGCAGAAGGAAGTCGCGGTGCTGATCAAGGCCGACGTGCAGGGCAGCGCCGAGGCGATCCAGGCCACCGTGCTGAAGCTGGCGCACGAGGAGGTGAAGGTCCGCGTGCTGCATGCCGCGGTCGGTCAGATCACCGAAAGCGACATCCAGCTCGCCAAGGCGTCGGACGCCTACGTGCTGGCGTTCAACGTGCGCGCCACGGCGCAGGCGCGCGACCTGGCGACAGCGGGAGGGCGTCGATATCCGCTACTACTCGATCATCTACGAGGTGGCGGACGACATCGAGAAGCTGGTGCAGGGCAAGGTCGCGCCGAAGGCGCGCGAGCGGTTCCTGGGCTACGCCGAGGTGCGCAAGGTGTTCACCATCACCCGTCCGGCAAGGTCGCCGGCTGCATGGTCACCGACGGCCTGGTGAAGCGCGGCGCCGGCGTGCGCGTGCTGCGCGACAACGTGGTGATCCACAACGGCGAACTGTCGCAGCTGAAGCGCTTCAAGGACGACGTGCGCGAGGTGGCGCGCGGCTACGAATGCGGCCTGTCGTTCGCCAACTTCCACGACCTGCAGGAAGGCGACGTGATCGAGTGCTTCGAGACGGAGATGGTGCCGGCTTGAGGCAAGCCGGCGACGCGCGGGGCCGTCGCAGCGGCAGCTGCGCGTGGCGGAGGAGATCCGCCACGTGCTGGCCGGTCTGTTCGAGCGGCGGGACTTCCGCGATCCGGAACTGGCCGAGGCGCAGATCACGGTGACCGAGGTGCGGATCGGGCCCGATCTGAAGCATGCCATCGCCTTCGTGTCGCGGCTCGGGCGCACGGACATCGACGCGCTGCTGCCGGCGCTGAAGCGGGCGGCGCCGTTCCTGCGCAGCCAGGTGGCGCACGCGCTGCGGCTGCGGTTCGCGCCGGAACTGACGTTTCAGCCGGACCACGCGCTGGAGCATGCCGATGGAGATCGACCGGCTGCTGCATCGGCCGGAAGTGGCGCGCGACCTCGACAGTCCGGTTCACCTGACTGCCGCCAAAGGTAGCCGAGCGATTTGAAAGCTGCCCACGCGTGCAGGTGGTTTGACCCGCTGGCGATCCCGCATTCATCTGCGCGCTCGCCACGGAGCATCCTGCGTTGCGCATCGAAGCATGGTTGGTCTCCTACGGTCTGCTGGGGCTGACGCAGAACGGGCTGGTGCCGGTGCTGATGCCACTGGTGGCTCCGCATGGTGGGGCTGCCGGCCTCACCTATGCCGCCTTCTCGCTGCTGGGCCTGTTCGCCCCCGGCTTGGGCACTTGGGCCGATCACACCGGCCGGCACCGGGATCTGCTGATCTGGGGTTCGCTCGGCGCGGGCGTCATTGCTGCTGCTGTTCGGCGCGGCGGGCGCCCGCTGCAGATCGTGCTTTCGGCCGGCGCCGGACTGGGCGTCATGGCCACGACCACCGCCGGCAATGTGCTCGCCATCCAGGGGTTTCCGGAAGCCGAGTGGGACTCGCGCGTGGCGTTGCTGCAACGCTACATCAGTGCCGGCCAGGTGATCGGTCTGGTCGCGGCGGGGCTGCTCGCGCGCCGCCATCCAGGCGATGGTTTCGTGTTTGCCGGTGCGGCATTGCTGGTCGCGGGCGCGCTGGCATTCGTATCGGCGCCCGGCCGCGTGCGGCGCGATCCGCACGAAAAGCCCGCGCCCCGGCCGATGATGGGCGGCGACGCCGGCGTGTCGGGGCCGCATCACCGCGGCCATCACGTTTCCTGGCAGGAACTCCGCGAGTATCTCAGCGTGATCAATCGTCCCCTGCGGCGGTTCCTGCTGGTCTGGCTGATCGCCTATCCTGCGATGAACGGTTTCGCCACGCTGTTCCCGGTGGCCATGACGCGCGAGTTCGGCATGGACCCGATCATGCCGTCGATCGCCTACGCGGTGGGTGTCGCTGCCAGCCTGCTGATCTATGCGCGTGTCGGTGCGGTGACGCACAGGATCGGCGGCGAGCGCATGCTGCTGGCCGGGTTCGGTGCGCGGCTTGCGCTGCTTGGCGTCCTCGTCATCGCTGGGCTGATGCAGACCGGGTCGATGGGCTGGCTGGTTTTGGCAGGGTTCGCGCTGATCCAGTTCGTCTGGCCCCTGCTTGCGGTCGCCGCCAATTCCCTGTCGGTGCGGCTCGCGCCGACGGCGCGCGGCGAGAGTGTCGGCCTGTTCAACGCGGCGACCTCGCTGGCCGCTTCGGTCGGTTCGGCGCTGGCGGGGGTCATCTTCAGCGCCGCCGGGTTCGCCGGGCTGACCGCGGTCACCTTCGTCGCTGTCGCAGTCGCGTTGGCGCTGATCAGGGTGTGGTTGGTGCGGCGGGAGGTTAGGCTCATGAAAGGGACACGGATCGGCGCATTTCTGAGACCACCGGTCGGCAGCGCGATCCCCAGGAAACCGGCCGCACTGAGCTATGGACTCGAGGAACTGCCGCCCGCGGTGGTCACCTGGGTCAGCGCGCTCCAGCATGTCGGTGTGTGTTCGATCTTCATGGTCTATCCGCTTGCTGACCAGCCATGACCTGAGCGAGGTGCCGTACCGTCCGCTGATCGCTTTTCCCGAGGTCTCCGGGCTCTCCTGGGCGTTCAGTTGGTCACTCGCGGTGCCGTTCGCCGTCACCGGGCTCGCGGCGGCGATGAACGCGACCGCGGTGGTGACGACCTATCAGCGGCTGACGGACGCCGATTGGGTGCGTCCCGACATGGCCTCGATCGGACGCGGCGTATTCGGCGACGGGATCGCCGCGACGGTTGCGGGACTGCTGGGCACCTGTGGTCCCTCGATATCGAGCGCGAATGTCGGCCTGGTTGCCGCGACCGGGGTCGCCAGCCGCGTGATCGCGTTCGCGGTCGCGGCATTCTCGCCGTCGCCGCGTTGCAGCCCACGTTCATCGGCGTGCTCACGATCATGCCCCGCCCGGTGATGGCCGCGGCGATGCTGTTCACCGCGGTCTTCATCATGATCAGCGGCGTGCAGATCATCTCGACGCGGGTGCTCGACGGCCGCCGCACGCTGGTCATCGGCATGGGCATGTTGGCGTTCCTCGTCGTCTCGGTCTATCCGGCGGCGTTCACCGGCGCGCCGCGATGGGCGCAGCCGTTGGTGACCTCGCCGCTGGTCCTGGCGACCCTGGTCGCGCTCTCGCTCAATCTGCTGTTCCGGATCGGCATTCGCCGAAAGGTGGCGAGCGACGGTCGATCCCGGCGCGCCCGACATAGCGGGGGTTTCCAACTTCATCGAGCGCAACGCCGGCATCTGGGGTGCGCGGCGGGACGTCACCAACCGGGTCGAATTCGCCGTCCAGCAGACCATCGAGGCAATCATCCACTCGTGCGACGCCAAGGGCCCGATCAGGCTCGACATCAGCTACGATGAATTCGTCGTCGATGCGGTCGTGACCTATGCCGGCGCGCCATTGGAATTTCCCAGCCAGCCGCCGACCAGGGAGGAGATCATGGAGACCGACGAGGGCCATCGCCGCCTCGCCGGCTTCCTGATCCGGCGCTACGCGGACCGGATGGAAGCGACCGGGGCAACGGCCAGACCGTGGTGCATCTTCGCTTCGACCACTGACCTTTCGCGGCTTGTTAAGCCGCATCCGCGATGCTGCTGCGCATGCGGCGGATGGTGTGTCTGGATGGGTTGCGCGGCGTGCTGGCGTGCTACGTCATGCTCAGCCACACGCTGCCGTTCGCGCCGATGCCGGCATGGCTGCACTGGCTGTTCCAGCACGGCGGCGCCGGCGGTGGACGTGTTCTTCATCCTCAGCGGGCTGGTGATCGTGCAGTCGCTCGACAGCTTCGGCTATCGCGCGCTGCCGTTCCTGATCGCGCGGGTGGCGCGGATCTATCCGGTATTCCTGGCGGTGTTCGCGTTCGCCGTGGCGGTGCAGCCGCTGGCGACCGGGTTCGAGCGGATGGCCTGGATCGCGCCGGACAGCCCGGCGCGATCCATCTGGTCCGGCGGCTGGCCGTCCGACTGGGGCGTCGGCATCGCCACGCATCTGACGATGACGCACGGGCTGTTCCCCAATGGCGTGCTGCCCGACGTCTGGGTGGGATTCCTCGGCGCGGCGTGGAGCCTGTCCACCGAGTGGCAGTTCTATCTGCTGGCGCTGCTGCTCGGCGCGCGGCTGGGGCTGCGGCGGATGGCCTGGCTGTTCCTGGCGATGGCGGCGGCGGCGGTCGTGTGGCAGGCGGCGGTGCCGGAGGCCTGGCAGTTCAGCCGCGCGTTCCTGCCGAACAAGGCGCAGTATTTCGCGCTCGGCGTGGTCAGCGCGATCGTGGTGCGCGAGGGGCCGAAGGGCCTTGCGCGCTTACCTGCGGTGCTCGCCGCGGCGCTGGCGGTGTGCGTCGTGCAGGGAGGCATCGACAAGCTGCTGCCGCCGATGGTGTGGACGGCGTGTCTGGCGGCGCAGGTGTCGGTCTCGTCGTTCCCCGACGCGGACCCGCGCTCCCCACCGCGGGGCGCGTGGAGTGCTGGCGCGCGTGCTGCAATCCACGGCCGCTGGTCTGGCTGGGCGCGGTTTCATACTGCATCTACCTGGTCAACGAGCCGGTGCAGAAACTGCTGGGCGTGACGCTCGCCATGCTCGTGCATGGCAACGCGGCGCTGTTCACCGCGCTGTGGATTCCGGGCGCGGTCGCGCTGCCGGTTCTCGCGGCGTGGTGGCTGCACGAAAGGATAGAGGCTGCCCGCGCAGCGCTATGGCCGCGGCATGGCGCTCGCCTCGATCAGCTCCGGATGAACGTCCAGTAGCGCGGCGTGCGGCCCTCGCGCAGCGCCTTCGCCTCGTAGCGCGTCGGCGGCCAGTCCGGCCGGCCGTTCGGTGGCCGGCGGCGGCGCGTCGAACAGCGTCTGCGCCGCCATCACCTCGGCCACCCATGCCTGATAGGTCGGATCGTCGCTGGCCACGCGCCACTCCGCGCCCGGCCGCAGCACGCGCGCCAGCAGCGGCAGCAGCGCCGGATGCACGAAGCGCCGCTTGGCGTGACGCGCCTTCGGCCAGGGATCGGGGAACAGCAGGAACAGCCGATCGAGGCACGCATCCGGCAGCAGCCGCAGCAGCGTCCGCGCATCGTCGGTCCAGAGCCGCAGATTGCCCGGCAGCGGCGCGGTCGCCTCGCCGCCCTCCGGCACCAGCCGCGACAGCAGCGAGCAGATGCCGTTGTCGAACACCTCGCAGGCGATCAGCCCCGCCTCGGGATGCGCGGCGATCTGCGCCAGCGCGTGCTCGCCGCCGCCGAAGCCCGACCTCCAGCCACAGCGCCGCCGGCCGCGGCGAGAACGCCGCCAGCGGATCGCCGGCGTGCGCCGGCGGAAAGCGAGGCGGGGCAGCGTGACGTCCAGCAGGCGCTCCTGGCGCGGCCGCAGCTTATGGCCGCGGCCGCGGCCGTACAGCCGGTCCGGCGGCGGCTTCGAGCGGTGCCGGACGCCCCGGAGGTCTTCCGCGTCGCGACTGATACCGCGTCCGTGTAGCGCCCGAAGGCTGACTTCAGCGCCGGCACCAGGTCGGTCTTCTCCCACGTGAAGGTGCCCTTCTCCTCATCCGGCTCGCGGCCGAAATGGCCATAGGCCGAGGTGGGCACATAGATCGGCCGGTTCAGATGCAGATGCTCGCGGATGCCGCGCGGCGTCAGGTTCATCAGCTCGCGCAGCGTCCGCTCCAGCCGCGTCTCGTCCACGTCCTTGCCGGTGCCCTGCAGGTCGACATACACCGACAGCGGGCGCGACATGCCGATCGCGTAGCTGATCTGGATGGTGCAGCGGTCGGCCAGGCCCGGCCGCCACGACGTTCTTCGCCAGGTAGCGGCAGGCATAGGCGGCGGAGCGATCCACCTTGGTCGGATCCTTGCCGCTGAACGCGCCGCCGCCGTGCGGCGCCGCGCCGCCATAGGTATCGACGATGATCTTCCGCCCGGTCAGGCCGCAGTCGCCGTCCGGACCGCCGATGACGAACTTGCCGGTCGGGTTCACGTGGAACTCGGCTTCCGGGCACATCCAGCCGTTCGGCAGCGTGCTCTTCACGATCGGCCACAGCATGCGCTTGATCTCGGCCTGCTCCAGGTCCTCGACGTGCTGGGTGGAGACCACGACGCTGGTGGCGCCGACCGGCTTGCCGTCGATGTAGCGCAGCGTGACCTGGCTCTTGGCGTCCGGCAGCAGGCCCTCCACCGACTTGTCGCTGGATGTGCCGCAGCTCGCGGATGCGGCGCAGGATGGCGTGCGCGTAGTAGATCGGCGCCGGCATCAGCGCGTCGGTCTCGCGGCAGGCGTAGCCGAACATCATGCCCTGGTCGCCGGCGCCCTCGTCCTTGTTGCCCGCCGCATCGACGCCCTGGGCGATGTCGGACGACTGCGAGTGCAGGTGGCAGGCGATCTCGCCTTGTCCCAACTGAAGCCGGCCTGGTCGTAGCCGATGTCGTGGATCGCCATGCGGGCGAGATGCGTCAGCAGGTCGGGCGTCACGGTGGCCGGCCCGCGGGTCTCGCCGGCGAGCACCACGCGGTTGGTGGTGACCAGCGTCTCGCAGGCGACGCGCGAGTAGGGATCCGCGGCCAGGAAGGCGTCCAGCACCGTGTCGCTGAGCCGGTCGGCGACCTTGTCGGGATGGCCCTCGGAGACGGATTCGGAGGTGAACAGGAACTCGCCTGTATCGCGCATGGATGGATTCTCTCGTGCCGCGGATGTTGCCGAATGGAGGCGGCCGGTGTGGCGGAAAGCCCCAGGGGGGTCAAGTGTCGCGATGCCGCAACGATGAACGGCACTGAAAACCCAGGCACCGAGGAAACCCGCGTCCCATCACAAACGGGGCGAGGCTGGTATCGTGTTATGGCGGACGCCACCTCGGCAATGGAGCCCCGGCGTACCGCGATACAGGCAGGTAGTCATCAGGGCCGCGAAGGCGGCGGCGGTCCGACGGCCTGCGGTCCACCATGCCATTGTTATAGCGGCACGTCCGCAGCTCGATGCCTGCATCCACGATGGCGCGCGTATGCCAAACCAGAATGGCCTGATGGCGCTCCTTGTCATAGGCTCGCAGCCGGGCCGCCGTTTTTCAGCACTGACAAGAAAGAACACGAGCCCATTGATGAAGCGACGCCAGGCTGACGGGCGAAGTCCGGGCAAGGCGCGAATCATGACATGGTCGCGCATGAGTTGACGACGCAACACGGCGGTGCCATGCGCGGATGCGCAAGCAACGCGTAGTGTTCCCGATTGTCATCCAGCAGGGCTGCGTGCGCGCCGCGGCACCTGGAACAGGTCGCATAGTGCGCTGGTGGGCGTAGCCCATGCCGGCGGATCGAGGGCAGCAGACGAGCGGTCGGTCACGTGGAACAGCGGGGATGGCGACGGGCGAAGCTGGTCAGCAGGGTCACGCTGTCGTCGGCACCTGTCCCCCTACCAGCTGAGGCCGAGAGCCGCGAACTTTGCACGGACATCGTCGAGAACCGACACGGAACCCGACAATCAGCGAACGATGATGGGCCGGGACATGGTGTCGATGCTTCGGACGTGGCCGGTCAGAATCTCACCAGCTACGGGCAAGCCCGGTGGCAGAACAACGCTGGTACCGAACGGCCTGATGCGGGAGGTGATGGGACATACGATAGCAAAACGGCTGGCGCGCCAGAACGCCACAGGCGACACCACCAGTGCCGGCCGCCTGCCGCCCTGTTCGCGGCCAATCCGCGGATCGAAGTCGGTCCAGATCAGGTCCCCCTCGTCCGGTTCGAATGGCTCATTTGTCAACGATCTCGCGCCCGACGTCAGGCCCCCAATCGAAAGCGTCCCGCATCGCCTGGGGTGTTACACCGACCAGCAGATCCTCGAGTCGATATCGCGGTTTGCGGACCGAGATGATGATCTGATCGCCACGCGCTTCCAGGTCGACGCTGTCGCCCACTGCCAGACCGACCTGTCTTGCGATGGCCTTCGGTATCCTGACGCCGAGGCTGTTCCCCCATCGGCTGGCTGTGATCTGCATCTCGAGCCTCCTCAGGATATCCAGATGATATACAGAGACCCCATTAGCAAGGTGCGCTTGGCGCTCACATCCCCAGCACGTCCATCATCGAATAGAGGCCCGGCGGCTGCCCCGCCACCCACAGCGCGGCGCGCACCGCGCCGGTGGCGAAGGCGCGGCGGTCGAACGCGCGATGGGTCAGCGCGATGTGCTCGGTGGCCGCGGCGAAGATCAGCGTGTGCTCGCCCACCACCTGGCCGCCGCGCAGCGCGGCGAAGCCGATGGCGCCGGTCTTGCGCGCGCCGGTGTGGCCATCCCGGCCGCTCTCCATCACGTCGGACAGCGCCACGCCGCGGCCCTTGGCGACCGCGCGGCCCATGCCGACGGCGGTGCCGGACGGCGCGTCCACCTTCTGGCGATGGTGCATCTCCATGATTTCGGCGTCGTAGGCATCGGCCGGCAGCGCGGCGCCCATCCGCTCCGCCAACGCCAGCACCAGATTGACGCCGGCGGAGAAATTCGACGCGTACACCACCGGGATGCGCCGCGCCGCGTCGGCCACTGCGGCCTCGTCCGCCTCGGACAGGCCTGAGGTGCCGAGCACCCAGGCCTTGCCAGAGGCGGCCAGAGCGGCGGCGTAGGGGCGCGCGGTCGCGGCATTGGTGAAATCGACCACCACGTCGGCGGCGTCGGCGAGCGCGCCAATATCGGTACGCAATGTCACGCCAGCCGGTGCCGCCTTGCCCGAACCCGGCCGGCCGACGCCGCCGGCAAGCTCCGCCCCGGCGGCCCGCACCTCCTCCACCAGCAGATGCCCCATGCGTCCCGTCACGCCGGCGATGCCGATGCGGATTGCCATGGCGTTCCTCGCACATGGAGATTGTTTGCGCGTACTCTGCGATCGTGCGCTACGGCCGTCCAGTGGCCGCTTGGCGGTCAACTGGGATGCCAGGCGACATCTAATCGACCGGGCTGGGCGGCGCGCTGCTCCATCGTCTCCCGCTCGACAAAGAACATCCGCTCCAGCCTGCCTTCGCCGAGCGCCTCGCTGAGCACGCGGAAGGCAAAAAACGGGATCAGCACCAGCAGCATGACAGGTAGCCAGCGAGCGTCTCCTCCAGCCGCGCGCCGAAAAGCTCGCCGAGCGATGCGGCGATCGACTGGTGATGGAACAGACCGACGACCACTTCCTCGATGATGGTCAGAACGACAAGCAGCACCAGGAAGGCGAACGCCCTGCGCAGCGTTGGCCAGATCAGCGGGCCGGAGATATCGCGCCCACCGACATGCGCGAGATGGCCGAGCAGCACAAATTTCCCCAGCACCACGGCTTTGACGATGGCAATACCCCAGGGAGCGAATCCAATGCTTTCGGTCGTGCAGCACCGCGGTCTTCATCAGGATCACCGCGCCGAGGGTGACGTAGAGGTAGGCGCTGATGATCGCGAGTTCTTTGAGCTCGTGCTCGGCGCGTTGGCGCAGCGGCGCTTTTGCGTAGGTTTCGGTTGCCACGGTGGTCTCCTGCGGCTTTGTTATCAATCCTTTGGCGACTGGCGCGGTTATGCGGCTTCGGGCGGTCACCACAAGATTGCAATCAGACCGAATACCCCGATCAGCATAAGCAGGGCGGCAACGGTCATGGCAATCGGGCGCATGGCATCATAGGCAAAGTCGGGTCGCGATAGCCGCTTCAGAACACGGGCATGCTGAACGATCGCGGCAAGCAGCCCGAGAATTCCCACGACTATGAAGCTGGCACCGAAAATCAGCGTGCTGTGCGGAAGATCGAACCGTGTATGCAGATCAGCCCCCTGAAGGTAAGCGTCGAGCTTTCCAATTCCAAATCCAAACCCGATCAAAGAGAGAGCGGTCCGAATCCACGCCATCAGCGTACGCTCTGCCGCCTCGCGGTTGCGTTCCCTCGCGAGTTCGTTGGCAAGGTTCGGGGCAAGCGGCTTGTCGCTCACCTTCTATCCCCCCGGCTTGCCCGACGCACCGCGTCGTTGAGTGAACCCAAGCAGCACTCAGGTTTGGTGATGGGAATCACGCGCCGTCGGGTCCCATCACCGCCCCGCATTTCGATTACTGCCGTGCCATGGCGATGCGGATAGCATCCTCCACCGAGACGAGGTGATCCAGGCTCTCCGCCGCATCCTCGATGGCGAGCTGCACTCCTTTGACCGTGCCGTTGAATCCGTTGCCACGCGACCCGTAGTCCGGGGAGACAGGCGCGCCGCTGTCCTCGCCTACGTCGCAACCGTCATCGGCGGAGAAAACCATCGCCTGCGTCATCGGGACGGTTCCTTCGCCGACCTGTTTGCCATCAACATACAGCGTCACCTGTCCGCCCTTGCCGAGGCCGCCGCCGGCATAGGCGAATTCCATGCGCACCTGATGCTCGCCTCTCGGCAGCTCTTCCGTCGATTCAACGTAAAAGTGGTGCACGCCGGCCACGTTGTAACAGTATTTGAGCTTGCCGTTCTTCGCGTAGAGGCTCCAGCCGCCGATGTTCGCGCCCTGAGCGATGATAACGCCTTCCGCACCGGATTCCGGCACCTCGATCTCCGCGGTAACGGAGTGCGACTTGTTCTTGATATTCAGGACGCAGTTTTCCGACAGTCGCCCCATGCCGCGGAAAAGTAGCTGTGTCTTTCCCTTGATCAGCACGGGGCGACCGGCGGTGTCCGGATTCATCTTCTCCACAACCCGATCATCGATCGGCAACACGTTGTAGCGCGTCGCCTCGATCAGCCATAGTCTCTGCAGTTCGTGCAGCTTCTCCGGCATTTGCTTGGCCAGATCGTTAGCCTGGCTCCAGTCCTTGCTGGTGTCGTAGAGTTCCCAGACGTCGTCATCGAGCGGCACGGTCTTCCTGCCCATGAGCACCCAGGGCGTGCCGTGCTTCGTCACCGCGGTCCAGCCCTTGTGGTAGATTCCGCGGTTGCCAAACATTTCAAAATACTGCGTCTCATGCCGCTCGCCGGCACCGGCGTCGTTGAACGAGTAGAGCATGCTGACGCCCTCGATAGGCCTCTGCTGCACGCCGTTGACCGATATCGGCTCGGGCAGCCCGGCCGCCTCAAGGATTGTTGGCGCCACGTCGATCACGTGGTGGAATTGCGAACGGATTTCACCTTTGGCCTTGATGCGGTTGGGCCAGTGCACGATCGTGCCATTCCGCGTGCCACCCCAGTGGGAGGCAACCTGCTTGGTCCACTGGTACGGCGCGCTCATGGCATGCGCCCAGCCCACGGCGTAATGGTTGTAGGACTCCGGCCCGCCGAGCTTTTCGTATCGTTCCATAAGAAATTCCGGCGTCTCCAAAGCGGCCAACCCGTTGAAGTTGGCCATCTCGTTGTAGGCACCGTTCAACGTGCCCTCGGCCGAGGCGCCGTTGTCGCCGACGATGTAGTAGACGAGCGTGTCGTCGAGGATGTTGAGCTTCTTCAACCCGTCGAGCAGGCGTCCGACATGGTGGTCGGTGTATCCAGAAAGCCCGCATAAACTTCCATCTGGCGGCGCAGGATCGGCTTTAGCGCTTCCGGCATGTCGTCCCACGCCGGGATCTCGGCGTGGCGCGCGGTGAGCTGGCAGTCCTCCGGGACGACGCCCAGCACCTTCTGCCGGGCGAGCGTCTCTTCACGCAGCTTGTCCCAGCCTTCATCAAACTTGCCTTTGTACTTGTCGGCCCACTCCTTCGGCACGTGGTGCGGTGCGTGAGTTGCGCCGGGTGCGAAGTAGACGAAGAAGGGCTTGTCCGGAGCGAGCGCCTTCTGCTGCGATACCCAGGCCATAGCCTTGTCGGTCATGTCCGCCATGAAGTGGTAGCCCTCTTCCGGCGTCCCTCTTGGCTCGACCGGCGTGGTCCCCTCATAGAGCGTGGGATACCACTGGTTCGCCTCGCCGCCGATGAAGCCATAGAAATACTCGAAGCCGCCACCGCCGGTGGGCCAGGCGTCGAAGGTCCGACCGGGCTCGTCTCCCACACCGGCACTTCGTGGCATTTGCCGAATTGCGCGGTCGAGTAGCCGTTGAGCTTCAAGGTGCGGGCAAGCGGCGAGATGGTATTGGGCAACACCGAGCTGTAGCCCGGCGCGCCGGTGGCGATTTCGGTGATGCCGCCCATGCCCGCCGAGTGGTGGTTGCGGCCGGTCAGCAGCGCCGCCCGTGTCGGAGAGCAGAGGGCGGTCGTGTGGAAGCGGTTGTATTTCAGCCCGCCAGCCGCCAGCTTTTCCGCATTCGGTGTCTGGCAAGGGCCACCAAAGGCGCTCGACGATCCAAATCCGGCGTCGTCGATGAGAATGAGCAGCACGTTTGGCGCGCCCTCGGGCGGGCGCAATTGCTCGATCGGCGGGAAGCAGTATCCGGATCCTTCGCATCGTAGGTGATCAGCCCAGTTCGCTCGGGCGTTGGGATCGGAAGATGTGAACGATGTTTCTTGTCTTCGCTGCTCATCGCCTGATTATCCCCTTGCACGTAGGAACGGGCCGTCTCGTTTGCTCGGCCGGCCAAGGCAGCTCAGTCTAGCCCGTGACGTTGGCCGCCGCCGGTGGCTTCCATGTGGCGTCGAGAAGGAAGGCAGCAAAACCGGTATAGCCGTCGACCACCGACAAAGACCATCAAGTCCCATCTTCAGCGTTCAGGCCGCGGGTCCACCAAGCGTCAACTCGACTCGCCGATTTTGCGCCCGACCCTGCGCTGTGTCGTTTGAGGCAACCGGGTCAGCATCGCCAAACCCGCGTGCCGAGACCGGATCGGGCTTCACGCCCTGCGAAATCAGATACTGCATGACCGCATCCGCACGCTTTTGCGACAGTTCCTGGTTTGAGGTGACACCCTTCTGTCGGAGTTCCGCACCGATCGGAGCATTATCGGTGTAGCCACTCACCACCAAGTGGTTCTGTTGCGTGGGCGCCAGCTTCTTCGCGAAACTGCCGATGACCTGCTGACCCTGGGGTTTCATCTGCCAGCTTCCCGGCGCAAACAGCAAGTCGCTGTTCACCGTGTACTTGATCGCCCCTTGTAACCGGCTGACTTGCTGCTGTTCAGCGGCGACCTGCTGTTGAAGTTGTTGATTTTGCGCCTGGAGCTTGTCGTAATCGCTCTTCCAGACGACACACCCCCCTAGGAATGTGGTCGAGAGCAGCGATACGATGATGAGGCCGTGCCTGGCTGGATTGGTCATTGCTTCCTCTATCTCTGGTTACGTGCGAGTTGGTCAGCCCTTATAGGGACTGAACCACGACACCTTGATGTTTTGACAATTCACATTGTTGCTGAGCCTAATCTTTCGATCTGATGATACTCGCGTGCATCACCTTTCGGTCGTCCTCGGTCAGCTGCTCGTGCCCGAGCTTGAAGGTCAGCTTCGGATCTTCCCGATGAATGCGAACGGCACCTGATAATCGTCGTCGTCAACCGGCGTGCGGGTGTCTACGCCGACGTCGAATGTCTCGTCTCAGATTCTCGCACGATCCACCCGCCCGCTATGCAGTTTCGGCAAGCCCGCAGAAAAACGCATACGGCGTGATAACAGTCGCATTGCAGTCGAGCGTGACCGGTCGGTGCATACAGCTGCCGGGCAGTCGGCGTTCGGGTGAGTGAGTTTTCGAGTGGGCCTGGTTCACATTGTACGGCGTTGTCACAAGCTCACCTCGACGTCTTGCGGACGATCCTCACGTCATCATGGCTGATCAGGTCATCGCGGGTTCTGGTCGAATGTTCGACACTCGGTCAGCTCTTCCACCTGCACGCCGGCCATCTGGCCGTTGATCTTCGGTACCAGGTGCCGTTCGACCTGGCGAACTGGCCGAATCGGACGCGTATCGCCTGCTCGGAAGCTGAGACCCTTACCCCCTGCCGCCCTCGAAGAACTCCTTCACCTTGGAGAAGAAGCCTTCGCTCTCCGGGCTGCCCTTGCCGTGGCCCTCGGCTTCCGCCTCGAACTCCTCCAGCAGCTCGCGCTGGCGGCGTGTCAGGTGCTGCGGCGTCTCCACCGCGACCTGGATGTACATGTCGCCGCGCACCGCGCTGCGCAGCACCGAGAACCCCTTGCCGCGCAGCCGGAACTGATCGCCGGTCTGCGTGCCGGGCGGGATCTTCACCTTCGCCTTGCTGCCGTCGATCGCCGGCACCTCGACCTCGCCGCCGAGCGCCGCCTGGGTCATCCGCAGCGGCACGCGCATGAAGATGTTCTGCGCCGTCGCGCTGGAAGATCGGATGCGGCCGGATCGCGACGTGCACATACAGATCGCCGGGCGCGCGCGCCCTGGCCGCCGGCCTCGCCCTCGCCGGCCAGCCGGATGCGCGTGCCGTCCTCCACGCCCGGCGGGATCGCCACCTGCAGCGTGCGCTCGCGCTGCACCGTGCCGGCGCCGCTGGCAGACCTTGCACGGATTGCGGATCACCCGGCCCTGGCCGCCGCAGGTCGGACAGGTGCGCTCGATCAGGAAGAAGCCCTGCTGCGCGCGCACCTTGCCGGCGCCGCGGCAGGTCGGCGCAGGTATCGGCCGCGCGGTTCTTGTCCTCGGAGCCGGTGCCGGTGCAGGCGTCGCACACCACCCGCGTCGGCACGCGCAGGTTGCGCCTTGGTGCCGGCGAACGCCTCGGCCAGCTCGATCTCGACCGCCTGGCGGATGTCGTTGCCGGCGCGGGTGCGGCCGGCCGGCCGCCGCGGCGGCCGCCCATGAACTCGCCGAACATCTGATCGAAGATGTCGCCGAGGCCGCCGCTCGCCGCAGAAGTCGAAGCCGCCGCTGAACCCGCCCGGTCCGCCGCCCTGCTCGAACGCGGCATGGCCATAGCGGTCGTAGGCGGCGCGCTTCTGATCATCCTTCAGGATGTCGTAGGCCTCGTTGATCTCCTTGAACTTCGCCTCGGCCTTCTTGTCCCCCGGATTGCGATCGGGGTGATACTGCATGGCGAGCTTGCGATAGGCCTTCTTCAGGTCCTCCGAACCCGCCTCCCGCGCCACGCCCAAGGTGGCGTAGTAGTCCTGCTTCGCCATCTCAGCCCTTCTCGCTGGCGCTGAACGAAATCGCGCCCGCCTTCGATGAAGCGCGGGCGCGACCCTTCATGCCTGTCGGCCCCTGACTATCAGGCCGACTTCTTCTTCTTCTCGTCAACTTCCTCGAACTCGGCGTCGACCACTTTCTCGTCCGGCTTGGCGCCGCCGCCCGGCTGCGCGCGCCGGCCTGCGCCGTCGCCTCCGCCGTCTGCTCGGCCTGCTGCGCCTTGTACATCGCCTCGCCGATCTTCATCGCCGACTGGCTGAGACGCTCGGTGGCCTGCTTCAGCGCGGCCGCGTCGGTGCCTTCCATGGCGGAGCGTGCCGCGGCGATCGCCGCCTCGGCCTCGCCCTTCTCCTGCGCCGGCATCTTGTCGCCGTGCTCCTTCAGGTTCTTCTCCACCTGATGGATCAGGCTGTCGGCCTGGTTGCGCGTCTCGACGTGCTCGCGGCGCTGCTTGTCGGCTTCGGCGTTGGCCTCCGCCTCCTTCACCATGCGCTGGATGTCGGCTTCGGACAGACCGCCCGAGGCCTGGATGCGGATCTGCTGCTCCTTGCCGGTCGCCTTGTCGCTTCGCCTGCACCGAGACGATGCCGTTGGCGTCGATGTCGAACGTCACCTCGATCTGCGGCACGCCGCGCGGGGCGGGCGGGATGCCGGTCAGGTCGAAGTTGCCCAGCAGCTTGTTGTCGGCCGCCATCTCGCGTTCGCCCTGGTAGACCTTGATGGTCACCGCCTGCTGGTTGTCGTCGGCGGTCGAGAACACCTGGCTCTTCTTGGTCGGGATCGTGGTGTTGCGCTCGATCAGCCGGGTGAACACGCCGCCCAGCGTCTCGATGCCCAGCGACAGCGGGGTCACGTCGAGCAGCAGCACGTCCTTCACGTCGCCGGACAGCACCGCGCCCTGCACCGCCGCGCCGATCGCCACCACCTCGTCGGGGTTGACGTTGCGCGCCGGCTCCTTGCCGAAGAAGGTCTTCACCGTCTCGATGACCTTCGGCATGCGGGTCATGCCGCCGACCAGGATCACCTCGTAGATCTCGCCCGCGGTCACGCCGGCGTCCTTCAGCGCGGCGCGGCACGGATCGAGCGTCTTGCTGATCAGGTCGTCGACCAGGCTTTCCAGCTTCGCCCGCGTCAGCTTCATCACCAGGTGCTTCGGCCCGGAGGCATCGGCGGTGATGAACGGCAGGTTGATCTCGGTCTCCTTGGAGGACGACAGCTCGATCTTCGCCTTCTCGGCGGCTTCCTTCAGCCGCTGCAGCGCGAGCTTGTCGCGGCGCAGGTCGATGCCCTGCTCCTTGCGGAACTCGTCGGCCAGATAGTCGATGACGCGGGCGTCGAAGTCCTCGCCGCCGAGGAAGGTGTCGCCGTTGGTGGACTTCACCTCGAACACGCCGTCGCCGATCTCCAGGATCGAGATGTCGAAGGTGCCGCCGCCAAGGTCGTAGACCGCGATCGTGCCGGTGTGCTTCTTGTCCATGCCGTAGGCGAGCGCCGCCGCGGTCGGCTCGTTGATGATGCGCAGCACGTCGAGGCCGGCGATGCGGCCGGCATCCTTGGTCGCCTGGCGCTGGCTGTCGTTGAAGTAGGCCGGAACGGTGATCACCGCCTGGCTGACCGGCTCGCCGAGATACGCCTCGGCGGTCTCCTTCATCTTGCCGAGGATGAAGGCGCTGATCTGGCTCGGCGAGTATTTCTCGCCCTTCACCTCGACCCAGGCGTCGCCGTTGTCGCCGCGCACGATCGCATAGGGCACCAGGCCCTTGTCCTTGGCGACCATCGGGTCGTCGTAGCGGCGGCCGATCAGGCGCTTGATGGCGTAGAGGGTGTTGGACGGGTTGGTGACCGCCTGGCGCTTGGCGGACTGGCCGACCAGGCGCTCGCCGTTGTCGGTGAAGGCGACCATCGAGGGCGTGGTGCGCGCGCCCTCGCTGTTCTCGATCACGCGGACGTCCTTGCCCTCCATGATGGCGACGCAGGAGTTCGTCGTGCCGAGGTCGATACCGATGACTTTACTCATTATTATTCGCTCCTTTCAGCGGACGCGCGCGGCCCGAAGCACCGCGAGCGTCCCCACGCGGGAAGTGTGCCATGGATGTATGGGGGTGGGGCCGGCCGGGCAAGGGGCCGGCCGCCGGATTCTCATGCGATGGCCGACACGAAAGTCATCAGGCCGTGGTGTCCAGCGTCGCGCCGCTCGCGGCCGCCGTGATCTCGCCCGGCGGGGCCTTGGCGACCACCACCATGGCCGGGCGCAGCAGCCGGCCGTTCAGCGTCCAGACCGGCGTCCAGGCGTGCATCACGCTGCCGGGCGCGTGAGCCTCGCTCTCCTGCTCGGCCATCGCCTGGTGCAGGTTGGGATCGAACGGGGCGCCGGTCGGGTCCTCCCGCTTGATGCCGTTGCGCTCCAGGATGGCCAGGAAGTTGCGCTCGATGCCCTCCAGGCCCTCGCGCAGGCGGGCGACGATCTCCGGCTCGCCCGCCGACGGGCCGGCAGGCTGTCGAGGCCGCGGTGAGGTTCTCGGCCGCCTCGACCACGTCCTGGGCG
The DNA here is from genome assembly GCA_963708565.1 of uncultured Alphaproteobacteria bacterium. Taxonomy (GTDB): domain Bacteria; phylum Pseudomonadota; class Alphaproteobacteria; order Acetobacterales; family Acetobacteraceae; genus JAMXLO01. The sequence goes on from CAVPTU010000038.1 coordinate 131,021, forward strand.
AATTTCTGCACGGCGTATTGCCGCGTCTCGTTCACCTCGCGCTGGCCGCGGGCGCGGACGTTGGCCGTTTCGGCCTCGGCGCGCATCCAGCGGTCCTTCATCTCCGCCAGCTCCGCCTCCAGCTCGGCGATGCGCGCCGAGGCGGCCTGCATCAACTGCTCGGGCGTCTGCGGGACGTCGGGCGTCCCGGTATTCGTCGTTGGCCGCGTGATCGGTCTTCATGGGGTCTGGTTTCGTTGCTCATGGCGCGTTCAGTTAGGATGGCAATGCGCGGCGGACAAGCGGTCTGGCCCGTTCCCCGGGGCGCGGGTCCAGTTTAGCGGCAAAAGGTGAAGCGTGCGGTTTATCCCGATGACGGAGGCATCCTACCCCAGCAGCCGGCCGATCACACGCGCCGTGTAGTCCACCACCGGAATGATGCGGCCGTAGTTGATCCGTGTCGGCCCGATCACGCCGATGGCGCCGACGATGCGGCCGCCGTCGTTGCGCGCCGGCGCCACCACCATCGAGACGCCGGAGGTGCCGAACAGCCCGCTCTCGGCGCCGATGAAGATCCGCACGCCGTCCGACTGCTCCGCCAGCTCGAGCAGGCGCAGCATGGTCTCCTGCGCCTCCAGCCGCTCGAACAGCGACTGGATGGCGGAAAGCCGCTCGATCTGGGTCACGTCGGACAGCAGGCGCGCCTGGCCGCGGACGATCAGGCTGCCGGCGCGGCCCTCGCCGGTCCAGGTGGCGAGGCCCGCCTCCACCACCATGCGCGGACAGCGCGTCCAGTTCGGTGCGGTTGGCGGCGATCTCCTCGGCCACGATGCGGCGCAGCTCGGCGAGCGAGCGGCCCGGACAGCCGGGCGTTGAGGTAGTTGCTCGCCTGCTGCAGCGCCGAGGGCGGCAGGCCGGGCGGCGTGTCGACCACCCGGTTCTCGACATGGCCGTCGGCGTTCACCAGCACCACCAGGGCGCGGCCCGGGCCGAGCGGGACGAACTCGATGTGGCGGATCGCGCCGTCCGACTTCGGCGCCAGCACGAGGCCGGCGGCCTGCGACAGGCCGGACAGCATGGAACTGGCCTCGGCCAGCGTATCCTCCAGGCTGCGGCCGGAGGCGGCCAGCGCCGCCGCGATCGCCTCGCGCTCGTCCTCGGCGAGTTCGCCGAAATGCAGCAGGCCGTCGACGAACAGGCGCAGCCCCTGATCGGTGGGCAGCCGGCCGGCGGAGGTGTGCGGCGCGAACAGCAGGCCGGCGTCGGTCAGGTCGGCCATCACGTTGCGGATGGTGGCCGGCGACAGGCTCATCGGCAGGCGGCGCGACAGCGTGCGGCTGCCGACCGGCTCGCCGGTCTCCACGTACTGCTCGACGATCTCGCGCAGCACCGCGGCCGAGCGGGCGTCCAGCCCGGGCGGCACAGCGGCGCGCGAGGCGAAATTGGGCGGAAAGCTTGGCTTGTCCATCACGGATCCGCCAGCAAGCTAGGGAGCGCCGGCGGAGCGGTCAACCAAGACGCGGCGGTGGTCAGGTCTGCCGGTACAGCTTCATCGCGTTGTTGAAGAAGAAGTCGCGCCGCTGCTGCTCGGGCAGCGGCATCGGCAGCACCTGGGTCGGGTCGTCGTAGTCCCAGTGCGGGTAGTCGGTGGCGAAGATCAGCCGGTCCCAGCCGATCCAGTCGATCGCGTCCAGCACGTGCTCGCGCGGCAGCGGCTCCTCCATCGGCTGGGTGGTCAGCCAGACGCTCTCGCGGATGTACTCGGACGGCGCACGCTTCAGGTGCGGCGTCTCCTGCTTCAGGCGGTGCCACAGCTTGTCGAGCCGCCAGGCGAGCGGCGGCAGCCAGGCGAAGCCCGACTCGATCAGCACCAGCTTGAAGTTCGGGATGCGCTCGAACACGCCCTCGATCACCAGGCTGGTGAGGAAGGACTGCGACGACTGGGCGTGGCCGACCATGTCCTCGATGTAGAACGACGGCCAGCCGCTGCCGGTGACCGGATAGCCGCCGAAGCCGAAGGCGTGCACGCCGACCGGCAGGTTGGCCGCGGCGGCGGCCTCGTAGATCTTCCAGTACTGCTTCTGGCCGGGCGGATTGGCGGTGCGGGTCACCATCAGCACCTGGACGAAGCGCGGATCGCCGGCCCAGCGCTCGATCTCGGCCACCGCGGCATCGGCGTCCTCGTAGGGCACCACGATGGAGCCCTTCAGGCGCGGCTCGATCAGCCACTCGGCCTCGACCCAGCGGTTCATCGCGCTGGCGACGCCGTTGCCGAACTCGCGGTTCTGGAAGCTGGCGCCGTTGTCGCCGGTCGGGTTCAGGATGCCGAGTTGGATGTTGTTCTCGTCCAGCAGCTGCTTCTGCATGAACGGCAGGCTGCTGCCGGGGCGGCCGTTCGGCGGCCAGGCGTCGCGGCGCGAGGCGTTGGGCTGGCCCTTCGGGTAGGCCGGGCCGGCCTGGTAGGCCTGGCGCGGGCGCGAGCCGAAGGTCTTCGCCATCTCCACCCAGCGGGCCTCCATGTAGGGGAAGAGGTCCTTGTAGGAGTTGCGCTGCGGATGGATGTCGCCATCGGCGATCGCCAGCTTCGAGGTGGCGGCGGGCTGGATGGTCGGGACGGCTGGTGACCTGGACGTTCATGCGACGGTCTCCGTCAGGCGGGAATAGGTGTCCCGCGGATTATCGATCATGATCTTCCGCACGAGTTCGCGTGACAGGCCCTCGGGCAGCACCGCGTCGCCGTCGAACTGCCAGTGCGGGTAGTCGGTGGAGAACAGCAGCATCTCGTCCGATCCCATGTGGTCGAGCAGCTTCTGGAACGCCTCGGTGGTCGGCGGCGCGTCACACGGCTGCGTGGTGAGGCGGACGTTGGACCGCACGATGTCGGTGGGCGCGCGGTCCACCCACGGCACCTCCATGCGCAGCCCGCGCCAGAATTTGGTCAGCCGCCACAGATGCGCCGGCAGCCAGGTGAAGCCCGACTCCAGCAGCACGACCTTCAGGTCGGGGAACTTGGTGAACACGCCCTCGCACACCAGCGATGACAGCGCGGCCTGGAAGGCCGGCGCCTGCGCGGCGTAGTCCTCGGTGTAGTAGGTCGGCCAGCCGAGCGGCGTGACCGGGTGGCGGTAGGCGGAGCCGGCATGGATGCCGACCGGCAGCCCGTGCCTCTCGGCGGCGGCGTATATCGGCCAGTAGTGACGCTTGCCCAGCGGATGGTCGTGCATCACCAGCAGCAGGATCTGCACGAAGCGCCGGTCGGGGGCGACGCGGTTGATCTCCTCCACCGCCAGTTCGGCGTTCTGCATCGGCACGACGATGGAGGCGCGCAGGCGCGGCTCCTTGTCCAGCCACTCGGCAGCGATCCAGTCGTTCACCGCGCGGGCGAAGCCGGCGCCCATGTCCTCGGAGAACAGCAGCTGCACGCCGTAGAGGCAGTTGCAGATCGCGAGGCTGGTGCCGAACGGGGTCGAGCGCGTGGGCGCGCAGCGCGTCGAGGTCGGAGCCGGGCTTGCCGTTGGGCAGCCGCCAGTCGGGACGGGAGGTCAGCGGCGAATTGGCCGGGTAGGCGATCGACTCGAGCTCGTGCACGCCGCGCTGGATGACGACGTCGCGCCAGTGGTCCGAAAGGTAGGGATGGAGGGCGCGCAGGTTGGGCACCGCGGGATGGATGTCGCAGTCGATGCCGCCTGGTTCGATGAGGGACATGAGTGGATGTGTTTCCGAAATTTCTCTGCCGGAGAAGCGTAGCGCTGCTGGAGCACTGCGTCCAAATCAGAGCGGAGAGGCCTTCAGGCCGCAGCGCCGTTGGGTTGTTCGTCAGGCGCGCTGCAACCAGTTTTCGCTGGCCAAATCCCTGATGCGCCTGAACTCCGCTGTGTTGTCCGTGACGATCGTGCAGCCAAGCGCCAGAAGGACAGCACGTCCCTTGCGCGGCGATCAACGTCAACCTGCCGCGTCGGCATGCCGCTACGTTCCGAGCGGCGCCAGCACGAATTCCGCCGCGACAACGACAGGGCACGGACTTGCCTCAAGACGGCAGCACATCAACACTGCGCCAAGCGCTGCATATTCCACCTGAACGAAAGGCAGCCTGGCAACGAGCCCTTCTTCGCGCACGCGATCGGCGGGACGATGCGCACTGACCGCGTATGCGACTCGGGAGCCACCGGCGCTCCATCGTGCAACTCGAAACTCGGCAGCGAAGTCGATGCTCCCTCGTCAATCACACTCATCATAATACGGCGGTGGGAACTCAAGCTTCCGAGCTATTCCGGGAAAGTTCCGGATGCGGTTGATGCCCTCCTGGGTCGGGACGGCGTCCTCGCCAATGACCACTCGAAAGAGTACACTTGGTCCGAACAAGACGGGCCAGCTAGAACCTCGGCTGCTTTATAACAAAAAGACGATTGAACTCCCGGGCGACGCGAAGCAGCATCAGATCGTCATCGATGCGGCCGGCGGCGCAGCCGAGGTTCGCAAAATTATTGTACGGGAACTTGCGCGCGCCCAGCGCGACAACTCCGCATCAAGTTGCCTACCGATGCCGAGATTGATCGGATCGTCGAGAGGTGCGTGCAGGGTGCACAGACGATCGAACACCCCGAAGTGTTCTATCGCCTCAAGTTCGATATGGCGAGTATCCGACGGGGAATTCTCAAGATCGCTTACGAGTTGGCGTTCCTGTGGCTGGGAGAGAGCTACCTCGATGACCCTATGGCCGCTATCCTGCGCTCTGTCGTGCGTGACGGCGCAGACGCCATAGACCCTGGGTATCCGCGGGACGATGAAGCTTGCCGATGAGATCGAATCCCTGCGCCCATGGGCTGCCGACGTGAACTGTCAGATCGCCATAAGCTCGATCGTCGACTGGCGGTGGCCACGATTACGGTCAGATTCGACACAGTTTCCGCCGTGATCGTCGTCAGCGAGCAACCCGACAAGTATGTTTGTGGACAGTTTGATCCGAAATCGATCCGGTTGGTTCACATTGACACTGTCACCGGCGCGCACGAGTATCGTCGTTCATCGATGAGTGTGGACGCAGCTCGCGCCGGAGCTCCACCTGGGTCCGGGTCAGCCGTTCACCCCCTGATCGATCAGCGCCGGAGGTGTGGGTGGCAAAGGCCCTCCTTGCCGCGACCCGATGAGGCACACCGAGGTGCAAACTGGCTCCTCGCCAACCTCGCGAATGCGGTCGGCGATTTGGCCCTGCGGGTTGCGGACCAGATCGGACACGATGTTGGTATCCAGCAGATAGCGCATCAAAACTCGACGGCATCAGGCGGCGCGTCGGGGATCGGCGGAAAGTCCTCATCAAGCGGCGTGAGGGTAGCCAGCAAAGCGAGCAGCGACCTGGACGGCGCGGGCTCGATGATCAGCCGCTCGCCTTCCTTGCGCATGACGGCTTCCTCGCCGGGCAACTCGAACTCGCGCGGAATTCGCACCGCCTGGTTGCGGCCGTTCTTGAACAACCGGACACGACGTTCCGGGATCGGTTCTGATCTCGTTGGCATATGCCAGAACATATGCCACACATCCCCCTCTGTCGACTCCCTCGGCGACCGAGCTTGAATTCGCCCAGAAACGCCCCTAGCTTAGTCTGGCCTGGCCAGGTGAGATCGCCAATGCCCACCGTCAACATGCTGGAGGCCAAGTCCACCCTCTCGCGGCTCGTCGAAGCGGTGGAGTCTGGCGCCGAGACAGAGATCATCATCGCCCGCAATGGCCGGCCCGCCGCGAAGCTGGTGGCGATCAAGCCAGCCCAGACCGGCAAGCGGATCGGGGTCGCCAAAGGCAAGTTTGTCGTCCCCGACACGATCGACGCCGATGAAGCCGCGATCACCGCGCTGTTCACCGGGAATACCGAGTGAGGCTGTTGCTCGACACTCACATTGCCCTCTGGGCGGTGGTGGACGACAGCAGACTAGGCCCGACAGCGTCCGAACTGATCGCCGATCCAGCCAACGAGGTGTTTGTCAGTGCCGCAAGTCTCTGGGAGATCGCGATCAAGCATGCGCGCGCCCGCGGCCAAGTGAACGACATGCCGGTCTCCGCGCAGGAGGCGCTCGGTTACTTTCGCGACTCCGGCTACGCGCTGCTGGACATTGCACCCGCGCACACAGCGGCGGTCGAGCGATTACCGATGCTGCATGCGGATCCTTTCGACCGCCTACTCGTCGCCCAGGCGCTCACAGTGCCACTGCGTCTGCTCACGCACGACGCCCGTGTTGCGCGATACAGCGATACGGTGATCGTGGTTTGATACTTGCGCCGCCGCCCTTCCGATCCGGTCAAGCGGAGCAGCCAATGGAACTGTTCATCTTCGCCCGCTTCCACGCCCTCGAGGGCCAGCAGGATGCTCTTGCGGCGGCTCTGCGCGATGTCATCCCTCCGACCCGCGCGGAGCCAGGCTGTCGGGCGGTCGAGGCCTATCGCTCGACGCGCGATCCATTGCTGTTCTACATCCACTCGCGCTGGGAGAACGAAGCGGCCTTCGATCACCACGCTGAACTCCCGCACACGGTGCGATTCCTCGCACATGTGCAGCCGCTGATCGATCATCCGCTCGACGTCACACGCTCCCGGCCCATCGGGTAGCGCAGCAGATGACACGCCGTGCAGCGCGCCCTCCGCGATAGTCATCACGATTCATATGGCTTGCCGTGGACAAGATCGAGAATTTTCGCCGTTGATGCGCGATTCCCTGACACGCGCATAGGGATTTACACTTCGCCGCGAAACGTGAACAAGATTTCGATCGCCCCCCATGTAAGGTCGTTGAATGTCCCCGCTCGAAGGGACCGCGCCGACCTGGGAGGATTGAGCCATGGCGACATCGGTTCATGACGGCGGGCAGATTGCCTGGTGGCGGGAGCCCACCAGAGAGCAGTGGCATGCCTGGATCGCGGCATGGCTGGGCTGGACGCTCGACTCCTTCGATTTCACGATCTTCGTCTTCATCATGCTGCCGATATCGCAGGAATTCCATGTCCCGCTCACCGCGGTGACTGCTGTCTTTACTTTGACGTTATGGTTGCGGCTGATCGGCGCAACCGGCTCCGGCTGGCTCGCCGATCGCATCGGCCGCAAGAAGCCCTTGATGATCTCTATCGCCTGGTTCTCAGTCTGCAACTTCATCGCCGGCTTCTCTCCAAGTTTCGCCTTCTTGTTCTTCTTCCGCGCCATGCTTGGCATCGGCATGGGCGCGGAGTGGCCGGTGGGCGCATCGCTGGCGCTGGAGCAGTGGCCGATCCGCTCGCGCGGCTTCATGGCGGGCGCGATGCAGGGCTCGTGGGGGCTGGGCGGATTGCTGTCGGCCGCTGCCTATGGGTTGCTCTACGACTACATCGGCTGGCGTGGTCTGCTGTGGATCGGGGTCTTGCCGGCGTTGGCAATCGTCTACGTTCGGAAGTTCGTCAACGAGCCGCCGATCTGGCTGGAAAACCGCCGCCTCCAGCGCTTGCAAAAGCGCGAAGTGCGTGTGCCACTGCTGACGATCTTCAAGGGTGACCTGCTCGGCAACACGCTGACGGCGTGCTGGTGGATGGCGAGCAGCTTTGTCGTCGGCTATTCGATCGGCACGTTGTTCGCAACGCACCTGCAAAAGGACCTGGGCCTTAGCCCTGCATTGGTCGCGCTGCCGATCATGTTGCAGAACCTGCTGTTCTTCATCGCGTGCTGCTGCTGGGGCCGGGTGGCTGACGTGCTTGGACGCCGCTGGGCGATGATCCTGCCGGCAATTCTCGCGATCCCGGTCACGCCGCTTTACCTGCTGACCAACAACTACACGATGATCGTGATCTTCTTCGCCCTACAGGGATGCTTCGGCGCCGGCGGCATCTACGGCCAGAATGCAAGCTACATGACCGAGCGCTTCCCGACCGAAGTACGCGCCACGGCGAGCGGCTTCTGCTATCACCAGGGTGCCATCTTCGGCGGCCTGATGGGACCGATCATGGCGTACGCGGCGACCACGTGGCACATGGGCTTCGCCATTCCGATGCTGATCGGCACCTTGGTCGGCCTGGTCAGCTTCATCGCCGCCCTGCTGTGCGGCCCAGAGACCAGGGGCAAGCAGATGGTCGCAGAGCTGACCGTGGCGTGACGCCGGCGCGGTAATCTCAGAACCGCGCCGCCCCCGGCGGCAGACCGAACAGCACGCGCCCCACCGGCTCCAGGCTGGCCTGCATGCTCAGCGCGACATGCTGCCCGGCGACATGCACGTCGCGAAAGCATCGCTCCAGCCGGCTGCCCTGAAACACCGACACGCCGCCCGCCGACTGATAAGCCAGATCCACCGCCTGGATCGCGCATTGCGCCGCATGACATGCCGCGAGCTTCACCGCCGCCCGCGCGCGTATCGTGATCGGACGGACGGCCACGGTGTCTTCCCACATCTTCCCCAACTCGCCGAACAGATATGCCCGCCCGGACCCCAGCAGCGCCTCGGCCCGCGCCAGGTCGGCCTGCGCAAGCGGCTTGTCGCGCAACACCGTCGGCTGACCGGCAGTCTTCTTCTCCGCCCCGATCTCCACCAGCGAGTCGATCGCGGCCCGCGCGATGCCCAGCGTGACGGTGGCGACGCAACTCACGAAGGTGCTGGTCATCGGCACCGAATAGAGCGGCCCCGGTCGGCGCGGCGGCGGCTGGAAATCCACCAGCGGGATCGTGTGCTGCTCCGGCACGAACAGGTCTGTCACCTGATAGTCATTGCTGCCGGTGGCGCGCAGCCCGCCGACATGCCAGACATCGAACACCTCCACTTCGGCGCGCGGGAACAGGCACAGCCGGAAGTTGCCGTCCTCCGGTGATGCAATTGCCGAGCACCCAGTCGCCGTAGCCGATGAAGCTGCCGTATCCCCAGCGTCCGCTCACCCGGTAGCCGCCCGGCGCGGCCATCGCCTTGCCCGTCGGATTCAATGTGCCGACCAGCACGCCCATGCCGGTGCCGAAAATCGTGCGCGCGACATCTTCTTCCAGCGCGCCGGCCAGACGGGCGTAGCCGGCGGGGATCACCGTGCACCAGCCGACCGAGCCGTCCTGCCGCGACAACTCCTCGATCACTTCGAGGAACGGCAACGGCGGCAACTCGGCGCCACCGATCGCGCGCGGCAGCCACATGCGGAACAGGTTCGCCGCGTGCAATTCGTCGACCAGTCGCTGCGGCAGCCGACGGTCCTGGTCGAACTGGCCGCGCAGTTCCGCGACCATCGGCTCCAATCGCCGGGCCGCGGCAAGAAACTCTGCTCCCGTCATGACGACCTCCATCCCCAGTCCCGTTGCCAGTCCCCCGATAACGTGATGCTCTGACCCGACGACGGAGGAGCCCTATGAAAGCACTGACCAAGGCCCAGGTGGACTCGTTCCACTACAACGGCTTCCTCTTCCCCATCCCCGCGCTCACGCCAGACGAGGCCGCGACCTGCCTCGCCGGCCTGCACCGGCTGAAGTCCGACCTCGGGTCCCCTGTCGCCGAGGCAGACGTGAAATGGCGTTCCCACGCGTATGCCCACTCGCCCTGGTTCAACGATCTGATCCGACATCCCCGCATCCTCGACGCAATCGAGGACGTGATCGGCCCAAACATCCTGGTCTGGACCAGCACGTTCTTCATCAAGGAGCCGCATTCGCCGACCTACGCCGCCTGGCACCAGGACGGCGCATATTTCGGCCTCGAGCCGAGGGAGCAGGTCTGCGCCTGGGTCGCGCTGACCGACGCAACCCGTGAGGCCGGCTGCATGGAGCAATTGTCCAGCCGCGGCGCGCCCCGCGAGTACCATCACGCGGCGCTCGGTCTGGCGAACAGCATCAACCGCGCCGGCCAGACCATCGTGGATGACTTCGACCAATCGAACCCTACGGCGATGGCGCTGCCCGCCGGTTCCTTCTCACTGCACCACGAGTTCGCAGTGCACCGCTCAGCGCCGAACAACGCGTCGCATCGCCGCGTCGGCATCGGGCTGAACTACATTCCCACACACGTCCGCGTCGATGGGCCCGTCCGCTGCTGCGCGATGCTGGTGCGTGGCGAGGACACCTACGGCCACTTCGACCTGATCGACCCGCCGACGGCCGAGCGCGACGCCGCGGCGCTCGCAGTGCATCAGCAGGTCAGCGACCGCTATCGCGCCAATTACAACGAGCAGGTCCAACGCCACGCACAACGGTTTGCCCCTGCCGGCACGTAGCGCATCATGACCAGCTCCGCCCCACGCTCGTTCAAGTTCGCCGCGATCGGCCTCGACCATCGCCATATCTATGAAATGGCCGGCCGCCTGCTCGAGCACGGCTGCACATGCGCCGGCTACTGGACCGATGGCGAGCCACAGCCGCTCGCCGGCTTCATCGAGCGCTATCCGCACATACCGCGCGTTGCCGACAAGCGCCGCCTGCTGGAAGACCCGACGGTGAAGCTCATTCTCACCGCAGCGATCAATTGCGACCGCGCCGCCATCGCCATCGAGGCGATGCGGCACGGCAAGGACGTGATGTCCGACAAGCCCGGCTGCACCACCGCCGAGCAGCTCGCGGAGCTGCGGCGCACGGTTGCCGAGACCGGCCGCATCTGGTCGGTCAACTACTCCGAGCGGTTCGAGGTCCCCGCGGTCACGCGTGCGATCGAGCTGGTGAATGCCGGCGCGATCGGCCGCGTGGTGCAGACCGTCGGTCTCGGCCCGCATCGGCTGAACCGGCACCTGCGGCCCGACTGGTTCTTCCAGCGCGCCAAATATGGCGGCGTGCTGTGCGACATCGCAAGTCATCAGGTCGAGCAGTTCCTCACCTTCACCGGCTCGACCGACGCCGATATCGTTACTTCGTCGGTCGGCAACTTCGCCAACCCGTCCGATCCGGAGTCTGGAGGATTTCGGCGAGATGCTGCTGCGCAGTGACCACGCCCAGGGATACATCCGCGTCGATTGGTACACGCCGGACGGCCTGGCGAACTGGGGCGACGGCCGGCTGACCATCCTCGGCACCGACGGCTACATCGAGCTGCGCAAGTACATCGACATCGCCGGCCGGCCGGGCACCGATCATCTGTTCCTGGTCGATAAGCAGGCCACGCGCCACATCGATTGCAGCGACGCCGGCCTGCCCTACGCCGCGAACCTGATCGCCGACGTGCTCGATCGCACCGAGCGTGCGATGCCGCAGGCGCATTGCTTCAAGGTCATGGAGCTCGCGCTGAAGGCCGAGGCAGTGGCGACACGGCTGGGCAATCTGCGATGACGCCGGCAGTTCCGTGTTGCGGTGATCGGCGCCGGGCATCGGTGCGGCGCATGTCGAAGCCTACCTGGAACACGCTGCACTCTATCGGGTCGCGGTCGTCTGCGATCTGGATGCCGCGCGAGCGACGAAGCTCGCAGCGACGGCAGGGGCCGCCGTGGAGACCTCGTACGCGTCGGTCCTCGCGCGCAATGACGTCGACCTGATCGATATCTGTCTGCCGCCTCACCTGCATCTCACGACCATCGAGCAGGCTCTGCATGCCGGCAAACACGTGCTGTGCGAGAAGCCGCTGGTCGGCTCGCTGCGCGATGTCGAGCGCATCCGACGTCTTGCCGAAAGCGTCGGACGGAATGTGGTTCCGGTCTATCAGTACCGCTACGGCAACGGACTGGCGCGGCTGCGCCGGCTGATCGCCGCAGGGGTCACCGGCAAACCCCTGGTCGCCAGCATCGAAACACACTGGAATCGCCTGCCGCCCTACTACGACGTGCCATGGCGCGGCCGAAAGGCGACCGAACTCGGCGGCGCGATGCTCAGCCATGCGATCCACGCGCATGACCTGCTGACCTTCACGCTGGGACCGGTGCGCCGGGTGTTCGCCAAGGTCGCCACCAGGGTCAACCCGGTCGAGACCGACGACTGCGCCGCGATCTGCCTGGAGATGGCATCCGGCGCCCTCGTCACGTCATCCGTGACGCTCGGCGCCGCCGAAGAACTCAGCCAATTCCGCTTCTGCTTTGCCAACCTGACGGCGGACAGCCCCGGCGTGCCGCCCTATCGCCCGGCCGAAGGGCGACTGGCGCTTCGTCCCTCGCGGGACAGGCAGTCAAGCCGACATCGACACGGCCTTGCGGGACTTCGCGCCGGAACCGGAAAACTACGCCGGCCTGTTCGCGGCGTTGCACCCGGCGCTGGATGGTTCCGCCGCCTGGCCGCTGACCCTGCACGACGCCTCCCAATCGCTCGAACTCGCCTCCGCCATCTACTACAGCTCGGCCACCAACACCGCGGTCGATCTGCCGCTGCCGCCGGACCATCCCGTGCGCGACGGCTGGGCCCCCTGGCTGCCCACATAATTTTCCCCCTCCCCTCGCGGGAGGCGTTAGGGGAAGGGGCGAAGCCTGTATCCCGTCACCTCCACAAGCTATTCTCCTTCCTCCAGCAACAGGAGCATTCATGCGCCCATCCGGCCGCGCCGCCGACATACTGCGCCCGATTTCGCTGACACCCGGCTTCTCGCGCCATGCCGAAGGTTCGTGCCTCATCCGCATGGGCAACACCGAGGTGCTGTGCGCCGCCAGCGTGGAAGGCCGCGTGCCGCCGTTCATGCGCAACTCCGGCCAGGGCTGGGTGACCGCGGAATACGGCATGCTGCCGCGCGCGACACATACCCGCGGCGAACGCGAGGCAGCGCGCGGCAAACAATCGGGCCGCACACAGGAGATCCAGCGCCTGATCGGCCGCTCGCTGCGCGCTGTGGTCGATCGCTCGCAGATGGGCGAGGTCACCGTCACGCTCGACTGCGACGTGCTGAACGCCGACGGCGGCACGCGCTGCGCCGCGATCACCGGCGCCTGGGTGGCACTCAACCTCGCGTTCCGGCACATGCAGCGGATGAACGTCATCAAGACCCTGCCGCTGATCGGCCAGGTCGCCGCCGTGTCGTGCGGCATCAGCGGCGGCGATCCCGTGCTCGATCTCGACTACGCCGAAGACTCCTCGGCCGATGCGGACGCCAACTTCGTGTTGACCGACAGCGGCGGCATCGTCGAGATCCAGGGCACCGCGGAGCGCAGCGCATTCTCCGAGGCACAGTTCCTCGGCATGCTCGGCCTCGCGCGCCACGGCGTCGCGGCACTGTTCGAGCTCCAGCGCGAGGCGGTCGGCGCGGCCTGATGGCTCGCAGGCTGGCGCGTGGCACGCGGCTTGTGCTGGCAAGCCACAATCCCGGCAAGCTGGCCGAGCTTGCCGATCTGCTGCGCCCGCTCGCCGTCACGGTGGTTTCCGCCGGCGACCTCGGGCTGCCGGAACCGCCGGAGGACGCACCCGACTTTGTCGGCAATGCGCGCATCAAGGCGCTGGCGGCGGCACGCGCGAGCGGCCTGCCGGCGCTGGCCGACGATTCCGGTTTCTGCGTCGCCGCGCTGAACGGCGCGCCCGGTGTGTATTCGGCGCGTTGGGCGGGTGCCGCGAAGGATTTTGCTGGAGCGATGGCGCGAGTGCATCACGAGATGGATGCCGCGACAGACCGGCGCGCCTGGTTCGTCGCGGCGCTGTGCCTCGCCTGGCCCGATGAGCATACCGAAACCTTCGTCGGCCGCGTCGACGGCACCGCGATCTGGCCACCTCGCGGCGACAAGGGCTTCGGCTACGATCCGATGTTCCTGCCGGCCGGCGCGACGAAGACGTTCGGCGAATTGGACCCAATTGAAAAGCACGCCGTCAGTCACCGCGCGCGGGCGGTCAGCCAGTTGCTAAGCGCGTGCCTCACGGAGCAATCCTAACCGACGTTGCTCCCGCCGGTTTTCCGCCGATAACTCGGCTTCCTGGACGGCAATCCGGGAGTCCATCGCCCTTCATGCGCAATTTAGCGGCAATACGAGACCACAAGCTGCGGCCGCCGATTTTCCGCCCTCACCGACCGCAATCTGCCATGATAAGCACGCCTCAACGCCATAACGTCCGCCTTCAGGGAGAGAGCCGCCATGGCCACACGCCGTCATGTCATAGCTGGTCCCTTGTTGCTCCCATTGGGAATAGCGAGATCGCGCGCCAAGGCTGCATCGACTGACCCAAGTCCATATCCTCCCGTCCCCACCCCGATCTCGGAGAATATTCCCCCGCCGCCGATCGCGGCAGAGCCGTTGGTATGGCAGCCTGGCTATTGGAATTGGACTGGCGCCAAATATGCGTGGGAACAGGGGAGATATGTCCCAGCTACAGGTCACGGCAATCTATGGACGTCAGGTTCGTGGTCCCATGGATCTGGTGGCTGGAGCTGGCAGCCGGCCCATTGGCAACCTTGAGGAAAACGGTAGTGGTGAGAGCGTCGGACTGCACTGATCGTCGTCCTGTGGCGACGGTGAATGGTCGAGAGCCGTCAGGGGCGGCCAGCTTTCAGCGGGGCTTGCGAGCGATGGTGACGTTTTCTGGTAAACTCGCCTTGGCATCTGCACTGGCTACGGCGGCAGTCGGCGCGAGTGCACAAATTAGTCCTTCCTTAGCGAAACCGCAGGAAGTGATAACACAAATCGACCTCCCGTATTTTCGATATCCACAAGATATTAATGGCCTGCCACTTGGGCATTTTGCTGCTGGTGCGCATGTTTGCTTAACAGGAAAGACATACTCATGGAGCGGGATACAGTTGTTCCAGTATGTCTTGCCAAGCGGACAGCTGGTTTATACTTCGGAGGGTAAGGGTATATTTGCCCACGCCCCAGAGGGGGATCGGAATTGCATCTCGGAAGTCGCCTCAACAAATTTGCCCGACACCATCCTGTCGCCTAATCCACCAGTCGGTGCACCGCTCGGTCAACGTAACGGTTCAGGGGGTGCGCCGAACGGACAGCTAGTTGCAGGGAATGGAACGCCGACTTTTCTCGACGATGCAATGCGTGCAGATCTGAAAGAAGTCGTCTTCCCAAATGGAGTCCAGAAGTACACTGAACAGAATGCTTTACTTAATGCTTCTGACATTGGCAACTACTTTTATTTGAGACACAACCTCAATAATGGCAATGGAGTAGCGCTGGGAGCACTGAAATGGTCAACTGACAAAGACATTCAAGATTTTGTTAGAGCGCGTCGATGGTATCAAATGGCACTGAATCTAGACTTACAAAGGTATCCGTCACTAGCCGATTACCCGAGGGGAATGATAGAACTTTGTAACTTTGAACTGAGTAATGCGAGTGGCTCATATATAGATCAGCGTAAACAAGCTAAGGAGGCGGCTGATAAGAACGCCGAAGAAGAAAAGATTCGTCAGATTGCGGCGCTCCTGAAAAAGGATATAGGGGATAATTTGTGCGATATATCAGGCAATTTTGCCGGGCAGGTTGAGCAAGTATATAAAAGCAAGGTGCAAATGCGAGTTCAAAGGAGCCTGTCAGGAATCCTGTGTGAGGGGTCGGTTTCACCTGATGCCTTTACTCGACGCTGAACCTGTTGCCGAACATAATGGCGAACTGGGTCATGGCAGCGGTCCACTCGCGTTGAGCATTCTTCCACTTTCGGCTGACACCGCGCAAGGCAAGGTACAGTAGCTTTGTCGCTGCCTCGTCGTTGGGGAAGTGCCCACGGCTGCGAATGGCGGTGCGCAGAGTGCTGTTGAGGCTTTCGATTGCATTGGTTGTGTAGATGATCCGCCGCACTTCCGCGGGGAAGGCAAAGAACGGGATCACCTGGTCCCACTGACGTCGCCAAAGCGGCGCGATGGCAGGGTATTTCTTGCCCCAAGGGCCGGCCTCGAAGTCGTCCAGGGCAAGCAGCGCGGCGTCGGCTGTCGGGGCCTTATAGATCGGCTTCAGTGCCGTCACGACATGCTTGCGGTCCTGCCAGGAGACATAGGCCAGTGCGTTGCGCAGCAAGTGGACGACGCAGGTCTGCACAAGGGTTTGCGGGAACGCAGCATTGATCGCCTCGGGGAACCCCTTCAGACCGTCGACCACCGCGATCAGGATGTCCTTGACCCCGCGGTTGCGTAGCTCGTTGACGATCCGCAACCAGAACTTGGCGCCCTCGTTTGGATCGATCCACAGACCGAGCACATGTTTGCGGCCGTCGGGCGTGATGCCAAGAGCCAGGTAGGCGGCCTTGTTGGACACCGTGCCCTGGTCGCGCACCTTCACCCGGATCGCGTCGAAGAACATCACCGGGTACAGCGGCTCCAGCGGCCGCGACTGCCATTCGGCGACCTCCGCCGACACCGCATCGGTAACCGTGCTGATCAGCTGCGGCGAGACCTCCGCGCCATAGATCTCCTCCAGGTGCCCCTGGATCTCGCGTGTGCTCATGCCGCGCGCATACATCGAGATCACCTTGTCGTCGAAGTCGGGCAGACGGCGCTGGTACTTGCCGATCAGCACCGGGTCGAAGCGTGCTTCCCGGTCGCGGGGAATGGTCACTTCCACATGGCCGTCACCAGCAAGGACACGCTTGCGGGTGCTGCCGTTGCGATGGTTCTTGCCCTCGTTCGAGGCGCGGTCCTCGGTGAGGTGCTGATCAAACTCCGCCGCCATCATCCGGTTCAGCAGAGCCTTCTTGAGCTCTCCCAGCAGCCCGTCCGGGCGCATCACAGATGCAGGGTCCTGCCCCGCAAGCAACTCGTCGATAAGCTCGCTTCGTATCGTCATGGGTCCATCCTAAGCCCTTCAACGGGCCTCAATGTGACCCCTCACACAAGATTCCTGACAGGCCTGTTCAAAGCCACGGTGGCGACAATTTGGTGTGGCAGCCCGCCAATGATTTCTACGTCTGCGACCCCAGTAACGGTCTTCCGTTGGCTAATTAATTTATTCATGATTAAGTAATTTTTCGGCGAACGAATTTCTAAAATCTGCAAGGCAACGGCACGCTTTGTGCGTAAGTCATCAAGGATTATGTGCTATCTTAGCGCCCGCCGCCGTCGCTCCGCCGATCATCGATTCAACGATCTGCGCTTTCAGGTCCGGCCGCTCCTCTGCGATCCACTTAAGCGAATTCTGTGCGGCCTCGCGGTAGCGAGGGACGTTGGTGTCCATCTCCAGACGTCCGTCGTTGAGATACAGGATCAGCCCGTCCCAGTGGCGCAGTGCATATCGCATGGCCTACGCCAGGTCCGACCAGCCCGGCACGCGCGGCACGTGGTCCTGCAGCCAAAGGTGCAGGACCTCGACCAGCGGCCGACTTCGCAGCTGACGAACGCCCTGACGCACATCGTGCGGCTGGCCGCGGATGTCGGCCTCGATCTCGTAGAGCTTCGCGATGCGTGCCAGCACCTCGGCCGTCAGGCGCGGCCGTGCTCAGCCCGACGCGAGCCCGTTCTCCCGCCGGATTTTCCTTGCCTCCCAGCCGCCTCCTGTGTTCTACTTTTGTTCATGTTCGCCGCGGCTCACGCGCCCGCCCTGACCATGGACCCCGATCCAACCGGGGCCCGCACGGACACGCCCAGCCGCATCGGCCGCGTCCTCGGTGTGCTCCGCAGGCTGATCGACTACGGCAGGCACCTCGCCAGCACGGTCCAGCAGCGCGCCGCCGCCCCGGGATTTTCCCGGCTCGCCAGACCGTTCGGCACTGCCGACCTCGCCGTCATCCTCGCCCGCATCACCGCCGGCCTGCACCGCGCCGCGACCCTGGAATCCAGGCTCTGCCAGCGCGCCGCACGCGGCCGGGACCTGACACCAGCGTCCATCCGCCTGCCCGCCCCACACCAGCCACGCCCGTCACCGCAGGTCGCGCCGCCCGAGCACCAGCCGGCCGATCCCGCCGGGGCGCCGCGCCTCGCGGAGGATCCCCGCCTCGCGCGCCTCCCCACGGAAGCAGAGATCGCCGCCGAGGTGCGTCGTCGCCCGGTCGGCGCCGTCATCGTCGACATCTGTCGCGACCTCGGCATCAGGCCCGGCCACTGCGACCGGCCGTTCTGGGACGACCTCTGCCAGGCCATCATCGCCTACGGCGGCAGCCTCGCCGGCTTCCTCGACAGGCGCGACAAGCCGCTGCTCGACTACGACCTCGCCGACGATGCGGACCCCGCGTGGCCTGCGGCGCCGCCAAGACCTCCGGCGCTCGCCACCCGCCCGCCCTGACGAAGAATCAGTTCCGCGGCGTGCGTTCCGCAGAAGATGGAACCGCAGATGAACGCAAATGAACGCAGATGAGATCAGAGGTTATGGACGATCCGGCGGATCTCCA
>CAVPTU010000039.1:0-111012 GCA_963708565.1 uncultured Alphaproteobacteria bacterium
TTGCCGCGCTGGCCTGCCGTACGCCGCCTAACAGCGCCAACGCACCGCCAACGCCGGTCGCTCGCAGCATGCTGCGCCGCACGAAACGTCCCAAATCACATTGTTGGAACATCGCTTCCTCCCGCTGGCCGGCTTCGATGTGTTCACGGAAAGCCAGACCAGAATAGCGCGCCAATCAACAGCATGAGAGTTGAACGATCGCCCACCTGCGGCTTCTCCTGCTCGCTGGCGTTCAGCGCACTGCCGGTGTCGATCAGACCCGGTCCCCGCGCCAGCGTGTGCGCGATGCCAATTCAATCGGGGTGCGGAAAATATTCCTTGACACCCGCCGCCATCGTATGTTCTTGTTCCGTTCATGTCCGCGGCCAACGCCCTCGATCCACCCGCCCAGCCCAGCCGCTCCGCCAACCTGCTCGGCCTCGTCCGCAAGCTCATCGACTACGGCCGCGAACTCGCCGCCACCATCCGCCAGCGCGCCTTCACCGACCCCCGTCCCGTCATACGCTGCTTCGGCACCGCCGACGTCGCGCTGATCCTCGCACGCATCTCCCGCGGCCTGCACCGCGCCAACGCGCTCGAAGCGAGGCTCCTCCGCAACGCCGACCGCCTCGACGCGGCGCCTCGGGAAACCGCGTCCCGACCCGTGCCGCGCCCGCCGCCCCGGCCAGCCGCCGCGCCCGCCGCCCTCGTCCCCGGGCTTGACCCGGGGATCTGCTTGCCAACCCCGGAGCAGATCGCAGCGAAAATCCGCCGCCAGCCGATCGGCGCCGTCATCGCCGACATCTGCCGCGACCTCGGCATCCTGCCCAGCCACCCGCTCTGGCGAGAATTGCAAATCGCCATCATCAGGGAGGGCGGCAGCTACGCCAACCTGGTGAAGGACATCCTCGACCAGGCGTTTCCCCTCTCCCACCGCCGCGCCGCTCGCGCAATTCCCTGCCCCTGTCAGCACCGGCCCGCCCTGAACGCACGTTAGAAAACTCCCCCTCCCCTTGCGGGAGGGGGTTGGGGGAGGGAGCCTCGCGCAGCGCACCGCTCCAAGCCAATGACCGTCTGATGGGCGGGCTGTATATCATTTCGTATACTGGTTCCGTACCGCTGAATTAACCACGTCGCATATGGACCTGTCGCGCTCGCGTATCGCGCCGTGCACCTTATTCGCGGGATGCAGAGTCACATTAGCGGTCGGGTCACTGCGGCTGCGCCCCGCCAATTGCTGGGGCCGGTGTTCTTCCTCGCCGGCAACTCCTATCCCGCCAAGTCGCATATCGAAGACGAGCTTCGCCAGCGCCTTGTTCCGACCTTCTCCGATTGGGTGAGCCAGGCCGAGATTCTGGCCCGAACCGGCGAAACTGCTGTTCAGACGGACATTGCCCGGCGACTGACGCTGTTGAGCCGTATCGTGCCTGACGGACATGCGGCAAGACGCGCGGTCCTTATCGGCCGTTCGTCAGGGGCAAGGATCATCTCGCTGCTGGCCACAAGCCGGCGGGTCGCCGCGGCGATCTGTCTCGGCTACCCATTCAGGGTCCCCAACCGCGTGCTCGAACCCGAGCGGTTCGCCCATCTCGCAAGTATATCTGTCCCGACCCTGATCATACAGGGAATCGATGACGTGTATGGCGGGTCGGAGCTGACCGAGAACTACGCGCTGTCACCGTCGGTGAAGCTCATGTTCGTGCCCGGAGGCCACGACTTTCACCTGCCACCCCAGGAATGGGACCTGATCGCGCGATGGCTTACGGTGTTCTGCGCCGGCGCACCCGGGCGAGGGCTCGCCTATCACTCCGCGTTCGATGAAGCTGCATATCTGCAAGCCAACCCGGACGTTGACCAGGCCGTGGCCGCGGGCACATTTCTGTCAGGTGAGCAGCACTATCAGAGTTGCGGGCGACGGGAGCGACGGGCCTACAGGTTGGCGCCGCGTAATGGGATCGATGTGGAACTCACGAAACCGAGGCTATCGTGACATCAAACTGGAACCACCCTACCATCGCGCAGCGTAACGGTACGATCCATGCGTGCCGCGAGCTCCGGATTGTGCGTGGCGATCAACGCAGCAAGATTCTCGCGCCGCACCATCACCAGCAGTTCCTCGAACACCACGGACGCGGTTCCGACATCGAGGTTGCCGGTCGGTTCATCGGCCAGCAGCACCTGCGGTGCGTTCGCCAGCGCACGTGCGATCGCCACCCTCTGCTGCTCGCCACCGGACAGCTTTCCCGGCAGATGGCCCGCACGAGGCTCAAGCCCGAACGACGCCAGCAACGCCATCGCCCTCTCGGCCGCCATCTTGCGAGACCTCCCGGCGATCATCTGCGGCAGCACAACGTTCTCCAGCGCGGTGAACTCGCCAAGCAGATGATGGAATTGATACACGAAGCCGATCGTGTCGCGCCGGATCGCCGTGCGCGCGGCATCGGGCAGCGCACCGGCGTCACGCCCTTCGACAAACACCGAGCCGCCATCCGGCATTTCCAGCAGCCCGGCAAGATGCAGCAGCGTCGATTTGCCGGCGCCCGACGGCGCCACCAGTGCCACGATCTCGCCCGCGCGCAGGGTCAGGTCGGCACCGCGCAGCACCGAAAGTTCGCCGGCCTCGGTGCGAAAGGTCCGGCGCACATCGCGCAGGACGAGCGGATCACTCATGCCGCAGCGCCTCGACCGGATCGGTGCGCGCGGCGCGCCAGCTCGGATACAAGGTCGCCAGCAGCGACAGCACGAGCGCCATCACCACCACCTGCGCGACCTCATGCCAGTCGAGCCGCGCCGGCAAATGCGTCAGGTAGTACACCTCGGGATTGAACACCGACGTGCCGGTGACTGCCTCCACCCAGTGCTGGATGGTCTCGATGTTCCAGCAGAACAGCACGCCAAGCACCAGGCCGAACAGCGTGCCGGTGAAGCCGACCGATGCACCGCACATCAGGAAGATGCGCATCACGGCGCCGCGGCCGGCGCCCAGCGTGCGCAGCACGGCGATATCGCGCGTCTTGTCCTTCACCATCATGATCAGCGAGCTGATCACGTTGAACGCGGCGACCAGGATGATCAGTGTCAGGATCAGGAACATGACATTCTGTTCCACCTGCACCGCGGCAAAGAAGCTGTTGTTGCTCTGCGTCCAGTCGATGATCTGCACCTGCGTGCCACGCAAGCGCGTCGAAGATCGCGCGGTGCACGGCGGTGACGCGTTCAGGATCGCTCACCATCACCTCGAGCTGCGTGGCGACGTCCGGCTTCTGGAAATAGACCTGTGCCGCTTCCAGCGGCAGGAACACATAGCCGCTGTCGTATTCGTTCTCGCCCACCTGGAAGATCGCGACCACCTTGTAGGCGCGCACGCGAGGCACCGTGCCGAACGCGGTCGCCGCCCCTTGCGGCGAGATCAGCGTGAGGTCCGAACCGACATTGAGTGCGAAGCGTCGCGCCAGACCCGACGCCGATGGCGATCGCATCGTCGCCCCTGAAGTTGTCCAGCGAGCCCGCCAGGATGTGATCGCTCACCGACTGCAGCGACTTCAGGTCCGACTGACGGATGCCGCGCACGAAGCCGCCGGACGACTGGCCCTCGCCCGCCGCTCAGCAGCACCTGGCCATCGACGACCGGAATCACCGAGACCACGTCTGGGATCTTCCGGATCTCGACCGGCGACCTCATCGAAGTTGGCAAGCTGGCCGCCGACGCCGTACACGCCGAGATGGCCGTTGAAGCCGAGGATGCGCGAGAGCAGGTCCACCTTGAAACCGCCCATGACGCTCATCACGATGATCAGCGTGGCGACACCCAGAGCGATCCCGACCAGCGAGAAGATCGCGATGACCGACACGAAGCGCTCGCCTCGGCGGGCGCGCAGATAGCGGCCGGCGACCGCGCGTTCGAAGGGTCCGAACATGCGCTGCGCGTTATCCCCAGAAGGCGCTTCAAGTGCGTCGTCCGGCGAGACTTCGCTGCGCTCTCCCGTCGCGCGCCGCTTCATTTCGACCTTGCCGGCAGCAGCGCCGCGCGGACCGACGATGATCTGCCAGGGATGGCCCATCAGATCGGCATCCGCGAACTTCGCCCCGGCGCGCTCCTCGCGATCGTCGTACAGCGCGGAGGAACCAAGCTGCGCGTACAGCGCCTCGCACATCGCATCGCACGCCGCATCGCCGCGCCGCAGGTTGAGGATCGCCGCCTTGAACGGTGCGATGCTGTCCGGCCAGATGATGCCCGCATCGTCGTGGCTCGCCTCGATCACCGCGCCAACCAGACGCGACACACCGACGCCGTAGCTGCCCATCTCGGGATGCACGTGCTTCCCGTCGGCCCCGGCCACCGTGGTGTTCATCGCCTTGGTGTACTTGGTCCCGAAGTAGAAGATGTGGCCGACCTCGATGCCGCGCCCTTCCCGCCGCCGCGCCGGATCGACCTGCGCCCACTTCGCCGGATCGTGCTTCTCGTCGGTCGCCGCATACATCGACGTCATCTGCTTGAAGAACGCCTCCAGATCGTCCGCGTTGTAGTCGAACTGCGCGTTGACCCAGTCGATGTTCTCGAAATCGGCGTCGTAATACACCTGACTCTCGCCGGTCGGCGCCAGGATGATGAACTCGTGGCTCAGGTCGCCGCCGATCGGGCCGCTCTCCGCCACCATCGGAATCGCCTTCAGCCCCATGCGCTGGAACGTGCGCATATACGCCAGCATCATCGTGCGATAGCTCACCACCGCGCCGGCATAATCGAAGTCGAACGAATAGGCGTCCTTCATCAGGAACTCGCGCCCGCGCATCACGCCGAAGCGCGGCCGCACCTCGTCGCGGAACTTCCATTGGATGTGATACAGGATCTGCGGCAGCTCGCGATACGAATGCACCGACTGGCGGAACAGATCGGTGATCATCTCCTCATTGGTCGGCCCGTACAGCATGTCGCGCTCGTGCCGATCGCGGATGCGCAGCATCTCCTTGCCGTAGTCGTCATAGCGCCCGCTCTCGCGCCACAGCTCCGCCGGCTGGATCGTCGGCATCAGCACTTCCTGCGCGCCGGCGGCGTTCTGCTCCTCGCGCACGATGCGCTCGATATTCCTGCAGCACGCGATAGCCGAGAGGCAGCCACGCGTAGATGCCAGCCGAGGTCTGCCGCACCAGACCGGCGCGCAGCATCAGCCGGTGCGAGGCGATCTGCGCCTCGGCAGGCGTCTCCTTCATGGTCGGAATGAAGCTACGGGACAGGCGCATCGCGGGCTCGGTCCATCTGATTGCGGGGCGGCGACCGTAACCGGCGGCAGCGCGCGTCCGCCAGCCCGGCACCGTTGCGGTGTGCCGAAAATTTTTGTGCGCCGCACAACGGAAACCGCGCAATAAAATCTCGGCCAATGCCAGATTTTCGTACTTAATCGACGTGACTCTTCGTTCATGAACGGTTAACAAGTGCGCCGGGCCCGTGGCGCCTGGGGCGCGGGGCCAGGTTTGGGGAGGAAACGCCGTCACACGGCAGGTCGGAGGACCAAGTCCCTCTTCCCTGACCGTGGTGACGGCGTCAGTCCTTCGGCGCGGCAAACCAGCCGTGGCGGAAGCTCACGTAGTCGCTGGTGATCAGCAGCCAGGCACCGAACCAGACGACGGCCGCAACCAGCGTCGTGACGATCACCTTCATCAGCAGCCGCGGATGCTCCGGCGCGCCGCGCCAGCCGGTCTGCGCATCGGGATCTTCGACCGGCCGCGTGCCGATCGGCAGAACCGCGAACAGCACCGTCCACCAGATCAGGACGTAAAGAACGACGCCGGTGAACCAGTTCATACGCGCAGCAGATGCACGTCCACCAGCGGCCGCTTCTGCAACCGCCGCCCCAGCGCGCGACGCAATGCCGCCCGCGCCGCATCGGTGAGCGCGGCATCGTCGCGGCGCAGCGACGCCGGCAGATCCTCCAACGCCTCGGCGAACTCGCCGGCGATGCGATCGAGCTCCGGATCGTCGCTGTCGAACATGCCCGGCGCAGTCACGCGCGGGTCGCCGCGCAGCCGGCCATTGGCATCCACCGCGACACTCGCCAGCACGACGCCGTTGAACAGCATGCGCCGCCGCGCGGTCATCACGCCGCCGCTGAACGGCGTCAGGCGGTTGCCGTCCAGCACGAGCCGGCCCACGGGCGCGCTGTCCACCACCTGTGCCGCGTCCGGCGCGAGGCTCAGGATGTCGCCGTCCTCCAGCAGGATCGGCTTGGCGCCGGCCTCCTGCGCCAACGCGGCATGCGCCGAGAGATGCCGCCACTCGCCATGCGTCGGCACCGCATAGCGCGGCTTCACCAGGCGATAGAGCCGCCGCAGTTCATCACGCGCCGGGTGACCGGACACATGCACCAGATGGTCGACGTCGGTCATCAGATGGACGCCGCGGCGCACAAGATTGTCCTGCACGGTGCCGATCGCGCGCTCGTTGCCGGGGATCACGCGCGAGGAGAACACCACGGTGTCGCCCTGCCCCAGCGCGACGCGCGGATGCGTATCCAACGCGATGCGCGCCAGTGCGCTGCGCGGTTCTCCCTGGCTGCCGGTGACCAGCATCAGCAGGTTGTCGTCCGGCACATCGTCGACATCGTCTTCCGTCAGGAAAGGCGGCAGATCGCGCAGATAGCCGCACTCGCGCGCGGCGGCATCGAGGTTGCGCAGCGAACGGCCGACCAGTGCCACACTGCGTCCGGCGGCGTGCGCCGCGTGCGCCACCGACTCGACGCGCACGATGTTGGAGGCAAAGCAGGTCACCGCGATGCGTCCACGCAGATCGCGCAGCAACGCCGTGAGGCTCTGCCGCACCTCGGCTTCGCTGCCGGAATGGCCTTCCACCATCGCGTTGGTGGAATCGCAGATCATCGCCAGCACGCCTCGCTCGCCCAGCGCCGCGAGTGCCGCCTCGTCGGTCCGCGGGACCGATCAGCGGCTCGGGATCCAGCTTCCAGTCACCGGTATGCAGCAGCACGCCGTGCGGCGTATCGATCACCAGCGCCTGCGCCTCTGGGATGGAATGCGTGACGCGCAGGAACTGCAGCCGGAACGGCGCGAGGTCGATCGAGCCACCGGGCGGCACAACGTGCAGCTTCACCTGATTGAGCAACTGCACCTCGGCCAGCTTGCGGCGCAGCACCGTCGGCGGCGAACGGCGTGGCATAGACCGGGCAGCGCAGTTGCGGCCACAGCCAGGCGACCGCGCCGATGTGGTCCTCATGGGCGTGGGTGATGACCAGGCCCACCAGCTGATCGCGGCGATCGGCGATGTAGCCGGGATCGGCCATCATCACGTCCACCTCGGGATGCGCCGCGCCGCCGAAGCCGATGCCGCAGTCCACCGCGAGCCATTTGCCGTCGCAGCGGTAAAGGTTCAGATTCATGCCGATCTCGCCCGTCCCGCCCAGCGGCAGGAAGGCCAGATCACTGTTCTCAAAATCCATTCGTTGCTTTCGTCAGTCCTGTTCGATCAGACGTGTCTTGTCTGGACGCAATGTGGGGGCGGGGTTGCGTTCGGCCAACATTCGCAGGCCATCCAGGGTAAGATCGGGCTCGATCTGCTCGATCACCATGGTGCCTTCGGCGACCAGAGGTGCCAGGCCACCGGTCGCGACCACCTTCATCGGACCGCCGTACTCCGCCTTGATGCGCGCAACCAGGCCCTCGACCATGGCGACATAGCCCCAGTAGATGCCGGACTGCATGGCCGGCACGGTCTGCCGGCCGATCACCGCCTGCGGCCGCGCGATGCCGATGCGGGGAAGCTGCGCCGCCGCCTGGTGCAGCGCCTCCAGCGAAAGATTGATGCCCGGGCAGATGACGCCGCCAAGATAGGCGCCGTCCTTGTCCACCACATCGAAGGTCGTCGCGGTGCCGAAATCGACGATGATCAGCGGGCCACCGAACCGCCGATGCGCGGCGAGCGTGTTGAGCAGCCGGTCGGCGCCGACCTCGGCCGGATTGACGACGCGGATATCGAAGCCCCAGTCGAGGGTGGAGCGGGCGACCAGCGGCTCGATGCTGAACCAGTCGCGGCAGAGCCGGCGCAGATGATAGAGCGCGGCCGGAACGACGGTGCCGATCACCGCGGCGGAAATGTCGTCCCGCTTGAGGCCGACATGGTCGAACAGGCTCATCAGCCAGACGCCGTATTCGTCCGACGTGCGCTGCGCATCGGTGCGGACGCGCCAGATGCCGCGCCATGCCTCGCCGTCGCGGACGGCGAAGACGACATTGGTGTTGCCGCAGTCTACGACGAGAAGCATGGACGCATGCTCCCACTGTGTCATCATCCGAACAGCACCTTCGCCGCCGCCTGCGCCGCGCCGACGAACGGCGCGGGGAAGATGAAGAAGAACGTGGTGAACAGCCCGGTGGCCGCGGCGACGAACGACAGCGACGCGGGGCGCGGATCGAACGGCGCCTCGGGCGCGTCGAAATACATCACCTTCACGATGCGCAGGTAATAGTAGGCGCCCACCACCGAGGTCAGCACGCCGATGACGGCGAGCGTCCACATGCCGGTCTGCACGGCGGCAAGGAACACGTAGAGCTTGCCGAAGAAACCGGACAGCGGCGGAATGCCGGCCATCGAGAACATGAACACCGCCATCGCCAGCGCCAGCCCCGGATCGGTGCGGGCAAGGCCGCTGAGGTCGGTGATCTCCTCCAGTGACCGGCCGCGGCGCTGCATGGCGATGATGCAGGCGAAGGTGCCGGCGCTCATGAACACATAGACGATGAGGTAGATCAGCACGCCGCGCACACCCTCCGGCGTGCCGACAGCGAGGCCGATCAGCGCGTAACCCATGTGGCCGATCGAGGAATACGCCATCAGCCGTTTGATGCTGCGCTGACCGATCGCGGCCAGCGCGCCGAGGATCATCGATGCGATGGACATCAGCACGATGAGGTCCTGCCAGGCGATCAGCAGATGCCCGAACGGGGTGGCCATGGTCCGCAGCAGGAGCGCGAATGCGGCGACCTTCGGGGCGGTGGAAAAGAACACGGTCACCGGCGTGGGCGACGCCTTGGTAGACGTCCGGGCGTCCACATGTGGAAGGGCACGGCAGAGATCTTGAAGGCGAGGCCAACCAGCACAAAGACGATGCCGACGATCAGGCCCGGCGAGGCAGTCTCGGGGCGCGTCAGCGTCCTCGCCAAGCCTGCGAAGTCCATGGTGCCGGAGAAGCCGTAGACCAGGGAAATGCCGTACAGCAGCAGGCCGGAGGCCAGCGCGCCAAGCACGAAATACTTCAGGCCAGCCTCGGACGAACGCACATCGTCTCGCGCGAACGCGGCCAGCACGTACAGCGCGAGCGATTGCAGCTCCAGGCCGAGATACAGCGTCATCAGGTTCGTAGCCGATGCCATCACCATCATGCCGGTGACGGCCAGCAGCATCAGCACGGGATACTCGAACCGCGCAATGTGGTTCTTGCGGTTGTAGTCGAGCGACAGGATCAGCGCGAGCGCCGCCCCCGCGAGCACCAGGATCTTCACGAAGCTGGAGAACGCATCGGCGACAAACTGGCCATGGTAGCCGATGCCGCGGCTCGAGGTGAGCACCAGCAGCGCGGCGAGCAGGAACCCGCCGAGTGCGAACATGCTGGACAGGAAGAAGCTGTCGTCGCGCCGCAGCACGCCAAAGATCAGGATCGCCATGGCGACGACGGACAGGGCAATCTCGGGCAGTGCGATGGCCCAGTTCATAGATGCGTCGCGCTCCCCTCGCCCTGACCGGCAGCCAACTTGTTGTCGGTCGTCAGCGCCGCGGTATGACGCTGCACCATCGCGGCGACCGAGGCATCCCAGAAGCTGCTGAAGCTCGATGGATAGACACCCATCCACAGCGTGATCAGGATCAGCGGCACGAACAGAGCGACCTCGCGCGGCGACAGATCGAGGATCGCGCGCAGGTCCTCCTTGGTCAGGCGGCCGAATATCACGCGACGGTAGAGGTACAGCATATAGGCCGCGCCCAGGATCATGCCGGTGGCGCCAAGCAGCGCCAGCCAGAAGTTCACCTGGAGCGAGCCGACGATCACCAGGAACTCGCCGACGAAGCCCGACGTGCCAGGCAGCCCCATCGAGGCCAGCGTGAAGATCATGAAGGTCATCGCGTAAAGCGGCATCCGATCGGCCAGGCCGCCGAAGCGCGCGATCTCGTGCGTATGGAGACGGTCGTAGACCACGCCGACCACCAGGAACAGCGCGCCCGAGACGATGCCGTGCGACAGCATCTGGAACAGCGCGCCCTGGATGCCCTGCACATTGAACGTGAAGATGCCGATCGTCACCACGCCCATATGGGCGACGGACGAATAGGCGATCAGCTTCTTCATGTCCTCCTGCGCCAGCGCGACCAGCGAGGTGTAGATCACCGCGACGACCGACAGCGTGAACATCAATGGCGCGAAATACGCGGATGCCTGCGGCAGCATCGGCACGGAGAAGCGCAGGAAGCCATAGGCTCCCATCTTCAGCAGCACACCGGCCAGGATCACCGAGCCGGCGGTGGGAGCTTCAACGTGCGCGTCAGGCAGCCAGGTGTGCACCGGCCACATCGGCACCTTCACCGCGAACGAGGCAAGGAACGCCAGGAACAGCCAGTTCTGCATCCCCACCGGCATCGGCGTCTTCAGCAGCACGGTGATGTCGGTGGTGCCGGCCTGGAACCACATCGCGAGCAGCGCCAGCAGCAGCAGGACCGAGCCGGTCAGCGTGAACAGGAAGAACTTGAACGCCGAATAGACGCGCCGCGAGCCGCCCCAGACGCCGATGATCAGGAACATCGGGATCAGCACGCCCTCGAAGAATATGTAGAACACCACGAAGTCGAGCGCGCAGAACAACCCCACCAGCATCGTCTCGAGGATGAGGAAGGTCAGCATGTATTCGCGCACCGAACGCTTGATGACGTCCCAGCTCGACAGGATGCAGATCGGCGTCAGCACCGTGGAGAGCAGCACGAACAGCACCGAGATGCCGTCGACGCCCATCTTGTAGCCGACGCCGTATTCCGGCAGCCACGGAATCTCTTCAACGAACTGAAAGCCTGGCTCGCCCTGGTCGAACTTGACCCACAGCACGAGCGACAGCACGAGCACGATCAGGCTGGTCCACAGCGCGGTCCAGCGCGCGTTGGAGGCGACGGTCGCCTCGTCGCCGCGCACCGACATGATGATCAGCCCGCCGACGAGCGGCAGCCAGGTGATCAGCGACAGGATCGGGAAACCGGCGGCGTTCATCGCGACACCAGGAACAGGCCGACCAGAAACACGACGCCGATCAGCATGGCAAACGCATAGAGGGCGAGTGAGCCGGTCTGGATCTTCACCGCCTGTCGCGAGCCATCCACCGCGAGTTCGGCGAGACCGTTGGGCACCCCGTCGATCAGCGTGGCGTCGCCGGTCTGCCACAACATCCGCGCCAGCCGGATCATCGGCTGCACGAAGATCGCGTCATACAGTTCGTCGAAATACCACTTGTTCAGCAGGAACAGATAGATGCCGCGGAACGTGGTGGCCAGTTGCATCGGCAGCAGCGGGAAGGCCATGTACATGATGTAGGCCAGCGCGATGCCAGCCAGCCCCAGGACGAGAGGCGCCATCTCGGCCCATGCCGGGATGTGCTCGAGCGCGGCAAGCACATGATTGTCGGGGGCATTGAAGATGCTGCCGTTCCAGAATGCTTGCCAGCCTTCGCCGATGAACCACGGGTCGAGCAGCTTGCCGGCGATCACGGCGCCGACGGCCAGCACCAGCAACGGCACGATCATCACCGGTGGGCTCTCGTGCACGTGCTCCAGCACGTGGTGGTCGGCACGTGACTTGCCGTAGAATGTCATGATCAGCAGCCGCCACGAGTAGAACGCCGTGAGAAACGCCGCCAGCACGGTGCAGATGAAGCCGTACATGCCGATACCGGTACCGGACGCATAGGCCGCGGCGATGATCGCGTCCTTCGAATAGTAGCCGGCAAAGGGCGGAATGCCGGCGAGCGCCAGGTTGCCGATCCACATCACCGCGCATGTCCAGGGGATCAGTCTCCACAGGCCTCCCATCTTGCGCATGTCCTGCTCGTCGGACATGGCATGGATCACCGAGCCCGCGCTCAGGAACAGCAGCGCCTTGAAGAAGGCGTGCGTCATCAGGTGGAAGATCGAAACCTGGAACGCGCCGACGCCGGCGGCGGTGAACATGTAGCCGAGCTGCGAGCAGGTGGAGTAGGCGATCACCCGCTTGATGTCGTTCTGCACGCAGCCGATGGTCGCGGCGAACAGCGCCGTGGTGGCGCCGATGAAGGTGACCATGCCGAGCGCGAACGGTGCGAATTCATAGAGTGGCGACATGCGCGCGATCAGGAACACGCCGGCGGTGACCATGGTCGCGGCGTGGATCAGCGCGGAGACCGGCGTGGGGCCTTCCATCGCGTCGGGCAGCCAGACATGCAGGCCGATCTGCGCCGACTTGCCCATCGCGCCGATGAACAGCAGGACGCCGATCACCTCGAGGGCAGGGAACGTGCCGCCGAGTACCGAGTAGGTGTCGGCCTGATGCTGCGCAATGGCGGGGAAGATGGTGGAGAATTCGATCGAGCCGAATTTCAGGAACACCAGCGCGACGCCGACCGCGAAGGCAAGGTCGCCGATGCGGTTGACAATGAACGCCTTGATCGCGGCGGCGTTGGCGGCGGGGCGGTCGTACCAGTAGCCGATCAGCAGATACGAGCAGAGGCCGACGCCTTCCCAGCCGAAGAACAACTGAAGCAGGTTGTCCGCCGTCACCAGCATCAGCATGGAGAAGGTGAACAGCGACAGGTAGGCGAAGAAGCGATAACGCGGGTACGCATCGTGCGCCATGTAGCCGATCGAGTAGACATGGATCAGCATGGCGACGAAGGTCACCATCGCGACCATCGCCGCCGACAGCGTGTCGTAGCGCAGCGCCCAGGCGACGTGGAACCGTCCGGCCTCGACCCAGGTGCCGAGAGAGACGGTGCCCGGATCGGCGTCGCCGCCGACCAGTTGGAAGCAGGCGAGCGGTCCGAGCGCGGCGGCGACCAGCATGCACAGGATCGACACCGCCATGGCGGCGCGGTCGCCGATGGAGCGGCCGAGCAGGCCGGAGACCAGGGCGCCGAACAGGGGCGCGAAGACCGCGACAGCGTAGATCATGGCGTACTCCTCCCCCTCCCCTTGCGGGAGGGGTTGGGGTGGAGGCGGCGGAGGGCGCGGCACTGGCCCCTCCCGCGGAGGGGGCTGTTGCGTCACGACCACTCGTTCAGCCCTTCATCAGGTTCACGTCCTCAACCTGGATCGAGCCGCGGTTGCGGAAATAGATCACCACGATCGCCAGGCCGATCGCCGCCTCGGCCGCCGCGACGGTCAGCACGAACATCGCGAACACCTGCCCCACCAGATCGCCGAGCGCCGCCGAGAACGCCACCAGGTTCAGATTGACCGCGAGCAGGATCAGCTCGATCGACATCAGGATGATGATGACGTTCTTGCGGTTGAGGAAGATGCCGAAGATGCCCAGCACCAGCAGGATGGCGGACACCACCAGGTAGTGGCCGAGACCGACTTCAGTGCCCATGATGCGCTTCCTCGACCGGCTCCGGTTCGCTGACCTTCGGACCGAAGATGCCGGTCTCCTTCATGCCCGCGCCAACCGACACGGTGACCATCTCCAGTGTCTCCGCCACCGTGCGTTCGGTCTGCGCGCGGATGCTCTGATGCCGCGAGGTCTTGCGGTCGCGCAGCGTCAGCACGATGGCGCCGATCATCGCCACCAGCAGCAGCAGGCCCGCGGCCTGGAACAGGAACACATAGTCGGTGTAAAGCAGCCGCCCGAGCGCCGCCGTGTTGCTGACCTGCGCGGGTGCCGGCGACAGGCGCAGCGTGGCGGCATCGGGCGCGAACTTCCAGCCGCCCAGCACCAGCACCAGTTCGATGAACAGCACCGCGCCGACCGTGGCGCCGACCGGCAGATAGCGCTGGAAGCCGCCGCGCAGTTCGGCGAAGTCGATGTCCAGCATCATCACCACGAACAGGAACAGCACGGCGACCGCGCCGACATAGACGATGACCAGGATCATCGCCAGGAACTCGGCGCCCGCGATCAGGAACAGCGCCGCGGCGTTGAAGAACGACAGGATCAGGAACAGCACCGAATGCACCGGATTGCGCGAGCTCACCACCATCGCGGCGGAGGCCAGCAGGATCACCGAGAACACATAGAAGGCGATGGTGGCGATCATCGATAGGGCGCGTCCAGTTCCAGCCGCCGCGCGAGCTCCGGCTCCCAGCGGTCGCCGTTCTCCAGCAGCTTCTCCTTGTCGTAGAGCAGTTCCTCGCGCGTCTCGGCGGCGAACTCGAAGTTCGGGCCTTCGACGATGGCATCGACCGGACAGGCTTCCTCGCACAGCCCGCAGTAGATGCATTTGGTCATGTCGATGTCGTAGCGCGTGGTGCGGCGGGAGCCGTCCTCGCGCGGTTCGGCCTCGATGGTGATCGCCTGGGCCGGGCAGATCGCCTCGCACAGCTTGCAGGCGATGCAGCGTTCCTCGCCGTTGGGATAGCGGCGCAGCGCGTGCTCGCCCTTGAAGCGCGGGCTGATCGGGCCCTTTTCGTAGGGATAGTTGATCGTCGCCTTGGGCTTGAAGAAGTAGCGCAGCGTCAGCCCGAGCCCGGCGACGAGTTCGCCCAGCAGCAGCTGCGCGCGGTGCGGTCGAGGAACGCCATTCAGCGAGGCTCCGTTCTTATGCATTGGGCAGCCACCCGAACGCCATCAGCGCGCCGGCGGTCAGCGCCAGCCAGATCAGCGACAGCGGCAGGAACACCTTCCAGCCCAGCCGCATGAGCTGGTCGTAGCGATAGCGCGGGAAGGTCGCGCGCACCCACAGGAACACGAACAGGCAGAAGCAGATCTTCAGGATGAACCAGATCGGACCCGGTATCCAGGTGAACGGCGCGATGCCGAACGGCGCCAGCCAGCCGCCGAGGAACAGGATGGTGGTCATCGCGCTCATCAGGATCATGTTGGCGTATTCGCCGAGGAAGAACAGCGCGAAGGCCATGGCGCTGTATTCGACGAAGAAGCCGGCGACGATTTCGCTTTCGCCTTCCGGCAGGTCGAACGGCGAACGGTTGGTTTCCGCCAGCGCCGAGATGAAGAACACGATGAACATCGGGAACAGCGGCAGGCAGAACCAGACCTTGCTGCTGTGCCAGCACGATGTCGGTCAGGTTCAGGCTGCCGACGCACAGCAGCACCGAGACCATGACGAAGCCCATCGAGACCTCGTAGCTCACCATCTGCGCCGCGCTGCGCATCGCGCCGAGGAAGGCGTATTTCGAATTGGACGCCCAGCCGGCGATGATGATGCCGTAGACGCCAAGCGAGCTGATCGCGAACAGATAGAGGATGCCGACATTGATGTCGGCGATCGCCCAGCCTTCGTTCACCGGGATCACCGCCCAGGCGATCATCGCCAGGCTGAAGGTCAGCATCGGCGCCATGAGGAACAGCAACCGGTTGGAGCCGGCCGGGATGATCGTCTCCTTCATGAGCATCTTCAGCGCGTCGGCGAACGGCTGCAGCAGGCCGAACGGACCGACCACGTTGGGTCCCTTGCGCAACTGCATCGCGGCCAGGACCTTGCGTTCGGCATAGGTCAGATAGGCGACGCCGATCAGCAGCGGCACCAGCAGCGCGAGCGCCTCGGCGAATGTCAGGATGACCAGGCCGATATCGGTATCGAAGAAGAAGGACCGCATCGCGCTATTCCGCCGCCGCGACCAGCGGCGTGGTGGCGAAGGTGGCGGTGCAGGCGGCCATCGTCGGGCTGGCGCGGCTGATCGGATCGGTCTGGTAGTAGTTGGCGATCGCCGGCGCGAACGGCGCAGTCGGACAGCGCGGCAGGATCGCCGGCCGGACCGCTCTGATCGGTGCAGCCGAAGCGCGGCAGGAAGCCGATGCGGCCGAACACCGGGTTCACCTGCTCGAGCCGCGCGCGCAGCGCGTCGATCGTGTCGTATGGCAGCGTGCGATCCGACCATCTCGCTGAACGCGCGCAGGATCTTCCAGTCCTCGCGCGCCTCGCCCGGCGGATAGACGGCCAGGAAGACCGCGCTGCACGCGGCCTTCGGTGTTGACGTAGGTGCCGGGCTTCTCGGTGTAGGCGGCGCCCGGCAGGATCACGTCGGCACGCGCGGCGCCGGCGTCGCCGTGATGGCCCTGATAGACGACAAACGTATTGGCGCCGATGCGCGCCGTGTCGAATTCATCGGCGCCGAGCAGCCACAGCACATCGACGCCACCGTCCAGCATCTGTGCCAGCGACTTGCCGTTGGCACCCGGCACGAAGCCCAGATCGAGCGCGCCGACACGCGCGGCGGCGGTGTGCAGCACGTTGAAGCCGTGCCATTCCGGCGTCAGCGCGCCGACCGACGCCGCCAGCCGCCATGACGCGGCGAGCACCGCCGCGCCGTCAGGACGCGCGAGCGCCGCCTGGCCGACGATGACCATCGGCTTCTTGGCGTCGCGCAGCGCCTTGGCGAAGTCGTGTGAGCCGTCATGCAGTGCGGTCAGCACGCCGGGCGCCGCGCCAAGTTGCTGCACGCGGTAGGTCAGATCCGTCTCGCTGCCGATCAGGCCGATCGGAATGCCGCCGGCCAGCCACCGCTTGCGGATGCGCGCATTCAGCACCGGCGCCTCGCGGCGCGGATTGGTGCCGATCAGCAGGATCGCATCGGCATCCTCGATGCCGGCGATCGAGGTGTTGAACGTGTAGAAGTCGCGGCGCGTCGCATCGAGCCTGGCACCATCCTGGCGGCAATCGAGATTGGCCGAGCCGAGCGCCGTCATCAGATCCTTCAGCGCCAGCATGCTTTCGGCGTCGCACAGATCGCCGGCGACCGCACCGATGCGATCGCCGCTCACGCCATGCAGCTTCTCGGCGATCGCGGCGAAGGCTTCGGGCCAGCTCGCCTCGATCAGCTTGCCGTCGCGCCGCACCCATGGCCGATCCAGCCGACGCCGCCGCAGCCCATCGAGCGCGAAGCGCGACTTGTCGCCGAGCCACTCCTCGTTCACGTCCTCGTTCAGTCGCGGCAGGATGCGCAGCACTTCCGGGCCGCGCGCATCGATGCGGATGTTGGTGCCGACCGCGTCCAGCACGTCGATGCTGTCGACCTTCGACAGCTCCCACGACCGCGCGACGAACGCATAGGGCTTCGAGGTCAGCG
This sequence comes from uncultured Alphaproteobacteria bacterium, assembly GCA_963708565.1. GTDB lineage: Bacteria > Pseudomonadota > Alphaproteobacteria > Acetobacterales > Acetobacteraceae > JAMXLO01. The sequence continues at coordinate 17,237 of CAVPTU010000039.1, forward strand.
CACCGACCGGGCAGAGATCGATGATGTTGCCGGACAGTTCGGAACCCAGCGCCTTCTCGACATAGGTGCCGACTTCCATGTGCTCGCCGCGCGCGGTGGCGCCGAGGTCGGGCACGCCGGCGACCTCGGTGATGAAGCGGATGCAGCGCGTGCAGTGGATGCAGCGCGTCATCACCGTCTTCACCAGCGGGCCAAGGTTCTTGTCCTTCACCGCGCGCTTGTTCTCGGCGTAGCGCGAGTGGTCCATGCCGTAGCCCATCGCCTGGTCCTGCAGATCGCACTCGCCGCCCTGATCGCAGATCGGGCAATCGAGCGGATGGTTGATCAGCAGGAATTCCATCACGCCGCGACGGCCGTTGCGCACCATCGGCGAGTCGGTGTGCACCACCATGCCGTCGGCGACCGGATAGGTGCAGGAGGAGATCGGCTTCGGCGGCGCCTTTTCGATTTCCACCAGGCACATGCGGCAGTTGCCGGCGATCGACAGGCGTTCGTGATAGCAGAAGCGCGGGATTTCCTTCCCCGCGGCCTCGCAGGCCTGCAGCACGGAGGAGCCGTTGGGGACTTCGACCTCGATGCCGTCGACGGTGACCTTGGCCATTATGCGAGATTCCCAAACCAGTGTCATTGCGGGCGAAGCGCCGCCATCTCACGCAACGCGGTGGACGGAGGGGTGGGGGTCGCCTCACGCCCTCGCAATGACACGCTCATCGCCTATTCCGCCGCCATCCGCATCGGCGTGCGCGCCTTGTAGGCCGCGATGCGCTCCTCCATCACCGGCCGGAAATGCCGGATCAGCCCCTGGATCGGCCATGCCGCGGCGTCGCCCAGCGCGCAGATCGTGTGGCCCTCGATCTGGCGCGTCACCTGTTCGAGCGTGTCGATCTCCGGGACCTCCGCCCTGCCCTCCACCATGCGTGTCATGACGCGCCACATCCACCCGGTGCCCTCGCGGCACGGCGTGCACTGGCCGCAGCTTTCGTGCATGTAGAACTTCGACAACCGCGCGATCGCCTTGATGATGTCGGTGGACTTGTCCATCACGATCACCGCCGCGGTGCCGAGCCCGCTCTTCACGTCCCGCAGCGAGTCGAAATCCATCAGCACGTCATCGCAGACGCTCTTCGGGATCACCGGCACCGAGGCGCCGCCGGGGATCACCGCCAGCAGATTGTCCCACCCGCCGCGCACGCCGCCGGCATATTTCTCGATCAGCTCGCGCAACGGAATGCCAAGCTCTTCCTCGACATTGCACGGCTTGTTCACGTGGCCGGAGATGCAGAACACCTTCGGGCCCGAGTTCTTCGGCCGCCCCAGCGAATTGAACCACGCCGCACCGCGCCGCATGATGGTCGGCGCGACCGCGATGCTCTCGACGTTGTTCACCGTCGACGGGCAGCCATACAGCCCGACCGCCGCGGGAAACGGCGGCTTCAGCCGCGGCATGCCCTTCTTGCCTTCCAGGCTTTCCAGCAGCCCGGTTTCCTCGCCGCAGATATAGGCGCCGGCGCCACGATGCAGGAACACATCGAACGCGTAGCCGGACCCGCACGCGTTCTTGCCGATCAGCCCCGCCGCGTAAGCCTCGTCGATCGCCGCCTGCAGCACCTTCGCCTCATTGGCGAACTCGCCGCGGATGTAGATGTAAGCGGCGCACGCGCCCATCGCGAAGCCGGCGACCAGACAGCCTTCGACCAGCTTGTGCGGATCGTGGCGGATGATGTCGCGATCCTTGCAGGTGCCAGGCTCGCTTTCGTCGGCGTTCACCACCAGATAGCACGGCCGGTCGGACTGCTTCGGCATGAACGACCATTTGAGGCCGGTCGGAAATCCGGCGCCGCCGCGTCCGCGCAGGCCCGAGGCCTTCACCTCCTCGACGATCGCGTCACGGCCCTTCTCCAGGATCGCCTTGGTATTGTCCCAGTCGCCGCGCGCGCGCGCGCCCTTCAGGAACGGATCGTGCAGACCGTAGAGGTTGGTGAAGATGCGGTCCTTGTCCTGCAGCATCGGATCAGCTCTCCGCACCGAAGTGCAATGTCGTCAACGTCGTCGGTCCACCTTCGGGCGCAGATGTCTGCCGGCCCTTCACCGATCCCGGCTTCGGCGGCGCGCCGCGGCGCAACGCCTCCAGCAACTGCTTGGTGCTTTCGGCGTCCAGGTCCTCGTAGAAGTCGTCGTTGACCTGGATGATCGGCGCATTGACGCAGCCGCCGACGCATTCGACCTCGGTCATGGTGAACACGCCGTCCGCGCTGGTCTCGCCCCACCCCTGGATGCCCGTTTCCGCGCGGCACGCCGCCACCACGTCATCCGAGCCGCGCAGCCAGCACGGCGTGGTGGTGCAGACCTGCAGATGCCATGTGCCGATCGGCCGCAGGTTGAACATGAAATAGAACGTGGCGACCTCATAGACGCGGATCGGCGCCATATCGAGCCGTCGCGCCACCTCGTCCATGCCCGCGGTCGGCACCCAGGCGCTGCCGGTCTGCCGCTTCATCTGGTTCTGCACCAGATACAGCATCGGAAGCACCGCGCTCGCCTGCTTTCCCGGCCGGATACTTCGCGAGCAGCGGCGGAATTGCCGCCTCGCTCTCGGCGTCGAAGCGCGAAGTGCTCCGGCTGAACGAAATCGGTGTCGTTGGTCTCGGCCATGGCTATCTGTCGATCTCGCCGAACACGATGTCGAGCGACCCGATGATCGCCACCGTGTCCGCCAGCATGTGCCGCCTCGCCATCACGTCGATCGCCTGCAGGAACGCGAAGCCGGTCGAGCGGATCTTGCAGCGATACGGCCGGTTGGTGCCGTCGGCGACAAGATAGACGCCGAACTCGCCCTTGGGGCTTTCCACCACGGTGTAGGTGGCGCCGGGCGGCACGTGATAGCCCTCGGTGTAGAGCTTGAAGTGATGGATCAGCGCCTCCATCGAGCGCTTCATCTCCGATCGGCGTCGGCGGCGTGAACTTGCGGTCCTGCACCTTCACCGGACCCGGCTTCAGTCTTGCCCAGCGCCTGCTGGATGATCTTCACGCTCTCGCGCATCTCGGCAAGCCGCACGAGATAGCGATCGTAGCAATCGCCATTGCGTCCGACCGGAACCTTGAAGTCCACCTCGGCGTACTTGTCATATGGCTGCGACCGCCGCAGATCCCACGGCACGCCGCTCGCGCGCAGACATGGCCCGGTGAACCCCCAGGCCAGCGCCTGCCTGCGCATCCATCACGCCGATATCGACCGTGCGCTGCTTCCAGATCCGGTTGCCGGTCAGCAGCTCTTCCAGGTCATCGACGAACTTCGGAAACGTCTCGGCCCAGGCGGCGATGCGCGCTTCCAGCCCGGCCGGCAGATCCTTCGCCACGCCACCAGGACGGAAGTAGTTCGCATGCAGCCGCGCGCCCGACGCGGCCTCATGGAACTCCATCAGCTTCTCGCGTTCCTCGAACCCCCACAGGCTCGGCGTGATCGCGCCGACATCCAGCGCATAGGTCGTCACGTTCAGCAGATGGTTCAGCACGCGGGTGATCTCGGCGAACAGCACGCGGATCCACTGCCCGCGCTCCGGCACCTCGATGTCCAGCAGCTTCTCGGTCGCCAGCGCGAACGCGTGCTCCTCGCACATCGGCGAGACGTAATCGAGCCGATCGAAATACGGCACCGCCTGCATATACGTCTTGTACTCGATCAGCTTCTCGGTGCCGCGATGCAGCAGGCCGATATGCGGATCGGCGCGCTCCACCACCTCGCCGTCCATCTCCAGGATCAGCCGCAGCACGCCATGCGCCGCCGGATGCTGCGGTCCGAAATTGATCGCGTGGCTGTCGATCTCGACGACCTTGGTCGCGGTCGGGCGGGCCTCGATATCCGGCGTTTCGCTCATCGTCTCACGCCTTCGTCTCGGATGGCGGCTGCGCTTCCGCCGCGCGCGCGGCATGCACCTTCTCGTCGCCCGGCAGCGTGGTGATCGCCTCCCACGGCGACAGGAAATCGAACGACCGGAAATCCTGCGTCAGCCGCACCGGCTCATACACCACCGCCTTGCGGTCCTCGTCGTAGCGAACCTCGACATAGCCGGTCAGCGGAAAGTCCTTGCGCAGCGGATGCCCCTCGAACCCGTAGTCGGTCAGGATGCGCCGCAGATCGGGCTGGTCGGAGAACACGATGCCGAACAGGTCCCAGGCCTCGCGCTCCCACCACGTCGCGACCGGCCACACGGTGTGCACCGACGGCACCGGCGTCTTCTCGTCGGTCGTGACGATGACGCGCAGCCGCTGATTGAGCGACACCGACAGCAGATTGTAGACGACATCGAACCGCTCGGCGCGCTCCGGCCAATCGACGCCGCAGATGTCCATCACCTGCTCGAACGCGAACCGCGGATCGTCGCGCAGCGTCATCATCAGTTGCAGCAGCCGATCGCGATCGGCGTGTGCGATGACCTCGCCCTTCTCCACGAAGGCCGCACGCACACCAGGCAAAGCGCCGACGGCTTCGGCGAGCTCAGCCACGAAGAATGGTCCCCGTGCGGCGGATCTTCTTCTGCAACTGCATGATGCCGTAGACCAGCGCCTCGGCGGTCGGCGGACAGCCAGGCACATACACATCCACCGGCACGACGCGATCGCAGCCGCGCACCACCGAATACGAGTAGTGATAGTAGCCGCCGCCGTTGGCGCAGCTTCCCATGCTGATCACCCAGCGCGGCTCCGGCATCTGGTCGTACACCTTGCGCAACGCCGGCGCCATCTTGTTGGTCAGCGTGCCGGCGACGATCATCACGTCGCTCTGCCGCGGCGAGGCGCGCGGGATGGTGCCGAACCGATCGAGATCGTAGCGCGGCATGTAGGCGTGGATCATCTCCACCGCGCAGCACGCCAGGCCGAATGTCATCGGCCACAGACTACCGGTGCGCGCCCAGTTCACCACCTTGTCGATGTTGGCGACGATGAAGCCCTTGTCGGCGATCTCGCCGGTGATGCCCTTCACCACCGCGTCCTGCTCCGGACCCGGCGGCAGCGCGTCGCGGTTCCACTGAACCCTGGGCGATCGCAGTGCTTCCACTCATGCCGCTACTCCCAATCAAGCGCTCCCTTGCACCACTCGTAGACGAAGCCAACGGTCAGCACGCCAAGGAAGCCGAGCATCGACAGGAAACCGAACCAGCCGATGTCCTTCAGCGATACTGCCCAAGGAAATAGGAACGCGACCTCCAGATCGAAGATGATGAACAGGATCGCCACGAGATAGAACCGCACATCGAAGCGGCGGCGGGCATCATCGAACGGCTCGAAGCCGCATTCGTAGGCGGACACCTTCTCCGGATACGGCTTCTGCCGCGCGGCGAGCAGCGAACCGCCCACCATCGCCAAGGCGATTCCCCCGGCGATCACCATGAACACCAGGATGGGCAGATATCCGTAGAGCACTGGCTGCATGTCAGGTCCGATCGAACAGGCGTGCGTCACACGCCGGGCGCGGCCCTTCCGGACCGTGCCATGCCAGGACACCCCGACGCGAAACGCGCGGACATTAACCCCAACCGCGCGCCACCGCCATAGGGGCGGCCTTGACTGGCGCGAGCGACGGGACTTGAACCCGCGACCTCCGGCGTGACAGGCCGGCGCTCTAACCAACTGAGCTACGCCCGCGCAAACAGGGGGCACGACTTACGGCGCGCGCATTGCCGGGTCAAGCACTCACCACTGGTGGGCGGTGACGGGTTCGAACCGCCGACCCTCTCGGTGTAAGCGAGACGCTCTACCGCTGAGCTAACCGCCCGCAGTGGTCATTGAACCGCGTCCTTCAGCCCCTTCCCTGCCTTGAAGCGGACCGTGGTGGACGCCGGAATCGCCATCTCCTCGCCGGTGCGGGGATTGCGGCCGGTACCCGCCTTGCGCTCGGCCGTCGCGAATGTGCCAAACCCGACCAGCCGTACCTCTTCCTTGTTCTTCAGCGCACCCTCGATCGCACCGAACACCGCATCAACCACCTCGGTCGCCTTGGTTCGCGGCAAATCGGTCTGGTCGGCGACAGCCGCGATGAGATCCATTTTGTTCACTGGCTCAATTCCTCTTGATGCGGTGATGCAAGTGGCGCCGGCGCAGAGTGGCCGACCGGGGGCGCGACACTAATGGCGCAGTTTCCGCCGCGTCAATGCAGCAGAAAGGCCCGCCGGATCACGCCGGCGGGCCTTTCCTGAACGCCTGATCAGTGCGGCAGCGAAGCTGCGGGCTGCTCCGGCGGAGGCGGCGCCACCGGCTCCGGCGGCTCCTCCCACTCGATCGCCTCGGGCCTGCTCGCCAGCGCCTGCGCGATCACCTCATCCACGTCGGCACACCGGAACGATCTTCAGGTGCCGCTTCACGTTGTCCGGGATTTCCGCAAGGTCCTTCTCGTTCTCCTTGGGAATGAACACCGTGTTGATGCCGGCACGCAGCGCCGCCAGCAGCTTCTCCTTCAGCCCGCCGATCGGCAGCACGCGGCCGCGCAAGCGTGATCTCGCCGGTCATCGCCACGTCGCGCCGCACCGGAATGCCGGTCAGCACCGACACGATCGAGGTTGCCATCGCCACGCCGGCCGACGGGCCGTCCTTCGGCGTCGCACCCTCGGGCACGTGCACGTGGATGTCGCGCCTTCTCGAACAGCGTCGGCTTGATGCCGAACCGCGTCGAGCGGACTGCGCACGTAGCTCAGCGCCGCCGACACGCTCTCCTGCATCACGTCGCCCAGCTTGCCGGTGATCTTGATGTTGCCCTTGCCCGGCAGCAGCACCGATCTCGATGGTCAGGATCTCGCCGCCGACCTCGGTCCAGGCCAGGCCGGTGACCACGCCGACCATGTCCTCGGCCTCGGTCTCGCCGAAGCGGAACTTGCGGACGCCCGAGTATTTCTCGAGGTTCTTCCGCGTGATCGCCACCTTCTTGGTCTTCTTGGTGACGATCTCCTTCACCGCCTTGCGGGCCAGGTTGGCGATCTCGCGCTCCATGTTCCGCACGCCGGCCTCGCGCGTGTAGTAGCGGATCAGGTCGCGCAGCGCGTCGTCGGAGATGTGCCACTCGGTCTCCTTCAGCCCGTGCGCCTCCGACTGCTTGGCGATCAGGTGGCGCTTGGCGATCTCCACCTTCTCATCCTCGGTGTAGCCGGGGATGCGGATGATCTCCATGCGGTCCATCAGCGGCTGCGGCATGCGCAGCGATGTTCGCCGTGGTGACGAACATCACGTCGGACAGATCGTAGTCGACCTCGAGGTAGTGGTCGTTGAAGGTCGAATTCTGCTCCGGGATCCAGCACCTCCAGCAGCGCCGACGACGGATCGCCGCGCCAGTCGGCGCCCAGCTTGTCCACCTCGTCCAGCAGGAACAGCGGGTTCGACGTCTTCGCCTTCTTCATGCCCTGGATCACCTTGCCGGGCATCGAGCCGATATAGGTGCGCCGATGGCCGCGGATCTCCGCCTCGTCGCGCACGCCGCCCAGCGACATGCGCACGAAGTTGCGCCCGGTGGCCCGCGCCACCGACTTGCCGAGCGAGGTCTTGCCGACGCCGGGCGGTCCGACCAGGCACAGGATCGGGCCGCGCACCTTCGGCGACCGCGCCTGCACGGCGAGGTACTCGATGATGCGCTCCTTCACCTTCTCCAGCCCGTAGTGATCGGCTTCCAGCACCTTCTCGGCCGCCACCACGTCGTTGCGGATCTTGCTGCGCTTCTTCCACGGGATCGACAGCATCCAGTCGAGGTAGTTGCGCACCACCGTCGCCTCGGCGCTCATCGGGCTCATGGTCTTGAGCTTCTTCAGCTCCTGCATGGCCTTCTCGCGCGCTTCCTTGGAGAAGCTTGGTCTTCTTGATGCGCGCCTCGAGTTCGGCGTTCTCGTCCTTGCCGTCCTCGCCCTCGCCCAGCTCCTTCTGGATCGCCTTGAGCTGCTCGTTCAGGTAGTACTCGCGCTGCGTCTTCTCCATCTGCCGCTTGACGCGGTTGCGGATGCGCTTCTCCACCTGCAGCACGCCGATCTCGGACTCCATGTGTCCGAACACGCGCTCCAGCCGCTCGCCGACCTTGGCGATCTCCAGCAGCTCCTGCTTCTCGGCGATCTTCAGGTTGAGATGGCTCGCCACGGTATCGGCAAGCTTCGACGGCTCCTCGATCTGGTTGAGCGAGACCAGCACCTCGGGCGCGATCTTCTTGTTCAGCTTGATGTACTGCTCGAACTGCGAAACCACCGTGCGGCCGAGCGCCTCGAGCTCCTTGGCGTCGGCGCCCTGATCGGGCATCGCCTCGACGAACGCCTCGAAATAGCTGTCGGTGTCGCGGAAGCCGGTGATCTTCGCGCGCTTGCCGCCCTCCACCAGCACCTTCACCGTGCCGTCGGGCAGCTTCAGCAATTGCAGGATCGTCGAGACCGTGCCGACACGGATAGATGTCGTCGGCCGACGGATCGTCCTGGGCGGCGTTCTTCTGCGCCACCAGCAGGATCTGCTTGTCGTCCTTCATCACCGCTTCCAGCGCGCGGACGGATTTCTCGCGTCCGACGAACAGCGGCACGATCATGTGGGGAAACACGACGATATCGCGCAGCGGCAGCACGGCCAGCACGATCGCCGCTGCGCGGGCGCGGGTAGTCGTTTCGTCCGGGCGTCCCTGCGGTTCCGGCGCAGGCCGATCGGAATCAGTCATGGTTGACCTCCTTATGGACAGTCGACGCCCAATCCGCCCGACTTATCGCGATCCTTGCGGCACGGAAGGCGCCCCAACGGGCCAGCGGCCCACCGGTCAGGATCGCATATCGGCTGCCGGGCAATGCAGCGCAAGACCTTGAATTCCAGGGTCGCAATTTCGCGAGCGACCGCTACCGGGCGGCTCAGGCGGAGCTTTCCGCCCTCTCCTTGCCGTACAGGTAGAGCGGGTTGGCTCGCGATTCGGCGACTTCGCGGTTGATCACCACCTCCTCTACACCATCGAGACCGGGAAGATCGAACATGGTGGCCAGCAGGATCGACTCCATGATCGAACGCAGGCCGCGCGCACCGGTGCGCCGGGCGATCGCCCGCGTCGCCACCGAGTGCAGCGCGTCGTCGGTGAAGGAGAGCTTCACCCCCTCCATCTCGAACAGCCTGCCATACTGCTTGACCAGCGCGTTCTTCGGCTTGGTCAGGATCTCCATCAGCGCGCCTTCGTCCAGGTCCTCGAGCGTCGCCACCACCGGCAGGCGGCCGATGAACTCCGGGATCAGGCCGAACTTCAGCAGATCCTCCGGCTCCACCTCGCGCAGGATCGTCGCCGGTCCGCCGCTCGTCCGGCGAGCGCACCTCCGCGCCGTAGCCGATGCCGGAACCCTTGCCGCGCGCCGCGATGATCTTCTCCAGCCCGGAGAACGCGCCGCCGCAGATGAACAGGATGTTGGTGGTATCGACCTGCAGGAACTCCTGCTGCGGATGCTTGCGCCCGCCCTGCGGCGGCACCGAGGCGAACGTGCCCTCCATGATCTTCAGCAGCGCCTGCTGCACGCCCTCGCCGCTACACGTCGCGGGTGATCGAGGGGTTGTCCGACTTGCGGCTGAATCTTGTCGACCTCGTCGATATAGACGATGCCGCGCTGCGCCCGCTCGACGTTGTAGTCGGCCGATTGCAGCAGCTTCAGGATGATGTTCTCGACATCCTCGCCCACATAGCCCGCCTCGGTCAGCGTGGTGGCGTCCGCCATGGTGAACGGCACGTCCAGGATGCGCGCCAGCGTCTGCGCCAGCAGCGTCTTGCCCGACCCGGTCGGCCCGACCAGCAGGATGTTCGACTTGGCGATCTCGATGTCGTTGTTCTTCTGGCCGTGCGCCAGCCGCTTGTAGTGGTTGTGCACGGCGACCGAGAGCACCCGCTTGGCGTGGTCCTGGCCGATCACGTAGTCGTCCAGCACCTTGCAGATCTCGCGCGGCGTCGGCACCCCGTCGCGCGACTTGACCAGGTGCGTCTTGTGCTCCTCGCGGATGATGTCCATGCAGAGTTCGACGCACTCATCGCAGATGAACACCGTCGGCCCGGCGATGAGCTTGCGCACCTCATGCTGGGACTTGCCGCAGAATGAGCAGTAGAGGGTGTTCTTCGAATCGCCGGACTTGCTCATGCGCACTCCTGCCCCGGACTCGCGGGGAGCCAAGGGGCGACTTTACCCTCCGGGGGCCGGAGGGGACAAGAACCACAATCGGCCCGGGCAAACTGCCGTCCTGGCAGTCGGACCGTCAGCAATCCTCGGCCAGCAAACGGCGTGCCAGCGCGAAGATCGAAGGCCCTGGATCAGGACCGCCCGCCCAGCTCCTCCGGCACGGGGCGGTTCTCCACCACCTCGTCGACCAGGCCGAAATCGCGGCTTTCCTCGGCCGACATGTAAGTGTCGCGCTCCAGCTTGCGCTCGATCGCCTCGATCGGCTGGCCGGTGTGGCGGACATAGATCTCGTTCAGCCGCTTGCGCAGCGTCAGGATCTCGCGCGCCTGGATCTCGATGTCGGTCGCCTGGCCCTGGGCGCCGCCCGACGGCTGGTGGACCATGATCCGCGAATTCGGCAGGGCATAGCGCTTGCCCTTGGCGCCGGCGGTCAGCAGCAGGCTGCCCATCGAGGCCGCCTGCCCGATGCACACCGTGGAAACCGGGCTGCGGATATACTGCATCGTGTCATAGATCGCGAGACCCGCCGACACCACGCCGCCGGGCTGTTGATATAGAACGAGACGTCCTTCGCGGGGTTCTCGGACTCCAGATACAGGAGCTGGGCGCAGATCAGCGAACTGACCTGGTCGAACACCGCCCCGGTCAGGAAGATGATCCGCTGCTTCAGCAGGAGCGAGTAGATGTCGTAGGCGCGCTCCCCCCGGGCGGTCTGCTCCACCACCATCGGCACGAGATTATTGGAATAGATCTCAACGGGATCGCGATCCTGCATGGCGGGCACCCTCAAGTCGGCACGGACCGATAGATAGGCGAAACCGGTCCTGACTCCAACTGGCCAGACGGCCAGTGCACCTCATTCCGTGGCCGCCGTTCGAGGGCTGGTCGGTGGCCGCCGCAGCCTGGTCGGTCGCTGCCGCAGGCTGGTCGGGCGGCCGCGTCGGCGGCCTGGCCGGTCGGCGCCGCCCTCGGCCTCCGGCTCCTCGGCCAGTTCCTCCGGCGTGACCGACTTCTCCTCCACCTTGGCCAGCTCCAGGATGAAGTCGATGACCTTCTCCTCGAACAGCGGGCCGCGCAGCGCATCGGCGGCCCGCGGGTTCTGCCGGAAGAACTCGAACAACTGCTGCTCCTGCCCCGGATACCGCATCGCCTCCGCCCGCATCGCCCGGGTCATCTCGTCCTGTCCCACGGTGATGCTGTTCACCCGGCCGATCTCCGCCAGCAGCAGGCCCAGCCGGACCCGCCGCTCGGCGATGGCGCGATACTCGGCCCGCAGCGTCTCCTCGTCCTTGGCCTTGTCGTCCTCGTCCAGCCGCCCCGCCTGCCGATCCGCCTCCAGGCGCTGCCAGATCTGGCTGAATTCCTGCTCCACCATCCCCTCGGGCGAGGCGAACTTCGCCATGTCCGCCAGCGCATCCAGCAACTGCCGCTTCAGCCGCAGCCGGGCCATCTGGTCGTATTCCGCCTGAAACCGCCGGGTGACCGTCTCCCGCATGCTCGGCCAGATCTTCGAAGCCGAGCTTCTTCGCCAGCTCATCGTCTGGCGCCGGCACCACCGGGCGGCTCAGTGTCTGGGCGGTGACCTCGAAGCTCGCCGCCTTCCCGGCCAGGGTCGGCACGCCGTACTCGGCCGGGAAGGTGACCTCGATCGTGCGGGTCTCGCCCGGCTTCATGCCCTCGAGCTGCTCGCTGAAACCCGGGATGAAGCCCGTCCCGCCGATCTCGACCTCGATGCCCTTGCCGGTGCCGCCAGGGAACTCGGCCCCGTCGATTCGCCCGACATAATCGACCGTCAGCACCTCGCCCGTCGCCGCGCCGCGGTCGCCAAGCTCCTCCGCGCGCGATCGGCTCCAGCGTGCGGTTGCGCTGGGCGATGTCCGCCAGCGCCTTGTCGACCGCCTCCGCCGGCGGCTCGGCCTTCATCCGGGTAAGCTCGATCGTGCCGAAATCGGGCAGCGTGATCTCCGGCAGCAGCTCCAGCTCGACCTTGAACTCCAGGTCCTTGGCCGCCGTGCTGCTCGGATCGAGGCTCAGGACGTCGACCTTGGGCTGCAGCGCCGGCCGCAGGCCCCGCTCGGTCAGCACCTGCTGGGTCGCCTCGGTGACCGACTCCTCCAGCACCTCGGCGTTGACCGCCGTGCCAAAGCGCTGGCGCACCACCGTGGGCGGGATCTTGCCCGGCCGGAACCCCGGCAAGCGTCAGCGTCTTGCCGAGATTGGCCAGCCGCGCGGCGCGCTTGCTCTCGATATCGGCGGCCGGCACCACCACGGTGTAGGCGCGCTTCAGCCCCTCGGAGAGCGTTTCGGTAACCTGCATTGTCCAACCCTGTCGCTGTCCGCCCGCAGCGTGGTGCGGGCGGAGGGACTTGAACCCCCACGGCTTGCGCCACCAGAACCTAAATCTGGCGTGTCTGCCAGTTCCACCACGCCCGCGCCCGCGTGCCCGCCCCGCGTGAACGCGGGGCTTTAGCGCACGCCGTCCGGCGCGACAAGGAACGGACGGCGCTTTTCGCCGCTGCCCTTTGACCCGGCGCGGCCTCAGTGCGCAAGTTCATCCCGCCTGTCCGGATCGCCTCTCAGGGAACTTGCGCGTTACTTGCTCACATCCTGTTGCTTGCCCCCATGCCAAACCGGTCGTTCTCGTGCTAACTTGGTTTCAAGCGGTATCATTTCGTAGGTGTACGCATGGCGCAGGCTAGCCGCAGCAAGGGGAAGGCCCGATCCAAGTCCCGCTCCGGCAACGGAGTCGCACGAGCCGGCCGCTCCCGGCCGGGACTACAGCATCGCCGCGGTCGGCCGCGCGCTCGACCTGCTGGAGGCGCTGTCGCGCATCGGCCCCGCCCCCCTGGCGGCCCTGGCCGACCAGGCGCGCTGCACCCGCACCGCCGGCTTCCGCCTGCTGCGCACCCTGGAGGCCCGTGGCTTCGCGATCCAGGACGAGGCGCGCGGAATGTGGCGGCTCGGCGCCCGCTGGGGCGTGCTGGGCCGCGCCGCGGTCGAGCAGGGCGCGCTCGAGGCGACCGCCATGCCGTTCCTCGCCGCCCTCGGCAAGACCTGCGGCGAGAACGTCTATCTTCGGGTGCGCGACGGCCTGGAGAGCGAAACCATCGCCATCTACCAGGCCGACCCCGGCCTGCGGCTCTACAGCGAGGTCGGCAAGCGCCAGCCGCTGCACGCCGGCTCGAGCCGGCTGCTGCTGGCCCACGCGCCGGAGGCGGTGCAGACCCAGGTGCTCGCCCAGCGCCTGCCGCGCTTCACCCCGGCGACCCGGACCGACGCCGCCTGGATCGCCGCCGATCTCCAGCGCATCCGCACCCGCGGCTATCTCCTGACCACCGACGAGGTGGTCGCCGGCGCCGCAACCGTCGCCGCCCCGGTGCGCGATGCGTCGGGCCAGGTGGTGGCCGTGCTCTCGGTCAGCGCACCCACCATGCGGATGCGCCCGCCTCGCCCACGCGCCCTGCTGCCGATGGTGCTGGACGCCGCCGCGAAACTGTCCCACACCCTCGGGCGCCGCCGGCCCGCGGCGACCAAGCCGGCTGAGGCGGGGCGGAAGGGTCAGGGCTCGTCGTCCGCCTCTGCACGCGAGGCAAACGACGCGGCCCCTGCTCTGGCTGCCTCCGGGCCACACTCGATCTTTCGCTGATCGTCAGGCTTTCGCTGACCGTCAGTTCTCTTCCTTCGGCTTCAGCACGCCCGAATAGGTGAGCAAGCGCCAGCGACGTCACCAGCTTGCCCAGGAACGAGAACACCGACCAGAACAGCTGCCATCCCGCGGTGCCCGGCCGCGTGTCCACCCAGCACTTGTCCAACTGATGCAGCGCCATCACCGGCACCATCATGTCCATCGCGTAGAACACGGGCTGGATGTCGTTGTCGCCGCAGGGCGGCGCGCCAGCCGTCGACTGACCTTGCCCCGGGCGCAGGAAGGCCGGCCCGTCGGTCACCTCGGTCATGCTGTAGGACGCGCTGACCACCAGCACCGCGGCCTGCTTCCAGGCCCACCAGACGCCGGCGGTGCCGATCGCCAGCAGAACCACCACGGTCGCTGTGGCCCGAGCCGGCGACAGACCGAACCCGAAGCCTATCCCCCAGACCGATCGCAGCAGGCGGGACAACCGGTTGGCGGCCGGCGCCGCCCACTGCTCGGCGATGGCGACCTCGCGCGCCGCCTGGTAATGGCCCTGGGCTCGCAGCACCTTCGCGAGATGCCGATACGGCTGCGGATAGAACTGGCTGGCACCGCCCTCCTGTCGCTGGACCCACGCCAGCCGCTGCCTCACATGGGCCCGCTGCACATGCAGCATGCGGCGCACCAGACGAATCGCCCAGGATGCGGGATGGCCACGACCCAGATGCGACGCCCAGCGGCCGAGGGCCGAAAGTGCGACACCGATGCCACCCGTCTCATCCGAAGGCAAACGGCCGAACCGATCATAGACGAAGCCGTCGAGATTAAGCGCGCAGAACAGGCCCTTCTGCTCACGGCCGATACCCCAGCCGGCCGGAAAGCCGGCATCGTCCAGGGTTCCGGCTCTCGCGCCGCCGAGATCGATCGCAAGCGGCAGCTCAGCGGTGAGGTCGCGCGCCATGAGCGCGGCGCCGATCCGCGCATGCGACAGCAGGATCCGTGGCGGCGCATCCACCCCGGAGCGGTAGCCATGACGTGTCTCATCCGTGCCGGTCTCGCGCGGGAACCGCAGCCCATCCCAGATCAGGCTGCCGCCAGTCTGGAGGTTCTCGCAATCGAGCCGGCCGAGCAGGCAGGTCCCGATCAGCTTCATGTCGCCGGCCACCGCCAGGTTGGTCGCCACCAACGCGCCTGCCACCGACCGACCGGCCGCCATCGGCGACGGGCCGATCAACGTCGCGGTCGAGCAGTCGAGATCGCGGCCGATCTTGGTGCCCCACAGGCTGACATGGCCCAGACTGACGAAGCCCATGTTCAGCAGCACGTCGCCGGCAATCGCGACATTGGTCAGCCGCAGCGTCTCGCGCGATCCAGATTCCGGCCAGTTCTCCAGCGCGGCGCCGCAGCACTCGACATTGCTGTCGATCGTCGCCCCCAGCAGGCTGACCCCGCCGCGTGCCGTAAAGCCGTGGCGCAACAGCACCGCGCCGCCGATCTCCGCATTCTCGGCCGCGAGGGCGACCCCGGTGCCGTCGGCGGTGGCATTGGCCAGGCTGGCGCCGTCGCATTCAAGGTTGCCGCCGATCCTGATGCCGATCAGGCTGATCGCGCCCCGCGCGGCAAATCCGTTTCGCAACAGCACAGCGCCGCCGATCACCGCGTGATCGGCCGCCAAGGCGACGCCCGCGCCGTCCTCGGTCGGGTTGACAAGATTAGCCCCGTCGCATTCCAGGCTGTTGCCGATGCGCGTGCCGCGCAGGCTGATCGCGCCGTCGGCCGCAAAGCCGTTGCGCAGCAGGATCGAGCCGCCGATCTCCGCCGTGTCGGCGGCGAGCACCACGCCGTGGCCGTCCTCGGAGCGGTTGGCCAGCCGTGCCGCGTTCATGTCGAGCGTGCCGGCAATACGGGCGCCCATCAGCCAGATGACGCCGGCCGCGACGAAGCCGTCGCCCAGAATGACGACACCGTCGAACCGCGCCGCCTGGGCGCCGATCGCGTCGCCCTCGCCGGCGCCGATCCGTGCGCCGCGGGCGATCACGTCGCCGGTCACGTGCGCCGTGTCGAGCGCGACGCCACCGATCGCGGTGAACGCGCCCATGAGGTCGACGCTGCCGCGGATCTCCGCTCCCGACAGGCGCAGCGCATAGCGCGCGTCGCGATGTGCAATGCCGGCACGTGACGGCGGGATCCGCAGGTGCGCACCACGCGCCAGGAGATCACCGTCGATCACCACGGCATGCGCATCGATCCAGGCGGTCTCGGCCAGCGGCGCCACGCCCGAAACGTCGAGCGAGCCGTCGATGCGCAGACCACGTGCCCGCACTTCGCCGATGCGGCTGTCGCGCAATGACAGGCGGGCGAGACGCGCGTTGCCGAGGTCCACCGGCTCGCAGATTTCGCAGGCCTCCAGCGTCAGCGCCGGCAGACCCGCTCCGCATGGTCCGGCACAGTCGGCGAGATCGAGCGCCCCCTCGATGCGGGCGCCACGGATGCGCACGCCCGGCAGGCGGACCGGCCAGGAATGGTGCGGGGCAGGCAGGCCCAGCAGCAGATGACGCAGGAAGCCGGCACGAACGACAGGCGGTGCAGCACCGCCGAAGCTCGAAACCTCCGCGCGCGCCGTGCACACCAGCACCTCCGCTTCGGCATCGAGCAAGACCGTCGGATCGAAAGTCAGGACGCGCTGTTCATCGGGCATTCCGCCGCGACGGTAACGACCCGGCGCACTTCGGCAAAGGCGCGCCGTCAACTCCCCTGCAACGCACGCTCGCGGGCCGTGGCTTCCCGGCGCACGCGTGCCACGGCCGCCTCGCCGCCACTCGTTGCGTGGTAAAGGTCCAGAGTGTCGAGTTCATCGTCCCGCGGCGGCGCAATCGCGAGATCGGTGTAGCTCCAGCGATCCGGCGCCCGTAACACTTGCCGCAGCATGCGCATCGCGTCGCGGTAGACCGCTAGATAGCCCCACGCCTTCGCCATGATTTCAGCGGCATACCGCGGATAGAACACGAAGCGGCTTTCCAGCTTCATGCCGTGCCTTCGGTCGCGGCGGAACTTCAGCCGGAACGCTCCGCCTTCCAGCGGATGCACGCCTTCATACAGGGTGACCAGCTTGAACCACAGCAGCGTCGAAAGCGCCGTCTTCGGCCGTCCGGCTGGATGCGCCGCGGCACGCCGGAGGATCGTGCGCATGTGGTCCAGCGTATAGTAGTTCGTCCAGGCGGCGCGATATGCCTCATCCCATTCCGCATCCGACATGCGCGCGTGGTGGGTGACGCGATGGTGGAGATCGTACTTGTTCAGATCCGGATCCATCCAGGTGCCCTGTTGCCAGAGTATCTTGTGATCCTCCGATCCAGGCAGCGGTGTCAGATTGAAGAATTCCAGGATGTCGAGCGGCAGTTCGCGCTTGATGATCTCGACATCGCGCAGGATCGACGCCTTGGTATCGCCCGGGAAGCCGATGATGTAGCCGGCACAGGTGATGGCGCCGGCTTCGCGCCACGCCTGGAGCATCTCGCGATACTCGGTGATGCGGTTCTGTCGCTTCTTTGCCCCCAGCAGGTTCTCCGGGTTGATGTTCTCCAGTCCGATGAACACCCGCCGGACACCGGCACGGCCGGCCTTCGCGATGAAGTTCGGAATGCGATGGCAGAGCGTGTCGACCTGGATGGTGAAGCCCAGGTTGAGCCCTTCCTCACGCAGCGCGATCATTCGGTCGAACAGCGGTTCCCACTGACGGTTGCGGGCAAAATTGTCGTCGGTGATGAAGAATCGCTTGATCCCTTGTGCGACATTGTCCCGGATGATCCGTTCCAGGTCGTCCGGCGACCGGAACCGGCTCTTGCGTCCCTGCACATTGATAATGGTGCAAAACGAACACTGATATGGGCAGCCGCGGCCCAGATCGATGCTGGACAGCGATCCGGACGTGCGCCGCACGTGTTTGCTCGGCAGAATCGGCGGCGGCTCGCCCTCGAGCGAGGGCAGGTCGTCCATGAAATTGTATAGCGGCTGAAGCCTGCCGGCCCAGGCGTCGCGGATCACCGTATCGAGCCGTCCCGCCTCGGCTTCGCCAGCGAAGAAGCTGATGCCCAGCGCCTGCGCGTCGCGCAGCTCCGGCGGCATCTCGGGCAGCATCGCGAGGCAGCCGGAGATGTGGAAGCCGCCCATCGCGACCAGCCAGCCCTCTGCGAGGAACGGGCGAGCCAGATCGACAGCACGCGGAAACTGGTTGGTCTGCACACCAACCAGGGCGATCAACGCCTTGCCGCCCGCGCGGCTGATGTCGCGGATGATGCGGTCCGGCCGCACGCGACGATTGGTTTCATCGTATGTGTGCAGGCGAATTTCAACGTTATGGCCAAGCACGGCGCGTCGCTGCGCGTCCTCCGCCAGGCCATTCAGGCAGGCAAGCGTGTTCGACGGTATGGCCGATCTGACCCATTGGATCGGATAACCCTCATCGTCATAGTGTGTGGGCTTGATCAGGACGACATGGAAAACGCTCGCTGAACCGGTGTCGTGTTCGGCCATCAGGATGCCTTCCCGACATGACGAGTATACGTCCCCGCTGAGAGTTATCGCGGATTCGTCGATGCGGCGCAACGGTCTAGGAAATATTCGCCTTCTTTGCCTCATCCAGCAGCGCAGGCACGCCCTCGGTGATCGTGTGGATGCCGAGAACACTGGTGAGTTGCAGCACCTCCATGATCTCGGCCACCGTCGCCCCGTGCCCGAGGGCATTGCGGATATGCGTGCGCAGGCCGGGCAGATAGAGATGCGTGGTCGCCGCGTCGATCGCGATATAGATCAACTCGCGGATCTTCGGACCCAGCGTCCCGTACTGCCACGGCACCGACGACAAGCGTGAGTAGGCGTCGAAAAACTCCGGCGCGTGTTGCAGGAGCTGTTCCCATACCGGATTCCAATAGCCGCGATTTCGCACGAACTCCTGCTTCAGCTTCTCCTGCTCCGCGGTAAGCGGACCTTCCTTCACCTCGCCGCCGCGACCAGACTTGCGCAGTTCGTCGATCAGTATGGGCAGTCCGGTGGACATGGTGTGAATGCCGAGTACGGAGACGATCTCCAGCACCTCCATCACCTCGTCCCGCGTGGCGCCATGCTTCAGCGCATTGGCGATGTGGATCCGCGTGCCAGGATTGTAGAGATGCGTGGTGGAGGCGTCGATCGCGACGTAGATCAGCTCCTTGATCTTGGGCGGCAGCGTGCCGTGCTTCCACGGCACCGAGGACAGCGCACTGTAGGCCTCGAAGAACTCGGGCGAAAGGTGAAGCACGCCATCCCACAGCTCGCTCCAATAGCCGCGTGCCGCGATGAATTCGTCCTTCAGCTTCTGCCGGTGGACGTCCAGGTCAGCCATTGCGCAACCCCCATTCGACGCCGGCGCGGTCAAGCCCGGCCACAAACGATTTCCTCATTCTTCCCTGTTAGCAATGCCCCATGCCTGACACGACCGTTGAACAGAACCCGACCGCTCCCTACGATCCCCCGCTGGGCCCGCGCGTCTCGCGGCTCGAGGATCAGATGAGTGACCTGAAGCCCATTCTGGTGCGGATCGAGGCGATCTTGCCGCATTTGGCCACCGCAGCGCAGGTGACCGAACTGCGCGGTGACATCGACCTCAAACTGTCGCGCCTGACCAGTGAGTTCGACACCAGGCTGGAGCGGTTCACCGGTGAGTTCGACACCAAGCTCGAGCGGTTCACCGGCGAGTTCGACACCAAGCTCGAGCGGTTCACTGGCGGGTTCGACAACAAGCTGGAGCGGTTCACCGGTGAGTTCGACACCAGGCTGGAGCGGTTCACCGGCGGTTTCGACACCAAGCTGGAGCGGTTCGCCGGCGGTTTCGACACCAGGCTGGAGCGGTTCGCCGGTGAGTTCAATGCCAGGCTTGAGCGCCTCACCGGCCGGGTCGAGTTTTTGCCGACGACCTGGCAGATGCTGACGGCGATCATCGCCGGCCAGGTCACTCTGGCGGGCCTGCTTTGCGCCGCCGTGTTCGGCGCCGGGCGGCTCTCCGGTCACTGGTGACCTACGGCCACCAGACCCAGATCGCCGCAATCAGTGTGCTGATGTTGATGGCGAAGGTCGCCGCCATGCCAGGTGCGCGCACCACCGGCCCAAGCATGTAGCCCGCCCAGAATACCAATCGCGCCAAGGCGAACACGAGCCCCGCCGCGACGACAAAGCGCATCGAGCCCGGTCCGGCGCCCGCCGCCAAAGCCAACAGCGCCGGGGCGAAGCCGGTGAGCTGCTCGACCGTGTTGGTCAGCACACGCTGGTTGACCTGCAACGATGCGCCGTCGCGCCCCGCCAGCGGGTCCACCGCGCCGGTCCGCGCCCGCAATCGCATCTGCACCACGATCATCAGGTTCAGCACGCACACCGCCGGCAGCAGCGCCGCGCAGGCGAGCCCCAGGCGCTGCGCCAAACCGGCGGTGACATCCACCGAAAGCATGCGGGCCAAGCCCTGCCAGATCGCAAAAGCGAGGCCGATCGCCAACCCCGATCCCAGCAACGACCACCAACGCGAGAACCGCCACAAATTCGTCGTCTACACCGAACATCCCTCGTCGCGCAGCAGTTCGGTCACCGCCTCGACCGGCACGTCGCCGGCGGTGAACGCCTGGCCAATTCCGCGCGCCAGCACGAACTTCAGCGCCCCGTCGCGCACCTTCTTGTCGCGCCGCATGTGCCCGATCAGCGTCTCGGCGGAGAAGCGCCGGTTCAGCATGCGCAGCTCCGCCGGCATGCCCATCGCGGCGACGTGCGACACCACGCGCTCCGCGTCGTCCGCCGCGCAATGCCCGAGCCGCGCCGACAGCCGGAACGCCAGGCCCAGCCCGACCGCGACACCCTCGCCATGCAGCAGGCCGCCTGTGTAGCCATAGTCCGCCTCCAGCGCGTGGCCGAACGTATGGCCCAGGTTCAGCAGAGCGCGGCCGTCGTTCGGCTTCTCCTCGCGCTCATCATCGCCGACCACCGCCGCCTTGAACGCGCAGGCGCGCAGGATCGCCTCGGCCTGCGCCTCGCGGTTGCCGCCGACCACGGCCGCGCCGTTCGCCTCGCACCAGGCGAAGAACGCCGCGTCGCCGATCAGGCCGGCCTTGGCGATCTCGGCGTAGCCCGCGCGCAGCTCGCGCGGCGGCAGCGTGGCGAGCGTCCCGGTGTCGGCGAGCACCATGCGCGGCTGATAGAACGCGCCGACCAGGTTCTTGCCTTGCGCCGTGTTCACCCCGGTCTTGCCGCCGACCGAGGAATCCACCTGCGACAGCAGCGTGGTCGGCACCTGCACGAACGGCAGGCCGCGCAACGTGGTGGCGGCGGCGAAGCCTGCCAGATCGCCAACGACGCCGCCGCCGAGCGCGATCACCGTGGTGCGCCGCTCGACGCGGGCCTCCAGCAACTGATCGACCACGCTCTGCCAGCTCGCGAGGCTCTTCGATGCCTCGCCCTGCGGCACGACGATCTGGCTGACCGTGACCGCCGTCGCCTCCAGCCCGCGCAGCAGGGCGGGCAGATGCAGCCGCGCCACCGTCTCGTCGGTCACCACCACCGCGCGCTTCTGCGCCATGCGCGGTGCCAGCAGTGCGCCGGCGCGCGCCAGCAGATCGTCGCCGATCACGACGTCGTAGCTGGTGCTGGGCAAGACGACAGACAGCCGCCGCGGCGCCTGCCAGTCCAGCAGCGCGTTCAGCACACGGCTGGTGGTCGCGTCCGGGCTCTCATCGACGCAATCGACAATCACATCGGCCTCCGCATAGACCGGATACCGTACATCCATCAGCCGCTGCAGGACCTCCGCCGGATTGCCGTCGGCCAGCAGCGGGCGGTTGTCGCGCGCGGCGACGCGGCGGAGCAGGGTGGCCAGCGGGCAGCGCAGCCAGACCGAAACCGCCTCCTCGCGCGCGATGGCCCGCGTCTCGGGGTCCATGAATGCGCCGCCGCCGAACGCCAGCACCAGCGGATCACCCGACAGCAGCCGGCGGATCACCTTGCGCTCGCCGGCGCGGAAGTCGGCTCTCGCCATAGCGGGAGAACAGCTCGGGGATCGTGCAGCCTGCCGCCAGCTCGATCTCGGCATCGGCGTCGCGGAACGGCAGGCCGAGCCGCGCGGCCAGCCGCCGGCCGATCGAGGTCTTGCCGGCGCCCATCAGCCCGACCAGCACGATGCTGCGTCCGGCGAATGCGTCGGGCAGCGGCACGGCCTCCTTGAGTGCGGTGTTGCGTGTCATGATTGCGAACGCTAGCACACCGGCCGCATAACGGGCCAAGATGGCGGCGGCGAATCCATGGGCACGAGTCGGTGGAGCAGACGATGATCCGCATTTTCCTGATCGTCGTCGCGGCGGGGCTGGTGATCCTCGGCGCCGCGGTGGTGTTCCTTGGCGGATATCCGCCCAATCCGACGACGCACCCGGTGGAGAAGGTGCTGCCGAACGACAAGTTCCAGAGCCACTGAGTGGACCGGCACGTCGAGGCGTTCCTGGAGATGCTGGCCGCCGAACGCGGCGCGGCGCGCAACACGTTGCTGGCGTATCAGGCCGATCTGGACGATTTCGCCGCATTCGCCGCCGCGCGCGGCCAGCCGCCGGCGCGGTGCGATGCGGCGCTGCTGCAGGCCTACATGGCCGGCCTGCAGCGGGTGGGGCTCGCCGCCCGCACGGCCGCGCGGCGGCTGTCGGCACTGCGGCAGTTCCATCGCTTCCTGCTGCGCGAGGGTGTGCGCGGCGACGATCCGACCACGTTGCTCGATGCGCCGCGTCTGCCGCGGACGCTGCCGAAATACCTGAGCGAGCCGGAGGTTGAGGCGCTGCTGGACGCGGCGACGCGCATCCCCGGGCAGCGCGGTGCGCTGGCGCGCGCGGCGCTGGAGATCCTCTATGCCACCGGACTGCGCGTGTCGGAGTTGCTGGCGTTGCCGCGCCGCGCGCTGGCCAGCGACGCCGCGGTGCTGGTGATCCGCGGCAAGGGCGGCAAGGAGCGCATCGTGCCGCTGTCCGACAAGGCGAAGCAGGCAGCCGCCGAACTGGTCGCGCAGCAGGACGATGGCGTGCGGCATCTGTTTCCCGGCCGCGATCCGCGTCGCGCGCTGACGCGGCAGGCGTTCTTCCTGCTGCTCAAGCAGGTGGCGCTGGAGGCGGGCTTCGACCCGGCACGCGTGTCACCGCATGTGCTGCGGCATTCCTTCGCCTCGCATCTGCTGGCGCACGGCGCCGACCTGCGCAGCCTGCAACTGTTGCTGGGACACGCGGACATCGCCACGACCCAGATCTACACGCACGTGCTGGCGGAGCGGTTGCAGCGGCTGGTGGAGGCGCACCACCCGCTCGCGCGGCGGGCCGCGTAAAGCGTGATGACCGAAGGCGGAATCGCCGGCGGTCGGAATCACCCGCTCACTCGGCGAGCGCGAGCACCGGCCGGCGCGCGATCCGCAGCACCAACAGCGACGCGATCAGGCACGCCGCGCCACTGGCGATGAAGGCGCCGAGATAGCTGCCGGTCGCGTTGCGCATCGCGCCTGCGCCGAGGGCCGCGACCGCGCCGCCGATCTGATGGCCGCAGACGATCCACGACACGATCACCGGCGCGTCGCGCTTGCCGAACACCTCGTTGGTCAGCGCCACGGTCGGCGGCACCGTGGCCACCCAGTCCAGCCCGTAGAACACCGCGAAGATCGACAGGCTGACCAGATTGAAATTGGTGAACGGCAGCACCATCAGCGACAGGCCGCGCAGTCCGTAGTACCAGAACAGCAGGACGCGCGCGTTGTAGCGGTCGGTGAGCCAGCCCGATGCCGTGGTGCCGATCAGGTCGAACACGCCCATGGCGGCGAGCAGGCTGGCGGCACTGACCTCGGGTATGCCGTGATCGATGCAGTAAGGGATGAGGTGCGTTGCCACCAGTCCGTTGGTGGAGAAGCCGCACACCGCGAAGCTCGAGAACAGCAGCCAGAAGTCGACCGAGCGGACGCCGCGGCTCAGGCCGGACACGCGCCACCAGAACCGGGTTGGCCGCTGCTCACCACGATCGGCGGTTCGGCCGCGCCGCCGTATGGTCCGAGGCCGACGCTGCCGGGGCTTTCCGCCAGCACCAGCGCCACGATCGGGATCAGCGCCAGGATCACCAGCGCCACCACCCAGGGCACGCTCTGCCAGCCGAGATGCTCGGCGAAGCTTGCCAGCAGCGGCAGGAACACCAGCTGGCCGCTGGCGTTGCTCGCGGTCAGCAGCCCGACCACCAGGCCACGCCGCGCGACGAACCAGCGATTGGCCACCGCGGTCGCCATGCCGACCATGCCGGCGCCCGAGCCGATGCCGACCAGCACGCCCCAGGTGGCGATAGAGCTCCCACGGACGTGTCGCGAAGGCGGCACCGGCGGCGCCGGCCAGCAGCAATGACAGCGAACCCAGCACCGTCCCGCGCATGCCGATGCGCTGGATGAGCGCGGCGCCGAACGGCCCGACCAGGCCGCCCAGCAGGATGTTCAGCGAGATCGCTCCGGAGATGGTCGCGGCATTCCAGCCGAACGCCTGCTCCAGCGGCACGATCAGCACTCCGGGAGCCGCGCGCACGCCCACGGTGGCGAGGATGACGGTGAACATCACGCCCACGACGATCCAGGCATAATGGATGCGCCCGGCGAGCAGCCGGGCCAGGCGGTGAGGCGCCATCTCTACTCCTCCGAGCTTGCCAGCAGCATGACGATCGTCATATTATAGTCAAGCGAATACATGACGATCGTCATGCAATACAGGGATGCGGGGCGTGCGGATGACGGGTGATGCGAAAGGCGGAGACCCGCGAGCGGATCCTCGCCGCGGCCGGCGAGCTGTTCGGCAGCCAGGGAATCGATGCGGTCGGGGTGGACGCGATCATGCATCGCGCCGGCCTGACGCATGGCGGCTTCTACGCGCATTTCGCCGTCGAAGGAGGCCTTGGTGGCCGAAGTATCGGCGGCCGCGCTGGCGCGCTCCGCGGCACGCTGGGAGCGGATTTGCCAGGAGGACGAGCCGGCGACCGCGTTGGCGCGCATTGTCGGAAGCTATCTCGATCCGGCGCACGTTGCCGCGGTCGAGCGCGGTTGCGTGCTGACGACGCTGGGTCCCGAGATCGCGCGGCGGCAGCGATGCGCGGCCTGCAATCACCGCCTCGATCCGCCGCATGCTCGATGTGCTGGCACGCTGCCTGCCGCGGCGGCGCCGGCAACGTGCGCTGGAGACACTGTCCTGCATGGTCGGAGCGGTCGTGCTGGCGCGGCTTTGCGACGATCCGCCGCTTGCGGCGGAATTTCTGGCAGCGGCGCGGAAGGCGGCGGGCGCGTCCTAGCCAGGTACGCCGCCAGCGCTGCTCGCCGTCGCAATCCATAATTGTTCTGCCGCGGTCAATGCTCGCGGAGGTTTTTGCTTGGCTTCACGGGGTTGACGGATTAATAACGTAGTGATGACGTAGGGCGGGACGGCAACATGACGACGGATTGATCAGCACGTCGGCCGGCGCATCAGGGGCAAACGCCGCGCCCTGGGGTTGAGCGAGGACGTCTTGGCCCAGGCCCTCGGCATCGAGACCGTGCAAGTCGAAGCCTATGAGCGCGCCACGCAAAGCGTGCCCTCTGAACATCTCGGCCGGTTGAGCGAGGTTTTTGGCGTTCCGGTCAGCTATTTCTTCCCCGCCGCGCCGTACGGAGCGCAGTAACCTCGCGGAACCGCCTGAGGGCGTAGTCCGCGCCCCACACGTGTCGATCGAGCGACCTTTCGGGCCCGGAGATTTGTGCTAAAGCCCGCGCCCCATGCGCCATTACCTCGATTTCGAAAAGCCGATCGCCGAGCTGGAGGGGAAGATCGAGGAACTCCGGCGCATGTCGGAGCCTGGCGGGATCAATATCGCCGAAGAGGTGTCGCGCCTGACAGCGGTGGCGGACCGCCAGTTGCGGGCGACCTACGCCAAGCTCACCCCCTGGCAGAAGACCCAGGTCGCGCGTCATCCCGATCGTCCCAAGGCGATGGATTACATCCGCACGCTGATCAGCGACTTCACGCCGCTGGCCGGCGATCGCGCCTTCGCCGACGACGCGGCGGTGCTGGGTGGGCTGGGGCGGTTCCGCGGACGCTCGGTCATGGTGCTGGGGACCGAGAAGGGCTCGGACACCGATAGTCGGGTGAAGCATAACTTCGGCATGGCGCGGCCCGAGGGCTACCGCAAGGCGCGGCGCCTGATCGAACTCGCCGGCCGTTTCGGCCTGCCGGTTCTGAGCTTCGTCGATACCTCCGGCGCGTTTCCGGGCATCGACGCGGAGGCGCATGGCCAGGCCGAGGCAATCGCACGCTCGATCGAGGCCTGTCTTGAAGCGCCCGTGCCGCTGGTCGCCACGATCATCGGGGAAGGCGGGTCAGGCGGTGCGATCGCGCTCGCGGCCGGCGATCGTGTCCTGATGCTGGAGCACGCGATCTATTCGGTGATCTCGCCGGAGGGGTGCGCCTCGATCCTGTGGCGCGACGCGGCGCAGGCGACGGCCGCTGCGGAGGCGCTGCGCCTGACCGCGGAGGACCTGAAGCGGCTGGCGCTGGTGGACGTGGTGATCGCCGAACCCCTTGGCGGCGCGCAACGCGACGGGGCAGCCGCCATGGCCGCGGTGGGAGAGACGGTCGCCGAAACGCTGCTGCCGCTGGTCGCTCTGGATGGCACCACGTTGAAGGCGCGGCGGCGCGAGAAGTTCCTGGAGGCCGGCCAGGTGGCGTCGGGGATATTCTAGCGCGGGATGAGCACCCAAAGGCGCGCTCATCCCGCGCCGTCTCTCTATTTGGTCGCGTGATTCTGACCTCCGGCGATTCCGCCTCCGATCATCACGCTCCAGGTCACGCCCGCCCTTCGCCCCAACGCCAGGATTGGACGTCAGGCATGTCCTCGCCGTGCTGGCGCACATACAGCCGGTGCTCGACAAGCTTGTCGCGGCAGAACTGCTTCACGTGGCCGGCGACGCCTCTCAGCCGCGGAACCCGATCGATCACATCGCCGGCCAGATGGAACCGGTCGAGATCGTTGAGCACCGTCATGTCGAACGGTGTTGTTGTCGTGCCCTCTTCCTTGTAGCCCCGCACATGGAACCTGTCCGAGCACGACCGCCGATACACCAGCCGATGGATCAGCCAGGGATAGCCGTGAAATGCGAAGATCACCGGTCTGTCAGGGGTGAAGATCGAATCGAATTCCCAGTCCGACAGGCCATGCGGATGCTCGGTCGCCGGCTGCAATGTCATCAGGTCAACGACGTTGACCACGCGTATCTTCAGATCGGGCAGATGAGCCCGCAGCAGATCGACCGCCGCCAGCGTCTCCAGCGTGGGCACATCGCCGGCGCACGCCATCACGACGTCCGGCTCCACGCCGTCGTCGTTGCTGGCCCAGGTCCAGATGCCGATGCCGACCGTGCAATGGCGTATCGCCGCATCCATCGACAGCCACTGCAACTCCGGCTGCTTGCCGGCAACGATGACGTTGACGTAGTTGCGGCTGCGCAGGCAATGATCGACCACCGACAGCAGCGTGTTGGCATCGGGCGGCAGGTAGATCCGCACGACGTCCGCCTTCTTGTTCACGACATGGTCGATGAACCCAGGATCCTGATGGCTGAACCCATTGTGGTCCTGCCGCCAGACATGGCTGGTCAGCAGGTAATTCAGCGAGGCGATCGGTCTGCGCCAACGGATGTCGCGTGTCGTCTTCAGCCACTTGGCGTGCTGATTGAACATCGCGTCGATGATGTGGATGAACGCCTCATAGCATGAGAAGAAGCCATGACGCCCGGACAGCAGATAGCCCTCGAGCCATCCCTGGCACAGATGCTCGCTCAACACCTCCATCACGCGGCCATCCGGTGCCACGTGGTCATCGGACGGCAGGATCGTGCGCGGTCGACAACCGATCGGTCACTTCGAACAATGCATCCAATCGGTTCGAGGCGGTCTCGTCCGGCCCCATCACACGAAAGTTCCGGCTCTCGGCGTTCAGCCGCATCACATCGCGCAGGAATTGGCCGGTGACGCGCGTGGATTCCGCCTCGACCGCGCCCGGTGCCGACACAGCGACGGCATAGTCGCGGAAATCGGGCAGCGCGAGATCCTTCAGCAACAGACCGCCATTGGCGTGCGGATTGGCGCCCATGCGCCGGTCACCCTTGGGTGCGAGGGACGCGATCTCGGTCATCAGTCGCCCGTTGGCGTCGAACAGTTCCTCAGGCAGATAGCTCCGCATCCATTGCTCGAGCATGTGCAGGTGGTCCGGATTGGATCGCACCTCGCCGAGCGGCACCTGATGCGCGCGGAACGTGCCCTCGACGGGCTTCCCGTCGACCATCTTCGGCCCGGTCCAGCCTTTGGGCGTGCGCAGGACGATCATCGGCCAGAGCGGGCGCTCCCGGAACCCGTTGTCGCGGGCCGCGCGCTGGATGGCCCTTATCTCGGAGAGCACCGCATCCAGCGTGCTGGCCATCCTCTGATGCATCGCCGCCGGTTCGTCGCCGGCAACGACGTATGGTTTGTAGCCGTAGCCGGCGAGGAGCTGATGCAGCTCCTCGTCAGGAATTCGCGCCAGCACGGTGGGGCCGGCGATCTTGTAGCCGTTCAGGTGCAGGATCGGCAGGACGGCGCCGTCGCGCGCCGGATTGAGGAACTTGTTCGAATGCCAGCTCGCCGCGAGCGGTCCCGTCTCCGCCTCACCGTCACCGACCACGCAGCACGCGAGAAGGTCCGGGTTGTCAAACACCGCGCCATACGCGTGCAGCAGGGAATAGCCGAGTTCACCACCCTCGTGGATCGAACCAGGCGTCTCCGGAGCGACGTGGCTCGGCACGCCGCCGGGAAACGAGAACTGCTTGAACAGCCGCTGCATCCCCGCTTCGTTCTGCGGAATATTCGGGTAGAACTCGCTGTACGTGCCTTCGAGATAGGTGTTCGCGACCAGCCCCGGCCCACCATGCCCAGGCCCCGTGACATAGATCATGTTCAGGTCGTGCTCGACGATCATCCGGTTCAGATGAACGTAAATGAAGTTGAGGCCAGGCGTGGTTCCCCAGTGCCCGAGGAGGCGCGGCTTGATGTGCTCTCTGCGCAGAGGTTCGCGCAGCAGCGGGTTGCCCATGAGATAGATCTGCCCGATGGACAGGTAATTGGCCGCGCGCCAGTAGGCATCCATTCGCTGCAATGCGTCCCGCGTCAGGGGACGCGCGCCGTCGCGCGCCGCGTCGGTGTCAGCCATTCTGGGATCCCCGCAGGTGAACGAATGATTGGACAGACGCTCATGTGGGCCGGCCGCGACCAGATTTAGCAGCCGGCATCCGGCGACCTGCATCATCACGTTGTGATGGGTCGTCATGCGGGGCCGGGCGGTGCGGGCGGGCACGGCGGGGGTTTGCGAAGGACAGCCCCGATGCCATATCGGTCGTGCTGCGTCGCACAAGAGCCAGGAGCCCGGTATGCCGTTGAGCCCACCCCAGGAGCGCGAACTGCTCCACTCGCGCGATATCGTCCTGCGCGGCTACCACCGGGCGGACGGCCTCTACGACATCGAAGCACAGCTCACCGACACCAAGAGCTACGGCTCGGCCAACCGCGACCGCGGCTACATCCATGCCGGAGAACCTATCCACGGCATGTGGCTGCGCCTGACCGTCGATGAGGAGCGCAATATCGTCGCCTGCGAGGCCTCGAGCGACCATACCCCCTACGCGATCTGTCCGTCGGCGGCGCCCAACTTCACGAGGCTCGCCGGACTGCGGATCAAGCCGGGCTTCCTGAAGGAGGCCGCCAAGCGGATCGGCGGCACGATGGGCTGCACGCACCTGCGCGAACTGTTGCAGCAGATGGCGACCACCGCCTACCAAACGATCGACCCCGCCAGAGCGAAGCGCGAGGCGGAGGCAGCCGGGGAGGCTGACAAGCCGGGCAGCGACAGGCTGGACGTCCGCATCACCGCCAAGATGGGTGGCGCGCCGGCAATCCTGAACACCTGTATCGCCTATGGCACCAACAGCCCGGTGGTTCGGCGGCGCTGGCCCGACCTCTATACCGGGCCTGCCGACGACGAGGGACCACAATCCGGCGCCGCGAGGTGTGCATGATCACCGGGCTTGCCATGGTCGGCGGCCTCGTGCCCGGCCTCGCAGGCAGCGTCCCGGAAATACTTCAGCACGAACACCCGCACCGCGCTGGTGCGGCCGCCGCGGTGGCCCGATGCCTCGATCTGGCGGACCAGCCGGTTGATGTCCTGCCGCTCGCGCGCACAGATCTCGGCGAGCGCTTCCCATAGCTCCGGCTCCAGACGCATGCTGGTGCGGCCGCGCTCCGCGACGACATTCCGATTGATCAAGCGACTGCTCGGCACCGCTGCCCCCTGTCTGATCCTCCCGAAGTGAAACACAGGGGTGCTAAGAAATGGTTGTTGCATCAGATTGGCAGAGGCGCCGCCTTCAGCCGTTCCATCGAGAAGCGGCTCGTGACGTTGCGCAGCGGGACCGCCGCGATCAGCCGCCGGTAGAAATTGTCGTAGGCGGCGATGTCCGGAACCACGACGTGCATCAGGTAGTCGACGTCGCCGCTCATCCGCCAGGCATCGACGATCTCCGGCATCGACTGGACGACATCGGCGAAGCGCTTCAGCCAGTCACCGGAGTGGTCGGAGGTCTCCACCTCGACGAACACCGACACCGGCAGGCCGACCTTTTGCGGATCGATCGTCGCGATGCGGCCACGGATGATCCCCGCCTGCTCCATCCGCCGGATACGCTTCCAGCACGGCGTGGACGTCAGGCCCACCCGGTCAGCGATGTCGGCCAGCGACAGCGATGCGTCGGCTGCGAGCAGACGCAGGATCTCACGATCCACCCGGTCCAGGTCCTTGTCGGCAGCCATCGTCTTCACCCCTGACTGTGCCGGTTCCTTTAGCAGAAGCCGGTCCCTTTAGCAGAAGGTTGCCGGGATGGCGGCGTCCGCCCCGATGCGCAGAAGAAACTTCTCGCTGGCAATCAGCCGTTCGGGCGTGACCCCGCTTCCTCCGGTGTCCGGAGCGTCAGCGACAGCGCGTGCATCCCGCCGGCGAATTCCGCGGCCAGCGCCGCATGTACGGCACGCGATCGCGCCAGGCGATGCATACCGTGGAACGCGGTGGAGACCAGCAGCACGCTGTAGTGTGTCTCGCCGCCGGGCTGCGCGCCAGCGTGGCCGGCATGACGCGCACTGTCGTCAACCACGCGCAGCAGTGTCGGCGAAAATGCCTGGGTCAGCACGGCTTCAAGTCTTGTGGCGCGCGATTGCATCTCCGACATATCGTCCGTTCCCCTAACCGCGCCAAGAGCCAGTTGCCAAGCGCCCGCCAAGCTGCCCATAACGGCACCATGAGCCGACGTCTCCCCAGGAGCAGGGCCTACGCACCCGACCCGGCCGCGCCGGGCCGGTCCTGCGACATGCCCGGGTGCGAGGCGATGGGCGAATATCGTGCGCCGAAGTCGCGGCGTCACCTGAAGGATTACTGGTGGTTCTGCCTGGAACACGTGCGCGCCTACAACGCGACCTGGGACTATTACAAGGGCATGTCGCCGGGGGAGATCGAGGCGCAGCTCCGTGCCGACACCGCGTGGCAGCGCCCGTCCTGGCCGCTCGGCCGGCTGGGCAAGACAGCAGCCTGGGACGAGGAATTGTTGCGGGATCCGCTGCACCTGCTCGCTGCCGGACGCGTGAGGCGCGGACCTCCCCAGACGGAGCGGGAGACGCCGCCCGAGCTGCGCGAGCCGCTGGCGACACTGGGACTCTCGTGGCCCACGACGCTCGACGCAGTGAAAACGCGCTACAAGGAGCTGGCCAAGCGGCACCATCCGGACGCCAATGGTGGCGACCGCGCGGCCGAGGAACGACTGAAGACCATTAACCTTGCTTACGCCGCGCTGCGCTCGCGCCTGATGCCCGCGCCCAGCGTGGCGGCAGTGGGGTGATCCCGCCGCTCTTGCGCGAGCGCGAGCCGGGGTTAGACTTTTCACCGATCAAACAGGAACTGCCCAGCCGATGAACAAGGTTGCCACCCTGGCCGAAATTCGCCCGACCTCCGCGATCGATTTGCCGGACACCAAGGTTGCGGCACGCGAGGCGTTCGAGATCGACACCGACATGGTCGTACCGGCCTTTTCGGTGCGCACCGAACACGTCCCGGACATCGACACCGCCTACAAGTTCGATCGCGAGACGACGCTGGCGATCCTTGCCGGGTTTGCGTTCAATCGCCGCACCATGATCCAGGGCTATCACGGCACCGGCAAGTCGACGCATATCGAGCAGGTGGCGGCGCGGCTGAACTGGCCCTGCATCCGCGTCAACCTCGACAGCCACATCAGCCGCATCGACCTGATCGGCAAGGACGCGATCGTGCTGCGCGACGGCAAGCAGGTGACCGAGTTCCGCGAGGGCATTCTGCCGTGGTGCCTGCAACACGCCTGCGCGCTGGTGTTCGACGAATACGATGCCGGGCGTCCGGACGTGATGTTCGTCATCCAGCGCGTGCTCGAGGTCGAGGGCAAGCTGACGCTGCTCGACCAGAACCGGGTGATCCGTCCGCATCCGTCGTTCCGGCTGTTCTCGACGGCGAACACGGTGGGGCTCGGCGATACCACCGGCCTGTATCACGGCACGCAGCAGATCAACCAGGGCCAGATGGACCGCTGGAACATCGTCGCAACGCTGAATTACCTGCCGCATGCGATGGAGACGTCCATCGTGCTGGCAAAGCTCAGCGCCGATCCGAAGGATGCGGCGATGAAGAAGCGCATCGAGGCGATGGTGGCGCTGGCGGACCTGACACGGGCGGGCTTCATCAATGGCGACATCTCCACCGTGATGTCGCCGCGCACGGTGATCACCTGGGCGGAGAACGCACGCATCTTCGGCGAGGTGGGGTTCGCATTCCGGGTGACGTTCCTCAACAAGTGCGACGAGGCGGAGCGGGCGACCGTGGGCGAGTACCTACCAGCGCTGCTTCAACGAGGAGATCCCGACCGGCGGGTTCACGACGCGGAAGTTCAATTGAGGGGCGGCGGCGAGACCCCCTCCCTGCCCTCCCCCGCAAGCGCGGGAGAGGGAGATCAGTGCCCCCTCCCTCGCAAGCGCGGGAGAGGGAGATCAGTGCCCCCTCTCCCGCAAGCGCGGGAGAGGCAGATCAGTGCCCCCTCTCCCGCGCTTGCGGGGGAGGGCAGGGAGGGGGCTTTGCCGCCGCCCGCTGCTGACAAGCTGCTCGGATCACGGCGATGACCCCGTCCGTATTGGCCAGTATTTCATTGTTCCAGATGCGCAGCACCAGCCAACCATGTTCCGCAAGGAACCGATCGCGCCGTCATGTTCACCCGGCTCGTTATGCTGTCCGCCATCTGCCTCGATCGCAATGCTGAGCGCTAGGCAGGCAAAGTCCAGGACGAACGGCGGCACCGGATGCTGACGCCGGAAGTGCCAACCCATGGCGTTGCGTCGCAGTCGGGACCAAAGACGCCGCTCCGCATCGGTGGGATACCTCCGAGCGGTGCGAGCGAATTCTATCTCTTGCGACACGGGCGGCACCCCCTCCCTGCCCTCCCCCGCGCTGCGCGCGAGGGAGGGAAGTGGTACGGCGCCTTGATTGCCAATTGCTTGACGGGATAGCGCACGAATGAGCGGCACCAGCAAAGACAACACACGTGCTGAGGAATTCAAGCGCGCCACCGCCGGCGTGTTGCGCGCGATTGCCGAAGTGCCCGATGTGCAGGTGGCCTTCCAGCCAGGACCGTCCGGCCTCTCCGGCAAGCGCGCGCGCCTGCCGTTGCCGACACGCGCTTTGCCGCCGGCGGAGATGGCACGGCTGCGCGGCGCCTCCGATGCCTTGGCGCTGCGGCTGCGCCACCATGACGACGCCGTGCACGCCGCCCGCATGCCGGCACGGCGCGAGGCCAAGGATGTCTATGACGCGCTCGAGCAGGTGCGCGTCGAAGTGGTCGGATCGCGCCACATGTCGGGCGTCGCGGCCAATCTACAGTCGAAGCTGGCCGAGGAATGCGAGGCCGAAGGCTACGACCGCATGACGCGCAAGGACCAGTTGCCGATCCAGGCGGCGCTGTCCCTGCTCGCACGCGAGCAGATGTCGGGCGAGAAGTCTCCGCAGGCCGCGCAGCGCATCCTGGACCATGTGGCGCGACACGCTGGGCGAGACGGCCGATACGGCGCTCTCCGAAATGAAGCTGGCGCAGGAGGATCAGAGGGCCTTTGCGCGCGCGGCGCGAAAGCTGCTGGCGGCGCTCGACCTCGCCGAAGCGGAGAGCGACGCCGAGCCCGAGGACCAGACCGAGGAAGGCGAGGAAGGCGGCGAGCAGTCCGGCCAGCAGGACGAGCAGCAGGACGGCTCCGGCCAGAGCGAGGCCGAGCAGGACAGCATGCTGGGCGCCAATCCCGAGGAGATGGAAGGCGACGCGGCGGACGACGAAGGGACCGAATCCGACGACGAAGCGGCGATTGCCGAAGGCGACGATCGTCCCGGCGGCCCGCAGCCTCGGCGCGAGCGGCCGAACCCGGACAACGAGGCGATCTATCGTGCATACACTCGTCTATACGACGAGGAGATCGACGCGGAAGAGTTATGCGATCCGGATGAACTGACGCGGCTGCGCCAGCAACTGGATCAGCAGTTGCAGCACCTGCAGGGCGTGATCTCGAAGCTGGCGAACCGGTTGCAGCGGCGGCTTCTGGCACAGCAGACGCGCGCCTGGGAGTTCGACCTGGACGAAGGGCTGCTCGACGCTGGCCGTCTGTCGCGCGTGGTGGTCAATCCGATGCAGGCACTGTCGTACAAGCGCGAGCTCGACATGGAGTTTCGCGATACGGTGGTGACGCTGCTGATCGACAACTCGGGCTCGATGCGCGGGCGGCCGATCACGGTGGCGGCGATGTGCGGCGACATCCTGGCGCGCACGCTGGAGCGCTGCGCGGTGAAGGTCGAGGTGCTGGGCTTCACCACCCGCGCCTGGAAGGGCGGGCAAAGTCGGGAAAAATGGGTGCAGGAGGGCAAGCCGCGCAATCCCGGCCGGCTGAACGACCTGCGGCACATCGTCTACAAGGCGGCCGATTCGCCGTGGCGGCGGGCGCGCAAGAATCTCGGGCTGATGCTGCGCGAGGGGCTGCTGAAGGAGAACATCGACGGCGAGGCCCTGCTGTGGGCCTATCGCCGCCTGCTGGTGCGGCCGGAGCACCGCCGCATCCTGATGGTGATCAGCGACGGTGCGCCGGTGGATGATTCGACGCTGTCGGTGAACCCGGGCAACTACCTGGAGAAGCACCTGCGCGAGGTGATCCGCGACATCGAGGCACGCGACCAGGTCGAGCTGATCGCCATCGGCATCGGCCACGACGTGACGCGATACTATCGGCGCGCGGTGACCATCGTGGACGCCGAAGAACTGGGCGGCACGATGATGAAGAAGCTGACGGAGCTGTTCGACGAGGACATGGAAGCGGCCTGGGCGCGCGCGGCGAGCGAGCGCGCGGCGTTGGTGGTGTAGCAGTTGGATGAGTGCGGAAGGCTGCACTCATCCAACTCAGCTGGGTTTGAGACCCCGAGAGGTGATCGCGGATCAGTGCGCGATCGCCTCCAGTTGCAGCCTCCTGGTGCGCGGCCCAAGCGTTGCGACCACGAAGATTACGATCGCCATGCAAATGGCGACGAACGCGAACACGCCGGTGGCACCAAAGTTTCGCAGAAAGAACGCGACGAAGAACGGCGTGAGAATGCCGCTTAGACGGCTCCACGAATACACGAACCCGATGCCGCGCGCCCGAATGCGCGTTGGATAAAGCTCCGCCTGGTAGTTGTGCAGCGCGTAAGAAAGCCACTGCGTCGACATGGCCAGACATGCACCGAGCAGGATCAGCGCACCAGGCGACGTCGCGCTGGCGAACCAGATGCCGAAGACCGCAATTGCCAGGCATGAAGCGCACGCGTGCCATTTGCGCTCCAGATGGTCGGCGAAGCTCATGATCAGGAATGGGGCGACGACGGCAGCGATATTGATGATCATGCTGTACTCAAGGCTTTCGGTGATGCGGATGCCCTTGGCGATCAGCAGCGTGGGCGTCCAGGCGACGAAGCCATAGAAGCCGACAGTCTGGAAGAAATTGAACAGGACCAGCATGATCGTGCGCTTCAGGTAGCGTGGAGAGAAGATCTCGAGGATGCTTCCTTTGCGCGGATCCTGATAATGGGGCGGTTCCGGGGTCGGCAGCGGGCGACCTGATTCGGCTTCCGCCCGCGCCTCGATCCTTGCCATCACTCTCTCGGCCGCTTCGATCCGCCCCTGTTGCGCGAGCCAGCGCGGGCTCTCCGGGAGACCCAACCTGATCCACCAGATGACGATCGCGGCGACCGAGCCGATCCAGGCGACCCAGCGCCAGCCGTCATAGCCAAATGGTGCATTGGGGATCAGCTGCCAGGAAAGGAAATAGGCGATCAGGAAGGCGATCGCGCTCATCGCCTGGAGAAAGGCGAAGGCCTGTCCGCGGACCCGCCTGGGAACCAATTCCGACAAGTAGGCATCGACCGTGACGAGTTCCACGCCAATCCCGAGTGCGCTGATGAAGCGCCAGATGTTCACGCCATCCGCCGTGGTCTGGAAGCCCATGATGAAGTTCGCGATGCCAAACCACAGCAGCGAATAGGCAAAGATGGCGCGGCGTCCGAAGCGATCGGCGACATAGGAGACCAGGAGCGCGGCGATGAGAAGCCCGGCGAACAGCGAGGCAACGAAGCTCGCCAGGCCGGAGAGGCCGAACAGGCCTACGGTGGTCGCAGTGAAGATGCCCGACTTCGTTAGCCCAGGCCCCAATGCGCCGATCAGTCCGATGGCATAGCCGTCGAACAGGCCACCGAAGGTCAACAACACCGCCATGACCCACATGCTTCGCGTCATCGGCAGGCGGTCGAGCCGGGCTGTCAGTTTCTCCGCAGCGGTCGCGGCTCGAGTGGCGAGGTCTCCGGGTGAAGTCACCGCAGGTTCAACGGTGTTCATAGGTTGCGTTTCCTTCCGGCCTGCGGCAGTGCTGGTCCGCCGTCGCTTGACGGTTAGCCTGTCACTTTGCACACGCGCCAGCAATATGCCGGCTGCCACCTGTGTTGCGTGTATTGGAGCGTGATGACCGGAGGCGGGATGAACCACGCGATCAAACAAAGAGATAGCGCGGCATGAGCGCGCTGCTCATCCCGCGCCAGGCAGCCGAATGCGATCAGCGCACCAATCGGAAGTGCCGCGCCCTTGCGGACCGCGCGCAGCGTGTCTCAGTCCAGCAGCCAGGGCGCGGCGCTGGCCTGCGCAATCTGCCGCACCTGGCTGAGCAGACCAGGACCGACCGGAATCCCCTCGGCCATTCGCTTCTCCGCGTTCTTCCATTGCGGATCACCGGCGACCATGACCGGCTGCGTGGGATCGACCGGTGTGGTCGCACGCAGGTCGTTGCAGAACCGTGCGACGTCGCCTTGGAACTCGTCACTCTCGCGGAACAGCGTAGGATTGATCGCCATGAAGAAGTGGCCGATGTCCATACCCTGCGGCTTCTTCGTGTGCTGCGGATCGGTGATCAATGTGGCGCCCGAAAGACACGAACCGAGGATGTTCACCATCGCCGCCAGACCATAGCCCTTGTAGCTGGAGTTCTCCGGCGACCCGCCGAGCGAGGTGAGGAAACCGCCTTTCTCGCGCGCCTCCAGCGGATCGGTCCTCGGCAGCCCCTCCTTGTTCAGCACCCACCCGGGAGGACATTCAAGCCCCTCGTTCGCCTTGTTGCGGATGCGGCCCGCCGCCACCGTCGTCGTCGCCATGTCCAGCAGGAACGGCCGATCATCGCCGGAGGGAGCGGCGAAAGACCAGGGGTCGGTACCCAGTTTCGCCTGCTTGCCGAAGGTCGGTGCCACCTGGATGCTGGAGGCAGACGTGCAGGCCATGCCGATCAGTCCCTGCTTCGCCGCCATCAGCGTGTAGTAGCCGGTGGCGCCGAAATGCGCCGAGTTGCGCACCGCCGCGATCGCCATGCCGGATAGCTTCGCCTTGTCGATCGCCACCTGCATGGCGAAATGCGCCGGCACATGCCCCAGTCCGCCACACCCATCGACCAGTGCGGAGATCGGCGTCTCCTTCACGATCGTGGGCCGCGCGTCCATCTTCGCGCGTCCGTTGCGCCGCATCCGGTCGTAGCCCGGCAGCATCGACATGCCGTGACTGTCCACCCCGTGAAGATCAGCCCAGGACAGAATGTCCGCGGTCGTCTCGGCGTTTTCCTCCGGCATGCCCCAGGCGATCAGGATGGCTTTGATCTGCGCGCGATGCGTTGCGTACGGTGCCGGCATGACGGTCTCCTGGGTCTGCGCACAGCCTTGCGCGGTCACTGCATTCCGGCAAGTGTGCGACGCGACGCTCAGAGGTGCACGATGGCCGACAGCGCTGAATTGTTGCAGGCCCGCTTCGGGATCGATCTGCCGGGCGTGGAGGTGCCACCGGAAGTGGCACCCTTGCTCGACCGGCGGGTAACGCGACGCTACACCGATCAACCGGTGCCGGATTCGCTGCTCGACGCACTGCTTGCCGCCGCGCAGTCGGCGCCGACCAAGTCCGACCTCCAGCAGTACTCCGTCGTGGTTATGCGCGATCGCGCGCGGATCAAGCAGATCGCCGACTGGATCGGCACCATGGACTGGATCGCAACGGCGCCTGTGTTCCTGGTGTGGTGCGGCGACATGCGGCGCAATCAGCGTCTGTGCGAACGGCACGGCATGCCGCACGCCAACAACAATCTCGACACGTTCCTCAACACCGCGGTCGATTGCTCGCTGGCGATGGGCCAGTTCATCGTCGCAGCCGAGACAATCGGTCTCGGCACCTGCCCGATCAGCTATGTGCGCAGCCATATCGAGCGTGTCACGCCGCTGCTGTCGCTGCCGCCCGGCGTGTATCCGGTATCGGGTCTCAGTGTCGGCTGGCCGGTGTTCCGCCGCCCCGTATCGATGCGCCTGCCGCCGTCGGTCGTGGTGCACCGCGAGCGCTATGACGAGACCAACCAGTCCTACGAAATCGACGCCTATGACGAACGCCGCCGCGCGCGCGAACCGGTGGCACCCGGCGGCCTGAAGAACAACGACGTCTATGCGCCGCGCGAAGGCGTGGGCTGGAGCGAGAACGTCGCGCGCCAGCTTTCCGTGCCGGAGCGCTTCGGCTTTGCCGCCTACCTGAGGACACGAGGGTTCGATCTTGCCTGAAGACCACGTCCGTCATGCGCCGCTGATCGATCAGCAGACCCCGCCGCGTCCGCGCGCCGTTCGCCCGCGGCACGCCGCGAGCCTGATCGTGTATCGCGGCGCAGGCGACGACGTTTCGATGCTGATGGGCATGCGCGGCGCGAAGCATCGCTTCATGCCGAACCGGCTGGTGTTTCCCGGTGGTGCGGTGGATCGCGCCGATCTCGATACGCCGAGCGCCACGAAGCTGTCGCCGCAGACCGAGCATCTGCTCCGCAAGAGCGCCAACGCCAGGCTGGCGCACGGGCTGGGCATCGCCGCCGCCCGCGAGCTGCATGAGGAAACCGGCCTTTCACTCGGTACGCCGCCGCATCTCAACTCGCTGCACCTGCTGGCGCGCGCGGTCACGCCGCCGCCCGGTCCGATCCGGTTCAATGCGCGCTTCTTCGTGGTGGATGCGCGCCACGTCAGCGGCACGCTGGGCGGCGACGGCGAGTTGGAGAAACTGCACTACTACCCGATCCACGAGGCGCTGGCACTGGATCTGGCCATGCCGACGCGGAGGGTGCTGGAACGGCTGCGACTGTGGCTCGCCATGAGCGAGACGGAGCGCGCCGCACAGATGCACACGCCCGTCATGCTCCGCGATCGTGGCTGGCGCATGGAATAGCGGTCAGGCGACGCGCCACGTCTCTCCGTCGCGCCGCACCTTGCCCTCGGATTCCAGCTTCAGCAGATGCGCCAGAACGTTGCGTTCGGCGGCGCGGCGCAGCCGTGGATGCACCCGTGAATACAGCGCGTCCATCAGCACGAACGTGCCGGCCGGCTCCTGCGAGAGTTTCCGCTGGATCGCCTGCTCGCGCATCATGCGATGCGTCAGCATCTCGCGGACGAGCTTCCGCGGCTCGGGCAACAGCGGACCATGGCCTGGCAGGAACGCATCGTCGCTGCGGTCCAGCAGCAGCCGCAGGCTGACGAAGTAGTCCGCCATGTCGCCGCCGGGCGGGCTCACCACGCTGGTGGACCACGACATGACATGGTCGGCGCTGAACAGCACGGCTGTCGCATCGCTCGCGGGCAACGCGAAGCAAAGATGGTCGGACGCGTGGCCAGGCGTATGGATCGCCGTCAGGCCGGCGATCTTGTCGCCGTCGGACAACTTGATGTCGGCGCTGAACGTATCGTCGCCACTCTCGCGGAACCCGACGGTCGGCGCGCCGGTTGCCTCCTGGAGCGCCGGTACCGCGCCGATGTGGTCATGATGCGTGTGGCTCACCAGGATCAGCGCGACGTTGGGCCCGGTCGCGCGCAGGATTGCCTCGACGTGTTCCGGATGGCTCTCGGGTCCCGGGTCCAGCACGGCAATGCCGTCCGGCGTGTCGATCAGATAGGTGTTGGTGCCGTGGTAGGTCATCGGCCCGGGATTGGCGGCGACGATCCGAGTAATGCCGGGCATCACCGGCAGGACGGCGCCGCGTTGGGGCTCGGGTTCGGTCAGGAAGGGCATTGCGTCCTCGTTGCGGTCGGCCGCCATAGTGGCAGCAGACCTCGGACCGCGCCAGCGACGGCAGAGAGGCCGTACCGCTGCGCCTGCGCAAGATCCGTCGCAGCAACCCAGGACGCTACTCTTGAGTAGAGAGAATTTGGGGTCCAGGTCAGCATAGGGTAGATCGAACGGCGGCCCCAATGCACGCGTTCGTCTAATTCCGGTTCAGACATTCACGGCACTGCCAATATCCTGCTGTAGACCCTGAGATACTCCGTTCTGACGATCGACGCCCATTGCTTATGATCTGCCTCCCGAGGGTGGGAGTACCGATAGTATTCTGGGGGAGGAACAGCGCCCACAGCGTAAAGACCTCCCTCGTGGACAATATAGTGACAGCTGTCACAGAGCATCACGCAGTTATCAACGGTGCGCAGAAATCTGTCCGCAGTCTCCGCTGCCTTCCCACTCTGGTTGGGAATGACGTGATGACCGAATTCCTGCTGGTCCTCGAGGCTTAAGCCGCAAACGGCGCACCGCCAATTCTGTCGGAAATAGGCATCGTTACGCACACCTGCAGAAAACTCGAAGGTTCGCGCCATCTCACGGCCTCCATAGGAATTGTGTTGGCGGTCGAGACAATGATCCATCAGAACCGATGGTGGAAGCACAGCAGCTGAAAGCAATTGCGCACGTCAGCGGGCATCGGCCGGCCTTAAGCACGATGGATCACGACCCATGCGTCATGTGATCCGCCCAGCCGCCGCGCGCCACGACCGCACTCGGTCGATTGCATGAGCTGAGCGCCGCATCTCGGCCTGGACGCACCGTCACCAAGGACAGGTCTTGAACGGCGCCCGCCACCCTGCCAAAAGCGACGCGACCGATGGGGGGCACCTTGAAGACACCAAAGACCTTGACCGAAGGGCAGCGCTCCTATGAGGCGAAGCGGGCAGCGAAGGCCGGCATGAGCCTCGACAAGTGGCTCGCGAGCAAGCAACGCCAGCAGGAGGCGGAGGCGCGCGCCAGGGAAAAGGCAGCGGAACCGGCGAAGGCCGCCAAGAAGCCCGGCTTCCTCTCACGCCTGCTGGAGCGCGCGCACAAGCCGCTGTAGCATCAGCGATGCGCGCCGAACCGTCATCGCGTCGGCACAGTGCCACCATCGCCGCACATGCGGACTGGAGCGTCGATCCGCGCAAGCGCTGGGTCGCGATTGCACGGCACGAAGCGGGCATATGGCGGCTTGCCGCGCCGGTACCGGTCGGCGATGTGCCATCATTCCTCGCGCGGCTGCGGGCGATGGCGGCAGGCGGCGCGGTGGCTCTCGGCGTCGATCTGCCGATCGGCTTGCCGCGCGCCTATGCGGCGGGATTGGCGGAGCGGGACTTTCTGCATTTCCTGGCCACGACCGCAACGCGGCCAAACTTCTTCGAGGTGTGCGCCACGCTCGCCGAGCTGGGATCGGACCGACCATTCTATCCGGCGCGCGGCGTGCGCGGAATGACCCGGGCCGCGCATGCCGCGGCACTCGGGCTCGCGGGCGCCGTCTCGCTGTCGCGCGCCTGCGATCAGGCAACGGCAGAACGGCCCGCCGGCGCACCGCTGTTCTGGACGCTGGGGGCGAACCAGTCCGGCAAGGCGGCGATCGCGGCCTGGCAGCATCTGCTGCTGCCGGCCCTGTCCGGCGGTGACAAGATGCGCCTGTGGCCGTTCGCGGGCGACTACCGGACGTTGCTCACCCCTGGCACGGTGGCGGTCGCCGAGACGTATCCCGCCGAGGCACTGCGCCATCTGGGCATACGGCTGAAGGGCAGTAAGCGCCGCCAGGCGGACCGGACCGCCGTCGCCGCCCAACTGGCCGGCGCAATGGCTGCATTGGAGGTGCTGCCCGACAGCGGATTGCGGCTGGCCACAGCGGAGGGTTTCGGCAGCGACGCCGCGGGGGAAGACCGGTTCGACTGCGTCCTCGGTGTTCTGTGTGTCCTCAACGTGCTGGCGGGCAACCGGCCTGACACTGCCCCACCTGATCCATGGATCCGACGCTGGGAAGGCTGGGTCCTGGGCCAGACAGCGCTGCCGGCGGAAAAGAAATGGCGCGCCCCACTGGACGCGCCGAAGGTTGCTTTCGGTAACGGCCAACCGCTTACATGAGTTGAGGCGAATTGACAACACGCAAGAAAAGCTGATGGCGGGCGAGTGGAAAGGGCTGGATACCGGCCGCAAGCCGGTCTTCCTGGGTTACGACCAGACCGAGCGGATGATCGCGGCGCTGTTGGACCGCGCGGCCCAATGGCAAGCCGACGCCGTGGTCGGGATCGCGCGGGGCGGCCTGGTGCCCGCCACGATGGCCGCCGGCATCCTGGCGCTGCCGCTGGCCATGATCGGCTTCGAGCGCACCGCTGGCACCACCCAGTGGATCGGCGCGCCGGCGGGCGGCGGACGCGTCCTGCTGGTGGACGACGGCTGTAGCACGGGCCGCACGATGGACGCGGTTCGCGCGGCCCTGCTGCGCGAGGGACGCGACTGCCTGACCCTCGCGGTTGTGCACGACCCGGAGGTCACCAGCTACGTGCCGGACCTGTCGCACGCGATGCGGTCACTGTGGCGGTTCCCGTGGGAGCGCGGCGAGGCAACGCCCGCGGGCCGTGCATTGCGTGCCACCGGCGCTGGTCCGGATCGGGCGACCGAGTTGCCGTTCTACGGTCTCGACCTCGACGGCGTGTTCCTGCCCGACGTGCCGGACACGGTGTATCGGGCCGACATCGCCGAGGCGGTGTTGCGCCGGCATGGGCTGGAGCCGTTCCCCACCCTGCCCTTCTTCTCGCCGGAACGCGCCGTGGTGATCACCGGCCGGCCTGACGCGGATCGCGCACGCACGCAGGAATGGCTCGCGCGCTGGGGACATGGCGCGCTGCCGCTGGAATGCCGCCCGCTCGAGATCCCGCACACTCCTGATACAGTCGCGCGCTACAAGGCCGACGTGGCGACCCGCTGGGGCTGCACGCATTTCGTCGAGAGCGATGCCGAGCAGGCGCTGCGCATCGCCGCGCACGCGCCGCACCTGGTGGTAAGTTGGTGGTCGGCTACGGATGCGCGCGCCTGGCTGATCGGCGTGGCGGCTCAGCCAGGATGATTACCAGGAGCAACAGACCGGCGGCGGAGGCCTGATATGGAAATCTCCACCCGTGACCTGGTTACGGTCTTGCATGGCATGGGCTTCGGGGCGCTTTTCATGCTGGCATTTTCCGGCGCCATGGCGGAGCTCTTTCATTTGTCCGCGGTGCCGGCGCAGGTTCAGGCCAGCCGTCGCGCCAGGATGCTGCTGACGGTCTATTTGATCGGCATGGTCATCCTGGCATGGCTCGCCGTGTTCTCGGGCGCCTACATCGTCTATCCCTGGTATCGCGCCGTTCCGCCTGCCGGCGTCACCGACCTGTCCGACTACCCGCGGCGCCTCCTGCTCTCCAGCGGCAGAACGTCCGAGTGGCACAATATCGGCATGGAATGGAAGGAAAACGTGGCGTGGCTTGCGCCAATCGCCATAACGATGGTGGCGTATGTCACGCTCCGCTACCGTCATGCCGTCGCATGGTCATCGCAGATGCGTGCGGGAGCGCTGGGCTTCGCGGTGGCGGCATTCATCGCGACGGGAATCGCCGGTGCCTTCGGGGCCCTCTTGAACAAATATGCTCCGGTGCGCGGCGGTTCGGTGATCATCCTGATGGAGGGCGAGCGGTGAGCACTTCGCAACGCCGAGGCGAGCCCGACGCGAACATCGATGCAAGGCCCAATGGTCCTGCCGCGGCCGCCATTCTCGCCGCCGGTATCGGTTGCGGCGCACTCGGCGTGCTGGCGTTCGCCGCCGACGCGTCGAGTGCCTTCGGCCGTTTGCTGAACATCTATAATCCGACCGGAACCCTCTCAGGTGTGAGCACCGGAGCAATCATCGTATGGCTCGTGGCATGGTTGGCGCTGCACCACCTGTGGCGGATTCGGACCATTGCCCTGGGCAAGGTCAATGTCGCTGCATTCGCCTTGCTGGCGGTGGGTTTCCTGCTCACCTTCCCGC
Organism: uncultured Alphaproteobacteria bacterium; assembly: GCA_963708565.1. Taxonomy (GTDB): domain Bacteria; phylum Pseudomonadota; class Alphaproteobacteria; order Acetobacterales; family Acetobacteraceae; genus JAMXLO01. The sequence continues at coordinate 61,867 of CAVPTU010000039.1, forward strand.
CCGTCATGGACCTGCTGCAAGGCAGGTAGCAGCTACTGTCCCGCCGGCAGCTTCGCCTTCAGATAGTCACCAATGACGATCGTCATCGGCTCCATCAGCTCGATGTCGTTCAGCGAATCCGCCGCGGCACTGCGGGCGAACTCGAATGCCGCCGTGTCATGCGTCTTCTGCGCGGCGGCGGCCAGCGCATTCATCGCGTCGGTTATCTGCGTGTGCTCCTGGAAGATCTGCTCGCGGTCAGCCCTGACGCGGTCAGCCATCGCGATCGCCCACTTCATGTCGGGTGAGACTTTTCCGTCAGCCAGCAGCGGCAGCAAGGTCAGCGGCGGCAGAATATACTCCTCCTCCCGCCGCAAATGCTGCTTGAACAGGACCATGGCCTTGCCGGCCTCCACGCCGACCGGACCGTGGCGCCGGGCAAGAACCGCAAGCTGCTCCAAAGTGTCGTCATGTTCGACGCGAAGCGACTGGGGAATTTCGCCGGCTTGCGCTACAGGCTGCGCGATCGCCGGTGCGGCAGCGAAGCCTGCCACTGTAGCGGCGAGCAACAGAATAGCAGTCATGGCGATCGCTGTTGTCCTCATGGCATTCGCTCCCGAATTCGGCGCGCGCGTGTTTCGTCGCGACCGCGGACAGGTTAGACTCTGTCGACGGATAGGAGAAGCGACTATGCTTGGTAATGCGCCACGGTGGGTAGTCATGACGGCCGTACTTGCATTGGGCGCTCTGAGCTCATCCGCCAGAGCAGCCGATCCTGCCGCGGGCAAGGCGGTGTTCAGTTCCTATTGCTCGATCTGCCATTCGGTGCAGCCTGGCAAGAACATGGTTGGGCCGAGCCTGTTCGGCGTGGTCGGCCGCAAGACCGGGACAGTGCCAGGATTTCATTATTCACCCGCCAATTTGAGCGCCAATCTGACCTGGGATGCCGCAACGCTGGACAAGTACCTGCAATCCCCGCGTACCGTGATACCCGGAACAACGATGACGTATGGCGGCCTGAAGGACGATACGAAGCGTGCCGACCTGATCGCCTACCTCGCAACTCTCAAATGATAAATTCGTCCGCCCCGCCCTGACTTCTTGACAATATATTCCCCTGAGGTTGATCTGCCTTCGGGGTCGGACAACCGACGCGTGATTCGATACGCCGTGCGGGGGACATTGGGGCATGCGCATCTGGTCGAAGCTCCTGGCGAGCCTGGCTCTGGCGATCGTCGCACTGCTGCTCGCGGATCCTCGCGCTGAGGCAATCCCGAATTTCGCCGCGCAGACCGGACAGCCCTGCACCGCATGCCACATCGGCGGCTACGGGCCGCAGCTCACCCCGCTCGGCCGCGCCTTCAAGATCGGCGGCTATACCCAGCGCGGCGGTGAGGGCTGGCAGTCCTACATCCCACTTTCGGGGATGGTCCTGACCTCGTTCACCAATACGGGTTCAAGCGTGCCAGCCGATCAGGTCGCGCACCATTACGATGACAACAATAACTTCGCCCTCGACCAGATCAGCGCTTTCTTGGGCGGTGGTATCGGCGAACATACCGGCGGCTTTGTCCAGTTCACCTACTCGGATATCCCCAACGCGTCGCACCTCGACAACACCGACCTGCGTCCATACACGACGACATTCGATCTCAGCGGGAGTGAGCTTCGCCTGGGAACCACGGTGAACAACAATCCGACGGTGCAGGATCCCTATAACTCGACCTTCGCCTGGGGCTATCCCTATGTGCAGTCGGGCCTGGCGCCGACACCGACGGCATCGCCGGTCCTGGCAAGCGGCTTCAACAACAACTCGATCGGCTACACCGTCTATGCGTGGTACGATCACAGCCTGTATCTCGAGGCAGGTGCCTATACGACTCTCAGCACGTGGTGGCTGGCGCGATTAGGCAACGACTTTGGCGTGGGCAGTTCGCAGGGCGCGATGCCCTATCTGCGAGCCGCCTATGAATGGGACTGGAACGCGCAGGCGGCACATGTCGGCGCTCTGTATATGCAGTCCAACGTCAACCCGGTGTCAGGCACATTTCAGACCGATGGATCGATGGGTCGCGATCACTATAGTGACTATGCGTTCGATGCCGGTTACCAGTACCTGGGAGACGGCACGCACATCGTGACGGCGCAGGGGATCTTCATTCACGAGGACCAGAACCTCGAAGGCACGACGACAGCATTCAATACCGCCAACGGCACAACATTCGGACCAAAATCGAACCTCAACCAGATCCGGATGAATGTGTCCTATTGGTACCAGAATACCTACGGCGTGACACTCGGCTGGCAGAACACCTGGGGCCCCGCCAACCCGGCGCTCTACACGACGGGCACCGACGTGACCAATAGCGCCAACGGCAAGCCGAACAGCAACGCCTTCATCTTTGAAGCGGATTGGGTGCCTTTCGGCAAAGAGGGTTCATGGCTGTCGCCCTGGGCCAATCTCAAGCTGGGCGTCCAGTATACCGCCTATACCCAGTTCAACGGCGGCGACAAGAACTACGACGGTTTCGGCCGCAATGCGAGCGACAACAACACGCTATTTGTGTTCGCCTGGATAGCGTTCTGAAGCGGCGGTCACGCCGGCGGATACAGCCCAGCCGCCCGCGCCTTCGCCCTGATCATCGCGACCAGCAGGTCGAGCGTCGGCGTCGACACATTCATCAGTCGCGCCAGCTCCAGCGGCACAGTATAGAGCGCATCGATCTCCATCGGCCGCCCGGCTTCCAGGTCCTGCAAAATACTCGGCCGGTGCGCGAGCCGCATGTTGGTCGCCACCACCCGCTCGGCGTCGATGTCGAGCCGGATAGCCCATGGCGAGCGCGATCGCCTGGGCTTCCGCCAACATGCGACGCGAGCAATCGATCAGCGCCGGCTCCTCGTGCGTGGCCCGCACCGGCGACTCCGTCAGCACGCACATCGGACCGGCGCTGAGATTGAATGCCAGCTTCTGCCAGATGAGCTGTCGAATGTTCGGCACGATGGTCACCGGCAGCTCGGCGGCACGGAACGCGGTGGCAAGCGCCTCGATGCGTGGCGTAAGGCTGCCGTCGGGTTCGCCGAACACGGTGCCGCTGCCGGCGCCGCTGAGCAGCCGCACCACACCCGGAGCGGGCACCGAACAGGCGGGCCAGAAGATGCCGCCGATCGCCCGATCAGGACCGACCGTGCGCCACAGTGCGTCATCCGGATCGAGGCGCGGCAGGCGGCGATCATCCAGCGCACCGCCATGCGCATGAAAGTACCACCAGGGAATGCCGTTCATCGGAAACGCAACCGACGTGTCCGGGCCGAGCAGCGGCGCGATGGTGGCCGCGACCGCGGGCAACGCCGGTGCCTTCACCGTGACGATCACCGCATCCTGTGGGCCGAGTTCGGCGGGATTGTCGGTGGCGGGCAGTTTCACCGTGACCGAACTGTCCGGCGTCTCCACCGTCAGGCCATTCGCGCGGATCGCCGCAAGATGCGCGCCACGCGCGATGACCGATACGTCGTTGCCGCCACGTCGCAGAGTGCCGGCAAGATAGCCTCCGACCGAGCCGGCGCCGAATACACAGATCTTCACGCGGGCAGGATCGCCACCGCGCGCGTCCATCCCGCGGACGCGCGATGCACCTTCACCGGGAAACACACGACCTCGAACCCGTCGGCCGGCAGCAGCTCGAGATTGTGCAGCTTCTCGAGATGCGAATAGCCGATCTCGCGTCCGGCGCGATGGCCTTCCCAGATCAACCCGGCATCGCCGGTCTCCGCCACCTTCCGCCGCGTGTGCGAGAACGGCGCGTCCCAGCTCCAGCCGTCGGTGCCGACCAGGCGCACGCCGCGCTCCAGCATCCACAGCGTCGCCGCCTTGCCCATGCCGCAGCCGGAATCGACGTAATCGTCCTCGCCGTATTTCGCGCCCGCCGCGGTGTTCACCACCACGATCTCCAGCGGCTTCAGCGTGTGCCCGATGCGCTTCAGCTCCGCCTCCACGTCGCCCGGCGTCGCCACATAGCCATCCGGCAGATGGCGGAAATCGAGCTTCACCGCCGGCTGGAAGCACCATTCCAGCGGCACCTCGTCGATCCGCCAGGACGGCTCGCCGCCCGGCTTCAGCCGATGGTTCATCGTCGAGAAGTAGTGATACGGCGCGTCGAGATGCGTGCCGTTATGCGTGCTGATGTTGCAGCGCTCCACCGCGGCATACTCGCCGTCCGGCAACTGATCGACCCGCACCCCCATGTACTCCGCCATCGCCGGCGCGGTCATGTGGTGGTCCAGGTATTCGATCTTCGGCAGCGAATGCGGCGGGTCGCTCTTGATCCCCGCCTTCAGCGGGACCGAGATGTCGATCAAACCGACGCGGCATCACACATACCTCCATTCCGTCATGACCGGACTTGACCCGGCCATCACTCGGCCGCCTTCATCAGCTTCGACGGATCGGCGCCGACGCGGCCGGTGTCGCCGGCCTCGGCGTGCGCCAGGCGGAAATCGTAGCGCACCGCCTTCAGTCCCGGGATCGGCGATGCCGGGTCGTCCTTCGCGCCCACCACCAGCGATCCCGACACGCCGAACACCGTATCGGAATCGATATGCTCGTCGTCGCCGAAGTAGAGCGCGGTGACCAGCTCGCGATAACCGTCGCCGCCGATCAGGAAGTGGATGTGCGACGGCCGGAACCCGTGGCGCTGCTGCGCCTTCACCATCTCGCCCACCGGCCCATCCATCGGGATCGAATAGCCCAGCGGACGCACCGTGCGGAAATGGTAGCTGCCCTCCGCATCGGTGCGGAAGTTCGCGCGCAGGTCCATCACCTCGGCCGCATTCTCCGCCTGCAGATCGTAGAGCCCGTGCTCGCTGGTCTGCCACACCTGCACCAGCGCGTTCGGCACCGGCTTGCCGTCGTTGTCGGTGACGCGGCCGTACACCACGATCTCCGGCGCCGACGGCTTCGCCACGATGCTGGCGCCCAGCGGCAGCTCCGGCGCGCCCTCGCGATAGAACGGGCCGAGCAGGCTGCTCTGCGTGCCGAGTTCGCGCGCCTTCTTGTCGTGCATCGCATTGACCAGCGCGCTGACGCCCAGCACGTCGGCCAGCAGGATGAACTCCTGGCGGAACGGGGTGCAGGCCTGGCCGACCGCGGTGAGGAACTGGATGCCGGTCAGCCATTCGGCCGGCGTCAGGCGCACGTCACGGGCGAACGCGTGCAGGTGGCGCACGGCCGCATCCATGATCTCCTTCAGACGCGGGTCCGGCGTGTTCGCCATCTGCGCGAGCGCGGCTTCGGTGACGGTGTGTTCGTCAAGGTCCTGCATCGGACGCTCCTCTGGCTCGATCCGGTGAGCATAGCGCATCCCCACTGGCGTGCCACTCCGGGCCGCCATAGGATGCGGGCAAGTAACCAACCGGAGGAATTCTTTATGCTGCCCAGGCGTCTCGCTCTCGCCGTCGTCGATGGCTTTCGCGTGCATCGTGTCCGCGCATGCGCAGAAACCGATCACCATCGGCTTCGGCATGGCGCTGACCGGCGGGCTCGCGCCGAACGGCAAGGCCGCACTGCTGGCCATGCAGATCTGGGAATCCGACATCAACGCCAAGGGCGGCCTGCTGGGGCGGCCGGTGAAGCTGATCTACTACGATGACCAGTCCAATCCGGCAACGATACCCGGCATCTACACCAAGCTGCTCGACGTGGACAAAGTGGATCTGGTCATCAGCGGCTACGCCACCAACATGATCGCGCCGGCGATGCCGATCATCATGCAGCACAACCGCACGTTCCTGAGCCTGTTCGGCCTCGCGGTGAACACCGAGTTCCAGTATCCGAAATACTTCTCGTTCACACCGACCGGCGGCCCGGAGCCGAAGCAGAGCTTCGCCCAAGGCTTCTTCGCCGTCGCGATGGCGCAGAACCCGAAGCCGCAGACGCTGGCGATGGTCGGCGCCGATGCGGAGTTCCCGCACAACGCCATGGACGGCGCGCGTGCGCTGGCCAAGCAGGCGGGACTGAAGATCGTCTACGACAAGACCTATCCGCCGACGCACGACCGACTACACGCCGATCGTCCGCGCAATCCAGGCGACCAATCCCGATCTCGTGCTGGTCTGCTCCTATCCGCCCGATACCGTGGGCATGGTCCGCGCCGCGCACGAGGTCGGCCTGAAGGCCAAGCTGTTCGGCGGCGGCATGGTCGGGCTGCAGAGCACCGCGATCAAGGTGCAGCTCGGCCCGTTGCTGAACGGCATCGTCGATTACGACTACTGGCTGCCGTGGTCCCAGCTGGCAAGCAAGGAAAGCAAGGAGTTCCTCCAGAAGTATCAGGCGCAGGCAGGCTCCGCCGGCGTCGATCCGCTCGGCTACTATCTGCCGCCGTTCGCCTATCGGCTACATGCAGGTGCTGCAACAGGCGGTGGAGGGCACCAAGAGCCTCGATCAGGACAAGCTCGCCGATTACCTGCGCACGCACACCTTCAACACGATCGTCGGCGACGTGAAGTTCGGACCGAATGGCGAATGGGCCGAGCCGCGAGTGCTACGAAGTGCAGTTCCAGAACGTGAAGGCGAACGACATGGAGCAGTTCAAGGACCCGAAGACCGAAGTGATCCTGTGGCCGCCGTCGCTGAAGACGGGAGACCTGATCTATCCGTACTCGGAGAAGTAGTGCCCAGCGACCCAAGCAATCATGACATTGTCATTGCGAGGAGCATAGCGACGAAGCAATCCCCATCGAGAGTTCGCACCATCGAACGAGATTGCTGCGTCGCCGCGCTCCTCCCGATGCCTCAAACGATCTGATTGCGCAGGCCCGTCTCGCCTCGCCACATCCGTTCGAGATTCTCCATCGAGAATCTCGATGACGTTCGCCTCGTACTTGCGGGTCTCGCCACCGGTATGCGGGGTGATCAGCACGTTGGGCATCGCCCAGAGCGGTGAGGATTCCTCGGGCGGCTCGGGGTCCGTGCAGTCCAGCGCGGCGCCCGCGATGCGTCCCGCACTCAACGCCTCGATCAGCGCGCTTTCCACGACGCAAGGCCCGCGTCCGACATTGATCAGAAATGCCGAGCGCTGCATCAGCCCGAGCGCCCTCGCATCGATCACGCCACGGGTTTCCGGGACCAGCGGGCAGGTGAGCACGACAAAGTCCGCCGCCGGCAGAAGCCTCGGCAACTCGGCCAACGTGTGCACGGAATCCGCCGCCCCTCGGCCCCCGGCAGGGTCACGGCGGAAGCCGATGACATTCATCTCGAACGCCTTGGCCAACTGCGCCAGCCGGCCGCCGATCCGGCCGAGACCGATGATCAGCACGGTCTTGCCGCTGAGTTCGTCCTCGCGCTGCGCCAGGTCGCCGATCATGCCGCGCCAAACGCGCAGCGCCTGGTTGTCGCGCGCCTCCGGCAGCCGGCGCGCCAGCGACAGGATCAGCGCCATCGCATGCTCAGACACGGCGCGCGCATTTACGCCCGCCGCGCTCGCGAGGCGAATGCCGCGCGCGGCCAGGGCTGCCCTGTCGAACTGGTCGGTGCCCGAGCCGATCGACTGGATGAAGCGCAGTCTTGTCGCCAGCGGGATCAGCCCGTTGTGCCACATGCCCGACACAACGATGACATCGGCCTCGTGCGCACGTCGCTCCAGCGCATCGCGTTCGCGCAGTTCGAAGCTGCCGATGCCGGTGTTCAGCCCGTCGAAACAGGCCTTCATCTGGTAGGCGGCGTGCGCGAAGCAGACGGCGATCTGTTGCCTGGGTGGAATCATCGGAACCGCGCGATGATCAGCCCTGGCGAGCCTTCATCCGCGGGTTCTTCTTGTTGATCACATAGACGCGCCCACGCCGGCGCACCACGCGGCAATTCTTGTCGCGGACCTTGGCGGCCTTCAGGCTGTTGCGAATTCTCATTTCAGCGCCTCGTGAAGAGCGGCGCTGGATACGGGCGGCAAGCGAACGTGTCAACCGGGGTCCGAAGACCCGGGCGCGTCACCCGCCGATCGCGTGCCAGCGCACCAGGCGCAGCCGGCCCGTCCGCATCAGGCGGAAGCGCGCCAGCCAGGGCTCCGCCTCGCGCACCATCACGGCGATCTGACGCAGCGACTGCCCACCGTCCGCCATGGCCTCGACCGCGGCACGCCATCCCTTGATCGCGTTCTGCATGTGCCGACGCGACACGTCCTCGACAATGCGAACATCGAACTTGAGACGCGCCAGCGCTTGGGTGATTTCCAGCTCGCTGGGCACCGCGGCGGGACGATGCTCCAGTTGTGCCCAGGTCGCGACCATTGGATCGGCGGCATCGAGCGGCAGGTCGGCCACCATCTCCAGCAGCGCGAACTGGCCGCCTGGCTTGAGTGCCTGGGCCGCGGCTGCCAGCAACCGCTCGGGTTTCGGGCCACGCAGCGGCTCAATGGCCATGCCATGATGGAAGTAGTGCCGCGGAAACTTTGGCTTCTCAGGATCCCAGTGCTCCACCTGCGCGCGGCGGCCCAGCCCGGCACGCTGGCTACGCTCGTTGGCAAGCGCCATCAGGCGCGGGTTGGCTTCATAGCCCGTCACCCAGACACCGAACTCCGCGGCGATACGCCGAGGCGGACCGCCGGTGCCGGCGCCGATCAGCAACAGGCTTGAGGCCGGCGTGAGGCCGAGGGGCTTGGTAAGGCGCAGAACCTCGGCGGCACCTCCAGGAAACAGGAAGCCTTCGCCCCACAAGGCCTCCGCCACGCTGATCCGGGCACTCGACCATTCCGGATCGTCGTCTTGCGCCGGCGAAGCGTCGATTGCGGGCGAGGCTGACGGTCCGGCGTCAGGCGCCGGGACTTTGCCCCGAGGCACATGCCGACCCAGCAGGTTCCGCACGCTGTCCAGCAGCATAGTGCCGCACCTCCGCGCAGGAGCGTGCCACCAACCGATTGAGGAACCGTTGAGACCTACTCGAACTCGGTCAGCACGTAGCGGACCAGCTCGTTGCCAACCACACTGGGCTTATGGCGATGCGCGGCGCCCGCGGGGATGTGGAGCATGTCGCCCGGTCCCGCCTCGACGCTGTGGTCGTCGAACGTGTAGCGAATGCGTCCGGCCAGGATGAAGATGGAATGGCCGGTTTCGCACCACGCGGGCTCGGGCGCATCGGGCGGATCCGGCGCCCGCTCCTGGTAGCGCAGCGCAATGCCGTAGCCGGACACCGCCTCGCGCACCTTCAGCCGCTCGGTGATCGCCTGCAATGGATGGTCCGCGGCGGGGAACAGGTAAGGACTTTGGCTCATCCGCTCAGTTTGCCGCGGCTGCCACCTGGGGTGAAGTCAGGGCGTCGCGACAGGTTTCGCTCAACAGCGGCACCAGTGCCCGATACTCCGAAGCCCGCGGCGCATTCGGGCGCCAGGCGAGACCCAGAGTGCGCCATGCGCCGGCGCCGGCGAGAGGACGCAGCTCGATGTCGGTTCCCGCCGTCACGCCCGCGGCGATGGCGATCCTGGGCAGCAGCGTCACGCCCAGCCCGCCGGCAACCATCTGCGCCAGCGTATACAGGCTGGTGGCGGCGAAGCCGTCGTTTCCCTCGCGGTCACCGGCCAGCAGGCCGCACACCGCGAGCGCCTGGTCCCGCAGACAATGGCCATCCTCCAGCAGCAGCAGCCGTTCGCCGGCCAGCGCCGCCACCGGCACCTTGCTCTGGGCTGCCAACCTGTGACCAGGCGGCAGTGCCACCAGAAACTCGTCGCGCGCCACCGCCGATGCATCGGCGCCGCCGCAGTCGCACGGCAATGCCAGCAGCAGCACGTCGAGCCGGGTCTGCTCGAGGCGCTCGACAAGGTGTGCGGTGGTGTCCTCGCGCAGATAGAGCCGAAGCTGCGGGAACGCGTGGCGCAGCATCGGCATCAGCCGCGGCAGCAGGAACGGTCCGATGGTCGGGATCACGCCAAGCCGGAGCGGACCGCCCATCGGGGTGCGTGCCGCCTCCGCGGCCTCCACGACCGCCTCAAGCGCCGCCAGTGCCGCGCCGGCGCGCGCGACCAGATCGCACCCGAGCGGCGTGAACACAACGTGCTTGCCGGCGCTGCGATCGAGGATCGCCGCGTCGAGCTGCCGCTCGAGTGTCAGGATGCCCGCCGAGAGAGTGGATTGGGTCACCGAACAGGCCAGTGCGGCGCGGCCGAAATGGCGGCTTTCAGCCAGCGCCGTCAGATAGCGGAGCTGCTGCGGACTCGGCAGGATGGTCATCGGTTCACACGATCGAAAGTGCCGATTTAATTCATTGGCACAGAATGCGGGTCTACGCCAAATCGGCGTCCCCACGTGGCGCAAATCGAGTTGCTGCGGGCGGCCCGAGCCTCAGCGCGTGTCGTTGGTCGGCGGTGCCTGTGCCGCCACCCACGGATCGATGCACCCGGCGGTCGCGCGGCGGTACACCACCAGGCCATCGAAGGCGGCGATCTGCCGGTAACGCGACCAGGCGCGCGCAAAAGCCGGATCGGACGCGCTGAGCACGCCGACATAGTCAACGACACCTAGGCGCCGATCGACCACCGCTATGTCCGGACAGCCGACAATGAAGTCGTGCGCAACCCAATGGCGGATCGGCCATTCCTTGGCCGCGGCGGCATCGAAGTGGACGCGCCAGAGTTCGCCGTTCAGCGCCCACATCGAATCGAAGCGCGAGGCCCATCCGACCCCGGTGTTGTTCACCACCGGAAAACCCAGGGCGATCCATTCAGAAAACGCGATGTAGGCGCGCGCCTTCTGCTGACGGATAAGCTGCTCGAGTTTGGCGATGGTATTCTGCTCCGGCTCGACCGCCAGAGCGACCTGCGGCTCCAGGCGCTGAAATGCCGCGACCAGGAACACGACGAAGGCAACGGCGCCGGCCAGCACGGGCAGCAGGGCCCGCCGCATGCCCGTGCGACGATGCATCAACGCCGATGAAGCCCAGCACAGCAATGCCAGAACGGTGGCAACCGTCGCCGGCAGGCGGTGGTAGAACCAGTCCTTGCCATCCATGAAGCAGATCGCCGTACTGGTGACGGCGAACACCACGAGGGTCAGCATCAGGTTGCCCTCGGGCCTGCGATGGCGGCAGTACCACCACAGCGTCATCGCCACCGCCTGGCCGAACATCAGGCGAAGGCTGTCCGCCACGAGGTGCCGCAGTGGAACGTCGGTCGCACCATACAGCGCCAATGCCAGCGGCACCGCGCGACGCAGATAGGCGGGACAGAACAGCGCGACCAGTCCGACATAGGCCAGCATGGTGACGGCGGCGGCGAGCGACTTGGCGCTGAACGGCCGCAGCCCGCGCAGCACCGCGAGACCCTCGAGCACAACGAAGACGCCGGCATAGCGCGGCTTGAGCGCGCAGCCGAGACCGGCAAGCACGCCGGCGATGAGAGCGTCGCGGGGAGCGGACCGCTCACCGTCGAGCGATCGGGCGAACAAGGCGAGATATGGCAGGATGGCGGCGACCAACAGATGCTCGCGCTGGCCGAGATCGCCGGCCGGAACCACCAGCAGCACGGTTCCGATCGCGGCGAACACCGGCAGCCGATCCTCGAACAGCTCGCCGGCGCCTCGCAGCAGCGAGGCAGTCCACCACGCACAGACCAGGACGGCAGCGACAAAGAACGGGATGGCGGTGAATTGCGCGTTGACGTGCAGGACGCCGGCAAGCCAGATCGGGATGGCAGAGATCCAGATGATCAGCGGCGGATTGATCTCCACAACATCGACGTAGAGCTCACGCCCGGCCATCCAGCGACGTGCGACATACAGCAGCCAGGCGATGTCATCCTTCAGCGGCGAACGCAGCATGGTGAACAGGACGATGGCGAGCACTGACAGCAGCAGGAGGACGCTGGTTGCAGTAATCGTTGCTCGGACCAGGGATGATGCCGGACGAATCGCCCGGGCCTCGGTTTGGCTCATAGGCCCTCGGTCAAAGGATCGCTGCTCTGCCTGTCTGCGGTAGCGCAGGAACCTGTCCTGCCGCTCACCCTATGGCATTTATATGACCACCGGGACGGTTACCACGACGTTATTTTCCTGCAATGCACCGCTGGGGCTTACCCCGGGCCTCAGTTGAAGAACCGCGCCGGACGGAAATCGGCCAACGCCTCGCATCGACGGCCATGGACGATCTCATCGGCCACCGCGGCACCGAGGAAAGGCGACATCGTCACCCCGCTATGCGTGATGGCGAGATAATAACCGTCAACCCGCGGCACCGGACCGATCGCTGAATACGAATCCGCCGGGATGGGACGAATTGCCATGCGCGCTGCCTCCGGCGCCACGTCGCCGATCACCGGCAACAGCCGGCGCAGGCGCTGCACGAGTTCGAGCACCTCCGGCATCGACGCACTGGGACGCGGATCGAACGGGGGCGCCTCCTCCGACGGTGCGATGCAGACCAGCCGCCCGGCCCCATCCGGTCGCGTGTGTATTTCCGGTGCACGCACCACGCGTCCCACGCGGGCCGCGACCGGCGGCGTGAAGGCCAGCAAGCCCGCCGTCGGGGCGAGCGGCAGATGCAGGCCCGCATCCGACACCGGATCGTTCGCCCAGCGGCCGGCACAGTTGACCACCATGTCGGCTTCGAACAGCCGGTCATCCGCGGTCTTCACGCCGGTCATGCGGCCACCATGGAGGACGGTCTCCGACACACGGGCGCCGCAGATGATCCGGGTTCCGTGAGCGCGCGCCGCACCCAGCATCGCAGCGATATAAACCACCGGGTCCAGCCAGCCCTCGTCGGGGCAATAGGCGATCGGCGCATCGCCTATCTGCGCGGCATCGATGTCCGGCTCCAGTTCCAGCAATTGCCTCGGCGTGATCCATTCCGCCGCGTAACCCCAGGCGCGCAGGCGCTCGACCTTCGCCTGCTGCGCCGCGAGCTCCTCCGGCGCCACCCACTCGACGCTGCCGCCGCCATGCCACCACGGCGCGGCACCGAACTCGCCGGCCAGCGCGGCGTGCATCTTCATCCCCGCGACATTCAGGTCGTGATAGGCGCGCGGCGTCTTCGCGTTGGAATTGGTCCAGGCGAAGCTGCAACTCGAGGTGCCGCCACCCACGCGTCCAGCCTCCAGCACGGTCACCGATGCACCCGCCTGCCGCAAGGCGGAAAGCCACCGAGGCACCCATCACGCCGGCGCCGATCACAACGACGCGCGGCATCAGTTCTTCAACCACACGTTGTACATGCGCGGATTATAGAACGGTACGTAGTGCTGAACGTTGGCTCGCACAGCCTGCACCTTCGGCATCACGCCCATGGGGATCACCATCACATCATCGAGGGCGATCTTCTGCGCCCGCGCAAAGGCTGCCTGCCGTGCCTCCAGCGTCGCACCGTTGGCGACTTCCTCAAACGCCTTCATGAAGTCCGGATCGGTCTTGCCATCCGGCGGCGTATAGACCGGATTGGGTTCCGCCATGGGGCGCAGCGTCTGCACGCCACCCACGGCAACATAGGTGATCCAGCCGGTGAAGAAGAAATTCCAGTCGGGCGTGCCCTTCATCGACTTCTGAAGCGCGGTCGGCCAGTCCAGCACCAGAAGCTCCGCGTTGATCCCAACCGCCTGGAGCTGCTGCGATACGACCAGCCCGGAGTTGTAGAGGCTGGGATAGTCCTTGTTGGTCAACAGCACGACCTTTTCACCGTGATAGCCCGCCTCCTTCAGAAGCCGTTTCGCCCTCTCGGGACTGTGCTGATCGAGCAGTTCCTTGCCCACTTCGGTGTAGTAGTTCGTGCCGGGATACTGGAATGACGGGTTGTGCTTGAAGTCGCCGTCGCTCGCAGCGTCCATCACCTCGTCAAAGTCCAGGGCCGCCAACACTGCCTGACGGAACTTGAGGTTGTTGGTCGGCGGTGCCGACCAGTTGCCGTAGGTGACGTTGAGCCAGAAATTCTCCAGCTTCAGCAGGCGAATGTCCTGGTTCGCCGCGATGCGCTTCTGCGCGATGGTCGGAACATCCTCCACGCCTTGCAGTTCTCCGGTCTCCAGCCCCGCGACGCGCGCGCCCGGCTCCGGCACCATCCTGAATGTGACGGTATTCAGGCAGGCGACCTTGTAGCCGCCGAACCCCGACAGATCGTCGTAGCGCAGATCAGGCGTATAGCCCTCGAAGCGCTTGAGCTTCACGGTGCTGTCGGCGACGAACTGGTCGAGCTGCCACGGCCCCGTCCCCATCGAGGGCAACTGCTGTGGCGGCGCGTCCTTGTTCTCCTCCGGGATGATGATGATCGGCACGGTGATCGACGACATCGCCTCGATGAAGCTCGGCCGCGGGTCCTTCATCGCGATGACGAAGGTGCCCGGATCCGGCGTGTCGTAGTGATCCACCGGTGCGAGGATCGAACGATCGATGCCGACACGGGCATAGCGCTCGAACGACGCGCGCGCATCCGCGGAGGTGAACGGCTTGCCGTTGTGGAAATGCACACCCTGTCGCAGCCTGAAGGTGTACACCTTGCTGTCCGGACTGACCTCCACCGACTGGGCGAGCTGCAGCAGCGGCTTCATGGTCTCGTCGCGAGTGACCAGCGTCTCGTAGGTGTTCATGGCGATATCGCGCACCGAGGCCGCGGCGTTCGCCTGCATGTCCAGCCCGGCGACGTTCGCCTCAAGCCCGTAGGTGAAGTCACCACCGGTACGGCCGCACTGGAACTTCTCCGCGTGCGCCACACCAGAGATACCAGACGCCACAACCATAGCCAGCAGCAACCTCTTCGCCATCGGCCACGGCATCATCCGGCATCTCCCCTGCTTGCCTGGACCATGATGCTGGCCCACGACCTCGGACGTCAATTGTCAGGTCGTGTAGAGCCAGCGGCTGACCAATGTTTCCACGTCATCCGTAAACAAGTCACGTGGACCCTCCGCGAACAGCGTGCCGGTGCGCATGACATAGACGTAGTCGGCGATGCCAAGCGCGCCCTTGATGTTCTGGTCCACCAGCAGGATCGCCTTGCCGTCCTGCGCCAGGCCGGCGATCAGCGCATAGATCTGCGCCGCGATGCGCGGCTCGATGCTCGCGGTGGGTTCGTCGATCAGCATCACGGTGGGGTCGGTCATCAAGGCGCGCGCTATCTCGAGCTGGCGTTGCTGGCCACCCGACAGCGTGCCTGCCGCCTGGCGCCGGCGCTCGGCAAGGATGGGGAATTGCGCATAGGCGCGCTCGATACGTTGTCGCGCCAAGGCGCGGTCGCGGCGGAACGACCACGTGCCCAGACGCAGGTTGACCTCGACCGAGAGGAACGGGAACACGCTGGGCCGCTGCGGCAGATAGGTGATGCCGCGCTGTCCCATGTCATACGATGCGACGCCGTGCAGCGACGTCATGCCAAGACGCATCTCGCCTTGCTGAGCCGGCAGAAAGCCGAACAGCACTTTCAGCAGCGTCGATTTGCCGGTGCCGTTGGGGCCGAGTACGCAGCGCACCTGACCGCGCAGCACGTCCACCGACATGCCGTTGAGGATATTGATGCCAGGCAGATAGCCCGCCACAAGATTGCGCGCCGTCAGCACGGGCCCAGGATCAGGCGCCGGCCCAGGATCAGACACCCGCATAGGCCCGCAGCACCTCCTGGTTCTCGCGCACCTCGGCGACCGTTCCGTCAGCGATCTTTTCTCCGCGCGACATCACCACCATGCGCTGGACCAGACGCTGCAATGCCTCGATGTCGTGGTCCACGATGACAAAGGTCCGGCCGTCGGCGTGAAGCTTGCGCACCAGTTCGATGATCTGATCGCGCAGGAAAGGGTTGACGCCGGCGAACGGCTCATCGAGGAACAGGATCTCGGGATCCAGCATCAGCGCGCGGCCGAGTTCCAGAAGCTTCTGCTGGCCACCGGAAAGGTTCTTCGCCTGGAGCGTTTCCAAAGCGGCGAGACCCAGGAATTCGAGATGCCGGCGCGCGGTGCGGGTCGCCGTGGTCTTGTGGGAATGCGGGCGCGCCAGACCCGGCACCAGCATGTTCTCCAGCACGGTCATGCGGCTGAACAGTTGCGTGATCTGGAACGTACGGCCGACACGCAAGGCAGCGAATTCGCTTGGCGCGTGACCGTCGGCGCGGGTGCCACGGAGAAATATGTGCCCTCCGGCAGGAGTCAGATGGCCGGTGAGCATGTTGATCGTGGTGGTCTTGCCGGAGCCGTTGGGGCCGATCAGACCGATGAGCTCGCCGTGCTGCACGGCAAGATTGAGGCCGCTCACAGCAACAATGCCGCCGAAGCGCTTGCTGAGTTCGCGTGCTTCGATCAGTGGCGCCATCGCCATCAGTCTCCCCCTCCCCCTGCGGGAGGGGGTTGTGGGGAGGGGGCAGCGCCAGCACCCAACCGCCCCCCCTCCCGCAAGGAAAGCGGAAGCATCGCATTGACTTGCCCCCACGCCAGCGCCAGCAGCCCGTTGCGTGCGAAACGCATGGTCAGCAGCAGCAGCGCCCCGAACAGCACAAGGCGCCACTGACCATAGCTGCGCAGCGCCTCGACCAGGAACTCAAGCCCGAGCGCGCCGATCATCGCCGCGACGATACTTTCGGCGCCGCCGATCACCGCCATGGCGACCACCAGGCCCATCTGATCGACCGAACCGATGTCGGGCGTCAGGATGCCGATGTAGTGGCCGTAGAAACCACCGGCGAGACCGGCGAAGCTCGACGTGATGGCGAAGGCGAGAATGCGAAAGCGCACCACCTTGACGCCCGCGGCGGAAGCGGCGTCCTCATTCTCGCGGATCGCTCGAAAGAACAGGCCCCAGCGCGACGTCACCAGGAACAGCATGATCGCCAGCGAGGCAACCAGCAGTACCAGTCCCAGATAATAGTACGGCGTGTCGGTGCGGCCGTGGAACAGCGGCGTCACTTCCAGGCCGCCCGACCCGCCGGTGACCTCATTCTCCGACACGATCACAATGCGCAGCACTTCGGAGAATGCGACGGTGAACAGCGCGAGATAGGGACCGCGCATCCGCAGGCAGACAAAGCCGATGCCGCTGCCCACGATGGCGCACATCAGCACGCCGGCGGCCATGCCGAGTGGAATCGGAACGCCGAACGTCATCACCAGCAGGCCGGACGTGTAGGCGCCGAGCGATACGAATGCCATGTGGCCGAACGAGAACTGTCCCGCATAGCCGGCGAGCAATGCCCAGCTCGCGGCCACGATCGCGTAGAACATCGCCAGCACGCCGACCGAAAGCCAATAGGCGTTGACCAGGAACGGAAACGCCAGCGCGAGCGCTGCCGCGACGAGGGCACACGCGCTACTCCATCGCGACATGCGCGCGTCCGAAGAGGCCGGTGGGACGGATCAGCAGCACCAGCATGAGTATCAGCAGGCTGAAAGCCTGGGCGTAGGTGAGGCTGCGGCTTGGATCAGGGAACAGTGCCACGAACATAGACTCCGAGACGCCGATCATCAGTCCGGCAAGGATCGAACCCGCGACGGAGCCCATGCCGCCCAGGATGACGATGGCGAAGGCCTGCGTGTCGGGCAGCAGCCCCATCGACGGCGACAGCGAATAGATCGGCCCCACCAACGCGCCAGCACCGCCCGCCAGCGCGCCGCCGAGACCGAAGGCCAGCATATAGAAGCGCTGGTCGTTGATGCCGACGATCGCGGCCGACTCGCGCGATTGGCTGACCGCGTTCAACGCCTCTCCCCAGGGCGAGCGGTTCATGAACCACACCAGTCCGATCAGCATCGCGATGCCGGCGCCGCCGGCGAACACCCGGTCCCAGGTCATCACCAGGTCACCGACCACGGCGACGCCTGGCCAGAACGACGGCGGGCGCAGCGGGTACGGACCATAGATGATCAGCGCGAGCGCGCGCAGGAAGATCGAGATGCCGAAGGTGACCAGAATGCCGTAGTCGCCCTTGCGTTCGGTGGTGGGACTGTAGAGCGGTGTGAGCAAAGTGCGCTCGACCAGGATCGACAGCACGAACGACATCGCCATCGCCACCAGCACCGCGGGCAGCGGCGGGATGCCCGCGAGCGCGATGGCAAAATATGCGAAGTAGCCGCCCATCATGTAGACTTCGCCGTGGGCGAAGTTCACGATCTTCAGGATCGAGAAGATCACCGTCAGGCCGGCTGCGATAACCGCGTAGATAATGCCGATGACGAGCCCGTTGAGCGCCTGGATCAGCAGATAGTCGGTCATGAGGTCGGCGAGCGCATCAACTCCCCGGCTTCTTGTACAGGTAGGGGACCGTGGCGAATTGCTTCGGCCACACGATCGGCGCGTCGGCCTGGCCCTGCTTCACCTCGGAGTATTGCAGGAGGCTCAGCGGTGCCTCGAGGAACTGGTGGTAGTGCCAGGCCGGCTCGTGGCTGGTGGAGAATGAATACTTGCCACGCGCGCCGACATAGCTGGTGGTCTCCAGCGCGTGGATGATGCCCTTCGCATCGGTCCCCCCTGCCCGCTTGATCGCATCGAACAGCAGCCAGGCGCCGTCGTAGCTTTCCATCACCGCGCCGGACGGATCGGCGTTGTGCATCGCCCGGTATTTGGCAACGAACGCCTTGGTCTTGTCGTTCCACCCGGCCTTCGGCAGCCCGACATTCTCGGTGACGAGCCACTGGCCAGCCTCACCGACGTTTTCCCAGAACGTCGGATCAACCGCCTCGCCGCCCGAGTTGTAGATGCCGCAATTGGCCGTTGGCGCGAAGCCCAGATCATGCGCCTGGCGAATCATCGGATAGGCACCTGCCTCGGCGTAGATGCTGATGAAGAAGTCGAACGGCGGCGTCGCACTCTTGAAGCGCAGGATCTGCGCGGTGAAGTCGGTCAGGTTGGGATCGGCATCCACCGCGGTGAACTTGACGTTCGCCTTGGTCAGTTCCTGCGCGACCAATGTGCGCGCGGCGAGGCCAACATCGTCCTTCTCAGCGATGATGGCCACGTTCTTGAAACCCGCGGCGGCGATCCACTGGCCGATCGTGACGTCGATCAGCGACACGGCGGGGGCGTTGCGGAATACCTCGGGATAGCCCTTGGCGGTGATCTGATCGGACCATACGTCGCAGGCCATGAAGGGGATGCCGTATTTGTGGTAGACCTCCATTTCGGCGAGCGCGACCGGGCTGTGGAACTCGCCGAACACGGCAACGACCTTGTTCTGCTGAACAAGACGCTCAGCCGCGGTGCGGCCCTCCGCCGGCATACCACGTGTATCGGCGTAGGTGATCTCGACCTGGCGACCGAGTATGCCGCCCTGCGCATTGATCTCCGCGGCCGCGATCTCGGCCGCGTTCTTCATGTTGGTGCCTTCGGCGTAGCCACCGGGCGGCGACAACGGTCCGACCCAGCCGATCGGGATCGGCTCGCCGGCCGCGCGGGCACGACGGCCGAGTAGCGGCAGCGCAGCGGCCGCTCCCGCCAGCACATTGCGCCTGGTGTGAGTGATCGACCCCGTCCTGCTGCCCGACATCCCCGCGCCCCCTGCGATCCGCCTGCATCCTCTCAAGAAGAGAAGCCCGCGCCAAGAGCACAGCGCGGCGCCAGATCACTCAGGGCAACCAAATGCAGCTTTGAAGGTCTGATCCCCTGCGCATTCTTCGATCATGCCGCAAGCTGCTTCGCTCGGTTCTCGGTGAAGGAAACGGCCGGGAGTAGCACCCCGGCCGTGCCGTTGCGGGCTATCCGAGTGTGACCTCGGCCTCGATCACTTCCAGATCGGCGGTCATGACCATGCCCTTGGTTTCCGGCCCCAGATAGACCGCGATGATATACACGATCAGCGAACCGATCGTGCCGTACATCATCGGTTTGGCGAAGCCCATGCCCTGGTTCACCGCGAAGTAAGTCAGGATCGGCGCGACGGCCGCGCCCCAGACCGCGCCCTGGTGATAGATGAAACCCGAGGCGGTGGCTCGCACCTCGGTCGGGAAGCGTTCCGACAGCCAGCCGGGGTTCAGGGCATCCTTGCCGCTGAAGAAGCAGATGAACAGCAGGAAGAACCCAAGGAACAAGGTCCGGTCCGTCTGCGTGATATACAGCGGAATGATGAACAGGGCGATGATCGTGGGGATCATGAGCGCCCAGCGCCGTCCGACGCGTTCCGACACGGCGCCCCAGAAACTGCACGCCGCGAACGTGAGGATGTTGCCCCAGAACACCGGAACCGACACCTGGGCCGGCGTCCAGCCCAGTTCCTTGGTAAGATAGGTCCCGAGCATGGCCCAGACCGCGTAGTAGACGCAGAAGTTCGCGGCCATCCATAGGCAACCCGTGAGGGTGTTGTACAGATATTTGGGCTTGAAGATGGCGAACAGTGGCAGGGTGACCTGCATTTGCGTCGCGTTCTGGATCTTCTTGTTTTCCGTCCAAACCTCAGGCTCTTTCACGTACATGCGGATCCAGACGCAAGCGAGGGCCGGTAGCACGCCCAGGATCAGCATCCCGCGCCACCCGTAGCCCTTATGCCACGCTTCCAACGGTGCGTACAGGAAGCCGTAGGCCAGGCCGGACAGTGCGAAGCCCAATCCCCAGGACCCTTGCAGGACGCCGGACATCAACCCGCGAGACCGCACCGGCCAGGATTCCATCGCCAGCGCCGCGCCGGCCGGCCATTCCGCTCCCATGCCGATGCCCAACAGCGCCCGGATCACGAACAGGAAGGTAAAGTTCGGCGAGAAGCCAGCGAGCAAGTTGCAGATGGAATACCAAAGAATGGAGATCATCAGAGGCGCCCGGCGCCCCATCCGATCGGCCAACCAACCGGACGCCGTCGCTCCACCCAGGCGCATGATCAGCGTGACCGAGAAGATCGCGGTCACGTCGATCAGCGGAACCCCGAACTCCTGCGCGATCGGTGCCATGATCAGAAGGAAGACGGTGAAGTCGAAGGCGTCGAGCGTCCAACCCATCCAGGCGGCGCAATAGGCGTACCATTGGTCCTTGGTGGGTTCTTTCCACCACGGAACGTTTGCCACGTTTCCGGCGTAACCAGACATCGATTTGCTCTCCCAGCTTATGGCCTGCCCGTGTGGATGGGCTTGCTTTTGCCCATTCCGAGCGCAGCTTATCAATGAATTCAAGCCTGATGCAACCAACCCCCAGCATCGCCATGGTCGGCCGTTGCGCGAAACGCACTCACGCGAGCGGCCACGAAATTCAAGCTGTATGGACGGGGCGCCGCGCCGCCCAGACCAACCCCCGCCAACCGTTGATGGTGTCGTAGTCTGCCGTGAAATCGCGCGACGGATCGCGCCGCAATTGCAACCGGCGCATCACCGCTTGCGACCTCAGATTGTCGAGGGATGTATAGGCGATCACTTCGGCCAACCTGACGCGAGTGAAAGCATCGTCCAGTGCCGCCAGTGCAGCTTCGGTGGCATACCCGTTCCCCCAAGCGCGCCGAACCAAACGCCAGCCAATTTCGAAATGCGAACCGAGTGGATGGCCGGGCCGCGAAGGCAAAATGCCGGCATAGCCGAGAAGGGCACCGTCTTTGCCCTCGATGGCCCAACGGCAAAAGCCATGCCGACGATACGTCGCCGCGTAGCGATCTAACTTTGCGTCGCTTTCTGTCCGACTGATCGGCCCGCCGTAATCATGCATCACCTCAGGGTCCGCGTGCATGGCGGCGAATGCATCTCGGTCAGTTTGCTCCCAACAGCGAAGCCTGGAGCGCGGCGTATCGATGGGCATTTCGCATCCTACCGCCTCGGCCCCGTGAGGAACGAGCGCACAACTCCAAGATCACCGCACCGTCGGTGGCACGCCGCGGTAGCGCAGCGCATCGATCAGCAGGGCAAACGCCGGCGTGGGCTGCCGGCGGCTTGGATAGTAAAGGTGATAGCCCGGATAAGGCGGACACCAATCAGCGAGGACCCGGATGAGCCGCCCGTCGGCAAGGTGTTCCCGCACGTTGTCCTCGGGCAGATATGCCAGGCCGAATCCCGCCAATGCCGCGTCGAGCATTGGAGCGGTTCCGTTGAATACGAGCTGTCCCTCGACCCTTACCCTCAGCGCGCGGCGCCTGCCTTTCTCGAACTCCCAGGCGTACAGGCCGCCATAGGTCGGCAGGCGCAGGTTAATGCAAGTCTGCGCGGTCAGGTCTTGCGGCGTCTTCGGCTTTGGCCGTTTGGCGAAGTAGGACGGCGCGCCAACAACCGCTGAGCGCATGTCGGGCCCAATGCGCACGGCCACCATGTCCTTCGCCACCATCTCCCCGGAACGAACCCCGGCGTCGTAACGCTCGGCCACGATATCGGTCAGGCCGTAGTCGATAGCGATTTCCACTTTGATGTCAGGATAGTCCGGTAGAAACTTCTCCAGGGTGGGCCACAGGACCGTCTTTACGGCATGATCATGCGCCGTGATGCGGATGGTGCCGGAAGGCTTGTCGCGCAGCTCGCTCAGTGCGGCCAGCTCCGCATTGATCTCCTCCAGGCGTGGTCCCGCGGCCAGCAGCAGGCGCTCTCCCGCCTCGGTCGGCGCGACGCTGCGGGTGGTGCGGGTCAGCAGCCGGAGCCCAAGCCGCGCCTCCAGCCCGCGAACAGTCTGGCTCAGCGCCGACTGCGAAACGCCCAGCGTCGCGGCGGCACGGGTGAAGCTTCGCTCCTGAGCCACGGCAAGGAAGGCCACGATATCGTTCAGGTCGGCGCGAGCCATTCAGAAGACCAGCTTATAGGTTCATACGGATTTTAGCGCCTAATCCATGACAGCCAAGCCCATTAGATTTCGGCACATGACAGGCAATGGAGACGGACAATGGAAATCAGGCGAATTGGTTCACAGGCCTCCGCCACAGGTCCAGAAGACTATTTCACGGGACGGGTCCGTGTTGATCGGCTGTTCAGCGCGCCTGATCCGGCCCGCGTCGCCGGCGCAAGCGTCACCTTCGAGCCGGGCGCCCGCACCGCATGGCATACGCATCCGCTCGGTCAGACGCTGATTGTCACGGCCGGCTGCGGTTGGGTCCAGCGCGAGGGCGCACCGGTCGAAGAGATCCGGCCGGGCGATGTGGTCTGGTTCTCGCCCGGCGAGAAGCACTGGCATGGCGCCACGGCAACAACGGCTATGACTCACATCGCCATTCAGGAAGGGCTCAACGGCAAAGTCGTCGACTGGATGGAGAAGGTGACCGACGAACAATACCATCCCAGGTAAGCACGAACTGACGAGCCGGATCCACGACGACCAGGACAAGCCTAATGAACAGGTTTACCAATCGCACCGCGATCGTCACTGGTGGCGCCAGCGGTATCGGCCAAGCCGCCGCCAGGCGGCTCTTCGCGGAAGGCGCCAACGTCGTCGTGGTGGACGTGAATGACGACGGCGCGCACCGTGTCGCCGAAAGTCTGGGTGATGCCGAACGGGCCTATGCCGTGGCGCTGGACATCACGGATCGTGCACGAGTGCACCAGATGATGGAGCAGGCCGCGGCACAGTTCGGCCACCTGCACGCCCTGGTGAACTGCGCCGGCATCCGCGGTGTGACCTCGGTGCTGGATGCCGAGCGCGAGCAATGGGCGCGCGTCCACGCCGTCAACCTCGAGGGAACGCTGATCCTGTCTCAGGAGTTTGCCCGCCTGGCGCTGAAAGCCGGTCACCCGGCCGCGATCGTCAATCTCGCCTCCTTGGCAGGCATCACGGCGGTGCCGAACCGTGCCCCCTATGTGACCTCCAAGCACGCCGTCGTCGGACTGACCCGCGCGATGGCGATCGAGCTGGGCACAACGGGAATTCGTGTCAACGCCATAACGCCCGGTATGATCCGCACCCCAATGACGGCCGTCATGTTCGAGGATCCCGAAAACGAGCGCCGCATTCGTCAGAGCCACGCTCTCGGACGGGAAGGTTTCCCCGATGAGGTCGCTGCGGCGATCGCCTTCCTCGCCTCCGACGACGCCAGCTTCGTAACGGGTGCTATCCTCCCCGTGGACGGCGGCGCCACGGCCGGCCGCTGGTAAATCGGACCACCACACGCGGGTTGCCGCACAATGCGCGCCGCTTCCGGCGATCCATGAACGCGAATGGACAGGTCACCATGATTGCAGATTTCGATGGGAAAGTAGCACTCGTCACGGGCGCCGGCGGCGGCATCGGCCTCGCAACAGCGAAGGCCTTCGCCAGGGCTGGCGCATCCGTCATCGTTGCCGATCGTGACGAGGCAGCGGCCGGCGACGCGGCCGAAGGTCTCCGCGTCACGGGTCACAACGCCATCGGCGTCACCTGCGACGTCACGGACCGCGGCCAGGTGAAAGCGATGATCGAGCAGGCGGTCAGAACCTATGGCCGGCTCGATGCGGCCTTCAACAATGCCGGCATAAACTGCGACAGTGCGCCGCTGAGCGAAACGGAGGACGACACGTTCGACAATATCGTCAACGTCAACCTGCGCGGCGTGTGGAACTGCATGAAGGCCGAGCTCCGCCAGATGATGGCGCAGGGAAGCGGTGCGATCGTCAATTGTTCGTCGATTGGCGGGCTGCGGGGCTCGAAAGGGCGTGCCGCCTACTCGGCCAGCAAATTCGGGGTGATCGGCCTCACGCGCGCCTCGGCCCTCGATTATGCCGAGACGGGCATCCGCATCAATGCAGTATGCCCGGGGATTATTGGCAACACACCAATGGCCGCGAAGGTCACGAAGCACTACGATCCCGACATCGTCAAAGCTTTTGTGGCTGCCGAACCGATCGGACGCTTGGGCGAGCCTGAGGAAATCGCCGCCGCTGTGTTGTGGTTGTCCAGCCCGGCAGCGAGTTTCGTGATCGGCCATGCCATGGCGATCGATGGTGGTATCCTGGCCTAGGTATGGACCCGTCGATATACAGATCCGTATCGCCGGCCGCGGCCTTCGCTAATACCCCCGCTCCCAATCGATCACGTTGCGCAGCGGCGCACCCTCGAGATACGCGCGCAGGTTCTCGCAGAACAGATCGATCGCGCCGTGCCGGTTCTCGTCGCTGTGGCCGGACGTGTGCGGCGTGATCAGCACACGCGGGTTGCGCCACAGCGCCACGGGCGGCAGGTGTTCGAACTCGCCCACATACACATCCAGCACCACGCCGCGCAGATGACCGCGCGCCAGCGCCTCCGCCAGCGCCGTCTCGTCCACGATCTCGCCGCGCGCGACGTTGACCAGCACGACCCCAGGCTTCATCGCCGCCAGCCGCGCGGCGTTGATCAGGTTCGTGGTCTCCGGCGTCCACTGGCAGCAGACCACCACGAAGTCGCTCTCGCCGAGAAACCGCTCGAGATCATCGCTGCCGCCGATTACCGCGAAACCCGTCGGCAACGGCGCGTCAGGCTCCGGCCGGCGTCGCGTGCCGATGACGCGCATGCCGAGGGCGGCGGCCAGCCGGCCGACCTCGCGACCGATCCCGCCGGCGCCGACCACGCACATCGTCTTCCCCTCCAGCAACAGCGGCCGGTACGCGCGATGGTCGAACGTGCCCGACGCGCGGTCGTCGATGGCGCGGTCCAGTTCCTTGGCGAAGTGCAGGACGCCGGCAATCGCGTATTCCGCCATGGCGAGCGTGCTTCCCATGCCGCGCGACGTCGTCACCGTCACGTCGCTGCCCCACAGGTCGCCGATGCGCAGGTTGCTCGCACCCGCGGGACGCTGATGGAACCACTTCAGTTGCGGCGCCCGCGCGCGCAGATCGAGTGGGAACGGAAAGCCGCCCAGGATCACCTCAGCCTCAGCGAGCATCCTGTCGCGTTCGCCGCGCGTGCCCGCCCCGGTGGCGCCCGGTGCGAGGTAGCGCGACCCGGCATAGGCCGACCAGGTGTCGCGGATCTCCCCATCGAACCAACCCCCGGCATCGGTGAGGTGGACGGCAGGATCGACCGCTTCGATCCTGGCGCGATCGGTGGAATTGAGACGTTGGATGGCAAGAATGTTGACGGTGCGCATGGCCGACCCGCTGCTGATCTTTGGCTATCAGGCCACGCCTTGCGCCGGCGCGCCATCCGTGTGGCAGCGGGCAGCAGTAGAAGAACTTGCCCCGGTTTCGTGGAGGGGTGAGAGCTTGGGGTGCAGACTATCTGATCTGACGGCATACTGGGGTTCACCCCGTCGTGTCGCGGAGTTGGTGGAAATTGACGTAGCGGTGGTCTCCAGCGGGGTGACGTTATCGCGTCACGCAGCAAGGTCAATGCATTGAATGGTCGGCTTCTCGGCGAGTGTCTGCCACCCGTCTACCTTGCGCATGGTGATCTGACCGGATGCCAGCAGTGCCCAGAACAGCATCGCCGCCGTCTCCGCCGACGGCAGCACGGTTTGCGTCTTGATGCGGCGTTTGAACTCCTCGTGCAGTCGCTCGATGGCATTGGTGGTGCGTGCCGACCGCCATTGACTGTCGGGCAACCGGGAGAAGGAGAACAGCCGATCACCGGCTTCCTCCAGGCTGTCGGCGACGGCACGACATTTCAGTCGCCACTTGCGAATGAATGACTTACGGCGTGTTTCGATCTCCTTCGGCGTGCCGGCGTAGATCATATCGTTATAGTCGGCCGACACCTCCTCGTGCAGCCGCTCAGGAGCGTGCGCCAACAGGTTGCGGTGCTTGTGCACGGTACAGCGCTGCATCAGTGCGTCAGGCCACACCAGGCCGAGCGCCTTCTCCAGCCCCGCCGCACCGTCGATGATGACGAAGCTCGGCGCCGTCAGACCACGTCCGATCAGATCATCCAGAAGAGCACGCCAGGCAGCCTCGCTCTCGCCGCCCATGTTGCGCACCGCCAGCAGCACCTTCTGCCCATCGCGCCGAATGCCCAGAACCACCAGCAGTGAGATCGACGTCGCCTTGCGATCGAGCCGCACCCGAACCACAGTGCCGTCCAGGATCAGCCTGACAACATCCTCTTCAGCCAGCGAGCGCCGGCACCACGCCTCCCAGTCCGTCTGCACCTTCCGCCAGGTTCGGCTGACGACATCCTTGCCGACCGCCCCCTTGAACAGCGCGCCGAGTGCACGCCGAACCCGGCGCGTGTTGGTGCCCGACAGATAGGCGCCCGCGATCACCGCCTCTACCTGCTTCGTCATCCGCACATAGCGTGGCAGCGCCTCGCTGTGCCATTCCCGGCACACCCCGTCCGTGTTGTTCAGTCGTGCGCGTGGCACGCTGATCGTCACCGGGCCAAATGAACCAAGCAACTGGCGGTTCCGTCGTCCATGCCGATATCCGGCTGCTCCGCCAGCCGCTTCTGCCGACACCGAGCGACGATAGCGCGACCGCCCAAGTGCCGCGTCCAGCTCCGTATCAACAAGCTCCTCGATGAACCCACGAACCCGATCCCGGATGGCCGCCTCGATCGGATCGAACCAACCAGCGCCAAGGAATTCAGGCGACGCCGGCGAACTGTCGTTGCTATGCTTCTCCATGGTGTAATCTCCCTCGGCGTCTCACCGCCGAGTCTGGCTCGTTGCACTAGCCGGAGATTACACCACCTCGAATTTCCACCACTTCTGCGACGGCACCGTTCACCCTGCCCACACAGACTCCCTGTGTTGCCGAAATTGGCGGAACCCATGCACTCGGCCTCAAAAGCCAAGTTATGCATATCGGCCGCCTGTCCGCCAGAGGACCGGGCACCCAACCCCACTGAACCAGTCCTGTCAGTCAATTACATCGGTTCCCGGCGAATTGTGCCGAGGAGTGCTATGACTTCGTCGGTCGTCTTCACGTCCGCAAAAATGCGGCCCATGGTTTTGAGTTCGCCCTCGTGCGTATCGCGAGAGACCTCGGCCACCGCATCGCTGACGAGGATCATCCGATAATTATGTTCGACCCCGCCGCGCACGGTATTGGAAACACAAACGCATGTGGTCACGCCCACCATCACACAGGTAGTGACCCCCATGTTGCAAAGGGTGGTATCGAGCGCCGTGTTAGCGAAGCCCCCAAATCCCTTCTTCACAATCAGATGCTCGCCGTCCTGAGGCGTCAGCTCGTCAATTATCTGCGCCCCCCATGTCCCTTCGACACAGTGTGTTCGGTTCCCGGTCGCAGGCTCGATTCCCAGCCGCCAGTAAGGAAACGCCGCATCTGAGTAGTCGGGCTTGAGCACGTGCGCGACATAGATGACGGGCCTTCCGGCAGCTCGGAAGGCAGCCGCAAGCTCCCTAGCATAGGGGATGGTGCCCACGAGGAACGGAATGTCGATATTCGCTTCTGGGTGCTCCCGGGCAGTATTGGCGAAACCTCCGTCCGGATGCAGGAAATCGTTCTGCATATCTACGATTATCAATGCAGAGCGAGCGATATCCGGGCCCATTGTCTCGGCCAGCATCCGTGCCTCCTCGGATTGTGGTTTACCCCGCTGCTTACAGATACGCGCATACCGCAACGTGCGCCAGAAGTGTTGCCGGTCGCGGCCTCTTATCGAGTTACCCTAGCGGATGCGGCCGTCGTGCGCGGACGAATATTCGCGCGGTGCGAAAGTTAAGACTTATGCTGCCCAGCGGGCACGTGGTCGCCCAATGGTTCTGCCAGCGCGTGGCGCGAGAGCGGTTATCCGGGCCAGCAGCGTCACATCGGCTTCATCGCAGTCAGAAAGTGATTCTCCATGGGAGCCGCCAGTCCGGCGTCATCCACATAGCCAGCGAGTGTCTCGACGACGTGGGCCACGAAAACTTGTCTGCGATCATCCGGCAGAGCCATGAACTGCGCGGTCACAGGTGTCGCGCCCATGAATCCAGCAACAAGCCTACCTGTCACTGGATAGCGCAAAGTCCGCTGCTCAAACCGAACGCGGACGTTGCCCAGGCCGGCAATGGTGGCAAGCTGCCGCAGTTCCCCAGCTGTGTTGAGTGAGAATGCTGGGTCAAAGGCTGCCCGTGCATCGGCGCCGAGAAATGTGCCGACAGCGGAAATCAATGCAGCATGGAATGGCTGCCGTTCGAGCGCCCCCCAAACATTCAGGGCGAGGCGTCCCCCCGGAACGAGAACCCGCGCCATCTCCTCCATCGCCTTGGTTCGATCAGGAAAATACTGAAGTCCTTGCTGGCACAGCACCACATCGAAGCTGGCCGTGTCGAACAGCAGCTCGATGGCGCTCCCTTGTCTCCATTCAACCTGCGGGTTGTCACGGGCAACGCTTAGCATGCCCTCGTTGAGGTCGATCCCGGTTACCGAGCAAAGCTTCCGGCTGACCAAGTTTATACGGTTGGCCACCAGTCCGGCTCCGCAAGCGACATCAAGCACCCGATCACCATCGCGGCAATTGGCCGCGAGGATGAGATCGTCCGTCCACGGTTCCATGATTTTATGTCCGAAGCGCGTGTAGGACGTCGGCGCGTCGCCGCTGAGTTGCCAACCACTCATTGTTCCGCCTCCCCTTGTAAGGACGACTGGAGCTTGCGCTCCTGCTGCCCGGCGGAATGGTTACACAATTCGAACAGGCACGCCATCCGGGAGCCTTCCATGCGTGAGTCAAGACTTTTGCGGTGCCTCAGCCGTCGAATAAATCAAGTAGGTTGGCGTGTGCGGAAGTCTGGTGCGAATTTACCGCCGATAAGCCGCCTTCCTGGCAGGTTACAGCTGGCGCGCCAGATGGTCTTCACCCGCGTGTCGCGCAGGGTTCGATCGAAAGCCTTCTCGTAGGCATCGTTGGGGCCGGGCGGTTGCTCGGCACCAGAAGACCGACAACGCACTCCTATCTTTGGCGCGAGATTTTCCCCACCTTAGATCGAGATGTTTGGCCTCTGTCGCGTAAGCGCGCCAGGCGCTTATGCCTCGCCCGGCGTCACCACCACCTCCAGCCTCTCCGCCCGCCGCAGCAACGTCAGCGTCAATGCCCGTCCGGCGCGCTCCGCCGTCAGCGAACGGTGCATGTCGTCCACCCCGGCGATCGGCTCGCCGTCGAGCGCCACCACCACATCGCCGCGCTGCACGCCGGCCTCCGCCACCGGGCCGCCGGCCGCCACATCCAGCACCAGCATCCCGCTCGCCTGCGTCAGCCCGTGGAACCGCCGCACCCGCGTGTCGATCGGCACCGTCTGCCCCGACAGTCCGAGCCGCGACCGCCGTACCCGCCCGTCGCGCATCAGCCGCGTCGCAACCCACACCGCGGTGTCGATGCCGATCGCGAAGCAGATGCCCTGCGCCGGCGCGATCGTCGCGGTGTTGATGCCGACCACGCGGCCTGCGCCACTCACCAGCGGGCCACCGGAATTGCCCGGGTTCAACGGCGCATCGGTCTGAATGACGCTCTCGATCATGCGCCCTGACGGCGTGCGCAGCGTGCGGCCGAGCGCGGACACGATGCCCGCGGTGACGGTGCACTGAAAGCCAAGGGGATTGCCGATCGCCACGACAAGCTGCCCCACGCGCAGCGCCGCGGATTGCCCGAGTTCGGCATGCGGCAGTCCATTGCCCAGACAGACGCAGCACCGCGGTGTCGGTATCGGCGTCCTCGCCCGCCAGCGTCGCATCGAGCGCCTGCCCGTCGGTGAACGACGCACGCAGGCGCGCCGCACCCGCCACCACATGCGCATTGGTCAGCACATAGCCGTCGGGGGTGAAGATCACGCCGGACCCCTGTCCTTTCGGCTTGCCGTCCGCACCGAACGCGATGACGTGCACCACGGCGGGCCCGACGCGTTCGAACGCGTGCACGACCTGCGCGGAATAGGGATCGAGTTCGTCGAGCGGCGGCGGCGCGCCGGTGGCATCGAGCGGCATGGGAAGTTCCTTCGCGGCGCACCACATGGGAGCGGACCGGCCGCGCAGCACCCTGGCCACGCGGCCGGGTGCCGCACCGGTCATCCGGCCGATGCCGCCGATGCGCCGCGTAGGGCAGTGTGCCGGCACAGGCACAGGAGTTTGCAGCCATGACCACCGATCAACTCGAGCAGTTCTCCGAAGCGCTGGCGGATCGTCTCGCGGCGGCCACGTTCGTCGTCGCCATCCGCACCGGACGCCGCGGTGCCAGTGGCATCCTGTGGCGCGACGATGTGGTGGTGACATCGGAGCAGGTGCTGCCCGAGGGGACCGACTTCACCGTCGTCCGCGGCGGCACGGAGGCGCGCGCGCACATGGCGGGACGCGACCCCGGAACCAACGTCGCCGTTCTGCGCCTGCCGCAGAAGCTGGGCACGACGCTGCCCGCCGCCGCGCCTCCGCCTCGCGCGGGCTCGCTCGCCCTCATTGTCGGCGCCGATCACGCCGGTGCTCCGACGGGGCGCCTCGGGATGGTGCACGCCACCGGTCCGGAATGGCACAGCCAGGCCGGCGGCCGTATCGACACGCTGCTGCGGCTCGACGCGCGGCTCGGCGCGGACGAGGGCGGCCCGGTGCTGTCGCTTGGCGGCAGGCTGATCGGCATGTCCACCGCCGGCCCTCGCCGCCGCGCGCTGGCCATTCCGGCCACGACGATCGAGCGGGTGATCGACCCGCTGCTCACCGAGGGCCGCATCGCGCGCGGCTGGCTCGGCATTGGCCTACAGCATGTGTTGGTGCCGGAGCGCTTCCGCGAGGCGGCGGGCCGCGACGCCGGCATGATGGTGGTCGGCCTCGCCCCCGGCGCACCCGCCGAAACGGCCGGCGTGCTGCCGGGCGACATCATCCTGGAGGTGGACGGACGCCGCACCGGACG
Organism: uncultured Alphaproteobacteria bacterium; assembly: GCA_963708565.1. Taxonomy (GTDB): domain Bacteria; phylum Pseudomonadota; class Alphaproteobacteria; order Acetobacterales; family Acetobacteraceae; genus JAMXLO01. The sequence goes on from CAVPTU010000039.1 coordinate 93,388, forward strand.
CGCCCGCGGCCTGGCGACGGCGCTGGCACCCGAGCGCATCGGCCAGCCCACCACGCTGAAACTGCTGCGTGCCGGCGAAGTGCGCCTGGTCACCGTGACGATCGGTGCGCGCCCCGCCAAGGCATGAGCCGAAAGCCTTCGCATCCTGCTGCGTGCCGACGATCCGGTGCGCCGGCCGGGCCTGGCCGCCATGCTGGAGGCGGCCGGCCACAGGTTGGTGACCGAGACGCCCGACGTGATCCTGTGCGACCTCGCGCGGGATGCCGAACCACCGGCCGAGGCGGAGGCGCCGGTGATCGTGCTGACCGATCATGCAATACCAACCGACCCGCCCGCCGGCGTGCTGCCGCGCGCGGTCACCGCGGCGCAACTCGATCCCGCATTGCGCGCTGTCGCGGCCGGGCTGCTGGTGCGTGTGCCGGGCCGCAGTCCGCGTGACGGCTTCGGCGCCGCCAACGACGATGCATCGCCGCTGTTGACGCCGCGCGAGGCGGAGATCCTGACGCTCGTCGGTCAGGGCATGAGCAACAAGGCGGTGGCACGTGCACTCGGTATCTCGGTGCACACGGTGAAGTTCCACCTGGAGGCGCTGTTCGCCAAGCTGGAGGCAACCAGTCGCGCCGAAGCGGTCGCGAAGGGCCTGCGCGGTGGGGTGATCGAGCTCTGATACCGACGGCGCTGTTGGATGACCGCTCCCGACCCAAGTTGGATGCTCCGCGACGCTTCTATAATCCCCGATACCAGACGTTGCTCAAGGGGCCGCCGACAGCTGCCCTGCGCTCAAGCTGGCCACTTCACCCGTCAGGCGACTATTTCAGAGACGGACGCCACGCTACCGTTGCTGTCCCGGTGCGCGCCGAGCCCACGGTCGTGCGTGCTGATGACACCTGTGCGCCAAGAAGCGATACGCGCTGCTGCATGTGTCATGGGAGATCTGCAACAGTGCCCACCTCTCCAGGCCACGCGTATGTCATGGATACTCGCGAGAGTCCGTCTCGTCGCTGGTCATGAGTGGGCACCAATAGCGATGGAAGGTACGACCGACCACTACCATCTGGCCATCAATGCACGCGCCCAGCCGCTCGGCAACGCGCCGGGAACGGGCATTCTCCGGCAGAATGGCGGAGATCGCGTAGGCCAGCCGCAGCACGTCGCGGGCGTAGTCACGAACGCAACGGGCCGCCTCGGTCGCGAAGCCTTGGCCCCAGACAGCAGGGTCGAACGTGTAGCCAAGCTCATATTCGAAAGTCAGTGCGGCGCCAGCAGGCGCTGCTTCGCGCCCGAACCATCCCCTGCGAATCGCCCGCTCGTGGGCAGCAGCTTCCACAGCGAGATCCGTCAAACCGCAGCGCCCGATCAACGCTTCGTCCGCTTTGCGCATGACAGCGAGATGGCCGAGACCGAGCCTCTGGTAGCTCGCAAGAGTGGCTTGCAACCACCTGGCTACCTCTTCGGGCGAGCGTGGTCGACCTCCGGGATAAAGACCCTGCGCGACTTCAGGCAGTGCATGCAGGCGGGTGAAGAACGTTAGATCGTCCGGCGTGATTCGCCGCAGCACCAGGCGAGCCAACTCGATACAATCTGTGCCGCCCGCCAGGGTCATGCGTCATCGCCCAGATTGGGGCTCCACCGTCCGAGGATCGTCGACATCGAGATCGATATGATCACCCGGAATCACCGCGCTCAGCATAGTCGCGCCATCGGTAGAGCGAACCCGATGCCAGGTGTCCGGGGGCACAATGCACATCATTCCGGCGCCAACCTCGACAGATTGCACCTTGTCCAATTCGACGATGTCCACCGTCATCGCTCCGTCGAGCACGTAGAGCATCTCGTCTTCGGGATGGGTCTCCCAATGGCCTGTCCCGGCGGACTTGCCAAGCAGGAGCATTCCATCGCGGTACGTGCCCAACTGCACCGCCGTGCCCTTGCGCTCGGCAAATGTCGTTGTCGGTGTCCGTCCGCGGAACATCCTGAGCTTCGCGGCCTCTGCATGAACATCTATGATTGTTGGCACAGCCATCCTCCAAAGTTCACAAGGGCGATGGTCCGAGAAATTCCCAGCCGTGGCGCTCGCATATCTCGGCCCGCTCTCGTTCAGTCATCGACGAAAGTTTGCGGCCGGTCTGCTGCTGCTCTTCGATGAAGCCACCTGCCTTGCCCGGCGTGTAAAGGAACAGAACACGACCGGCTTCCGCGCCTGTGCTCTTCCAGGCATGCGGCAGGCCGCGCGGCATGAAGGCGCAAGTGCCGGGGCCGCCGACGGTGACCTCATCGCCGATGTGGAAGGTGACCTCGCCGCTTAGGACATAGGCGACCTCGTCGCTGTCGTGATGCAAATGAAGCGTGCTCTTTGTCCCGACGGGAATGGTCTCCTCGAACAGCATGATGCTGTCATCCGTCGCATCGCTGAGCAGCTTGAGGATGATCGCCCGCCCTGGCGTGAAGCTCGACACCGGGCCTTGCCCCGGCTGTATGATAATGCCCTGCTTGCTCATGGTGCGGCCTCCCGCGGGTCGTCGACATCGGATTCGATAGTCTCCCCGGGAAACGGCGTTACCGCCATTTGAGTCGCGCCCTCCGCAGAAAGCAGGCGATGCCATGCCCCCTGCGGAATCACTGCGACCATCCCAGCGCGCAGCACAATACTCTTGGGCGGCCCATCGTCGCAGACAATTTCCAAAGTCGCGCTGCCATCGAGAATGTGGACGAGCTCGTCGCCGGCAAGATGGCGTTCCCAGTGATCCTTCCCTGAAGCTTTGATCGCCAACAGCAGGCCGTCGCGATAGTGAGCCAGTTGCGCGACGCTGCCTTTTCGATCCGCTGCCGTCGAGTGTGGGTTCCGCCGGAACATCGTCAGCTTCGCGACTTCCGCATCGAGATCGATGATGCTGGGTAGTCTGCTTTCCATCGTTCTCTTCCTGACCGCTGTTTGCCGCCGCTCATCGTAGCGCCACAATCCAATGGCGGTGATGTCCGCTTTTGAAACCCCTTGCCACATTTTCGTGGCACCCAATTTAATGATAGGATAGATCACCTAAACTCGACGCACTGCGCCTGATCATGAAGGAGCGTGTCATGGTTGCACTCGACGGAACAAGGGTTGCGCAGCGTAAGGCCCTGTATGAGCCGACGATTGCTCTGCCACGATCGAGCCGAAGCGCGATGGATTGGGACGATGTCCGCGTTTTCCTCGCCGTTGCCCGGGAAGGCTCAATGCGCGCCGCGGGACGTGCTCTTCGGCTGAGCCAGCCGACCATCGCCCGCCGTTTGGCGGCGTTCGAAGCCAGTATTGGCGGGACGACATTGTTCGACCGCTTGCCCGAAGGGCTGCGCCTGAACGCTGCCGGCGAGCAATTGGTCCCGACGGCCGAGGGCGTCGAGGACGCAGTGCTGTCGCTCGAACGACGGCGCGCGGCGGTGTCGCAGGCGTTGAGCGGCACGGTCCGGGTATCGACCGGCGAGTGCGCCGCCGGCTTCCTCGCTCGTTGCCTGTCGGGGTCGATGCGGACGGCGCTGCCGCCAGGCATCACGTTGGAGCTAGTCGACGAGTTGCACCAGACCGCGAACCTCACGCGACGCCAGGCCGATATGGCGCTGCGGCACGAGCCGCCGGAAAGCGGTGACTTCTACACATCCAAAGCGGGCACTTTCGCCTGTGCAGTCTACCGGCGTCGCGGCGCTGATGCCGGCGCGTGGGTGACCTATACCGAAGAGCAAGCCCACTATGCACCCGCACGCTGGGTGCAACCGCAGTTGGAAAAGGCCAGCAATCCAGTCGCGTTGCGCGCCTCGTCGATGCTCATGCATCTGGAGGCGATCCGAGCGGGTACCGGCCGAGGCGTCTTGCCCTGTTATGTCGGCGACGGCCATCCGTTGCTTGAGCGGCTAACTCCACCGATCCCCGAAATTGCCGCCGAATACTGGATCATCGTTCACCGTGATTTGCGCCGGTCCGCCTGCGTGCGCGCAGTCATAGACTGGATGAAGGCATCGTTTGCCGAACAGCGGGACGTACTCGCCGGTGCTGCATGAGCAACCGTTTGTGGGTAAGTGACCCTTTGAAAACAATGTGACCAAGGCGTGCCTGTCAGGCTGAATCGACCGGTGCATTCGCATCTTGATTCTGCGGGCGCTTCACGGTCCCCTTATAATAAGGCGCCTCGTCTATCGCTCGCCGGCATCCATCCGGTGCGGCGCGATATAGATCAGCGGCACGAGCACCTGGATCGTCAGCGCCACCGCCGGCGCAGCGAACGCAGCAAGACAGCCGATCAGATACAATAGCGGCGCCAGCAGACTGCGACGCATCGCCTGCCGCGCCTCGCGGTGCCCGATCCCTGCCCGCAGCAGGCCCGCGGGGAAACAGGCATACCAGCGCAACAAGCTGAAACTCGACGCGGTCAGCAACATCGCAAGGCTCAACAGGAACGCGGCAGGCACCGTGCCGGGATACCGGGCCTGCAAGGCCGTCGGGAACGGCGTGAACGAAATGAACAGCAGGAACAGCCCGTTCAGCCAAAACACGCCGCGATCCACCTTGGCGAGCGAGGCGAACAGGTAGTGGTGCGACACCCAGAACACAAGAACGAACAGGAAGCTCACCACCCATGCGCCGATCACCGGCAGCATGTGCGCCAGCGAGCGCCACAGTTCCGCGTCGCCGCCCTGAACGCCCGGCACGCTGATCTCCAGCACCAGCAAGGTAATGACGATTGCCAATACGCCGTCGGAAAACGCCTCGACCCGGTCTGTCTCGGCCTGTCCGCTGCGGAAGAATGGCCGGATCACTCGGGCTCGATGCGGATCAGTGTGGGCGCCTCGAGCACGGCGTCCAGCCCCGCGATGCGTGCCAGCGCCTCGCGCATCGCGCTCTCCTGCGTCTCATGCGTCACCAACACCACAGGCACCGCCTCGCCCGGCGAGCGGCCGCGCTGGAGCATCGATTCCAGCGAGATCCGCTGATCGCGCAGCACCGCGGTGACATCGGCGATGACACCCGGCCGATCCACCACCATCAGACGCAGATAGTATGCGCCGACATGCGCGCTCATCGGCACCGAAGGCGCGCTCGACAGTTCGGCCGATGCCGCACCCCACACCGGGGTGAACCGATTGCGCGCGATGTCGATCAGGTCGGCGACCACCGCGGATGCCGTCGGGCCGGCGCCGGCGCCGCGCCCTTCCAGCATGACACGTCCCACGAAGTCGCCTTCCGCCACCACCGCGTTGAACACGCCGTCGACGCGCGCGATCGGCGCGAATTGCGGCACCATGCAGGGGTGCACGCGCGCCTCGATGCCGCCGTCGGTATGCCGCGCGATGCCGAGCAGCTTGATGCGATAGCCAAGCTCGGTCGCAAACGCGATGTCGAGCGCCGAGACCTTGCGTATGCCCTCGACGTGCACCGCGTCGAACGCGACCGGCCGGCCGAACGCCAGCGCCGCCAGGATCGCCAGCTTGTGAGCCGCATCGATGCCGTCGATATCGAACGAAGGGTCGGCTTCCGCATAGCCAAGCTTCTGCGCATCGGCGAGCACCTCGGCGAATTCGCGGCCACGCTCGCGCATCTGCGTCAGGATGTAGTTGCAGGTTCCGTTCAGGATGCCGGCGATGCGCAGGATGCGGTTGGCCGCGAGGCCCTCACGCAGCGCCTTGATCACCGGGATGCCGCCCGCCACCGCGGCCTCGAACGCCAACGGCACCTGGTGCTCCTCGGCGGCGGCGGCGAGCGACGCGCCGTGGACCGCCAGCATCGCCTTGTTGGCGGTCACCACGGGCTTGCCGGCCGCAAGTGCCGCCTGGACCAGCGCGCGAGCAGGGCCGTCCGAGCCGCCGATCAGTTCCACCACGACCTCGACCGCCGGGTCCGCCGCGAGTGCCACCGGGTCCTCGTACCAGCGCAGGCCCGACAGCGACACACCACGATCGCGCGTGCGATCGCGCGCCGACACCGCAGTCACCGCGATCGGCCGCCCCGCGCGCGCGGTAACCACATCGGCGTTGTCGCGCAGCAACTTCAGCACGCCGCCACCGACGGTCCCAAGACCTGCGACCGCGACGGAGAGGGGATGGGTCATGGGCGCTGGCCCGAGTGCTGCGGCGCTGGGGCTATCGGCATGGTGGCGGCGTCCTCTTGGCTGGCGGCGCCGCCTCCATAGCAGACCGTGGCGTGCATAGCAGCGGGCGGGGGGAAGATTCCTGGCGGGGCTGGTGGTGTTTGGTGGCATTGCAAGGGATTTAACGCGGAGGCAAGGCGTGGCCGCGGGAGTCGGAGCGCCCAGCACGTGCGGTGGCACTTTCCGTAGGACACCGCGGGGCCGCTCCCACTCCTGTGGCCCACCGTGGCCCTCGCCCTGTCTCCGTGTTGAAAGCCTTACTTGCTTTTCTTCGATGCGAATTCGTGGGTCGTTCCCGCTTGGCGGACGAACCGGTGAGCCGACTCATGCTGCGAGTCATCGCCCCCAGCTCTTGCAGTGACGGCGTGCCGTTCACAGCAAAGAGGGTTCAATTGCAACCGACCCTCCACACAGGATTCCTGACAGGCCCCTCCGGTAACGCAGTTCGCAGCTGCCTCCGCCTCATGCTCGTTCATCTGCTCAAGGTGCACTGCTGGCCGGACAGCCCATCGGTCGGTCACTGGCGTGGGGAGATCGTGTCCTTCCGGGCCGACGCCGTGCAGCGCTTCGCTCCGTCGATGCGCCGGAGAATCAATCTGGCGAGGCTTTACCGCACGGCCCGCGAGCAGGTGCAGGCCGCCACCTACGATGAGCGGGAACCGCTGTCGCCGCCGGAGGCCTGCCCGCTGAGCCTGGATCAACTCCTCAACGAACCTCGGCAGGCGCTGGAAGCGGCGCTGGCGGGAACCCCCGCAAGCTGAACTCAGCCCTCTGCCGCCTCGGCCACCTCCGCCTGGTTCGTCCCCGCCTGGAGGAACGTCCGGATGTTGCGCACCGCCTGGCGCAGCCGATGCGTGTTCTCCACCAGTGCGATGCGCACGAACCCCTCGCCGTGCTCGCCAAACCCCAGTCCCGGCGAGACCGCCACCTTGGCGCGCGCCAGCAGCAGCTTGGAGAACTCCACGCTGCCGAGACCCGCGAAGCGCGGCGGTATCGGCGCCCAGGCGAACATCGAGCCTTCCGGGCTCGGCACCTCCCATCCGGCCGAGGCAAGGCCGCGGATCAGCACGTCCCGCCGCTCGCGGTACATCGCGCGGAGCTGGTCCACGCAGTCCTGCGGCCCGTTCAGCGCGGCCACCGCGGCGACCTGGATCGGCGTGAATGCGCCGTAGTCGAGATACGACTTCATCCGCGTCAGCGCGTTGATCAGCCGCGGGTTGCCGGCAGCGAACCCCATGCGCCAGCCCGGCATGGAGTAGGTCTTCGACAGGCTGGTGAATTCCACCGCGATGTCCTTCGCACCCGGCACCTGCAGCAGCGAAGGCGGCGCCTTGTCGCCGAAGTAGATCTCCGCGTAGGCGAGGTCCGACATGACCCAGATGTCGTGCCGCCGGGCGAACCCGACGATCTCGCGATAGAAGTCCAGATCCGCCAGATAAGCCGTCGGGATTTGAAGGAAAGTTGACGATCAGCGCGGTCGGCTTCGGCACCGAGTGCCGCACCGCGCGGTCCAGCGCCCGCAGCATGTCGTCATCCGGCCTGGCCGGCACGGATCGCACCGCGGCACCGGCTATGATGAAGCCGAACTGGTGGATCGGATAGGACGGGTTGGGCACCAGGATCGTGTCACCGGGGCTGGTAATCGCCGATGCCAGGTTTGCCAGGCCTTCCTTCGATCCCAGCGTGGCGATCACCTCGGTCTCCGGGTCCAGCCCGACATCGAAGCGGCGCTGATAGTAGGCGGCCAGCGCGCGCCGCAGGCCGGGTATCCCCTTGCTGACCGAGTACCGGTGGGTGCGCGGATCCTGCACGGCCTCCACCAGCTTGGCGACGATGTGCGGCGGCGTCGGGCTGTCCGGATTGCCCATGCCGAGATCGATGATGTCCTCGCCGACACCGCGCGCTTTTGCCTTCGCGGTGTTGACCTCGGCAAAAACGTAGGGCGGCAGGCGGCGGATGCGGTGGAACTCACCGGATGGATCGGAGCTCATGGTGGCTTCTCGCGGCTTGAGAGTCATTGTATCAGGCGTGCGGTGCCGCCGCGACCGATTGCCGCGGCATCCACCTGCACGGCGGAAGCTGGCACCCCGGCCGCGGTCAGCGCCGCTGGCCATGGCCTTGGCACGCGACAGGCCGAGACCGAGCGCCGCCGATTGGGCGGCCGGGTCGTCGCCGGTCGCATCGCCATAGCCGGTGACCAGCGATGGTCCCATTCCCGCGACGCGCGGCCAATTGCTTCAGGGCATCGGTGGCAAAGGACTGCACCTCCGCCGAGCCGGTCACAAATGTCACGTTGACGCTGTTGGCCGAGGCGGCCGGCTTGGCCGGGGGCGCCGCCTCGGTTGCCGCGGCCACGGTCGTCTTGGCGGGCGGCGGCGGCTCGGCTTTCCATCCAGGGCCAGGGAGCGACGATCCGCCGGCAGGTGCTGACGCGGGCCCAGCCTGGGCAACGCCGCGCAGGTTCGGCGGCGCCGGCGGGGCGGCAGGCAACGGAGGCGGGGCCGCTGCCTGGGCGGCAGGCTGCGCCGCGGCGCCAGGCGGGGCAAGCGGGGCGCTCTGCACCGCGCCGACCGGAGCCTTGGCCGGCGGTGCCGCAACGTCGGATCCGCTGGCCGGTGGACTGCCGGTTGACGGGCTGCCGGTTGACGGGCTGGCGGTTGACGGGCTCGCGGTTGGCGGGCTCGCGGTTGGTGGATTGGGCGTGGCCGGAGCCGGCGGCGCCTCGGCCGCCGCCATCGTCGCACTGGCCTTCGCTGTCCCGGGTGGCGGCGCAGGTGGCGGTGGCGGCAAGGTGCCGCGGCCGAACAGGCCAGGCGAGGCGCTGGGAAGCGACGGATCAGCGATCGGCGCCTCGGCGGCCGCGTGCTGCGCGTTGGTGCGGTCGGCGATCAGCGCGCTCGCGATATTGTCGAGCGCCGCGCGGTCCGGCTGGGCCGGTTTCGGCGGCACCGTGGCCAGGTTGGGATAGGGCTGCTCGGCACCGGGTGGCGGCGGCCGCTCCTCGGCGATCTTGCCGCCTTGCAGGTCATGCCACCAGCTCACCGGGTTCATCGATGACGGAAGCGACGAACAACCCGCCAGCGCCAGCACGCACAGTGACGCGAAGTGGCGGCAACGCAGGCCAGAGGTGCCGGATTCGAGGCGGCAACCAGCTTGAACCCGCCTTCCAGCACCCCTAGGTTGCCCGCCACTTCCGCTGCTCAGCATCGTCGAATCCGCTCCAGGCCGTGCCTTGATGTAGCTGGTGGTGGTGCCGACGGAAAGGACGCGCATGGCCGACGAGACGAAGACCGAAGCCACCGGGTTCAAGCTGCCCGACCCGGCGGAGATCGGTCGTTCGATGGCCGACATCGCCGAGCGCTCGCAGCGCATCGTCAGCGAGTGGCTGAAGCGCCAGGCGGACGAGGAGCATGCGCCGGACCCGCTGAACATCGCCAGCGCGTTCATGGAGATGACCGCCCGGCTGATCGCCAATCCAGCCAGGCTGGTCGCCGCACAGCTCGGCTTCTGGCAGGACTACATGACCCTCTGGCAGAACACCGCGCGCCGCATCATGGGCGCCGAGACCGAGCCGGTGATCGACGCGCCGTCCACGGATCGGCGCTTCAAGGACGACGCCTGGCGGGAGAACGAGGTCTTCGACTTCATCAAGCAGTCGTACCTGCTGTCGGCGCGCTATGTGCAGGATGTGGTGAAGCAGGTCGACGGGCTGGACCCGAAGACCGCGCAGAAGGTGGATTTCTACGCGCGGCAGTTCGTCGATGCGATGAGCCCATCGAACTTCCTGCTGACCAACCCCGAGGTGCTGCGCAAGACCGCGGAGACCGGCGGCGAGAACCTGCTGCAGGGCCTGAACAACCTGCTGAGCGATCTCGAGCGCGGCAAGGGCAAGCTGCGCATCAAGATGACCGATATGGAGGCCTTCAAGCTGGGCGAGAATATCGGCGTCTCGCCCGGCAAGGTGGTGTTCCAGAACGACCTGATGCAGCTCATCCAGTACACGCCCGAGTACCGAGAAGGTGCTGAAGCGGCCGCTGCTGATCGCGCCGCCATGGATCAACAAGTTCTACATTCTCGATCTGCGCCCGCGGAACAGCTTCGTGCGCTGGGCGGTGTCGCAGGGCCATACCGTCTTCATGATCTCCTGGGTGAACCCGGACGAGAAGCTCGCCGAGAAGGGCTTCGAGGACTACATGACGGAAGGCTATCTCGCGGCGCTGGATGCGATCGAGCGGGCGACCGGTGAGCGCGAGGTGAACGCGATCGGCTATTGTCTCGGCGGCACGCTGCTGGCGAGCACGCTCGCCTACATGGCGACCAAGAAGGACAACCGGATCAAGTCAGCGACCTTCTTCGTCACCATGATGGACTTCGCCGAAGCCGGCGAACTCGGCGTGTTCATCGACGAGGAGCAGTTGAACGCGCTCGAGGAGAAGATGAACAAGCGCGGCTATCTCGAAGGCTCCGAGATGGCGACGACATTCAACATGCTCCGCGCGAATGACCTGATCTGGTCGTTCGTCGTGAACAACTATCTGCTGGGGAACGATCCCTTCCCGTTCGACCTGCTTTACTGGAACGCGAATTCGACGCGCATGCCGGCGCGGATGCACAGCTTCTATCTGCGCAAGATGTATCAGGAGAACCTGCTCGTGGAGCCGGACGGGATCACGCCTGGCCGGTGTTCCGATCGATCTGCGCAGGATCAGGACGCCGGCATATTTTCTGTCGACCCGCGAGGATCACATCGCGCCGTGGAAATCCACCTATCGCGGCACACAGTTGCTGGGCGGACCAAAGCGGTTCGTCCTCGCGGCGTCAGGCCACATCGCCGGCGTGGTCAACCCGCCGGACGGCGGGAAATACAGCCACTGTATCAATCCGGACCTGCCGCAGGATCCGGATGAATGGCTCAAAGGCGCCACCGAGATCGCCGGTTCCTGGTGGCCCGACTGGCACCGCTGGGTCAGCGCACTCGCGAAGGAGCAAGTGCCGGCGCGGACGCCAGGCGATGGCAAGCTGAACTCGATCGAGGACGCGCCCGGAAGCTACGTGCAGCTGCGGCTGAGCTGAGGTCTCGGGGGAGCGAGGTGCGGTGACGCAGTGGTCGTTCTGGATCGGGTCCCTGCTGTTTCCTATAACACCGTTGACCATCAATGCCGTCGCTAGATCGAGTTTTGGCATGCAGCAGAGCGCCGCTGGCGACCTCATCCTCCTATTCATCGGGTTCGACGGAGCTGTCATTCTTCAGGCGGAGGATTTCGCATCGTTCAGTCATAGCCTGCCAAACCCCAGCGACCTGCGCGCATTTTACCTACTGCTCATCGCCATCACCTCTGTCTTGTGGGCATTTGCCGTATTTCGCATTGAGCGACGCATGCAGGCGGTGCACGCTGCGGGTCAGGCGTTTTCGATGGCGCGGGCAGCGACGACGATCGGCTATATTGGAACCGCAGCGGTCGCGGCCGTTCTCAATACCGCTCCATTCACGGTACGGCCATGATGGTTCTTGTTCGAGAGATCCTGATCGGAATTTCCGTTGCGCTGGCACTTTCCGTCCTGATAGGACTCGGCCTTGCGAAGCTGCTCGCGACTGCCCCTCCTTGGCTGCGCGTGAAGTCGCGCGTCCCCTTTGGAGCGGCACAGAACAATTCGCACCTGACCGGCGTGGCGGTCGTCCGGTTGGACAGCGGTAGTGAACGCATCATGGCCCGCCTGATAGGCGACCTCGATAAAGTGCGGGCAGTAATTCTGCGAGCGGCCGAACTCAAGCAGGCAGATCGGTGTCCTGATGCCTATCGACGAGTTTGAACTCCTTCGGGAGACGGAAGCGCTTGTCAAGAACCCAGAGCGTCTAAAGCGCCTGCTGACTTCGGAAACACAGTCCGCGAGTGCGCGCACCGTTCCCTTGGAAGCCGTCTTCACTGGATGACCGTGAGCGAGTTGGGGCCCTTATCTTCCGTCCGTTTTGAGATCACCACCGCGCGGTACTTGCGAAGCGATGTGGCAGACACTGAGAAGGCTTGCCTTCGGGCGTTCTTCGACGACTTGCAGCGTGGCCGCGTCCATCGCGGTATTTCGGCTGTCTCGCCAGATACTTGGCTCGTGCATGTCTGCAACCACATTATTGAGCTGAAACTGGCAAGCCCAGGTTCGGTTGTGGTTGTTTCTCTTCACCGGGATGTTTCGAGTTCGCTACCCGGCTAGTAGCCCTGCACAGGGATTATGACTCCTTGTCGGGGTCAGGATAAGCACGGGCAAGCTTCGTGCGCGCCTTCTCGGTGTTGAACATCCACTTGATCCGAGCCTTGGCCTTGTTGCGTTGCTTTACCCAGGCGGCGATTTCCGCGATCAGTTTCTTGCGGTCGCCGATACGTCGGTCAAGACACTGACCGCGAAGGACACCGATCTCGAGCTCGACCATATTCAGCCAGCTCGCGTGCTTTGGCGTATAGTGGATGTCCAGCCGTTGCAGTATGCGATGGGCTTCGGGCACCGGAAACGCCTCATACAGTGCGCCAGGGCCATGGGTCGACAGATTGTCCATCACCACACGTATCACGTCCGCTGCCGGATAATGCTTATCGACCAAGTCACGCATGCATTCGGCAAAGTCCAGCGCGGTGCGTTGTTCCGTGACCTTCACCGTACGCCATGGCCGATGGGCGTCCAAAAAGACGAATAGGTTCATAGTGCCATTGCGACGGTATTCGTAGTCGTAGCGCCGAGGCTGCCCAGGGGCCGCAGCGATCGGCTGCCGCACCTCGCCAATCAGCTGGGTTGGGCTCTCGTCGAAGCAGACCACTGGCCGTTTGGGATCCGGTTTCTCTGCATAGAGATCAAGTACATCCTCCATCCGAGCGACATAGGTGCCGTCCACCTGCGGGATGCACCACATATCCTGTTGCCACGGCTTCAATTTGTTCTCTTTCAGCCGCCGCCGCACGGTTTCGCGCGATAGCTCCGCATGCTCGGTTCGCCTCACCATCTCACCGGCCAGCAATTCCAGTGTCCAGCGCGCTCGCCCTTCGGGCGGGCTGGAGCAGGCGGTGGCAATCAGCAGCGCCTCCTCCTTGCCGGTCAGCTTTCGTCCAGAGCCAGGGCGGGTTTCTTCGCTCAACGCCAGCTCGAGGTTACCTTCGACGAACCGACGCTTGGTCCGGTAGACCGTGGACTCGCCGACGCTGACGCTGGCGGCGATCACCGCGTCACCCACCGCGCTGTCAGCAGCCAACAAGATCTGTGCCCGCTTGAGTTTGCGCGCGGCGTGCTTGCCGCCACTCAGCATCTCGTTGAGCTGCTCCCGCTCGGCTTGGCTCAGCTCCACGCGGTATCGTACATTCATTGCTGCCCCCCATTATTGAGGGCACGACATATAAATCGCCGTTTCGAGCCGTGTCTCGCCTCACCACCCCGCTGCACGCCGAAGCAGGGTCAGTACCTAGCCTTCATCCACGCCTACACCTTGGTGCTCGGCCGACCACCCGCGCACGCTGACCTGCTGCGCCACTTTCGCGTCACCCCGCCCTCAGTCAACCAGATGCTGATCACGCTCGAACGCCAAGGCTTCATCCGACGCCAGCCTGGCGTCGCCCGCAGCATAGAACTGCTGATCCACCCCAGCAGTCTGCCGCAGCTACTCCCCAGCCCAGGCCAACCGGTCAAATCCAGTGTGCAGAGCCACTAGTGCCCGCCATCACGTGACGCCGCGCGTTTCCGCTCTGGCCATAGCCAGCGCACGTCGGCCCGGCTAATTTGCCCGAACCTGAAAGCTGCAACATTCGACGGGATGGCCTTATGAGTCTCACCGCACCCGTGGGAAAAGCATCCGACAGCCGCCTTCCCATGACGGAACTCAGCCAGGACCTGATCCTGATCCCTGGCGGCACCTTCCGCATGGGATCGGATCAGCATTACCCGGAGGAGGCGCCCGCTCACCGCGTGACTGTCGCCTCATTTTGGATCGATCGCACACCGGTCACCAACCGCGATTTCAGACGCTTCGTTGACGCGACCGGATACGTCACCGTCGCGGAGATCGCGCCAGACCCCAAGGACTATCCCGGCGCATTGCCGCACATGTTGAAGCCTGGCTCTCTGGTCTTCACCCCGCCTCGGCAGCCCGTCGATCTCAACGATTGGTCGCAATGGTGGAAGTTCGAGTTCGGTGCGAATTGGCGCCGGCCACGCGGCCGTGGCAAATCGAACCAAGGCCTGGACGAACATCCTGTGGTGCACATCGCCCTCAAGGATGCCGCAGCCTATGCCGCCTGGGCAGGCAAGGAACTGCCGACAGAGGCGGAGTGGGAATATGCCGCGCGCGGTGGTCTCGATGGCGCCGAGTTTGCCTGGGGCGACGAGTTGACACCCAACGGCCTTCACATGGCCAACACTTGGCAGGGCTCATTCCCGCGAGAAAACCTCGTGACCGATGGCTACGCGAGAACGTCCCCGGTCGGAGCATTTCCGCCCAACGGCTACGGACTCTTCGACATGATCGGCAACGTCTGGGAATGGACCACCGATTGGTTCTCGACGCGCCATGTCATCGATGCATCGCATCCCTGCTGCATCCCAGAGAATCCGCGCGGCGCGCGCGAAATGGATAGTTACGATGCGCACAACGCGTCACCGCGAATTCCGCGCAAGGTCGTCAAGGGTGGTTCGCATCTCTGCGCCCCCAACTACTGCCGTCGTTATCGCCCGGCCGCACGCCATGCGCAGCCGATCGACACCGGCATGAGCCATGTCGGCTTCCGCTGCATCGTCAGGCAGACGCGGACCTCGCCATGACAGGCGACGACGGGCAGAAGCTTGGCCTTTTGGCCAGGCTCGTCCTCGCCGCCCTCATGGCAGCCATGGCGGCAGTCCCCAGCCAGGTGTGAACAAGGACACCAGGAATGGCAGATACGGACATCAACACTGGCGCGGAGAGGTTCGAGGTCAGGGTGACAGCCGATACCCATTTTGGCTGGCTGCGCACCCGGCTCAGCGTCGAACGCACGATGATGTCGTGGATACGAACTGCCGTCTCGCTGATCGGGTTTGGTTTCGCGATCGTCCAGTTCTTCGAGCGCATGGATCAGATGCCCGGGGTCCAGCGGTCGCTTTTCCCCAATGCTCCGATGTATCTCGGGCTCGCTTTGATCTCGTGCGGCATCCTGGCACTGGTCATCTCGATCTGGCAGTACCAGTGGACCGCGCGCTATTTGCGAAGCGGGTCGTTCGCTCGCGTCGCCGGACTGACGCAGGGAATGCAATCGCCGGTCCTCGCGGTCGCGGGGCTCCTCACCCTGATCGGTCTCTTCGCCTTCGGTGCCGTGCTGCTGCACCTGGGGTAACCGCCCGCCCTGGGCTGATCGACGACCGTCAACATCGCTTGGGCTGCTCAGACCACCAACCCACGCAAGGGAGACCAAGATGGCAAAATCCGACAAGCCGAACATCCTCATTCTTTGGGGCGATGACATCGGCTGGTGGAACATCAGCTATAACAGCCGTGGCCAGATGGGCTACCGGACCCCGAACATCGACCGCATCGCAAACGAGGGCGCCGCGTTCACCGATTACTATGGCCAGCAAAGCTGCACCGCGGGGCGTGCCGCCTTCATCACCGGGCAGAACCCAATCCGCACCGGCCTGACCAAGGTCGGAATGCCGGGTGCCTCGGTCGGGCTCCACGCGGAAGACCCCACCATCG
The DNA here is from genome assembly GCA_963708565.1 of uncultured Alphaproteobacteria bacterium. GTDB lineage: Bacteria > Pseudomonadota > Alphaproteobacteria > Acetobacterales > Acetobacteraceae > JAMXLO01. Next base: position 109,207 of record CAVPTU010000039.1, read on the forward strand.
CGGAACTGCTGAAGCCGTTGGGGTACACAACCGGCCAGTTTGGCAAGAACCATCTGGGCGATCGGGATGAATATCTGCCCACGGCGCACGGCTTCGACGAATTCTTTGGCAACCTCTACCACCTCAACGCCGAAGAGGAACCCGAGCAGGACGATTATCCGAAAGACCCCGCCTTCAAGCAGCGCTTCGGCCCCAGGGGCGTGTTGCACGCATGGGCGGACGGCAAGGGTGGCCAAAAGATCGAGGATACCGGTCCCCTCACAAAGAAGCGCATGGAAACCATCGACGAAGAAGTGACCGAACACGCGCTCGCTTTTCTCGACAAGGTACACAAGGAAGGCCAGCCATTCTTCCTATGGTACAACACCACCGCCATGCACTTCCGCACCCACTCGGCAGAGAAGCACAAAGGTAAGAGCAACGGTCAGGGCGAATACAACGATGTCATGGTCGCCCACGACGAGAACATCGGCCGGATGCTGGCCAAGCTCGATGAGTTGGGGATCGCCGACAACACCATCGTCATGTACTCGACGGACAACGGTCCGCACTACAACAGCTGGCCGGACGCAGGCATCACCCCGTTCCGCAGCGAGAAGAACACCAACTGGGAAGGCGGTTGGCGGGTGCCCGCCTTCGTGCGCTGGCCCGGCAAGATCAAGCCGGGCTCGGTCTTCAATGACGTCTGTTCACACCAGGACTGGTTGCCAACTCTTCTCGCCGCGGCGGGTGACCCGGACATCTCGAAGAAACTCCTCGAAGGCCACACCGCCGGCGACAAGACTTTCAAGGTCCACATCGACGGCTACAACTTGCTGCCCTATCTGACCGGCGAGGCGAAAGCGAGCCCTCGAAAGTCCTTCTTCTACATCAGCGATGACGGCGACATCCTTGCACTGCGCATGGGCGACTGGAAGATGGTCCTGGCGGAGCAGCGGGCGCATCAACTCATGTGCTGGTTCGAGCCATTCGTGAAGCTGCGCGCACCCAAGATGTTCAACCTGCGTCGTGACCCGTTCGAGAGGGCGGACGAAAACTCGAACACCTATTGGGACTGGGTGATTTCTCACGCCTATCTCCTCTATGAGATGCAAGCCCTCGTGGCGCAGCAGATCCAGGCGTTCACGCAATTCCCCCCGCGTCAGAAACCGGCGGCATTCAACCTCGATGAGGTACTTCGCCAGGTCCAGGAAGCAGCCGGCAGCAACAACCACTAGTACCCACTATCGCTGAAGCGCGAGTCACGCCGACATTGTCATTGCGAGGAGCGAAGCGACGAAGCAATCTCCATCATGGTTCGCTCCATCGAACGAGATTGCTGCGTCGCTTCGCCCTCTCGCAATGACAGCACTCATGTCTCGCTGTTCCATGATTTCGGATACCAGCAAATTAGTCACAATATCGGAAGGACTGCCGGACGCGGGCTTGGCCCAACGTCCTCGCGATCCAGCACGTACTCCATCCCAGGCCCGAGCGGGTACTGGACATGTCTGTACATGTCTGCGGAATCGCATCCCAAGCCGCTGCATGACTGCAAATGAAGCCTTGTTCGGGGCGTCGGCACCGGCCACGACCGCATCAATTCGTGCCCGTCGGCGCGCCACCCGTGCGGAAGCAACGGTATAATGAGGCTACTTCGCCTACTGTTCGCGAGTCATGGCTTGTCCAAATATCTCGATATGCGCTACCCGCCTATTCGGATCGTTGGATTTGCCTGGCCCAACCCGTCGGCCGTCGTCCTACAATTGAGTGTACGTCACGGAATATATTCCTTGACACCTGCCGCCACCATATGTTCTTGTTACG
>CAVPTU010000040.1:0-11706 GCA_963708565.1 uncultured Alphaproteobacteria bacterium
CGCTTGCGAGCCTCCAGTTGCGCCTGCATTCGGGCGAAGAGATCGTTCGCTTTCGCCCGCAGCTCGGTGAATACCCCTTCCGACACACGGCGCAATTCTGCGTTCAGGGCGTTGAGTTCACCTCTAAATTCGTCAGCTACTTCCTGATTGACCGCCTCGATCGCGTCTTCGAAATCATCGCCGGCTTCGTCGACGATGTCGCCGTGATCAGCGTTCCAATAGCGCTCGATCTCGGCGACAAGGATGCTGCGCAGGACGTCAGGATGCAGCGCCCGAGGGCGTCAAGCTCGGTAGCACCTTCGCCGTAGCGTTCCTCGAAGCCGGGAGCGCGACGCTCCCCCTCTTTGATTGGCGTGCGCGGTAAGTTGTACCGGACGCATTGCTCGTGCGTCAGCACGACCGGGCGGACTTGAATGTCGAGATCGAGCTGACGGCGATCGATCTCGTGCTCGACCTTGCGCGCCATTGCGCACGGTATGTTTTGCCCAGCGGGGTCGAAATCGCTAACGTATAGAACCCGCACCGGCTTGCCGTTCCTGGCGGCACGAGCCACCAATTGCCGGCAAGCGATTGCCGAGATTTCGCCCGACGCGGTAACGATGTTCAGATCGTACGTGCTGGCCAGCGGGAGCAGGACATCGTTGACGGTCGTCTTTTCCGCCCAGATCTCGATCTGATACGGCCGCTCGACTTCCGGCCGCAGAGAAACCCCCGATCCGAACTGCGCCAATCGCAGCCGCGGCGGGCGATGCAACGGCGCGTAAGCCACGAAGGCCTCGACCACCTCGGCCTCGGCGCCGCGCGAGTGTGGGTGATAGCCGATCAACGGCGCGTCGTTGCGCGCATCGGAAAGAAGATCGGCCGGCACCAGGCTTAGTGCGCTTGCGTCACGTGCGGCGTAGCGGAGGCCACGCCAGTCCTTGAGGGTGTTGGCATAAGGCCGTCCTTCGGGCCACGGCACGACGTCGGGACGGCTGACGAGCAAGTAGTGGATACGCCGTCGATGCCAGCCTTGGGGAATGACGAACTGCTCCCACACCGTCGCAAACCATTGCGCGGCTTGAGCACGGCGGCCCCGGTCCGCAGCATAGGGATCATTGTCCGGGGCCAATATGAGCACCGCGGTAACCGGCCAGCCGAATTCCTCGGCCCAACTCTTCAACTCGGCGAACGAGGGTAGCGGCAAGCGCATCCATGGCATTTTTTGTTGTCATTCCGCGCTCCCGCTCCAGCCGCGCGGCGGCTCTGTTTCGAAAAACAGCGGGGTTAGAGGCGGCGGCTTTCCGTAATCCGCGCCACCCATCAATTCCGGGTGCGCCGCGCTGTACGCCGCCGCCTCGGCATACCGCCGCTCTTGTGCGGCGATCGCCTCGCGCCGCTTCTCCTCCTCGGGGTCCGGCTCGGGCGGTTCGCCGGACCGCGCGCCAGGGCCTCGGCCAAGTTCCGGCGCTCGACAAGCAGACGCTCTGCGGGCTCGACCAGTTCGGCCAGCGCCGGCCAGAACTTCGCGCTGCTTCGGCCAATCGCGACAGACTTTGACGACGATGTCCGCGGGATACTCGACCAGCGTCTCGGCATAAATCGCGCGATCATCGCCATGTCCGCGGTGTTCGAATTCGCGGCTAGCGGTCGCAAACCGCAGCCGGGTCAGTTCGCGGGCAACCAGGGCCTCCCCACCCGGTTGCATGGCGGCGGCAACAATGGCGCGGCCCGCGGCGAGTTCGGCCTCGTCGATCACCCTCACCAGCGCAAACCCGGCGACCTCGTAGTCGGGGCCGTACTCCTCATCCTCATCCGTAAGACGTCTGACGAGACTTGACCGACATGCTGCCCGCAAGGATGGCGGCAGCAATGCTTGGAGGTTCGCCCCGTCGACGAGGCTCGAAATGGCCGATGCGCTCAACCCAACGCCGCCAGGCTGCGCCGATATCGGCAAATCGCGTCCCGCGAGCGGCGTAATAATCTGCAAATGACTGGGCTTCTCGTGCGATGACGACATGGTCGTGGCCTCTCTGCATGGCGTGAGTGACGTCGGCGGCGGTTGGGGTCCAATCGTCCGGGAACGGCGTCCTGCGTGGCCAGGCGCGCGGCTGATCTTCGGGATTGCTGGAGGCTCGCCCTTTGCGCTGTCGTCGAGCAGAATTGGGAGGGGCTGTTTGGGGCACCGCGTGCGCGCGCACGTCGGGCCTCGCTATAGACCCCAGGGGGTCTATAGCTTTGTCCTTATTCTTATGTGCGGATCGATTGTTCGTTTCCCAGGGTTTATGATCTGGAAAATCGCAAACCTTTGGGGAATTTTCGGGCGTTTGGGATCGGCTGCCGGGCTTGGCGCGGCACTCGGCGTGCTGTCTTGCCCGCTTAAACTGATGGTGGTTCCAGGCTCCTTCGGAGAGGTCAAACAGCCCCTCGATCTCGACTCGGATTTTGAGCCAGGTTCGCACCTGGACGGCGAGCATGCGGGCGATCTTCGCATTATCGTCGGGTGGCGGTGCGCCGCGGTGCCAGCCTTTGCCGATCAGCTTGACGACGGCGAGCTGAGCGCCGAGCGAGAGATCGTCGATTTCGTCGAACAGATCGCGCCAATCGAGCGACATGAAACGGAAGGCTTTGCACATGGCTCAGCCCTCCCCGTCCGATTGGGTCGTAGAACGAGTTCGGTTATGCCCACGGTGTACATGCAAGCCCCCTTTGGGGCATGGGTGTGCGCGCAGGTCCGTCCCCGCGGGTATGCGAATTGGCTTGTCCCCCGGCGCCACCGGGGGGCAGGCCGCAAACTGACCGGGGGGAGCGCGCGCTTGATCTTCCGCGCGGTTCGCCAATCGCGAAAAACCCCCAATGGTTTCAACGAGGGTGGTAGAGCCGGTTCGCCAGTCTAAATGATTGATTTTACTTTTTGTGACGACTTCGGTAGGGGACGCCATAGTTTCCAATTAGATAGAGACTCAACCCTCTCCCAAGCGGTCCGTGTACGGCAAATATACGGCAAAGGCGCTCATGGACAGGGGCGGACAAGGCGGATAATACTCCGCTTCCTCGACGGAGGCCATTTGCCGAGCGATGGATAGCCTTGCGTGAGCCGAAGGAACGCGGGTGGCGAATACCTTTACGATCGGCCTATCCTTAACTCGTCCTGCGAGAAACCCCGCTTCCACCACTCCCTGGACGAGCGCGGATAAGCGCTCGACCTGCTGCTGGAGAACTCAAGCAGGGTCGCGGCGCTGCGGCAAGGAATGACTAAGCGGTCAGCAGGTCGTCGAAGCCTCACCGCCAGCCTTCTGATCCATCGCCCCCGAGCTGCAGCGCCGAACGTCTCGCGCGCACGCGCGCCCGCCGGTGTCGGAAGGCGCCGATCGTGACCGGCTATGTCCTTGCCGTAACGGTCAGTTTCAACGCCGCCTTCGTCGTCGCCGGTACGCTGGCGCTGGTCGGGGCAGGGGCGGCTCTGGTGCTGGTGCGCGGCACGCTCGGCGAGCACGTACGGCCGTCTCGTGCGAGTCCACGTCTCGCTCGCCGAACTAGAAGATGCACACATCCTATTGCACAAGAAGAAGCTCTCCAGCCTGCAGACGCTGCTGCCGATTCTCGAAGCCGTCGTGACCCGCATCCCTCTCCTGCCAGGCGCAGAGATTAGGCGGCCGCACCCGCTGCCATCAACGGATCGCTGCCGTCGCCTCCCTGCCGATGCTGGAGCCAATATTTCCAGCGAGAGCGGCGACCGCGCGGCTCATCGTGGCGGCCACTGCCGCGGTGTCCGAACCCGCAGGTGATTCGACTATTATCGCGTCGCTTGGAATGCCGACGACCTTGGTATTTTTGTTCAAAATCTCCCAACTGGTATTGAGCGTCACCCGCCCCGATTTGTCGGCGTCAAAGCTCCGGATGTCGATCGCGATCGTCAAATCGGCCGAAGCCACCGAGTCACTGTCGATCAGCACGGTACCCACGGGCAGCCGAGGGCGCAGATCCACCGCGAGAACCCGCCGAATCATCTCATCGAGCGGTCCGGCCCAGCGGTCATATTCGGCATAGTCGATCTGGTTCGGCCCGATCCGGCGGGCAATTTGCGGCCTGTCGAGCGCTCCCGGCAGCATAATAGCGCCGATCGCAACCGTCGTCCTGGCGAAGCCCGCCGGCACCGGCCGAACCGGGTCCGGCTGAGCGCTCAGCACATAATATTTGCTCGGCGGAGAGCTGCACGCCGCAAGGATACCGGCCAGCAGTGCAAGCACAACACACGCCCTCACCGCGAGGCCTCGTTGGGTTTGCCGCTGATCAGCGATTCGGGATGGCGCTCGAGGTAGTCCGCGAGGACCCGGATCGAGCGCGCGGCATCTTTCAGCTCGCTCATCGTGCGCGCCAAATCGTTGCTCGCAGCCGGATCGTTGCCAAGGATCGTGAGGGTCGCTCTCATCTGGTCGGCAGCGCCGTTGAGCCGTTGCAACAGCGGCCCGACCTGGACATCAGCAACGCGGGTCAATCGTTCCGTATTGGCCAAGGTCAGGTCGAGGTTGTGCAAGGAGCGCTTGACCTCGGGCCGATCGATCAGCTCGTCAGCGTGGCTGACCATCGCGCGAATTTGCCCCACCAATCGGTCGAGCGGCAATGCGGAGAGCTTGCTCATCAGTTTGGTCGCCGAGCGCGTGACCTGCTCGATACTGCCGCCCTCGATCGTCGGCAGCTCCGGATAAGGCTTGGCCAAGACTACCTGAGCCGGCGGCGCGTCGTCGACAAAGTCCAAATCGATCGCGCGCTGGCCGGTCAGCAGGTTGGCGCTGATCAGTTGAGCGCGCAGCCCCTTGGCGACGAGTTGCGCGAACATTCGGTTGGTGGCGGCGACCGGGTCCTGTCCGGACATGTCGAGCCGCTGACCGTCCAGCTTGATCCGATGGGGAGCCACCTCGATGGTTACGGGCTCTCGGATCGTGTCGGCGGTCGGATCGTATTCCAGCTGCACCCCGGTGACTTGACCGATCGGCAGGCCACGCAGGTCAACCGGGGTGCCGACCTCAACACCGCGCACGGCATCCGGAAAATACAGGCGGTAGGAGACGCGGGCCGGCTCGGCGGCTTCGTCGGCAACCTTCTCGTCAGCATAGAGCCAGAATCGCGAGTTAGGCGGGCTGGGCGGTCGGCCGAGGGCTTCGTCGGGGGTATCGAATACGATCCCGCCGGAAAGGATGCTCAGCAGGGGCGCGGTGGCAAGCTTTACGCCCTCAGCGCCGATCGAGACGTTCAGCCCCGACGCGACCCAGAACCGAGTGTCGGGATGGATCAAGGCTTGGTGCGGAGCATAGATGAAGATTTGTACGGCAACGTTGCCGTTACGGTCGGACAGTCGGTGACCGGTGATTTCGCCGACTTGGACGCCGTGATAATAGACCGGGGCCTGATCGCTGATCTCGGAAAGCCTTCTGGCGGTCAGGGTATAGGCTTGACCGTCGACGAGGCCTTCCTTAGGCGGCGGGGTCTCCAAGCCGGTGAAGGAGTAGGCGCCGGGCGGGCCCTTCCCCGGCAGCATGCCGATATAGGCGCCGGAGAGAACGGTCGTCAGCCCTGAGACGCCGCTAAGCCCGATACGCGGGCGCACGATCCAGAATTTGCTGTCGGAGCGCAGCAGCGGTTCGGCGTCGCGCGCCATTGTTGCCGTGACCTGCGCGCGCGACCGGTCGGGGCTGAGGCCAACCTTGGTGACCGCGCCGAGCTCGACGTCCTTGTAGCAAATCGTGGTGCGGCCGGTTTCGATCCCTTCCGCGGTTTCGAAGCTGATCGTGATCGTCGGCCCGCGCTCGATCAGCGCGCGAAACCCGAGCCACCCGGCAATCACTAGCGCGACGACCGGTACCGCCCACACCCAGGGCAGGCCGGCCCATCCGCTCGGCTCGGGCGCAGGCGGCCCGTCGGGCATCGGTCCAGACGGGTCCGAGCCGCTCAACTTCGCCCCCTCACCACTGCCGCATCCCACATCAGCCGTGGGTCAAAGGCGCTTACCGCGATCATCGTCAGCGCGACAACGCCGGCAAAGCTCGCGATACCGGGTCCGGGCTCGATCGTTGCCAAGGTCCCAAACTGCACCAGCGCGGTCACGATCGAAACCACGAAGACGTCGATGTTCGACCATCGCCCAATGAAGTCAACAAAGCGATAAAGCGCGGTTCTCTGCGGCAACAGCCGCGCCGAGCGCAGCCGGATCGCGATTAGAAACCAAGTGAGCCCGGCAAGCTTTAGCCCCGGCACGATGATCGAAGCGACGAAGACGAGCAGTGCCAGTGGCCACAATCCGGCCTCCGCGAGATCGCGTACACCGCCGAGGCTCGTGTAGCTGTCGGTGCGGCCGAAGCGGGTAATCGTCAGCACTGGAAAAAGATTGGCCGGCAAATAGAGGATGTACCCGGCGGCGGCGAAGGCGGTGGTAATGGCGAGGCTGCCCGCCCGACGCGGGACCAGGCGCGCGCTGCAACGCGGGCAGCGCCGTCGTTCGGCCCCGTCGACGGTAGTAGCGGCAACGACGAGGTCGCATTCGAGGCACAGGATCCAGGGTTCCCCCGGGGTGGGCGCGTGTTTTGCCGGGTCGTCGATCGCATTCCAGACGCGCTGGCGGCCGAGCGATTGCTCGATCAGGATCTGCACAAGAACCAAAGCCCCGAGCGCATAGCCACCGGCGGCGACCGCAACTCGGGCCAATTGGCCAAGCCGGGTATAGGCGACCACGGCGCCGAGCAGATAAACGTCGAGCATGCTCCACGGGCGCAAATGGAGCACGATACGCCAGATGCCAGCGATCCTCGGCCGCAGGTTCGCACCGTTATGAGCGCTGACGTTGAGCCGGACGAGAGCAATCACTACAAGGGCGAGACTTAGCGCCGGAATGACCACCGAGATCATTGCCACCAGCGCCGCGACTGCGGAGACACCGCCGCCGTAGCCGGCAAGGGCCACCGCACCGCTGGCGATCACACTAGTGCGTTGGTCGCCGGCCACGCCGACTTCGAACAGTGGGAAGACGTTCGCCGCCACAAACAGGATCGCGGCAGTGGCAGCGAAGGCGAGAAGCTCGGCGCGGCCGACCGACGGAAGGCGCCACAAGCGCGCGCCGCAGCGCCGGCACAGCAGCCACCGACGCCGCGGCAGATCGCTGCCGGCACGGTGAATCTGGCCGCAGTCGCGGCAGGCGAGAAGAATTTCGGCCATCTCCAGGGCGAAGGTCCCCTTGCGCGCTTAGTCATAAACACCCAGCAATCCGGATTACGTTCCCTGGGTGCCAAATCAGCGTGACTAGTTTACCGATTATCGCGATACGTAACTCGCGGAATAGCGTTGCGGACCCGTGGCGGGGCGTTTCTTTCGCCCGCCCGAGACGCGGTCAGCAAATCGATACTGCGCCAGCCGCCCGAAGAGTCGGGCGTCCGCGAAGTGAAGATATCAAAGTATTCGTAAGGGAGGGGGTGCGTCGGGTTCGTTTCCGGCGCGATTAGAGCAGCGTGACGCGGCGCCACGATCGACAGGACGTAACCGACAAAGCCGTTGCAATCGCGTTCATAAATGCCAGCGGCGGGGACGATATTGTCAGAGTGCTGGTAGTCTGTCTGGGTAAGCGTGTTGACGATAGATTCGGCTTGCTCGGCCATCTGTCCGGTCAATGTCATGACGTGAAATCCTTCATTTGCCGCGCTATGACCAGCGCGGACTCCGCCAGTGAAAGCCAGGGCGGCGCTGCCATATAGCTCGTCGATCCCCGGAAGACGTGTGAGCCGCATCACATCACCGGCACTTTATTTTACTTAAATGGTGCGACATTTACTGCCGCCCTTTGCCAACTCTCTCAAATCACCGAAAGCGCTAGTCTAGGACGGACTGGCTGGGCGAGCAGGATTCGAAGCTTCACCGGGCGGAGTCCGAGGCCGACGTAATTCCTAGGTTCCGTCATTTCCGAGATCGCGTATTGCCTCATCTAAGCCGAGATCTAGTGATTGGCCGGCGTCGCGCCATCCTGTCGCGCGGCCCGGGACTAGCCCGGTGGCGGCTTCTTTTCTTCGTGCAGTGGGGCGGGGCGATGCGGTGCGGGAGCGGGATGCGGCGCTGGTCGAACGGCCGCAGCGTGGACCGGTACCGGATGCACCGGGCGCGCGACGACAGGGTGGACCGGCGCCGGGTGTACCTGCGGGGCGACATGCGCCTGTGGGGGGGACATGCCCCTGGGCTGCCGGAACCCGTGCTGCGGATCTCGCCGGAACTTCACCCGGACCGACCGGATGACCCGCTTCGGCGGGGGTCCGAAGCACCGGAGACGCCCCGAGCGCCGCTAGGACCGCGGCATGCTGACCGGCGATCGCGGGTCTGGGTGCCTCCGGTACGTGCTGCCCTGGGATCACGTGCCCAGGTGCCACTCCTGCGTACTCCGCGGCCGGCCCGCGCAGGGCTGGGTTTGCAGGTCCAGGCGCAACGCCGGCACGCACGGGCGCGATGGCATCGTGTGCCGGGACGACGCCCGGGCCGCTAAACACACCCGGCCGGGGCGTCGCGGCGATCGGCGGGCGTCCCTGGTTGACCGAGGCCAACAGCGCGCGATTGGTCCTCGCGGCTTATTGGTGAGCGATCTGCGCTTGCGTGGGCGGCACACGCTGCGCTCGTGCGAAAGCCTGTTCTTGCGGCGGTCGGCTGGGCCACGGTCCCGCCACTGCCCCCATTATAGCTCACGTTGTTGACGGTTGTGTTGTTGACCACTGTCCGGTTGTATACATTGTTGATGTTCGTATTACCGATATTGTTGACGGCACGGTTGTAATTGAACGCGCCGTTATTCCAGTAGCCTCCCTGGTAGCCGACGCCGCCATAGCCGAAGCCGTAGTTGATGCCGCCGTAATATCCGACATGCGGTCCCCAATAGCCTTGGTTGAACACGTAGACGCCGTTGCTCCAATCCCAGTAACCAGGCGTCCAGAGCAGGCCCACCGCGGGGGTTGCACCCAGGTGCCCGGCACCCAGAAATATACCGTACGGGTCCATACGCCCAACAGCCCGGCGTCCAGATATAGCCGGGCGCCGGGATCGGTGGCTACGCATAAACGGGAAGCAGCGGCGGCGCGATCGTGATGCTTAGCCCGATCCCCACCTGTGCGAACGAAGCGGCCGCCCCAACACAAGACCCAGCGCTAGCAGTACAGGAACGACGAAGCGGTACCGGTTCATGTCAGGGCCTCGTGGTAGACGAAGTGTCGGGTTCTCGAGAACCGTCGTTCCGGGGCCCCTCGAAGGGAGGCCGGCAACGCATATACCAACGCCGGCGTGGCGGGGGCGTCGCATGCCGTTCTTAAAAAATAGGGGGCGCGGGGCAAGCCTGCGTCCGCGAATGACAGTCATCAGCCGTCAGTTTGCATCCCACCCCGCTTAGAATCCGTTCCTGCCGGATCGGCCCGCGCGCTCACGCGAAGCGGGCATCGACCTCATCCTCGGAGGTCACGTCGACCCCGCAGAACATGCTTCGCGGGCCCCGCTGCAATCCAGGCCCTCCTATGCCCGCTGCCGGATGCCGGCCATAGTACAGATCGGAGCGCGACACCGCCTCAGATCTCGACTTCGGCGCCAAGCTCTATGACCTGGTCGGGCGGGATGCGGAAGAATTCGGTCGGCCGCGTAGCTATCCGAGTGAAGAATACATAGAGATGCTCGCGCCATCGGGCCATCCCAGGCCGCGGTGTCGATTTGACGTTGGCTCGGCCCACAAAGAACGAGATTTTGCCGGGATCGAGGCTGATCCTTGGGATTTCTGCGCGTCCGAGCTCCCGCGGCACGTTCGGGGTCTGGGCGAACCCGAAATGCGCGTCGATCTGCCAAAAGCCGTGGCCGAGCTCTTGCGCCCTGATCCGGTCCGGACCGGCGACCCGCGGAATGTTGTCGGTCGCGACGCGGACGAGCAGTACCGTCCGGTGCAGTACCTTGTTGTGCTTGAGATTTTGCAGGAGAGTCGGCGGTACGTGTTGGGTATGGGTGCTGAGAAAGACCGCGGTGCCGGAGACTCGGGCCTCCGGCGCCTCTTCGCAACTGGCGAGGAAATCGGCGAACGACATCGTCTCGCTCTCGATCCGCGAGAGCACCAATCGGCGGCCGGTGCGCCAGGTGGTCATGGTCGTGAACATGACGAACGCAATCACCAGCGGGAACCAGGCACCGCTCGGGATCTTCAGTGCATTCGAGCCGAACAGTGCAAGGTCCACGGTGACGATCGGCACCAGCGCGGCGGCAATCGTTGGCCACCGCCACCGCCAGACAGCGTGCATGACGGCTCCGATCAGCACCGTCGTGAGGGTCATTGTTCCGGTGACCGCAAAACCGTAAGCCGAGGCGAGGGCGCTGGAGCTGCGAAATCCCAAGACCAGGGCGAGTACCGCCGCCAGCAGCAGCCAATTGATTTGCGGAATATAGATTTGGCCACGCGCCTGCGTCGAAGTTTGAAAGACGTCGAGCTGCGGCAACAGGCCGAGCTGGATCGCCTGGCGTGACAGCGAAAACGAGCCCGAGATCACCGCCTGCGAGGCGATCACGGTCGCCGCGGTCGACAACAGCACCAGTGGGATCAGGCCCCACCCGGGCACCATGCGAAAGAACGGGTTTTCGATCGCCGTCTTGTCGCCGAGGATCAAGGCGCCCTGTCCGAAATAATTGAGGACGAGGGCCGGCAACACCAGCCCGAACCATGCGAGCCTGATCGGCAACCGGCCGAAATGGCCCATATCGGCGTAAAGCGCCTCGCCGCCGGTGATCGCGAGGGACACCGCACCGAGCACGACAAAGCCCCGCAGCGGAGAGGCGACAAAAACCCTGACGGCGTGAGCCGGGTTTAGCGCCAGCAGCACCCGCGGGGCCTCGGCGATCTGGATCAGCCCGTCGACCGCGATCACCGCGAACCACGCCAGCATCACCGGGCCGAAGAAATAGCCGATTTTCTCGGTGCCGCGCTTTTGCAGGAGGAACAGCGCCAGCAGCACCGCGACCGTGATCGGCAGCACGAACCGGTTCAATGCCGGCGTCCCGACACCAATTCCTTCGATCGCACTCAACACGGAAATCGCCGGCGTGATCATGCTGTCGCCGTAAAACAGCGCAGCCCCGCCGATCGCCAGCAAAATAAGAAGATTGCGCGCGCGCGGGCTTCGCACCGCCTCCTGGGCCAGCGCCAGCAAGGCCAGGATCCCGCCCTCGCCCTGGTTGTCGGCGCGCATGATCAACAGGACGTATTTGACGGCGACGACCAGGATCAGTGCCCACACGATCAGCGACAGGACGCCGAGCACGTTTTCCGGCTGGACCGCGAGCCCGTGCTCCGGGTTGAAGCACTCTCGGAAGGTGTAGACCGGGCTCGTCCCGATATCGCCGAACACAATACCGAGCGCCGCGACGGAAAGCCCGGCGAGTCCGGTCGGCGGCGCTGGCCCCTCGCGTTCTTCGTCGGTGCTTGGCGCGGCGTGCCCGGCCGGAATGACCTCGCTCGAAGAGGCGGCGGCCTTCGCGGGTGGGTCCGCCATACGGTTCTCCTTCCCGTTGTTCCGGAGCGGTCCACGGTCGTCTTAGCTCGGGTCAGTTATGAAGGGTATCGTGTCGTGTTGGCATCGGCCTATCCAGGGCGTCCTTTGGGTCGCATCTGACGCTTCGCGAAGGCGATCGGCTTAGCGTCCCCCATCCCCTGCCGAGCTGACGCGCTTCCTCCGGCCG
>CAVPTU010000041.1:0-306504 GCA_963708565.1 uncultured Alphaproteobacteria bacterium
CCGGCGCTTACGGCAGACCGATCGGATCAAAGCCATGCTGTCGCAAAATCGTCTGCCCTTGCTCCGAAAGGACGAACAGCGCGAAGCGTGCGGCCAAAGGTTGATCCGATAGGACGATCAAGCCATATGCGGGACCGACCGTCAGCGCCGGCGGAAGTTGGGTGACGGTCAGATTGCCAAGCTCGCGTGCGACCGATGCTGAGCTGCTGCAATAGCCTAGCATCACGTCGGCGCGGTCAGCGATGAAGATACCCTGCACGGCGCCTCGCCCTGGTACCAGGGGCACTGTGTCCGATCCTCCAACCAGCTTCATGGCCTTCGACTGCAAGATAGCCTGCGCACCTGGGTGGATCGCTTCGGCCTGGGCGAAGACAGCCCAAGCGTAATCGCCGCCAGGATCGGCACCAGGCGTCGATGTCGCCAATCGCACCGACGGTGCCAGAAACTCGTCGAGCAGGTTGTCAGGGGTCAGCCCAAGGCTGGCTCGCCCCAATGCACATAGCCGGTTCCGTGTGAACATCACGACCGGCGATCCGCTGCGCGTGCGTGCCAGACTGCGCGGCTGCTCCATGTCTGCCGACGCGAAGATGTCAGCGTGATCCCCGTGTTCGATCTTTTCGCGCAACACGCCCGACGGACCGAATACCGGTGTGCCTACGGCGCCGTCCGGTGCGGGGAATATCTTCAGCATGTCGATGAATGCGCTGGTTAGGCTCCCCGCAGCATAGATCTGCAGCGGGTCGGCGGTTGCCCGGCGCTGCGGAACGGCCATGAGCGCGGTGAACAGTGCGGTCGCCGATAGTATGAACCTAGTCGTCATCTGGGTCTCCCGGCTGTGACCGCTGTATCCAACTTCTCATAACATGTGGTGGCGGTTCGAGCGAGCTGTGGAGGGCAAACCACAGCGGCACGGCTTGAGGGGGCGAAGTCTACGAGGAGCGCGGCCGTTCGTAAGCTGTCGGTCAAAGCTGCATTCATCAAGAACGCCACCTCGGGAAGGTCGAAGTTTGGGGGGGGGGGGGGGGGGGGATGCTCGTGGGCGCGCGAAAATCTGGTCCCCAAATCGGTGTGAGTTGATATCATTTGGACTACCCACTTAATGTGGAAACGAAACCAGATGCTTGCATACGAAGAGGGCTTCCAGGCCGGAAGAGCCGGCGAACCTGGGTACCGGTGTCCCTACGCGAGAGAAGGCATCAAGCGTCGGGACTGGCGACGAGGTTGGGAGAGCGGTCGCGCCGCCTATCTTCCTCGTTCTGCGGGCGGCGGGTTCTGGCCGCAACCTGTCTATGCGAGCGAGCAAATCGGCACGAAGGGTGCGCGGCGCAGGTAGCCGTCAGCCGGCCGTCCTTCGGATGCCATGGCCGCGCCGTCGCGGTCGGTAACCGCCCCGGCGCGGGCGCCAGGCAGCCCGCCCGGGTTCGCTCGGGCGGCCGTGCGCGGTCTGCTGTTGTAAGCGACGACTGTTGGGAAACTACTGCCGCAAGCGTAATCTTGGCTCGCCTGGCCACTTTGAAGCCCTGGGAAGACCATGGTGCCGACCTGATCGATAGTCGGTCAGAATCCCCTCAGCAGTGCCCTGACACCGGCCAAGGCACAGTCGATCTTATACGGCGTTGAGGGAACGTAGGCGTCGTAGCCCGTGCAGCTTGACCTCCTTCGTGTTCGACATCGACTGCGTCGTATCAAGAACGATCATCACGTCGATGGGGGTCGATTGTCCGCCCTTTGCCCCTGCTGTCGCCATCGCCGAAATGCTCAGCGAGCTGACCCCGATCAAGTTACCGAAGAATGTCGGCACGCTCGCTTGCTGCTTCACTTGGATGGCGTTTGCCGCCGGCGAGCCGGTGCAGGTCACGCCAATGCTGGTAAAGCATTTCAACACGGGGTAGCCGCGGGCGGCTTTCTCTTTGGGCCGGTAGCTCAGCGTCAGATTATGCGCTTGATAAGCGCGAGGTCGGTTGGTTCGAGTCCTCACCGGCCCGCCAGACCTACGCTACGGCACGCCAAACTGTCCGAGCTTTTCCGGCGACACGACGCGTTGGTGGCCGGGGGCCGAACGGGATTGAATGCAGGCTCCGAACCTCGTATTGTGGTCACACATGACTACCTTAGTGAGGAGCTCCCGTGCTGACCGTCAATCTGAAAGACGCCAAGGCGGGGTTTTCCGGGCTCGTTGACGAAGCGATCAAGGGCGAGTTCGTGACGATCACCCGCCACGGCAAGCCCGCCGCCGTGTTGGTTTCTGTCGAGGCGGCGGACATCGCGCGCAAGGCGCTCGAAAAGAAGCGTCCCGGCCTCGCCGCCTATCTGCGAACATTTCCCGGCGGCGAGTTCGAGCGCAACAATTCGCCTTCGCGGGATGTGGAACTTTGAGCGGATTCCTGCTTGACACCAATGTTATCTCGATGCTCTCGCCGTCAGCGTCCGATGTCCCGACGCCCTTTCTCGGCTGGCTGGAGCGGATGGACGGTGAGGGCCGGATTTTTCTCTCATCCGTCACGGTCCACGAAATCGAAAAAGGTATCGCGCTGCTGGATCATAAGGGCGCGACAGCGAAGGCCACAGGCCTGCGAGTTTGGCTCTCCGGCCTGATCGCGGGCTATAGCAACAAAATTCTCAGCCTCGACACGGATGCCGCCACCGTTTCGGGACGGCTGGAAGCCGACGCGATCGCCGGCGGCCAGGCCCCTGGAATGGCCGACGCCATCATCGCCGGCATCGCGCGAGCGCATGACCTCGTTGTCGTCACCCGCAATAAAAGGCACTTCCTGCCTTTTGGAGTCGATATGTCTTCGCCCGATGAGATCGGCGGAACGGAATGAGCGTGAAGCCGGAAATCGTCGACGTCACCAGTAACATTTGCGCCGACTGTTCCCGAATTCGGGCCTTTCGCCGTCCAACACGCCAGAAGGCCCATCATAAGGCTATGGCGTAGACATAGTGCTCATCATCGTCGGTCGCGGCCCACCATTGTGCGGCCTGGCTCGGAGCGCCTCACTGATTGCCTTTGCTAGGTAATGGGATGGTAGCGGCGGGCGGATTTGAACCACCGACCAAGGGATTATGATTCCCCTGCTCTACCGCTGAGCTACGCCGCCATCCGATCCGGAGGCGCTGGAGATAGGACCGCCCCCTGGCGCGTCAAGCGCCGCCCCGTCACCTGGCGCCGGATGAAGCCGCCGCCCAGCACGCGCTCGCCGTCGTAGAACACGCAGGCCTGTCCGGGCGCCGGCAAGCGCGGGCATCCAGCCGCACATCCGCGCCGTCCGTCGGTCACGGTCACCAGCGGCGCCCTGCGGCGCCTCCCGCGCCCGCAGCTTCACCGTGCAGCGCAGCGGGTCGCCGGCGGCGGCACCAGCCAGTTCACCTCGCGCAGCCGCACCAGATCGCGTGCCGGCGTCGCGCGGGCCGACCACGACGCGCCGACGCGCCGGCGTCCAGTCGCCACCACCACCTGCCGCTCGCCGCCGGTCCATCGCCGCCGCGCCCAGCCGCTTGCCCTGCCCGACCGTGTAGCGCGCGATCCCGTCGTGCCGGCCGACGCACGCGGCCGTCCGCGGTCGACGATCTCGCCCGGCTCGCCGCGCATCGGGCCGCAGCCGCGCGACCACATCGGCATAGCTGCCCGACGGGACGAAGCAGATGTCCTGGCTGTCCGGCTTGGCCGCCACCGGCAGGCCGAGCCGCTCCGCCTCGGCGCGCACCGCGCGCTTGTCCGGCATGCCGCCCAGCGGAAACAGCGCGCGCGCAAGCTGCGCGCGGCGTGGTGGCGAACAGGAACCAGCTCTGATCGCGCGCCGGATCGGCGGCGCGATGCAGTTCGGCGCCGTCCGGGCCGTCGATCCGCCGCACATAGTGGCCGGTCGCCAGCCGCTCGGCAGCCCAGGCCCTGCGCCAGCGCGGTCAGGTCGGCGAACTTCACCGTCTGGTTGCAGCGCACGCAGGGCACCGGCGTCTCGCCCGCCGCATAGCTGTCGGCGAAGTCGCCGATCACCGCATCGGCGAACCGCTCCTCGGCGTCGATCACGTAATGCGGGATGCCGAGCTGATCGGCGACCCGGCGCGCGTCATGGATGTCCTGCCCGGCGCAGCAGGCGCCCTTGCGTCCGGTCGCGGCGCCGTGGTCGTAAAGCTGCAGCGTGACGCCGATCACCTCGTGGCCGGCCTCGTGCAGCAGCCCGGCGACGGCGCTGCTGTCCACGCCGCCCGACATCGCGACGAGGATGCGCATCGCCGCTACTCGTTCAGCATGTTGCGGGTGCCGGCCGGCAGCTTCACCACCAGGCCGTCGAGCGCCTCGGTCATCACGATCTGGCAGCCCAGCCGCGACGTCTCGGTCAGGCCGAACGCCAGGTCCAGCATGTCCTCCTCGTCCTCGGTCGGTTCGGCCAGCTTCCTGAACCAGGCCGGGATCGACGATCACGTGGCAGGTCGAGCAGGCGAGCGAGCCCTCGCAGGCGCCTTCGATATCGACGCCGTGCTTGTGCGCGATCTCCAGCACCGACAGGCCGAGCGGCGCATCGACTTCGCGGCGCGTGCCGTCGCGCTCGATGAAGGTCATCTTCGGCATCTGGGCAATGGGTTCCGTTCAGGCCTGGGCGAAGCGTTCGATGCCGGGGGCCGGTGCCCCGGCATGCGCCGCAGCCAGCGCCGCCGCCGCATAGTCGATATCGGCGGGCGAGGTAAAGCGTCCGATCCCGATGCGCAAGGTGCGCGACGGCCGCTTCGTCGGCCAGGCCGAGCGCGCGCAGCACATAGGACGGCTCGATCGCGGCCGAGGAACAGGCCGAGCCGGTGGAGACGCACAGGTCCGGCACGCGCGCCATCAGGTCGGCGGCGGTGGCGGCGGGGAAGGTCACGTTCAGGTTGCCGGCGATCCGCGCCGCCATGCTGCCGTTCACCGCGACGCCGGGAATCGCCGCGCGCAGCCGGTCCAGCAGGCGGTCGCGCAGTCCGGCCAGCCGCTTCGCCTCCTCCGCCATTTCGGCCTGCGCCAGGCGGCAGGCCTCGCCCAGGCCGACGATCAGCGGCGCCGGCAGCGTGCCGGAGCGCAGCCCGCGCTCCTGGCCGCCGCCGGAGAACAGCGGCGTCAGCCGCACGCGCGGCCGGCGGCGGACAAACAGCGCGCCGACGCCCTTCGGTCCGTAGAGCTTGTGGCCGCTGATCGAGGCCAGATCGACCTTCCAGCCGGTCAGGTCGAGCGGGATCTTGCCCGACCGCCTGCGCGATGTCGGTGTGGAACAGCGCGCCCGCCTGCTTGGCGATCGCGGCGAGCGCGGCGATGTCCTGCACCACGCCGATCTCGTTGTTCACCGCCATGACGCTGACCAGCAGCGTCGGCACCTCCAGCGCCGCGCGCAGCGCGTCGGGGTCCAGCAGCCCGTCCGGGCCGCACCGGCAGGAACACCGGCTCGAACCCCTCGTCGGCCAGATCGGCCACCGATTCGAGGACGCATTTGTGCTCGGTCGCCACCGTGACGATGCGCCGGCGCTCGTTGCCCGGCGCGCAGCGCGAAGCGGGCGGCGC
The DNA here is from genome assembly GCA_963708565.1 of uncultured Alphaproteobacteria bacterium. Classification (GTDB taxonomy): domain Bacteria; phylum Pseudomonadota; class Alphaproteobacteria; order Acetobacterales; family Acetobacteraceae; genus JAMXLO01. The sequence goes on from CAVPTU010000041.1 coordinate 5,531, forward strand.
CCTTGATCGCGATGTTGTTGCTCTCGGTGGCGCCGGAGGTGAACACCAGCTCCTTGGCATCGGCGCCGATCAGCGCGGCGACCTGGCCGCGCGCGTCCTCCACCGCGGCTTCCGCCTCGGTGCCCATCACGTGCTCGACGCTGTGCGGGTTGCCGTAGTGCTCGGTGAACCACGGCAGCATCGCGGCCACCACGCGCGGGTCGCAGCGCGTGGTGGCCTGGTTGTCGAGATAGACCGGACGGTTCGGGCGTGGCGGAGGGCTGCTCATGCCGGGCAATGTGGGTTCAGGCGGCGCGCGGTGCCAGCGCCGTGCGCAGCCGGTCCGCCATGCGCGCGATAGGCGGCGGCGAAGGCGGCGACGTCCGCTTCGGTCGCGTTCCACGGCAGCGAGACGCGGATCGCCTGGCCGGCGAGCGGCCCGAGGCCCATCGCCGCCAGCACGTGGCTGGCGGTCACCTTGCCGGAGCTGCACGCCGCACCGGCGCTGACCGCGATCCCGTCGAGGTCGAGCGCGATCACCTGCGCGTCGGCGCGCACGCCGGGCAGCGCCAGGCAGGTGGTGTTGGCCAGCCGCGCCGCGCCGCCGCCGCACACGACGGCCCCGGCCGCGACGGCCGCCGCCTCGGCCGCATCGCGCAGCGGGGCGAGGCGCGACGCATCGGTGGCTGCCGCGGCCGCGGCGGCGAAGCCGGCGATGGCGGGCAGAGGAGGGGTGCCGCCGCGCCGGCCGCGCTCCTGCCCGCCGCCGGCGATCAGCGGGGCGATGGCCGCGACCTCCGGTGCCAGCAGCAGCGCGCCGGCGCCCGGCGGGCCGCCCAGCTTGTGCGAGGAGATCGCGATGCTGTGGGCGCCGAGTGCCGACGAGCTCGACGTCGATCCGCCCCGCCGCCTGGACGGCATCGACATGCAGCAATCGCGCCATGGCGGCGGCACAGTGCGGCGGCCTCGGCGATCGGCTGGATCGTGCCGGTCTCGTTGTTGGCCAGCATCAGGCAGACCAGCGCCGGCGGGCCGTCCGCCAGCCAGCGCGGCCAGCGCGTCGAGATCGGCGACGCCGTCGCGATCGACCGGCAGCATCATCGCTCCGGGGGCCGCCGCGCGCACCGCGTCATGCTCGGTGGCGCCGATGATCAGCCGGCGGCCGCGCGCCCAGGGCGTGGATCGCCAGCGCATCGGCCTCGGTGCCGCCCGAGGTGAACACCAGGTTCTGCGCCGGCGCGCCGAACCGCGCGGCCAGCGCCTCGCGCGCATCTTCCAGGATCCGGCGCGCCGCGCGGCCGGCGGCATGCACCGAGGAGGGGTTCCCGGTCACCTCCAGCGCCGCCAGCATCGCGGCGCGGGCCTCCGGGCGCAGCGGTTCGGTGGCGTTGGCGTCGAGATAGACCATCGCTACTCGGCTGCCAGCCTTCCGGCCGTCGTCCAGCGGAACGGCGCGGCCCAGCACCCGGCCCGCCACCACGTCGGCCAGCGTGACGCCCTCGAGGAACAGCTGGATCTGCCGCCCCAGCTCGTCCCACAGGTCATGCGTCTGGCAGCGCGTCGGCCCCGCGTCGCCGACGCGCTTCGATGCAGCCTGCGCTGCCGATCTCGCAGCGGGTGGCGTGGATCGGCTCGTCCACCGCGGCGACGATGTCGGCGATGGCGATCGCCGCGGACGAGCGCGCCAGCCGATAGCCGCCGCCGGGGCCGCGCGCCGAACCCACCAGCCCGGCCCGCCGCAGCTTGCCGAAGAGCTGCTCCAGATAGGCCTGGCTGAGCCGCTGCCGCGCCGCGATCTCGGCCAGGCAGATCGGTCCGCACTCGCAGCCCAGCGTCTGCCGGGTGGCCAGATCGACCATCGCCATCACCGCGTAGCGGCCGCGGGTGGAAAGCTGCATCGGCTACTCCGCGGCCGCCTGGCGCTGGCGCATCTGCTCCGCGGCCAGCCGCGCCACCCGCGCCTCCAGCTCCGCCAGTTCGCAGTGCATCTGGTCGAGGTCGTGCAGCAACGGATCGAGGCTGCCGTCGCACGGGATGCCGTAGGGGTCGAAGGCCGGCACCTTGCGGTCGCGGGTCGGCTGCCGATCGACCGGGCGGGCGGGGATGCCCACCACCGTGGTGTTGTCCGGCACGTCATCCAGCACGACGGCGTTGGAGCCGACCCGGGCGTTGTCGCCCACCCTGATCGGCCCCAGCACCTTGGCGCCGGCGCCGATGATCACATTATTGCCAACGGTCGGGTGCCGCTTGCCGCCGCTGGTGCGGGCGACGCCCAGGGTGACCTGGTGGTAGAGATAGCAGTCGTCGCCGATTTCGGCGGTCTCGCCGATCACCACGCCCATGCCGTGGTCGATCACCAGCCGCCGGCCCAGCCTGGCCGCCGGATGGATCTCGATGCCGGTCAGCCAGCGGCGCGATATGGGAGGAAAACCGGCCCAGCAGGTGCAGATCGTGCTGCCAGAGCCAGTGCGACAGCCGATGCCACATGACGGCGTGCAGGCCGGGGTAGCACAGCAGGACCTCGAGCGAGGAGCGCGCCGCCGGGTCGCGCTCCCGATAGGTCCGGATCGTCTCCCGCAAGAACATGAAAGCCATGCGACAATTCCATTATGAAGTCTGGCCGCTCCTACCCTATAGTATGCGGCCCCTGGGATCTGGAGCCCAATCCCGGGGACGGCCGGTCGGGGGCCGTACTGTAGTGGAGGAAGCAAACCCTGCGGCATCAGTGCCGCTCCGCAAAAGGCTAGATATTCCGAGCTGTGAGGTCAAGAATTCACGCGGAACTGAAAACCAGGGAATGCGTTCCATATTCTATGATGGGATCCTGATCGGACGCGGGGATGAGGGGCTATAGATTTTGCGAAGGCGGCGGCCGGGGCCAGGGAGGTCCGCGGGTGGGCGCCGCTCCGATTGTACAGGAAAGCGGTTTCGGGACGCCATGCCAGAGGTGATGTTTGCCGGCCCTGACGGCCGGCTGGAAGGTCGCTACCACCATTCCAAGGAGACGGGTGCGCCGGTCGCGCTGATCCTGCATCCGCATCCGCTGCACGGTGGGACGATGAACAATCGGGTGACCTACTCGATGTACCAGTCGTTCCAGCGGCTCGGCTGCTCGGTGATGCGGTTCAATTTCCGCGGCGTCGGTCGCAGCCAGGGCCGCTATGACGGCGGCATCGGCGAGATCGGCGACGCCGCCGCGGCGCTCGACTGGATGCAGGCGGTGAACCCGAACCATGGCGGGCTGTGGATCGCCGGGTACTCGTTCGGCGCGTTCATCGGCATGCAGTTGCTGATGCGCCGGCCGGAGATCTCCGGCTGGGTCAGCGTCGCGCCGCCGGCGAACCACTATGATTTCGGCTTCCTGGCGCCCTGCCCTTGCGGCGGGCTGATGCTGCACGGCGATGCCGATGAGCTCGTGCCCGAGAGCGCGGTGCGCAAGCTGGTGGACAAGCTGAACACCCAGAAGGGCGTGAGCGTCGATTACCGGGTGTTCGAAGGCGCCGACCACGTGTTCGCCGAGCACGCCGAGAAGGTGGCCGAGGCGATCGAGGACTACTGCGGCAAGTCGATCGCTCGCCGCGCGATGGCGCTGGCAGCCGACTAGGCTGCCGGCGCCACTACCTGGCCGCCGGTCGTCGGCTGCGGCACGCCCGTGGTGCCGGGGAAGCTGATCGGCAGTCCTGCCCGGGTGCGCGCGGCGAGGAAGCCGAAGCACTGCGCCTCCAGCGCGTCGCCATCCCAGCCCAGCGCCTCCACCGGATCGACCGGCACGCCCAGCCGGTCGCGCAGCGCCTCCATGATCGCCGGATTGTGCCGCCCGCCGCCGGTGACCACCCAGCGTAGCGGTCTGGCAGGCAGCGGTGCGGCGGCAACGGCGCCGGCGATGAACGCGACCAGTGTCGCGGCACCGTCGGCCGGCGACAGGTGCTCGAGCCCGCTTGCCGCGAGCGAGGCGGCGAAGTCCAGACGGTCGAGCGATTTCGGCGCTGGCCGCAAGAAGTACGGGTCTGCGAGCAGCCGGTTCAGCACCGCGGCATCGACCTGACCGGACCGCGCCAGCGCGCCGTCGCGGTCGAATGCGGCGCCGGCTATGCCGGGCGATCCAGTCGTCCAGCGGTCCGTTGCCCGGGCCGGTATCGAATGCGATCAGCTCCTCGTCGGCGCCGATCCAGGTGACATTCGCCACGCCGCCGATGTTCAGTACCGCGAGCGGCTTGGCGACATCGCGCGCCAGTGCGGCGTGGTAGATCGGCGCGAGCGGCGCGCCTTCGCCTCCGGCCGCGACGTCGGCGGAGCGGAAGTCGTGCGCCACCGGCATGCCGGTGCGCCAGGCGAGTTCGGCGGCGTCGCCGATCTGCCAGGTCCGCCGCCGATCGGGCTGGTGCAGGATCGTCTGCCCGTGGAAGCCGATCAGATCCGCCTCGCGCGCCGAGCGCGGCCACCGCGCGGACATGGTAATCGGTCAGCCGCGCCGCGGCGCTTTTCAGTCCCGGTCGTCGGGCTCGAGGGTGGGCGCCCGTTCCAGGATGCGGCGCAGGTCCGCGCGCAGGCGGTCATCGTACGGCAGGGTCAGCGTCGGGCCGAACGCGCCGATCCGCTCGCCGTCCGTCTCCAGCCAGGCGGCATCGACGCCGTCCAGCGACGTTCCGCTCATCAGTCCGATCGTGCGCAGCATTTTCGACCCCCGGCTTCTGTGCTAGCCCAGGTCGCGCCATGGTCCAAAGCGAATTCCTGCACGAAGCGACCGAGCGCGGCTTCGTCTTCCAATGCACCGACACCGAGGGACTGGACGCGGCGCTGCGCGCTGGCACGGTGACCGCCTATATCGGCTTCGACTGCACCGCCGACAGCCTGCATGTCGGCAACCTGGTCGGCATCATGATCCTGCGCCTGTTGCAGCGCCACGGGCATCGGCCGCTGGTGCTGATGGGCGGCGGCACGACGCGGATCGGCGATCCGTCCGGCAAGGACGAGTCACGCCAGCTCCTCACCGACGAGCAGATCGCCGCCAACATGGCAGGCATCCGCCGCTGCTTCGATCCGTTCCTGCGCTTCGGCGACGGCCCGTCCGATGCGCATCATGGCCAACAACGGCGACTGGCTGAACGCGCTCGGCTACATTCCGCTGCTGCGCGAGGTCGGCACGCACTTCACCGTCAACCGCATGCTGAGCTTCGACTCAGTGCGGATCAGGCTGGAGCGCGAGCATCCGCTGACCTTCCTCGAATTCAACTACATGATCCTGCAGAGCTACGACTTCCGCGAGCTGAACCGCCGCTACGGCGTGCACGCTGCAGATGGGCGGGTCGGACCAGTGGGGCAACATCGTCTGCGGCATCGAGCTGACGCGGCGCACCGACAACAGGACGGTGTATGGCCTGACCACGCCGCTGATCGCCGACTGCGTCGGGTGCGAAGATGGGCAAGAGCGTGCAGGGCGCGGTGTGGCTGGCGCGCGACCGGCTGTCGCCGTACGACTATTGGCAGTTCTGGCGCAACACCGAGGACGCGGACGTCGGCCGCTTCATGCGGCTGTTCACCGACCTGCCGCTGGCGGAGATCGCGCGGCTGGAGCGGCTGGCCGGGGCGGAGATCAACGAGGCGAAGAAGGTGCTGGCCACCGAGGCGACGGCGCTGGCCCATGGCGACGCCTGCCGCCGCTGATGCAGCCGAGACTGCGCGGCTGGCCTTCGAGGAAGGTGAGACCGCCGACTCGCTGCCCAGTGTCGAAGTGCCGCGCGACGAGCTGGTGGCCGGTATTCCGGCATTCCGCCTGTTCGCGCTGGCCGGGCTCGCCGGCAGCAACGGCGAGGCACGCCGGCTGATCCGCGGCGGTGGCGCACGCATCAACGACATGCCGGTGAAGGACGAGGGCCACACGGTGACGGTGGCTGACCTGCACGACGATGCGATCAAGCTGTCGGCCGGGCGCAAGCACCACAGATTGGTGCGGGCTCCATAGGAGATGCGCCTCTCTGTCGCCGCCTTCGCGAGGGCGGGCTTTGCGCAGCAATGGGCGAGATAGCCGGGCCGTTCACTGCGGCAAGGTGACCCTCACCACGTGTAACGGACGATCGCGGTGCCCGAGAGCGTATGCGCGCTGCTGGCGAATTCGCCGTCAAACTTAGCCGCGAATGCCAGTCCATTGGCAATGCGCAGCTCAGCACCCGCAGAGACGAGGCCGAGATTGCTCGGCGGCGTAGCGCCACGAACGATGAAGCTTGTGCCCGGCAACGTCTGAAAGGCAGCGGCGAGCGAGGGATCGCTGACCCAGTCATGCGCCCAGGCCAGTTTGGCCCGGAGCGCCAGGAGCGTGGTAGGATCGAGCGCAACAGTGTGGTCGAAGCGGCCGCCGAGTTCGCTCCGAGTGTCGGTCGCGGTGCGTCCAGCATAGGAAATGCTGAGACCGCTGCCGCTCGCATCGCTCTCGCTGTAGGAGGGTGTGACAAAGGCCTGTGACTGCAACGCGACATACGGTGTGACGGCAACAATCGGTGAGGCGAATCGATAACCGCCCTCGATGCGTCCACCAACGCTTTCAGCATTGAAGTTCGCCGTGAGTTGCTCGAACCCAGAGGACAGCCGATCCGTGGACATCCAGTGCTGCGCATAGGCGAGCGACGCCGCCATGTAAGCTGGTCCGAAGGTCGTCTTGCCGTAGACGCCCGCCTGGAACGCGGTGCTGTTCCCACCGCCGAGCCCGTCGGCGAGGTTCCAACCAGTCCCCCCTCCGGCCAGTGCGAACCCCAGTGCCGTGGAGGGCGACAGCCTATAGCCGGCACCGACCGCGAAACCGCCGGTGCTGGCGGCGAGGTCGTTCGAACCAACCACGGGATCACCGTTGGTGTGGTTTGCACCGCCATATGCACTACCCCACAGTGTCCATCCCTGGGCGACGGGGGCGGCCTTCGCAATCGATGCCGCGTCCGCAGAGGCGAGCTGGAATGATGATGTAGCGCTGTCGGGCGCGAGGCCCACGACGATGCCGGTGCGATCGTCGACGAAGGGGTCGAGCATGAGAGTGAGGAACTCGGTCATGAGTTGGAAGGCGCCTTGCTCGGCGCCGGTGGCTGCCTCGCCAGACAGGTGGGTAAGCGCGGCGTTGAGGTCGCTGCCAGTGAGCCCGAATAGGCTGACAAAGTTCGGCGTCAGCACACCACCGGCGTTGAAGAAATCGTTGAGAGCGGCCGCGACCTGCTGCTGGTTGCCGCTCAACTGCCCCGTCCTCGTCCCCAGCGTCGCCGTCATGGCCAGGATCACATCGGTCGTGGTGTAATCCAGGCTGGCGCCAAATCCGATGGGAAGATCGCTGAACTGCAGCCCGTCAAACCTGGTGCCGCCAAATCCGGCCGCTTGCAGTATCGTGTTACTGCGCGACACGCTTCCCGCCGGGAACGTTGCCTCTATGGTGCCAGCCAGGGCGGCGGTGCCAGCCGCGGTCACATTGGCTGTCGACATGGCCGAGGGATGGACCTGCACGACATAAACGGCACCGGGCTGGAACGTCAGATTGCCGGCGATGGCCATCGTGCCGAGGCCGGCTCCTTGCCCGGGAGCAAGGGTGCCGCCCCCGTTGACATTCACCGAGCCCACCGTGCCGATGCCGCCAAGTGTGCCGCCCGCGTTCACCGTGATGGTGGAACTCGCCATATTGGCGTTGACCTGTAGCGTTCCGCCACTCAGCGTCCAGGGCATCGCAGTCGCGTTCGCTCCGGTGAGCACCCATGTGCTGGACCCGGTCTTCTGAAACAATCCGAAGCCTTGATACTGGGCACCTATCTGCGTGACATCGATGCTTGCGTCGTTGGTTCCACCCAGCCTCAGCGTGTCGGCGGCACTGAAGGCAACGACGTTGCCCATGATGGCGGAGCCGGCCCGCAGTTCGAGGATGTTGGTCCCGCCAGTGAAGGTGATTGCATTGGCCCGAAGCCCGGAGGCAGATAGGCCGCCGCTGATGACACCGCTGTTGATGACCGTAAGGCCGGTGCCGACTATACCAGCGCCGCCGGCGCCCCCGGACCGGAAACCGCTGCCGCCTGCGCCACCGTTGACCGTCCCCGAATTGGTAAATGTTGCCTCGCTCCCGGTAAATGACGCACCGGTGCCGCCGCCGCCACCGAGACCAAAATCGCCTCTGCCGCCCGCCCCGCCGCTGACCATTCCGGAATTGCTGAGTGTCGCCCCGCCCGCGGTGAATGACATACCCGCACCGCCGCCGCCGCCGGTGACACCGAGGCCGCCGGCACCGCCGCTGACAGTCCCGGAATTGGTGAATGTCGCCCCGTTCGCACTGGACACCACGCCAGGACCGCCAACGCCGCCATCACTGCCATGCGGGATGTTTACTATGCCGCCGAAGCCGACGCCGCCGGTGACGGTCCCGGAGTTGGTGAAGGTCGCCCCACTTCCGCTGAATGACGCGCCGGGGCCGCCGCCGCCGCCGCTCCTGCCGAAGCTTGGAGGGCCGCCAGCGCCTCCGCTCACCGCACCCGAATTGAGGAAGCTCGCCCCCGGCCCGGTAAATGACACGCCCGGGCCGCCGAGGCCACTGACTGAGCCGCCGGAGCCGCCGGTCACCGTGCCTGGATTGATAAAGGTTATCCCGCTCCCGTTGAACTCTATACCGGTGCCACCGTCCCCTCCAATGCCGCCATTGCTGCTGTAGGCGTCGCCGCCGATGCCGCCGATCACCGTTCCGAAATTGATGAAGGTCGTTCCGTTCTCAACAAACAAGAGGCCCGGGCCGCCGGGGCCGCCGCCGAAATTGCCAGCCTTCCCCATGATTGTTACCGAATTGGTGACAGTTCCCCCGCCATCAGCCAGCGCGGGCATCGCGCTGACGGTTATGAGCAAGAACATCAGGGCAGCGGCCAACAGGCTGGAACAGCACCACCAGCGAAAGCGCTCACCGGCGAGTTGGGCTATGGTGGACGGACACGGCTTATCGGGATGGCAAGTCATGATGCATGCCCCCGCGACGGCGCGCTATCCTGACCGCCGCTCCGCTCCTTAACAAGAATATCGAGCTCGGTGGCCTCGGCGGAGCGACAGGGGCGGCACATTCAGTCGCTAATAAGTCGAGTTTGCCAGCATCGTCAGGGACTTCGACGATCGAAAAGGAGACGCGACATTCGACAAGGGCTCCCTAGCCATCCTCCAGCCGCGCTAACAGCGCGCCTCGTGAAGCAGCGGCCAGACACGTGCGCTGAGCGGGCACTGGAACCAACCCGTTCAGCCCTCATAGGCCAAGCGCAACCCCGCCTCGGGCCAGTCCATCGCGACAAGCTGCCCGGTGCCTGACAGCGTGACGTAGGCGGTGCGCAGGTCCGGGCCGCCGAAGCAGATGTTGGTGGTGACCGGGTCCGGCATCGACACCTGCCGCACCAGCCGCCCATCCGGCGCGATCACGCTGATGCAGCCGGTGATCAGGGTTGCGACGCAGATGTTGCCGGCGGCGTCGACCGCCAGGCTGTCGAAGCGCTGGAACCCGCCGAGACCCGATGACCAGCCGGCCGCCATGCGGCGACGGCCAGCCCTGCTTGCTCACCACACCCGGCCCGGTGATGTCGAACGCCCAGAGCCGCGCCGGCTCGGTCTCGGCGACGTAGAGCACCCTGCCATCCGGCGACAGGCCGATGCCGTTCGGCGTCAGGGCGGGATGCGCGACCTCGACGATCTTCGAGCCGTCCGCCAGCGCGTAGTAGATCACGCCATGGTCGCGGTCGCGCGCGCGGGTCTTGCCGAGATCGGTGAAATAGAACCCGCCATGCGTGTCGAACACGATGTCGTTCGGCCCGTTCAGCTTGTTGGCGCCGCAGCGGTCGTACAGCACACCGCACCGCGCCGGTTCGCGGATCGACGCGCTCGATGCGGCCGCCGACGTAGTCGGACGACACCATGGCGGGGCGGAACAGGTTCTCCTCCAGCCGCCAGGCGAAGCCGCCATTGTTGCAGACATAGAACGCGCCGTCCGGCCCCACCGCCAGGCCGTTCGGGCCGCCGCCGGTGTGCGCGATCACCTGCACGCGTGCCGTCCGGCAGCACGCGGCTGACGGTCTGGCGCTCGATCTCCACCAGCACGACCGAGCCGTCGCGCATCGCCACCGGCCCCTCCGGGAAGCACAGCCCCGTCGCCACCACCCGCAATTCGCTCATCGCCCGTTTCCCCCGCTGTTGCCGCGAGCCTAGCCGATCCGGCGGCGAGAAAAAGCGGTTCGGTAAGGATTTCGTGCTGCCATGCGGCGCATGCCGCGGATCCGCTGCAGACGCCCTGGGCCGCCCAGGCCGACTGGAGCCTTCCGGTGCTGCTGGCCATCTGCGGCGCCTTCGCGAGCGCCGCTGCCGGTGCGCTGCTCGCTGCCGTCCTGGTTCTGGCTGCCGCTGGCGATCGTCGCTGCCGCCGCGATCGGCATCGCTGGCATTCCGCCACACGATCGCCTTCTGCGTCGTCTGGCTGCTGCTCGCCGGCGCCACGCTCGAGATGACGCTGGCCGACATCGTCGGCCCGGCGGCGTTCGAGAGCACGATAGCCGCGGTCAAGTCGGCGGAGCTTGGCCTCGCCCTGCTGTGCGTCGTCCGCTACGGCCTCTATGCCGGACGTGTTCAATCCGGCCCTGGCCTTCATGGCGATGTTCGCGGCCGGCCTGGCGTATCGGGCTGCACCCTGGCCTGACGCCGGCCGGCAGTCTGCGTTCGCTGCTGGGATCGGTCGCGCCCTTCGCCTTCGCGTTCAGCCGGGTGTCCGCCCGGCTGGGGCAGGGCGATGGTGCGCACCACCGTCTGGGTTCCGCTGGTGTCGGTGGCCGGTGGCGCGGCGCTGGATCTTGCCGGGCTGCGTCCGGTGTTCTTCGACAGCGGCGGCGAGCGCCTGGCCGGGCTGGGCCATCCGGCCTTCCTCGCCGGCTTCTGCCTCGCCGCGATCTATGCCTGCCTGATCGAGCTTTACCGCGACGGCAGGTCGCGCTGGCTGCTGCTGCTCGCGGCGAATTTCCTGATCCTGGTGCTGACCGGCGCGCGGGCGCCGCTCGCCTACGCGATCGCCGTGACCGGCGCTGGCCCTCGGCTTCCTGCGATCCAGCGCGTTCCCGCGCCGACGCCGCATCCTGCCGATGCTGGCCGGCCGCCTGCCTGCTGCCGTTGCTGGTGGTGGCTGGCGCAGGACCTGCCGATGGTGCGGCTGTTCAATGTGCTGAGCAGCGATCCTGGCGACCTCAGCGGCCGGGACCTGCTGTGGCCGCCGTTCGAGCAGGCCGCCGCGGCGGCGCCATGGTTCGGCTGGGGGGTGGGCGCGGGCAATGCCATCATCCCGCCGGACAGCGAGCTGGCGCGGATGATCCAGAGCTGGGCGGCGCACAACGAGTATCTCCGCATGCTGGTCGAGGGCGGCCAGCTTGGCCGCGGACTGCTGATCGTGCTGTTCGTTCTCTGGGTCGTGCAGCGCACGCGGCGCCTGTGCCGCACCGACAAGGTGATCATGCGCCTGGCGTTCGTCGCGTTCGCGGCGCACGCCTACACGGACAACGTGCTGATCGCGACGACCGCCTGCGTGTTCTTCACCTTCGCGACCGGGGTATTTGCGCGCGAGACGCTTGCTGCACACGGGTGAGGTGGCGTACGCACGCGCCAGTCACCGCCGGAGCCGCGTCGCATGCGATTGAGCCGTTTCGTCCTTTGCCTGTTGGCGCTGCTGAGCATCGCCGCGCTGCCGGCCGCCGCCTCCGGCCTGGCCTTCGTGGTCAACTCGGGCGGCGCGTCGATCAGCCTGATCGACATGTCGTCGGAGAAGGAGGTCCGCCGCATTCCGGTGCTGCGCGAGCCGCATCACGTGGCGCTCAGCCCCGACGGCAGGAGCCTGCTGGTCGGCGACACCGTCGGCAACGAGATGCTGTTCCTCGATCCCGCGACCGCGGCGCTGCAGAAGCGCATGCCGATCGCCGATCCCTACCAGTTGGCGTTCAGTCCGAACGGCAAATTCCTCGTGGTGAACGGCCTCGCGCGCAATCAGGTCGATGTCTACGACGCCGCCTCCATGCAGTTGCTGAAGCGCTTCCCGATCGCCTCGATGCCGAGCCATCTGGACTACGCGCCGGATTCCTCGCGGGTGTTCGTCAGCCTGCAAGGCACCGACAGCCTGGTGGCGATCGACCTGAACCGGCTGGCGATCCTGTGGAAGGAGAAGGTCGGCAAGACGCCGGCCGGCGTGCTGTGGCACGACGGCCGCGTGCTGGTGGCCGACATGGGCACCGATTATGTCGCGGTGGTCGATCCGGCGGACGGCCGCGTGATCGAACGCATCCACACCGGCAAGGGCGCGCACAACCTGTTCCTGTCGCCCGACCGCAAGATCATCTGGGTGAACAACCGCGTCGGCGGCACCACGACGTCGCTCGATGCGGCGACGCTGAAGCCGATCCGCAGCTACGCGATCCCCGGCGGCCCGGACGACATTGCGTTCGCGCCCGACGGCAGGCTGTGGATCACGCGGCGCTTCGCCGAGAAGGTGGCGGTGCTCGATCCGAAGAGCGGCGAGTACCAGACCATCGAGGTCGGCCGCTCGCCGCACGGCCTGTTCCTCAATCCGAAGGGCAGCGCACAGCCGAGTGTCGCGGCGCGCTGAGCCATGGGCGATCCGTTCGACCTCGCCGCCGGCTGGCTGCAGGAGCATCTGCTGATCCCGCTGCTCTACGCGACGGGCATGATGCAGTGGGAGGACGTGCTCGTACGGCTGGGCGCTGTTCGCGGTGTACGGCGCCTGCCAGGTGGCGATCACCTACGCGGTCTGCGTGCCGCTGGAGCGCTGGCGTCCGGTGGAGCGCTGGCCCGACGCGCGCGCGGTGACGGTGGATGTGCTCTACACGATCATCTCGCGCGTCGGCGTGCTGCCGCTGTTCACCTTCGTGCTGTTCTACCGCGCGCAGGTGGCGCTGAACGGGTTCCTGACCGACCACGGCTTCGTGCCGCCGACGCTGGAGCGGCTGATGCCGTTCCTGCTGGGCCAGCCGGTCCTGACCTTCGTGCTGTACGCGATCATCCTGGACTGCGCCGACTACTGGCGGCATCGGCTGTCGCACCGGTTCGGCTGGTGGTGGGCGCTGCATTCGCTGCATCACGCGCAGCGGCAGATGACGTTCTGGTCGGATGACCGCAACCACGTGCTGGACGACCTGATCGGCGCGCTGTGGTTCGGCGTGATCGCGCTGGCGATCGGCGTGCCGCCGCTGCAGTTCCCGCTGCTGGTGCTGGTGCTGCGGTTCCTGGAAAGCCTGTCGCACGCCAATGCGCGGGTGTCGTTCGGGTGGCTGGGCGAGCGGCTGCTGATCTCGCCGCGGTTCCATCGCGCGCATCACGGGCTGCTCGCGGCGGGGCAGCGAAGCTGCAACTACGGCGCGGTGCTGCCGTGGTGGGACATGCTGTTCGGCACCGCCGACTTCGGCCGCGACTACGTGGCGACCGGCGATCCGACGGGCGAGGAGGCGCTGGCGAGCGGCTCGTATTTCCGCCAGCAATGGGCGGGGTTGAAACGCTTCGTGGCGGTGTTCGCCAGCCCCATGTCACACTGACATCGGCTGCCTTGCGGCCCTGACACTTGGAGATCGCTTGCCATGTTTTCATGCACATCAGGCGACACCGCAGCTTTGGCAAGTCACGTAGGCTGTCTCTGCCACAGGCCGGAAATCCGATCCCTGTCGCGTCGGATCGGCGCCGATCTTTCGCGACGCGGCTTTGTTGCGGGCATGGCCGCCTCGATTGGATCGCTCAGCCTGTCTCGGCCTGCGGGCGCGCAGTCGACGCGGCCGATCCTGTTTACGAATTTGCGGCTGTTCGACGGCAAGGCCAGCGCGTTGCGCGACGGGCTCCGTGTGCTCGTTGAGGGCAATCGGATCAAGGCTGTGGCGAATGGCAACCCTGCGGCGCCGGATGGCGCACAGGTCATCGACTGTGGTGGCCGAGTGATGATGCCAGGCCTGATCGACGCGCACTGGCATTCGATGTTTGCGGCTTTACCGCTCCAGACGATGATGACCGCGGATGTCGGCTACATTTTTCTTGCCGCTGCCGCGGAGGCTGAGCGAACGCTGATGCGCGGGTTCACCACGGTCCGGGATGTTGGCGGTCCTGCCTTCGCGTTGCAGCAGGCCATCGACGAGGGCCTATTGCCGGGCCCGCGCATTTACCCGTCAGGTGCGATGATAACGGCGACCGGTGGTCACGGTGACATGCGTCCGGTGTCGGAACTGCCCAGTGTCGCGGGCAAGCCTGCCGGTGTGGAGATGTCCGGCAGCAGCATCGTTGCCGACAGTCCGGACGAGGTCCGGCTGCGCGTGCGCGAGCAACTCTTGCAGCGCGCGTCGCAGATCAAGCTCGTTGGAAGCGGTGGAGTGTCGACACCGCGCAGCCCGCTCGATGCGCTGACCTTTACGCAACCCGAGTTGCGCGCTGGCGTCGAAGCGGCCCAAGACTGGGGCACCTATGTCACGGTCCATGCCTATGTGCCTGCTGCGATTCAGCGTGCGATTGCTGCGGGAGTTGCATGCATCGAGCACGGCCATTTGATGGACGAAACGACCGCCAGGCTGATAGCGGACAGGGGCGTATGGCTGAGCATTCAACCGTTCGTTGGGGAAGGTGATTCGGTAACATTGACAGGCGAAAGCCGGGCCAAGCAGCTGCAGGTAATTGCTGGCACAGAGACGGCATATGAACTCGCGAAGAAATACCATATCAAGACAGCATTCGGCTCAGACCTGCTGTTCTCTGGGACCGTCGCAATGCGACAGGGTGCGATGCTGACGCATTTGAGCCGTTGGTACACCGCATCCGAGATCCTGAAAATGGCAACCGCCGCCAATGCGGAACTGCTCAGCCTTGCCGGTCCACGCAATCCCTATCCCGGGAAACTGGGCGTCCTGGAAGAGGGCGCGCTTGCTGATCTGATCCTCGTCGACGGCAATCCCCTCGAGAAGGTGCAACTCATAGAGGACCCGGCGACGAATTTCGTCATCATAATGAAGGATGGCAAGGTCCATAAGAATATCCTGCATTCGTGACGGTCACCTTTGCAGCTTGTCCAATGTGATGGGCAGGTCACGCACGCGCTTGCCGGTCGCGTGGTAGATCGCATTGGCGATCGCAGCCGCGGTACCCACGATGCCGATCTCGCCCACTCCCTTGATGCCGAGTGGATTGATGATCGCATCCGGCTCGTCGACGAAGATCACCTCGATGTCGTGCACGTCGGCGTTCACCGGCACGTGGTATTCCGCGAAATTGGCATTCATGATGCGGCCGAACCTGTGGTCGACCACGGTTTCCTCATGCAAAGCCATGCCGATGCCCATCACCACACTGCCCAGCACCTGGCTGCGCGCGGTCTTTGTGTTGAGGATGCGGCCGGCGGCGACCGCACTCACGATGCGGGTGACGCGAATGACGCCGAGGTGCTCGTCGACCTTCACTTCGGCGAAGACCGCCGAATGCGTGTTGCGGGCGTAGCCGTCGTCCTTTGGATCGGCTGTCCGTTGCCGTTCGATCCGATCCACCGATCCCTGCCGCATGGCGTCCGAGATCGTCACGAAGCGGCTCGCGTCCTGTCGGCTGACGATCCTGCCTTGCTCAAGCACGACGTTCTGCGGCCCAGACTCCGCAAGCGGCGAATCCGGCAGCGTCTTTGCTAGGCGCAGCAACTCCGTCCGGACTTCCTCGCACGTCGCGGCGATGGCATGCGAGACCGAGGACGCCGTCCATGACCCGCCCTCCACCGGCGATTGCGGCAGCGTCGAATTGCCAAGCCTGGCGCTGACGTTCTCGAGCGGCAGTCCGAGCATATCCGCCGCGACCTGCGTCATGATGGTATAGGTGCCGGTGCCGATGTCGGAGGTCGCGCAGGCGACCTCGGCGTGGCCATTGGCGGTCAGCACGACGCGCGCGGTGATGGTAATGTCCAACGCCTCCCAGATCCCCGTCGCCATGCCCCAACCGACCAGCTCCGTCCCGTCGTGCATGGACCGCGGCTGCTTGCTGCGCCGCTCCCAGCCGAATGCAGCCGCGCCGCGACGATAGCACTCGCGCAAAGCCTTGCTGGTGAACGGGGCATCGGCGTTCTGGTCGCGATCCGAGTAGTTGCGATAGCGCAGCTCCAGCGGGTCAAGATCTGAGCGCGACGGCAAGCTCATCCATCGCGCTTTCGAGCGCGTAGACGCCGCTCGCTGCGCCTGGCGCGCGCATATCGCACGGCGTGCTCACGTCGAGCCGCGCCAGCCTGTGTGCGTATCGCGTGTTCGCGCATTTGTAGAGCGCCGCTGACCAGATCGTGTCCTTCCGGGCGAATGCCTCGTATCGCGAGGTCATCGCGATCGCCTCGTGCGTTATCGCATCAGCGCGCCATCGGTTTTCGCGCCTAGCGCCACCTGCTCGATGCTGTCGGGGCGATAGCCGAGCGAGTACATCTGCGGGCGTGTCAGCACAAGGCGAACCGAGCGCTTCAGGGCGCGCGCCGCGAGGACCGCGAGCACCACATTGTATTGGGGACGCAGGCCGCTGCCGAAGGCGCCGCCAACGAAGGGCGAGACCACGCGAAGATCGTCGGGATTGATCTGGAAGACGCCGCATAGGTAGCGCTGGACATTCTGCACGCCTTGCGTCTTGTCATAGACCGTCAGCTTGCCTCCGTCGTGCCAGATCACGGTGGAGGCGTACAGCTCCATCGGATTGTGATGCTCGATCGCGATGCGGTATTCGCCCTCGTGGCGAGCGTCGGCCGAGGCGAGCGCCCTCGCGGCGTCGCCGCGCGGCTTTGAGGGGGTCAGCGCGAATTCCTCATCGGACAGCGCAAAGGCGTTGTCGCGCTCGCGGTCGAGTTCCGTCACGTGAGCTTCCTGCGCGTATTCCACGCGCACGAGGGATGCCGCGAAACGCGCGATCTCCGATCGTTCGGCGACCACGACGGCTATCGGCTGACCACTGAACAGGATGTTGCCGTCGTACAGCGGCCGGAACGGCGAGCCTCCCGGCGCCACATCGTCATGATAGCCTTCATCGGTGTCCGCCATCTGCGGACGATTCTCGTGCGTGAGCACTTCGAGCACGCCCGCGATGCGCAAGGCCTCGCTGGCATCGATGCGAAGGATGCGACCCTTCGCGATGGTCGACGCCACGATGCTGGCATGGGCGAGGTCCGGCGAATTGAACTCGCCGGCGTATTTCGCCGCACCGGTGACCTTCGCGCGGCCGTCAACGCGGGATGTGGGGCTGCCGATATAGGGTGCCATGGGTCCGCTCACCTGATCTTCTTGCTTGACTGCGACTGAGGGGTACCGTGCGCCGCCTGCGAGAGCGCTCTGACGATGCATCGGCGCGCGAGATCGACCTTGAACGCGTTGTGCTCGAAGCCCTTGGCATCACTGAGCATGAGATCCGCAGCTCGCGCGAAGTTCGCCTGGCTGGCGGACTGCCCGCGAAGTGCCGCCTCGACCCGGGTGTCGCGCCAGGGCTTGTGCGCGACGCCGCCGAGTGCGAGGCGCGCGTCGGTGATCGTGTCGCCATCGAGCTCCAGCCCGATCGCGACGGACACGAGAGCGAACGCGTAGGAGAGCCGGTCGCGGATCTTGAGATAGCTATGATTGGCCGTGAACCCGCGCGGCGGCAGCTCCACCGCGGTAATGACCTCGTCCGGATTGAGGTTCGTATCACGTTGCGGCGTATCGCCGGGCAGCCGATGAAAATCTGCGAAAGCGATGACGCGTTCGCCGGAGTGGCCCGCCACATGAACGTTCGCCTCCAGCATCGCGAGTGCCACGCACATGTCCGACGGGTGGGTCGCGATGCAGGCGTCGCTGGTGCCGAAGATGGCGTGTATCCGGTTGATGCCGCCGATGGCGGAACAGCCGCTGCCCGGCTGCCGTTTGTTGCAAGGTGTCGCCGTATCGTAGAAGTAGGCACAACGCGTGCGTTGCAGGAGATTGCCGCCGGTCGACGCCATGTTGCGCAGTTGCTGCGAGGCACCCGCGAGGATCGCGCTCGACAGCACCGGATAGCGTTGCTCCACCAGCGGGTGCCAGGCGAGATCGGAATTCGGCACGAGCGCGCCGATGAGCAGACCGCCACTCGGCGTTTCCTCGACCCGGTTCAGCGGAAGCCTGGAGATGTCGATCAGTTTTGCCGGGCGTTCGACGTCCATTTTCATCAGGTCGACGAGATTGGTGCCGCCTGCGATGAACTTCGCCGCCGGATTGCCGGCGATCTCGCGGAGCGCCTCCGCAACGTTGGCGGCGCGCGCGTACTGGAAGTCGATCATGACTGCCTCATCGCCTGCTGGATGGCCGCGACGATGTTGGGATACGCGCCGCAGCGGCAGATATTGCCGCTCATCAGTTCGCGGATCTCGTCTGCGGTCTTTGCCCTTCCTTCGGCGATCAGTCCCGCGGCTGAACAGATCTGACCCGGCGTACAGTAGCCGCACTGAAACGCGTCATGATCGATGAACGCCTGCTGAAGCGGATGCAGCGCGCCGTCCTCTGCCAGGCCCTCGATCGTCGTGACGTCTGCGCCATCCTTCATGACCGCCAATATCAGGCATGAATTGACGCGGCGTCCTTCGATCAGGACGGTGCAGGCGCCGCACTGGCCGTGATCGCAGCCCTTTTTCGTCCCGGTCAGATCGAGATGTTCGCGCAGGACGTCCAGCAGCGAGGAGCGCGGATCGAGGCTCAGCGCGTGCTGCGTCCCGTTCACGGTCAGTTGCACGGCAACTGGGAACGTTCCGCTATCGCCGGTGATTGCCGCTGGCATTGGGGGCCTCCTGGTCGCTCGGGGGATCAAACTCGCCATCCACGTGGGGAGCGGTCGCCGCCAGGTTAAGTGAATGGCCTTCGATGTGCCGCCCAGTTGGCGCAGATTTGTCCAACCGACTCTGTGGCGACAGACCGAGGCCGGTGCTCTTTCCCCTCGGGCGATATGCGGGCACCATCGGCAGTCGCACATTGTCGCTGCCAGCAGGAGGCCCAAGCACCATGACCGCCGCCAGCCGCCGGATGCATCTGGGCGTTTTCGTCCTCGGCACCGGCAATCACAGCGCCGGCTGGCGCTACGAGGGCGCCTTCACCTCGCCACATGGAACTGCCGGCGATGCAGGAGATCGCCCGCATCGCCGAGCGCGGGAAATTCGACCTGCTGTTCATCTCCGAACTCGATGTCGATGGATCCCACCGACCATCCGTCGTTCATGTGCCGCTTCGAGCCGACCACGCCTGATCACCGCGCTCGCCGGCTGCACCACGCATGTCGGGCTCGGCGCCACGGTCTCCACCAGCTTCTCCGAGCCGTTCAACGTCGCCCGGCATGTTCGGCTCGATCGACCACATCAGCGGCGGGCGTGCCGCGTGGAACGTCGTCACCAGCTCCAACGCCAAGGCGGCGCTCAACTTCAATCTGGACGAGCACATCGAGCACGAGCTGCGCTACGCGCGCGCCAACGAATTCGTCGATGTCGTGCGCGGGCTGTGGGATTGCTGGGACGACGGCGCGATCGTCGCCGACAAGGCCACCGGCCAGTACATCGATGCCGGGAAGGTGCGCCCGCTCAACCACAAGGGCCGGTTCTTCAAGGTGCGGGGCCCGATCAACATGGCGCGCTGCCCGCAGGGGCATCCGGTGATCATCCAGGCCGGCGGCTCGCCCTCGGGACTGGAGCTGGCGGCGCGCACCGCGGACGTGGTGTTCTCGGTCGTGCAGGAGCTGGGGCCGGCCAAGGCCGCCTATGCCGACCTCAAGGGCCGCATGGCGAAATACGGCCGCGACCCGGACGAACTTGCCGTGCTGCCCGGCGTGATGCCGATCATCGGCGACAGCGATGCCGAGGCGCGCGAGATCCTGGCGAAGCTGCAAAGCTGGATCACGCCCGACCAATGC
Source organism: uncultured Alphaproteobacteria bacterium (assembly GCA_963708565.1). Lineage (GTDB taxonomy): Bacteria > Pseudomonadota > Alphaproteobacteria > Acetobacterales > Acetobacteraceae > JAMXLO01. The sequence continues at coordinate 25,415 of CAVPTU010000041.1, forward strand.
CGCGACGCTGGTCGCCAGCCGGATCGGCTATGACGTGTCGGGCCATCCGCTCGACGGGCCGGTGCCGCCGCCGCCGGCGGCGCTGAACAGCCAGACGTTCCCCGCCGTGCTCTACGAGATGGCGCGGCGCGAGAACATGACGTTGCGCGATCTGTACAATCTGACCGCGGCGGCGCGCGGCCACTGGGTGGTGTGCGGCACGCCAAGCGGGATCGCCGACACGCTGGAGGAATGGTTCGTCGAGCGCGCGGCCGATGGGTTCAACATCCTGCCGGCCTGGTTCCCCGGCGCGTTCAGCGATTTCACCGATCGCGTCGTGCCGGAGTTGCAGCGCCGCGGCCTGTTCCGCCGCGACTACGAGGGCACGACCCTGCGCGACCATCTCGGCCTGGCCCGCGTGCCTGCGCCGGTTGCGCGCGAGGAGGCGATCGGCGCCGCGTGACCGGCGCAGGAGTCACGCGCACAGTCTGCGGCCGGAGCCTTCCTGGCGTCGGGAGGGAAACTCGTCGGGGGGGCTGCTTGCCCGCTTCCACGGAGCTGCCGAACCGCATAACCTGGGCACCTGACGAACCGCCAACCAGACAGGTGCAACCATGGACGCCCAGGCAGTCAGCAAGATGCATCGCCCGCAGGGCATGCCGTTCCGCTGCAACAAGATCGGCCACGTCGCGCTGTACGTGAAGGACCCGTTCGCCTCGGCGAAGTTCTACATCGAGGTGATGGGCTTCAGCGTTTCCGACGCCTACGACAGCAACATGATGCCGGGCGGCACGGTGTTCCTGCGCTGCTCCGCCGACCACCACGGCGTGGCGCTGTTCAAGCTGCCCGAGGGCCAGCCGGCGCACGGCGCGTTCCACCACATGGCGTTCGAGGTCTCCACGCTGGACGAGGTGCTGCGGGCGCGCGAGCACCTGCGCAGGCACGACGTGCCGATCCACTTCGAGGGCCGCCGCCGCGCCGGCTGCCAACTTGCCATCGAGTTCACCGATCCGGACGGCCACAACCTGGAGATCTACTGGGACATCGACCAGGTCGGCAGCGACGGCAAGGTGCGTCCGGCGGAGGAGTGGAAGGGCGCCACCAGCCTGGAGGCGGCGATCGCCGATCCGGTGGTGGGGCAGGACACCACGGTGCAGGACCGCTCGCTGCTGCATTCGTAGGCGGACGGCACGGCCCCTCCGGCCCCCTCCCGCTAGGGGAGGGGGAGGGCATCTCAGCGCGATGCGGACCGGCAGCGAACGGATCGCGTGCAGGAAGTTGGAGTACGCGTAGACCGGCTTGTCCACGACCTCGATCTGAAGGTCGCGGCGCAGGACCTCCTCCCACAGGATGCGCAACTGCAGTTCGGCCAGGCGGTTGCCGAGGCAGCGGTGGATGCCGAAGCCGAATGACATGTGCTCGCGCGGGCCGCTTGCGATCGACGATGAATTCGTCGGCCCGCTCGATCTGCTCCTCGTCGCGGTTGCCGGAGATGTACCAGACCACCACCTTGTCGCCGGCCTTGATCGGCTTGCCGCCGATCTCGGCGTCCTCCAGCGCGGTGCGGCGCATGTGGATCACCGGCGTCTGCCAGCGCACGATCTCGGAGACCGCGCTGGTGACCAGCTCGGGGTTCGCGCGCAGCTTCGCGAACTGCTCGGGGAAGCGGCTGAGGCCCAGCAGGCCGCCCGACATCGAATTGCGCGTCGTGTCGTTGCCGCCGACCAGGAACAGGATCAGGATGCCCATGCGCTGGCGCAGCGTCATTTTGCCGGTCGCCTCGCCGTGCGCCATGATCGAGATCACGTCGAAGCTCTTCGGCTTTTTCGCCCGCTCTTCCCAGATCTCGTTCATGTGCTCGGCGAAGCGCATCTGTTCGGCGAAGCGCTCCTCCTCGGAGTGCACCGGCGCGTCGGGTGCGTTGATGTCGCAGATGAACGTGTCGGACCAGCGGATCAGCTTCGCCTTCTGATCGATCGGATAGTCGAACAGCGTCGCCAGCATCATCGACGTCAGCTCGATCGAGACGCGCTCCACCCAGTTGAACGTCTCGCCGCGCGGCAGGCCGTCCAGCACCATGTTGGTGCGCTCGCGGATCAGGCTCTCCATCTTCGCCAGCGTGATCGGATTGACCGTCGAGCTGACCTCGCGGCGCTGCTCGTCGTGTTCCGGCGGGTCCATGCGGATGAAGCTGGTGCGCTCCATGCCCTTCGGCGCATCGTTGATCATGATGCCGCCGACCTCGTCGGACGACGAGAACACCTTGTGGTTCACTTCGACCTGCACGATGTCGCGGTACTTGGTCACGGCCCAATAGGGGCCGTAGGGGCTTTCCGGCGTGTGGTGCACCGGGTCCTCGCGGCGCAGCCGTTCGAAATACGGCTGCCAGACGTCGTCGTAATAAAGCCGCGGATCGCTCACATCGATTTTGTCGAGCGGCATCGAGTACGCGAGTGACCTGTGGTCGAGATCCACCGGTGCATTCATGGCGTTCCTCCCTAGGTGCACGACATCAACTACCCATTGGTAGCATGAGCTGCCGGCAAGGAGGAAGTCTCCTGATCTGCCATGGCCGCAGAACGAAATGGTGCGCCGCAACAGCGTCGATTTGTGGCGCGCCGCCCATCCAGTTGCGGCAACGCTACGACAGGGAACGCCGCAGGCGAGAACCGACCGGAGTTCCACGAAACTGAGCCTGTGCGTCCGCGCATTGGCTGGCTACCCGCCTTCAGCATGCGGCGAGGATTCGATACAGGCGCCGATGCGATCAGCTATTGCAACGGCTGTCCAAGTGGCCAAACTCGCGCACGCGAGAATGAGTGAACCGGCAGATGAACCACATGGCGAACACCGACTGGACCGATTGCCCGCCGAAAATCGCCGAGATGGTCCAGGTCAGGCGCTGCGCGATGGTCGTCTTGCTGACGATTGCCGGCTGTGCCGGCCCGATGGGAACCATGCACAGCGACACGCCGACGGCGCGCGTGACAGCGTTCGACGGAACATACAGCAACACGATCCGGGTGACCGGTGTAGCTGAAGGAGCCCAGGGAACGAACTGGTGCGACACTCCGGGGCAGCCGGTCATTACCGTGTCGGATGGCGAGTTCAGTTACGCGGTGCCGCACCCCAATGCGCCCGGCAATATGACCGGGAGCTTCCCGGCAGCCCTGGCGCAGGATGGCTCATTCTCCGGTCAGGTGACCAGCGGAACCATATCGGGGCACGTCAGCGGCAGCCATATCGAGGGAACCATCAACGGCCAGGGCTGCCTGTATGCATTTGCCGGCGACCGGGTGTAACGCGCTGGGGATTGCTTCGCTTCGCCTGCCACGGGGACACGTCAATGAGCCTGGCCGGCGGCCCGTGCGCCGTTGCTTTTTGCCCAAATTGAGGATCAGGAATTATCAACATCGATCCAACGCATAATGTCACGCTCATTCTGGCCGGAACGTTGGACGATCCCTCGCTGTTCAATCCCACCATCGAGATATGCTGTGATACCGCGCTGATCTGGGTTCCAAGTGCCGTTGAGCGACAGCGATTTTCTGGGATGCCGGGCACCTCGTAGAGGCCGGTGTAGGCCACGCCCCGTGATGCCGTGGCGAGGTGCTTGCCGCCGGACGGTCGGATATCTATTGTATAGACGACGCGACCAGGAACGGGATCATGACGGCCACATTGCATCGTTGGGGGAACAGCATCGGGCTGCGATTGCCGAAGCCGCTGCTCGAGCAGCTTGGGCTGGGTGAAGGGTCGCACGTCGACATCAAGGTCGAAAAAGGTCGGCTCGTGGTTGAGCCGCATCGGCCGAAACGGCTGACGCTCCAGGATGTTATCAAGGGATTCGGCCCTGACGACCAGCCGGGAGAGATCGGTTGGGGTAAGCCTGTCGGCAAAGAAGTCTGGTAGGTGGTCGGCAGCCAATATCTGCCTGACCGCGGTGACCTGGCCTGGATCAACTTCGAGCCGCAAGCTGGTGGGGAGCAAGCCAAGAACCGGCCAGGACTGATCCTGACGAACCGGGAATTCAACATCGCGACCGGCCTGGTCATAGCGTGTCCTGTCACGCGTACAGATCGACCCTTCGGGTCACGGGTAGCCCTGTCGGGTACAACGACCCAAGGCTTCGTCATGGTCGAGCAGGTCAAGAGTGTCGACTGGCGGGCGCGCGGCGCCGCCTTCATCGAGCCTGCACCCCGCCTTGTTCTCAACAAGGTAAGGCAGGTGTTAGCAGCTATCCTTGGTATGTCGCCGTAGAGGGCCATTCGCATGACCACCGAACCCCAGATCACCGCCTGGCTGGCCACCCAGCAGGACGCCATGGTCGCGCTGCTGCGCGAAATGGTCGACATCGACAGCGGCAGCTACAACAAGCCGGGCATCGACGCGGTCGGCGCGGTGGTGCAGCGCTTCATGGCCGCGCACGACATGCCGGTGGAGACGCTGCGTCAGCAGAAGCACGGCGATTGCCTGCGCGCCGCGGTGCCGTGGGACGGGCCGCGGGGCAATGCCGGCGGCAACATCGTGCTGATGGGCCATCGCGACACCGTCTTCCCCGATGGCGAGGTCGCGCGCCGGCCGTTCACCATCCGCGACGGCATCGCCTACGGGCCCGGGTGTGGCCGACATGAAGGCGGGGCTGGTGATGAACTGTTTCGTGCTCGCCGCCTTTGCGAAGTTCGGCGGCTCGCCCGCGCCGCTGCTCGGCCTGTTCACCGGCGACGAGGAGATCGGCAGCCCGGAAGGGCGCGCGGTGATCGAGGCCGAGGCGCGGCGCGCCCGCGTCGTGTTCAATTCGGAGCCGGGGCGCGTGTCGGGCAACGTGGTGACCGGGCGCAAGGGCGGCGTGTTCATCGGCATTCCGCGTCACCGGCAAGGCGGCGCATTCCGGCGGCAACTTCACCGAGGGGATCAGCGCGATCGAGGAGCTTGCGCGCAAGGTGCAGGCGCTGCACGCGCTGACCGACCTCGATCGCGGCATCACGGTGAACGTCGGCCTGGTGAGCGGCGGGCAGAGCGTCAACACGGTGGCGCCCTGGGCGGAGGGCCAGATCGACCTGCGCTACGTGGAGCCGCCGGATCGCGACGATGCGATGGCGCGCATCGGCGCGATCATCGAGCGCAGCTACGTGCCGGGGACGAAGGCGGAACTGACGATCCGCGGCGAGTTCCTGCCGCTGGTGCAGACGCCGACGGCGAAGCGGCTGTTCGAGATCTACGTGCAGGCCGCCGCCGAGACCGGCTTCAAGACCGACGGCGAGTTCACCGGCGGCTGCGCCGATTTCAGGCTTCACCGCCGGCGTCGGCACGCCGACGATCTGCGCGGTCGGGCCGGTCGGCGGCAAGGCGCACAGCCCGGACGAGTTCCTGCGCATCGACAGCCTGGTGCCGCGCGCGCAGGCATGCGCGCGGGCGATCCTGAGACTCGAGCAGGCGGGGCTGTGACAGATCGCGTGAGCTCAGTGCCAGTCGTGCCAGCCCCCGCCGCGGCCGCGCCAGCCGCCGCCGTACGCCACGACGCCGCCACCATAGTACGGACCGCCATAGTAGCCGCCATAGTAGCCGCCGCCGTAGTAGCCATAGCCGGGGTAGGGCGCGTAGACGCAACCACCCAGCAACGTCCCTAGCGCAAGCGCTCCAAGCATCAGCAAGGCACGCGGTCGGAACCAGCCGAACATCGCTATTTCTCCGATCGTCCTATCGCTGACATTGGGATCCATTCGCGGCGTTTTGGTGGCTTGGCCGAGGCGATGTGATGTCGATTACCCGGCCATGTTCCCTCAGCCTTCCTCATCGTAGTCCCCACTCACGATGGGCGTGTCGCCGGGGCGCACGTGGTGGTTGCAGTGTCCGTCGTCATTTCGCCATGTTGGGCGAGGATAGCGGCGCGGCAACCGACTTCGTCTGGAAGGAACTGCACGCATGCGTACGCAGAATCGCCCGTTCCGCCTGACCTCGGCCGCGGCGATCGCCGCGCTGCTTGTTGCGCAGGCGCTGCCGCAGCCGGTTCTGGCGCAGGGCGCGCCGCCGCCACCGCCGCAGGCCGGGGTGCCGGACCAGCAGCAGGGCGGAGATCCGCCTGCCCGCGTCGGCCGGCTCGCCCAACTCAGCGGCACGGTGTCATTCCATCCGCAGGATGACCAGCAATGGAGCCCGGCGACGCTGAACTATCCCGTCACGCAGGGCGATGCATTCTGGACCGAACCGAACGCGCGCGCGGTGATCGAGGTTTCCGCCAGCCGCATTGCGATGGCGCCCGGCACCGAACTGGACGTCGGAACCCTGACCGACAGCGCATTCCAGGCCACCGTTCCGCAGGGCGAGCTGTACCTTAACGTCCGCACGGCCGCCCCGGGCGAGACCTACGCGGTGCAGACGCCGCGCGGCCTGGTCACATTCACCGCGCCGGGCCGCTATGGCGTGGTGGCCGGTGATACCCAGAACCCGACGACGGTCACTGTGGTCGAAGGTGCCGCGCGCGTCGAGGGCCCGGGTGTTTCGCTCGATGTCGCGGCCAATCAGACAGCGAGCGTCACTGGCACCGACACATTCCAGGGCGAGGTCGGACCGGCGCAGCGCGACGCGTTTCTCACCGCGATGCTGGACAGCGAGCGGCCGCCGCCGCCGCAGGGTGCGGCGCCGCCTGCGATTGTGGCGGCGATGCCGGGTGGCGACGATCTCGCGCAATACGGCTCCTGGTCCGACAGTTCGGACTATGGCCAGGTCTGGTATCCGCAGGTCGCGCCGGACTGGGTTCCGTACCGTGAGGGAAGCTGGGCCTATGTCGCACCCTGGGGCTGGACCTGGGTGGACAGCGATCCCTGGGGCTTTGCGCCGTTCCATTACGGCCGCTGGGTGGACATCGGCGGGCGGTGGGGCTGGGTTCCGGGTGCTGCGCCGGGCGTCCCCGCGCCGGTCTATGCGCCGGCGCTGGTGACATTCCTCGGCGTCGGGGCTGTGGTGGGAGTCGGTATCGGCGCCGCGCTGGCCGCCGGCCGGATCGGCTGGTGCCCGCTGGGGCCGCGCGAGGCTTACCATCCGTGGTACCGGGCGAGCGACCGCTACTTCCGCCAGGTCAACGTCTCGCACGTGACCAACTTCACCACGATCAATCGCAACGTCGCCTTCAACAACTTCGTCAATCGGCGAGCCGTGACTGTCGTGCCGACAAGTGCGATGACCGCGTCGACGTCCGGTGGCGCGTTCGTTCCGGCCGCTGGATCCGGCGCAGCTCACGCAGGTGCGGCCGGTCATCGGCGCGCAGCCGCTGCGGCCGACGACGACGACCGCCGGCGTGACTCCGGCGGTGGCGCGGCAGTTGCACATGCCCCCACCGACCGCAGGTCTACGTCCGGTCTCGCCGGGTCCGGTGATCCGCGGCACGCCAGCGGTCGCCACCGGCCGACAGGCACCGCCGATCCTGCACAATCCGGTGTCACCCGGCGCCGTGCCCGCGGCGGCCGGCGCACATCCCTTCATCGCAGCACCGGCTCTGCGCACCCCGCCGGCACCGGGTCAGGTCGGGCCGCCGGCGATCCACCGCGAGCCGACTGCGGTGTCCCCGGGCGCAATCCCGCACGTGCCTCCGGTGGTCAATCGAAGGCAGCAACACGCCGGGGACCATCACGCACACGGCGCCGCTCGGACATGTGCCGCCGCCGGCGACTTTGCAGCAGGCGACGCCCCCGGCGGCCCTGCATATGCCGCCGCCCGTGGCAACGCATAACGCGCCGCCTGTGACCGCGCCGCCGCCAGTGGTCCGTGCACCGCCGCCGGTGGTGGCGCATACGCCGCCGCCTGCCGTAATCCACACGCCGCCGCCGGTCGTCCACGCACCTCCACCGCCGCCCGTGGTCGTTCACGCACCACCACCGCCAGTGGCCGTGCACGCGCCACCGCCGCCGGCAATGCACGTTGCGCCAAACCCGGCGCCGCAGTTTCATGCGCCGCCGCCTGTCGTGCATAATGCACCGCCGGCACCGCAGAACGAGCAACGCAAGCGACCGGGGGAACCATGATGCACAGGCTGATCTTGATTGCGGCACTCAGCGTGGCGGCTTGCGGCAGATCCCCCGCCTCTCTGGGAATCACCGGGCCGGGGGCGCCGCCGCCGCTGGCCCCGGCCAGCGACGACAGCACGATCACCAATCCCGGCATCCCGGATCAGGGCGGCGGCTACGGCCCGAGCATCGGCCCGATGCCGTCCAGTGGGCGCTACTTCAACTACAACTGAGACATCAGGCGGACAGCGCCTGCGGCTCCGTGCGTACCCGCTTCACCAGCAGCTTGTTGAGCGCGTGCACATAGGCGCGCGCCGAGGCGACGATGGTGTCGGTGTCGGCGCCCTGGCCGTCGACCATCTTGCCGTTCTCCTCCAGCCGCACCGTGGTCTTGGCCTGCGCGTCGGTGCCCTCGGTCACCGCGCCGACCGAGAACAGCACGAGGTTCGCGGTGTGCGGGAAGATCTGCTGGATCGCCTTGAAGGTCGCGTCCACCGGGCCGTCGCCGCTCGCGGTGGCTGACTTCACCACGCCATCCACCTCCAGCTCCATCTCCGCCCGCGGCGGCGCTCTTCGAACCGGCGTGCAGGTCCAGCGACACGAACCGGATGCGCTCGTGGTCGCGCATCACCTCGTCATCCACCAGGGCGACGATGTCGTCGTCGAACACCACCTTCTTGCGGTCGGCCAGGTCCTTGAAGCGGCGGAACGCGTCGTTGAGCTGGTTGTCGCCGATCTGGTAGCCCAGCGTCTTCAGCTTGTCGCGGAACGCGGCGCGGCCGGAGTGCTTGCCCAGCACCAGGCTGTTCTTCGCCCAGCCGACGCTTTCCGGGGTCATGATCTCGTAGGTGCCGGCGTGTTTCAGCACGCCGTCCTGGTGGATGCCGGCCTCGTGCGCGAAGGCGTTGCGCCCGACGATCGCCTTGTTCGGCTGCACGTCGAAGCCGGTGATGGCGGCGAGCAGCTTCGACACGCGCAGCAGATTGGTGGTCTGGATATGGTTGCTGCGCGGGATGGCGTCCTGGCGGGTGCGGATCGCCATCACGATCTCTTCCAGGCTGGCGTTGCCGGCGCGCTCGCCGATGCCGTTGATGGTGGACTCCACCTGCCGCGCGCCGGCGCGGATCGCCGCCAGCGTGTTGGCGACGCCCAGGCCCAGGTCGTTGTGGTTGTGGGTGGACAGGATCACCTTCTCGATGCCCGGCACGCGCTCGCGGACCGCGGTGAACATGCGCTCCATGTCCTCGGGCAGCGCATAGCCGACGGTGTCGGGCAGGTTGATCGTGGTGGCGCCGGCGCTGATCGCGGCCTCCGCACAGCGGCAGAGGAAGTCGATGTCGCTGCGCGTCGCGTCCTCGGCCGACCACTCCACGTCATCGGCGTGCTGGCGCGCGAGCGTCACGGAATCGACGGTCGCGGCGATCACCTCGTCGGGCTCCATCCGCAGCTTGTACTTCATGTGCAGCGCGCTGGTGGCGATGACGATGTGGATGCGCCGGCGCTTCGCCGGCGCGAAGCGCCTCGGCGGCGCGCAGCACGTCCATGTTGCCGGCGCGCGCCAGGCTGGCGATCACCGGGGTGTCGTCGCGCTGGCCGATGCTTTCGGAGATCGCCTTGACGCTTTCGAAGTCGCCGGGCGAGGCGATGGCGAAGCCGGCCTCCAGCACGTCGACGCCCAGCTCGGTCAGCGCCTCGGCCATGCGGATCTTCTCGTTGAGGTTCATCGAGAAGCCGGGCGACTGCTCGCCGTCGCGCAGCGTGGTGTCGAAGATGATGATGCGGTCGTCGTCCAGCTTGCCGAAGCTGGGATGTTCGATGCTCATTTTGGGTCGGGTCCTTGGACTGATTGCACGACATTAGCCTCAGGGGTTCCCCTGAGCGAAGCCGGCGTTCAACGACCCGGCGGAGCGCTCAGGGGCGGCTAAGTCGAAGGAGGAGGCCAACGGCCAGCAGGCATGCGCCGCCACGCGCAACAGCGCGGGCAGTCCGACAAGCGAGGCGCAGGCCACAGAACATGACCCGACACTAGGCCATCGCTGGACGAAAGGCAATCCTCATGGCAGGGGTGCCGCGTGCGGTCCGATGGCGGGCGGCAACAGGGCTCCCGAAAAGCAAGCAAGAATATCACACGGAGAAACAGGGAGGGCCACGAAGGGCCACGGAGCGAGAGAAGGCGCTTCACGGCGCAAGCCGGTCCTCCACCGCGGAGCTCATGTCTCCGTGGCCCACCGTGATGCCGCGTGTGGTCCGATGGCCGGAAGGAGGCGGAATGGAGAAGGAACGGCTGACCGCGTTCAGTGACGGAGTGATCGCCGTCATCATCACGATCATGGTGCTCGAACTCAAGGCCCCTCACGACGCCAGCCTGGGCGCGCTGAAGGAGGCGGCCCCGGTCTTTCTCAGCTACGTTCTGAGCTTTGTCTACGTGGCCATCTACTGGAACAACCATCACCACTTTTTCCACCTGGTCCACCGCGTCAACGGCGCGATTCTGTGGGCAAATCTGCACCTGCTCTTCTGGCTGTCGCTGGTTCCCTTTGCCACCAGTTGGATCGGGGAAGATCATGTCGCGGCGGTTCCCACCGCGATTTACGGTGTGGCTCTGCTGATGCCGGCGATCGCCTGGTACATGCTCCAGATGGTGATCATCCGGGCGCAGGGCAGCGGTTCAGCGCTGGCCCAGGCGCTAGGCCAGGACATCAAAGGTAGGATTTCGCCGCTGTTCTACCTGAGCGGTATTCTGCTCGCATTCGTCGATACGCGAATTTCCGATGCGATCTACGTGTTTGTCGCCTTGATGTGGCTGGTGCCCGACCGGCGCATAGAGCGGTCTGTGCAGCGATCGTAAGCCAGGCAGCCGCCGCAAGGAGCGGAGGGCGGCGCCGCCCGCAACACGCTATCTGCCGGGTGTCACACAGTGGAGACACGAACATGAGCTTTCGTATTCGCGGACTTCCGGCCGAACCGTTTGCCGATCTCTTCACGCTGTCCGATGAGGAACTGAAGGCGCGCGGTGCCGTGCGCCGGATTGCCGACGGCAATTATCCCTGCCGCATCAGCCTGACCGATTCGACGCCGGGCGATGAGCTGGTGCTGGTCAACCACGAGCACCATCCGGTGGACTCGCCATATCGCATGCGCTTCGCCATCTACGTCCGCAAGGGCGAGGAGCAGTTCGATGCGATCGACCAGATCCCGGAACAACTGCGTAAGCGCTCGCTGGCGGTGCGTGCGTTCGACGCCGACGCGATGATGGTCGGATGGGAGTTGGTCGATGGTCGCGACGCAGACCAGGCAATCGAGCGTCTGCTGGCGAAGCCCGATGCGGCATATCTGCACGTTCACTTTGCGGCGCCAGGCTGCTATGCGGCTCGGATCGACCGTGCGTGACAGGTATTGAATGCGGGATCTGCTGAGTGAATTGCCGGTCCGCCGCACCAGGGAGCCGATCGGCGACGGCGCGGTCGTGCTGCGCGGGTTTGCCGCCGCGCATGGCAGCGAGCTGCTGTGCGCGGTGGAGCGGATCCGCGCGGCCGCGCCGTTCCGCCATCTGACCACGCCGGGCGGCTACACCATGTCGGTCGCGATGACCAATTGCGGCGAGCTTGGTTGGGTGTCGGACAGGAGCGGCTATCGCTACCAGCGTGTCGATCCGCTCAGCGGCGAGCCGTGGCCCGAGATGCCCGCCCAGTTCCGCTCCACCGCGGCCGCGGCAGCGGAGGAGGCAGGCTATGCGCGCTTCGCGCCGGATGCCTGCCTGATCAATCGCTATGAACCTGGCGCGCGCCTTTCTCTGCATCAGGATCGCGACGAGCGGAGACTGGGGGAGCCGATCGTATCGGTCTCGTTGGGGCTTCCGGCGGTGTTCCTGTTCGGCGGTCTGCGGCGCAACGATCGGCCGCGCCACATCCGACTGGAGCACGGCGATGTCGTGGTCTGGGGCGGTTCGACGCGCCTCGCATTTCACGGCGTCGAGGCGCTCGGTGAGGGCGTGCATCCGATGACCGGCCGGTGCAGGATCAATCTCACGTTTCGTACGGCGGCATAGGCCATCCGGCTTGCGTGTGTTGCCCATGGCCAGCTTCAATGCGACGGCATCCCGCAGGAGAATGCGCCGCTGTCGCAGAGCCTGAAGCTGCTCGACGTTCATGGCCTGAGCGTCGGCTTTGCCACTGATCACGGTATCGCGACCGTGGTGCGCGAAATCGATCTGCACGTTGCCGAGGGCGAGACGCTGGCGATCGTGGGAGAGTCGGGTTCCGGCAAGTCGGTGACGGCACTCTCCATCACGCGGCTGATCGACCATACCGGCGGGCGGATCACGGCCGGACGCATCCTGTTCACCGGCCGCGACGGGCGGCAGCGCGATCTCGCGCGCGAGTCCGGCGAGGCGATGCGGCGGCTGCGCGGGCCGGAAATCGCGATGGTGTTTCAGGAGCCGATGAGCAGCCTCAATCCGGTGCTGCGCGTCGGCGACCAGATCGCCGAGGCGGTCATGCTGCATCAGGGGCTTGGCCGTGGCGCGGCTTTGGCGGAGGCGCGGCGGCTGCTTGGAGCGCGTGCGCATTCCGGAGGCGGCGCGGCAATTGGCGCGCTATCCGTTCCAGCTTTCCGGCGGCATGCGCCAGCGGGTGATGATCGCGATGGCGCTGTCGTGCCGGCCGCGTCTGCTGATCGCCGACGAGCCGACCACCGCGCTGGATGTCACGGTGCAGGCGCAGGTGCTGCGTCTGCTGCATGCGCTGCAACGCGAGTACGGCATGGGGCTGATCTTCATCACGCACGACATGGGCGTGGTGGCGGAGATGGCGGACCGCGTGCTGGTGATGCGCGACGGGGTGAAGGTGGAGGAAGGCGATGTGGAGCGCATTTTCGCCGCGCCACGACACCCGTATACACGCGCGCTGCTGAACGCGGTGCCGGTGCTCGGCAGCCTCGCCGGCGAGGCGCTGCCGGCGCCGTTTCCGGAAGAGGGCGCCGCGATGCGGCCACAGGACACGGTGCGATCGGACCTGCCGCCGGTGCTCGACGTGCAGGGCCTGACCACGCGGTTCGATGTCCGGCGGCGCTTCCGCCTGTTCGCGCAGATCCACGCCGTCGAACACGTCACGCTGAGTGTGCGTCATGGCGAGACGCTTGCGCTGGTGGGCGAGTCGGGCTGCGGCAAGTCCACCACCGGTCGCAGCATCATCCGGCTGGAGCATCCCGAGGCGGGCGAGATCAGGCTGAACGGCGAGGACGTCACCCGGCTCGACCGTGCGCGCGAGGCGCGGTTGCGGCGCGGGGTGCAGTATGTGTTCCAGGACCCGTTTGCCTCGCTCGATCCGCGGCTGACGATCGGGTTCTCGATTGCCGAACCGATCCGCACGCATCGGCTGCTCACCGGCGCCGCGGTCGAGCGGCGCGTGCATGAACTGCTGCGCCTGGTCGGACTGCCGCCGGAGCATGCGCGGCGCTATCCGCACGAGCTGTCGGGCGGCCAGCGCCAGCGCTGCTGCATCGCGCGTGCGCTCGCCTCCGAGCCGAGCCTGATCATCGCGGACGAGGCGGTGGCGGCGCTGGATGTGTCGATCCGTGCGCAGGTGGTGAACCTGCTGATGGAGCTGCAGGCGCGGCTGGGGCTGGCGTATCTGTTCATCTCGCACGACATGGCGGTGGTGGAGCGGGTCAGCCACCGCGTCGCGGTGATGTATCTCGGTCAGATCGTCGAGATCGGACCGCGCCAGGCGGTGTTCGGCGATCCGCAGCATCGCTTATACGCGGCGGCTGCTTGCCGCGGTGCCGGTCCCCGATCCGCGCCGGCGCGATCACTCGGTCGAACTCGACGACAGCGAGGTGCCCAGCCCGTTGCGCCGCCCCGACGATCCGCCCATCGTGGCGCCGCTGGTGCGCGTGGGCGAGGATCATTTCGTCGCGCGTCACCGGGTCGGCGGGCTGTACTGAACGAGAAGGACGGTCCTGTCGATGCGTTCGATCCTGAGCATGTTGTTTGCCGCCGCGCTGATGTTCGCTGTGCCCGGCGCCGCATTCGCTGCCGAGGATCTGGTGGTGGGCGTGCCGGCCAATCTCACGGGTCTCGATCCGGCGGATCTGAACGACAATCTGTCGCAGTCCGCCACACGGTTGATGTTCGAGGGGCTTTATATGCTGGACGAGCATATGAAGCTGCGGCCGCAGCTTGCCGAAAGCTATGAGGCGAGCGAGGACGCCAAGGAGTTCGTCTTCCACCTTCGCCAGGGCGTCAGCTTCCAGGACGGCACGCCGTTCAATGCCGAGGCGGTGAAGTTCAGCTTCGATCGCGCCGGCAATCCGGAGAACCACCTGAAGCGGCAGAGTCTGTTCGTGATGATCGCCCACACGGACGTGGTGGACGACTACACCGTGCGCGTGGTGCTGAAGTATCCGTTCGGCGCGTTCGTCAACGACATCGCGCATCCGGGTGCGCTGATCGTGTCGCCGAAGTCGGTGCAGCAGTACGGCAAGGAGGTGATGCGGCATCCCTCGGGCACCGGGCCGTACGAGTTCGTGAGCTGGACCGCCGATACGCTGAAGCTGAAGAAGAACGAGCACTACTGGCAGGCCGGTCTGCCGAAGATCGACACGATCACCTATCGCAGCGTGCCGGAGAACGGCGCGCGGATCGCCATGCTGCAGGCGGGCGAGGCGCAGTTCATCTATCCGGTGCCGCCCGAGCTGATCGCAGTCGCTGCAGCAACAGCCCGACGATCACGGTGTTCGACGAGCCTTCGATCCTGGTCCGCTATGTGGCGCTGAACAACATGCGCAAGCCGTTCAGCGATCCACGTGTGCGGCTGGCGCTGAACTACGCGGTGGACAAGCAGGCGTTCATCAAGGTGGTGTTCAGCGGCCATGCAGATCCGATGGATTCGCCGCTGCCGCCGCTGCTCGGCTTCTATCAGAGGCAGGGCAGCTATCCGTACGATCCGGCGAAGGCGAAGGCGCTGCTGGCCGAGGCGGGCTATCCGAACGGCTTCGAGACGACGCTGACCGGCGGGACTGATACGCGTGGTCGCAGCGCGGCATGCAGTTCATCCAGCAGCAGCTTGCGGTCGTGGGGGTGAAGGTGAACGTGGAGCCGCTGGAGGCTGGCGTGCTGACCGCGAAGGAGTTCAACGTGCAGAAGCCGGAGGATGCGACCATCGTCACGCTGTATACCGGCTGGTCGTCATCGACCGGCGACGCGGACTGGGGGATGCGGCCGCTGCTGTACACCAAGGCGTTTCCGCCGGTGCTGTTCAACATGGCATGGTACAGCAATCCGGTGACAGACGCGGCGATCGAGGAAGGGCTGGCGACGGTCGATCCGACGAAGCGGGCGGCGGCATATGGCAAGGCGCAGGCGCAGGTGTGGCAGGATGCGCCCTGGATTTTTCTCAGTGTCGATCACAACCTGGCGGCTTATTCGAAGAAGCTGCATGGCGCGTCCATGCGGCCGGATCAGCAGTTCACTCTGACCGGGGATGCGTCGCTCGATTGACGGCGGGTGACGGACCGGCGTGCTCGACTATCTGATCCGGCGGCTGGTGGGCACCATTCCGGTGCTGCTGGCCGTCAGCGCCTTCGTCTTCCTGTTCGTGCATCTGCTGCCCGGCGATCCGGCGCGCATGGTCGCCGGTCCTGACGCGACGCCGCAGGACATCGCCGCCGTTCGCGTCGACATGGGCCTCGACCGGCCGCTGATCGTGCAGTTCGTCCGCTATCTCGGCGAGACCGTGCAACTGCATCTCGGCCGGTCGATCAAGACGCACCAGACGGTGGCGGAACTGATCGGCGAACGCTTCATGCCGACGCTGTTGCTGACCGTGTTCGCCATGCTGTGGTCGGTGATCGTCGGCGTGGGCATCGGCGTGCTGTCCGGGGTGAAGCGCGGGCGCTGGCAGGATCAGTTGTCCATGGTGCTGGCGATCTCCGGCATCTCGTTTCCGGGCTTCTGGCTGGGACTGCTGCTGATCGATCTGTTCTCGGTGCGGCTGGGCTGGCTGCCGACCGGCGGCTACGGCGGCTGGCAGCATTTCGTGCTTGCCGGCGTTCACCCTGGGCACCGGTGTCGCCGCGGTGATGGCGCGGTTCACGCGCTCGGCGTTCGTCGAGATCGCGGCCGAGGACTATGTGCGCACCGCGCGCGCCAAGGGCGTGCCGGAGCGCAGCGTGGTGTGGAAGCACACGCTGCGCAACGCGCTGATCCCGGTGATCACGCTGACCGGCCTGCAGTTCGGTTTCCTACTCGGCGGTGCGATCGTGGTGGAGACGGTGTTCGCCTGGCCCGGGCTGGGGCGGCTGCTGGTCGACAGCGTCTCGTATCGCGACTACCCGGTGATCCAGGCGGAGATTTTGCTGTTCTCCCTCGAGTTCGTGCTGATCAACCTGTTCGTCGATCTGCTGTACGCCGTGGTGAACCCGGAGATCAGGCTGCGATGAGCGAACTGGCGCTTGCGGCACCGGCTCTGCGTTCGCCGTCAGCCGAGTTCTGGCGGCGCTTTCGCCGCAAGCGCGTCGCGCTCGTGTCGGGCTGCGTGCTGCTGCTGCTGATCCTTGCGGCGATCGCGGCGCCGTGGATCGCGCCCTATGGTCCGATGGCCCCCGACTATGACAACGTGCTGGCAGGCCCGTCGTGGCAGCATCTCTGCGGCACCGACACGTTCGGGCGCGACATATTCAGCCGCATCCTGTGGGGCGGACGCATCTCGCTGACGGTGGGCTTCGTGTCGGTGGCGCTGGGTGGGCTGGCGGGTGTGGCGCTGGGTCTGGTCAGCGGGTTCTTCGGCGGACTGTGGGACAGCCTGATCATGCGGCTGATGGATGTGCTGCTGGCGTTCCCCGGCATCCTGCTGGCGATCGGTGTGGTGGCGCTGCTCGGCCCCGGCATCGACAATGTCATCTACGCCATCGCGGTGTTCAGCGTGCCGGTGTTCGCGCGTCTGGTGCGGGGCAGCACGCTCGGGCTGAAGCAGACGCTGTACGTGCAGGCGGCCCGCAGCATCGGCGTGCGTGCGCCGATGCTGATGCTGCGCCATATCCTGCCGGGGACGCTGCCGAGTGTGATCGTCTACTGCTCGCTGCGGGTGGGCACGTCGATCCTGACCGCGGCGGCGCTGAGCTTCATCGGGCTGGGTGCGCCGCCGCCGAGCCCGGAATGGGGGACGATGCTGGCGGAGGGACGCAGCTATCTCGGGGTGGCGGACCAGATCACGGTGTTTCCAGGACTGGCGATCTTCGTCACTGTGCTGGCGTTCAACCTGTTGGGGGATGGGCTGCGGGATGCGCTGGATCAGAAGTTGCGGTGAACGGAGCGACCGATGCATCGACTGAAGACCGACCCTGCCCGCTTCGAGGTGGTGAAGAACGCGCTGACGTGCGCGGCCGAGGAGATGAAGATCGTCCTGGCCAAGACCGCGTATTCGCCGCTGCTGAAGGTTGCCGGCGACTACTCCTGTGGCATCTTCGATGTTCAGGGCAACATGGTCGCGCAGGGTCCGGATCTGCCGATTCATCTCGGCTCGATGCCCGACGCGGTGCGTGCGGTCGTGCAGGCGTTTCCGGATGTCGCGCCCGGCGACGTGTTCATCCACAACGATCCGTATCAGGGTGGCTCGCATCTGCCGGACGTGAACGTCGTCGCGCCGGCCTTCCACGAAGGCCGCCTGCTCGGCTTCGGCTGCGTGCGTGCGCACTGGCCCGACATCGGCAGCGCCACGCCCGGCAGCTACGGCGCGGTGACGGAGATCTATGGCGAGGGCCTGCGCCTGCCGCCTATACGCTTGTATCGTGACGGCAAGCCGGATCCTGCGATCGAGGCGATCATCTTCGCCAATGTCCGCACGCCCACCGAGCGCCTCGGTGATCTGCGCGCGCAGGTCGCGGCGAACTGGCGCGCCGCCGCGCGATTGCAGGCGCTGGCGGCGAAATACGGCACCGACACGCTGCTCGACATCATGCAGGAGGTGCAGGACTATTCGGAAACCATGATGCGTGCCGCGCTGCGCGCGTTGCCCGATGGCGAGGCGGAGTTTTCCGATGTCTTCGACGGCGATGGCGTCATCGCGCCGGGCGAGACCGAGGACGAGACCTTCACCGTGAAGCTGCGCATCACGAAGCGCGGCGATACGATCATCGCCGACTTCGCCGGCTCCGATCCGCAGGTGGCGGGGCCGATGAATGCGCCGCTCACGGTGACCGCGTCGGGCGTGTTCTGCGCGCTGAAGATGATCGCCGATCCGAAGAGCCTGATCCCGCCCAACTCCGGCTGCTGGCGTCCGGTGACGGTGACCGCGCCGCCTGGCTCGGTGGTGAATGCGCAGCTTCCTGCGCCGGTGGTCTACGCCAACCACGAGATCTCGCACCGCGTTGCCGACATGGTGATGGCGGCGATGTTCGCCTTCACGCCGCGCACCGTGATGGCCGGATCGCAGGGCACCTCGGCCGTGATGACATTCGGCGGCACCGACTATCGCAGCGACGAGCGCTATGTCAGCTACGAGTCGGTGAAAGGCGGCTTCGGTGCGCGGCCGGTGAAGGATGGCATCAACGCTGTCGCCTCCACCGTGTCCAACATGATGAACACGCCGATCGAGATCATCGAGATGAGCTTTCCGCTGCGCGTGGAGGAATACGCGCTGGTGCCCGACAGCGGTGGTGCCGGCACGTGGCGCGGCGGCCTCGGCGTGCGCCGTGTTTGGCGTGTTCTGGAGCGGCAGGCGCATGCCGCGGTTTGCTGCGAACGTACCGTCACACCGCCGTTCGGTCTCGCCGGTGGCAAGGCTGGCGCGCCGGCGAAGCTCGAACTGATCCCGCCCAACGGCAACGCACGCAAGCTCACCAGCAAAGGCGGCTTCATCGCACCGGCCGGTTCGCTGGTGGTGATCGAGGCGCCCGGTTCAGGCGGTTACGGCGCGCCATCCGGCCGCGATCGCGCGCATCTTTCCGAAGACCTGCTGGACGGATACGTTACCCCCATGGCGGCGCGCCGGGACTACGGCGCCGATCCGATGTGAGAGAACAAGGAGAGTGGAAATGTCAGGCACGCAACCGGTCATCGCGCAGAAGAGCCCCTATCGGATGGAGGTGGAGGCCGGCAAGTCGTACTGGTGGTGCGCCTGCGGCAAGAGCGGCAACCAGCCGTTCTGCGATGGATCGCACAAGGGCAGCGGCTTCGCGCCGGTCGAGTTCAAGGCTGAGGAGAACGGCACAGTCTCATTCTGCGGCTGCAAGAACAGCGGCAACAAGCCGCGCTGCGATGGGACGCACCGGAGCCTGTAGCGCATGAAGATCGATGATGTATCGCTGACGATCTTCGCATGGGATGGCATCCCGGCGACACGCTACCATCTTGGTGCGCTGGCGTCGTCCACCAGCAATCTCGGCCTGCTGCGCGTCCATACAGACGAGGGATTGGAGGGCCACGCCTTCCTGGGCGCGGCGACCAATCCCGCGTCGATGGATGGACCGCAGCTCATCCGGTCGCTGAAGCCGATGCTGATGGGGCAGAATCCGCTGGAGCGCGAACGCATCCACGGCGCCATGAGGCTGGTGTCGCGCATTGTCAGCTACCGCACGATCGGCGCGGTGGACACGGCGCTGTGGGACCTCGCCGGCAAGATCGCCGGGCTGCCGGTGCATGCGCTGATGGGCACCTGCCGCTCCTCGATCGTTGCCTATGCGAGCTCGCAGGTGTTGCCCGACATCGCGGCCTACGTCGATCAGGCGCAGACGTTCAAGGCGAACGGCTGGCGTGCCTACAAGATCCATCCGCCGCGCGATCCCGACCAGGACATCAAAGTATGTCAGGCGGTGCGCAAGGCGGTCGGTGACGACTTTCGGCTGATGCTCGATTCGACGTGGAGCTACAACTACACCGACGCGCTGCGCGTCGGCCGCGCGATCGAGGAGATGGGCTACACCTGGTACGAAGATCCGATGTCGGATGAGGACATCTACAACTACGTCAAGCTGCGGGAGAAGCTGGATATCCCGATCATGGCGACGGAGTTTCCCGCCGGCGGTCTGGAGACCTACCCGATCTGGCTGACCGAGCGTGCCACCGACTATCTGCGCGGCGACATCCCGAACAAGGGCGGCCTGACCACGATGCTGAAGACCGCGCATCTCGGCGAGGCGTTCAACATCAAGTACGAAGTGCATCACTCCGGCAATTCGCTGAACAACCTGGCGAACCTGCATCTCTGCATGGCGATCCGCAACACCACGATGTTCGAGGTGCTGCTGCCGGACGGCGCGCACAAGTACGGCATGGCGAAGGAGCTGGAGATCGATCGCGAGGGCATGCTGCATGCGCCGACGGGTCCCGGTCTGGCGGCGGAGATCGACTTCGAGCTGATCAAGCGGAAGACCGAGGCGGTGCTGAGTTAGACCGGGTTAGGGAACGATACCCCGGCAGGCCCACGCAACGTTCGCGAAAGACCTCGGGCCGTCGGGCCGGCCAGCCTCGTAGGCGTCGCGCACGGCGGCGTCGATGCGCGCGCGCTCCGCCGCGTCGAGCGTCGCCACATACTTGCCGAGTGGCCCTTCGCCTGCGGCA
Source organism: uncultured Alphaproteobacteria bacterium (assembly GCA_963708565.1). GTDB lineage: Bacteria > Pseudomonadota > Alphaproteobacteria > Acetobacterales > Acetobacteraceae > JAMXLO01. The sequence goes on from CAVPTU010000041.1 coordinate 45,953, forward strand.
ATCGGCGCCCAATAGTCGTCGAAGCTTTGGTAATCCATGCGGATCATCAGCTCCGTTTCCGTAACGTCCGTCAGACCCTGCTCGGCGAAAGTCCGTTTCATCTCCCCCGGCTGCATCATCGGCTGGCAGCAATAGCGGCTGCGTAACTGGCGCCCACCTTCACTGAACGCCGCCACTGTGTCGATCATCATCCGCATGCCGGGCATGCCGCCGAGGTGGTCCCACACGGCTGCCGCGACCACGCCGTCCGGCCGAACGACGCGACGCATCTCGGCGACTGCCTTGCCGGCTTCTGGGACAAAATGCAGCACGAGCAGCGCCAAGGCGCGGTCGAATGTATCGCTTTCGAAGGGCAAGGCGCAGACATCGGACTGCCGGATCTTTATGCGCGGGTCGGTGTTTTGCCGGATCATCTCCTCGACAAAGACGGGCGAGTAGTCGATCGCCGCAATCTCACCGAGATCGCCAGCCCTGGCGAGCGCGAAGGTCAGGCTGCCGGTGCCGCAGCCGGCGTCGAGAATCTTTTCGCCATCGGCAAACCCAGCGAAGTCGATGAACAGCGGCGCGAGCTTTTGGCTCCAGCGGCCCATGAGCTGCTCGTAGCCGGCGGCGTCGTGGACGTTGAAGCCTGATGTCATCGAAGTCTCCAGTACGCTCGGCAAATGACTAGACGCTGAAACGGTGGTTGCCAAGGCGCCAGAGCGATCGCTTGTGCGACGCTATACGAGCAATCCCCGTATCGCCAGATTCCGCATGAGCGCGCCGGCGCCGAAGGTCCACGCCTCGCATCGATCGGTCGGCATCATCCGATTCACCAGCCGCCCCAGCTTTGGCGCTGCGATCGTCACGATGTCGCCGGTTTTGTGCGTGAAGCCCTTGCCCGCCGCTTCGCGATCCTCGACCGGAGCGAACATCGTGCCGAGGAACAGCACCGCTCCATCCGGATAGCGGTGATGCTCGTTCACCATCTGTGCGACCAGGTCAGCCGGATCGCGGCTGATCTGCGCGATCGACGACGCGCCTTGCAGCCTGAACCCATCCTCCCCTTCGACGCTCAGCGACACGGTGGTCGGCGCGGATGTCGTTCAGCTTAAAGGTCGCATCGAAGAACCGCAGGAACGGACCGATCGCGCAGGATGCGTTGTTGTCCTTTGCCTTGCCGAGCAGCAGCGCGGATCGGCCTTCCACGTCGCGCAGGTTCACGTCGTTGCCCAACGTCGCCGCGACGATGCGGCCCATGGACGATGCGCGCCAGCACCACCTCGGGCTCCGGATTGTTCCACGACGAGCTTCGGATGAATTCCGGCATCCATGCCGGTGCCGACCGCCGCCATCGGCTGTGCCTTGGTGAAGATCTCCGCATCCTGGCCGATGCCGACCTCCAGATATTGGCTCCAAGCGCCCTGCTCGATCAGCACCTGCTTCAGATGCGCCGCCTCCGCCGACCCCGGCTTCAGCTTCGCCAGATCGTCGCCGACCAGGCGGTTCACCTCCGTACGAATGGCCGCCGCGGCTGTCAGGTCGCCACGTGCGCGCTCCTCGATCACGCGTTCGATCATCGACACGACGAACGTTACGCCGGCGGCCTTGATCGCGTGCAGGTCGATCGGCGCCAGCAACCACGGCTTGCTTCGATCGCGACCGTCGGGCGGGGTGTTGGCCAGCACCTCGTCCAGGCTGCCGATGCGCTCGCCTCGTCGCGGCGCGCAGGCGATCGGCGGGGGCATCGGCCTCGCACAGATCGCGCATGGTCGGAAAGCTCGCGGATATGTCGAGCAGATCGCCGTCGCGCACCGCGACCACGGATGGGCCGCCGACATCCGGCAGCCAAACGCGACCCGCCAGCGCCGCCAGCGCGCTGTCGTCCGGCAGCACAGGCCGCAACGCCTCGCGAAATGCAGTCATCTCCCGTCCTCCCAAAGCCGGCGCCGGCACCCTATACTATGGCCAGATATGAACCAGGAGGCAGGCCCATGCGGCTGTTCGGCGGGTCCACAGCGGACACCGAGACGTTTCCCGTGACCCACACCGAGGAGGAGTGGCGCGCGAAACTGTCTCCCGCACAATACCAGGTGCTGCGCAAGCATGGCACGGAGCGCGCCGGCACCAGCCCGCTGAACGCGGAGAAGCGGCATGGCAGGTTCATCTGTGCCGGCTGCGGCCAGGAGCTGTTCGCGTCGGATACCAAGTTCGAGAGCGGCACCGGCTGGCCGAGCTTTTATCAGCCGCTGGAGAGCGCAGTCGGCACCACCGAGGACCGCAGCTTCTTCATGACGCGCACCGAGGTGCATTGCAGCAACTGCGGCGGCCATCTTGGCCACGTGTTCGACGATGGCCCTCGCCCGACCGGGCAGCGCTACTGCATGAACGGCGCGGCGATGGACTTCAAGCCGGACTGACGGCAGGTCACTACTCCGCCGCCACCGCGAGCACGGGACGCTTCCGCTCCAGCTTCAGTTCCTCTGCCACCAGGAACGCCAGTTCCAACGCCTGCGAGCCGTTCAGCCGCGGGTCGCAATGGGTATGATAGCGATCCGCGAGAGCGTACTCGTCGATCTGCTGCGCGCCGCCGGTGCATTCGGTGACATCCTTGCCGGTCATCTCGATGTGCATGCCGCCGAGGCGGCTGCCCTCCGCGCGATGCACCGCGAAGCAGGTGCGCAGTTCCGCGATGATCCGCTCGAACGGCCGCGTCTTGCGTCCCGCCTCCGTCGTCAGCGTATTGCCATGCATCGGATCGCACGACCACACCACGCTGTGTCCCGCGCGCTGCACGGCCCGGATCAGCGGCGGCAATCCGATACCGATGCGCTCCGCGCCCATGCGCGTGATCAGCGTCAGCCGGCCAGGTTCGTTGTGCGGATCGAGCATGTCGATCAGCCGCAGCACTTCATCCGGGAGTCATCGTCGGCCCGCATTTCAGACCCAGCGGGTTCGCGACACCGCGCATGAACGCGACATGCGCGCCATCCGCCTGCCGCGTGCGCTCGCCGATCCACGGCAGATGCGTGGAGCATGCGTACCAAGCGCCGGTCAGCGAGTCCTGTCGTGCCAGCGGTTCCTCGTAGTTCAGCAGCATCGCGTCGTGGCTGGTGTAGAACTCGGTCGAGCGGAGCTGTGGCGCGTTGGCCGAAGTCAGCCCGCATGCCGCCATGAATGCCAGCGACTCCTCGATGCGCCGGCAGATTTCGCCATAGCGCTCACCTTGCGGTGATGCGGCGATGAACGCCTGGTTCCATTGCTGCACGCGCGCCAGGTCGGCAAATCCACCCTGCGTGAAGGCGCGCAGCAGGTTGAGCGTGATCGCCGATTGATTGTAGGCGCGCAGCATGCGCGACGGGTCCGGCGTGCGCGCCGCGGCATCGAAGGCGATGCCGTTGACGATGTCGCCGCGATAGGATGGCAGGGTGACGCCATCGATCGTCTCGGTGGGCTGCGAGCGTGGCTTGGCGAACTGCCCGGCCAAACGCGCGACCTTCACCACCGGCAACGGCGGCGGCATAGCTCAGCACCACCGCCATCTGGAGCAGCACCTTCACCGTGTCGCGCAACGCGTTCGCATGGAATTCAGCGAATGATTCCGCGCAGTCGCCGGCTTGTAGCAGGAACGCCTCGCCCGCCGCGACGCCGGCAAGCCGCGCCTTCAACGCGCGCGCCTCGCCGGCGAAGATCAGCGGTGGTGCTACGCGAAGTTCCGCCTCGACAGCGTCAAGCGCCGCCGCATCCGGATAGATCGGCGCCTGCGCGATCGGGCAGGCGCGCCAGTCCTGTGGTGTCCACATGACGCATCAACGCGGTCGCTGTGGCGCCGGCTGCGGCGCGGGTTGCGGTGCCGGCCGGGGAACGGACGGGCCGGTGATCACGTCGAAATCGAATTCTGAACTGGGCATGCGAGCCTCCTTCGGTTGAGGCCGCTCCTGGCTTGGCGAAATCCGATTTCCGACGCACTAGAAATGCGAAAGCCGCCTTGACGGGGCGGCTTTGGGGTTCCTGCTAGTGGTGCACGATCCTAGGCCGCCGGTATGTGCCAGCGGTACCAAAATCGTGAGGCGGAAATGATCTGTGTCCGTGCCATGGCCGCTCATTAGCCCAGGTGGGATGCGAATGGCAAGCGCCGATTTGCGTTCAGGTGATCGATGGGTTGTCAGGATCCAGCGCACGCATCAGATAATCGTTGCTCTGCGGCGCATAGAGCTGCCACAGCGAGCGGAGTTCGGCGATCGGCGTATCGCTCCAATCGACCGCAGGTCGATCAGCGGGAAGCTCTCGCGCTCCACCACCAGCAGATGCGCGCTGCGCACCGGCACAGGCTCGCCGCCGGCCGCGAGGCCCGCTTCCAGTGCCTGCCACCAGTCGCTCCGCCAGTGGTCCGGACGGATCGGCCTGGAACGCGCGCAGCATCGCGGCAGGGACCGCCGCGCTCGCCAGGATATTGCCGACCGCACAGGCGTCCTGCGCCGTCGCCGCGTTCAATTCCGGCTTGACCCGTACGCCGCTGAAAGCCGCGGTGTTGCCGGCCGCATCCAGCACGGCAAGCTGCCGCCAATGCGCATGCGGTGTGGAGGCGACGAGGGCGTCCATGGTCTGCTGCGCCGAGCAGCCGGAGCGCAGCAGCGCGATGCCACGTGGCCCAAGCCGCGGATCGGTGCGATGCTGCGTCAGAACCGCGCCAACGCCAGCGGCGCAATAGGCGCAGCGCGCGCCGACGGCGATCGAGGATGTGGTCACGGCAGCGCCGATCTGTCCGGTACGGGGGCAACGGCCGATGAGAGAGAAGGTCATGGGTCCCTGATGTCGCGTTCCGTTGAGTTGTCGATGCCTGGAACTGCCGCCTCGCTCGACGACGGCAGGAAAGCGTGCGGCAGCCGGTTTTATCCAGCTCGCCGTGTCGGTGATCCTGCTCAGCAGCGCGTGGCCCCTGACAAAGATCGCCCTGAGCCTCGGTAGCACGCCGCTGTGGTTTGCAGAAGGGCGCGCCGTGCTGTCAGGTGCCACGATCGCTGCGATCCTCGCGGTGCGCGGCCGGCTGCGCGTGCCGCATCGCGATGATCTTCCCGCGCTGATTGCGGTCGGCGTCTGCCAGCTTGGCCTGTACTTCGCGTTCGCCCACGAAGCGGTCGCCTGGGTTCCCGCGGGCCGCACCGCGATCCTCGCCAACACGACGACAATATGGGTGGTGCCGCTGTCGCTGATCTTCCTGCGCGAACCCATTCCGCCGCGGCGCTGGCTCGCTGCCGGATTCGGCCTCGCCGGCGTGGTGATCCTGATGAGCCCGTGGGCGATCGACTGGTCGTCCCGCGACATGCTGATCGGCCATGCCTTCCTGCTCGGCGCATCGTTTTCCTGGTCGATCGCCATCATCGTCACCCGCGCCGCGACGCCGCGCTCGACAATGTTCGAGCTGATGCCTTGGTGTTTCGCCATCAGCGCGCTGTTTCTGCTGCCGCTGGTGTTGTTGCACGCTCCGCATGGCGGGATCGGCACGCATCCGGCGTCGTGGGCCGCGCTGGCCTGTATCGGACTGATCGCCAGCCCGTTCGGCACATGGTGCGTCATTCAGGCGACGGCGACACTGCCCACCGTGGTGTCCTCGGTCGGCTTCCTGACGACGCCGGCGATCAGCCTGATCCTCGCCAACCTGCTGCTCGGCGAGCGGATCACCGCGGATCTGCTGGCGGGTTCCGCGCTGATCATCTTCGGCGTCGGCGCCGCCGCATGGCCGACGCGGCGATGATGCTGCACGCCATCGAGGCAGGGCAGGGCGATCCGCCGCTCGTGCTGCTGCATGGATTGTTCGGCTCGGCCCGCAATTTCGGCAGCGTGCAACGCGCGTTCGCGCAGCATCGGCGCACGATTGCCCTCGATCTGCGCAATCATGGCGCGAGCCCGCACGACAGCGACATGCGATATGCGACCATGGCCGCCGATGTGCTGCACACTCTCGATCGTCTCGGCGCGCTGCCGGCAGTGCTGCTCGGACATTCGATGGGCGGCAAGGCGGCAATGCAGGCGGCGCTGATGCAGCCCGATGCGGTCGCCCGCCTGATCGTCGCCGACATCGCGCCGGTGCCGTATCCGCCGCATTTGCGCCCGACCGCCGAGGCGATGGCGTCGCTGCCGCTTGCTGCGGGAATGACGCGGGCGGAGGCCGATGCGGCTCTGGCCGAGGCGGTGCCGGATGCCGGGATGCGGGCCTTCTTGCTACAGAATTTGCAGCTTGGCGCGAGGCCGGCCTGGCGCATCGGCCTTGCCGAGATCATCGCCGCCTTCGCGGACATCGAGGCCTGGGATGTGCCCGGTAACGCCCGCTACACCGGCCCGACTCTGTTCATCGCCGGTGCGACGTCGAACTACATCAAGCCAGAGCACCGCCCAGCGATCCGCGCACTGTTCCCGAACGCGCGCTTCGTGACGCTGAAGAATGCCGGACACTGGCTGCATGCCGAAAATCCGACGGGCTTCGTCGCAGTGGTCGAGGCGTTTTTGACAGCCGCCAGTTGATCCAAGCATCATCTCGACATGCGTCTGACCGACGAAGAAAGCGCCATGCTGGCTGGCGAGGCGGGGCCGGCGCGGCAATGGGCGATCGAACATCAGATCCGCGTCGGACGTTATCTCGGCGCGGCCGATTTCGTGCCGGTGTCGCAGGCGCACATCATGGCCGACACCGAATCGCTCGGCGTCGCCGGCGTCGAATGGCTGGAACGGCTGGCGGCGCTGCCCGAGCACGAACGCCGCGTGCGCATCCCCACCATCACCGATCCGCGCGGCACGGACTTCGCCGCCGCGGCGCGGCTGAAGCACCAGGAGTGGATGCTGGCATTGGAGCGTCGCGTCATCACGGCCTTCGAGGCACTCGGCGTGCTGATGACCGACACCTGCATCAACTACCAGACGATCATGCCGGCGGTGTTCGGCGAACACATGGCGTATGGCGACACCGGTGTGGTGATCTACTCGAACAGCGTGCTCGGTGCGCGATCGAATTTCGAGGGTGGGCCGTCCGCGCTGGCCGCCGGCCTGACCGGACGCACGCCGCGCTACGGCTATCATTTGCCGGAGAAGCGCCGAGCCACGCTGCTGCTGCGCGTCGATCATACGCCGCATGAGCTGCATGATTGGGGCGCGCTCGGCGGCATCGTCGGACGCATCGCCGGAGATTATTGGCAGGTGCCGGCACTGCTTGGCATTGACCGCGTTCCCACTTCGGATGAGCTGAAGCATTTCGGTGCGGCGCTGGCGAGCTATGGATCCGTGGCGCTGTTTCACATGGTCGGCATCACTCCGGAAGCCGAGCACGCTGTCGATCCGTCATTGACGGTCAAGGCAGCGATCACCGAAGCGGATGTGCGCGCATTTCAGGCCGCCTATCGTGCAGGCGTTGACAAGGTTGATGTCGTGGTGTTCTCCGCGCCGCAACTCAGCCTCATCGAATTGCGCGAGCTTGCCGCCATGCTGGACGGACGACATGCGACGATACCGATGCTGGTGGTGACCAGCCCACAGGTGAAGCCGGATGCCGACCGGTTCGGTCTCACCGCGCGCATCGAAGCGGCGGGCGGTCTGGTGCTGTCCGGCATGTGCTTCTACCAGAGCTATGCACGCGAAATGGCGGAGGCGAATGGCTGGCAAACGCTCGCCACCAGTTCGGCAAAGCTGGTCAATATTCTGGGCGGTTACGGCTATCGGCCGGTATTGCTGTCCATGCGGGAATGCGTCGACGCGGCGTGCAGCGGGAGGATCGGATGATTGAGTTCCGAGCCGTCGCTGCGATGGGTCGCCGCGTCCGTGGCCACGCGCTGGTGGCGAAGGACGGATTTTCCGCGCGCTACGATCTCGACCGGGTCAACGGCGTGTTCTCACGGCCGGAGCATAAGCTGGCGGGCCAATCCTATGTCGGGCGCATTCTGGTGCTGGATGCGGCGAAGGGTGGCGTGGCGACCGCCTGGATGCTGAAGGAGATGACGGCGCGTGGCGTGATGCCGGCAGCGTTGGCGCTCAACCGCGTGAACCCGATCATGGTGCAGGGCGCGGCACTGGCGGATTTCACCATGATTTCCGGGTTCGATGTCGATATCACCGCCGTAGTGCCGGATGGCGCGCTGGTGGAGGTCGATGCCGAAGCTACTCCACCCTGCCTTAGGGTGTTGGCGGAAGCATGATGAGTGTGGATATGGATGGATGACTCCTCCTCCCATGCGGGAGGGGGAGCTTCTGGCCTCGGCTAGCGCAGCTCGAAGCCCAGATTGCGCAGCGCCTCTCGCATGCGGTCGCGGCCACGCAGCGCTGCGGCGTCCTTCACGCGGCTGAAGCACTGCTGCGTCCAGTCGATCGCCTTCATGCCCTGCTCGCGCTGAAAGCCGCGCATCGTCGCGTTGTAGCCATCGATCGCCTCGCTGTGCGGCGCGGCGGAGTACTGCTCGCGATGCAGCACCAGGGATTGCGGCAGGCGCGGCTTGATATCGGTGGGCCGCTCGGGATCGGGATAGCCGACCGACATGCCGAACACCGCGAAGACATGCGGCGGCAGCGCAAGCTCGGCTGCGATCTGCTCCGGCAGGTTCCGCATCGCGCCGATATAGACCGCGCCCAGTCCAAGCGATTCCGCGGCGATCAGCGCACTCTGCGCCGCGAGCGCCGCATCCACCACGCCGACGATGAACTCCTCGACATAATGCGTGCCGTCCACCTGCGCCTGGTGCTCGGCCGCGATGCGATCCAGCCGCGACAGGTCGGCGAGCCATACCAGCAGAAGCGGCGCGTCGCGGATGAACTGCTGCTGGCCGGCAAGCTCCGCCAGCCGCGACTTCCGCTCGGTCTCCTGCACCGCGACCACACTCCAGAACTGGAGGTTGGACGAGCGTGGAGGCGGATTGCGCCGCGGCAATCAGCAGTTCGAGCGTTCCTTCAGGCAAGGGGCGCGGCAGGAAGGCGCGCACCGAGCGGTGATTGAGGATGGTCTCAAGCACCTCGTTCCATTGCTGCGGTGCGGCGAGAGCGCCGTCGCGGTTGCGCCGGCTCAGCAGTGTGTGTGCGTCGGCGGCAGCCTCCGCCAGGGTGCTTGCGGATGACACGTTGCACTCCAGATATGTGAGTTGGTCGATCATTCCCGACCCACACAGGCCGCGCAAGCCGCGGCCAGACGTCCAGGAAGGAGACGATCGATGACGATCTACTCGGGCCCCGTGTTCGAGATGGCCCGCCAGCAGTTTCAGGTGATCGCCGATTACCTGGAAATCCCGCACGATGAACGGGCACGGCTGCTGTATCCGAAGCGGGCCATCACCGTTTCCTGCCCGATCCATCGCGACGACGGCAAAATCGCGGTGTACCAGGGCTATCGCGTGCAGCACCATCTGACGCTCGGGCCGACCAAGGGCGGCACGCGCTTCGCGCTCAGCGTCGATATCGGCGAGGTCGCGGCGCTGGCGATCTGGATGAGCTGGAAATGCGCGCTGGCCGGTCTGCCATATGGCGGCGCCAAGGGCGGCGTCACGGTCGATCCGCACGCACTGTCGCGGCGTGAGCTGGAGAACCTGTCGCGCCGCTACATGCAGGAGATGATCCCGTTCGTCGGTCCGCACACCGACGTGATGGCGCCCGACATGGGCACCAACGAGCAGGTCATGGCCTGGTTCATGGACACCTATTCCATGTACCAGGGCCGGACGGTCACCGAGATCGTCACCGGCAAGCCGGTCGACTTCCGGCGGCACCGAGGGCACGGCGCGAGGCCACCGGCCGCGGTGTCGCCTACCTGATTGACCGCGCGCTGGAGCGCATCGGTTTGCAGCCGACGGGCGCCACGGCGATCGTGCAGGGCTTCGGCAATGTCGGCAGCTATACGGTGGAGACGCTCGCGCAGCGCGGCGTGAAGCTGATCGGCGTGTCGCGATCATACCGCATGCTATTTCGATCCGCGTGGCCTCGAATGCGGCGGCGCTGTTGAAGCATGCGCGGGAGCACGGCGTGCTGGCGGGCTTCTCCAATCAGCTGTCGTTCGATCCGCGCGAACTGCTGGTGCAGAAGTGCGATGTGCTGGTGCCGGCGGCGGTGGAACGGGTGATCGATGCGTCGGTTGCGAAGCGTCTGCAATGCCGTGTGCTGGCCGAGGCGGCGAACGGACCGACGACGCCGGATGCAGACATGGTGCTGGATCAGCGCCGCGGCGAGATTTTCGTGATGCCGGACGTTCTGTGCAACGCCGGCGGCGTGGTGGTCAGCTACTTCGAATGGGTGCAGGATCTTCAGCAGTTCTTCTGGGACGAGAGCGAGGTGATGAGCAAGCTCTACCACGTGCTGGATCGCGCGTTCACCCAGGTGATGCGCCGCGTCGAGCGAGACGGCGTGTCGCACCGCACCGCGGCGATGGCGATCGGCGTGGAGAAGGTGCGCAGCGCGAAGAACACGCGCGGGCTGTTCCCGTGATATGACACGCGAGATCCGCCTCAACGCGTTCGACATGAACTGCGTCGGCCACATCCAGCACGGGATGTGGGCGCATCCGCGCGATCGCTCGATGCACTACACCGATCTCGACCACTGGGTATCGCTGGCGCGAACGCTGGAACGCGGCCTGTTCGACGGCCTGTTCCTGGCCGACATTCTCGGCGTCTACGACGTGTTCCAGGGGCAGCCGGACGCCTCGATCCGCAACGCGGTGCAGATTCCGGTGAACGATCCGCTGCTGCTGGTTCCCGCGATGGCCTATGCAACGCAGCACCTCGGCTTCGGCGTCACCTGCAATCTGACCTACGAGCCGCCCTATACCTTCGCCCGCCGCATGTCGACGCTGGATCATCTGACCAAGGGGCGCATCGGCTGGAACGTGGTCACCGGCTATCTCGACAGCGCCGCGCGCGGCATGGGCCTGGCGGAGCAGCCGGAGCACGACAGCCGCTACGACGTGGCCGAGGAATACATGCAGGTGGTCTACCAGCTTTGGGAAGGAAGCTGGGAAGACCGCGCCGTGCTGCGCGATCGCGATCGCGCGGCAGTTACGCCGACCCGGCGCGCATTCATCGCGTGAAGCATGAGGGCGTGCACTACAAGGTCGATGCCATCCACCTGTCCGAGCCATCGCCGCAACGGACCCCGGTGCTGTATCAGGCGGGCGCCTCGGCGCGCGGGCGCGAATTCGCCGCGGCGCACGCCGAGTGCATCTTCGTCAACGGCCAGTTCCGCCACAACGTGCGCGATATCGTCGCCGACATCCGCGCCCGGGCCAAGGCGTTCGGCCGCGATCCGCACGACATCAAGATGTTCGTCGGCGCCACGGTCGTGGTCGCCCCGACCGAGGCGGAGGCGCAGGACAAGCTGGCGGAATATCGCGAGTACGCCAGTTCGGAAGGCGCGCTGGCGCACTACTCGTCCTCGGTCGGCGTCGATTTCTCGCACTATGGTCCGGACGAGCCGATCCGCTTCGTCAATACCAACGCGCTGCGCTCCAACCTGGAAGCGATCACCGTGCGCAGCGGCGGCACCGAATGGACGCTGCGCAAGCTGATGCAGATGATGGTGCTGGGCAGCCGCCAGGCACCGATCGTCGGCTCGCCGTCCCATGTCGCCGATCGAACTGCAGGCCTGGGTGGACGAGGCGGATGTCGATGGCTTCAACCTGTCGCGCACGGTCATCCCGGAATGCGTGGAGGACTTCGTGGCGCTGGTGGTGCCGGAGCTCCAGGCGCGCGGCGTGATGAAGCGGGCCTATGCGCCCGGCACGCTGCGCGAGAAGCTGTTCGGCGGTGCGGCGCGGCTGCCGGCGAGCCACCCGGCGGCGCGTTGGCGGCCGCTGAATTTTCTCGCCGTGGCTGTGAGCTAGCTCACAGAGATCCGGCCCTCGGCCGTGCGATTGATCGGGCATCGGCAGGCGCTGCCCCAACACCCGCGTGTGCCGATTGGGCCGACGGCCCAGGTCAACCCGGACCTTCCCTTGCGGCCCGGCCCCTCATGGTGGCCGGGCCGATCTTTTGCCGGGTCAACCGATCTCCTCGTGCCAGGTCCGGCCGTCGCGCTCGATCAGCGCGATCGCCGCGGTCGGACCCCAGGTGCCGGCGGGATAGGGGCGCGGCTGGTCCGGCCGGCTGCTCCAGGCCTCCAGGATCGGTTCGACCCAGGCCCACGCCGCCTCCACCTCATCGCGGCGCATGAACAGCGTGGCGTTGCCGCGCACCGTGTCCATCAGCAGCCGCTCATAGGCGTCCGGGAAGCGCATGCCGAACGTCTTCTCGAAGCGGATGTCGAGCGCGGTCGGCGACAGGCGCAGCCCGCCCGGCCCGGGGTCCTTGGTCATCATCGCCAGCCGCATGCCCTCTTCCGGCTGCAACCGGATGATCAGCCTGTTCGGCTGCCATTCCGCGGCGTCGGGCGGGAAGATCGAGAACGGCAGGGCGCGATACTGGATGACGATCTCGGACACCTTCTGCGGCAGGCGCTTGCCGGTGCGCAGGTAGAACGGCACGTTCGCCCAGCGCCAGGTGCGCACGTCGGCCTTCAGCGCGACGAAGGTCTCGGTCTGGCTGGTTTCGGGGCCATTGAGATCGGCGATGTAGCCGGGCACCGGCTGCCCGTCGATCGCGCCCTGGGTGTACTGGCCGCGCACCGTCAGCGTCAGCGCCTCGTGCGGTTCGAACGGACGCAGCGCGCGCAGCACCTTCAGCTTCTCGTCGCGCACCCGGTCGGCTTCCAGCGACACCGGCGGCTCCATCGCCACCAGGCACAGAAGCTGCAGCATGTGGTTCTGCACCATGTCGCGCAGCGCGCCGGAGCGGTCGTAGTAGCCGCCGCGCTGCTCCACGCCGACGGTTTCGGCCACCGTGATCTGCACGTGGTCGATCACGTCGACATTCCACAGCCGCTCGAAGATCGTGTTGGCGAAGCGCAGCGCCAGCAGGTTCTGCACGGTCTCCTTGCCGAGGTAGTGGTCGATGCGGAAGGTCTGCGCCTCGCTGAACACCGCGCCGACCTGGTCGTTGATCTCGCGGGCGGAGGCGAGGTCGTGGCCGATCGGCTTCTCCAGCACCACGCGCGACTTTTCGGTGACCAGCCCGTGCTCGCCGATGTTGCGGCAGATCGGACCATAGAGGTCGGGCGACGTGGCGAGATAGAAGACGCGCACGCGGTCGGCGTCGAGGATGTTCGCCAGCGCATGCCAGTCCGCCTTTGCGTCGGTCGCATCGAGCCGGACGTAGCTGAGGCGCCGGCAGAAGCGGTCGGCCGTGTCCGGGTCGAGATCTTCGCGCGCGACATGTTCGCGCAGCGCCTTGCTGGCGCGCTTGCGGTAGGCGTCGTCATCCAGGTCGGACCGCGCCGCGGCGATGACATGCGAATCCGGCGGCATCTGGCCGTCGCGGAACCGGTAGTAGAGCGCCGGCAGCAGCTTGCGCAGCGTCAGGTCGCCGGTGGCGCCGAACACAACGCAGTCGAAGGTCGCGACGGGAATGATCTTTGCCATGGCTGATCGTCCAATTGTCGTTGCGAGGAGCGCCATGACCGAGATTGCTTCGTCGCGGCGCTCCTCGCAATGACGGGCGTCAGACCACGGGCGAGGCGCCGCCGTCCATGTTGATCGCGGTGCCGCTGGTGAAGCCTGCGTGATCGGAGCACAGGAAGCAGGCCATGGCGGCGAATTCCTCGGCCTTGCCGATGCGGCCGATCGGCACGTTCGCGCCCATCTTTGCGCGGAAATCATCGTAGGAGACGTTGGCGCCTTCGCGCGCATGCCGGCGGACGTGCTGGTCGGAATCGATCAGCCCCACCAGCATGCCGTTCACCAGGATGCCGTGCGGCGCGCCCTCGCCGGCGAGCACCTTCATGAACGCCATGCCGGCGGCGCGCGATACCGCTGTCGGGGCGCCGTTGGCGCGCGGCGCCTTGGCGCCGAGGTTCAGCACGTTGATGATGCGGCCCCATTTCCGCTGCTTCATGCCGGGCCACACCAGACGCGTCAGGCGGATGGCCGCGAACAGCTTCAGTTCGAGGTCCTCGTGCCAGATATCGTCGGTGATCTGCTCGGCCGGCATGGCGCGCGACTGGCCGGCGTTGTTGATCAGGATATCGACCTTGCCGAATGTCTTGGCGACGGCGTCGTAGGTCTTCTGGATATCGTCGGCCTTGGACACGTCGCAGATGAAGGTGGCGACGCGGCCGCCCTGCGCGGTGGCGGTCACCGTCTGTTTCGCCTGCTCCAGCACCTCGGGCCGTCGCGCCAACATCGCAACGTCGGCACCGGATGCGGCGAATTCCTTCGCCATGGCGAGACCCAGCCCCGCGCTGGCCCCGGTGATGATTGCGCTGCGGCCGTCGAGACGGACTTCCATCTGCACCTCCCTATGCTGAAGGGCACAGTGTGCGGGAGGTGTGGCGCGACGACAACGGGGGAGCGGCTAATCCGCTGCGGCCTGGCCCATCTTTTCGGCCAGCCGTGGCAGACGCTGATCCTTGCGCGATACCAGGCGCTGTAGCCGATCCAGATACAGGTAGATGACCGGCGTGGTGTACAGCGTGAGCAACTGGCTGAGTGCCAGTCCGCCCACCATCGCGAAGCCCAGGGGCCGGCGCAGTTCCGACCCGGCGCCCTGGCCCAGCATCAGCGGAACACCGGTCAGCATCGCCGCCATCGTCGTCATCAGGATCGGCCGGAACCGCAGCAGGCAGGCCTGGCGAATGGCATCCCGCGGCGTCATGCCATCGCGGCGTTCGGCGGTGATGGCGAAGTCCACCATCATGATGCCGTTCTTCTTCACGATGCCGATCAGCAGGATCAGACCGATCGTGGCGATCAGGGTCAGCTCATAATGGAACACCAGCAGCATCAGCAGCGCCCCGACGCCGGCGGAAAACACGGTCGATAGAATGGTCAGCGGCAGGATGTAGCTCTCGTACAGGATGCCAAGGATGATGTACACGCTGATGAACGCGGCGGCGAGCAGATAGGGCAGGGTGGCGAGCGATGCCTGGAACGCCTGTGCCGTGCCCTGGAACGAGCCGGCGACAGTGATCGGCACGCCCATCTGCCGCACCTTCGCCTGGATCGCATTGACCGCCTGTCCGAGCGCCGCACCTTCGGCCAGGTTGAAGGAGATCGTCACGGCGGGGAACTGACTCTGGTGGCTGATCGACAACGGCTGCACCGGCATCGTGCTCCAGTGCACGAAGGTGGAGAGCGGCACCGCCTGGCCGGTCGCCGAATGAACATACAGCTTGTCGAGCGTTGCCGGATCGCCCGCCATCGCCGGCGGCACTTCCAGGATCAGGTGATACGAATTGACCTGGGAGAAATACTGGGTGATCTGCCGCTGGCCGAATGCATCGTACAGCGTATCATCGATCACCTGCGGCTGGATGCCGAACCGCCCAGCGGCGTCGCGGTCGATGACCAGCGTCGCGGTGGTGCCACCGTTCTGCTGGTCACTGGTCACATCGCGCAGTTCCGGCAACGTTTGCAACGAGGCGAGGATCTTCGGCGCCCACTGGTAGAGCTCGGCGAGATCGGCGTCCTGCAGCGTGTACTGGTACTCGGTCTTGGCGATCCGCCCGCCGGCACGCACATCCGGGATCGGCTGCAGGAACAGTTTGCCGCCTTCCACCTTGGCGATCTTCGGCCGCAGTCGGTTGATAAAGTCCTGCAGCGATCCACCGACACGCTGATCGAGCGGCTTCAGCGCGATGAACAGGCGGCCCTGGTTGTTGGTAGCCCCCGCGAAGCCTCCGCCCATCGAGGAGACGAATGCTCCGGTGTCCGGATCGTGCGCCACGATGTCGGCGAGGCGCTGCTGCACATTCATCATGTCCTTGAATGAGATGTCCTGCGCGTGCCTCGGTGATGCCGAGGACGATGCCGTTGTCCTGCGGCGGGAACAGACCCTTCGGGATGATGACGAAAAGATACGCGCTCAGGCCGACGGTACCAGAAGAACACCAGGAGCGTGATCGGGTGGTAGCGCAGTGCCACATCCAGCGTGCGCCGATAGAACGCCATCAGCCCGTTGAACATCGCCTCGATAGCCCGGTACGCCGCGCCATGCCGGCTCGTGTCATGGTGCAGGAAACGCGAGCACATCATCGGCGTGAGAGTCAGGCAGACGAACGCCGAGACCAGCACGGCGACCGTGACGGTCACGGCGAATTCGCGGAACAGGCGTCCGACGATGCCGCCCATCAGCAACAGCGGGATGAACACGGCGACCAGCGAGAAGCTGATCGAGACGATGGTGAAGCCGATTTCGCCGGCGCCCTTGATCGCCGCCTCCATCGGTTTCATGCCCTCCTCCACGTGGCGGAAGATGTTCTCCAGCATCACGATCGCGTCGTCGATGACGAAGCCCACCGCGATGGTCAGCGCCATCAGGGAGAGGTTGTCCAGGCTGTAATCCAGGATGAACATCGCGCCGAAGGTGCAGATCAGCGCGACCGGGACGGTGGTACTGGGAATGACGGTGGCCCAGACGTTGCGCAGGAACAGGAAGATCACCATCACCACCAGGCAGACGGCCAGCATCAGGGTGAACTGCACGTCGTGCACCGAGGCGCGGATGGTCATCGTGCGGTCCATGATGGTGCTGATATGGATCGACGGCGGGATCGAGGCTTCCAGCTGCGGCAGCGCCGCCTTGATCCGCTCCACCGTATCGATGACGTTGGCGCCGGGCTGCTTGAAGATGATCAGCAGGATGCCGCGCTTGCCGTTCTGCCACGCGGCGAGCAGGCGGTTCTCCGGACCGTCGATCGCCTGGCCGATATCGCTCACTCGGATCGGTGCGCCATTGCGATATGCCAGCACGACATTGTTGTACTGGGCCGCCCGTGTGAGCTGGTCGTTGTCATACACCGCGAAGGCCTGGTGTTCGCCGTCGATGCTGCCCTTGGGGCCGTTGGCCGTCGCGTTGGTCAGCGCGGCGCGCACGTCCTCCAGCGTCATGCCCATCGCGGCGAGCTTTGCCGGATCGGCTTCGACCCGCACGGCGCGCTTCTGCTGGCCGCCGATCAGCACCTGCGCCACGCCGTCGATTTGCGAGATCTGCTGCGACAGGACATTCTCGGCATAGTCGTCCACGTCGATCAGCGGCATCGCATCCGACTGCGCCGCCAGGATCATGATCGGCGCGTCGGACGGATTCACCTTCCGATACGTCGGCGGTCCGGGCATGATCTTGGGCAATTGGCCGCTGGCCGCCTGGATCGCCGCCTGAATGTCGCCCGCGGCGCCGTCGATGTTGCGGTCGAGTTCGAACTGCACCGTGATGGCGGTGACACCCAGCATGCTCGACGACGTGAGCTGGGTGACGCCAGGAATTTGCGCGATCTGGGTCTCCAGCGGCTGCGCCACCGTCGCCGCCATGGTCTCAGGACTGGCACCGGGAAGCTGTCCGGTCACCACGATGGTGGGGAAATCCACGCGCGGCAGCGGCGCGACAGGCAGCAGCGGATAGGCGGCGATCCCCACCAGCACCAGGGCCGCCATGACCAATGAGGTGGCGATCGGGCGTTGGATGAACGGGGTGGAAATGCTCATGCGCCGCTGATTGCCTCCGCTGCTCAGATCAACCGCCGGCATTGCCGGCCGATGCCGCCGTCGCCGTGACCAGCATGCCGTCCTGCAGACGGGACTGCCCGTCCAGCACGATCGCCTGTCCCGCCTCGATGCCCTTGGTGATCACCATGACCGGCCCGCGATCCTCGGCCACGACCGTCTGTCGCTGCACCGTGGAATCAGGCTTCACGATATAGACATAAAGGCTGTCCTGACTGTGCTGCACCGCCTGCGACGGTACGGCGACCACCTGGTTCTCGGTACGCAGCAGAAGGCGCGCCTCGACGAACTGGCCAGGCCACAGCCGATTTTCCTGGTTGGCGAAGGTGGCCTTGAGCCGGATCGTGCCCGTCGTCGCGTCGATTGCGTTGTCCGGGGTGAGCAGGGTTCCTTCTGCCAGTTCCTGATTGTCCTCGCCCGACCAGGCAGAGACTGTCACTGGGCCCTTCGACATTTGCTCGACGATCGGCGGCAGGTTGCGCTGCGGCAGCGTGAACACCACGGCGATGGGACGCACCTGGGTTATCGTCATGATGCCGCCTGAGTCGGTGGCATGCACGAGGTTGCCCGGATCGACCTGGCGCAGTCCCAGGCGGCCGTCGAACGGCGCCGTGATGTAACAGTAGCTCAGGTTGAGCTGCGCCGCCTCGATCGTCGCGTCATCGCCCTTCAGCGCCGCGGTGGATTGATCGACCTGCATCCGCTGGGTGTCCACCTGCTGGCGCGACGCGAAGCTCTGGCTTGCCAGCGACGTGTAGCGCTGGAGGTCGAGTTTGGCGTTGGCGAGCTGCGCCTCGTCCTGGGCCTTCTTGGCCGTGGCCTGATCGAGCGCCGCCTGGTACGGGCGGGGATCGATGACCGCGAGCAGCGTGCCCTGCTTGACGATCTGGCCCTCGGTCACCGGCACCTGCATCAGAGTGCCGTCGACCCGGGCGCGCACCGTCACGGTGTTGAGCGCCTGAACCGTGCCGATGCCGCGCAGCCAGACCGGAACGTCCTGCCGCTCCGCCTTGGCGATGCTCACCGGGATCGCGGGAGTCGCCTTCGGGGCTGGCGCCGGCTGCGCGCCTGGATGCCGGGTGACGAATAGCGCGCCGGCAACCGCCAGCAGCGCAATGGCCGCGACGGGCAACAGGCCGCGCCGCAACCAGGACGCACGGTGCTTTGTTACGACGCCGGCCTGGCCGCCCTCCGATGTCGAACCGCCGTGACCGATGTCATGCTCCAACCCTGCACTCCCGCGTGCCGAACCCCGGCTCTTCGACTGACGCCCCCCCCGAGCGTTGCATTGTTGACGAAATTGACCCCGGCCGCCAGCGTCAAAATAGCGCAACGAGCGCAAGGGTAGCCCACTGAAACACAATGAAACATGGCGGGCAGGTTACGGATCGGCGATTCCCAGGCCCCGCCGGAAGCGATTGGCGAGCAGGGCGCCATCGCGCGGCGGCAGGTGCCGCGGCAGTTCGTCCGGCGCAATGCGGATCACCGCGAACAGGTGCTCCTGCCGCAGCACGCTCGCGCAGCGCTTCGACCTCGCCCATGTCGCGGGCGGTCGCGGTGGCCGGCCAGCCGCAGGCGGCCGCGACCGCGGCGAGGTCGGTGCCAAGCCCGGTGTGGCTGCGCTGCGAGCCGGTCTCGCCGTACCGCGCATTGTCCAGCACGGCGATGGCGAGGTTGGTTGCACCGGCGGCGGCGATCGCGGCGAGCGAACCCATGCCCATCAGCATCTCGCCGTCGCCGGTGAGCACCAGTACGCGGCGTTTCGGCTGGGCGAGGGCGACGCCGAGACCGACCATCGCGGCGCCGCCCATCGCGCCCCAGAGATAGAAGTTGAGCGGACGGTCGCCGGCCGCGGCGGCATCGTAGCTGGGGGCGCCCAGGCCGGTGACGACCAGCAGGTCGCCCGGATCGCGCAGCAGAGCGGCGGCAACGGCGCGACGGTCGAGCGTGCCGTCGTTCGCTCATTTCGCGAACACCTTGGCGCCGACCAGCCGTTGCGACAACAGCACGGCGACCGGCACCGCGCTGTCGAATGCCAGCGCCGCCGCAGCCGCAACGATCTCAGCCACCTCATCCGGGCGGTCGGCGCGGCGGACATGGACGCCGGCGGCGGCCAGCACCGCCGGCGTCGCAGTGCCCATCGGCACCTGCCAGGGATTGAACTCGGCCCACTCGCCGCGCATCGTCACGAGCGTGAGGAACGGCATGCGGCAGTTCACCGGCAGCGACAGCATGTTGATGCAGTTGCCGACGCCGGAGGACTGCATCAGCAGCACCGCGCGCTGCCCGCCGAGCCAGGCGCCGGCGGCGAGCGCGATGCCTTCCTCCTCGGTGGTGAGCACGACGGCACGGACGTCAGGGTCGGCGTGCGCCGCCTCGATCAGTTGCGCATGGCCGGCGTCGGGGACATAGGCGAGTTGCGTGATGCGCGCGGCGCGCAGCGCGGCATAGACATCGCCCTGCCAGGACCAATGCGGCATGAGGCTATCAGGCGGCGGCGTATTGGCCGCGACCGAACAGCTTGTCGAGGTCGTTGGGCTGCGCCTTGTCGAACTGGGTGGTCTCCGCCCGCACGTCGTCGACCGCGGCGAGCGCCTTCTTCACCGCCGGGCGTTCGCTGATCACGCCGACCCACCGCATGACGTTCCGGTACTTGCCGGCCGCGTCCGGGCCGAGCAATGCCGGGATGTTGCGCGCCCACGGATAGCTCGCGATGTCGGCGATGCCGTATTCGGCGCCGCCGAGCCACGGTTTCTCCGACAGGCGCTGATCCATCACCTCCAACACGCGGTGCACCTGTGTGGTGTAGCGGCTCTGCGCATAGTCGTTGCCCTTCGGGGCGAAGCGGACGAAGTGCACGTGCTGGCCGAACATCGGCCCGAGCGTGGTCATCTGCACCATCATCCACTCGATGGCTTCGTATTTGGCCGCCATGTCCTTGGGCAGCAGCTTGCCGGTCTTTTCCGCGAGGTAGAGCAGGATCGCGCCTGACTCGAACAGCGTGCAGGGCTTGCCGCCGGGGCCTTCGCTGTCGGTGATGACGGGGACCTTGGCCATCGGGTTGAGCTTCAGGAAGGCGGGGTCGAACTGCTTGCCGCTGAACACGTCCACCGGATGGACCGTGTAGGGCAGGCCGAGTTCCTCGAGTGCCAGGTAGATCTTCACCACGTTCGGGCTGCCCATGCCGTAGAGTTCGATCATTGGTTCCTCCTGTTTGGCTCCTGGCGGAGAGCGCCGCCGTTCGATCGACAATAGATTATCGCGAACGGCGACGAAAACGCGATGCCCGGCCGGTCGCGAGGGGCAATTGGGCATGGGCATCCGTGCCAACCGATGGAGTTGGTCGACAGACCACCTGATGCTCTTTATAGTTGTAGAAGAGGCAATATTTCGCCAAAATAAGTTAATTGATGGAAGAGCGCCTCCCCCTTTCGCTGCAATCGGCAGCACAGCTTCGCGCACAGGCTGCGGTGTATCGCCGGATGGCGGCGACCGCCCACACGGCCGCGGTCCTGCACGGCTTGATGAAAATCGCCGATCGCTATGACCAACTCGCTGAGACCCGTGAGAAGGATGCGCGCGAAGCTGCTCGCCCCGTCGACGGGTGACGCTCCGATCTGTCGGCTGGCTACAGCGATGATGACCGCTGAGCGGCCGGCAGATCTCACGATGCACGGCTGCCGCGGTGGGGACGGCCAGGATCATCCGCTGGCAGGCAGAGTCGCTCCGGTTGCAGTCCGCCGCCGCCAGAGTGCAGGCGGAGGATCCTGGCGTCAGGACCGGATCGGCGGTCGCCGCGGCGCACGCGGAGTGTACGAGGGCGGCGGCGCTCAGTCTCTGAGGCCGCCAGACTGACGGTTCAGGCGAGATCGTCTCGGCGGCACCCGGACGGGGCAGGACAATGTGGAACCGGCGCGGGAGCGGAAGGACGGGACGCCGCGGCGGTAAGGAAGGGGGCGAGCACGCGCTCGATCCGGCTGATCGCGACGTCGGGGCGGTGGCGGCGGCAGGCAGCGATCGCGATCCAGAGGCGGGCCTGCGCGTGCAGGACGGCCAGGGTGCTGCGGATGGCGCGGCTTTCGCGGGTCCAGAAGCCGTGGGTGGTGCGGGCGGCGCGGATGCGGGCGATGCCGTCAGGCGTGCGGGGGCCGGTGCTGTGGCCGCCGTGCAGGCGGCAGCGGCCGTTCCGCATCGCCGGCTGACGGCAGGCGGTGCCCGCGCGGGTGCGGGCGCCACAGCGCGGGGCGAGGGTGGGATTGCCGGCCGGCACCCCATTCTTCAGGCGGTGGCACCACGGGGCATGGGGTTCTATCGCCGCCAACGCGGCTTGCTCCGTGCGGGGAAAGCGTAGGGCATCGGAGTCTGCTTCCAGGCCAGTTCATGCAGGAGGCGGCTGAACAGGGTGGACGCCTTCGCGGCGCTGGCGATCTCGCGGCTGAGGATGTCGGAGAACTGATCGGGCACGGCGGCGCGGCGGAGGGCGGCGACGGAGGCGTAGTGGAAGAGCACCGCCTGGGTGGCGAGCGCGGCCTCGACCGGCTGCTGCGCGTCGAGCGAGCGGAGCAGGTGCATCGAGGCGACCTTGCGGCGGAGTTTTTCGTCCGCGGTGTCGGTGCCGGCGGTGGCGAGGGCGTGGACGAGGGAGTGCAGGGTGTCGTCGGTGAAGACCGGGTCGAGCGGGTCTTCGTCCGGCGGGCGGGGGGTTGTCGGGTCTGGTGGGGAATTGGGATCTGGGGCGACGAAGGGGCGGAAGCTGAGGGCCACGTCGTCCTGGGTGATTTCCAGGTGGCCGGTGTCTGGAGGTTCGGGAGGTGTGGGGTCTGGGGTGGCCATGCGCGGGGCTCCGGGGGCGGGGCGGTGGTCAATTATACAAACATTTGGTTAGGGATCTGTTAAGGGCGCGGTGGAGCTGCGGGATGCGTGCTGTCTGTCACACGTCGTGTGGGGTTACCGAAGCGACCTCAGCGCTTGGATGGGCCCTTTGCGTGGTGCTGTTGTTGCCGCAAACCACGCAGCATGGCCGCGCGAAGAGTACGGTTCATGGCAGTCTGATAGCCGCCCCGGACGCCTGCCTCGCGCTTGAACCACTCGAGTACATCCTCGTCGAGCCTCAGGGTCAGCAGCCGCTTCGTGGGTCGATAGAAGCGACCCCGGACGGCGTTGGACCAGTCCAGGACCTCGGGAGCGTCCGGGTCTGACGTATCGATCTGGTCTTCGGGCATGGCTGCCACCGCCCGCAGCCGCCCCATCGCGTCTGCCGGGAGAGGTGCGTCGGCATTGGCCGAAGCCTTAGAGGGTGCCTTCTTCGTATGCCTTCCTTTCATTTCGCGTCGCCCTTCTGACGCTGATAATCCTGCCGACAACACGCCCGTCTTCGAGCTCGATCGGTTCGGTGTGAACGACGAACAAGAGCGCCACGCCGTGTGCGACGCCGACTGTCTGCCAACGGTCGCCGTCCCGGTGGGGGTCTGGCTGGGAGATGGCGAGGGGATCGCCGTCGACGACCGGAATGCCGTCCGCCAAGGATAGCCGGTGCCGCCGGCGGTTGATCAGTTCCTTGGTTGGATCGCAGACCCACTGGATTGCCACCATGGCGACGAGTATGTAGCTACAATATTGTTGTTACGTGCCTTGGCGTCAAGCGGCACGATCACCGAGGCGTCTGGCGGAAAATTATGAACAGTCTGTTTATCGGCTGGGCGGACGCGCTGGAGGCTGCGCGACTGAGGCGCAGCTTGCGCGGCGTATGGGGACCACGCAGGCGGTGATCGCTCGGCTGGAGAGCGGGCGCACGAAGCCTTCGACGCGAACGCTGGAGCGGCTGGCGGAGGCGACGGGTATGCGGCTGCGGATTTCGTTCGAGCCGAGCGGGGCAGTGCCGCATCGCTTCACCAGATCCAGCAAGGACGCCGGCGGTGGCGTTCTAAACCTTGACTATGGCATCCGCTACGGCAACACGCCGCGTGCGTAAGCGGATCGGCCGGGTGGACGATGCGACGCTCGTCACGGTCAATCGGGCGATGAAAGTGTTTCTGGGGCAGTATGAGCGGCGGGTATGGCGGAATCAAAGCCTTGCCGGTGGAGGATGCGAAGGCGCGCTTCAGCGAGGACGCTGGACGCTTGTCTGCGTGATGGTCCGCAGATTGTGACCAGGCGTGGCGCAGATGCTGCGGTGCTGGTGCCCATGCGCGAATGGCGGCGCCTGCATGAGGCCGCCCGGCCGTCGCTCAAGGAGTTGTTGCTGGCGGAGGAAGGTAGGGGCGACATCCCCGTTCTGCTGCGCGGCCGTCTCCGCCGACGTGTGCCGCACGCGCTGATCTGATTTCGGTTCATGTATCTGCTCGATACGAACGTCGTATCGGAGCTGCGCCGTCGGCGACCGCACGGCGCGGTGGTGGCGTGGCTGCGCGATACGGCTGAGGCCGATCTGCACATAGCCGCGGTGACGATCAGCGAGCTGCAGGCGGGCGTGGAGCTGACACGCGAGCAGGATCCTGAGAGGGCTGCCGAGATCGAAGCTTGGCTTGGGCGCGTCGCGGACAGTTACAATGTGCTGCCAATGGACGCGCGGGCATTCCGAGCCTGGGCGCGGCTCATGCACCGTCGGTCTCGAGCCTTGCTGGAGGACGCTATGATCGGTGCGACGGCCGAGGTTCATGGGCTGATCGTCGCGACGCGGAACGTTCGGGATTTTGCTGGGCTGGGAGTGAAGACGCTCAATCCGTTCAGGCATCGCGACACGAACGGCGAGGCGTAATCAAGATGCACCGGCACGAGGTGGGTTCGCGGTGCAGCAGGCTTGGTTCGAGTTTCCTAGTCAGGGCGCGCGGATGCGGTGAAGGAAACGGTCGGACCCGAAGCGGATGCCGATCCGAACTCATGGACCAACCGGACTGGCAGTAGAACAATCGGAGAAGACTTGGGGATTTACAAACTCGGAAGTCCTTCGGGCATTGCGCGAAAGGATTATAGCGGCGGTCGGTCACGCTCAGGGGGTAAAATTCCTCAGAAAGAGCGGAGCTCTTTATTGGAATGCTGACCACGACAAGCGGGTAGCTTGCACTTTGTCGAAAGAATACTAGCAGAAGGCGGCCAGTGGCTACCATCAAAATTGGGACGTTTTTTTGGCGGCAGGCTCTGTCTCACTGATCGTACTAGGCGGTGTCGGTGCTCCCTTCGCCTTCGCGATTCCACGCACAGCCCTATCTCCAGTGCTCGCGCACTTGGACACCACTGTGAGATCGGCCGGAAAGTATTGGCACCTCCGCTTGGCGAGGACATCCTCCGGCCACTTCGCCCTAATTCCGGCGCCGGGTTCCAAGCCGTTCACCGTCGATGCATTCAAGATAGACTTGAACTGACGTCCTGTTGTTTCCGGCCGGGCAGTTACAGGACTTGCAGTCGTGTCACCGGCGCAATTGCGCGCTCGCGTCTATGGTGACTTGCATTTGCTTGCAATCAGCCTCACTATATGCACATGGCACAGAGTCGGAAATCGGCCGCTCCACGTCGTGCTCTGACCGCGCGCAGCCGAACGGGAACCACCAAGGGCGGCGGCAAGATCGCCGTCACGATCCGCCTCGATGCCGAACGCGTGCGCCGGCTGCAGGCCGTCGCGGACGCCGAGAACAGAAGCCTCACCAACTATGTTGAGACCGCCCTGCTGCGCGATCTTGCCGGTCGCGAGGAAGTCGACCGAGTGATCACCATGCATGTGGCCCCGGGCGTGCCAACCAGCATCCGGCCCGAAGATGTTATCCGGGCCGCAGGTGAGTCGGACGAGGCCTACGCCGAGAGGCAGGCGCTGATGGTCGAACTCTGGTCCATTCCGCATAACGCCTGACGCCGGCCGAGCAGGTGGTACCTGGCGCCTTTGTGCGCGTGCTGTTTCCGACGCGGGAGACGCCGACTCAACCCGGCCTTCTTCATGTCGGCTATGTACTGGGCACGGCGGCGGCGCACGCCATGGTCGCCTATACAACCTCGCAACCTTGGCCGCGCGATGTGCCACTGCCTGCCGGAGCAAGGCTGTTCGATGCTGAGGCGGCGGCGCGATTGAATCAATCCCGTGCATTCACACTGCGCCTCGACGTGCTGGCAAGACTACCGCTGACGGAGGCCTGGTTTCCCGATCTCGCCCGGGCGAACTCCGGCGTGATCGCAGTTGCGCCAGCCTCATTGCAGACCGAGCTGACGCGCCTCGCGACGAACCTGGTCCGCCGCCGCCGCGACCTGCTCGACATCCGCGGGCCGTAGTCATGCATCCGCTTGCAAACTCCCCGCCAGCCGCCTATGTGGGGCCGCCAAGGTAGCGGAAAGGCTGTCCCGCCCATGGCCCTCGACATCCCCCATACGTCCGTCGCCGCGCGCATCGACGAGGCGCTCGCCTTCGACGACGTGCTGCTGGTGCCCGGCTACTCGAAAATCCTGCCGTCCGCCACCGACACGCGCACACGGCTCACCCGCACCATCCCGCTCAACATCCCGATCATCTCGGCGGCCATGGACACCGTCACCGAGGCCGGTATGGCGATCGCGATGGCCCAGCAGGGCGGGCTGGGCGTCATCCACAAGAACCTGGAACCCGGCGAGCAGGCGGCGCACGTCCGGCGGGTCAAGAAATTCGAGTCCGGCATGGTGGTGAACCCGCTCACCATCAACCCGGAGCAGACGCTCGCCGACGTCACCGCGCTGATGAACACCCACCGGATCAGCGGCGTCCCGGTGGTCGAGCGCGACAGCAACCGGCTGGTCGGCATCATCACCCACCGCGACGTCCGTTTCGCCACCGACCCGGCGCAGAAGGTCCACGAGCTGATGACGCGGGAGGGCCTGGTCACCGTCACCAACGGGGTCAGCCCGGATGAAGCGCGCCGCCTGCTGCACCGGCATCGCATCGAGAAGCTGCTGGTGGTGGACGAGGCATACAGGTGCGTTGGGCTGATCACTGTGAAGGACATGGACAAGGCGGAGACGCACCCGCTCGCGAACAAGGACGAGCTGGGACGGCTGCGCGTTGCTGCTGCCACGGGCGTTGGGCCGGAGGGGCACCGGCGCTCGCGCGCGCTGATCGAGGCGGAGGTGGACGTTGTGGTGGTCGATACCGCGCACGGGCACTCGCGCGGCGTGCTGGACGCGGTGACGGCAATCAAGAAGCTGTCCAATGCGGTGCAGGTGATCGCGGGCAATGTTGCAACGCCGGAGGGCGCGCTGGCATTGATCGAGGCCGGCGCCGATGGGGTGAAGATCGGCATCGGGCCTGGGTCGATCTGCACGACGCGTGTGGTGGCCGGGGTGGGCGTGCCGCAGTTCACCGCGGTGCTGGAATGTGCCGCCGCGTGTCGCGAGGCGGGCGTGCCGGCAATCGCGGATGGCGGGATGCGGACGTCGGGCGACATCGTGAAGGCGATCGCGGCGGGGGCGGACGCGGTGATGATCGGGTCGCTGCTGGCGGGGACGGACGAGGCGCCGGGCGAGGTGTTCCTGTACCAGGGGCGGTCGTACAAGTCGTATCGCGGCATGGGCAGCATCGGCGCGATGGCACGCGGGTCGGCCGATCGATATTTTCAGCAGGACATCAAGGACCAGTTGAAGCTGGTGCCGGAAGGCGTTGAAGGTATGGTACCCTAAAGGGCCCGGTGGCTCAGGCGATCCACCAGTTGGTGGGCGGGCTGAAGGCGGGCATGGGGTACACCGGCAGTGCGGGCATCGCCGAATTGCAGCGGAACTCACGGTTCCGCCGGGTGACCGGCGCGGGGCTGCGCGAGAGCCATGTGCACGACGTGGCGATCAGCCGCGAGGCGCCGAACTATCGGCAGGACTGACCGACTGACCCCCGTCGCGCGGATCGCCGCCGCCGTCGAATTGCTGGAGGCCGTTCTTACGTCTAGGGAGCCTCTTCCCCTCCCTTCGCGAGGGGGAGGTGGTGCGCGGCCGGCGGATGCTGTGGCCAATGACTATTTTCGCGCCCGCCGGTTCATCGGGTCCGGTGATCGGCGTGCCGTATCCGACCGCGTCTGGCGGGTGCTGCGAAGCTATCGGCGGTTGAGCTGGTGGCTGGGCGCACGGCCCACCCCGCGGCTGCTGGTGGCCGCGTCGCTGCTGCTGGAAGGGATGCGCTACGGCGAGTTGGCGACAGCTTTTTCCGGCGGCCGTTTCGCACCCGCGCCGCTTGCGCCGTCCGAGCAAGCGGTGCTGCGTCGTCTCGATGGGCGCGCGCTGGATCATCCGTCGATGCCGGACGCCGTGCGGCTGGAGGTGCCGGACTGGCTGCTGGCCCGCATCGCGCCCGCTGAACTGCGTGCACTGCTGGAACCAGCGCCGCTCGATCTGCGCGTCAATCTCCTGAAGGCCACGCGCGACGAGGCCCGTGCCGCGCTCGCGGCCGAGGGCCTTGAGGCCACGCCGACACCGCTGTCGCCGTGGGGGCTGCGGATCGAGGGGCGCCGGCAGGTCACCACTGGCGCTGCATTCCGCTCCGGGCTGGTGGAGATCCAGGACGAGGGCAGCCAGCTTGTCGCAGCACTGGTCGATGCGCGGGCGGGAATGCGTGTGGCCGATCTCTGCGCGGGCGCTGGCGGCAAGACGCTGGCGCTGGCGATGACGATGCAGAACCGCGGCCAGCTCGTCGCCTGCGACGTCTCGGCCACGCGCCTGGATGGTGCGGTCCGCCGCATCCGTCGTGCCGGTGTTCACAACGTCGAGCGCCATCTGCTCGATACGGGCGACAAATGGGTCAAGCGCCACGCCAAGAGCTTCGACCGCGTGCTGGTGGATGCGCCGTGCACCGGCACCGGCACGTGGCGACGCAATCCTGACGCGCGGCTGCGGCTGGCGGAGGCCGACCTTGCCGAACTTCTGCCAAAACAGTCGGCGATCCTCGATCAGGCGGCGACCCTGGTTCGCATCGGCGGGCGTTTGGTCTACGCTACGTGCTCGCTGCTTCCCGAGGAGAACGAGGCTCAGGTGACTGCCTTCCTCAGCCGCCATTCCGGCTTCTTTCAGAGGGATGTCCTCGTGCTCACGCCTGCGCGTGATGGCACTGACGGGTTCTTTGCTGCCGTTCTGGATCGGCGCACATGATCAGCGTTCGCCGCGCCCGGCCGGCCGACGCGATCTCGATCGGCGCAGTGCACGTGGCGGCCTGGCGCAGCACCTATCCCGGCATTCTGCCGGACAGTTTCCTGGCGCGCCTCTCGGTGCCTCGCCAGGCCGCGCATTACGACGCGGCGATCCGGTCGTCGTCCACCGGTGTGTTCGTCGCGGCCGCGTCGGGCACCGATGTGCCGCCGGCTCCGGCTCGCGCATCGTGGGCTTTGCCACCGCCGGCCGCGCACGCGGCGGCGAGTTCATCCGCCGCCTGGGTGAAGGCGAGGTGGAGACGCTCTACGTGCTGGACGACTGGCGCGATCGCGGCGTGGGCCGCAAGCTGATGCGGGCCGCCGGAGGATACCTTGCCGAGGTCGGCTGCAAGTCGTGCTTCCTGTGGGTGCTGCGTGACAACCCGAGCCGGTGGTTCTACCAGCGGCTGCGCGGCAAGCCGGTTGCCGAGGCGCTGATCCAGTTCGCCGGGGAGAAGGTGCCGCAGACCGCGTTCGTGTGGGACCCGATCGAGCGATTGTTGGCGGCGTCGCCGCAGGAGTCCTGAAAACCACGTCCTCTGTCCCAAACGGGAGGAGGAGCGCGTCCGATTTTGATGGTTGGGCGTACTTTCGTGGAGATTGCTTCCCGGATCACGTCCGTGACCGCTACGCTCCTCACAATAACAGGGGTCCGACGCCATGCATGCCAGCGACAGCCGCATCCTGACCACGCACACGGGAAGTCTGCCACGGCCGCCGGAGCTCGTGCAGCTCTATGTCGCGAAGAGCCGCGGCGAACCGGTCGATGCGCAACTTGCCGAGGCCGGGCGTGTGGCGCTGCACCACGTTGTGCGCAAGCAGCGCGACGCAGGCATCGATGTCGGCAACAACGGTGAACAGCAGCGGGAGGCGTTCTTTCTTTATGTCCGCTCGCGCATGAGCGGTTTCGGTGGCGCGTGGACGCGCATGCCGCGCGCCGATGTCGAGCGCTATCCCGACTACAAGGCAGCCATGGCGCGTGAACAGCAGCACGTGCGGCAGGTTTCCAGCCGCGCGGAGATCCCAACCGCGATCGGCGACGTGCGCTATCTCGACCGCGCCGCCATCGAGACGGAATGCAGCGACTTTCGCGCCGCGCTCGATGCGTTGCACGATCCGTTTGTCGAGCCGTTCCTCACCGCGCCGTCACCCGGCATCGTCGCGGCGGCACTGCGCAATGACCATTATCCGAGCGAGATCGCTTACCTCGAGGCGCTTGGCGAGGCGCTGCGCGTGGAATACGAGACTATCGTCAAGCACGGCTTCCTGCTCCAGCTCGATTGCCCGGACCTGGCGATGGAACGGCACATCTCCTATCAGCATCGGCCGCTGGGTGATTTTCTCGGATTCGTCGGTCGCGTTGTTGCCACCATCAATGCCGCGCTGACCAACATCCCGCGCGACCGTGTCCGGCTGCACGCCTGCTGGGGCAATTACGAAGGGCCGCATGATTGCGACGTGGAACTGCACGAGATCATGCCGATCCTGCGCAAGCTCAACGTCGGCGGCTTCGTGCTGCCGTTCGCAAATCCGCGTCATGCGCACGAATACGCTGTGCTGCGCGATTTTCCGCTCGATCCGGATCAGGTCATTGTCGCGGGGGTGATCGACAGCGTCACCAATTTTGTCGAGCATCCGAAGACCATCGCCGAACGGATCGAGCGCGTGGCCGAGGCGGTGGGTGATCCGCGGCGGGTGCTGGCCGGGACGGATTGCGGGTTCGATACCTCGGCTGGTCAGCGTCGCGTTGCCGAGGATGTGGTGTGGGCGAAGCTGGCGGCACTCAGCGAAGGGGCGCGCATTGCATCGCAGCGGCTGTTCTAGCCAACGTCCAATGCCGTGATGGAGATTGCCGCGTCGCTTCGCTCCTCGCAATGACAGGGTACTCGGCGGTGCTATAACCGCTGTGCGGCACGTGCGAGGAAACGCGATGATTGCGGCTGAGGAGTTCGACTTTATCGTTGTGGGCGCAGGCTCGGCTGGCTGCGTGCTGGCTAATCGCCTGACGGCCGATGGCAAGACCACCGTCCTGCTGCTGGAGGCCGGAGGCAAGGATCGCGATGTCTGGATCCACATTCCGGCGGGGTTCTTCCGCAACATCTACAATCCGAAGGTGGCCTGGCAATTCGAGTCGGAGCCGGTGCCGGAATTCAATAATCGCCGCATTCCGTTGCCGCGCGGCAAGGTGCTCGGCGGATCATCGTCGATCAACGGCCTGATCTATATCCGAGGCCAGAAGCAGGACTTCGACCTGTGGCGTCAGCTCGGCAATGCCGGATGGTCGTATGACGACGTGCTGCCGTATTTCCGCAAGTCGGAGGACCAGGAGCACGGCGAAGACGCGTTCCATGGCAAGGGCGGACCGCTGGCGGTATCCGACCTGCGCACCGATCACCCGCTGCATGACGCGTTCGTCGAAGGCGCGAAGCAGGCGGGCTATCCGTACAACCGCGACTTCAACGGCGCCGAGCAGGAAGGCGTGGGGCCGCTCCAGCTCACGGTGCGCAACCGGCGGCGTTGTTCGACCGCGGCGGGGTATCTGAAGCCGGTGCTCAACCGGCCCAACCTGAAGGTCGAGGTCCGCGCTCTGGCGCATCGCGTGCTGACCGAAGGCAAACGCGCGGTCGGTATCGAGTTCAATCAGGACGGCGCCATTCGCCGTGATGCGCGCGCGCCGCGAGGTGCTGCTTGCGGGCGGTGCAATCAACTCGCCGCAGTTGCTGCAGCTTTCCGGTATCGGTCCGGGCGCGCTGTTGCAGCAGCACGGCATCGACGTGGTGCACGATCTGCCCGGCGTCGGCGAGAACCTACAGGACCATTGCGGCGGCCGTGTGATCTATCGCTGCGCGCCGGGCATCTGCACGATGAACGAGGTGTACCACAACTGGTTGCGCCGCATTCACCACGGCTTGCAGTACATCCTGTCGATGAAAGGCGCGCTGATGACGGGGGCGGGACCGATGGGCCTGTTCGTTCGCACCCGGCCGGAACTGGCGTCACCCGATGTGCAGTATCAGTTCCTGGCGGGCAGCTCGGAGAAGACCGGCGACGCCATGCACAGCTTTCCCGGCTGCACGCTGGTGGCCATCCCATGCCGGCCGGAGAGTCGCGGCTGGCTGCGCATCACATCGCCGGATCCCGCGAAGCCGCCGGCAATTCAGCCGAACTATCTTGCGACGCAGGCCGACAGGGACACGATGGTGGCGGGGCTCAAGGTTTCGCGGCGCATCTTTTCGACCGCTGCGATGCGGCAATACGTTACGGAGGAATACTTGCCCGGGCCGCGGGCAACGTCGGACGAGGACCTGCTGAACCATGTGCGCGACACCGCGGGCACGACGTTTCATCAGACCAGCACCTGCATGATGGGTCCTGGCCCGATGGCCGTGGTGGACACCTCGCTGCGGGTGAAGGGCATGGAACGACTGCGCGTGATCGACGCCTCGATCATGCCGACGGTGGTGTCCGGCAATACCAACGCCACTGCCATCATGATTGGCGAAAAGGGTGCCGACATGATCCTGCGCGAGGGGTAAGCACGGCAGGCTTGATGGGGATTGCTTCCCGGATCGCGTCCGGTACCGCTGCGCTGCCAACAATGACGGGGTGAGGCTGGACGCGAAAAAGGCCGGCACTGGGCCGGCCCCTTTCGCGCCTGGGGCGCTTGCCGCTAGCTGTTGGAGCCCTGGTTGGGGTTGGGCGCGAACAGCCAGGTTCCGCTGCCATGGCTCGTCGTCACGAACGCAGAGGTCGGCTTGCCGGTCGCCTGGTTGTGGGCATATGCGGTCGGAGCCTGCCCACCTGCGCCTGGGCGATCACGCCAGGGAGTTGGGTGAACGTCGTGTTCGCGGCGGGGCCTTCGCCGTCACCGGCAAAGGCGGAGCCGATGCCAAGCGCCAGGACGGCGGCGGTGGCAAGGATCATGGTCTTCATGGTCTCTCTCCTCTTGTCGGTCCCGTCACTTCGGCGGGGCCGTTGGCAACTGGGTCGCTCGGCGGAAGGTCAGTGGTGTTGTCCGTCTTGCGATGGCTGTGAGATAGACCTCTTGCCTGCGGGAAAATAATCCGGCTTTCCTAGAATTCATCTTTGCGTAAACCGAGGGAATGATGGACTTGATCGGCGCGCTGCGCGCTTTCGTCCGGGTGACCGAGACCGGTTCGTTCACCGCCGTCGCCCGCGAGACCCACGTGAGCCAGTCGGCGGTGACGCGGCTGGTCGCGCAGTTGGAACAGCACTTCGATGTGCGTTTATTCCATCGCACCACACGACGGCTCAGCCTGACCGACGATGGTCAGGTGCTGCTGACACATGCCCGCCATCTGCTCGAGAGCGCCGACGAGATGGAGACGGTGCTGGGCCGGCAGAGCGGCGCGCCGCGTGGGCTGGTCCGGCTTGGGGACGTCCGTCGCGGGCGGGCTGTTCCTGGCGACCCGCCTGCCGGTGCTGCTGGCGCGCCATCCCGGCCTGTCGGTGGAACTGGTGATGCGCGACCAGAACAGCGACATGGTCGAGGAGCGGCTGGATCTGGCGTTCCGCTCCGGCGAGATCGCCGATGCCTCGCTGGTGGCGCGGCGGGTCGGCTTTCTGGGGCGGGCGGTGGTTGCCGCGCCGATCTATCTGGAGCGGCACGGGGCGCCGTCGACGCCGGAGGATCTGGCGGCGCATACCTGCCTGATCCACGATGCCACGCCGGAACCGGAGCTTTGGCGCTTCACCGGCCCGGACGGCCCGCTCAGCGTGCGGGTGTCGGGCGCGTTCATCGCCAACGACAGCCAGGCGGTGCATCGGGCGGCACGTGCCGGCCACGGCATCGCGTTGCTGCCGGAGATCCAGTTGATCGACGACCTGCGGGCCGGGCGGCTGTTCCGGCTGCTGGAGGATTACCCGTCGCAGCGCGTGCCGGTGCAGATCGTCTATCCGTCCCGCCGCAACCTGGCGCCGCGGACACGCGTGGTGATGGATTTCCTGGTGGAGCAGACGCGGGAGATCAGCGTGCTGCTGGAGCAGGGGGCGGAGGTGCTGACGTGAGCAACACGGGAGCATCCACTTGAACGCCGAGGTCAATATCCGCGCGTTTGCGCAGGAGGACACGAAGCAGGTGCGGGCACTGTTTATCGCGGCGAACCGGCAGCTCGCTCCGCCGCATCTTCGCGACGCGTTCGAAGCATACATTGCACAATCATTGGTAGAGGAAATCGATCGGATAGCTGACTACTATGCGGAGCGGGATGGCAGCTTTTGGGTGGCGATCATCGGAGATCGCCTGTTGGGCATGTTCGGTCTTGAGCGAATTGCCGACGGCGTGATGGAGTTGCGGCGCATGTACGTCGATGCCGCCGCACGACGGCGCGGGATCGCGCGCAAGATGCTGCAGTTTGCTGAAGATGAATGCAGGCGACGCAGGATGTTCAGGCTCGATCTGAGCACTTCCGAACTACAGGGCGCCGCGCTGTCACTTTACCGGGGTGCTGGCTACCGGCTCGTGCGCGAAGCGGCCGCTGTGGCGACGAGCAACAAGACTGTGGGGGCCGGCATCAATCGGTCTTACTTCGAGAAGGCATTGTAGCGGGACTTCTCCGTGTCTGGCCTCGCCGAGTATGCGGGAGAATTGACGGTTGGCTTCCGTCGCCTCAACGGTCTTGTCCACGTCTGGTGGCCTGAAGTGATATTGACCAGCTTGGGACGGGCCGGGGGTCGCGTGCAGGCAACCCTTGCCATGGCCAGGATGCCATGGTCCAAGCGCAAGGATCACGTATGGTTCGGAACCATCATGCCCAATTCCCTGCCTGATCCCGCCACCACCGCCGCACTCGCCGCCGAGCGCGTGCTGATCCTGGACTTCGGCAGCCAGGTGACGCAGCTCATTGCCCGCCGGCTGCGCGAGTTGGGCGTGTATTGCGAGATCTGGCCGTTCAATGCGGATCCCGACCGCATCCGCGCCTGGCGGCCGCGCGGCATCATCCTGTCAGGCGGGCCGGCCAGCCTGACGGAGGGAAGCTCGCCGCGCGCGCCGCAATGCGTGTTCGAGGCCGGCGTGCCGGTGCTGGGCATCTGTTACGGCATGCAGACGATGTGCGACCAGCTGGGTGGCGAGGTGCAGGGGTCGGACCATCGCGAGTTCGGCCGCGCCTTTGTCGAGCTGACGGACGACTGTGTGCTGTTCCAGGGCGTGTGGCACAAGGGCGGCCGCGAGCAGGTCTGGATGAGCCATGGCGATCGCGTGACGCGGCTGCCGCCCGGCTTCCGTGTCGTGGGCGTGAGCGAGGGTGCGCCGTTCGCTGCCGTTGCCGACGACTCGCGGCGATTCTACGGGCTGCTGTTCCATCCCGAGGTGGTGCACACGCCGCATGGCGCCGCGCTGCTGCGCAATTTCACGCATGGCGTGCTGGGTCTGTCGGGCACCTGGACGATGGCCGGCTTCCGCGCCACCGAGATCGCTCGCATCCGCGCCGAGGTGGGGCAGGGACGGGTGATCTGCGGGCTTTCGGGCGGGGTGGATTCGTCGGTGGCCGCGGTGTTGATCCACGAGGCGATCGGCGACCAGCTTACCTGCATCTTCGTCGATCATGGGTTGCTGCGGCAGGGCGAGGCCGAGGAGGTGGTGCGGACCTTCCGCGACCGGTTCAACATCAGGCTGGTGCATCGCGACGCATCGGCGCTGTTCCTCGACGCGCTCGATGGCGTCACCGATCCGGAGGCGAAGCGCAAGACGATCGGGCGGCTGTTCATCGACGTGTTCGACGAGGAGGCGGGCAAGCTGGGCGGCGCGGATTATCTGGCGCAGGGCACGCTGTATCCGGATGTGATCGAGAGCGTCAGCTTCACCGGCGGGCCATCGGTGACGATCAAGTCGCACCACAATGTCGGCGGGCTGCCGGAGCGGATGCGGCTGAAGCTGATCGAGCCGTTGCGCGAGCTGTTCAAGGATGAGGTGCGTGCGCTGGGGCGCGAGCTGGGGATTCCTGACAGCGATTGTGGGGCGGCATCCGTTTCCCGGGCCGGGGCTGGCGATCCGCATTCCCGGGCGAGATCACGCGGGAGAAACTGGAGCTGCTGCGGCGCGCGGACGCGATCTTCCTGGAGGAGATCCGCGCGGCTGGGCTGTACGATGCGATCTGGCAGGCATTTGCCGTGCTGCTGCCGGTGCGGACCGTGGGCGTGATGGGGGACGGCCGCACCTACGACCACGCGTGTGCGCTGCGCGCGGTGACCTCGACGGATGGGATGACGGCGGATGTATATCCGTTCGATGCGGGGTTTCTGGTGCGGGTGGCAGGAAGGATCGTCAACGAGGTGCGGGGGATCAATCGGGTGACCTACGATATCACCAGCAAGCCGCCGGGCACGATCGAGTGGGAATGAGGGGGTGACGGTCAACATAAATTATCTATGTAAATCAATAGCTTATAAATGACGAGGATGGTCACGATACATCGTTAGTCCTGCGGACAGATCTAATAACAGATTGAATAACAAGGGGAATAAGTAGGGCGTCAGCAGGTTTTGGCCGTAGGTAACCAGATAGATTGACGGTCTTTTTGTCGGTCTTTTTTGAAATGCGCACGAGCTGCAACCAAAAGACCGTCGGATGGAGCGCGTAGCGTTGACGGTCTTTTTCGTGGGCCAGATCGTTCCAGAAAGTGCGCTGGAAAGGGCAATTTATAGCCGATACGAAGCGCTTCCGTGACCGGGGACGGCAGCTGTGCTTCTCGTTCATGTGCTTGGACGCGACAGCGCACTGAGCAGGTGAACCCGCGAAAACCAATCGGCGAGCGGCGCCAGCCCGTCACGGCAAACCCGTCCGCACTCTCCCTCTCGGGGCGTTGCGGAGTTGGCCGAACGCCCAACCTTGGCGCATCCCTCAAAGCGAAACGATTAGCGCCGATGCATGTCAAGCGAACTTGACACCCGCCTCCGGTTATGACAAGTTTGCTTGACACATAGGAGTATCCAGCCCATGCCCAGCCGCCGACAAGTCGCGTTCATCGGATCCGTCGCGTTCATCGGATCCGTCGCGGTCGCGGTCGTCGGCGCGGTCGTCATCTGGTTCGGCGCGGCCGCCATCATACTGGCCGTCTTCGGCCACGATGTGCAGGCTGCGGCGCCTTGGCTGGCGCTGGCCAAGTTCGCGAGCCTGGCGTGGGCGGCGGCAGTAGGATGGATGATCACCTGGCCCCGGCTCGACGAGAGGGAAAAGGAAGCGCGCAAGCTCTGTTGGTTCATCGGGTCCACCGCAGCCATCCTGTTGACCGCGCCGATCATGCTTCTGTGGCTGGTGAACGGCGGCGCGTTCCTCGCCCAGCTTATGGGTCGCCGCGGGGCGCCCGGCGTCTACTTTGCGCTGGGATGGATCGGACTCGTCTTCGCCCAACTGCTCTCAACCTTGGTTGCGCGGGCCGGGTGGTGGGCCGCCAAGCGCTAGAGGCGCTGGTCCATGAAGAACCGACTCAAAGAGCTGCGCGCCGAACGCGGGTGGAGCCAGGCCGACCTGGCCGAGCATCTCGACGTCGCACGCCAGAGCGTCAACGCCATCGAGACCGGCAAGTACGATCCCAGCCTGCCGCTCGCCTTCAAGATCGCGCGCCTCTTCGGCCAGTCGATCGAGGCGATCTTCGAGGACCGATGAGGCCGGCAACGGCAGCTCTGTTCTGAAGGAGGAACCCGTATGAAGGATGCGATCGGCGCTGACGGTATTTTCCGCGAAGATATTCTGGTCGCTCTTTGCAGTCGATGTGGAAAATCGGCCAATCGATGCCGATAGTCGCTGAAACCGAGCAAATCGCCAGCCCTCCGCTTCTGGCGCGCCTCCGCAAGCGAAATTGCGGGTACGACCCAAGGGGACATTGAAATTGGGATGTCGATGCCGTATGTTCAACGGATGTGTATTTTGTCTAACACGAGGCAATCGCCGTGGCAAAGGCATCAGCGAACAAGGCGACACCACACCAGACCAAGCGGTCGGCAGGAAGGCTGCTCAAGGGCAGCGAGGGGCGAACGAAGGTCTGCTCAGCGTGATGCGGAGACCGGCCAGCTTATGGTCAGCAAGGCGCGGTTCGAAGCGGTGATGCAAGCGGCGGAACAGTCGGGTCTCTTGAGCGAAAAAAGCGGTCGCATCGGCGGCAGGGTGAGCCCGGCCCTAGTCAAGCAAGCCAAGCGGCAGACGGGCATCGAGACCGATACGGACTTGATCGAGTTTGCGTTGGCGACGGTCGCGCTTGAAGATAACTTTGCGGAGGCGTTCAAGAAGTCTCGAGGCAAAGTCGACCCAGAGTTGAAACTCGGCTTCTGAGGTGACGGAGTTCGATTTCGATGCAGCGCGCCGTTGGGCGCGGCTTGATCCGCAGAGAACGCTAGCACGGCGAACCACCGACGAGCTTCCGTTCGTCGACGCGAGCCCGATCGGCGGGCAAGGAATCTTGCTCGATACCTGCGTCTACATCGATCAGATGCAGGATCACTCACCGCAAATGTTGGATGATCTGATCGCGCAGCGTCAAGTCAACCATTCGACCGTCGCGATCCAGGAACTGATGCACACAGTCGGTGTGCTGAATCCGTCCGACGCGCGAACCGCAGGCGTCATTGCTGAGATCGGCAGGCAGATCAAGACCATGCCGCCGCACCGTATCTTTGCGCCCGATGTCGAGATTCTCGGAAGAGCGGCGCTGCTGTCGGGAATCCTCTGCCGCCTCCAGGGGTATGAGAAAGATGGCAAGCTGCGTGCGCTCCAGGACTGCGTGCTGTTCCTGCAGGCGCAGAAGCTCGGCTTGGTGGTGCTGACCGCGAACGTCGGCGACTACGATATCCTGCTCCAGCTCATCCCGGCTGGGCGGGCGCTGTTTTATCGCCAAAGATGAGGCCGCTGCCGGACCACGTCTGCCTGGGGACGCGCTGCTGTGGTAGATAGCTGAGTGACGGTCTTTTTTGGAGCTGCTGCTATCGATCGGTTGGCGTCCGTCAGAGGAAAATCGACCGATTGATGCCGATAGTCGTTGAAACCGAGCAGATTCCGAAATCGGCGAAATTTTCCTTTGAATTCAAGAGCGCGAATTTCTGACGGATCTAGGGGACGGTTCTTCGTCGCAGGCGGAGAAATTTTCTTCGCTGTATCAATGTGTTATCATGCGTCAGAACAATCGAGTGGGAGTAGGGGGATACTGCGGAGTACAATCGGATAGCGCAGCGTTTGAAGGGCAGTTGTTCTTAAGCGATAGCAGTTGATAGGTACTGCGCGACAGGAAGGCGCTTTCTCTACCAAGTCACCAGATGAGCGGAATCAGACGCCAGCGCACGCGGCGTGTATAATCGTCATAGCCCTCGAGACCCAGGCGTAGCGTTCTTTCCTCGATGCCGATCCGAATACCGAGCAGGAGGGCGAAGATGGGGACCGTCGCAAGCCCCCACCAGGAGCCCAGCACGAGCGAGCTGCCGGCAAAGTAGAAGAGCGCGCCGAAGTACATCGGATGTCGGACAATGGTATAAGGACCTGTTGTATGACCACCTGCCCGCGGTCTTTCTGTATTTTAACGACGGGCGCCGCGAAGCTGTTCGTACGCATTGTCCAGAACATGAACAAGAACGCTGCGAGGAGGAGGCCACATCCTGTCCACTGCACGGAAGGCGGCATCATTGACCAGTGCCAGCGCGCGGCGTCCGCTGCCATGAAGCCCATCCCTGCGAATACAAGCAGCAGGACCGGGATGAGGACGAGCTTGTCCGCGAGCGGCTGGTCCTTTTGCACGGGCGGCTTCAGCCGCTCTCTGAGCAGTCCGGGATCGACGCGCACCGCGTATGCCCCAAAAATGACCGAGATCGCGATCATTTCACCTAGATATAGCCAACCGCCGGCATAGTGCATCGTGCCCGCAGCGCCGAAGATGATCACGCCCATGAAGCCGTACCAGACAATCGTCTGGAGGATAAGATTTAGAATAAGACCCATTGCTTGCCTCTCGCGTCGAAGCAGCTCATCATTCCGCGAGGCGTGTGCCGCCGCGGGAGTTCGTTCCTCATCGCGGTCGCCGGCCACGCTTCCAGCGGCTGATCGCATCGTCCATGGCCCCGCGCATCACCCGATAGAACTCCGCCATCTCCGCGAGGCGCGTGCTGACCGGCTTGGACGCGGCGATTTCAGCCCCGGCGCTCAACGACGGCAAGCGTCACGCACGGGAGAGGCTCATGCTTCCCTATTTTGTTGCCGCGATCGCTCTTTTAAAATGATCGAGTGGGAATGAGGGGTGCTGGATACTCTGGAGGGCCCTGGAGGGGAATAGCGCAGCGACAAATAGAGGGTTATGGGATAGCTCATTGATCATTCGCAGCCCATTGTTACTCAGCGGCCTGTTTTCTGCGAGCCATTGAAACAGCCTGACGGCTGAGCAGATGGTGCCGGGTGAGAAGGCCGCGAAATCTCATTTCCGTTCCACCGATTCTGTGGCGGCGCGCAATCGATCGCAGCCGCGGCGGGTGACTCCCGGCGGACAACGAGAGCGATTAGGCTGGGCGCGTGTCGAAAGAGCGGTCTCTCTGTACGGCGCTGCTGCTTTCGTTGAAACAACGGGAAGGATCGATGCGATGCCCACCATCACCACCAAAGATGGCGTTGAGATCTTCTATAAGGATTGGGGCAGCGGGCAGCCCATCGTCTTCAGCCACGGCTGGCCGCTTTCGGCCGACGACTGGGATGCGCAGATGCTGTTCTTTATGAACCACGGCTATCGCGTCATCGCGCACGACAGGCGCGGCCACGGCCGCTCGAGCCAGGTCGGCGGCGGCCACGACATGGATCACTATGCCGACGACCTCGCCACGCTGACGGCGCATCTCGACCTCAAGAACGCCGTGCATGTCGGCCATTCCACCGGCGGCGGCGAAGTCGTGCATTACATTGCCCGCCATGGCGAGAGCCGCGTGGCGAAGGCGGCGATCCTCAGCGCCGTGCCTCCGCTGATGGTGAAGACGGCGGCCAATCCGGGTGGGCTGCCCAAGGAAGTGTTCGACGGACTTCAGACGGCGCTCGCCGCCAACCGCGCGCAATTCTATTACGACGTGCCCGCCGGACCGTTCTATGGCTACAATCGGCCCGGTGCGAAACCATTGCAGGGCGTCATCTGGAACTGGTGGCGCCAAGGCATGATGGGTGGTGCGCTGGCGCACTACGAGGGCATCGTCGCCTTTTCCCAGACCGACTTCACCGAGGACCTGAAGACGATCGCGGTGCCGGTCCTGGTGATGCATAGCGAGGATGACCAGATCGTGCCCTATGCGGACTCAGCGCCGCTGTCGGTAAAGCTGCTCAAGAACGGCACGCTGAAGACCTACAAGGGGTTTCCGCACGGCATGCCGACAACCGAGGCCGATACCATCAATGCCGATTTGCTGGCGTTCATTCGAGGTTAGGGATTGCGCGGCGCCGAGCCGGCGTATTGACCTGATCGACAACGCCCGCCGGGCTACTTCCTGCCCTGTCCCGCCGCCCGCCGCAGCCGCGGTTTCTCCACCCGCGCCGTCGTGTCGAGCAGCGCGTGCAGCGCCGCCACGGTCTCGGGCGACAGCCGGTGGATGCTCTGCGCCAGCCGGTTGGCGAGCGCCGTCTGCTCGGGTGTCAGCCCTGCGGTGTTCACGGTCACCCGCGGATGCGACAGCCGGGCGAGCCGTGCCATCTCTTCGGCATCGTCCCAGATCAGGCCGAAGAACTCGTTGACCTGATGCACCAGACCGGCACTGGGTGCGCCGCGCCGCCCGTGCTCCAGCGCGGAAAGATAGGCTGCCGACACCTGCAATTCGCCGGCCAGTTGTTGCAGCGTTACATCCCGCTCCGCCCGCAGCGCGCGCAGCCGGGCCCCAAAAGGGGTCATCGCACCCGGCGCAGCAACAGCCGCACCGCCCCCGGATTCGCGGCGTGAGGATGCGCGGCGGCCAGCACCACGCCGCGGAACTCGGGCAGGTTCAGCCAGAGCGGCAGCTCGCGACGCAGCACGCCGCCTTGGCCGGTCACAACTTCAACGCACCGCACCCCCTCTGCATGCGCCGAGCGCAGGAACGTCGCCAGTGAATGGAACGCACGCTGCGCCGTCTGGCCATGCAGATCGAGCACTCGCGCGGCCGGCAGCCTGCCGGTGCGGAAGCGGCGCCAGCTCGCGGTGTCCACGCCGCCTGGGTGCTCGCCGATCGCGAGGGGCGGCAGCATTACGTGGCGAGTGCGCGCAGCGGCTGCCTGCTTCGATTCTGCCTTCGGTGTGACTGAAGGCGGCAGGCCTTGCGTGAGCTCGCGACCCGACAGGGGCTTGATACGCCGTGCGTAACTCGTCCACAGGGCGCGATCGGCGTCACTGAGGCCTGCGCCGCGCGATGGATCCGCGTTGGGTGACATGGCACTAGGGATCGCAGATCATGTCCCGCCGGGCCGAACCGGCGTGGGTGCCGTCAGCGCGGGATGAACGCTCAAAGGTGCACTCATCCCGCGCTATCCCTTTGTGTGATCGCGTGATTCAGCCCTCCGGCGATTCCGCTGTAAACCCTTTTCGCTACCCGGTCGGTATCGCATGTGTTCCGGCCCATCGCCATTGCCCGGTTCCTTTCTACCGCGTGACCGGCAGGCGCCAAACCGGCCCGGCAATTGCCTTCGGCACGCAGTGCGGAAGAAACGAGTGGCACGATCAGCGCGGGATGAGCACTCAAAGGCGCCGGTCATCACGCTCCAGCAAATTATAAACCACCTGCGGCCGGGATGCATACGGGCGTCAATTATGCGGAAGAGCAAATACGCCAGTGGGTGGCGCCGGTGCGCTCCCGCAACACATTGATTCCAGACAGGAAATGTCACGCCGGCGGTATGCGTCGGCAATTGTCCATGCGGGCTACCGCCGCCTCGGCGGCAGAATTGCGTGGACGACTCGTGAAATACAGGCTTGATTTACTTTGTCGGAACATCAAACAATCCTAAGTCAAGAGACATGCTGAACGACCCCCTTAACCTGGCAGAAGAATTCTGCCCTTCTGGCGGCGGGAGTGGGATATGGAGCCGGACACCTTTCAGCTTGCCGTGCAACGCGCGCAGCGTGCGTGCTCGCCGGATAGTTGGATCAATCTGGAGCCCAGGGAGCGTACCGAGGTGATCTACCGAGAGCTGCGCCGCATCGATGCCGCGCGGGCGGCCGCTGTGACGCAGCCACGGCGCAGGCGCTGGGTGCGCATCGCCGAACCGGAGACGGTGGGAGGGCCGTAACGGCCTGATTTGCCCACCCCGCCGACATCATTCGGCTGCCAGAAGTTGGGGTGCCACGGCGGCAAGTTCGGCGACCGGGATATGGCAGGCGATGCCGTGCGCACGTGAGGACTGCTGCCACGGCGGCGGCATGGTGTCGCATATGGAGCCGAGCTTGCGTGGACAACGGGCTGAGAAGCAGCAGCCCTGGGAGGATGTGGCGGAACCGGGATCGCCGGGCAATCGGACCCGCCTGGCATTGCGCGCGCCGACAATAGGCACGGCAGACAGCAACGCCTCGGTGTAAGGATGGTAAGGCGGACGCAGCACCTCCGCCGTTGGCCCCTCTTCCACGGCTCGGCCGCGATACATCACGACGACCCGATCGGCGATATGCGCGATCACGCCGATGTCGTGGCTGATGAAGAGGTAGGCCAGGCCCAAACGATCACGGAGATCGTGCAGCAGGTTGAGAATTGCGGCCTGCACCGAAACGTCGAGGGCGGAGACGGCCTCGTCGCAGACCAGGAAGTCCGGTCGTGTGGCCAGCGCCCTGGCGATGCCGACGCGCTGCTTTTCACCGCCCGATAGCTCGTGCGGGTAGCGGTCGGCATAACCCGCAGGCAGTCTCACCAGCGCGAGGAGGCGGTGGACCTCATCTTTCGCCGCGGTGCCGCTGGCGATGCCGAAGCGCTCAAGCGGCCGTCGCAAGGTCGCCTCCACGGTCTTGCGCGGGTTCAGCGAGGTATCAGGGTTCTGAAACACGATCTGCGCACGACGGCGAAATTTCAGCGTCCGGCTTGGCCGGCAGTTCGGCGCCCGCAAAGGTAATCTGCCCGGCGTCCGCATCGATCAGTCGCAGCAGCAGTCGGCCAAGCGTTGTCTTGCCGCATCCTGACTCACCGACCAGCCCCAGGATTTCGCCGGAGCCGATGCGGATCGATAGATGGTCGACGGCCGGCGCGGCGTTCTTGCCGAGGGCAAACCAACCGCCGCTGCGAAAGGATTTCGTGAGGTTCACCGCGCCGACGAGCGGTGCGGCGGGTTCACGGTGCCAGTCCATTTCGGCTTCCGCCACCGAATCGTGCCACGCCAATTCGATGCCAGCGCCGGCGCGATGGCAGCCTGCGTGATGACCAGGCGCGATCAACTCGAGTTGCTGCGGCCGTTCGCATCCATCGGCGGCGTACGCGCAGCGGGCGCGAAAGTTGCAGCCAGGATCGGTATCGACCATGTCGGGCAAGCTGCCGGGGATCGGCACAAGTCGCGCGATTCGCCGCGGATCGGGCCGCGGCAATGCGCGGAGCAAGCCTCTCGTATAGGGATGCGCGGGCCGCGCCAGCACATCGGTCGCGGAGCCTGTCTCCACTGTCCGCCCGGCATACAGCACGGTGATCCGGTCGCAGATGCGATCGACGATGCCGAGGTTGTGGCTGACCAGCAGCATGGCCAGCCCGCGTCGCTGCCGCAGGCTCTCCAGCAGGTCGAGGATCTGCGCCTCCACGGTCACATCCAGCGCGGTGGTCGGCTCGTCCAGCAGCAGCAGATCCGGTTCGGCGGAAAGCGCCGTGGCAATCATGGCGCGCTGCTTCATCCCGCCCGACAACTGGTGCGGATAGAGCCGCATCATCTCGGCGGCGCGCACGATGCCCAATTCGGCCAGCAGCGCGGTGCCACGTTGAATGGCGGCGTTGCGCGACATCCTGCGATGCACGAGCATCGGCTCGATCACCTGGATGCCGATCGGCAGCGCCGGGTTGAGTGCGGCCGACGGGTCCTGAAACACCACGCCGATACGCAGGCCACGCAGTGCTGGCGCCTCACGCAGCAGATCGGCGCCGCCTAGCACGGCGCGCGCAGCCTGCATCCGCGCGCCCGGGCCAAGCAGCCCAAGGATCGCCAGCACGACGCTCGATTTGCCGGAGCCCGATTCGCCCACCAGCCCGAGTGCTTCGCCGCGCGCAATCGACAGCGAGAGCTTGTCCACCGCGCGCAGCCAGCCGCGCGGCGTTGCGTAGCTGACCGAGAGGTCCTCGATGGTGAGCAGCTTATCGGCC
Organism: uncultured Alphaproteobacteria bacterium; assembly: GCA_963708565.1. Classification (GTDB taxonomy): domain Bacteria; phylum Pseudomonadota; class Alphaproteobacteria; order Acetobacterales; family Acetobacteraceae; genus JAMXLO01. Next base: position 90,866 of record CAVPTU010000041.1, read on the forward strand.
ATCAGCTCATTCCTGTAGCTGCGGATCGAGCGCCTCGCGCAGCCCCTCGCCGAAAAGGTTCACCGCCACGAGCACGACGCACAGACTGAGTCCGGGCGCGAGGCCGATCCACGGTGCCTGATCGATGAACTGCCGGCTCTCGGCGATCATCAACCCCCATTCGCTACTCGGCGGCTGCGGACCCAGACCGAGGAACGACAGCGACGAACCGAGCAGAATGGCGAAGGTGATGCGCAACCCGGCTTCGACGATGATCGGCGGCCAGGCATTCGGCAGTATCTCGCGCAGCAAAATCGACGCCGCGCCCTCGGCACGCGCGTGGGCGGCCTGCACGAACTCCTCCTGTAGCAGACCGAGTGCGACCGATCGCGTCAGCCGCGTCATGATCGGGATATAGATGAGGCCGACGGCGACAATGGTCTTCCACAAGCTAGGCGTCGTCACGGCAAGGATCAGCAGTCCGAGCAGAACCGGCGGAATCGAAATCAACAGATCGACCGTGCGCATGATCGCCGCCTCCACCACGCCGCGATGGAAGGCGGCGGTCAGACCGAGCGAGACGCCGATCACGAGGCAGATGGCGGTGGCGCCGAAGCCGATGGCCAGCGAATAATGGGCGCCCGACAGAACTCGCGAGAGCACATCGCGGCCGAACTCGTCGGTGCCGAACCAATGCGTGGCCGAGGGCGGCATCAGGCGTACGCGCACGGCGAAGCTGGTGGGATCGTATGGGGCGATGGATGGGCCGATGACTGCCAGCACGACGATCGCCGACACGACGCTCGCGCCAAGCACGAGGCGCGGCGGCCATGCGCCGCGGCGGAACGTACCCGACGCAACGTGGCCGCTCATGCCGCGCTGCCGCTCAGCCGGATGCGCGGGTTGACGACAGCGTAAAGTGTGTCGGCGATCAGGTTGGCGAATGCATAGATCGCGGTGACCACCATCATGCCGGCTTGCAGCAGCGGCAGGTCGTGCTGCTCGATCGAGAACACGAGAAGACGTCCGAGACCAGGATAGGCGAACACCGTCTCGATCACCACGATGCCGCCCATCAGGATGCCGGCGTCGATCGCGAGCACGGTGATCGTCGGCAGCAGCGCGTTGGGCAGCGCGTGGCGCCGCAGCACGAGTCGCTCGGGCAGACCTTTGGCACGCGCCGCAAGCACGTAGCGGCTTTGCAAGGCATCCAGCATCGAGGAGCGGGTCAGTCGCGACACGTGCGCGATCAGTCCGCAGGTCAACACCATCACGGGCAGCAGCAGATGCGACAGCCATCCCAGTATTCCCGCTGTGTCGATCGGGTCGTAGCCGGTCGCAGGCAGCCATCGCAGCAGCGACGCGAAGACCAGGACCGCGACGATGGCCCAGAAGAAGTCGGGCACGGCGATGAACAGGAACTGCATCAGGGCCATGATGCGATCGGACGGGCGCCCGCGATGGGTTGCCGCGTAAACACCACAGGCGATGCCGATGATCGTCACCAGCACGAAGCTGAGCCCCGCGAGGATGGCCGAGCGACCCAGCGCGTCGAGAATCACGGGGAGGGCCGGCCGATCCATCACCAGCGATCGGCCAAAATCACCTTGCAGCATTCGGCTGAACCAGTGCCAGTACTGCACCGGCAACGGATCATTGAGCCCGAGTTTCTGTTCCAACGTCGCGATCGCATCGGGCGTGGCGAATTCGCCGAGGATCGCATAGGCGACGTTCCCTGGCAGGATGTGCACGATCGCAAAGATCAGGACGGACATCGCCCAGACGGTACCGACCACCGACAGCAGCCGCCGGGCGATGTATCCCACCATGTCAGGACGCGGAGGGTGGGCTCATGACATGGTCGCGTGACGCAGATCGAACCAACGCATGGGATGCGTCTCCACGTTCTGAACCGGTTGGCGATAGCCGCAGATGAAGTTGACGGCGTAGGCGATGTATCCGGGGGGATCATCGAAGATGCCATGCTGCATCGCGATGTACTGCGCCTTTTGCTCGTCGGTGTTGCCGGTGCGTCGCGCCGCATCCAGTGCCTTGTCGACGGCTGGGTTCGAGTAATGCCACATCCGCGGGTTCCAGCTTCCCTGCGAATGGAAGAAGGGATAGGTGCTGGTGTCGATGGTGGGACGCGCGAAGAAGCCATCCACGTAGATCGGGGCTTTCCCCGACACTTCCGCGTCGAATGATGGAGTACGGCATGCGCTGAAGCTGAAGGTCGAAGCCGCCTGGCAGGGCGAGCTGCTGAAGCGCCACGCCCATGCGCTCGCGAACCGGGCGTCCCACCGGAAGAATGATCGGAACCTTGATCCCGTTCGGGTGGCCGGCCTCGGCCAGAAGTTTGCGTGCTGCCACCGGATCCGACTTGTTGATCACGATGTCCCGTGCATAGAACGGATGCGTCGGTGGGATCGGACCGATCGTCGGTACGCCCTCGCCGAACAGCACCAGGTCCACCACGTCGCGCTTGTCCACCGCGAGGTGAAACGCACGGCGCACGCGCACGTCGTTGAACGGCGGCGTGATGTTGTTCATGATCGCCGCATCCCAGGATGCGGTTGCCACGCTTTCGACGCGCAGCCGCTTGTCGGCCTTGAGCTGCGGCACCTGATCCGGCGGCAGGTCCCAGATGACATCGATGTCACCGGCCTGGAGGGCGGCGATCTTGACGCTCATCTCGGGGATGATGCGCAGTTCCACGCCATCGAGCTTCGGCAGTCCGGGCTCGAAGTAATTGGGGTTCTTCACCATCACCAGGCGATCGCCCGGCGTATAGCTCTGGAACATGAAGGGGCCGGTGCCGATCGGCTTGGTGGCGAGCTGATCGACCATGTCGCGCGGCACGATCTTGACCTGGCGATCCGCGAGGATCTCGGCGAAACCGCTGTAGGGATAGCTGAGATCGAAGCGCACCTTGTAGGGGTCAGGCGCGGACATCTCGGCGATCATGACGTAATTGCTGCGGGAGGGCGCGGCGGACTTCGGATCGAGCAGCCGTTTGAAGCCCGCGACGACGTCGTCGGCCACCATCTCGCGGCCGTTGTGGAACTTCACGCCCCGCCGGAGAGTGAATGTCCACTGCTTGAGGTCCTCGGTAGAGGCCCAACTCTCCGCGAGATCGGGCACCACGGACAGATCCGCTTTCATGCGGGTCAGGCCGTTGAACACGAGGTTGTCATAGATGTACTCGTCGCCGAGCGTGGTGCGCAGGGGATCGAGGATGACCAGCGACGTGGTGATGCCGATGCGCATGACCTGCGACGCGGCGGCGGCCGGAGTGGCGGAAGCGGCAAGGGCGCTGCCCAGCAGCGCTCGGCGCGTCAGCTCCATGAAGGTGCTCCCCTGTTGGCGGCTGTGCCGTGAAATTGGGCAATCCCTCGCGGCGGCGGCGCCTTGAGAGGTTGCCGCTATGGCACTAGCAAGTCGTGGGCCATTCGACGCTTCAGCGTTCCGCGAGTTGCCAGGCGAGCTCCTCGACACTCTCGCGTTGTCTGCCCGGGCGCGACGCTTCGGCCAGCGCGGCCCAGCCGGTCGAGACGATCCAGGTCGTGACGCTGTAGCCCAGTCCGCAGATCAGGATGGTCGAGACCGTTTTGATCATCGCGGTGGGAACCAGGTACATGTAGATGACGAAGCCAAGCGCGGTCCACAGGATCGCGATCGGATTGAAGCCGCGCCAGTACCAGTAGATCCCGCCGCGCTGGAACAGGGCGGCGAGGTCGATCCGCGCGCGCTTCATGACCAGATAATCCGCGATCAGCACGCCGCCGATCGGGGAAAACACATTGCCCAGCAGTCCCGCATAGCTCGTATAGCTGCTGACGACGTCCGGCACGGCGGAGAGGCTGACGCCGAGAACGCTGATGATCAGCGTGGTCCAGAAACGGCCGAGCCGCTCCAGGATGTTCGAAAGCGAGAGGCCGCCCGTGTAAAGGTTCAGGACATTGATGGTCCAGTTGTCCAGGCCGACGACGATCAGGAAGGCGAGATAGGCCGGCCAGGCATGGGTCAGCCCTGAGGCCACCTCGAACACGTTCGCGACCTTGCCGCTGGTGGCGGCCGCACCATAGGCGCCCAGCGTGCAGGCAAAGGTTGCGCCGAGGAATTTGCCGCACAGTGTTCCCCACCACATGTCGGTGCGCGAGCGTGTGTAGCGGCAGAAGTCGGCGGCGTCGGTCACCAGAGTGATGGTGCCGGCGGCGACCGCATTGCCCCAGGTGACGAACAGGATCCAGTTGGAAGAAGGCAGCCCGGCGTAGGCGAGCACCTTTGCCGGCGCGAAGTTCGGGTCGTTGTGCGTCACCAGAAGATACATGATGTAGGAAAGTACCGACGACCTTGAAGGGCAGCGCCGCGCGTGAGAGGAATTTCAGGCTGTCATAGCCGACGATCGCCACGACCGCCTGCAAGAACCCGAAGATGAGGCTGACCGTGATGAGCGAGTAGTGCACTCCGGTCCAATGCTGAAGCACGGCGACGACGGCGATCGCGCCGGCCACCGTCTGAAACGCGAACCAATAGGTGGATGCGATGGTGCGCAACAGCGATGGCACGTATTTCGCGCCGCGCAGACCATAGGTCATGCGCGTGGCGACCTGTCCCGGGATGCCGTAATCGGCGCCGAGTGTCGCCATGACCAGATAGAAGATCATTGCCAGCATGGTGCCGGCGGTGATGCTGACGACGGCGCCGAGAAACGACAGGCCCGAAACCACCGCCAGCCCGCCGGTCATGATCGAACCGGGATTGAGCGCAAAGCCAAAAATGATCGCAAATATATCGAACCACCGCACGGTTCGTTTTTCCGTTGGGATCGGTTCTATGCCGAACTGCTCCACGCCTTTCGGCTGATGATAGCGACGGCGCACCTTTTCCTCGAGTTCGTGTTCGGTGTGCGGCACTTCGTCAGACTTCACCACGGCGCTCATGATCGGCGTTCCCTTCAGCGCGGAAGGTGGACGTCGCAAGAAGCATGCCCCTCGCCTGAAGCGCCGCGTCCTGCCGCGTGCTGGCGGTCGTTGCCTTTCGAGCGGCGGGCGAACCGGGGCTGTTGGCCACGGCGGCGGCGGGAGTGGCCTGTCGATGGATGATTACTTATGCAGCAAAGACAGGCGCTGTTGGCGGGCGGTCCAAAATGCGGGCTGTTTGCTTTCAGAACGAGTCAGAGTTGCCTATCTTTTGGCCGATCTCCGCCGAGCGACATTCTGGCGAGCCGATCACGTTTGCCTGAGAAGTCATCAGGGATGCTGTTTCGCGGGCGCGAAACCAGCCAGCATGGGCACCAAGGGACAAGGCCGTGCGCGAACCATCGACTGAAAGCCAGAGCCTCCATGACCTGCCTGCGAGGCCGGGCAACGTTCACTGGGGATACTTCGATGCATCGCTCGCGCCGGCGCTTCGGGTGCGAGGCGGCGATCTCATTCGTGCGGAGGCGATCACCCACCATGCGGGCGATGCGCCTGACATGATGATGGACGCCGGCATCCGCGCTTTGTACTCGGCGATCCCGGAGCACGACCGCGCGCCGGGCGTGCACATCATGACCGGTCCGATCCATGTCGCGGACGCCATGCCGGGCGACATGCTGGAGGTGCGCTATCTCGAAATGGTGCCGCGCCTGAATTACGGGTCCAACCTCGCCGCGCACTGGGGATACCTGTATCGCGAGATGGCGGAGCGCGAGCGCGTCACGATCTTCCGCATCGATCGTGCGACCAACCAGGCTGCCGCGGTGTTCGCCTATGATGTGGCGGAGAAGTACACGGTGCCGGGACGCATCACCGACTGTGCCGCCTGCCGGTGCGAACCGGCGCTGCGTGGCGTCCGGGTGCCCGTGCGGCCGCATATCGGCACGGCCGGTGTTGCGCCGAATGCGGCGGGCCGCATCAGCAGCGTGCCTCCGGGGTTGCACGGCGGCAATATCGACAACTGGCGCATCGGTGCGGGTGCGACGATGTTCTATCCGGTGCAGGTGCCGGGCGCGCTGTTCTCACTCGGCGATCCGCACATCTCGCAGGGCGACGGCGAAATCAGCGGCACCGCGATCGAAGCCTCGCTCGACGTGCTGTTCCAGGTGCGCGTGCGCAAGGATTTCCGCTTTCCGTCGCCGCTGCTCGAGACGCCGCGCCATTGGATCGTGCACGGGTTCGACGAGGACCTGAACGTGGCGATGCGCAACGCGAGTCTTGACATGATGGCACTGCTGACCGAGCAGCAGCGCCTCAGCCGCGACGATGCTTACTCGCTGATGAGTGTGGCCGCTGACTTCGCGGTTACTCAGGTGGTGGACGGCAGGCAGGGTATTCACTGCCGGATCGCCCGCTCACTGTTCAATTGCGACGCACCAGACCCGGAGACGTGAGCGCGTCAGAACGACAGCAGGTTTTCCCGGAAGTGTCTGTGCTGATACGCCGTCCGCAACAGCCCGCGGCGCTTCAGGGCGGGCGCGAGACCGTCGGTGACTTCGATGACCGCCTTGCGGGTCAGCGGGTCGTGAATCAGGAAGCCGTCGCCGCCGACTTCCACCATCATGGCACCCATGTCGGATGCGATGCTGTCGGCCGTGCCGACGAAATCCAACCCGCCGCTTCCAGGGTCCAGCAGCATCTCCCGCAATGTCCGTGTCCCGTCGCCTGACAGATAGGACTCGAACGATGCCCTGGAGGCGTTGGTCCTGACCTCCGGCAGAGGCGCGTCGAGATCGAACTTGGCGAAGTCGATGCCGGTCAGGTAGGACATTCCTGCCAGCCGCACGTCCATGGTATCGGCCAGCGCGGCGGTCATTCTCGCACGTCGCTCGCGGGCTTCCGCCATCGTATCGGCGATGACGACGGATGTACCGAACATGACCTTGCACTCGCTGGGCTTGCGCCCGTACGGGGCCATCAGCCGCGAGATGTCCAGCCGGTACGCCTTGGCCGCCTCTGCTCCGCGTGCCTTGGCAATGATGATGTCGGCGTGCTTTGCGGCGAACGACCGTCCGGCCGGCGATCCGCCCGCCTGACAGATCACCGGTCGCCGTTGCGGACCGGGCGCAGCATTCAGGGGGCCACGCGACTTGTAGTAGCGGCCTGCGAAATCGATCGGATGGATCCTGCTGTGATCGGCGAACACGCCGGTGACAGGGTCCGCCACGATCGCATCCGGTTCCCACGACGACCACAGGCGATTGACCACCTCCATCCATTCATCCGCCATTTCATAGCGGAGATCATGCTCGTAATGCCGGTCGAGGCCGAAGTTCTGCGCAGAGCGGTCGTTGTGCGCGGTGACGATGTTCAAGCCGACGCGGCCATGCGTCAGGTGGTCCAGCGTCGCGCCCAGGCGCGCGGCGATATAGGGCGGGTAGAAGCTGGTCGTGATGGTGGGGACGATGCCCAGACTTTGCGTCACGTAGCCCAGCAGCGGCACCAGCGGGAGCGGATCGTTCTTGGGCACCGTCGAGGCATTGCGCAGGTACCATTCGGGCGAACCCTGGAAGGCGTCGGCGACGAACGAACCATCCTCGATGATCATGCAGTCGAAGCAGGCCCGCTCGAGCGCGCGCGCCAGATCCATGTAGAGGTCCGGCTCCATCCAGTCGGCGCCTATGTTGCCGGTCCAGGGCTGGTTCCAGCCATGGACGGAATAGCCCTTCCCGACGAACCAACCGAAATGAAACATGCGGCCTCCGGATCGATGAGCGGCGGCAAGATGTGGCGGCCACTCCGCAATTGCCGTGCCATCCCGGCGGAATTTCGCGTGCGCCTTGTGGCACGGAACTTGCTGAACACTGAGGTGGAGGAAGCGCTGAACAGACGCCACAGGAGCTTCGCCATTCATGGCCGCGTACCGGGTTCACGCCTTGCCCGCCGCTCTCCTTGCCAAGGCCCAAAGCCCGTTGCGCGTACGCGCGTTCTTTCCGCATGGCGCCGCCGCGGCATTGCTGCTGCCGTCGCTGGTGTTTCTGGCGATGTTCTTCGCGCTGCCCGCCCTGGGGCTGCTGGCTTGCAGCTTCCTCACCCAGGCCGCCGATGGAACGATCGGTCTGCCGCTGACGCTTGAACATTACCGGCACTTCTTCACCGTAGGGCTCTATACCCACGTCCTGCTCACGACGCTGCGGATCAGCCTCGCGACAACGGCTTTTGCGATCCTTCTCGGCTATCCGGTCGCGATGGTGATGGTGCGCAGCAATCCTCTGGTCAATCGCGTGCTTACGATGATCGTCATCGCGCCGCTGATCGTCAGCGTCGTGGTGCGCACCTATGGCTGGCAATTGATCCTTGGCCGCGGGAAGACCGGGATCCTCAACTGGCTTCTGCTGAACTCCGGCATTGCCAAGGAGCCCTTGTCGTTGCTGTATTCCGAAGCCGCGGTGGTGATCGGCTCGCTGCACGTCTTCTTTCCGATGCTGGTGCTGCCGCTCGCGTCCTCGCTGGGCCGCATCGATCCGCGCATCGAGGACGCCGCGCGCACGTTGGGTGCGACGTCGTGGCGGATCTTCCGCCGGATCACGGTTCCGCTCAGCCTGCCAGGGCTCGCGGTGGGCTGCACGCTGGTGTTCTCGTTGACGGCCGGTTCGTTCGTGACGCCTGCCATCCTTGGCGGCAATGGTGCGCAGATGCTGGGCATGCTCGTCGACCAACAGATCCTGGTCGTCTACGACTGGCCATTCGGCGCCACCGTTGCGACGGTGCTTGTCGTGATCGTCCTGGCGGTGAACATCGTTTCGCTCCGCGCGCTCAATTGGCGCAGGGTGGCGCGCGCGACATGAACAATCGTCTGAGCGGACCGATCGCGTGGCTGCTCTTCCCGGTCACGGCCGCGGTGATGGTGTTCATTCTGGCGCCTCTGCTGGTGACGGTCGCGATTTCGATCAGCGACACGCCCTATGTCGTGTTTCCGCCGCGCGGCTTCACCCTGGCCTGGTACGTCAAGGTGCTGCAGGACGCGGATTTCCAGGCCTCGCTCGGCTTCAGTTGCCTGCTCGCCATCGGCGCGACGCTGGGTGCGCTGCTGCTGGGTGTTCCCGCGGCCTTCGCCGTGGTACGCCACCGGTTTCCCGGACGCGACGCCGTCGCCGCCGCGCTGCTGTCGCCGCTGGTGTTCCCGGTGCTGATCACCGGCGTGGCGCTGCTGCAGCTCTTCGCCATCATGCGCTCTGACAACGTGTCCCTCAACATGCTGATTGCGCATGTGCTGGTGACGATGCCCTATGTTGTTCGCACCGTCGCCGCCAGCCTGACGCTGGCGGACACAGCGTTGGAAGATGCGGCACGAACCCTGGGCGCCGGACGCTGGCGGGTGTTCCGCCGCATCACCATCCCGCAGATCGCGCCTGGCCTCGCGGCCGGCGCGCTGTTCGCCTTCATGGTGTCGTTCGACAATTTCCCGATCTCGTTGTGGCTGGCGGACGCGCAGCACAATCCGATACCGCTGCTGGTCTTCCAGATGATCGACAATGTCTTCGAGCCATCGGTCGCGGCGATCTCGACGCTGATGATGCTGCTGGCGATCGTGATCGTGCTGGTGCTCGAACGGCTCACCGGTCTGCGGCGGGCGATGGCAATCTAGGAGGATCAAATGAGGAAGACCGTACGTCGCCGCACTGTCCTGAGCGGGGCCATCGCCGCGCCGCTGATCATCGGGCGCCGCGCCTCGGCGGCGGACCGATCGATCACCGTCGGCATCTACACCGGCCAGCAGGGCGACGTCGTGCGCAAGGAGATCATTCCGCCATTCGAGGCGAAGCACCAATGCAAGGTGTACACCACCCAGGGCGTGACGCTGGAGCAGATCGCGCTGATGCGCGCGACACGCAACAACCCGAAATACAGCGTCATGTTCGTGGATGACATTGGGGTCGAACTGGCCAAGCGCGAGGGCCTGATCGAGCAGCTTCCGCGCGAGCAGATTCCCAACATGGAGCGCGTGCTGAAGCGCTTCATCTATTTTCGATGGCTACGGTGCCGCGTTCGCGATGTCCGCGGCGGGACTCTGCTACAACACGGCGACCGGCAAGCCGCTCACCAGCTATGGCGATCTGTGGGATCCCCGCCTGCGCAACCGTTTCATGATGGAGTCGCCGAAGGCCACGCAGAGCCTTTATCTGCTGATCGCCGCCGTCACGCTCGAGACCGGCAAGCCCTACGCCCAGACGCAATACATGATCGAACAGGCGTGGCCGAAGATGGAGGCGCTGAAGCCGAATGTGCTCAGCATATTCGAGAGCCAGACGACGGTCATGCAGGTGGCCAACGGGCAGGCCGACGTCGCCGGCATCTTCTACTCGAAGACCGTCTATCCCTACACGGTGAAGGGCGTTCCGGTGGAGATGTGCTATCCGCGCGAGGGCGCCTTTGCCGGCATCAACACCGTCACCCTGGTCAAGAATGCACCCGACCGCGAACTCGGCATCGCCTTCATCAATCACATGCTGGACCCCGCCATTCAGACGCTGCTGGCCGAGGAGACGCTGACAGCGCCTTCCATTTCCGGCCTGGAGTTCAAGCCGGATGTCGCGAAGTTCATGGCGTATCCCGAAGTCGAAGATGGACGAGATGCAGATCTTCAGTCCTGACTGGACCTTCATCAACCCGATCCGGGCCAAATTGCTGGAGAAGTACAATCAGGTCTTCGGCGCCTGAGGCGGGACGCGATCGATGGCAGCTTCGGTTCGTCTGCGCGAGCTGATCAAGCAGTTCGGCGCGACACGCGCCGTCGATCGCGTGTCGCTTGCCATCGAACCCGGCAGCATTGTCGCGCTGCTCGGCCCGAGCGGCTGCGGGAAGACCACCACGCTTCGCATGATCGCCGGTCTTCTGCATCCGGATGCGGGCGACATCATCATCGATGGGAGATCGATCACCAATGTCCCCGTGCATCGGCGCAACGTCGGGATGCTGTTTCAGAATTACGCGCTGTTCCCCCATATGACCGTCGCCGAGAACATTGGCTTCGGTTTGGAGACACGCAACATCCGCCGGAGCGCGGCAGCACCGCGCATCGCCGCTGCATTGCAGCTTGTGCAGCTTGCCGGCTTCGAGCACCGCATGCCGGCGCAACTGTCGGGCGGACAGCAGCAGCGTGTCGCGCTGGCGCGGGCATTGGTGGTGGAGCCCGCCGTGCTGCTGCTGGACGAGCCGCTCGGCGCGCTCGACAAGGGGCTCCGGCAGGAGATGCAGGTCGAACTGCGCGATCTGCAACGAAGACTGGGGATCACCACGGTTCTGGTCACCCACGATCAGGATGAGGCGTTGACCATAGCAGACCGCATCGCGATCATGCGGGACGGCTATATCGAGCAATCAGGCACGCCAGCCGAGGTCTATCAGCGACCGGTGTCGCGGTTCATCGCGAGTTTTCTCGGTGCCTCCAATTTCTTTCATGGCAAGGTCGAGCGGGCGAGCAGCGATGCGATGTGTGTCGCCGTGCCCGGTGGTCCGGCGATTTCACTGCGTGCGTCACGGCCGGTTGGCACACCGGTCACCATTGCGTTGCGTCCCGAAGCGGTGAAGGTCGACGTGCCCGACGCAAACGCGAAATGCCGCTGCCAGAGTCAACGAAGTCGATGCCCTGGTCGAAAAGATCGTGTACCATGGCTATATCAGCCATCTCTACCTGCGCCAGAATAATGGCGATCCCTTGATTGCATTCCGACAGAATGAGGCTGGCTCGTCGGCGGCCATCGTGCCGGGCGGGCGGGTCCGCGCTTATTGGTCGGAAGAGAGCAATCACATCGTCCGCGATGAAACAGGAGCGGTTATCCGACCATGCAGCCGAATAGAACAATGACGAGAGCGGCAACCAAACTGGACCGCCGCACGCTGCTGGGCGGCCTGACCGCTGCGGCCGCTGCGAGCGCAACGGCACCGTATGCCCGCGCAGCTCCCGCGCAGGTGCTCCGAATTGCGATGACCGCGTCGGATCTCCCACGGTCACGGGCATTCCGAACAATGGCGGCGAGGGTTTCCGCTTCCTCGGCTATCCCGCCTATGACGGCGTCATCAACTGGGATTACACCCATGTAGATCAGACGGCCGACGCGACGCCTGGGCTGTTTGAGTCCTGGACCATCGATCCCGGCAATCCGACGCGGTGGATCTTCACCTTGCGCGCAGGGGTCACATTCCACGACGGCTCGCCGCTCACCATGGACGACATCGTCTGGAATTTGCAGCGGGTGTGGGACGACAAGTCGCCGCAATACGACGCGCCCGCGGCTCCCATCGTGCGTGCGACGGTGACGATGATGGACCATTGGGAGAAGATCGACGAAGGCAAGATCGCGCTCTACACCAAGAGCCCGTTCAGCTTCTTTCACTATCTGCTCACCAGTTTCCTGATCGCAAGCCCGCGGCAATGGGAGAAGATGGGGCGAAGCTGGTCTGGCTTCGCCAAGGCGCCATCCGGCACCGGCCCATTCAAAATCACCGCGCATCGTGCCTGGGCAATATGCCGAACTGAGCCGCAACGAGAACTACTGGAACAAGTCGCGCATCCCCAAACTGGAACGGATCGTCGTCTACCCGATGCCCGAGGCGACGACCCGTGTTGCCGCGCTGCGCTCCGGGCAGGTCGACTGGATCGAGGTGCCGCCGCCGGACGCAATCCCGTCGCTGCGCAGTGCCGGATTCCAGATCAGCCTCTGGCCGTATCCGCACACCTATCCCTACGTGCTCAACTGCGCGCCCGGTGACAGTGTTCAGCGATGTGCGGGTACGTCAGGCGATCAATTTCGCGATCGACCGTGACGGGCTGTGCGCGATGCTCAACGGCACGGCGAAGCCTGCTTATGGTTTCTATCCGCCTGATCACCCGCTGTTCGGCAAGCCGAAGTTGCGCTATAGCCACGACCCGGAGCGTGCCAAGGAGCTGCTTGCGCAGGCGGGGTACGGACCGAACAAGCGCCCGCGCGCGAAGATCATGATATCGACCTCGGGCTCAGGGCAGATGGTGCCGATCCCAATCAATGAGTTCCTGCAACAGAACTTCGCCGCCGTCGGCATTGACGTGGACTTCGATGTGGTCGAGTGGGGTACAATGCTGATTGCGCGTCGCAGTCCGCCCAGCGAGGCGACATCGCATGGCGACGACGGCATCAACAACAGTCTCGGTTATACCGATCCATCCACGTTGTACCGCCTGTTCGCCACTGCGAGCTTTCCGCCTGCCAGCACGAACTGGGGCCATTTCAGCAACGCCCGCTTCGATGACCTGACCACGCGTGCCCAGGCGAGCTTCGATGTGGCGGAACAAACCAGGTCTGCTGGCCGAGGCGCATGCCATCCTGGTCGATGAGGCGGCCTGGCTCTATATATGCCATGACCTGAATCCGCGGGCGATGAGCAAGAGTGTGCAGAACTTTCACCCTGCGCAGAGCTGGTCGCAGGACTTCACACATATAACCATGGGCTGAGCGTGACGACGTGACACCCCGGTTGTGAAGGATACAGGCAATGTCCCACGCAGCGTCAGTGGTTCTTCCCATCGGAGCGACCGAACTCGCCCTGACGCGTCGCCGCGCCATACTGTCCTGCGCGATCGGCAATTTCTTCGAGCTGTTCGACTTCACCATCTACGGCTTCTTCGCGGTCGCAATCAGCCGCGCATTCTTCCCGTCCGGTGACCCGGTGCTTGGCGATGGCCAGCACGTTCGCGACGTTCGGCGTGGCCTTTGTCATGCGCCCGGTTGGGGCGATCATACTCGGGCGCCTACGGTGACCGCGCAGGGCGACGCGCGGCGCTGGTGGTCACCATCGGGCTGATGGCGACCGCGACGGGGGTGACTGGGCTGATCCCGACCTAGCCAGCATCGGCATCTGGGCGCCGATACTGTTGCTGGTCTGCCGCATGGTGCAGGGGTTCTCCACCGGTGGCGAGTGGGGCGGGGCGGCGGCCTTTCTCGTCGAATATTCCCCGGTCGGCAAACGAGGCATCACCGGAAGCTGGCAGCAGTTCAGCACCCAGATCGGCTCGCTCGCCGGTTCCACAGCGGCGACCGTGCTGGCGACAGCCCTCTCCGAGACGGCCTTCTATAGCTGGGGTTGGCGCCTGCCGTTCCTGTTCGGCTTCCTGCTCGGGCCGATCGGCTATTACCTGCGCCGGAAGGTCGCCGAGACCCCGGTCTTCACGGATACCGTCGAGCAACGCAAGGTCGAGCGGGCACCGCTGCGTGTCGCGCTCCGCGATTACGGCGACCGGATGATCAAGGCATTCGGCCTCAGTATCATCGGCTGTATCGCCGGCTTCGTATTCACCGTCTATCTCGTCAGCTACGCGATCAACACGATGAAGCTTCCCACGGGCGTGGCGCTATCCTGCGCCATGGTGTCCGGCGTGATCGTGGTGACGCTGACGCCGTTCTTCGGCGCGTTGTCGGATCGGATCGGGCGCAGGCCGCTGATCCTGGCGTGCGCAACGCTCAATCTCCTGTTCGACTACCCGTTGTTCCTGCTGGCGATCCATGGCCGGTCGCATGGTTCTCTTCTGCTGGCACTGGCGGCGAACGCGGTGTTCCAGTCGATGTATACCGGCACGATTCCCTCGATTCTGGCCGAGATGTTCCCAACGCGCGTACGCTATACGGCGCTCTCGGTCAGTTACGGGTTTGCCGTGATGCTGTTCGGCGGTTTCGCACCACTTATCTCTACATGGCTCGTGAGGGTCACCGGCAATCCGTATTCGCCGGCGTTCTACGTGATGACGGGCGGTGCGCTGAGTGCCATCGCCATCCTGAGCATGAAGGAATACCGGAACGCGCCGCTGGACTGATCGGGCAGCGGTGCTTGCCGCCGAGCGCGCGGGTCACGTATCCTGCCAGGCAACGTCAGGTTAGCGGCGGGAGTGAGCCAATGACGACGCATGTGCGCTGCGGTACGCTGTTCGCGGGAAATGACACGGCCGCTCTGAAAAACCACACGCTCTGCTTCGACGAGCGCGGCGAGATAACCTATTCCGGCCCGACCAGCGAGGCTCCGCCTGTCGCTGCGCGCGAGACGGTGCTCGACTACGGCGATCTCTTTGTGATGCCCGGCCTCCAGGACGTTCACACGCATCTTGCCTACGGCAATGCCAAGTCGGAGGAGGATATCGACCTATACCAGCCGATGGAGTTCCGCTCGCTGCGTGGGCTGTTCTTCGCGCAGAAGGTGCTGGCGGCGGGCTATACGTCGATCTGCGCGCCGGGCGATGCCGGACAGATCAGCCTGTCGGTACGCAACGCAATCAACTTCGGGCTGTTCGATGGTCCGCGTGTCACCGCGGCCGGCCGCTACCTGACGACGCGCCAGGGACTGACCGACTGGTATCCGACCTGGATCGGGGTGCCCGACACGTCGATCGGCCGTCTCGTCACCAGCAAGGACGAAGCGATCGAAGAGATCCGCGTGCAGGTCAAGAACGGTGTGGACTGCATCAAGATCGCCATGGACGGCGTGCAGACACGCGAGAACGGCGAGCTGATCGCTGCGTTCAACCAGGACGAGACGACCGCGATGGTCACCGAAGCCCACCGGCTCGGCAAACGCGTCGTCGTACACGCGCGCGGTCGCGAGGCGATACTGTATTCCGCGCACGCCGGCGTCGACCTGATCTTTCACGCCACATACCTCGACGAGGAATGTCTCGAGCGCATTGGTGAAATCCGGCACGGCCGTCGGCCCGACCCTGACATTCCCGCGCAACATCATCGATTTCACGCAGCCACATGAACCCGCCGCCATCAAGGGCCGCATCAGCGATACCGAGCGGGAATACGAGATCGCCTGCGTCAACATGCAGAAGGCAAAGCGTGCCGGCATTCCGATGATGACCGGAACCGATTCAGGCTTTGCGGTCACGCCGTACGGCGAGTGGCACGCGACAGAGCTGGAGATCTTCGTGCGTGATCTCGGCTTCACGCCGGCCGAAGCGCTGTGCTGCGCGACCTCGGTCACCAGCCGGTTCATGGCCGGCGGCGGCAAATTCGGCGTATTGGAGCGCGGGCGTTTGGCCGATTTCATCGCGGTCGATGGTTCGCCGATCGAGAACGTGGCGATCCTCCAGGATAAGCAGCGCATCCGCCACGTGCATATCGCGGGCAAGCGTATGGACGTTCCCGAGCGCTCCTACGATCCGCGCCAGGTCACCGATCGCAGCTGGAGCAACTGGACCGATCTCTATACGCAGGAGCGGGTCAGGTCGCTGCGGCCAAACCGCGTCCATCTCGCCGCGGCGGCCGAATAGCGCATCAGCGCGCCCGCATCGCACGCACGAGCCGTTCGGGGCGGATCGGCGTCGCGTTCACCTCGACCCCGAACGGCGCCAGGGCATCGCAGACCGCATTGGCGATGGCCGCCGGCGGGGCGACCGCGCCACCTTCGCCCACGCCCTTGACGCCGAGAGGGTTGAGCGGCGACGGCGAATGCTGGTGCAGGATCTGGAACGCCGGCATGTCGCCGGCGATCGGCAGCGCGTAGTCCATCAACGAGCCGCTGAGCAGTTGGCCGTTGGCGTCATAGGCGATGCCCTCGCACAGGATGCCGCCGAGCCCTTGGACCGCGCCGCCCATGATCTGACCCTCGACCAGCATCGGGTTGACGACGACACCGCAATCGTGGGCGACCGCGTAGCTCTCGATCGCGACGCGGCCCGTATCGCGGTCCACCTCGACGATTGCGGCATGCACCGCGTAGCTCCAGGTGACGGTCTGCGGTTGCCAGTAGAAGGTTTCCTCGAGGCCGGCGTCGATCCCTGGCGGGCGTTCGTTCTCCCACCCCGGACGTGCGGCCTGCGCGATCCTGGCGAGGCTCACCATGGCGCCCGGCGCACCGACCACGCCGACGCCGCCATCGCGCAATTCCAGATCGACCTCGGCACATTCCAACAGATTGGCGGCGATGGCGAACACCTTGTGCCGCAGCCGCTCGCTCGCGTGATGCATCGCGGCCGACAGGGTGACGGTGCTGCGGCTTGCCATGGTCCCGAACCCGATCGCGATCGCGGCCGTGTCGGCGAGCGCGACCACGACGTCTTCGGGCGCGACCTTCCACAGATCCGCCGCCACCTGGGAGAAGATGGTCTCCATGCCCTGACCCTGCGGGCACGCGCCGGACGAAACATAGATCTTGCCGGTGGGATCGACGCGAACAAGCGCGCTTTCGAACGGCCCGACACCGGTGCCTTCGATGTAGCAGCCGATGCCGAGCCCGAGGTAGCGGTTGTCGCGACGGGCTTGCTCCTGGCGCTGCCGGAATGCCGCGACACCGCCGATCGCATCGAGCGCCTTCGCCAGGGCGGCTGGATAATCGCCGCTGTCATAGACGATCGGCTCGCCGTCGCGATACGGCATGCCGACGCGATACGGCATTTCGTCGGCGCGGATCATGTTGCGCCGTCGAACTTCCGCCGGCTCCAGTTCCAGAGTCCGTGCCACGAGGTCGATGGTGCGCTCCATCGCGAATGCGGCTTCGGGGCGGCCGGCGCCGCGGTAAGGGGCGTTGGGAACCTTGTTGGTGACGGCGATCCTGCCGGACGCAGCAAGGTTCTCGATCTTGTAGGGCCCAGTCAGGTGGACCGCCGTGTTGTAGGCGACACCCGATCCGATCGGGTTCCAGGCGCCGCAATCGACGATATAGTCATCGCGCAATGCGAGGATGCGGCCGTCGTCGTCGAACCCGACCTCGACATCGTGCAACTGATCGCGCGAATGCGTCGCACTCATCATGTGCTCGCGACGGTCTTCGATCCAGCGTACCGGTCGTCCGAGGCGGCGGGCGAGGAACGTGATCAGCAGATCCTCGGGATAGACGTGGCCTTTGCCGCCGAAACCGCCGCCCACGTCCAGCGCGACGCAGCGGACGCGCGCTTCCGGCAGGCTGAGCAGCGCGGCCGCCTCGCGGCGAACCCAGTGAACCACCTGGGTCGAGGACCAGATCGTCGCCGTGTCGCCGCGAGGATCATAGGCGCTGACGACGCCGCGGCATTCCATCGGCACGGCGGAATAGCGATGGTGATAGAAGCGGCGCTTGAACCTGTGCGGCGCGCGTGCCAGCGCGGCGTCGACATTGCCGCGGCCAACCGAGAAATTGCCGATCAGGTTGGTCTGGAACTGCTCGTGCACGACGCAACTGTCCGGACGCAACGCCGCCTCGGGATCCACGACCGCGGGCAACTCCTCGAGATCCATCTGCACCAGTTCGGCCGCGTCTTCCGCCTGGGCCCGGCTTTCCGCGACGATGATCGCGAGTGCCTCGCCCACGTGCCGAACCTTGTCATGCGCCAGAAGCGGCTGTCGCGGACTGAGGAATTTGTGTTGGATGACCGAGGTCCATTTGCGCGGCAGCGAGATCTGTCCCTCGGGCACCGACGGGAGCATCTGCAACAGGTCGGCGCCGTCGAGCGCGAACACCACGCCGGGTGCTGCGGCGGCGCGCGACAGGTCGACCGAGCGGATGCGGGCGTGCGCCACCGGGCTTCGCACCAGGACCGCGTGCAGCATGCGCGGCAGGACGAGATCGGCGATGAACTGCCCCTGACCGGTCAGCAGCCGGCGATCCTCGCGCCGCAACAGCGAGCGCCCGACATAGGGAGTTCCAATGTCGTCCATGGTTTCAACCTCGTAGTGATGCGTGAGTTTGCGGCATTTGCCGGCGAAGGACCAGCGCGGCAGTATGCTGACAACACATCCGCCGCCGGAGCGAGCCGCCGGCCGTCAACAGGAGGAACCGATGATCGATCTGTATTTCTGGCCGACCGGAAACGGCAAGAAGGTCGTCATACTGCTTGAGGAACTCGGACTGCCCTACACATTCAAGCCGATCAATATCGGCCGTGGCGACCAGCTCACTCCCGAGTTTCTGAAGATCTCTCCCAACGGCCGGATGCCGGCGATCGTCGATGACGAGCCGATGGGTGGCGGCGAGCCGATTTCGATCTTCGAGTCAGGCGCAATCATGACCTATCTCGCGGAAAAGACCGGGCGGTTCTGCCCGACGGACCCGCGCGGGAAATACGACGTCGCCCAGTGGGTGAGCTGGCAAATGGCCAATCAGGGACCGAAGCTGGGCGAGCAGGGGCATTTCCGGCGCGCGCTCGATGCGGGCAGCAATGGCGATCTTTCCTACGCCATTCGCCGCTTCGACAACGAGACGCATCGCATCTTCGGGGTGATGAACCTTGGATTGTTCAACAAGCGTTATCTGGCGGCCGGCGAGTACACGATCGCCGACATGATCTGCTATCCCTGGGCCTCGAGCTGGGCGACACGAAAGATCGACATCGACGAATTCCCGAACGTGAAGCGCTGGCTGGAGGAAATCGGCGAGCGGCCGGCCGTCAAGAAAGCCATGGCGCTGGGACCCGAGTTCCGCGAGGACCCGGCTTCGATCAGCGCCGAGGAGCAGGCCCGCCGCCGGGCACTCGTGGCGGACCAGCGGGCGCAGCCGATCCCGGCGGAATGGATGGCCGCCGCACCGGCGTAGCTGGTTCGCTCGCATCGGAGGAAGCCATGGCGTCAACCTCAACGGTCGAGGCCGCGCGGATCTCTGCCGACGAATGGCAGATCCGCTGCGACCTCGCTGCCTGCTATCGCCTCGTCGACATGTTCGGCTGGTCGGACCTGATCAACACTCGCATCACGGCGCGCGTGCCGGGCACGCACGACCATTTCCTGATCAATCCCTACGGTCTGCTGTTCGAGGAGGTCACCGCGTCGTCGCTGGTGAAGATCGACGTCTCGGGCAACAAGGTCGAGCCCACGGAATGCGAGGTCAACAGCGGGGGCTTCGCGATCCCGAGTGCGATCCACATGGCGCGGCCGGAGCTGGGTTGCGTGGTCCACACGCACACCGTCGCCGGCTGCGCCGTGTCGATGCAAAAGGACGGACTGCTGCCGCTCAATCAGCATGCGTTGCAGGTGATCGGCGACGTTGCCTATCACGACTACGAGGGCACCGGGCGCAACCCCGAGGAGCGCGCGCGCCTGCTCGCCGATTTTGGTGATCGCCACATCATGGTCCTGCGCAACCATGGCCTGTTGGTGGTCGGGACGACCATCGCCGAAGCGTTTGTCGCGACGTATCGCATGGAGCGTGCGTGCGCGATGCAGCTCGCCTTTCAGCAATCGGGCGCCGAATTCAACCCGATCCGCGATAAGGTGGTGAGCGCCGCCTATGACAATGCGAGGCGCCGGCGGAGCGGCGACAGGGTCGAATGGCTGGCGCTGCTGCGCAAGCTCGACCGCGTCGATCCGACCTACAAGCAGTAGCTCGCGTCACGCCAACCCATAGAGTGCCGCGGCATTGTCATGGGTCAGTGCGCGGCGCATCTCCGGCGTGAGCGTGCGCATCTGCCGCTCGATTGCCTGCGCGCGAATTCGGCCAGACACTGTCGGGATGCGGGTAGTCCGACGCCCATAACAGATGCCCCTCGCCGAAGAACGGCAGCAGAGACAGAGCGACGTAGTCCTCCTGGAATGTCGCGTAGATCTGGCGCTGGAACAGCTCGCTGGGTTTGGTGACGAGCGCGCTGCCACCCTTGTCGGCCCAGAATTCCTTCGCCTCCCACAACCGCCAGTGACGGTAGTCCAGTTCCTGCACCAGCCAGGGAAGCCAGCCGGTTCCGGCTTCCGCCATGACGACGCGCAGCTTCGGATGCCGCTCGAGGATGCCCCAGGCGAACAGGTCGACGAACGGTTCCAGGAAGTTGCCAAGGAAGAACTTGGTGTTCTCGAACACGCTCGCTGCCTTGCCGGCGGCGCGGTCGCCGGGACGGCCGACAAACACCGTGATGTGCCATGCCAGGATGATGCCGCTCGATTCCAGCGCGGCCCAGAGCGGTTCCCACGCGGGATCGTCGAGCTTCGGGTTGATGTTGGCGATCATCAGGTTGACCTGGCGGACCCCGCCTCGCGCCGTCAGCCGCGACAACTCCTGCACTGCGCCCTCGGGATTTTCCGGCAGCATCGGCACGCCGATCAGCCGGTCCGGTGCCGCCGCGCAAAAGTCCAGCAGCCAGTCGTTGAAGACCCGATAGCAGGCCGCGCGCAGCACCGGATCGTCGGTGGAGATCTGGAAGATCGGCCCGAAGATCAGTTGCGTCTGAACTCCGTCGCGATCCATGTCGGCGAGCCGCAGCCCGGCGTTGGCCGGCCGCCGCGCGCTGTTGTCGTGGATGCCGGCGCGATCGAGCGCCGTGTAGATCGGCTTGATCGGCCGTGCCGACCCGGTGGCGGGCGGCTTGCCGTCCCAGCGGCCCCAGACCTTGCCGTCGCAGATCCACAAGGCCTGCCCGTCGCGTTCCTCGACGTGCGGCGCGCGGTCGCGCAGCGAGGCGGGCAGGCGGGTTTCCCACAGCTCGGCCGGCAGTTGCCCGAGATCCATATGATCGTCGCAGGAGATCAGTCCATCCGGCATGTCATCCTCCAACGTCTGTTGTCTGAGCCGAAGCGGCTCCTTGGTTCGCGCCACGGACAGGCTAGCCACTGTTGGGTTCCCCAAGAAAGTGCCCAAATGCGGCAGAGACGCCACAATTGCGGGCGGGGCCATGAAGCGGGTAAGACGGGTTGCCGGATGCGGGACGAACGGTTCAGCGAGACGTTCGTCTACCAACAGATCCGGGGCAAAAAGCAGTAAAGTCAAGCCTTTGCCGGGTTAGCACAGTGGTAGTGCAGCGGTTTTGTAAACCGAAGGTCGGGGGTTCAAATCCCTCACCCGGCATCAGCGATATCAGTCGCTTACCACAGAGTTCGCACCCATCATTTCACCCATCGGGTCACACTCGGGTCACAGCAGCCGCGAGGGTATAGACGGACTGGTAATACAGGCGTCGATACGGAGGGGTGGCCGAGCGGTTGAAGGCACCAGTCTCGAAAACTGGCGTGGCGCCTGTCGTCACCGCGGGTTCGAATCCCGCCCCTTCCGCCACTTCAGAACAGAACTGCGAACGCCGGGCGTAGCCGGTTTTACGCCCGAGGCGGCGGCGGTCAGCGTTCTGGAGCAGATCGCTTTTCGATCCGATGATGCGGACTTCGCGGTCCGCGACCTCGACGCGCTGGGCGAGCGCGCGGAGATGGTCGCGGCGATAGCCGCCGCCGTCGATCCTGATCCGCTCTCGTGCCGTCCTGGCGAACTTCTGGACCATCTGCGGCGTGATCGCTTGCTGGCCTGACGACTCCAGCATCGCGGCTGCGCGCGCGGCGTCGGCTTGCGCCTGGTCGCGGATCGCCTTGAGGCTGGCGACGCGCTCCTTCAGCGCCGGGTCGTCGAGATCGGCAACGCCGGCCTCGATGGCGTCGTAGAGCCGCTTCAGCCGCAAATCGGTCTCGGCCGCGCGCTTGTTCAGTTCGGCGATGTGCTCGCGGCGGCGCTCGGCGCGTTCCTGCCGGCGGTCGAGGACGGACGCCAGCACTTCCTCGAGCCGCTCCGGCTGGAGCAGGCGATCGGCGATGTGCTCCGCGACAAGGTTGTCCAGCTTCTCCATCGGGATCGAGCGGCCTTTGCAGCCGGTCTCGCCCTGCCGCGCCTTGATCGAACAGGTGTAGTAGCGATACCGCCCTCCCTTCCCGGTCCTGAGCGTCATCGCGCCGCCGCAGTCGGCGCAGAAGCAGATGCCGGTAAGGAGGGTCGGGCCGCTCACGACGCGCGCCGGCGTGACCTTCGGATTGCGGGCGCGCAGATGGGCCTGCACGGCGTCGAACGTCGCTTGATCGATGAGCGGCGGCACTGCGACGGTGACGATTTCGCTCGCAGGCTTGAGCGTCTTGTTCTTGGCGCGCTTGTTGAACTCGTGCCGGCCGATATAGGTCGGCCGCGTCAGGAATGCGGTGGACCTGGCCGATGCCCCAGCGCCCGCCGTCGCGGGTGAAGATGCGGCGGCTGGTTGAGATAGGCCGTGATGTTCTTCACGCCCATCGGGCCGGACGTGCCGTCGCCCTCCAAGGCCAGCCGGTAGATCAGCCGCACCGTGTCGGCATGCAGCGGGTCGATTTCCAGCTTCTTCTTGACTTTCGCGCCGCGCTGCTCGGCCGCAACGACGCGGTAGCCGATCGGCGGCAAGGAGCCATTCCAGAAGCCTTGCCGCGCATTCTCCTTTAAGGCGCGGAGAACATGCTTGGCGTTCTCCTTCGACTGATACTCGTCGAACAGCGCCATGATCTGCCGCATCATGACGTGCATCGGATCGTCGCCCATCTCCTGGGTGATGGAGACGAGCCGGACGCCGTTCTTTGCCAGCCTGCGGACGTAGAACTCCAGCTCGAAGTGATCGCGGAAGAAGCGCGAGAAGCTGTGGACGATGACGATATCGAATGGCGCGGGCTTGCTGGTGCCCGCTTCGATCATGCGCTGGAACTCGGGCCGGCGATCATTCGTAGCGGAAGCGCATGGCTCGACGTAGGTCTCAATGAGTTGATAGCCGCGTGCGGCGCAGTACGCTTCGCCCTGACGCTTCTGATCGGGTATCGAGACATCGTGCTCGGCCTGCCGCGCCGTCGAGACGCGCAGGTACAGGGCGGCGCGCAGCGGCACGGTCATAGCAAGTGTCTCCTCAGATCATCGGCGCGGCCCGAACAGCTCATCGAAGAGGTCGCCGAACCACTGCCTCGAATACGTCAAGCTCGGCGCAGGTGATCGGGACAGGGTCGGGCCAATCGTCCGTGACCGTCCACGTCTCAACGTCATGCTTCGGCGGGCGGCCGATGCGAGGCCAAGGCTCGCTCGGAATGTAGAGGTCATCGGGCAATATGCCCAGGCTGTCGCGCGTGCGGGACATCCCGACAGGATCGCGCCGCCCACCTTCGGCGTGAACGGCCGATCTCTATCCCACAGCATCCTTCCTCCTTCCGGCCGTCTCGCGGCGTAGATGGATGGCGGTTTCCGCGTTGATATGATTGACGTTTTGGTCAAAGCGTATGGCACGGGTGTTCCGACGGATAGCCAAATAGCTCAATCATTCCAATCCACTGCGCGCGCTGGATGGCCTCGCTTTTCCCTTGCCGTCCGACTCTCCACAGTCTCAGAGACGGCAAGAATACCGCCGGATGGCGAAAAGGGGGCTGATTTCATTGCATTTTCCCGGAAACCGCCAGCTACTAAGTCCATGTCACCATCTGGCAATCCGTTGATCCCATGACATAAAGCCGCCACCAGCCATACCGGCTTTTATCTTGCCGTCGTAGGTCCTTGCCGCCCAATCGCCCTCTTCAGAAAATATGTAACATATCCACTTGATCTTTGAGCCAGGATATGTAACATAATCTCTGACAAACCGATGGAGAAGCAGATGATGCCCGTAGTCAGAATCAACGACGCAACCTTTGCCGACCTGAAGTCCATCGCGACGTGGTTCGGCACCAAGACGCCCAGCGAGACCATTGACCGCATCGTACGCGAGGCGATGGAGCATCTTGGCATGGAGCGCGACGACGAGCCCGAGGAAGTGGTAACCACGACCAGCGGCGGAGCGATGCAATTCGACACCGCACCAGGGCTTGCCTTCACGAAGCCGCTGGCCGCCTCGATCAACGGCAAGTCACTGCACAGCCCGCGCTGGTCGGCCATTCTGCTGACGATGATTGCGCAGGTGAAGGCCAAGGGGTTCGAGGGCGACAAGCTGGTCCGTGAGCTGGCGGTTCCGGCAAAGGCGGAGCAGTACGAGGAGGAAGGATTCAAGTACCACCCCGACCTGGGAATCTCGGTGCAGGGACAGTCGGCGTCAGATTGCTGGAAGGAAGTAGAGCGCCTTGCCAAGAAGTGGCACATCCCGGTTACGGTCGAGTTCTGGTGGCGGCAGAACCCGAAGGCGCAATACCCCGGCAAGACCGGGATGCTGCGGTCGGGGAAGGCATAGCGTCGCCGAAACCTCCAAGGCACGATTTGATCGAGGGAACGATGGCCGCCGCACAAATAAGGATGAAAGCTCTGGTGGCCTCGCGGCTGATGATGGGCGACCTTCCGAATTGGGCGGCCTTCGAGAAGGAACGCAATACGGCTGGAATGATCGCGAACCGCCGTACCGCGCGGAGCGTGTCGTCGCAGATCGGGCGCGGTTATCGAGAACTGTCGACCGAAACCAAAAGTTTCATCGACAGAAACTTCCTCCACTGTGACTACGATCAGCTTGCCCGATTGTGTGATGAAGTGGAGGTTGGCAATGGCCTCTCTCTCCGGCTGGATGAATGAGCCTGTCAGGAATCCTGTGTGAGGGGTCGGTTTCACCTGATGCCTTTACTCGACGCTGAACCTGTTGCCGAACATAATGGCGAACTGGGTCATGGCAGCGGTCCACTCGCGTTGAGCATTCTTCCACTTTCGGCTGACACCGCGCAAGGCAAGGTACAGTAGCTTTGTCGCTGCCTCGTCGTTGGGGAAGTGCCCACGGCTGCGAATGGCGGTGCGCAGAGTGCTGTTGAGGCTTTCGATTGCATTGGTTGTGTAGATGATCCGCCGCACTTCCGCGGGGAAGGCAAAGAACGGGATCACCTGGTCCCACTGACGTCGCCAAAGCGGCGCGATGGCAGGGTATTTCTTGCCCCAAGGGCCGGCCTCGAAGTCGTCCAGGGCAAGCAGCGCGGCGTCGGCTGTCGGGGCCTTATAGATCGGCTTCAGTGCCGTCACGACATGCTTGCGGTCCTGCCAGGAGACATAGGCCAGTGCGTTGCGCAGCAAGTGGACGACGCAGGTCTGCACAAGGGTTTGCGGGAACGCAGCATTGATCGCCTCGGGGAACCCCTTCAGACCGTCGACCACCGCGATCAGGATGTCCTTGACCCCGCGGTTGCGTAGCTCGTTGACGATCCGCAACCAGAACTTGGCGCCCTCGTTTGGATCGATCCACAGACCGAGCACATGTTTGCGGCCGTCGGGCGTGATGCCAAGAGCCAGGTAGGCGGCCTTGTTGGACACCGTGCCCTGGTCGCGCACCTTCACCCGGATCGCGTCGAAGAACATCACCGGGTACAGCGGCTCCAGCGGCCGCGACTGCCATTCGGCGACCTCCGCCGACACCGCATCGGTAACCGTGCTGATCAGCTGCGGCGAGACCTCCGCGCCATAGATCTCCTCCAGGTGCCCCTGGATCTCGCGTGTGCTCATGCCGCGCGCATACATCGAGATCACCTTGTCGTCGAAGTCGGGCAGACGGCGCTGGTACTTGCCGATCAGCACCGGGTCGAAGCGTGCTTCCCGGTCGCGGGGAATGGTCACTTCCACATGGCCGTCACCAGCAAGGACACGCTTGCGGGTGCTGCCGTTGCGATGGTTCTTGCCCTCGTTCGAGGCGCGGTCCTCGGTGAGGTGCTGATCAAACTCCGCCGCCATCATCCGGTTCAGCAGAGCCTTCTTGAGCTCTCCCAGCAGCCCGTCCGGGCGCATCACAGATGCAGGGTCCTGCCCCGCAAGCAACTCGTCGATAAGCTCGCTTCGTATCGTCATGGGTCCATCCTAAGCCCTTCAACGGGCCTCAATGTGACCCCTCACACAAGATTCCTGACAGGCCTGGATGAATTTGAGCAAAAATATTTCCCGCTAGCCGAAATCAGTAAAGCGGCGCGTCCCAGGTTACGCACACGTCCACATTTCGACGTACGGCCTACAATTTGAATTCCCTGAGCATCATTTTTTGCGAGACATAGAGACTTCCGTTCCGGAACTTCTGGATACGCGGTCGCGCTTGGCCACATTCACGGGGCCAGAATTCGACTGAAGGCGTGACCGTGATCTCATTGGCGGACTGGTGGCAAAAGAAAAATTTCTGGGCCGGAGTATCATTAGCGCCACCTTTAGCTTGGCGGAGGCGTTCCTGAGCGGGCTATTTTTCACAGCAGTTCACTCGAAATCAGTCGGTCACCTGCCTTGCGACGAAGAGTTTCTGAAATATGCCGCCACCAAGGAAAGCGCACCGCTGCGGGATCGCCTTGACCGCGTCGTACGATTTACCTCAGCAGGTGCGGAGAGTGGCGATAATGAGCCGTTTAAGGCTTTTATAGAGACTGGCAAGCGCTACCGCGACGCCATACACCACACCACTCCGTTCCAGAGAAAAGACATTGAGCCCGGCGGACGACTGACCGCGCTGTATGAAATCAACGGTGACCTTGCACTTCGCTGCGTCGTCCTTTCGGCGGCGACACTCCTGAAGATCTCACAATGGAGCAATCCAGAGTCCAAAGAGACCGACATAGCGATGCGGTGCGACAAGATACTCCAACAAGCTCTCACCGGCAGCCCGGATTTCGTCGTTCATAGGGCTACGGCGTAGACATAGTGCTCATCATCGTCGGTCGTGGCCCGCCAACCAATCACAGGGGAGAAGACCGATGACCCTCTATACGATCGAAGCGCACGGCCGGCCTGTGGTCGTGGAATGGATGGAGAGTCGGAGCCTTTGGGACAGTGGCGATTATCGCGCCGCCTACCTCGATGGTTGGTTACGCAGGCAATACCTCTACGGGCAACCGGTGTGGGACGGAGACCCCGCGGCGCTAACGCTCCGGGTGGCCAGGCCAGACGAGGCGGCCCTCTACCAGGCGAGCGTCCTCGCGGCGATCAAGGAAGGCGACGACGAGCAGGATGCGGGGGAAATGTCCTGCCTCCTGGTCGCCAGCGTCACAGCCACCACAACCGAGGCTGGCCGGGCTTAACCGCTCGGCCGCGAGAAGCTCGCCGGAGCGAAACTGCATGCGGACGTCGGCGAGCTCGCTGCGGTCTGGTGATTCCAAGCCTGGCGTTGCAGCCTCGCGCGGTCCTCCTCCTCCAGCACGGAGCCGGCATGGCACGCTCCTCCGGCTCCAGCTTTCGCCGCTCATTCAGCGCCTCGGTGTCGACGACATCGGCAGCGGCATCGTCGCCAGCACGACCGCACGGTCACCCGCCATCGGCTCCGGCAGCGCCAGGCTATCCGCCCAGCACGCGGCCGAGCCCCGAGTATCTCCAGCACTTCGACGTCGTTGCGCCCGAGATCAGCACGCGGATCCTGCGGCCAGGCTGGCTGCACCGAACCCGCCTGCTCCAGCTCCGTGAGACCGACTTGATCGACGAGGCGACACTCGACACGGCGCTCACCTGGCGTCGCGATCACGATCGCGCCCATGCCAGCGACGCCCTCACCAGCGGCTTCACGCCGAAGATCGACAGCAGCCGTACCGGCTCGCCGGTGCTCCGCCTCGACGCGCTGCGCCGGCTGCGCGAGGCCGCGGCCGCGCTCGGACCGTGGCGCACGCTCCTCCTCGAGCGGCTGGTCGTCCACGATGATTCCTGGCCTGCGCTGGGCCGGCTGCTGCGCTGCTCGGACAAGACGGCGCGCATCCGGTTGGCCGAAGTTCTCGCGGCGCTGCTGGAGCATCAGTCGGGCCGCTCGGTGCCGCCGGAGACGCTGACCAAGAGCTACCACCGGATTTAATCGAGACGGTCGGCGCCGATGCCCAGCACAATGGCCATCTGGCGCGTGATGTTGCGCATCAGTGTTGCATTGAGCTGACCGATCACCGCACCGATGGTGGACAGCTCGATCGTCTGCGGCCAATCCACCATGACCTGTGATGCGGTCTGCAGGCCGTTCTCCACGGTGGGCGCGAGATCGATCCGCAAACTGATGTTGGGTCGCAGCTCGGATGTGATCGGCAGGATCGTCGCATGCGTCATCGCGACGAGCAGATTGGACGGTCGTCCCACCACTGACGCTTGTGACCATGTGTTCCCCGCATGCGCGGGGATGAACCGGATCAACCGCTGCCCGAGCGGCTGGATTACCTGTGTTCCCCGCATGCGCGGGGATGAACCGCTCTACGATCCGATGGCAGACACGCCAAAGGAGTGTTCCCCGCATGCGCGGGGATGAACCGCCTAGGAGAAAACTATGAGCGGAACTGGACGTGTGTTCCCCGCATGCGCGGGGATGAACCGCGCGTGGCTGCGCATGAAGAGGCATTAGCTCAGTGTTCCCCGCATGCGCGGGGATGAACCGGTGGCCCATTCCTTGGGGATTTCGGGTCTCAAGTGTTCCCCGCATGCGCGGGGATGAACCGAGCTTGGTGATGAGTATCGTTGCCATGCTTCAGTGTTCCCCGCATGCGCGGGGATGAACCGCCGGTAGGAGTCGGTGATATTGGGTCGGACGGGTGTTCCCCGCATGCGCGGGGATGAACCGGATGGCCGGGCGTATTGGACCGACGCGGAACAGTGTTCCCCGCATGCGCGGAGATGAACCGGCGACGCCTCGCGAGCCGATCGCGGAGGAGATGTGTTCCCCGCATGCGCGGGGATGAACCGCTCCAGCTTACGGAACTTCCCGACCCTGAGCCGTGTTCCCCGCATGCGCGGGGATGAACCGTCAATCCGCGTCCTGCGGACTGGCGGGTGCGAGTGTTCCCCGCATGCGCGGGGATGAACCGGCTGCGATGTATGTTCGATCTCGTGGGGTGCCGTGTTCCCCGCATGCGCGGGGATGAACCGCCCAGCGTGATGTATCGGTGACAGGATAGCCGTGTTCCCCGCATGCGCGGGGATGAACCGCCGGCAGCAGGGCGTGCTGGGGCTGACGAGGCGTGTTGCCCGCATGCGCGGGGATGAACCGTCGCGCAGCTTGCTGCGGTGGGTTCGCATGACGTGTTCCCCGCATGCGCGGGGATGAACCGACGATCCACACGGGCGCTGACGGCGAGGGACCGTGTTCCCCGCATGCGCGGGGATGAACCGCGGGCGAAAGGCTTGGACCCATTCGTCGACCAGTGTTCCCCGCATGCGCGGGGATGAACCGCGGCCGGCGACAGCGTTGGCCTGCTGACCGGTCAGGCGGCGCCTCAGCGCGCCACGATGCCGAGCCGTGGCACGGCTGGTGGGGTTGGTAGCAACACCGGGCGCCGGCGCACCCGGATCTGCGCCAGGCTGTGGCAGCATGCCAAGCAGGTGGGTCGGCACTTCGGGGGTGCGCTGGCCGTCCAGGCCCGGAATCCGCGGCCAGGCCGGTGGCGGAGTAGGCTCCCCGAACGTCCGCACAGTGCCGCTGTAAGTCGGATGCTCGAGGCGCAGCCACAGCCTGCAGGTCAGCCACGCCAGCATCCCCACGGCCTGCAGCAGATAGATCGCACGGCGCCGCCGCGGCCGGCGGAAGCCCACCATGACCAGCCGCAGCACCTGCGGCGCCTCGAGGCCGATTTGCCGGCGCTGCGACCAGGCGAGCAGGGCGAGCGGCAGGCCGGCATGGAATTCCGCCGAGCTTCGTATGCCGCACCGCGCGCCAAAACGCGCGCACGACGGGCTCACCCGCCTGCGCCTCGTCGAGGGCATAGTGGGCAGCCGGGGAGAGCGGCTCCGGCAGATGCAGCGAGCGTTTCGTGACCATGCGCGGGGGAGTGTAAGCTCGCGCGGCCGCACTGTCGCGGCGAGCACGAAAAGGAACGCACGATGTCTCCAGGACCCATTACCACAGCCAGCCGTGGCGGCAGCCTCTACGCATCCCGCCTCGGCGGATTTACCCGTCGCACCACAAGCGCCCACCCACTTCGGCCGTGACTTCGGCCAGCACGCCGGACGTGTCCACGGCAACACGCAGCAGCGCTTTATCCTGATCGACAATGAGGACGGCAGTCAGTCGATCGAGACTTCTGGTTCAGAGGTCATCACAATCACCCCGCTGGAGAGCGGCGGGACCGAGATCACGATCGCACCGGCTGAGGTTGAGGAGCCGGTCGAGCCAGGCGCACCGATGCCGCTCGTCTAACCCCACGATGTCACACCTGCACGAGCAGCGCTCGCCGCGTTCTATCGCTGCTCGTGCTGCGTCTCTGTCATATGCGCCGCCAGATCAACAGCATCCGGATCCGATGGTTGCGGCTCGGCGCCGGCGAGATGATCTTCATCAGTCATTGCGTAGCTCCCTCTCCCTCGCCGGCATGGATCAAGATCACGTCGTACACATGCCGCCGTTCAATCAGGATCGGCTGGCCAAGCGGCAGATCGGCATTGTCCTCGAGCAGCTCGTTGTTGACCGTGCCGGCGATGAAGTCGCCGAAGGTGTCACTGACCAGCACCCAGAAACGCTCATGACGCCGACAGACTTTCACACAGTCACCAGGACGAAGCCGATCGAGCCGCTCTGGCGGCGGAACGTAGAAGTCGCGACGGCGCGATGCATTGCGTCCGCGTCTATCAGGTCGTTCAACAGCATGGGGATCCTCCGTTGTCGCTCCGTGTTCCGGCGAATTGCGGCAGGGTCCAGCGGATCTCACCGCTATCTTCGATCGTGGCGACCGAGCCGCTTTCGATGTTCCCGTCGCGCCACACCTGCCAAGCGACCAGCGATAGCACGTGCTCGCGGCACTCCGGGTCGTCGGCGCACAGCTTCTGAAAGGCGGCCGGATCGGAGGCGCGGGGATCGTCCCGCAACACCAGCATCCGGGCCTCCAGCTTGGCCTCGGTCTCCGCTTTCGATTGCGCGTATTCGCGGTGCGCCAATGCGATGCGGGCATGTTCAGTCGTTACGACGTAGGGCACTAGTGGTTCCTCCTGTTGCTCGTTCAGAATTCATCAATCTCCGGCGATCTGGTCCGATCTGGCGCGGCGATCGCCTGGACGCCCTCGAGCTCGAGCGCCGGCATCAATTGGTCGATCGATGGCAGCGACGCGAGCAACGCATGGGCCGCCTCGCTGGTCAGTCCGCTCGCGATGACCGTCTCTTGTGCCGTCACCGATGCGCGCTTGATCGCGGCTTGCGCGCGGGCCAGACGCTTGTCGGTTTCGCTCTGCGCCACGCGGCGAAGCTCCGACCGCCGTTCCGCCGATGCGTTCTCGCCGCGGCCATGCCAATAGACGTTGAGGCCAGGCGCCCATGCCTCCGGAATGCCGAGATCGCGGAATGTGGCCGTGATCTGCGCCTGTGCTTCTGCTGCCGCCTTGCTCGCCGCCGCGTGGGCCTGCCGCCAGATCGGATGATCCTTCGGCTGATAGATCGTCGCGAGCTTGCGCTCGAAATTCGCCATCAGGACCTCGGCATATTCGCGCGCATCGGCCAGCGCCACGCGTTCTCGTTGCCGGATCAGCACCAGGATCGACGAGCGCTCGGCCGAGGTCATCGCGACCACCGTCACGGGAGCCTGTTTCGCGACGGCGCGCGCGCGGCGTTGCCGCTCGGCTGACGTCATCGGCTGCTCACCGATCGGTCTCCTCCCCATGATTCCTCCTATTTCGTGACAGTGGTGATCGCGCGAGCACGCCGCGGATCGGCAGCGTTCGGTTCAGGTGGCATGGATATTTCCTTTCGCTGGAGAGGGCGCTCCGCAGCTCCAGTCGATCCGCGCCGCGCCCTTGAAGCCGCGCCGCCAGACGATCCAGCAGAAATCGGTGGAGCCGTTGCCGCGGATGCCCTCACCGAATGCCAACAGCGTTTCGCCGGGCGGCATCGAGGGGCGGCGCGACAGCAGCAGCACCCGACAGCACTCGGGGCGGGTGAACAGCGCATGGCGTTGCTGTGAGGCGAGGAAGTTCAGCGGCACCAGGAGTGCGACAAGACCACCTGGTGGCACCTGGGCGAGCGCGTGCTCCGCGATGCGCACGGCCAACGCGAACGGCGGATTGGTGATGACGTTCGGATAGACGCCTTGGTCGGACAGGAAGTCACGGACCGCGAACCGCCCATCGGCACGGTCGGTGATATCGGCGCCGGTGGCGGTGATGCCGCAGGCACGCGCCGCATCAACGATCGTGCCGAGCCCACAGCAGGGGTCGTGCAGCGCGGTCAGGTTCGGCAAGGTCGCGAACAGCGCCGCATCCGCCCAGGCCGGCTCGACGTAGAAGTCGCCGATGGCGCGTGGTCTGCCGGAATGGCGGGTGCTCACAGCGCGAACGCCCTTTGGCCGGGCTCCTGGCAGCTGGGGAGCGGGTAGCGGTGCCGGCGTGACCGTGGACGGGACGCGCGCCTCGAGGACGCCTGGCGCGTCCTGGCGGGCACGGCGACGGGCCTTGGCGCGGCTGGGGCGACGCGGACGAAACGGACGAGCTGGCGCACCAGGACCGGGCTGCGCGCCAGACTGCGCAGCCGGGCGAGCAGCTCGCTCTTCGTCTCGTGGAAGACCTCGGGCCGCTGCCAAGATGGCGTGAGCCGTTGTACCTCGCGGATGATCCCCTCGAGCTCGGCGAGGGTATCCGGCGGCATTGAGAGCTGCGACCGCGAAGGATCGAGATGGCGGGCGTAACTCATGGCGACTGTTTGCTCCAGGCGATGAACAGATCAGCGGCGATCCGCGCGCGCACGCCGCGGGCCGAGGCCTCGGCCGGGTTGGCGGGCCTCTCGAGTTCGACACCGGTATCGATCGGCATCGCGATCATGGCGGCTGCATGTCGGTGAGCGCCGACCATTGATCGATGGCCAGGCTGTCGATGTAGCGCTCAGTCGCCGCATGTGCGGCCGGTGCAGCTTGGATGATCATCTCCCGTTCGGCCGGCGAGAGATGATCGAGCCGATCGGCGAGCTTCATCAGCCCGGGGATCATCGCGGCAACCTTCACGTAGACCGCCTCTGCTATCTCGGCTGGCTCGCCGATGCCTTTGTTTTGCGCCGCGCTCTGCATGGCGGTGAACTGGAGGACGGCGACGAACAGGCGATCGAACGTTGTGTGCTGGTCGGCTACCCATAGTGGCGAACGGTGTCCGTGATCGCCGTATGGTTCGACAATGCCCAGCACGCCGGCAATGCGACAATCGTATAGACGGCAGGCGGCGGGGCGATGTTCGCGGACCGTGCAACCATCAGACCCAAGATGGACGCATGCGCCATCGGTCCGCTTGCGCAGCATCATGCCGCCGGCAACATGCGCATCCGGATCGGGAATGAGATCCAGGTGTGCGAGATCTTCGGGACGCTCGCGTGCAGGATCAACATCGATCCGGCGATGATGACAGCACGCGGTACAGCCATTGCAGGGAACCTGCATCTCGACCTGGTATCCGGCGCGATGCTCCATGATCGTCGTCTCGAATTGTCGCCGCAGGGCGAGGACCCCGGGTGCGCGACGCGCACGGATGGTTCGCTTGCTGATCGGATCGTACGCGTCAACCGGATCGCCGCGCTTGATCGCCTGCTGGCGACGTTTCGCCTCACCGGTCAAAACTTCCTCCCTTGGGTTGCTTGGGCTGGTTCGCGCCAGCGTCCGCCATAGACGGCCGGGCGATCCTTGGCGGGATAAGCGCGTGAGACTGCATCGCGCACCTTCGCGCCCTCGACTGTCACGCCATGCAGCGATAGCGCGACCAGCCATGCGGTGGTGAAGTCGTCGGAATCGACCCACATCTTGCCGGTGACGTGCATCGGCCAAGGCTCCGTGCCGAGGCGATCGCGCTCGATGGGATAAGTGCCGTCGAGGCACTCGATGCCGTATTCCGTCACTGCCCACTGGCGGCCGCGCCAGAGGATGCGATGCAGCGGATCACCGCGGACAGGGACAGGATTGTCGCTGTATTCGATCGGCGCATCGCC
Source organism: uncultured Alphaproteobacteria bacterium (assembly GCA_963708565.1). GTDB lineage: Bacteria > Pseudomonadota > Alphaproteobacteria > Acetobacterales > Acetobacteraceae > JAMXLO01. The sequence continues at coordinate 125,285 of CAVPTU010000041.1, forward strand.
CCGACATGGCCGCGGCGGAATGGCACGGCCCAACCAATCGGAGAGCCGCTGCGGTCGCAGCCAAGTGGGTGTGGCGTCGTCGGTCATGGTGGTGATCTCCCTGGTTTGCCATCGGCGTTGCGGCGCGGCGGGACCGTTGCGTCTGCATGCGGGCTCGATCGGGAACACCGTCGCAGCATTGTCCTGGTCCAGTCCCGCCGGTTTGGCGGCGCGGCCACAGCATCCGATTGTTCTCTCGCGGGCGAAGCTGGGGTCACAGGCCAGGGCTTTTTGGGGGCGTTGCCAGGCGTTTCCAGCCGTTGCCAGACCCTTCTGGCAACGGCACCGTTGCCAGACCCTTCTGGCAACGGCACCGTTGCCAGAAGCCGCATTCCCGTTGCCACGGCGTTGCCACGTGCGTTGCCATCCGTTGCCTGGCAACGTCGAACTACGGCAACGCAACCCCGTCTTTCTATAAAGACGGGGTGCACGCGTTGCCCGAATCCGGATGCGCACCTCAAGTCCCCCCTGAACCGGTATAGGATTGCGATAGATCGCTGACGTTTTCGCCATCGACCCCGATCCATCCGACCGCCACTAGGTCGGCGATTGCCGTGCGGAATTTGGCGCGCCGGTTGCGGCGTTGTGTCGCGGTTTCGTTTTCCCGTCCCTCATCGAGCAGGCCACGCCGAATACACTCGGCTTCCCAGACCGGCCGCGTCGTCCGGCCCGGCGGTTGACCCTCGGTGATGACCAGGGCATCGCGCAGCGTCTTGTGAAACGCTTGGGCGTAGGGTTTCGGTTCGACGCGGCGCTTCGCCTTCACCTTAGCCGGGCGCCGGCCGGGGCCTTGGCCGCCGCCGTTGGCGGCATCGTCCGGAACCGCTGCCGCTTCCCAGCGGCCATCGCGCAACCGGATAATCTGTGCGGCGAATTGCTCGCGGTTATCCGGCTTGCGCCGCCGCGCCTTGCCATGCGGCGGGTCGAAGGACAGCTTGAAGGCAACCGCCTCACCCTGCCGATCCTCCGCCGGCAGGGTGGTCATGATACCGACGAGGTCGAACCGCCATGCCTTCGTCGCGCTGCCATACTGTCGAGCGGTGTTATGTCCGGTATGGTCGAGCCAGACCTGTGCAACGCGCCGCCGCGTGAGGCCGTCGACCAGCGACAAAGTGTCGTTCCACGGCTCCTCATCGCGCATCGTGCCGGCGAGCAGGCTTTGCACGTTATCGAAGATGATCACGTCCGGCTTGAGCAGATCGCACAGCAGATAGATGAAGTTCTGCCCCTCCTCGAAATTGAGCGGCTGTAGGACACCGAGTGCGGGGAACTGCTGGGCGAGCTCATCCTCCCAATCCCGACTGAAGATGAACAACCCGTCGGGATGATGCTCCGGCGATGCCCGGTCGTAGGCGTCCTGCAACCGCTCTTGCAGGAGATCGGCCGGCATCTCGCCATCGATGACGAGGACCCGCAGTGCGCGGGCCGTGCGCCAGTGAAGGAAACCTTGACCCGTCGCCAGGCCGATCGCGATCGCCAGCCCGATCATGGTTTTGCCGACACCGGTCTGGCCGACGAAGAATGCCCGCGCCGGGACGGGTCAGCAGCGCGCCGAGGAATTCCTCAGGCTTAGGGAATTGGCGCTGCAACCACGGGTACAGCAGCAGCGTATCGGCGAGGCCGTCGAATGCCGGATCAGTATCGCCGCCACCATTCGTCTTGCGAGCGGGATTAACTGCCATGATGATCGCCTCTCAAGCAATGTTCAGCGATGCGGAAGACAGCTTCATCGTCGATCCGATGCCGACGAGCGAAGGCTCGCAGTTCAGCTTGGATACGGTCCCGCGACAGATGCCGCCGCGCTAACTGGTAGGCTGTCCGCGCCACGGCTTTCGCTTGGTCTTTTGATATCGGCGCCTTGAGCTCGATCGGATTCGCTGCGCCGACCTCTAATCCCACCGCGCAGTCTTTTCAGCTACTCGCTCATCCTTCACGCCCGCCAGCAGCGCCTCGAGGAGCCAGCGAACCGCTTCGGTGTCACTGAATCCGGCTTGCTGTTGGATGCCGCCGAGCAGCATCGCCATGTTGCGCAAGACGAAATGCTTCGATCCGTCGGCAGCGCTGCGCACCTGGTCGAGCGTGCGATCAATGAATGCGTCGGCTACATCGTCGGACACCGGCTTGCGCGGACCTTGCGAGACCGGACGCTCTTTCGGCAGCGGCGGCAGCACCAGACCTGGTTGCAGAAGCCAGTCCGGCCAGTGCGCGATCGGTGCGTCGGAGATAATGCGATAACCGGGCGAAGGCGGATGAATGATGTACCCACCCTCGCCACGCACATCGATCCCGCGGCCGATCCGACCGGCGCTATTGCGCGCAACGCCATGGGCGTGAACGAACACCAGGTGACGGCCACCGCTTTGCGTATCGTGCGCTCGGGTCTCCGGAATCCGTGAGAGATTGGCGGTCTCCCAAGCGGCCGCGCCGTGGCGATAGTCGAAGTCGAGAACATCGAACCCGGAGGCTGGACCCGTCGGCACGCCGACCAGGGCAGCGCCGGGATGGCGGAACAGTTCGCGGATACGCGCTGGATCAGTCGAAGCGTCGAGGAATCCATGTCCTCCTTCAGTCTCCGGGATGCAGGGCCGCTTCGTGTAGCCGCAGGGAAACACCGGCAATCCGCCGGCCGCGAGGGCGAGGGCGATATCGAGGACCGGTCCCGTCATGTGAGATCCTCGGGATGCGCCGCTTGCACCAAGGCGACGACAGCGTCGGAAAACCGGTCACGCACGGCGCGGTCGGGGATCTCGGCCACCGGCGCATATTTGCGCTTGCCACCTTCCAGGATGACCTGACCATCGCGATCGATCTGCGGCTTGCCTGGCAGACCGGCCCAGATCCGGTCCCCGGTGACGTGTACCGGGCAATCGTGCAGCACTAGGCCGAACCAGAACCGGATAGCGGCGAATCCGCGCAGGCTGTGCTGGCGTTGCGGACGCCATCCTAACAGGGTGATCGCGGGCCTTTCGCTCATCGTGGTGGCCAGCCCGGTACCGCGGAACTCAGCGCCGTGCGGCCGGAAGGACTTCCTGCGGGAGAATGCCGATGGCGCACCCCTCGCCGTAGCGGTCCCGCAGGTACGCGCGAAGCGCCTCGGCCTCCTCCCGGCTGGAGCAGCCGCGCCAGAACACCGGCGGCTGCTCCCGGCGGCGGCCGGTGAACATGAAGTCGGACCAGACTTTCCAGGTGACGATGAACGGCTTCGGCGCTGATGTCGGCAGGTACGGATTGGGCGGACGGGATGACTGTGCCATAGGCCCCTCCAGGTGGACGGGCCGGCCTTCCGCTGTGGATAACGCGGGCCTATGTGTGCATCGTTCCAGCCCGGAATGAATGCGCCCCTAGGTCGGCTGCCACAGTGCGGTGTGCCGGCCTAGGTGGTGGCGGTTTCCGCCGCGGCGGCGCGTTGGCGTGCTTCCGACCGCTCGGTGTCCCACGCCAGGGCTTCCTGTTGAGCCTCCCGCAGTGCGGTTTCCGCCGCGGCGACGCGGTGATGCGCTTCCGACCGCTTGGTGTCTCGCATTGCGGCTTCCTGCTTGGCATCCCGCAAGGCGGCTTCCGCCGCCTCGGCGCGGTAGTGCGCCTCCGACTTCTCGGTGTCTCGCAAGGGTGCCTCGAGCTCAGCGATCGGGCGGCCGAGCAGCTTCTCCAGCGACACAACGGTCGCCAGATCGCGGTTGCCAATGCGCACCACGGTCAAGACGCCGGTTTCGAACAATTCAGTGACCTTGTTGTCGCCGCAGCCGATCAGGCGCGCGGATTCCTGCCGTGTGCGGGTGGCGCGGAGCGGATCGAGGTATCGCGCCGGATTGGTGCGGGGCATGGAAACCTCCGGGTTCGCTGCTGTCTCCCCGGCATGGTTCTTAGGTCACAGCACATTTGCAAGCGCCTCAAATATGCTCACTTTTCAAAGGTTCTATGTCCTGCTAGACATCTCTAGGGGAGCTATGGACGAAGGGTAGCGGTTTGATGGTGGCATTTTCCTGCCCGGCGATCCTCCGGCCGGCCGACGTCAAGGCAGCGGATGGATGGCTCGAGATCTGGCCGTCTGATGCCTATGCGGATCCTCCCGGGCCCGGCGTATGGCGATCCTTCGCCGAGACCGATCCGGCCGACCTGCCCCACATCGAAGCCATCGCCCGGCAATTCGGCAGCGTGACGACGGCCGGGCTGATCCCCTGGCGCGAGCCGCTGGAGGCGTGGCAGCGGCTGATCGAAGATCTGCGCCAGCTCGGGCAGGGGTGGACGGCAGCGGGCGCCATCGCCGCGCCGCCCGCCGTGGCACAGGCTCGACTGGACGCGCGGCAGATCCAGCACCGCGTCCTGGCCGCCCATCAGGCCAGTGGCGGCCGCTTCGATATCGATCTCGACGGCAGTTGGTTCTTGGTCTGCACGGAGCTGGCGCAATGGTGGCGCCTCGCCGCGATCGGCGATCTCCAGCGCGGCACCGCATTGCGCCGCTGCCGGCATTGCCACTCCTGGTTCTCGCTCGCCGGATTGCGCGCCGATGCCGGATTCTGTTCGCCGGCGCACCGCTCCGCGTTCTACCAGCAACGCCGGCCGTCTGCGGCGTTCTGGGCGGATCTCGTCTGATGGCGAGCATCCGGCGCAAAGGCGCTCTGTGGCAGGTCTTGACGAATGTCTATCGCGACGGCCGGCGGCGGCAGATCGCCCGCAGCTTCGCCTCCGAACGAGCGGCTAAAGTCCATCGCGCCAAAGCCGAGCTCCTCGAGCAGCGCGCCATCGGCACACCCAGGCTCTCGCTCGGCGCCTATCTGGCCGAATGGGTGCAGACCAAAGCGTCCGACATCGAGCCGACCACGCTCGCCGGCTATCGCCGTTGGGTCGGCCATATCCGGCGCTGTCCCGCGGCCGCCCGGCCGGTGGATCGCATTACCCCGCAGGACCTCGAACAGTTGTACCGCGTTCTGCTCGAGACGCCGGCCGGGCGCGGCAAGGCACTGTCGCCGGTCTCCGTGCGGCATTGTCATGCGGTGTTGCAGAACGCGTTCAACGACGCCGTGCGGCATCGTCGCATCGAGGCTTCTCCCGCCGTCTCTGCACATCCGCCGCGCGGCGGGACGGTCCCGCCAGGCATCCCTGACGCGGTGCAGATCGCCGGTTTCCTCGATGATCTCGCCCGCAACAATCCCGCGCTGGTCGATCTGGCGCTGCTGATCCTCGCCACCGGGCTGCGCCGGTCGGAGGCGTTGGGGCTGCGCTTCGCCGATATCGACTGGTCGGCGGGCCGGATCGCGGTTCGCCAGGTCGTCATCGAGGTACAGCGGCAAGTGGTCGCTCCGGATGGGCACCAAGTCACGCGCCGGGCAGCGCAGTCTCAGCGTGGCGCCCGGCATCCTCGAGGCCTTGCGGCGCCAGCAGGCCGCCGTCGCCGCAGCGCGCCTCAAGCTCGGCCGCTACTGGCGCGATGATGACCTGGTGTTCGCCGATCCCGCTTCGGGCGGACCGCGGGCGCCGGCCAGTATCACCCGAGCCTTCACCCGCGCGGCCCGGCGGGCGGGTTGGCCGGCGGGGGTCGCGCCGGTGCATGGGCTGCGCCATGCGGCGGCCTCGCTCACGCTGGCCGGCGGGATCGACCTCGCGGTGATCGCCGGCCGCCTTGGGCATAGTTCGCCCGCCGTGACGGCGCGGCTTTACCTGCACGCGGACCTGGCGCGCGACCGCGCCGCCGCCACAATTATGGCGGCGATCGTGCCGCGCCAGCCGGGGTCGGCCAAGTAGTTTCATTCGTTACCATTAGGTCACACTCGGGTCACAGGAGCGAACGAAGCCTATAAAACCTATGCGGAGATGAAATGATAAACCATTGAAATCGCTCGACCTACCGGACGCTATGAGACCTAGAAAACCCTTGTTGCGGCTTTGTAAACCGAAGGTCGGGGGTTCAAATCCCTCACCCGGCATGCTTGCCGTGCCCCACATCGGGGGCAGGCGGCCAATTATGGCAAGATTGTGCTTGCTTCGTGGCGGAAATCTGGCGACAAGGTGTCAGCGCCTTGGTCCGTCCGGTTCGAGCCGCTGGCTGCATCGCTGCGTTCCGCCCATCGCGGCGTCAAAGGAGTGACCGTGGAAACGACCAGGACTGGACTTGTTGCGGTGGATCTCCGGCTCGATTGGGATCGCGTCGGCCTGCTGTTTGCGACCTTCGGTGTCGCCTGCGGTGGTCTCGCCACGGTGTTCTACAGCATTGGCTTCCTCGTTCAGGCGTTGTCCCACCACGTGTGACCGCCGCCGCCGATCGGCGGCTTGACGCAGGCTGCACCAGCGCCAGACTCCCATCGTGACTGAACGTGTGGGGGAAACGGATATGAGCGATGTGCGGATCGTGGCGGGCGATTTCGGCTTCCCCGAAGGCCCCGTGGTCATGCCCGACGGCGCCGTCATCCTCACCGAAATCGCCGGACGCTGCTGCACGCGCATCGGCGCTGATGGCGCGCGCTCGGCCATCGGCAGCCCCGGCGGCGGACCCAACGGCCTGGCGATCGGCCCCGACGGCGCGCTCTACCTCTGCAACAACGGTGGCGGCAAGTATCCGCCGGGCCACTGGATGGCGGTCGGTCCCGCGGATGACTACGACGGCGGATGCATCCAGCGCATCGACCCGAAGACCGGCGACACGCGCGTGCTCTATGCGCACTGCAACGGACACAAACTGTCGGCGCCGAACGACCTCGTCTTCGACACGCAGGGCGGCTTCTATTTCACCGATCTCGGCAAGCGCTACGCGCGCACGCGCGACCATGGCGGGCTCTACTATGCATTGCCGGACGGCTCGAAGATCGTCGAGGTGGCGTATCCGATCCTCAGCCCCAATGGCTGCGGCCTCTCGCCCGACGGCAAGGTCCTGTATGTTGCCGACACCGAGCCCGCGCGGCTCTGGGCGTTCGATATCGTGTCGCCGGGCGTGGTGAAGAAGCAAGGCTGGCCATCACCGCATGGCGGGCGGCTTGTCGCCGGTCTCGGCGGTTTCCAGCGCTTCGACAGCCTGGCAGTCGAAGCCGGCGGCAATGTCGCCGTCGCCACGCTGCATGCCGGCTGCATCACGGTGATCGCCCCCGATGGCAAGGTGGTGCGCCAGGTCGCCATGCCCGACGAATTCCCCACCAACATCTGCTTCGGCGGCGCCGACATGCGGACGGCCTTTGTGACGCTTTCGGCGACGGGCCGGCTTGGCGCGTTGGACTGGGGCGTGCCGGGACTTCGTCTGAACTTCTAGGTTGCAGCGCAACCGCGGACCTGGTCGCGCGTTGAGGGCACCGCTTCCACGGAGATGCGGAATGAGCGACAGATTTGAAGGCACTGCCCGCGAAATGGGCGGCCGCGTGCAGCAGAAGATGGGTGAGTTCGCCGGCGACGCAAAGACCCAGGCGGAGGGCGTGTATAACCAGGCCGCAGGACAGGCGCAGCAGCAGGTTGCGCGGCTCAGCGATGTGATCAAGGACCAGCCGGTCGCCTCGGCCCTGGTCGCAATCGGCATCGGCTATCTGCTGGGACGCTTCACCTCCTGAACAAGAGTTGTCTGGAATGATCGCTCCGCCGGCCGCATCTATGCGTGGCAAAAGAGGAGCGATCATGCCAGCCGCCATCCGCAAGTCGCGCATCAGCGAGGGCTCGCCCAACCTTCGCGGCGCGACCTGGGATGGCCTTGGCGTGAATTTCGCCCTGTTTTCGGCCAATGCCACAAAGGTCGAGCTTTGCCTGTTCGACGATGCCGGCCGCACCGAACTCGAGCGCATCGAGCTGCCCGAATACACCGATGAAGTGTGGCACGGTTATCTGCCGGAGGCGCGGCCCGGCACGATCTATGGTTACCGCGTTCACGGGCCGGTCGACCCGCGCAACGGTCATCGCTTCAATCCGAACAAATTGCTGCTGGATCCCTACGCTAAGGCGTATGTCGGCTCGTTGCGCTGGGATAACTCGTTGTTTGGCTACACGATCGGCGCGCGCGATGGCGACCTGACGTTCGATCGCCGCGACAATGCGCGCTTCATGCCGAAATGCCGCGTGATCGATCCCTCGTTCACCTGGGGTCGGGACCGTCGGCCTGAGGTGCCCTGGGCTCGCACCATTCTGTACGAAGCGCATGTGCGCGGCTTCACGAAGCTGCATCCCGCAGTGCCCGAGGAGATGCGTGGCACGTTCTCGGGTCTCGGCCGCAAGGAGGTGGTCGATTACATCCGCTCACTCGGCGTCACGTCGATCGAGCTGCTGCCGATCCACGCCTTTGTCAACGACCGGCATCTGCTGGAGAAGGGCCTGACCAACTACTGGGGCTACAACTCGATCGGCTTCTTCGCCCCCGATCCGCGCTATTCCGCTGTCCCTGCCTTCGTGTTCTCCGAGTTCAAGGAGATGGTCGCCCGTTTGCACGACGCCGGCCTCGAGGTGATTCTCGATGTCGTCTACAACCATACAGCCGAGGGCAATGAACGTGGCGCGACGCTGTCGTTCCGCGGCATCGACAATGCTTCGTATTATCGGCTGCTGCCTGACCAGCCGCGCTACTACATCAACGACACGGGCACTGGGAACACTCTCAATCTCAACCACCCCAGCGTGCTTCAGATGGTCACCGACTTGCTGCGTTATTGGGTGAACGAGATGCATGTCGATGGCTTCCGCTTCGACCTCGGGACCATCCTGGCGCGCCAGCACGACGGCTTCGATGCGTCGCACGGCTTCCTCCAGAGCTGTTTGCAGGACCCGGTGCTGTCGCAGGTGAAGCTGATCGCCGAGCCGTGGGATATCGGTCCGGGTGGATATCAGGTGGGCGGCTTCCCGCCCGGATGGGCAGAGTGGAACGACAAGTTCCGCGACACGGTGCGCGCCTACTGGAAGGGCGACGAAGGCAAGGTGCCGGAGCTTGCCACGCGCATTGCTGCATCGGCCGATGCATTCGCCCGCCGCGGTCGGAAGCCGTGGTCCAGTGTCAATTTCATCACCGCGCATGATGGTTTCACGCTGCACGACCTCGTTTCGTACAACGAGAAGCACAACGAGGCGAACGGCGAGAATAATCAGGACGGCCACTCGGACAATCTGTCGTGGAACCACGGCGTCGAGGGACCGACGGACGATCCGGAGATCATCGCGCTGCGCAACAGGCAAAAGTGCAATCTGCTGGCGACGCTGCTGCTGGCGCAGGGTACGCCGATGTTGCTTGCCGGCGATGAGTTCGGCCGTACCCAGCAAGGCAACAACAACGCCTACGCGCAGGACAACGCGATCAGTTGGGTCGACTGGAACATTGCCGAAGACGGTGCCGCGCTGATCGAGTTCGTGCGCCGGCTGATCGCGTTGCGGCAGGCGTTTCCCATCTTACGCCGGTCACGCTTCCTCACCGGCGAATACAATGCTGATCTCGACGCGAAGGATGTGCGCTGGCTGACGCCGGCGGCAACCGATATCGAGGCCGAGCAGTGGCAGGATGGCAACGCGCGCTGTTTCGGCATGCTGATGGATGGGCGCGCGCAGGCGACTGGAATCAAGCGCCCGTCGATGGACGCGACGGTGCTCCTGGTGCTGAACGCGTACCATGACGTGGTGAAGTTCAAATTGCCCGAGGTGGTTGGTGGCCAGACCTGGCGTTGTCTGCTGGACACCAACGTACCGGATCGCACCGAGACGCCGCGGGTCATGAGCGGTGCGGAATACGAGGTTACCGGCCGCTCATTTCTGGTGTTCGCGCTCCAGCCGGACAGCGCCCAATCGGTCGCGCTGACGCGTGCGCGCGAGGCACTGCGCCAGGTGGCAGCGACGCCCGTGCAGGCGACGCTCGCGGAAGAACCGGCGGAATGAGACTGTCCGATCCACCGAGGCCGCCCGGTGATCCGCCGCAACAGCCGGATCCCGATGATCCGGTGCCGATAGAGGATCCGCCGGCGCCCATCCCGATACCGCCGGATTCGCCGCCGGAACCGCTGCGCGCGGCGGTGCCTCTCACGCCCGCCTGATGTTCCAGAACAGCGGTCCGGTGTATTCCAGCTTGCCCTCCAGGCTGCTGTTGTACGCCGTGGGAATTTGGAACTGGCCCAGCGTTATCGTCGGCGCCTGGCTGTAGTTCTCGAGTTGGATCGCCGCGGCGATCTTCTTGCGTGAGTCTTCATCCTTCGCGTCCAGCCAGTCCTGTGTGAGCTGCTCGACCTTCGGATTGTCGTACCAGCCGAACCAGCCTGCCTTGCCCTGCGCGCGAAACGGCGCGGTGACCACGGGGTTGAGGATGAAGCCGCCGGTGAACCAGGTGTGGAACACCGACCAGCCACCCTTCTCGACCGGCTCCCTGCTGGCACGCCGCTGCACGACCGAGCCCCAATCGGTGTCCTGCAACTCTGCGTTGATGCCGATCTTCTTGAACAGGTCGTAGGTGATGTCGCCCAGCGGTCCGATCGTGGCGAAGTCCGTCGGGTTGATGATCACCGCCTTCTGGCCATTGTAGCCGGCCTCCTGGATCAGCTTCTTCGCGGCTGCCAAATCGCCCCGCTCCACCGGCAGGTCGACCTCGGTGCCATAGGTGGTGCCACACGGATATTGCGATCGGCACACGCGCCACGCCGAGTGGTCGTCGCCCATGATCGCGCGCATGTAGTCTTCCTGGTTCACGGCCACCATCACGGCGCGACGCAACCGGACATCGTCGAATGGCGGCTGGATGCAATTGAATCGCATGCCGCCTACGTAGCCTTGCGGATTGGATGGCCCGATGACGATGTCCTTGCTGCGCTTCAACATTGGCACGAGATCGATCTGGGCCTGCTCGTACCAATCGACCTCGCCATTCTGCAATGCCGCCGATGCGGTGGCGGCATCGGGAATGATCTTCCACTCGATCCGCTGGAAATGCGCGACCTTGCCGCCGGAAGTCCATTCCGCCGGTTCCTGGCGCGGCACGTAGCCGTCGAACTTCTCCCAGGCGGCGGCGCTGCCGGCGACGAATTCGTCCTTGAGGAAGCGGAACGGGCCGGAGCCCACGACCTCGGTGATCGCCTTGAAGGGATCGGTCTTCGCCAAACGCTCCGGCATGATGAACGAGTTCTGCACGGCGATCGCGTCGATCAGCAGCGGGAAGGGCCGCTTCAAGGTGATCTTGACGGTCTTGTCGTCCGCCGTGCCCCACGCATCAACCGATTTCGCTGCTGTCTGACCGAACGTGTCGCGCACGGCCCAGCGGGCAAGGCTCGCCGCGCAATCGCGGGCGAGCACCGGTTCGCCGTCGTGCCATTTCAGGCCTTCGCGCAGCTTGATCAGATAGGTGCGTCCGTCGTCGGACACCGTGTAGCCCTCGGCCATCTGCGGCTTCGCCTGCTGCGCCGCGTTCACCCCGAACAGCGTGTCCCAGACCATCCAGCCGTGGTTCGCGGTGACTGCGGCGGTGGTGATGATCGGATCGAGGACGGTCAGGTTGGCCTGCGGCACGAAGCGCAGCACGCGCGCATTTGCCGGCTGCGCGATCGAGAAGCGGGGCAGGGACGACGCCGCGATGCCAGCCGCCCCGGCCCGCAGGAAGGACCGTCGGTTCATGATGTGCCCCCTGTTGCCCGGTTGATCGTTGGGCGAAAGCATGTCGAGTTTCGCTTTGCGCCGCAAGCGAGGGAGGGCGAAGCGCAAGCTCGCCGACGCGATCCATGTCGAGCCTCCCCTCCCCCAGCCCCTCTCGCAAGGGGAGGGGAGAGGGGCGTCATACCGCGATGTCCAGCCACCCGTGCGGCGTCACCGTCGCGCGGTTCCCTGGACGCAACAATACTGTCGTCATCGCTGATTCGACGATCGCAGGACCGGCGAGCGCCTGACCCGGGGCCAGATCGTCGAATTCGTACACCGGCACAGTGGTCCACTTCCGCAGCCAAACGCGCCGTTCGCCGCGCGGTGCCGCCGCTGCCCGACCTGCGCGCACAGGCTCCTGCGGCACGCCAGGCAGCACTCCGATCACGGCGGCCCGGGCGTTGACCAGCACCGCACCCTGCTCGCGCAAGGCATAGGTGTAGAGCTCCTCGTGGCGGTCGTGGAACCGTTCGACGATCTGCGGCAGCGGATCATCCGCCTCCCAGTCGATGCCATCGAGCGGCACGGTGATCTCGAAGATCTGCTCGCCGTAGCGCATATCGACCGACGCGCTGCACGCGCACCGGCCCGTCGAACGAGGCGCGCAGCCGCGCCAGCCCCTCCTGCTCCATCTCGGCGAACAGACGCTTCAATCCGCGCGCCGTCGAGCCGCGCGGTGTCGCCGATATGCGTGCGCGATACCTCGAAACGAAGATCGGTCGCCAGCATGCCCCAGGCCGACAGCACCGCCGCGACGCGCGGCACGACCACCCGCGTCAGATCGAGCTGGCGCGCGAGATCGGTCACGTGCAGCCCGGCCGCGCCGCCGAACGACAGCAGCGCGAAGCGGCGAGGATCGACGCCGCGGCGCACCGAGACCAGCCGCACGCCCTCGGCCATGTTGGTGTTGACGACGCGGTGGATGCCCTCGGCGGCGGCGACGCGGTCCACATTGAGCCGCGACGGCGAACCGGTCCAGCGCCTGCGCCGCCGCCGCCGCATCGAGTTGCGCGCTGCCGCCGAGGAAATGCGCCGGATCGAGATAGCCGAGCACCAGGTTGGCGTCGGTCACGGTGGGCTCGCTACCGCCGCGGCCGTAACAGGCGGGGCCCGGCATGGCGCCGGCGCTCTCCGGGCCGACATGCAGGATGCCGCCGGCGTCGACCCGGGCGATCGAGCCGCCGCCGGCGCCGAGGCTGGCGATGTCGAGGCTGTTCAGCGCAAGGCGATGGCCGCCGACGCCGCGGCCACTCACCAGCGCTGGCTCGCCGTCGACGATCAGGCAGATATCGGTGCTGGTGCCGCCCATGTCGAACGGGATCAGGTTGTTCGCGCCGAGCAGCCGCGCCGCGTAACGCTGCCGGCGACGCCGCCGGCCGGGCCCGACAGCACGCCGCCCGCGGCGAGCCGCGCGGCCTCGGCGATCGGCGCCACGCCGCCATGCGACTGGATGATCAGGGTCGGGCCGCGGTAGCCCGCCTCGCCGAGCCGCTGTTCCAGCCGCGCAGATAGCGCGACAGCACCGGCCCGACATAGGCGTTGACGATCGTCGTCGAGACCCGCTCGAACTCCTTGATCTGCGGGAGGACCTCCGACGACAGCGAGACGTAGGCGTCGGGCAGCGCCTGGGCGAGTGCCGCGGCGGTCTCGCGCTCGTGGCGCGGATCGCGCTAGGCGTGCAGGTAGCAGACCGCGACCGCCTCGACCCGCTGCGCTGCAGTGCCTCGATCGAGGCTGGCGAGCGAGGCGCGATCGAGCGGCGTCTCGATCGTGCCGTCGGCGCGCATCCGCTCCGTCACGCCGAGCCGCAGCGCGCGCGGCACCAGCTGCTCGGGCGGCGGCATGCGCAGGTTGTAGCGGTCGTCCTTCAGCCCCTCGCGCATCTCGATGACGTCGCGATGGCCCTCGGTGGTCAGCAGGCCGACCCTCGCGCCCTTGCGCTCCAGCAGCGCGTTGGTCGCGACCGTCGTGCCGTGCACGATGCGCTCGGTCTGCGCCAGGAGACGCGGCGCGGTCGAGGTCCAGCAGCTCGGCCAGGCGGCGAGCCCGTCGATCACGCCGAGCGAGGGATCCTCCGGCGTCGACGGCACCTTGGCCAGCGTCGACGTGGCCGCTGTCGTCGATCGCGACGAGATCGGTAAAGGTGCCGCCGACATCGATGCCGATGCGGTACATGCACGCTCCCCCTCCCCCAACCGCCTGCCGCACTGCAGAGGCGGAGACTCGCGATGTGCGACTCATCGACTCGTCGCGTCCCGCGCCGCCGGATCGCGCTTGGCCGGGTCGCCCCAGCCGCCGCCGCCGCCGGATTCGAGCAGGAACACATCGCCCGGCCGGATCTCGAAGCCGATCTCCTTGGTCTTGATCGCGCGCGGCTGCCGTCTTCCGGAGTGGAGCATGTAGCGGTGCGGCAGCCCGTCCTCGCCGCCGAGGATGCCGCAGGCGCCGTGCCGCACCCCGTCGCCGGCGGTGTTGCCGAGCGCCGGCTCGGCGGTCTCGACCACCATCTCGAGGATGCCGCCCGGGCCGCCGCGATACTGCCCGTCGCCGCCGGAATCGGGGCGGAATTCGTGCGTGCGGAAGAACAGCGGAAAGCGCACCTCGGTCACTTCGAGGCTGCCGAACTTGATGCCGCCCGCCGCCTGCCACTCGCCGGCGCCCGGCCAGCCGTCGCCCGCCGGCGACGCGCCGCCGCCCGGCCGCGCCTGGAAGAAATGCCAGATGAACGGCTTGCTGCGTGCGCGGGTCGCTTCCCTGGATCGCGATGCGGAAGCGCCGGCCCCAGCCGGCCATGGCGCGCTCGGGGCAGGCCGGCGCCAGCGCCTTGATGATCGCCTCGATGATCTCCTGCCCGCAGTGGTTGGTGCACAGCGTCACCGGCGCGCCCGCGTTCGCCCAGACCACGGTGCCTGGCTTGGCGATCACCTTGATCGGGCGGAAGGTGCCGTCGTTCTTCGGCGTGTGCGGGTCGATCAGGTAGGACAGCGCGACGACGACCGCCGAATGCATGTTCGGGTAGGACGAGTTGACGAAGCCCGTGACCTGCTCGTGCGAATCCGACAGGTCGACCGTCAGGTCGCTGCCGCGTTTGGTGACGGTCGCGCGGACGTGGATATCCTTGTTGCCGCGGCCGTCATCGTCGAGCAACGCCTCGCCGCGATAGACGCCGTCCTTCCACGTCGCGATCACCGCGCGGGTCTGGCGCTCGGCGCCGTCGAGCACCGCCTCGATCGCGGCGTGCGTGGTCGTCCCAGCCGAATTCGTCGGCCAGCGCCAGCAGGCGCCGCTCGCCGACATGCGCCGAGCCGATCATCGCCGCGAGGTCGCCGCGGAAATCGCGCGGGTGGCGCACATTGGTCGCGATCATCTCCAGCACGTCGCGCCGCACCTCGCCGCGGTCGTAGAGCCGCAGCGGCGTGATGCGGATGCCTTCCTGCCAGATATCGGTGGCGCCGGCGTTGTAGGCGCCGTGCGTCGCGCCGCCGATATCGCTCTGGTGCGCGCGGTTGATCGACCAGAAGCGCGGCTTGCTCACCCTCGAACACCGGCACGAAGGCGGTCAGGTCGGGCAGGTGGTTGCCGCCGTGATAGGGGTCGTTGAGCAGGAACACGTCGCCCGGATGGATGTCGCCGCGCGAAGAACTCGGTCACCGCGCTGCGCGGCCAAGGGCAGGGCGCCGACATGGATCGGCACATGCTCGGCCTGGGCGATCAGCCGGCCGTCGAGGTCGCAGATCGCGGTCGAGAAATCGCGGCTCGAATTGAGGATCTGCGAATAGGAGGTGCGCAGCATCGCCTCGCCCATCTCCTCGACGATCGCGAGCAGGCGGTGCTGCACCACCGAGACGGTGACCGGATCGACGGCATCAGCCACACTTTGCCTCCATGGTTTAACCGGATACCATATGACGCAGGAGTAGACAGTCGATGATGCGCAGAGGCAAGGAAGCCGGCGACCCGCGCCGGCCGGAGACACCATGGTTCGCGGGCGCCGCGATCGGGATCGCGATCTCCACCCTGGCGACAGGAGCGATGATGATGGGTGCCGGGCTGGCGATCGCTCAGGCGCCGACCAAACGGTTGCCCTCGCGATAGCCCCAGAAGATGTCGCTGGTGACCTCGTTCACGGAGCGGCAGCCGGTATAGGCCATCGTCTTGTCGGCTTCGTTCTTCAGGATGTTGATCGCCTTGAGTGCACCCGCCTCGCCGCCGACCGCGGTGCCGTAGAGCGTGGCGCGGCCGGTCAGCACCGCCTTCGCCCCCAGCGCCAACGCCTTCACGATGTCGGAGCCGCGGCGCACACCTGAATCCAGGATCAGCGTCATCTTGTCACCGACCGCCTCGGCGATCTCCGGCAGCACGTCGAGCGTGGCCGCGGCACTGTCCATGTTGCGCCCGCCGTGGTTGGACACCACGAGGCCGTCGACGCCGTAGCTCAACGCCTTGGTCGCATCATCCGGACGGTTGACGCCCTTCAGCATCAGCACGCCTGGCCACATGTCGCGGAACTTCGCGATGTCGTTCCAGTCGAGCGAGTCGGCGCGCATCGCATCGCGCGAGCCGACGCCGCTGAGGATCGATTTCTGGTATTCCTCCGGGTAGTTCTCGTGGCGCGGCATGCCGGTCGAGGTGAAGTATTTCATCAACACGCCGGTGGTCCACGCGGGATGGCGCATCATGTCGAGAGTGAAGCGCACCGTCGGGTTGAACGGCAGCCCGAAGCCGTTATGCGTGTTGTATTCGCGGTTGGCCGATACAGGGGAATCCACGGTCACGATCAGCGCCTCGAAGCCGCTGCGGTTGGCGCGTTCGATCAACTGGTGCGACAGGTCGCGGCGCTTCCAGACATAGAGTTGGAACCACAGCCGCCCACCGACCGCGGCGATCTTCTCCATCGGCGTCATCGATGCGGTGGACAGCGTCAGTGGGATCTGTGCCTTCGCCGCCGCACGCGCAAGCTCCAGCTCGCCTTCGTGCCAGCACAGGCCGGCGGCGCCGGTGGGAGCGATCGCCATTGGCAGGCTGGCGGGCTTGCCGAACAGCGTCGTGGCGACGCTGCGGCCGGACACATCGACCAGCGCGCGATGGCGGAGCTTGATGCGCTCTAACGCAGAGCGGTTGTTGGCGACCGCGATGTGGTCCTCGGTGGCGCGATCGACGAACTCGAACACGCCCTTCGGCAGCCGCCGCTGCGCCGCGGCGCGCAGGTCCCAGACATTCAGGCAGCGATCGAGATTGGCCATCGCACCATGACTCTCAGAGGGTCTCCATCACCCGCTCGTACAACCGGTTGCCCCGCCTGCCGCCGAAGAAAATATCCGTGGTCACCTCGTCGACCGATCGGCATCCGGTATAGGCCATCGTCTTGTCCAGCTCGTTCCTGATCAGGCCGATCGCCTTGAACGCGCCCGCCTCGCCGCCGACCGCCGTGCCGTACAGCGTGGCGCGCCCGGTCAGCACCGCCTTCGCCCCCAGCGCCAGGGCCTTGGCGATGTCCGAGCCACGCCGCACGCCTGAATCGAGGATCACGGTCAGCCGATCCCCTACCGCCTCGGCGATCTCCGGCAGCACGTCGATCGAGGCGACCACGCTGTCCATGTTCCGCCCGCCATGGTTCGACACCACGATGCCGTCCACGCCGTATTCGATTGCCTTCAAAGCATCGTCCGGCCGGTTGATGCCCTTGATCATCAGGATACCCGGCCACTTCTCGCGGAAGATCCTGATGTCGTCCCAGTTGAGCGAGTCCTGCCGCGTCATCTGGTGCGTGTTGGGGTCGTTGCGGCTCATCCGCTTGTATTCATCCGGATAGTTCTCGTTGCGCGGCATGCCGATGGTGGTGAAGTACTTCATCAGCACGTTGGTGAACCATACCGGATGGCGCATGATGTCGAGCGTGAACGTCACGTTCGGCGTGAACGGCAGCAGGAAGCCGTTATGCGTGTTGTACTCGCGGTTCGGCGGCACGATGGTATCGACGGTAACGATCAGCGCCTCGAACCCCGCGCGGTGGGCGCGCTCGATGAGCTGGTACGACATCTCACGCCGGTTCCACACGTAGAGCTGGAACCATAGCCGGCCACCCACGCCCGGGCCTGCCTGCTCGGCGATCTTCTCCATCGAGGTCATCGCCCCGGTCGCCAGCGTGAACGGGATCTTCGCCTTCGCCGCGGCCTTCGCCAGTTCCAGTTCGCCCTCGTGCCAGCACAGGCCCGCCGCGCCAGTGGGCGCAATCGCCATGGGCATCGATACCGGCTTGCCGAACAGCGTCGTGTTCATGGTGCGGCCCGACACATCGACCAGGGCGCGGTGACGCAGCTTGATCTGCTCGAACGCGTTGCGGTTGTTGGCGACCGCGATGCCGTCCTCGCTGCCACGGTCGACGAATTCGAACACTGCCCGCGGCAGGCGCCGTTTGGCGGCGGCACGCAGGTCATAGACGTTCAGGCAACGATCAAGCGCAGACATGGACTTCTCCTCCGGTTACCGGATGATGAAGCCCATCAACTACTTGTCAAGCGAGCGTACCCGGCATGGCCGGTGCGCCGTGACGCTATGGGTCAGAAGCTACCTGAAGCTACCCCAGTTCAGGCGGACGGACGTGTCGCTGGTCTTCCAAGGCATCGAGACGAACGCTGTGCGCTGCGGGTTCGGCAGCACATCGAACATCCGAATGAGGCGTTCGCCCCACAGCTCCTGCGGGACCCCGCCTGGCAGCGAGGCGATATCCACCTCGCCAGCCTCGACGGCGACGCAGCCACTGAATTCGCTCGAATGGTAGTCAGGAAAGTTGCATTGGTCCGTTGAGCCGACAATCCGCGGCCGCTCGACGATCCATTCGGCGGTTGCCCCGGCGATACTCGGAAACGTCGTCGAACCGTCCGGCAACGTGACGGGTGGCGCCGTGCCCTTCACCGGCATCCATTGCAGGGTGGTGAAGTTGACCATAACAAAAACCACGGTCTGCGGATTCCAGGCTGTCAGCACGCTCAGCACCTCATCGCCCGGATTGACCGGCAGTCCCATTGGCAGAGGGACCGTGCTGGTATTGGAGCGAGCCCACCACTGCGTCCACGCCTCGGCGATTGGCGGACCGTTGAGGTTCAGCGTGGTTGCTGTGCCCATCTGGGGCAACGATGAGTCGAGATAACGACGCTGCCCGTCCAGGCCAATCCAATTGGAGCAGACATATGGGAGACCCGATGACCCTTGGTAATCACTGGGCGGAAGATCGACGTTTCCCGGCACGGTCCAGACTCCCCACACCTGCATGAACTGCCGGTCCCAGTTCGCGGTGATATAGGCGCCCGACCAGTTGGAACTGGTCTCGCAGCGGGATTTTTGAAATCGGCATCTCATCGGCCAGCCGGCTCAGCATCTCGTAAGGGATGGCTTTCACCTTCTGCTCGTCAAAGACGAAGGGAACGACCGTCATCGGCTTGCCGAACGCCTTGTCCCAAAGCTGCCGCAACAGTGGCTGCCGATCGGCATCGGGCTTCGGTGGCAGGCCGAGTTCCAGAAGTTCCTCGGTGGACATTTCCGAAGGGTTGAACTTTCTGTCCTCAGGTGCCGCAAAGGGTTTGAACCGAACCCGCAATTGCTCGATGACCCATTCCGGCACACGCGTCACCCTCCGCCCGTCGGCATTTTCGTCGGTCATGGCTGCCATTCCTTTTGTGCTTGCGCGAGGACATCGGCAAACCTCGGCGTCGGTGCGAGCAATGGCATGATGCATTTTGCGATCAGCACACCCGCCAGGCTGTCGCTCCGATAGTGCAGTCCCGCTATTTCGCGGTTGCGGGCAATGCGGTTGGCGAGAGTCCACAGATCGTCATCCAAGACGGGTTTCTGTGCCACGCCCGCAAGTACCTGGTCCATGCACAACGCCATTAGATGTGCCTGAGTTGAGTGACCGCTTGGGAATGACGCGTGCCCGGGGACCTCGATCGGAGGAAGCAGGGCAGGGCACAGTTGCGACGGTCGCGGGCGCTCGTAGAGCGCTTTGAAGTACATCGCGACGAATGTGCCCACCAGGCTCGCGATCGCGAGCACCTTGGTCGTATTCGGGTAGGCTCCGGGACGTGCGGTCATCATGTTCAGGAAGTAACTGATAAATTCATCCGACTGCGACAATATCTCGCTTAGGGCATCGGCCCGCTCCTCCATGGCCGCCCTGACAAGATGGCGGACCTCCTCCTGGGCATGCGGCAGCACGGCTGCGTCCGCCCAGTTCATGAAGGGGGTAATGCTTGCCGAAGGAGCTGGTGGCCCAGGTATCCAGGCGGGCCAGTCAGCACTCGTGAGCGGGTCGGTCCTGGGGTTGATCGACGCCCAAGCCGTTACTCTCGCGAAGTCGTTCAACGCAAGCCATGCGTACCACTCGGCCGACCAATTCCGGTCAGGGAAATTCTTGATGCTGATGGCATTCAAGTGCCCGATCATGACGTCCGGGGTCAATGTTCCGGGCTTGTGGTCGCGTGCTGTGACGAGGGGCAGGTTCACCCGATCGGCGAAGAACCAGCCGTTGCTGGCGCTGGTCGCATTGCCACCGCCGCCTGCGTTGGCGCTGTTGCCGTCATTGCCGTCATTACCGTCGAAACTCGCTGGCATTTTGTCTCTCCTGGGACTGATATTGGCCAGGCACGGGGAATGCGCGCCTGTCTCAGTCCGGCACCCCAACCTGCCGGAGTTCGATCTGCGAATTGCTCACGGACCTTGCTGCGCAGCGGCGTTCGCGCGCGGTACGCTGTCAGCCGAAACGTCGGTACGAGCCGCATCAGATGCTGTGCCACCTTGCGGGCCTCGTCGAACTCGCCGGTGGCGACGAGTGCTGCGATCAGGACGCGCAGATTGGAGGTGTTGGCGCCCGCGTGCGCCGCAGACATCCGACCCCAGGCAATCGCATCCTCGTAGCGGGCCGCCAAATAGTAGGACTGCGACAAGTAGTGTTCGAGCCAGAAGCTGTCCGCACCGATCGGCGACAGCCGCACCGCACGCTCGGTGCGCGCGATGGCCGTCGCGATGTCGCCAAGATAGCCGGAGGTGAGACCGCTGTAGGCCCAGGCCCACGCGCAACTCGGGCCGGCTGCCATGGCGCGCTCGAGATATTCCTGCGCGACGTCATAATCCTTCAGCAGATAGGACTGCATATGACCATAGATCGCCAGCGCAAGTGCGTCGTTGCGGTCCCGCTCGATGGCCATCCGCGCGGCGCTGGCAGCCATCGTGCGGTCCGCGATCTCGTCGCTGGACCAGCCCTGGCCAATCCAGCGCATGCGGAGTGAGGCCATGTGCGAATAGGCGGTCGCATAGCCTGGATCATGCGCGATCGCCTGCTCGAGCAGTTCGCGCGCCTGTTCGATCGAGGGCCGGTCCATGCGGTAGAAACGATCGAGCGCCTGCAAGGTCAGGTCATAGGCTGTCATGCTATCTGGACGTTTTCGCAGCGCGCGATCGAGTTCGCGCTCGCGCAGCTGCGGCGAAATGGTGGCCGCCACACGCAGTGCCATGCGATCCTGGAGGTCGAACAGTTCGGTGAGGTCACCATCGAAGCGGTCGGCCCATATGACGTTGCCGGTCGTCGACTCGCTCAGCTCGACGGCGATTCTGAGCGTGTTGCCGGCCCGTCGCACGCTGCCGTGCAGCACATAGCGGACGTCGAGCTCATGGCCGACGCGGCGGACATCTAGCGGCATGCGCGCAAAACCGATGGTTGAACTGCGCGAGATCACCAGCAGATCCTTCAGACCCCCAAGTGCGCGGATGATGTCGTCGATCATGCCTTCGGCGAAATAGGCGTCGGACTGGTCCTTTTGCAGGGTGCGGAACGGCAGTACCGCGAGCGAGGGACGATACTCACCGCCGGCTTGCGTCGCCGTCATGTCTGGGACGGTCATGCGCGGCAGTGCAGGCATGTTGATCCACGACGAGCAGGCCGACGCCGGGATGGCGTAGACCATAACGGGATCACGAATATTTTTGAGGCGATGCTCGCCGAGCCGCTCGTATGCAGCCGCCACGGTCCGTCGCACCTGGTCGAACACCACCGCCGACAGGCAAACGCCTCCTGGCTCGGCCATCGCTTCCAGCCGAGCGGCGACGTTGATCGTGGTCCCGCCGGTCCGGTTCTCGTGCAGCATGATTTCGCCAGAGTTGATCCCGATGCGGAATTGGATCCACTGCTCCTGCGGAATTCTCGTGTTGCGCCGCGCAGCATCCGCCTGGATGCGCAACGCGCATTTCAATGCGTCGATGGCGCTGGGGAACTCCGCCATCAGTCCGTCGCCCGCGAAGGTGAAGACCCGTCCGTGCGACTTCTCTATCTCACGAAATACCCGATCGAGTTCGGTGTTGACGCGCCGATGTGTCTCCTCCTCCGCGCGCCCCATCAGTGCGCTGTAGCCAACGATGTCGGCGCCAAGGACTGCGGCAAGGTGCCGCTCAATACCGCGCCTGGTGCCGGCTCGCCTTGAAACGGACGGTGTGTAGTCTCCCCGGATCATGCTTTCCCCGGCATGCATGTGCCACGGATACGCGCCGCCACCGGGCTCCTTCGACTTGGTCGAGGGGCGCGGCAGAGTTGAAGGGCGGGATCTTCGCAAAAGCAGCATATGTCACGCTGATTGGTCCGAGCAACGCTCTAGGGCGCACCACCCGTTCAGGGAGGACGCGCTATTTGCCCACCAATTCCGTGCCCCGATGTGAAGCATTTCACAGCTCAGCCAATAAGAGTGTCCTCAGGCCGTACTGGATCAACGGTCCCGGCAGAGGAAACGCCTGGTGGACTTCTCTCCCGATGACGCGATGATGCAACAGACGTGACCACTTCCGCGATGTCGCAAGTGCCGGAAAATTCAACGCCGACAGATTGGCCAGACAGGAGCATCCGATGAACCAGTCATCCGATCCAGACGCCGGCGCCCGGACAGCGCTTCGCCTGATCGGCCCCGATCCGGCCAACTGGGTGCCGGACCGCCCCGGCATCGACCACAACGTCGCCATCATCGGCGGCGGGCAGACCGGCTGTGCGCTTGCCTTCGCGCTGCGCCGCGCAGGAATTGGCAAGGTCACCGTGCTGGAAGCGGCGCCGGACGAAGAGCGTGCCGGCATCTGGCTCAATGCCGCACGGATGAACGTGCTGCGTACACCGAAAACGCTGCCCGGACCGGAACTCGGCGTCCCGGCGTTCAGCTTTCAGGCGTGGTACGAGGCGCGGCACGGCCAGGAGGCTTATGCCGCCATCGATCGGATCAAGCGCACGGATTGGGTCGGATTACCTGGCGTGGTACAAGCGATTTCTCGGCATCCGTCTGCGCTATCGAACGCGCCTGGACCGGATCGAGCCCGCGGGCGAACATTTCACGTCTGCACCTCAACACGCCGGACGGGGCGACGACGGAGACCGCGCGCAAGATCATCCTGGCGACCGGATTTGCCGGCGGCGGCGGCCGGTCCATCCCCGACGTGCTGACCGCGATCTGCCGCCGACCCGCTACGCGCACACCGAGGATGTCATCGACTTCGCCGCGCTGCGCGGCAAGGACCGTTGGCGTGATCGGTGCCGCCGCCGCGGCGTTCGACGCTGCCGGCGGTGGCGCTGGAGCATGGCGCCGCCGAGGTGCACCTGTTTGCCCGGCGCGCCACAATCGCTGCGACCCCGATCAACCGCGATCCGCGGCTATCCTGGCGCCTACGACAATTACCATCAGTTGCCGGATGCCGATCGCTGGCATCAGGCGATCCGCTATCTTCCGTGCCGGCTCGACGCCCACCACAGGACGCGATCGAGCGCACGGCTGAAATACCCGAATTTCCATCTGCATCTCGCCGCGCCCTGGACCAACGCGGCGGAGCGCGACGGAAAGACCGAAACATCCATCGAGCGGCCGACGACGTATCGGCTGGATTTCGTCATCGCCGGCACCGGCTATTCGGGCGATCTGGCATCGCGGCCGGAATTGCGCGATTTTGCCGACCAGATCCTGCTGCTGGCGTGATCGCTATACGCCGTCGCCCGCCGAGAAGGACGAGATGCTCGGCGAACTATCCCTATCTCGGAGCCGGGCAACGAATTCCTGCGCGCGCACGCCGGACGCGTCACCGCTGCTGACGGCACATCCACTGCTTAACCCGGCCGGGTTCGTCAGCTTCGGTCTGCCGATCGGCGATGTGCCCAGCATGAAGCGCGACATCCCCGTCATCGTCGGCAGGATCAGCGCCGATCTGTTCCAGGCCGATCTCGATGTGCTCCGCCGTCGCATGACGGGCGATGTCGCAG
This sequence comes from uncultured Alphaproteobacteria bacterium, assembly GCA_963708565.1. Taxonomy (GTDB): domain Bacteria; phylum Pseudomonadota; class Alphaproteobacteria; order Acetobacterales; family Acetobacteraceae; genus JAMXLO01. The sequence continues at coordinate 149,163 of CAVPTU010000041.1, forward strand.
CGGATTTTTCTGACGAACTGTACCGGGTCGCGGTGCGGTAAGCGCTTCGTCGAGAACGTTCGGTCAGCCCACCTCGCGCAGCACCTCGGTCTTCACCGGCAGCACCTCGCCCATCCACATCGCATTCACCGTATGGTCGTCGCGCGGGCGGCCCGACTGCGGATGCACCAGTACCGTCAGCCCCATGCGGTTCATCATGATGAACGGCACCAGCGTGGGAAACAGCTCGGGCGGAAAGGCAATCTGGTACATCGCCTGCACGTGCGGCCCCACCTGTTCGTCGTGCCAGCTTCCCATCCGCATCTTGCCGGCGAAGCGTTCCTCCACCCATTGCCGCAACTGCGCGGCCTTCGGCCTGGTGGACGGGTCGTAGTAGACATGCACGTGGTAGTCGTGAATTGCGTCGATGTCCTGCATCAGTGGATCTCCTCCAACAGGCGCCTCACGTCGCGCCTGGCGACCTCGGGCTCAGCGCACCGCCTCCAGGATGGACACATAGTTCGCCACCGCGGCACCGCCCATATTGAACACGCCGGCGATGTCCGCTTTCGGCAACTGCATATCACCGGCCTGGCCGGTGAGTTGCATGGCAGTGATCGCATGCATCGAGACGCCCGTCGCGCCGATCGGATGGCCCTTCGCCTTCAGCCCGCCCGACGGATTGACCGGCAGCCGCCCATCCTTCGCCGTCCAGCCTTCGAGCACGGCGCGCGCGCCCTGGCCCGGCGCGGTCAATCCCATCGCCTCGTATTCCAGCAACTCCGCGATGGTGAAGCAGTCGTGCGACTCGACGAACGACAGCTCGTCCAGTTTCACATCCGCCGCGTCGAGCGCGCGGCGCCACGCCTCTGCCGCCCCCTCGAACTGCGTGATGTCGCGCCTGCTGATCGGCAGGAAGTCGTTGACCTGCACCGCTGCGCGGAACCGCACCGCCTTGCCCATGCTGCGCGCCGTCGCTTCATCCGTCATGACCAGCGCCGCCGCGCCATCCGATACCAGCGAGCAGTCGGTGCGCTTCAGCGGTGGTGCGACATATGGGTTCTTCTCGCTGACATGGCGGCAGAACTCGAACCCCAGATCGCGCCGCATCTGCGCGTACGGATTGTCCACGCCGTTCTTGTGGTTCTTCGCCGCGATCGCGGCCAGCGCATCGGACTGGTCGCCGTAGCGCTGGAAATAGCGTTCGGCGATGCGGCCGAACACGCCGGCGAAGCCAGCGGGGATGTCGGCTTCCTCCTTCTGGTAGCTCGCCTTCAGCAGGATGTCGCCGACCTGCGCGCCCGGTGTGGCGGTCATCTTCTCCACGCCGATCACCAGCGCGAACCGCCCACGCCCGGCGGCGAGGAAATCGCGCGCGCCGTGCACCGCCGCCGAACCCGACGCGCAGGCGTTCTCGTATCGAGTGATCGGCCGGAAGCGCAGCTCCGGCACGTGCTGCAAGCACCAGCGAGGCGGGAAAGTCCTGAGCCGAGAAGCCATTGTTGAACAGACTGACGAAAGCTCGCCTCGACATCGGTCGCCGCAATCCCCGCATCGTCGATCGCGGCACGTGCGACTCGGCCGATCAGCGCCTCGACGTCGGGGTCGTCCAGCTTGCCGAACGGCGAGTGTGCCCAGCCGACGATGCAGGCTTCGGTCATCGCGTGTCTCCTGATCTGCCGGCGCAAACCTAGCGGATCGGCGCGCCCCTGGCGACACGGCTCGGCCGCTGCGCTCACGGCGGCGAGCGTCAGGGTAGCGAATCGGACCGTCGCTTGCTCATTCTGGCCACGCGGGCGGCCATTGCCGCCGGGCATCGGACAGGAAGCACGCATGAACGCCAGGCGACTGCAAATAATGGCGCAGCTTGTTGCGCTGACGCTGGGCGCACTGGCCGGCGTGGCCAGTGCTCAGCAGCCCTCATCGGCGCAGGCGGACGCCATCCGTCAGTCATGCCGCAGCGACTACCAGGCGCACTGCGCGAGCGTGCCGACCGGTGGGGCTGCCGCGTTGCAATGCCTGAAGGAAAACGCGGCCTCCCTGTCGCCTGGGTGTCAGGCCGCGATCGGTGCTGTCGGCGGAGGTGCCGCCGCCAACCAGCCTGCCGCAACCGCGCCGGGCAGTGTGGCTCCGCCGCCGCCCGCGCCGCATCCCATGACGAGGCGCGAGCAGGCCGCGATCATTCGCAATGCCTGTGGCGGCGATTTCCGCCGATACTGCCAGGGCGTCAGGCTGGGTGGCGGTCGAGCGATCGCGTGCCTGGCCGACCATAGCGAGAGCCTGTCGCCACCCTGCCACGAGGCCCTGATGTCGGCGCGTGGCGCCAGATAGCGCCCGCGCGAACGATCAGGTCGATTGGACGTGTATTGCGGGTGCGCTCGATGACCTGACGTTGTGCGAGCCACCAAGGTATGCTCGCTCCAGGCGTGACAGGCGGTCGAGACAGGCCGCACAGGTGACATGATTTGCCGGCGGTTCTGCCCAACCGGAGCGCGTCCCCGGTTCTGTCGCACACAGCGCGATACGGCAGAACGGTGTCACCGCATGATAGACTGGCGCGGCTCGCGAATGCCCAGCCTTGCGAAGTGCCACGAACCTACGGTCTCCGACGGTGATTGCTTGTGCCCCCATCTGGGTATTTATGCAGCCCTTGCGATTCCCGGCAAGCCCGCAACGATCGAACCGCATCAATGCGCCGGATACTGTTCGGCGCGGTAGCTTCGGCTCAGCGTGTCGAGCTTCAGCGCCACCGGCTCACCGAGCCAGATCGCATAGCGACTGTGGTCGTCGTAGGAGCTGTCGGTCAGCGGGTGCAGGAGAACGTCGAAACCTTGCCGGTTGAACATCAGCCACGGCACGATCGCAGCGAACTGTGCCGTGGTGAAGGTGAAGCGGAACTGCGAGACCGGATGCGGTCCGAGCGGCACATCGCTCAAAGCCCTGACCTCGACACCAAACATTGCGCCGATCGTCTCCCGCAACCGTTCGGCGAACTCGCGTGTGGCGGCGTCGTAGTAGACGTGGCCGTGATAGCCGTCGATCCTTACCGTGTCGGTCATTGGTCGCTCCTTTCGGGTTGGCGTTCCTTTCAGTTGCTCGGCGGCAGCGCCTCGCGGGAGCCCCTGTGCTGCATCGTATCGGGTTTCAGCGTATCGGGTTTCAGCTTGATCGGCGCGCCGGCAAAATCGATCATGGCACATTGTCGGCCAATTTTGTTGCGCGTCACCCTTGGGTGCCTTACGGTCGCGGTCGGGAGGCGGCCTCAAGCCGCGCCGACGTGAATGCGAGAACAACACGGCGGTGAGAGGATTGAAGATGGCGGAGACATCGTTCTCGGCGATCGAGCACGCGTTGGAGAACCAGCAGCTTGGCGGCCTCCAGATCCGCGTGGCAGCCATTTGCGGCCTTATTCAGATGTGCGACGGCTATGACGTCGGGTCGATCGGCTGGTCGGTGCCGTCGTTGACCCATGCCTGGCACGTCCCGCCGTCCGCGTTCGCATTGGCCTTTCTGTGGTCGAATATCGGCGTCATGGTGGGGGCGCTCCTCGCCGGACCGATCGGCGACCGGTTCGGGCGCAAGCCGCTGCTGATGATGAGCGTGACGCTGTTCGGCATTGCCTCGTTGGCAAGCGCCGTTGCCCCCTCGCTCGCTTTCCTGGCGGGGACACGCTTCTTTACCGGGGCGGGGATTGCCGGTGGGTTCGCCGGAACCGTGGCGCTGACCGGCGATTACACGCCGCAGCGGCGGCGCGCGATGATGATCATGCTGACCTTTACCGGCGCGCCACTCGGCGGCTTCGTCGGCGGTCAGGTCGTTTCGCTGCTGCTGCACGAAGGGTTCGGCTGGCCGATCATCTTCGTCATCGGCGGCGTCTTCCCGCTGGTGCTGCTGGCGATCACCGCATTGTGGCTCCCTGAGTCGCCGCGCTTTCTCGCCGCGCGGGCGAACCTCGCGCCGCGTCATCAGGCGTTGCTTCAGCGCCTCGCCATCGCGCCGTCGATGGGACAGACGCATGCGATGGATTTCGCGAAGGGCAACCCCATCAAGCTGCTGTTCGGCGAGGGCTTTGCGCTTCAGACGACACTGCTTTGGATCATCTTCTTTTGCAGTCTCCTGGACCTTTTCCTGTTCGTTTTCTGGCTGCCGGAGGTTCTGCACCTCGTCGGCCTGACGCCGGCGCAGTCGGTGTTTGCGTCGAGCCTCTTTGGCTTCGGCGGGATCGTCGCTGTGCTCTATCTGGGGTGGGCGATCGATCACCTGGGCGCGCGTCGGTCGCTGGCGGTGCACTTTGCCGTGGGCATCATTTTCGTCGCGGTGATTGCGCTTGTTGCGATGCCCTATTTCGCATTGCTTGCCGTGGTCTTCATGTCCGGAGTGACTGTACTCGGCAGCCAGACGGGTCTGAACGCGGCATGCGGCAAGCTCTATCCGGCACGCATGCGCACGCGCGGTTACGGGTTCGCGACCGGCGTCGGGCGATTGGGCGGTATCGCGGCCGCGCCACTCGGCGGGTTTCTGCTGGCGCGCGGATTTCCACCGACCCACGTCTTTCTGTCCGCCTGCGTATTCGCGGCAATAGCCGCCGTGGCGACTGCGCTTCTCGCATTGCCCGGCAAGCAGCCGAGTGCCAGCGGAGTGATCGAGACGGCTTAACGCGCGGCGCTGTGTGACGCTCAGCTTGCCGTACGGCGACAACGCGATGAGGGATTTATCGCGGCCGCCGCCACGTCAGGTTCCTGACGGTCGCGCGACACCGCATAGCCCGTTTTGGGCCACCGCGGTGGACCCAGCGTGGGTCTGGGTGGACCAAATGGCGTGAGCCGGCATGGCCGATCCTCTGCTGGCCACGACCGGCTGTTATCCGATCAATTCGTTCCGCGCCGCCAACTCGAAGACGGGATAACGCGGTGCCAGATCGTTGAAGGCCTCGGCAGGCGAACCCTTCGGGTCCTGGAAAGAACCGCTGCACCTCGCGGGCGTAACGGTCGAGATAAGCCTTGAGAAGCGGCGGGCGCATGCTGGGTGGTACTTCGAGCACAGCATAGTGTTGGCGCCACCGCCCGCGGACAAGCGCGACTTCACCAGCCGCTCGGGCGTTGCGCACCCAATTCGAATTGCCGCGGGCGCAGACCAGGTAACGACGCCCGCCGAAATCAAGCAGGTCCACCAGCAGCGAAATCGTCTTGCCGCTTTTCCGGCCGCGGACCTCTAGGACGTAGAAGTGTCCGCGGACCAAGCCAATGCGAACCAGGAACCCGAGTAGACGACCGAAGGTTCGCTCGACAGCGCGTGGCCTCAGGTAGCTTGGGGCGTCCTGCGGCATCGGCGTATCCCTCGAACATTGGGGCAGCCTTGTACCATGGCGAGTATGGCTGTCCCCGTTATTCGGGCAGCGGCGCTGCTCGGGCAAGGCCGCGCTGGCTGCTAGCGCGGGATGGGCGCTCAGAGGCGCGCTCATCCCACGCTATCTCTTTGTTTGATCGCGTGCTTCAGACCTCCGGCGATTCCGCCTTCGGTCATCACGCCCTTAGGCCACCCCCTGGCGCTCTGCCTTCACCTTCGGCAGCTCCTCCGCTCCCAGCGTCTCGTGCGCCAGCAGCGCGGCGGCGCCTTCGTCCAGCGCCGCCCGGTTCGTCCTGCAGGATCCCCACCGCCCGCCCCAGCGCGCCGTCCAGGTGCGCCCGCACCGCCACGTCGATCTCGTGCGCCGTCTCGTCGGAGAACCGCCGCGGCTGCCAGAACACGCCCGGCTGGTTCAGGAACTGCCCCTGCTCGGTGTCCCACGCCACCGGCCCCAGCTTCTCGTCCATGCCGAACCGCAGCACCATCCCGCGCGCGATGTCGGTCGCCTTCGCCAGGTCGTCGGCCGCCCCGGTGGAGATGTCCTCGCCCAGCAGCGTCTCCGCCGCCCGCCCGCCCATCAGCACCGTCATCTTGTCCTCCAGCTCCTGCCGCCCCATCAGGAACCGGTCATCGGTCGGCCGCTGCAGCGTATAGCCCAGCGCGCCGATGCCGCGCGGGATGATCGACACCTTCTGCACCGGATCGCTCCCCGGAATCGCCAGCGCCACCAGCGCATGCCCCATCTCATGGTAGGCCACGACGCGCCGCTCCCGCGGGATCAGGATGCGCGACTTCTTCTCCAGCCCCGCCACGATCCGCTCCACCGCCCCGGTGAAGTCGTCCATCCCGATCGCCTGAGCGCCCCGCCGCGTCGCCAGCACCGCCGCCTCGTTCGCCAGGTTGGCCAGGTCCGCCCCGGTGAAGCCCGGCGTCAGCGCCGCGATGTCCTCCAGCTTCACGTCCGTCGCCAGCTTCAGGTTCTTCAGGTGGATGCGCAGGATATCCACCCGGCCCTTCTTGTCCGGCCGGTCCACCAGCACCTGCCGGTCGAACCGCCCGGCCCGCAGCAGCGCCGGGTCGAGGATCTCCGGCCGGTTGGTCGCCGCCAGGATCACGATCGCCACCGACCGGTCGAACCCGTCCATCTCGGCCAGCAACTGGTTGAGCGTCTGCTCCTTCTCGTCCTGCCCGGCGATCGGGTTGACACCGCGCGCCCGCCCCAGCGCATCCAGCTCGTCGATGAAGATGATGCAGGGCGCCGATCTTGCGCGCCTGCTCGAACAGGTCGCGCACCCGGGCCGCGCCGACGCCCACGAACATCTCGACGAACTCGGCGCCGTTGGTGGAGTAGAACGGCACCCCCGCCTCGCCCGCCACCGCGCGCGCCAGCAGCGTCTTGCCGGTGCCCGGCGGCCCCACCAGCAGGATGCCGCGCGGGATATGCGCGCCCAGCCGCGTGAACTCCTCCGGCCGCTTCAGGAAATCGACGATCTCGTGCAGCTCGTCCTTGGCCTCGTCCACCCCGGCCACGTCGGCGAATGTGACCTTCACGTCGGTCTCGGCGACCAGCTTGGCCTTCGAGCGCCCGACCGACAGCAGTCCGCCGCCGAACCCGCCGCCCCGCGCCGCCCATCATCATGCGCGAGGCGAACATCCAGATGCCGACGAACAGCAGCGGCGGCAGCACCCAGGACAACAGCGTGCCCAGCGCGCCGCCATCGGTCGCACTGCCGGTGAACTCGACGTTGTGCTTCGCGAGTTGCCCGGCGAGATCGGGCGGCACCTGCACGGTGGTGAAATTGCTGTGCCCGTCCGGCATCGCCTCGGTCAGCGTGCCGTGGATCACGTTGCCCGCCACGGTGACCTGCTTCACCTTGTTGGCATCGAGGTATTGCTGGAACTGGCTGTACGGGATCGCGTCGGTGCCGCCGCCGCCGCTCGCCGCCGCCGCCGCCAAACAGGCCGAGCGCCGAGATCACCACGAGCCCGGCGACGATCAGCCAGATCGAGGACGAAAGGTTCGGTTTCGGCGCAGCCACGCGTATGCCTCCTGACAGGGAAACAAATGTGGCCCGCGGTCGCGCCGGCAGCAACAGCGCCGGTGCGCGCGAAGCCATTTCTTTACGTCTGAGGCGTAGTGCTGTCATTCGCGCAAAGCGCAGCCACGCCAGGTGGAAGGACAAAACGGCCCCGCCCTGGTTCTCCGTCCCCAGGAGATGGGCCGTGTCATCCATTATCACTCTCGGCAACGCCGGCAATACGGCAACGTTCAGCGCCGTCGATACGCTCACCTCAGGCTCGGGCGCAGATACCATCGATCTACCGGGGCGCTCACCAATGCCTCGATCGATCTCGGCGCCGGCAACGACACGCTCACCTTCGGCAATTTCACCAACTCGGCCACGGTGGCCAATACCGAGACCATCACCGGCGGCACCGGCGCCGACACCGTCACCCTCGGCACCGCGCTCACCACCGCCATGTCGGTCGACCTCGGCACCGGCGCCAACAAGCTCACCCTCGCCAACGGCGGCAACACCGGCACCGTCAGCAACGTCAGACACGCTGATCGGCGGCTCCGGCGCCGATGCCGTCACCCTCGCCACCGCGCTCGGTCAGCGGCTCCATCGATCTCGGCGCCGGCAATGACACCCTGACCTTCGCCAGCGGCACCAACTCGGCCACGGTCGGCCAACACCGAGACCATCACCGGCGGCACCGGCAATGACACCATCACCCTCAGCGCCGCCGTGTCCAATGCCTCCATCGATCTCGGCAGCGGCAATGACAGCCTCACCTTCGGCGCCTTCGCCAATTCCGCCACCGTCGCCAACATCGAGACCATCACCGGCGGCTCCGGCGCCGACACCGTCACGCTCGGCACCGCGCTCGCCGCCGGCATGGCGGTCGATCTCGGCGCCGGCGCCAACAAGCTTACCCTCGCCAACGTCGCCAACACCGGCACCGTCAAGAACACCACCACGCTGATCGGTGGCACCGGCGCCGACACCATCACCCTGGGCGCCGCCGCGACCAATGCCTCGATCGATCTCGGCGCCGGCAATGACACGCTGACCTTCGGCAACTTCACCAACTCGGCCACGGTGGCCAATACCGAGACCATCACCGGCGGCACCGGCGCCGACACCGTCACCCTCGGCTCCGCGCTCACCACCGCCATGTCGGTCGACCTCGGCACCGGCGCCAACAAGCTCACCCTCGCCGCCGGCGGCAACACCGGCACCGTCAGCAACGTCAACACGCTGATCGGCGGCTCCGGCGCCGATGCCGTCACCCTCGCCACCGCGCTGTCGGCGGCTCCATCGATCTCGGCGCCGGCAACGACACCCTGACCTTCGCCAACGGCACCAACTCGGCCACGGTGGCCAACACCGAGACCATCACCGGCGGCACCGGCAACGACACCATCACCCTCAGCGCCGCCGTGTCCAATGCCTCCATCGATCTCGGCAGCCGGCAATGACAGCCTCACCTTCGGCGCCTTCGCCAACACCGCCACCGTCGCCAACATCGAGACCATCACCGGCGGCTCCGGCGCCGACACCGTCACGCTCGGCACCGCGCTCGCCACCGGCATGGCGGTCGATCTGGCGCCGGCAGCCAACAAGCTTACCCTCGCCGCTGGCGGCAACACCGGAACCGTCAAGAACACCGACCACGCTGATCGGTGGCACCGGCGCCGACACCATCACCCTGGGCGCCGTCGCGACCAATGCCTCGATCGATCTCGGCGCCGGCAACGACACGCTGACCTTCGGCAACTTCACCAACTCGGCCACGGTCGCCAACACCGAGACCATCACCGGCGGCACCGGCGCCGACACCGTCACCCTCGGCACCGCGCTCACCACCGCCATGTCGGTCGACCTCGGCACCGGCGCCAACAAGCTTACCCTCGCCGATGGCGGCAACACCGGCACCGTCAGCAACGTCCAAACCCTGACCGGCGGCTCCGGCGCTGATTCGGTGACCCTCGGGAGAGCCCTGGTCAACGGTAGCGTCGACCTTGGTGCCGGCAGTGACACGCTCCAACTCGCGAACTTCACCAACCGGGTCTCCATCGCGAACACCGAAACGATACTGGGCGGTTCCGGTAACGACACACTGGTGCTGACCGGCTCAAACGCCAGCATGGTCGTGGGCGGTGGAGGCATGGACTTCATCACCGGCAACTCCGGCGCGGACGAGTGTGTATTGGACCAGAGCACCGGCACCGACTACGGCACCATCCTGAACTTCAGCGCCGCCAAAGGCGACAAGATAGCGCTGGACACCACCGGCAGCTCGATACGGACCAACAATACGTACAGACCTTGGCGGGGCTGCCCTGAGTTCCACGAACCTGATGGCCGTAGCCGATGCGGCAACGCGCCTCACCACCGCGGAGGCAACCGGTGGGCAGGGAGGGTTTGTTTACCAGCAGGATACCGGAGAGCTGTATTACAGCGGCAGCGGAAACTTCGCTGGTGGCGGCAAGCTGATCGGTGTTGTCGACAGCAGCAGCGGCACCTCATGGGCCTTTGCCAGGGCGAGTTTTGTCGAGGTCTGACACGTCGATGGGATGAAGATGTCGGCTCGGGCGGCGACGCAAAATGCAAGACGAACGGTTCGAGCCGGCACGGCCTGTGCGCCTGCCTCTGAGCGTGGCGATCTGGCGCGCGCAGAGGCGCAGTGGCGAGCTGTTCTACAGCGCAAGCCGAAGGATCTCCTCGCATTGCGCGCACTGAGCGACCTTGCGCTGCAATCGGGTCGATATGACGAGGCGGCACGGCTGCTGCACTCTTTCGCCAGAACACCGCCCGAATATTCCAATCTGGGCATCGCGCTCGCGGCGCTCGGACGGCACTATGAAGCGGAGGCCGCATACCGCAAGGCGATTGACGTCGATCCGGCCTTCCCCGCTGCTCGCTTCAATCTGGGCAACCTGATGCACAGTCAGCAGCGCGATATCGAGGCCGAAGCAGAATTTCGCATTGCTTTGACCATTTGTGGCGACTACGCGAAGGCGTGGAACGCGCTCGGACATTCGCTCGAACGTCAAGGGCGCCTCAAGGAGGCATTGGAGGCATTTCGCCATGCGGTCGGATACAACTCCAAGAGTGCGACAGCCCATTGCAACCTGGGAACTCTCCTTTTCGCGCTGGACTGCAATGTCGAAGCACTTGCCGAGTTGCAACTCGCGCTGTCCTTGGATCCTGAGCATGCCCTGGCGCACGGCAATCTCGGCGCGTTGCTCGTGCGTTCCGGTCATCCTGTAGCGGCAAAGTCCGCCAGTCGCACGGCGATTGCGCTGGCACCGGACGAGCATCGCTGGCTGACCAACCTGGGAGGTGCCCTGTTGTTACAGGGCCGCCATGCCGAGGCCGACGCAGCCTATCGGAAGGCGCTGACAATCCGACCGGATTATGCATCCGGTCATGGCAATCTGCTGTTCGCGCTCAATTACCGGACCGATGTCACCGCGCAGGCGATCTTTGCCGAATACCAGGAATGGGATCGCGGCCACGCAAGACACCTTGTCTCGGAGAGTCCTCGCCTCACCCTGGATCGGACATCGGAGCGTCGGCTGCGGGTTGGATATGTGTCGGCGGACTTCCGGCAACACGCGGCGGCAATGTTCGCCGAACCGTTATTGGCCGCGCACGATCGGTCAAAGGTGGAGCTCTGGCTTTACGCGGGAGTGATGGCGGAAGACACCGTCACCGATCATTTCCGTTCGCTCAGCGATGTCTGGCGCAACACGCTCGGCCTGAGCGACGAGGGCCTCGCCGCGCTGATCCGCAATGACCGGATCGACGTGCTGGTTGATCTCTCCGGTCATACCGCCGGCAACCGGCTGCTCGCATTTGCGCGCCGACCGGCGCCTGTGCAGGTGGCATATCTGTTGGGTCACGGCTACAGCACGGGCCTGTCGGCCATGGACGCCTTCCTGGCCGATACCGCTCTCGCTCCCAGCGGGACCGATGCCCTGTTCAGCGAGCGCGTCATCCGGCTACCTCGTATTCCGCTCGCCTACGCTCCGCCCGGCGACATGCCTCTGGTCTCGCCGCTGCCGGCACTCACGAATGGTTACGTGACGTTCGGTCATTTCGGCCGGACCGAACGCCTCAACGAGACGGTACTCGCTGCCTGGGCGCGTATTTTGCGTGCTGTGCCGCGGTCGTGGCTGATCTTGGACAACCGGCCATTCCAGGAGCCTGCGTTTTGCGCGTTGTTTCTGGCGCGCTTCGCCCGGCATGGGATCGAAGCGGCAAGGCTGGATCTGGTCTTTACGACGCCGCAGTCGAGCGCCTGGGCAGCCTATGGCAAGATCGACATCGCACTCGACCCGTTTCCGCACAATGCCGGCACGACGACCATCGAGGCGCTCTGGCAAGGTGTGCCGGTCGTATCCCTGGCAGGTCGGCCAACAGTCGGCCGGTTCGGCGCGAGTATCCTGCATGCGGTCGGGCTGGACGACTGGGTTACCGGCGACGCCGACGCATACGTGGCACGTGCCACGGCCGCGGCATCCGATCTCGGCGCTCTGGCCGAATTGCGCGCGGGGCTTAGGCAGCGAGTTGCCTGCTCGCCGCTTTGCGATGCAACCGGCCTCGCACGTGCCATCGAGGCCACGTACCGCATGCTATGGGACGAATGCTGCGAGGGCGATGTCGCGCGCCTGCGGCGTCTCTACGCGCAGGGTCATCAGCGCGAGGCCGCCGAGCTGGCACGCCGCATGTTGGGACGGGACGAGACGGACGCCGAGGCACATCACGTGCTCGGTCTGCTGGCCTATTACGACAACCGGCAGGCAGAAGCCGACAGCCACGTTCGGGCAGCGATCGCGCGCGCACCCGCGCAGGCCGAATTGCATGCGAACCACGCCGCTATCCTGCGCAAACTCGGTCGGCTCGCAGACGCCGAAGCCGCCGCACGCAGCGCGCTGACACTGGAACCGGTGCTGGTCGCAGCGCACAACAATCTTGGCAATATCCTCCGCGACGCCGGCCGCTATGACGAAAGTGCCAACTGCTATCGCACGGCAGTCCGCATTTCGCCGAACTTCGCCGATGCCTGGGTCAATCTCGCCTGGGTGCTCGCTCTCGCTGGACATGCCAGCCAGGCGGAGGAGGCCGCCCGACGAGCCATTGCCTGCGAGAGGGGCAATGCTGATGCGCACAACAATCTCGGCCTCGCCCTGATGCGTCAGGGCCGGCTTGCCGAGGCGGAGGCCGCTCTGCGCCAGGCTCTGGCATTGCGGCCCGATCGTGCCTTGCCGCACAGCAATATTCTGTTCTGCCTCAACTATCGTTCGGACGTATCGGCCGAGGACATCTTCGCCGAATACCGGAGATGGGACGCTCAGCATGCTCTGCCGCTTATGCCGGCGCAGCCTGGCTTCGACCTTGACCGCTCGCTCCAGCGTCGGCTGCGCGTTGGCTATGTGTCCGCTGATTTCCGCCGTCATGCGGCTGCGCTGTTCGCGGAGCCGCTGCTGGCAGCCCATGATCGCGCGGTGGTGGAAGTGCATTGCTACGCGGAGGTGCCGGCACCCGATGCTGTCACCGAGCGGTCCCGCTCCCTGTCCGATCAATGGCACAGCACGGTCGGTCTGAGTGATGCGGCGCTGGCCGCACAGATTCGCCGCGACCGGATCGACATCCTGGTGGACCTCACCGGCCACACGGCCGGCAATCGGCTACTCACCTTCGCGCGCAAACCGGCGCCGGTGCAGGTGGAGTGGCTCCTGGGCCACGGCTACAGCTCCGGCCTTTCCGCCATGGATGCATTTCTGGCGGACCCGGTGCTGGCGCCAAAGGGAGCCGATCCGCTGTTCAGCGAGAGCCTCGTTCGTCTTTCGCGCATTCCCCTGGTGTATGCGCCGCCGACCGAGATGCCTGACGTCGCGCCGCCGCCAGCGCTCGCGAAGGGTTGCATCACTTTCGGCTATTTCGGCCGCACGGTGCGATTGAACGATATGGTCCTGGCCGTCTGGGCCCGCATTCTGGATGCGGTGCCAGCCTCACGGCTGATGCTGAACAGCGCGCCGTTCGGCGAGGCGGCCAGCCGCGAGCAGATGACCGCCCGGTTCGCCGCTCTCGGCATCGATGCCGCCCGCCTCGAGCTGGTTCATACGTCGCCGCAGCCGCGTACATGGGCAGCGTACGGCGAGATCGACATCGCGCTCGATCCGTTTCCGCACAACGCCGGCACCACGACGATTGAGGCACTGTGGCAGGGTGTGCCGGTGCTGTCGCTCGCCGGCCGCCCGACGGTCGGCCGGTTCGGCGCCGCTATTCTTCACACGGTGGGGCTGGATGACTGGGTCACGCATGATGTCGATGCCTATGTGGCGCGCGCCGTCACAGCATCTGCGGACATTGATGCGTTGGCGCAATTGCGCGGCGGACTGCGCGCGCGCTTTGCTGCCTCTCCGTTGCGCGACGCGGTGGGCCTCGCACGCGAGATGGAGGCGGCGTATCGCGCACTGTGGCGCAGCTGGTGTGAAACCGACCCACGGGATGCGCGGCAAATCAGTGCGAGTGGCAATGCGGATAGTGTGGGTCGGCCATGATCCCGCACCCCGTGGACGAACCGTGGATCAGTGAAGACGCCGCCTGCGAGCTCTTGCGGGCATGCTGACCATTGCATCCACTGCCCGGATCTCGCGCCTGGCGGATATCGAGGATTCGCACCGCGGCAGCCGAATCGTCATCGAGGATGACGTGGTGATCGATGCATTCGTGAAGATCAAGCCGGCTGGGGGATCGGGTGACGTGGTCATCGGCCGCGGCACGATGATCAATTCGGGTTGCGTGCTTTACACCGGCAACGGCATTCGCATCGGGCAAAACGTGCTCATCGCCGCGAACTGCACGCTGGCGCCCACGAACCATGAGTTCTCCGATCCGGACAGTCTGATTATCAAGCAGGGCTTTCAGGCGAGCCGGGGCGGCATCGTGATCGGCGACGATGTGTGGATCGGCGCAAACTGCGTAGTGCAGGACGGCGCCATGATCGGCAGCGGCTGCGTCGTCGGCGCCGCGTCGCTGTTACGAGGAACGCTGCCGCCGTACAGCATTGCACATGGCGCGCCGGCGGTTGTGCGGGGCCGGCGTGCGCCGCAACGCTAAATTTACCTATGTCGAGTAGAACCGGCGCTGGCAATACGCTTCGGTGCCCTTCGTGGTGTCCACTGAATCCTTAACCTTCACCATTCTCGGCGCCGGCGGCTTCATCGGTGCGGCTCTGGTGGCCTGGCTCGAGAGCCAAGATCAGATCGTGCATCCGATAACGCGTGCCTCGCTGCCGGCACTTCTGGCGGGGCGTCGGCCGGTAGGTCATATCATCGACTGCACAGGCCTCACCGGCGATTTTCGGGTGCGTCGGCTGGAGACTGCGGAGGCGCATGTCGGGCTCGTGGCGCGCTGTCTCGCCAGCTTGCAGTACAACTCCTTCCTGCTGCTCTCCTCCACACGGGTTTATGCGCGCGCGAGTGCCACGCATGAGGATGCCACGCTGGCGGTACTGCCGAACGATCCGGAGGATCTCTTCGCCCTGACGAAATTGGCCGGCGAGGTGCTGTGTCTCGCAGATCCGCGTCCTGCGACGCGCGTGGTCAGACTTTCGAACGTCTATGGGATCGGCATGCCGGTGGAGACGTTCTTGGGACAGGTGCTGCGCGAAGGCCACGCGACGGGAGATGCAGTCTTTCTCGACAGCCCGACGTCCTCGAAGGACTATGTAAGCGTGTCGGCAGTGGTGCGCCTGCTGCCCATGATCGCCGCAACCGGGCGCAAGCGAATCTACAATGTCGCCAGTGGCGGCAATACCAGCCATGCGGACATCGCCTGCTGCCTGCGCGATGTCGCCGGTTGGCGGATCACTTTTGCGCCTGGTGGCATGACTGTGCAACATCCGCCAATCAATACGGCGCGTCTCACCGCCGAATTTGGGCCGACCGGCAGCAATCTCGTGGCCGATCTGCCGGCATTACTTGGGCTCGCACAGGAAAAGCAATGCTCACCGTAGACGAGGCACGTGGCTGCGTCACCGTCTGCCGCACGGACGGCGCCGCCGAGAAGCATGCGCTCGACACGCCCGCTGCGTTCGAGGCGGCATCCGCCGCCTGGCCGCGCTGCGGCTGGGACGTAAAGTGTGTCCATGGCTTCACTTGGTTGGGCCGGCCGGTGCTTCGATCTCCCGAGGATATGATCCGTATCCAGGAGGTGATCTGGCGTCTGCGTCCCGACGTGATCGTGGAGACCGGCGTGGCGCATGGCGGCTCGCTCGTCTTCTATGCAAGCCTGTTCGAGGCGATGGGCAACGGCCGCGCCATAGGCGTCGATATTGACATCCGCAAGTATAATCGGGCTTTGCTCGAAGCACATCCGCTTGTCGCGCGCATCACGCTGGTTCAGGGCAGCTCGATCGCTCGCGGCACGCTGGCTGCGGTGCGACACAGCATCGCACCCGGCGAACGCGTTCTTGTGGTGCTCGATTCCAACCACAGTCGTGCGCATGTTGAGGCAGAGCTCGACCTGTACTCGCCGCTGGTCTCGCCAGGCTCGTACATCGTCGCCTGCGACGACATCATGGCGGAGCTCGCCGGCGCGCCGCGGACCGCGCCTCACTGGTCATGGAACAACCCGGTGGCGGCGGTCGAGGCATTCCTGGCGCGAAATCCGGATTTCGTGCTGGACGAATCTCGCTTCCCATTCAATGAGGGCGCCGTGCGCAACCGGGTCACCTATTGGCCGAAGAGTTATCTCAGGCGGCGCTGATTGGGGAATGTGATGAAAGCCGTGATCCTCGCCGGCGGTATGGGCACGCGTATCGCCGAGGAATCGCATCTGCGGCCGAAGCCGATGATCGAGATCGGCGGCAGGCCGATCCTGTGGCACGTGATGAACATCTACACGACGTATGGAGTGACGGATTTCATCATCTGCCTCGGCTACCGCGGCTACATGATCAAGGAATACTTCACCAACTACGTCATGCACGAGTCCGATCTGACGGTGGACGCGCGCACCTGCGAAATCACCTATCACACCAATTATGCGGAACCCTGGCGCGTGACGCTGGTCGATACCGGGCTGGCCACCATGACCGGCGGCCGGCTCAAGCGCGTCGGCCGTTATCTCGATCCCGATGAGAGTTTCTGCATGACCTATGGCGACGGCGTGGCCGACATCGACATCGGCGCGCTGATCGCATTCCACGCGCGGCATGGCAGGCTGGCAACAGTCACGGCGGTGACGCCGCCGGGCCGTTACGGGGCGCTGCTGCTTCAGGGCGACAGGGTGACACATTTCAGCGAGAAGCCGCCCGGCGATAATGCGCTGATCAACGGCGGCTTCTTCGTGCTGCATCCCGATGTGCTCGATCGCATCGCCGGCGACGACACGCCCTGGGAGACCGAGCCGCTCGAAAGCCTGGCCCGGGACGGCGAGCTGCTGTGCCTATCGTCACGCGGGGTTCTGGCAGCCGATGGACACGCTGCGCGACAGGACGACGCTGGAGAGCCTGTGGTCATCGGGCGAGGCGCCCTGGAAGATGTGGAAAGGCTGAGTATCGCATCCATGTGATCGGGGAACGGCAGGCCGGCTGCGGCGTTCTCGTCAGATGACGAGACGGACAAGAAGACTGCTGTTTGGCCTTCTGGCTGTGCGGCGTCGCCGTGGGTCGCTGCCGCGCAGAACCCGCAGCCGGCGCCGCCGCAGGAGGCGCATCCGACCGGTCGCGCCGCCCAACGCGTCGCAGCCGCCGCCGGAGGAGATTGCCCCGGCCGACCGCACGCCGGGGGCAGCGGGCGACACGAACCTGAGCGAGAAGCTGTCGCGGCAGCAGGGGATGCTGCAGCCACCGGCGGTGGATCCGGGCATGCGCGTCCCGCCGCCGCAGTCGCAGAGGGACCATGCCCGTTATCCCGCCCCCCGGCGCGCCAGGTGGCGACCAGAAGATCGTGCCAAAATAGGCCGAGGTCGTCAGCGCGCAGCGCAGTGCTTCGCACACCTGCGCGACCTGCGCATCGGTCAGTTCGGGAAACATCGGCAGGCTCAGCACCTGCTCGGCTGCAATCTCCGTCATGCGGCAACCCGACGGCCCCAGCGCCACGCGTCCACTATATGCCGGCTGCAAATGCACGGGCTCGGGTAGTGAATGCCGGTGCCGATCCCGGCCTCGCGCAATCGCGACTGCAGTGCCGCGCGCTCCGGCGTGCGCAGCACATAGAGGTGGAACACGTGGCCGACGCCGCACGCCGTGCCGGGGGCGTGCAGCGATGTCGCCAGCCAGCGCCGCATCATATGCAGCGGCGATCGCCTGCCGCCGCGCGTTCTGCGCATCGAGATGGCGCAGCTTCACGCGCAGGATCGCGGCCTGCAATTCGTCAAGCCGGCTGTTCACGCCGACCGCATCGCTGATGTAGTGCGTGCGCCAGCCGTACTGGCGCAGCGCCGCAATGTCGGCGCCCAGCTCGGCGTCCTGCGTCGCCAGCATCCCGCCGTCGCCCAGCGCGCCGAGGTTCTTGGTCGGATAGAAGCTGAACGTGGCGACCTCGCCGAACGTGCCCACCTTGCGCCCTGCGATGGTGGCGCCGTGTGCCTGCGCGCAATCCTCGATCACCGCGACGCCATGCCGGCGACAGGCCGCGATGATCGGGTCCAGCGCCGCCGGCTGGCCGTAGAGATGCACCGGGATCACCGCGCGGATCGGCGGCGCGCCGGCGCGGCGGATGATGCCAGCACCTCGGCCAGTTCGGCGGGATCCATCGTGTAGTAGTCGGGCTCGATATCGATCAGCACGCGGCGTCGCGCCGACCATCTCGATCGCGGCCACCGTGGCGACCGCGGTGTGCGACACGGTCACCACGCTCATGCCCGGGCCCACGCCCAGCGCGCGCAGCGCCAGCGCCAGCGCATCGGTGCCGTTGCCGCAGCCGACCGCGGCGGTCGCGCCAAGCCAGGCGGCGAACTCCGCCTCGAACGCGCGCACCTCCTGGCCGAGGATGTACCAGCCGGACTGCAGCGACCGCGCCACCGCGGCATCGATCTCGGCCTGCAAGGCGCGATAGCCGGCGCCGGGATTGGCCTGCGGCACGGTGATCGCCGGCGCGCTCATCGTCATTGCCTCAATGTGGATCGACCGCGATGTAGCGCGCCGGCCGCGGACCGTCGCCGCCGCACTGGAACACGCCCGCGCGAGCCAGCGCCGCGCGGTCGTCCTCGGACAGCCGCGTGACCTCGCGCAGGTGATCGGTCCAGCTTTCCATCGACCAGACCTCCATCCAGCCCTCGGGATGCGCCACGTCCTCATAGAGCTGCCAGAACATGGCGCCGGCGCGGCCGCGCACCTTGCGCACCTCGGCCATCGCGGCGAGGAATTCGCCGCGCTGCGGTTGCTGCGACGCGGTAGTGCACCGTCTCCATCACCCGGCCACGCGCGCGGCGCAGCAGCGGCATCAGTTCGGCGGCGGGCGCCTCGGGAACCGGCAACGGCTCGGCCGCCGTTGGCCGTCGGCCCGCGCGATCGTCAAGATCGATGGAGTAGCCGCGCACCACGATCGCCAGGCCGACGCCGATCGCGGCGGCTGCCAGCAGCGTGTCGGCCATGCCGATCTGCTCCGCCGAGCCAGCCCCAGGCGAACGATCCGCGCGGTCGAGCGCGCCGTTCTGCGCCAACTGGTAGATCGACAGCGCCCGCGCCCGCACCCAGGGCGGGCAGACGAGCTGCGCCGCCGCCTGGATGGTGGCATAGGCCGAGGTCCACCCCACGCCGAACAGCAGCATGCCGAACGCGGCGGGCAGCCAGTGACGCGTCGCACCGAGCAGGGCGATGCCGGCGCAGGAGAACAGCCGTGCAGCCGATGACCGTGGTGCCGCGGCCGATATGACCGCGCACCAGCGGCAGCAGCATCCCCGAAGTGACGCCGCCGATCCCCATCATGCCGAGGATCACGCCGTACATTCCCGGCCCAAGACCAAGGTGCTCGCGGACCAGCAGCGGCAGCAGCGCCCAGGGCGCCGCGGCAGGAACCGAATAGGCGAGGGTGCGCACCATGGCGTACTGGATCGCCGGCGTGTTGCGCACGAAACGGACGCCGGCGCGCATCGCCGACAGCAGGTGCTCGCGCGGCAGACCGGTGAAGCGGCGGCCCCGGTGCCAGGTGAACAACGCGAACAGCACCGCGACGATCGACGCCGCGTAGAGCGAGAACGCCAGGCTGGAGCCCCCGAGCAGGATGAGCATGCCGGCCAGCGCCGGCCCGATCGCGCGGGTGAGGTTGAAGCCGATGCCGTTCAGGGCGATCGCCTGCACCAGATCCTCGCGCGGCACCAGTTCCGGCACGATGGCGCTCCAGGCCGGTGCGGTCATGGCAGCGCCAATGCCGATCGCGAAGGTGAGCGCCAGCAGCCAGAACGCGGTCATCGCATGGGCCAGGGTCAGCGTCGCGAGCGCGATGGCGGCGAGGATCGTCCAGAGCTGGGCACCGATCAGGAACACGCGCCGATCGACGATGTCGGCCAGCGCGCCGCCGGGCAGGGCCAGCAGAAATACCGGCATAATGGTCGCCGCCTGCACCATGGCGACGATGAACGGCTGCGGTGCCAGACTGGTCATCAGCCAGCCGGCGCCGGTGTTCTGCAACCAGGTGCCAAGCCAGGCGATGACATTGGCAAGCCATAGCTCACGGAAGGTCGAGTTGCGGAGCGGAAGCAAAGCGGCGGGCAGGCGCATCGGCGCATCATAGCCTGGAGTCGCCGATTGCGCCGCCCATGTCGGTGCCAACAGGAACGTCGTTCGGAGTTGAGGTCTGCGTTAACGTGGCCGTTATGGCGGGTTAACCGTCAATTACGCCCACTGCCAATCATTCTGTGATCATCTGCCCGGCATGATGAGGTGTTGTCCAAGTTCCCGGAATCGGAGGACTTTCTGCTTTGGCTGATGATCCCGACTATCGCAACGCCATCAGGGTGTTCGAACTCGAGGGGGAGTTCCAGATCGAAGGGAATGCATCTGCGCTGAAGCAGGCATGGGTGAGGCTCCAGCGTAAGATACCACGAAGCTGGCAGCGCGCCTGATCCCAAGCGCATCGCAAGCATAAATGCCGCATACAGCGTCTTGAGGTGTTTCGCCGGCGACGCCGGCTCGACGACAGCGGGCGGCTCGGACAGCAGGACCTACTGGGTGTGGGCGTGGGATGGCGAACGGCTGACACGAGGCGTTTCAGAGCGGTTTTCTCCCAACCAGTTCCCCGAAGTTGCCAGAGCCGCCGTGGAGCGGATGAGTTGTGGCTTTCGTCGGCCGCGTGCGATTTTCGTGCAGGATGACGACGACGAATGGAACCTGCTGATGATCCATATGTCAGGACGGGATGTCGTTCCGCCGCGCAGGTTTCCCCGCCAAGGCAATGTCAATCTGGCACAGGATTCTGTTCTGCTGCGCGATATCGCGGACAGCCTGGGTAGCCCCAACCAGGCATGACCGCTTCGGCCACCCTTATTCCTGTTCGACCAACTCGCGCATCTGCCGCGCGGTTCGCAGCACGTGCCGTCCTTTCATGTGCGCATGCAACAGGCGATTGAGGGCCGCCGTCAGCGTGGGCGTCAGGGCGGGGTGCGCGCGCATCATTGCGATGCCCGCCAGCAGGGTCTTCGTCAGATGCACGGATATGATGAAGCGGTCGCGGCCGTGGTCGAACAATCCACGGATGCTGTCGTCGATGAACCGCTCGGGGTCCACGACGTCGTGTGCGCCGGTATCGAGGCCGGGCGCGACATATCCGGCATTGCGGCCGATGAAGCACGCGAGTTGCAGCAACGCCGCCGGCCATAAATCGGGCCGCCGCGGCACGACCGTCTGTGCCGCCTCGGCGAAGGTGAGCGCATGGGTGAAGTCAAGCCAGCCGACATTGTCCGCCAGTTTGCCGTCGGTGCGCGCGAACACAGCCTCATTCGCGTGCAGCAGGTTCCACGCGGCCGCCTCGGCCAGCACGTGGAAGATCGCTTCGGGCGGATAGCGCCCACCCCACGCCGCGACCGCGTTCATCGCGGATTTCGGTGCCATCCCCCGCAGGGTGGAGGGGGCCAACGGCGGGCAGGGCAAGGAAGGCTGCGCCCAGCCGGCAAGGCATTTCGCATAATCCCGGAACTCCGGCAGCAAATCCTCACGCCGGGCGTAGATCAGGCTCCGCGTGAGGAGGCACAGCAGCGGTTCGGCCACCTTCGGACCCAGCCGTTGCGCCAGTTCGGTCGTCTTGACGACGTAGATCAACGAATGGCCGAAACCTGCGTAGTGGGCCAGCGCCGCTTCCGCCAGGATTGGGAACAAATCGGCCGAGGTCAGCCCGAGGGTCAGCGCGCTTCGCAGCAGGCCGATGGCCGCCGCTTCATCCTCGCGCTCCATCGCGTCGAGAAATGCCGCCGCATCCCACCTGCCTTCCGCGGCGGGAAACGGATACCGGCCGCCACCGCGCACATCGTCCGCGATATGGCCGAGGATCTCGCCCAGCGCGGCCAATTTCTCGTCCGGGCTACTTGCCTTCCGGTCGAACAGGCGGAGCCAGTCGGCCGCGCCGGCAATCGCATGAGTGGTCCCGAACTCCAGCCGCTCCGCCGCCCAGACGATCGCCGTGCGCACCGCATCCGCGGGGTCTGCATGCAGGTGGGTCAACCGCGCCGTCTCCCGCACCAGGCGTTGCTGATCGAGGTCCTCCAGGCCACGGACCACACTCGCGCAGATCTCCTCGCGCCGCCTGTCAGGATCGGGCGGCGTCAGATCGAGCCAGACACGGCCGGCTTCGAGCCTGACCGGATAGCGGGCAAGTCGATCACCGCCCACCAGCGTGGCGCCATTCGCCAGGTTGAACTTCCAGTTGTGCCAGTTGCAGGTCAGCACGCAGCCTTCGGTCAGCGTGCCCTCGCTCAGCGGGTACCCCTCATGCGGACAGCGATTGGCGCAGGCGAAGGTGCCGGCCGGGCTGTGGACCAGCAGGATCTGCCGTCCGGCGGTTCGGATGACGGCCTTGCCGTTTTCCGCCAGTTCTGCGAGCGAAAGCACATCGGTCCAGCTCATCGTCCGTCTCCTTCCTGGCCTCGATCGGAGTGATGCGGTAGGCGCAGCGCCGCGCTCCTGCGAGGACGTGCTCGATGCGATCCACGGCGACACCCGGGCCAAGCACGTCGCGGAACACATCCAGTTCGGCGCGGCAGAAGCCCTGGCAGGCCGCGGCGGCCGCGCAGATCGGGCAATGGTTCTCCAGCAGCAGGAAGCCGCCGCCATCGGCGCGCCATTCAGCCATGTAGCCTTCGCGCGAACGGGCCTCCGCGAGACGCGCCACGCGGGCGCGCAGCGTGGCTGCGCCGGCGATCGCGGCCGCGTAGGCGTGCCTGGTCTCCTCCTCGCGTGAGCGCACGAGCCGTTCCAATGCGGCCTCGCCGAGTGTCGAGCGGACCGCATCGATCAGGCGCACGATCAGCTCCGCGTGCGTATCGGGGAAGCGGCTGTGCGCCGCAGGAGTCAGATGCCAGTAGCGGACTGGACGGCCACGGCCCTGCTTCTCGGCCGCGGCCTCCACCAGTCCATCATCCGCCAGCTTCATCAGTTGCTGCCGCGCCGCCTCGGCCGTCGTTCCGAGTACCCCCGCGACGTCAGCCGAACGCAGCGCGCCGCGCCGCTTGATCAGGCCGAGGATGCGGTCGCCGCCGGTGTTATCCAAGCTCATGCTTGCATATTGCGCCGGGACCCGGCTTTACGCAAGCATCTGCTTGGATAACCCCGCGGCCGCTATTTTGCCTTGGGCTGCCACAACCCCAGCATGGCGCCGGTTGGATCGGTAATGATCGAGAGCGAACCTGCGCCCGTCACCTCCTTTACGTCCAGCACCACCGTCGCGCCGAGCGACTTCGCCTTGGCAGTCGCTGCCGCGATGTCGTCCACCAGAACGTAGGGCAGCCACATCGACGGGGCGCCCGGCATCGGGTGCTGCATCATTCCACCGCCCGTGCCCTCGCCCACATCGATCATCGTGTAGGTCATGCCGTCCATATCCACGTCGCTCAGCGTCCAGGCAAACAACGACTGGTAGAACGACTTCGCCGTGGCAACATCCTGCGTATTCAGCTCGATATGCACGAACGGATTGGCCATGGCCTCCTCCCTGTGTTGCGGCCCACGATGAGACAGAACGGCGCCGAGAGGTTATGTTCAAGTGCAGACTGAGCTTGACACCGACAATTCATCCATCACGGGAAAGAGACCGATCCGATGCCTACGATTGTCCTCTGCCGACCCCTGCACGCCAGCGGCATGGCTTTGCTGGAAGCCCGGCATGATATCACGCTCCGCACGCTCAGCCGGCCGTCGGCGAAGGAGCTGACCGATGCCATGCCGGGCGCGCACGCGGTGCTGGTCGGGCTGGAGAAGGTCGACGAGGCGTTGCTCGCCAGCGCGCCCGATCTGCGCATCGTGTCGCGGTTCGGGGTCGGGTACGACACCGTCGATATCCCGGCCTGCACGCGGCGCGGTGTCGTGGTCGGCGTGACCAATGGCGGCAACGACCTGTCGGTGGCTGAGCACACGCTGATGCTGCTGCTAGCGGTGGCGCGGCGCACGATCGAGATGGACGCATCGGTGCGCGCCGGCAGGTGGATGCTGCGCGAGGGCCGCCCGATGGGCGAACTCGCCGGCCGCACCATCCTGGTGGTCGGCTACGGCCGGATTGGCACGCGAGTTGCGCGGCTGTGCGCTGCGTTCGGCATGAACGTGATGGTATGCGATCCCGCTTTTCCGGTGCCGCGCATCGCCGCGGACGGCTTCACACCGGTCACCGACATCGCAGCCGCGCTGCCGGAGATCGACGTTCTCACCTTGCACTGCCCGCTCGGCGAGGACACGCGCCACATGATCAACCGCGAGATGCTCGGCCTGATGAAGCCGACCGCCTGGCTGATCAACGCGGCCCGTGGCCCGCTGGTCGATGAGTCCGCGGTGATCGAGGCGCTGTCGTCCGGCAGGCTGGAGGCGGCCGGCCTCGATGTGCAGCTCAACGAGCCGCCCGATCCGGCCAACCCCCTGCTCACGCTGCCCAACGTGGTGCTGAGCCCGCACAACGCCGCGGCGCCGCTGGAGTGCAACGAGAAAATGTCGATCCGCGCGGCGAAGAACATGTTGGAACTGTTCGACGGCGTGCTCGATCCCGGCTACGTCGTCAATCCGGAGACCCTGCCGAACCGCCGCAACGCCTGAGATCTTGGCGTGCGGCCGGGCACCGGTTGATCCTGATCAATGCGGGCTGTCGCCGGATCCGCCATGACGCGGTGACACCCCGAGGAGAGCAAGGATGACCGGCATCACTCTGTCCGCAGACGAAATCAAAGCCGCACCACCCGAAGTGCGTCGCTGGCTCGAGCAGGAAATGGTTCGCACTTTTGGTGTCCAGCCGGCACCGGCGGCCGCAGAGGCGCCGACGCTGATCGGTTGCAACATCGAGGAGGCGCGCGACATGCTGGCGCTGGTGCAGGGCATGCTGCCGGTGGTCAGCGTGTTCTTTGAACTGGGCCGTGAGGCCGCCAGTGTCGCCGTGCATGGCCTGCGCGCGTTCCGCATCACCGACATTCTGCGTCATGCCAGGCTGCAATCGCCCGATCAGGTGGTCCAGTGCCTGAACGTGCTGACCCAGGCCCTGCGGCGTGCACGAGGCGACGCGACCGCGGCGTTCTTCGCTCTGGACGACCAGGGGCACTGCCTGGTGGCGGAGGCGACAATGCACAGCATCCTGCGCCTTTGGCAGGAGATCGTGGCGCAGCGCGGACTTCAGACGGAGGTCGGCGACGCGCCGGTGCCGGTGCCGGCGGAGGCGTCAGCCTGATGTCGCGGCGGTAATATCGACTTCCATCAGAAGCTCGGGGCTGGCCAGCCCCTTCACCACCAGCGCGCTGAAGCAAGGCGTCACGCCGTTCAGCCGCTGGAGCACAACGTTTGTCGCGCCGGGCAGAAATGCCCGGTCGGTGACGAACACCGTCGCTTTGACCACATCGGCAAGTCCGGCGCCCGCCTCGCCTAGCAGCATCTCCACGTTGTCCACCGCCTGCTTGGCCTGCGCGGCGGGATCGCCGGTGCCGTGCATGACCTCGTTGAGATCGGTGCCGGTCTGGCCGCGCAGAATGACCTGTTCGCCGGCGCGCACCGCCATGCAGAAGTCGCAGTCGAGCGCCTGCGACGCGAAGCCGTAGCGCACCGCGTTCGAATGATAGCGACGCAGCCGCCGGTGCGGGCCGTCTTGTTTGCGCAAGACATAGGCGTCGATCTCGAACAGGATCTCCGGGCGGGCGAACCCGGTCACGATCAGCCCGGTGGACACCGGATGGATGTTCCGGAAGTGCCGGCCGATCACCGGATAGACCGCGGTGCGATAGGCGCGGTCGCTGATATAGACCGTGATCTTGCACACGTCGTCCATGCCGGAACCTGCCTCTCGCAGCAACGTGGCGAGATTGCCCAGCGCAAGATCGGCCTGTGCCGCGGCATCCTCGGGCCGCCGTCCGAGACCTGCCATGAAGCTCCCGTCGAGCGACGCGCCGGTCTGCCCGCGGACGAACAGTTCGGTGTTGCTTGCGGCGACCATCGCGCCCTGCCAGGCAATGTCCTGGCCGAACCAGTCCTTCATTTCGAACGTGCGGAGGCGCTGCACCGGTGAGCCGATCACCGCCTCCGCATCGATCTGCACCATGAGTTCGGGCAACGACAGGCCGGCGACCAACAGGCCGGTGCCGACCGGGAACACGTCGCGCAGACGGCTTCCGATCGCCTCGTATACCGGCTTGCGGTGCGCGCGATCGACCAGCGATGTCGTCAGCCTTGTGATGTCGCGCAACGAGCCGCCCGCCGCCTGCAATGCAGCCGCGATGCTGTCGAGAGCGGCATGGGTCTGCGCCGCGGCATCGCCCAGCCCGGCCACTGAACCGTCGGGCTGCGACGCGCTCCGCCCGCTCAGGAACACGCGCGAACCGCAGCGAACCGCGCCAGCGATGGGCGTCGGCCCGAAAGCTGCGGCTTCGAACGGCAGCACGCGTTGGTGTGGCACGGCGATGTCCTCATCCATCGGCAGCAGACACTAGCTCCGCGGCGCGTCGCATGCCCATAGTTGGTGGAGGAGAAGGACAGCATGCTCAGCGAACATCGCCGGCCGAACCATCTGGAGATCGACAGCCATTCGGTGACGCGCCGGGTGGCCCGGTTGCGCCGGCGCGTCGGACGCCGGGTGAAGATCTTCGCGGCGCTCAAGGCTGAGGGCTATGGTTTCGGCACGCTGCCCATGGCTCGCGCGGCGCTCGCCGGTGGCGCGGATGCCTTGTCGCTGCTCGATCGCGCCGAGGCGATCGAACTGCGCCAGGCTGGCATCGATGCGCCCATTCTCCTGTATGCCGGCGCGGCGATCGATGCGGATGCAGTTGCGGCGGCGGAGCGGTTCCGCCTCATCCTGACGGTGCTGAGCGATCGCCAAATCGACGTCGTGGCACGCCACGCGCGCACGCCGGTCGAGCTCGCGATCAAGCTGGAGGTTGGTCCGGAGCGGATCGGCGTGCTGCCCGACCAGTTGATCGCCATGGCGGATCGCATCGGGCAAGCACGCGGCCTGTCGCTCGCGATCGTCAATGCTCATCCGACGTTCGGTGACGATGCGCCGGATAGCGTGGTGCAGGAGCAGTTCCGCCGTTTTGTCGCCGCATTGGACCGACTTCAATCAGCCTGCGTGGCAATGCCGATGCGCCTGTTTGCCTCGTCGAAGACGTTGGATCGAGGGTCCGGGATGGAGCTCGACGCGATCGACCCGGGCCAGTATCTGTTCGCCGACATCACCGAGCGGCCGATCATTCGCTCACTCCGAACGGTACTGACCCAGGTGCGGCCGGTGACCCGTGATTTCGCCCCGGAGCAGGCGCCGTTCGACATCGGCAAGGTGCGGCGGGTCGGCGTCATTCCGTTCGGTCGGGTCGATGGCGGCGGCCGCTGTCACGCCGCGCAGGTGCTGGTGCGTGGCCGGCGTGCGCCCATTTTGGGGGCGCCGTCGCTCGAGTACATGCGGCTCGATCTGTCGGCGATCGACGATGCGGACGAGGCCGACGAGGTGGTGCTGATCGGTCGCCAGGGCGGTGCGCAGATCAGCCTGGCCGAGGTGTGCGCCGCGCAGGATGCCACACCATCGGATATCGCTCTGGCGATCGGCCCCGCCGTGCTGCGCACCTGGAACGCGGAGGGCGCGTAACCGCGTCATTGTGAGGCGCGACAGCGACAAAGCAATCTTCATCAGAGTAAGCGCCTCGGTGGAGATTGCTTCGTCGCTGCGCTCCTCGCGATGACACTGAGTTCAGTACTGCGGATATGCCGGATAGTACCCCGGCGGTGGCGCGTAGACCACGGGCGGCGGCGGCGCGTAGTATTGCGGCTGCTGCGAAGCGATCACGCCACCGATAATCGCGGCGGCGCCAAGCCCAAGAACGGCGGCGGCCGCCGCGCCTCCGTTGTCGTGGTCGTGATGGTGCCAGTCCCTGTCGCCGTGCCACTCGCTATGCCAGTTGCGATGATCGCGCGAGTCGGCGCGTGCCGCGGGAGCCGTCAGCAGACCGGCCGCGACGGGGGCAGCGATGAGCAGTGTGGACCAGATCCGCATGGCACGATCCTTGTTCCGAACGTGTGCGATACAAGGTCGTGACTGGTCGTGGCCGGATTTGGGCGACACGGTGATATGTTTGGGGCCGTCCCGTCAGTGAAAGGTCCGGCCGCCGTCAACCGCCAGGTTGACGCCCGTCACGAACGAGCTTTCGTGCGAGGTCAGGAACAGGATGCTCGCGGCGATCTCCTCTGGTGCAGCGGGACGGCCGAGCGCGTAGCGGTTCACGATGGCCGGAATGACCGCGCCGGATGAGTCGCGCAGCGTGCCGTCGGTCATCGGCGTCTCGACCGCGCCCGGGCACACCGCGTTGACGCGGATCGCCGGGGCGAGCTCCGCCGCCAGGGTGCGCGTCATGGCGATCACGCCGCCCTTCGATGCGACATAGGCGGTGCTGCCGCCGCCGGTCGGCAGCAGTCCGACGCCAGAGGCGATGTTGACGACCGTTGCGCGTTCCGCCTTGCGCAGATAGGGAACCGCGGCCTGCACGCAAAGAAAAGTGCCGGTCAGGTTCACCGCTATCGTCGTGTTCCAGTCATCGGCGGTGGTGTCGATCAGTCCGCGATTGATGAATACGCCGGCGGCGTTGACCAGCCCATCGAGACCGCCGAGAGCCTGCGCGGCTTCCTGCATCGCGCGAGAAACCGCGTCGGCGTTCGACACGTCGGCGGCGATCGCATGGGCGCCGCCAACGCGCGCCGCATCGCGGTCGAGCACCGCGATCGCAGCGCCCTCGCGCGCGAACAGCTCGCATGTTGCGCGGCCGATGCCGGATGCGCCGCCGGTGATAAGGATCTTGCGGCCGGTCAATCTTTGCATGAGCACTCTCTCCCCGTGGCGTTGCCTGTTACCAGATAGCATGACACGGTACCTCTCGGTAGCGCACTGATGGAGGCAACGATGGATTCCGGCATGATGAGCGACGAACTGCTGTATCGGCTGGAGAACCGCGTCGCGGTCATCACGTTGAACCGCCCGGAGCGGCTGAACGCGCTGACCAAGGACATGATGCTGGCGCTGCGCACGCGGCTTGCGGAGTGCGCTGTGGATGACGCGATCGGCTGCGTCGTGCTCACCGGTGCTGGCAGCGCGTTCTGTGCCGGTGGCGACGTGCGGGTGCAGGCTCAGGTTGCGGCGGAGGGCAGTCCGGAAACGCCGGAGCGGCGGACCGATCTGCTGCGCGCGTCGATGGAAGCCTCGCGGCTGCTGCACGAGATGCCGAAGCCGACGATCGCGATGCTGAACGGCGTCGCCGCGGGGGCGGGACTGTCGTTGGCGCTGGCGTGCGACTTGCGCATCGCCGGACACAGCGCGCGGATGACGACGGCGTTTGCCAAGGTCGGCCTTTCGGGCGACTACGGCGGAACCTGGTTTCTGACGCAACTCGTCGGCACGGCGAAGGCGCGCGAACTGTATTTCCTGTCCGACGTGCTGGATGCCGCGCGCATCGAGACACTGGGGCTCGCCAACCGCGTGGTCGCCGATGAGGAACTGGCGTCAGAGACGATGGCATTGGCCGGGAAGCTGGCGAACGGGCCGAGCGTGGCGTTGCGCTACATGAAGCGGAACCTGAACGTGGCGGTGGCCGGCGATCTGGCTGCCGGGCTGGACAGCGAGGCGTACGGGATGCTGCGTTCCCGCGCCAGCGAGGACCACAAGGAGGCGGCGCGGGCCTTTGTCGAGAAGCGTTCGCCGGTGTTCCGGGGGCGTTGACATACCTGAACGTACGAAATACTACTATCAAGTAACCTCACGGAGCCATAACCCCATGCCCGCTGCCAGAGCGCCGAGCGTTGTCGATGTCGTGATTATCGGCGCGGGCTTCGCCGGCATGTACATGCTGCATCGGTTGCGCGGTCTCGGCATGTCGGCACGCGTGTTCGAGGCGGGCAGCGGAGTCGGCGGCACCTGGTCACTGGAACCGATATCCCGGCGCACGCTGCGACGTGGAGAGCATGCAATATTCCTACTCGTTCTCACCAGAGCTGGATCAGGACTGGCAATGGAGCGAACTGTTCGCCTCGCAGCCTGAGATCCTGCGCTATGCCAACCACGTCGCGGACCGGTTCGACCTGCGCCGCGACATCCAGTTCGACACGCGTGTGACCGAGGCGCGGTTCGACCGTGAGACGCATCGCTGGGATGTGCGCACCAACCGTGGCGATCGCGTTTCGGCACGCTACTGCGTGATGGCGACCGGCTGCCTTTCGACCGCGCGTGTGCCGGACTTTCCTGGCATGGAGCGCTTTGCCGGCAGGACCTATCATACCGGCCACTGGCCGCACGAAGGCGTCGATTTCACCGGCCAGCGCGTCGGCGTGATCGGCACCGGCTCGTCCGCAATTCAGGCGGTGCCGGTGATCGCGCAGCAGGCGGCGCAACTCACCGTGTTTCAGCGCACGCCGAACTTCAGCATCCCGTCGCGCAACGGACCGATGAGCGAGGCGTACGCGGAGTCGTGGAAGGCTGACTATCCCGCGCTGCGCGAGAAGGCGCGCCACATGCGCACCGGCATCCTGAACAATCCGAACGACGTATCCGCGCTCGAGGTTTCCGATGCGGAGCGGCGACGTATCTACGAAGAGCGTTGGGCCGCCGGCGGCACCAACTTTATGGCGGCGTTCAACGACCTGATCATCAGCCGGCAGGCCAACGATACCGCTGGGGACTTCGTGCGGGACCGTATCCGCGAGACGGTGCGCGATCAGGCGGTAGCGGATCTGCTGGCGCCGAAAAACCACCCGATCGGCACCAAGCGCATCTGCGTCGACACCGACTACTACGGGACGTTCAACCGTGAGAACGTGACGCTGGTCGATGTCCGCGCGACACCGATCACCGAGATCACCACCAATGGCGTGCGTGCCGGCGATGTTGAATACGCGTTCGACAGCATCGTGTTCGCCACCGGATTCGACGCGATGACCGGTGCGCTGCTGAAGATCGACATCGCAGCGGACGGGCAGACGCTGCGGGACAAATGGGAGACGGGGCCGCGGACCTATCTCGGTCTGATGACCGCGGGGTTTCCTAACATGTTCATGATCACCGGGCCGGGCAGTCCATCGGTGCTCAGCAACATGATGGTGTCGATCGAGCAGCATGTCGACTGGATCGCCGATTGCGTGGCTTATCTACGCTCGCGCGGACTGGACTGCATCGAGGCCACGCAGGCGGCCGAGGACGCGTGGGTCGCGCATGGCAACGAGGTGGCCAACGGGACGCTCTACCCGCTGGCGAACTCCTGGTATATGGGCGTCAACATTCCCGGCAAGCCGCAGGTGTTCATGCCGTATATCGGCGGGGTCGGCAGCTACCGGACAGATCTGCGACGACATCGCCACCGAAGGCTATCGTGGCTTCGCGTTGAGCGCGCAGACCGCAGCGATAGCGGCGGAGTAGCGACACCCCACCTGTCATTGCGAGGAGCAGAGCGACGAAGCAATCCCCATTGAGAATACTCACTCACGATGGAGATTGCTTCGCTTCGCTCGCAATGACAGGGTCTACGCCTTGTCGTGGATGAACCGGTCGATCGTGCGGTAGTGGAACAGCCATCGGCCATCGCGCTTCACCATGTCATCGGTGTAGCTGCCGGCCGAGCCAATCTTTGGTCCCTGCGCGCTATTCTGCACCGTGACCCAGTTGGAGAAGCACCTCGCGGTCGTTCCCTCGACCTTGATCACGATATTGGTCACGTGATGGATGGCCCGCGCTCGGGGGTTGGCGAACTCGCGGATGCGGCGCACCAGCGCCTCGATCTCCGCGCGTCCGGTGCCCTTGCCGAACGCGGTGTCCCACGTGCCATCCTCGGTGAACAGCGCCGCCATGTCGGCGAAGCGGTCGTTGTCCAGCCGGAAGCAGTATTCCGCCATGGCCTCCCGGATTGTGTCCTTCTCTGCGAGGTCGCTCATGCTATGTTTCCTCCTGCCATGTCCTACGCCGCCATTGCACGCGAGGAAGCCGCCGTTGTCGAGCGCAGCGGCCTGCTGGGAGAAGGCGGCGCGCTGGCCGGACGGCAATTGGTGACGCGCTTCTTCATCGAGGGCTTTGGCAATCCGGAGCAGCGTACCGCATGGCGGTCGCGCGTGGCGTCGGTGGCGATCTCCGAGCCACGCGTCGGCGCGCATCCCAAGCTGCTGACCACGCGGGCCGAGGAAGATGGCGACGGATACTGCATCTTTGGCGAAAAGGCCTGGGTAAGCAACGGGCCGCTGGCCGAAGTATTCGTTGTCTTTGCGGTAACGGCGATCGAGGGCGACCGCAAGCGCTACAGCGCATTTTTGGTGCCCCGCGACACGCCAGGTCTGTCGGTCGATGAAGCAGCCGAATATCGGGCGCTCGCGCCGTCGCGTCATTGTGGTCTGAGACTGGATGGTTGCCGCGTGGCGCGTTCCGCGATGCTGGGGCCTTGCGGGTCCGCGTACGAGACGATGGCGTTGCCGTTCCGCGATGTCGAGGATGCGGTCGGGACGTTCGGATTGCTGGGCGCATTTCGCTTCGTGCTGTCGCGGTTCGCCCGGCATGGCGGCGTCGGCAACGAAGCGGTGCTGTCGTTGGGCAGGCTGGCGGCGCTGACCGCGGTATTCGGCGAAACAGCCGAAGCAGTCGTCGGGGCGCTCGATGGCGGGGATCTGGCCGGCCGCGCGTCTGCGTTGGTGGGACTGCGCGTGCTGGCGGCCGATATGTTGCAACGGGCGCGCGCGCATCGCGTTGCATTCTGCCCCACCGGCGATGTGGCGATCGAGCGCATCTTCGGCGACCTCGACGTCTCGCTGTCCGTCGCGCGCGGCCCACGCACGGCGCGCCAGGCACGCCTGGGCAGTGAGTTGATCGCCGCTTCCGCCCGCGCTTAGGCGATGCTGCGTGTCGTCATCTCGAACGTGCCCTTGCTGAGATCGGGCGTATCGAGAATCCGCTGTAGTTCCTGCTTCATTAGAGTCTGGCGCGCCGGGTCCACGCGACGCCACTGGCCGAGCGGCGGTACCAGACGTGCCGCAACCTGGCTGTTCATCGGATCCAGCGCGATGATGGTGTCAGCCAGGAAGCGATAGCCGCTGCCCGACGGATCGTGGAAGCGCACCTGATTGCCGGAGGCAAAACTGGCGACCAGCGCGCGCACGCGGTTCGGGTTTCTGAGATCGAAATCCGCATGCTTTGCCAGCGCGCGCACCGCATCCGGCGTACCGGGCAGCGGCGACATCGCCTGGATGGCGAACCACTTGTCGAGAACCAGATCGTCGCCATGCCAACGTGCATGGAAAGCATCGAGCGCCACGCGCCGTTCCGGACAGTCGATCGCCGACAGTACCGCGAGTGCCGCCAGTGCGTCGGTCATGTTCTGCCCCGCATCGAACTGCGCCTTCGCCCGCGCAATGCCGTCGGCGCTGCCATCCGCCGCGAGATACGCAAGGCATGCGTTGCGCAGCGCGCGCCGGCCGATCGAGGTGCCGTCGATCTGATACGGACCCCCGTCGGTCAGTTTCTCATAGGTGGCACGCAAGGCGGCATTCAGTGCGCGGCCGATCGCAACCCGCGCGCTGTCACGCGCCGCATGGATCGCATCGACATCCGCAACCGCCATCTGATCGGCCAGGAACGCTTCGCCGGGCAATGTCAACGCCTCGGCCGCGAACGCGGGATCCGCATCGGCATCACGCAGCGTGGCAGCCAGGGCATCGATCAGTCCCTGGTCCACCACCGGCGTCTCGCCGCGCCGCCAGGCCACCGCCATCGCCAGCAGCAGATGCGTCGCGTATTGCTGCCCCAACTCCCAACGGACGAACGGGTCGGTATCGTGCGCGGCCAGAAACTTCAGGTCGGCAAGCGGCACATCGGACAGCTTCACAGGCGCGGAAAAGCCGCGTAGCAGCGACGGCACCGGCCGTTCCGGCACATCGTCGAACGCGAAGCTCTGCTCCGCTTCGCCGAATAGCAGCGTGCGTTCGGCAATTTCGTGTCCGGCACTGTCCAGCAGCCCCATCGCAACCGGCACCACCAGAGGCTGCTTGTCAGGCTGACCCGGCGTCGGCGGCGTGCGCTGTTTCAGCGTCAACGTGTAGCGACGCGAACCACCATCGTAGCCGTCGGAAACCGTGACCTCCGGCGTGCCCGCCTGATGGTACCAGCGCTTGAAGCGCGTGAGATCGACGCCGGACGCATCCTGCATTGCCTGGGCAAAATCGTCGATGGTGGCGGCCTGGTTGTCGTGGCGTTCAAAATACAAATCCATACCGCGACGGAATGCCTCGCGTCCGATGATGGTTGCCATCATGCGGATCACTTCGGCGCCCTTGTTGTAGACCGTCGCGGTGTAGAAGTTGTCGATGGTGATGTAGCTGTCCGGCTGAACCGGATGCGCCAACGGCCCCGCATCCTCGCGGAACTGCGCCGCGCGCAGTGCCCGCACGTCGCCGATGCGCTTCACCACGCGGCTGCCCTGATCGGCAGAGAACTCCTGGTCGCGATAGACCGTCAGGCCCTCCTTGAGCGAGAGCTGAAACCAGTCGCGGCAGGTGACGCGGTTGCCGGTCCAGTTGTGGAAATACTCGTGAGCGATGACGGTCTCGATCCCCTGGTAGTCGCTGTCGGTCGCGGTCTCGGGCTTCGCCAGCACGTATTTCGTGTTGAAGACGTTCAGTCCCTTATTCTCCATGGCGCCCATGTTGAAGTCGGACACCGCGGCGATATTGAACACGTCAAGGTCGTACTCAAGGCCGAACACGTCCTCGTCCCATTTCATCGACGTCCTCAGCGAGCGCATCGCGTGCGCGCAGCGATCCTCGTCGCCGCGGCGCACCCAGATGCCGAGTTCGACACGACGGCCGGAACGCGTGACGAAGTGGTCCTTCACCGCAACCAGATCGCCGGCGACGAGAGCGAACAGATAGCAGGGCTTGGGATGCGGGTCGGTCCATGTCACGCGATGGCGGCCGTTGCCTGCGTCCTGGACGCTGCCAGGGTTGCCGTTCGACAGCATGACCGGCACGCGTGATTTGTCGGCCGTGATCGTCGCGGTGAAGCGCGCCATGACGTCCGGCCGATCGGAAAAGTAGGTGATGCGACGGAAGCCCTCGGCTTCGCACTGCGTGAAGAAGCTGCCGCTCGACGTGTACAGGCCGGAGAGTTCCGTGTTGTCCTTCGGCGCAATGAGCGTCTCGATCTCCAGCGTGCCGGCGTCCGGCATGTCCGGGATCAGTAGTTTCCCATCCTCGAGGTGGTATCGGTTGGCGCCGAGTTCCTCGCCATTCAGCGCAATGCGCACCAGCGTCAGCGCCTCGCCATCCAGCGACAGCGGCGCATCCGGATCCGGGGCAGCAGGGTTGCGCCGTACCACCAGGCGCGAGCGCACGCGCGTCGCCGCTTCATCGAGGTCGAATGCGAGATCGACGGTCTCGACCAGGAAGGCCGGCGGGCGGTAGTCGGCCAGCCGGGTCTCGCGCGGGGTGGTCTGGGGCGGAGCGGAACTCACGTCTAGCGGCATCATGGTTGATCCTCGGGCTTTGCTGCGCAGCTTGCTCTTTCGGCGGGTCGCAGCACAATATTCGACCAGTCCACGGAGATAAGTCCAATGGCAGCAGAATTCGACCTGGTCATCCGCGGCGGCACTGTCGTTGACGGCACCGGGCGTGAACCAATCGAGGCCGATGTCGGCATCAAGGGCGACCGCATCGCGGCTATCGGCACGCTAGCGAGAAATGCCGCCGAGGAGATCGACGCCAAGGGCAGGCTGGTCACGCCGGGCTTCGTCGATATCCATACCCACTATGACGGCCAGGCGGTTTGGGACAGCCGCATGACGCCCTCATCGATGCATGGTGTTACCACCGCGGTGATGGGCAATTGCGGCGTCGGCTTCGCGCCATGCAAACCTGCCGACCGCGAGAAGCTGGTCGAATTGATGGAAGGCGTCGAGGACATCCCTGGCCCCGTGATGCATGAGGGCCTGAAGTGGGAATGGGAGTCGTTCGCCGAGTACCTCGCCGCGCTGGAACGGCGCAATCGCGACATCGATCTGTGCGCGCTGCTGCCGCACGCCGCAGTGCGCGTCTTCGTCATGGGCGAGCGGGCGGTCGCGCTGGAGAACGCCAACCAGGCCGACATCGCGCAGATGCGCGAGATCGCCGCCGATGCGATGCGCGCCGGCGCGTTTGGCTTCTCGACCTCGCGCAGCCTGAGCCACAAAAGCCTGAAGGGCGATCCGACGCCGACGCTGCGGGCGCAGGAGGACGAATTGACCGGGATCGCGATGGGCATGCGCGACGCGGGTTCTGGTTTTCTGGAGATCGTGTCGGAATGGGCGCCCGATCCGAGGGCCGAGTTCGCCATGATCCGCCGCGTGGTTGAGGCTTGCGGCAGGCCCTGCGTGTTCACGCTGACGCAGCGCCATGCGCGGCCGACCGTATGGCGCGAGCTGCTTGGTTATGCCGATGAGGCGGCCGCCGCCGGCGTGCCGATCCGCCCTGTCGTGGCACCGCGTGCGATCGGCGTGCTGCTCGGCCTGGAGGGCAGCCAGAACCCATTCTCCGCGACACCATCTTACCGGTCGATCGCGCATCTGCCGCTGGCCGAGCGCGTGCGGCGCATGCGCGATCCGGAATTCCGCCGGCAGGTGCTGTCGGAGGATCCCGAAGAAGGACAGCACATTCCCGCTGTTCCACCGGCTGTCGTTCGGGCAGATGTTCCGCTTCGGCAATCCGCCGAACTACCAGCCGCGGCGCGAGGACTCGCTCGTGGCGATCGCCGAGCGCGAGGGACGGACGCCGCAGGAGGTGGCCTACGACGTGCTGCTGGAGGATGACGGCAATGCGTTCATCTATACACCGCTTGGCAACTACGCCGATTACGATCTGTCGGTGAGCGAGACCACGCTGGCGGATCGCAATACGATCATGGGCCTCGGCGATGGTGGCGCGCATGTCGCATTCATTCTCGACGCCGGATATCAGACCTGGCTGCTGACGCATTGGGGGCGGACGATGAAGCGCTGGGAGATGCCGGAGCTGATCCGCCGGGTGACGTCGGATACGGCGCATGCCGCCGGTCTGTTCGATCGCGGCGTGCTGGCGGTGGGCAAGAAGGCCGATGTCAACATCATCGATTGGGATCGGCTTGGCTGCGACAAGCCGTACGTGGTGCATGATCTGCCGGCGGGCGGGAAGCGGCTGATGCAGAACGTGCACGGCTACGACGCCACCATCGTGTCGGGACGCGTGACCTATCGCAACGGCGAGCCGACAGGCGAATTGCCCGGTCGTCTGGTGCGCGGGCAGCAGGCGTAGATCACTGACAGGTTGCTACAGCAGTGAGCCGCCCTCGACCAGCAGGATGCTTCCTGTTGTCGCGGTCATCAGCGTGACCGCCGCCATCACCGTCTGCGCCACCTCGTCCGCCTGAACCACGCGCTTCAACGGCGTGCGCTGGGCCGCGCGCTCCACCATCTCGGTGGTGCGGCCGGGCACGAAGCCGGTATCCACCGCGCCGGGTGACACCGACAGCACGCGGATGTTCGGCCCCAGCACGCGCGCCAGCGACTTCGTCATCGTATCGATCGCCGCCTTGGACGCGCCATATGCGATGTTGCTGCCACCGCCGGAAATTGCCGCGCCCGAGGAAATGTTGACGATCACCGCATCGTCGGACCGCTTCATCAGCGGCGTGAAGGCACGGATGGTGGCGAACGGCCCGCGCACGTTGGCAACGAAGATCGCATCGATCAGCTCGTCGGTCAGTGCCTCCAGGTCGCCGTGCGCGATCATCCGCGTGAAGCCGGCGGAGTTCACCAGCACGTCGCAGCGGCCGTATTCGCGCTCCACCATCGCGGCCACGTCGCGCAGCGCGGCGGTGTCCTCCATCGGCATGCGCGCCGTGCGATGACCGCTGCCGGGGAGGTCCGCCGCCACCTTATCGGCCTCGGCGGAGCGACTGTTGTACCCGACGACAACCCGGCAGCCTGCCTCGGCGAACCGACGCGCAGTGGCCGAGCCGATGCCGCCGCTTGCTCCGGTGACGACGGCGACCTTGCCTTGCAGGTTCATACGGTGCTCCTCAGAACATCGGCCCGCGATTCGCGGCGCCGCCGTCGATGGTGATGATGGTGCCGCTGGTATAGGCCGACTTGTCCGACGCGAGAAAGGCCACCATCCAGCCGATTTCCTCCGACGTGCCTGCGCGGCCATAGGGCAGGGGCTTCATCAGCTCCTCCCAGCGGTTGGCGTCTCCCAGCCGGTCCTGCGCGCGCTGCTTCATGATCGTCACCAGCCGGTCGGTCGCGATGGCGCCGGGGTTGATGCCGACGACACGCAGATTGTCAGCGGATGCGGCGCCACCCAGCGTCCTGGTGAACGCCATCAGCCCGGCATTGCCGGTAGATCCCGCGATGTAGCCGGCATCCATCCGCTCGCCTGCCATGCCGAGGATGTTGATGATGACACCGCGTCGGCGCTGCTGCATCAAGGCGTAGAAACGGCGGCACATGTTGATGTAGCCGAACACCTTCAGGTCCCATGCCTCGCGCCAGCGCGCTTCGTCGATCTCTTGCAGGTTGCCGCCGGGGATTGCGCCGGCGTTGTTCACCAGGATGTCGATGTCGGGATGCAGCGCGGCGAGCCTGTCCACATTCGCGCTGTCCGAAATGTCGAGCGCATGCATCTCTGCCCGCACATTCCAGCGCGACGCAATGGTGTCGCGCACCGCTTCGAGGTCCGTCTTCGTGCGCGCGACCAGGATGACGTTGACGCCTTCCTCCGCCAGCACTTCGGCGGCACCGCGGCCGATGCCCTTGGATGCGCCGGTGATCAGCGCGGTCCTGCCGCGCAGGTTCAGGTCCATGGATTTCTCCCCGTTCTCAAACTGTCAGATAACGACTGCGGATTTCCGCTTCCTCGGCGCGAAACTGCTCTGGCGACGCAGCATAGACGATACGCCCTTTCACCATGATGTGGATTTCGTCCGCCACCGCCTCTGCCAAGCGCATGTTCTGCTCGATCAGCAGTACCGTCACGCCCTGGCCTGGCAGGCCGCGGATTACTTCGGCCAGTTCACGCACCACCAGCGGTGCCAGACCCTGGCTGGGCTCATCCAGCAGCATCACCTTGGGATCGCTTACCAGCGCACGCGCGATCGCCAGCATCTGCTGTTCGCCGCCTGACAGCGTTCCGCCACGACTCGACGCGCGCTCGCGTAGTGGCGGGAACAGTTCCATCAGTCGCGGCATCGGCCAGGACCGCGACGTCCGGCGCTCCGCGACGCGGATGTTCTCCACCACCGTGAGGTCGGGAAAGATCAGCCGTCCCTCGGGCACATACGCTACGCCTGCACGCGCGACACGATGCGGCGGCCAGCCGGTGATGTCGGCGCCATCCAGCACCACGCCTCCGCCACTTGGCGGCACCAGTCCCATCACCGTGCGCAATGTCGTCGTCTTGCCGACGCCATTGCGGCCCAGCACGGAACAGATGCGGCCCTCGGGTACGACCAGATCGACGCCCTGCAAGACGTGGCTCGCGCCATAGTGCGTGTTGAGGCCCTTGATCGTCAGCATCAGGCGAGGCCTCCGAGATACGCACGCTGCACCTCGGCATTCGCCTTGACCTGCTCAGGCGAGCCGTCGGCGATCACCGCACCGCGATGCAGCACGGTGATCATGCCGGCGAGGCGGAACACCACCTCCATGTCGTGCTCCACCAGCAGCACCGACATCGCACCATCCGACAGCAGGCCGGCGAGCGTGTCCACCGCCTGTGCCGTCTCCTCGACGGAAAGACCCTGCGTCGGCTCATCCAGCAGCAGCAGGCGCGGTTGCTGCGCCAGCGCCATCGCCACCTCAAGCAGCCGCTGGTCGCCATGCGATAGCAAACCGGCCGGACGCGTCGCGACATGGGTCAGTCCCAGCCGCTCCAGTGCCGCATCGCCGCGTCGCTGCGCATCGCCGAAGACCGCGCCGCCACCATAGGGCTGCCAGCGTCGCGCGTGCCGCGCCTGGGCGGCGAGACGCGCATTCTCCCGCGCCGTCATCTCGGGAAACAGCGCGGTGATCTGGAACGTGCGCGATATGCCGCGCTGGCAGATGCTGTAGGGCGACAGGCCGGTCAACGTCTCGTCGTCGAATCGCACGTTGCCTTCGGACGCCTTCACCACGCCGGTGATCAGGTTGAACAGCGTCGATTTGCCGGCACCGTTCGGGCCGATCACGGCGCGCACCTCGCCCGCCTCGACACGCATCGTCACGCGATCGACGGCGATGATGCCGCCGAAGCGGCGCGTCAGCCCGTCCAGTTCAAGGAGCGCCATCGCCCTCGTCTCGCGGTTGACGGCTCGCCGGTGAACGCGCGTGTCGCCAGGCCCCAGATGCCCTGCGGGGCGAACAGCACGAACAGGATGAAGATCAGGCCGAAGAACAATGCCCAGGAATCGGTCCACGAGCTGAGCAGATTGGACACCAGCATGAAGAACGCCGCGCCGATGATCGGTCCGATCAATGTGCCGGCGCCGCCGACGATCACCATGATCAGCACCTGGCCGGAGAACAGCCAGAACAGCAGCTCGGTATTGGCGAAGCCGGCGAATGGCGCATAGAGCGCGCCGGCCAGCCCGCCCAATGCGAATGAGATCGCCACCACGGCGATCTTGTAGTGGCGCGTGTTGTAGCCGAGCGACAGAGTCTTCGCCTCGTTCTCGCGGATGCCGCGCAGCACCGCGCCGAATGGCGATCGCACCAGTGCCCGGCAGAACAGGAAGGCGCCGAACAGGCAGGCAAGCACGAGATAGTAGAAGCCCGACTTGCCGGCGAAGACGGTGATGCCGAACGGACCGGGGCTGCGCGGAATGCCCGCCAATCCGTCGGAGGCGCCGGTGACCGGTGTCCACTTGAAGGCCACCGCGTAGAGCAATTGCGCGAACGCGAGCGTCAGCATGGAGAACGAAACGCCGGACGCCAGCGTGCACACCCAGGCGACGCCGATCGCCACGATGCCGCTGAACGCCGCGGCGATGCGGCACGGCGAACACCAGCGGAATGTCGGTGTGCAGCAGCAGATTGCCGGCAGGTATAGGCGCCGAGACCGTACGCCGCCGCGTGCCCGAACGACAGCAGCCGCGTATAGCCGACCATCAGGTCGAGGCTCATGGCGAACAGGCCGAGGATCAGCGCCTCGGTCAGCAGCGTCATCGCGTAGGGCGGCAGGCCGGCGGGCGCGAGCGCAAGCAGGCATGCGACGGCAGCGAGTCCGCGCCAGAATCGCATTCACGATTCCTTGCCGAGCAGGCCGCCGGGGCGAACGACCAGCACCGGTGAGCATGACGAGATACATGAGCGCGAGTGCGAGGTCCGGGAAGTAGTAGGTGCCGAACACCTGCACGAACGCGACCAGCAGTGCGCCGATCGCGGAACCGAGGAAACTGCCCATGCCGCCGATGATGACGATGACGAAGGTGTCGATCACCGCGTTCGGCGCCATGGCGAGCGAGGCGGTCACCAGCGGTGCCGCGAGCACGCCGCCGATGCCGGCCAGGCCACAGCCGATGCCGAACACCGCGGAGCGCACCAGGCGCACGTCGGTGCCGAGCGCGTGCACCATCTCGGCGTTCTGCGACGTGGCGCGGATCAGCAGGCCCAGTCGCGTGCGCTCGAGGAACTGCCACATGGCGATCGCCACCACGATGCCGGCGCCGGCGAGGAACAGGCGGTAGATCGGGAACGGTTCGTCGAGGATGAAGACGATGCCGGAAAGCGCCGATGGCGCGGGGACCTCCAGCGCGTCGACGCCCCAGATCAGGCGGATCGCCTCGCCCATGATCAGCGTGAGGCCGAAGGTCACCATCAGGAAGGCGCTGTGATCGCGGCGGTAGAGCCGGCGGAGGATGCCGAGTTCGAACGCGGCACCGAAGCCGCCGACCAGCAGGGGCGCGATGATGAGGGCCGCCCAGAAGTTGCCGACGACGTGCGACCGCGGAATAGCCGACATAGGCACCCAGCATGAAGAACGCGCCGTGCGCGAAGTTCACGATGCGCATGATGCCGAAGATCAGCGTCAGGCCGACGCCGAGGAAGAACAGCAGCGCCGCCTGCGA
Organism: uncultured Alphaproteobacteria bacterium; assembly: GCA_963708565.1. Lineage (GTDB taxonomy): Bacteria > Pseudomonadota > Alphaproteobacteria > Acetobacterales > Acetobacteraceae > JAMXLO01. The sequence goes on from CAVPTU010000041.1 coordinate 191,236, forward strand.
CAGCGCGTTGAGGCACTGGGTGATGAGGAAGCCGAGGAAGTCCATCAGCGCTTCCCCCTCCCCTCGCGGGAGGGGGTTGGGGCGAGGGGGCCGGGGGACAACGCGCTGCCCCCTCCCCCAACCCCCTCCCGCAAGGGGAGGGGGAGGATAGGTTGGGCGGTACGGTCAACTATCGAAGGTCATCTGCCGGCAGGCTGGTGTGACCTCGTCGCCAGGATAGGTCGCGATGATCTGCGGCACCGGCGTCTTGAAGCCTTCCGGCTTCACGACCTTCACCATGTAGCCGCCTTGCACCGCCTGGTGGTCGCAGGCGCGGATGGCGACGTGGCCCTTGATCGAGTCCACCGCGGCGGTTTCCAGCGCGGCACGCAGCTTGTCGGTCTCGATGCTGTTCGCCTTCTCGATCCCGGCCTGGAGAAGCTGGCACGCCTGCCACTGCTCGCCCTCGAACACGTCCGGCTCGGCGCCATATTCCTTCCGCCACGCCTCGACGAAGGCCTTGTTCGCCGGATTGTCGATGGTGAAGACGTAGCGCGTCGAACCGACCAGCCCGAGCGCCGCATCGCCGACCGCATGGATGCTGTTCAGATCGACGATCGAGGTGAGCAGCTGCACCTTGTCGGCCAGGCGATACTCGCGCGCCTGCGACAGGAACGCGTTGTTGTCGGCGCCCTGCATCACGATGAAGCACGCATCGGCGCCGGCCTGACGGATCTTGGTGATGTAGGTCGAAAAGTCCTTCGTGCCGATCGGCGAGAACACCGAGCCGACGAAATTCTTCTTCGCCTTCTTCACCTCATCCTGGAACACGTCGATGCTGTTGTGTCCCCAGGCATAGTCCATGCCGATGCGCGTAGAAGTTCTGCATCTCGCCGCGGCGCAGCCACAGCGAGATCACGCGTGTCTCCATCGGCCCGGAGATGTTGGCGCGGAAGAAGTTGGGCACGAATGACGAACCGGTCAGCCGTCCGTCGCCATTGTCCGACGACATGAAGATCGCGTTCCATTCGGCGAGCTTCGGCACCACCGCCAGCGCCTCGGACGACAGCACCATGCCGAACAGCAGGTGGCAGTCATCGCGCTCAACGACAAGCTGTGCCTTGCGCACGCAGGTGGCGGGATCGCCGGTGGTGTCCTCGACATGCAATTCGATCTGCCGTCCGAGCAATCCGCCCTTGGCGTTCACCTGTTTGGCCCAGAACTCCGCGCCGCGGCGCATCTGCTCGCCGATTTCGGCGGCGGGGCCGGTGAGGGCGACCGGCATGCCGATGCGGATGGGCGTCTCGCCGCGCGCCTGGCGCAGCACGGCGGGCGCGGCCACGGCGGCGAGCCCCACGCGCATCGCTGCGCGGCGTGTGAACGGTGTTGCGGCGATCCCGGCCATATTTCCCTCCCTGTTTATCGACACAGTATCGGCACGAAGCCAGACGAGGTTCAAGCCACGGGCGCCGGCGCAGACTGCCAGATTGACCTGGGTCAATGCACGCGTCGCATCCGCCGCTAAGTCCAACGCATGTCGCCAAGGAGCAGCACGATGCACGCCGCCGATGTCATGACGCCGGATGTGATCTTCAGCCACCCCTGAAACGCCACTGTCCGAGCTGGTACGCCTGATGCTGGACAACCAGATCAGCGCGCTGCCGATCGTCGAGGACGGCCGCATCGTCGGCATCGTCAGCGAAGGCGACCTGCTGCGCCGTGCAGAGACCGGGACCGAGCCGCCTCCGTCGCGCTGGCTCGAGCTGGTGGCCTCCGCGGACCGGCTGGCCGCCGACTACACCCGGTCGCATGGCCGCAAGGCGGCCGAGATCATGACGCGCGACGTGGTGACCGTGGCCGACACCACGCCGATCGCGGAGGTTGCGCACATCCTGGAGACGCGGCGCATCAAGCGCGTGCCGGTGACGCGTGAGGGCAGGCTGGTCGGCATCGTCAGCCGGCGCAACCTGTTGCAGGCGTTGGCCATTACGTTGTCGGCGCCGGCAGTCGCGACGGACGACAGGACCATCCGCGATGCGTTCTACGCCGAGTTGCGCCGTCAGGCATGGGCCGGTGGCCCCCGGTGCGATCAACGCCGTGGTGCGCGACGGCGTCGTGCATCTGTGGGGCGTCGTGCCGGATGAGACGCTGCGTCAGGCGCTGGTGGTGGCGGCCGAGAATGTTCCGGGCGTCCGGGCGGTGGAGGATCATATGGACCGCCCACGGGTCATCGACCCGCTGGACCGGCCGAACTGGCCGAGCCCGGCTCGGCCATAGCGGTCAACTGCGGCGCAGGTAGGCGCGGGCCTTCCGCTTGGTCATCGGCGCCGGCACCCGGTCGCCCTGATCCGTCCGTCCGGGAAACTCGCCCAGGTTCTCCAGCAGTTCGGCTTCCTCGACGGGCTCATCGGTCGCTGCCGGCTGCGGATGCTCAATCATGGGGTTGGGCAACAGCCCGGCGCCCGGATGGTCGACGAATGCCTGAAGTTCGCGCGCCAGTTCCAGATATTCGGCTTCGCGGCCTTCGGGCCTGCCGGCTTCGCGCCACATCCGCCGTCCACGTGACCCGATGTCCCTGTCATGTTCTCGTTCTGCCTTGGCCATTTCGCCCTCCAACGCCTGACAAAACAAAGGTTAGGCGCCGAATTGCTGCTGCCGCTTTGACCCAAATCAATGCCCAGCTGGGGAAAAGGGGCGTTTATGCATGATTTGAATGAACCACCTCGCCAAGGGGAGCCAACCGATGGCCTCTGAACCGCGCAACGTCCGATGGTTCGCGACATTGCGGCTGGCCGACGTACCGCTGGTCGGCGGCAAGAACGCGTCGCTGGGCGAGCTGTACGGCGAACTCGGCGAGGCCGGTGTGCGCGTTCCGAACGGGTTCGCCCTGACGGCCGACGCATACCGGGATGCACTCACCGCGGCCGGCGCCTGGCCCCGGCTGCATGCGTTGCTCGACGGCCTCGACGTCACCGACGTGGCGCTGCTGGCGCAGCGGGCGGAGCAGGCACGCCGGATCGTCTACGACGCGACCGGAACCGACGACCTGTCCCGGACGATCGCGGAGGCCTACCGCACGCTTGAGGCGCAGTACGGCGACAACGTCGCGGTCGCGGTGCGCAGTTCGGCGACCGCCGAAGACCTGCCGACCGCCAGTTTCGCCGGCCAGCACGAGAGCTACCTGAACATCAGCGGTGCCGGTGATCTGTTCGAGGCCTGCCGCCTCTGCTTCGCCTCGCTGTTCACCGATCGCGCGATCGTCTATCGGGTCAACAACGGCTTCGACCATTTCAAGGTCGCGCTGTCGGTTGGCGTGATGAAGATGGTGCGCTCGGACATGGCCGCAAGCGGCGTGATCTTCACCCTCGACACCGAGTCCGGCTTCCGCGATGTCGTGTTCATCACCGGCGCTTACGGGCTCGGCGAGAATGTCGTGCAGGGCAAGGTCGATCCTGACGAGTTCTACGTGCACAAGCCGACCTTCCTGAGCGGCCATCGCGCCGTGCTGCGACGCTCTCTGGGTCAGAAGCAGTTCGCCTTGCGGCTGGCGCAAGGCCATGTCGGCTCCACGACGCGCGACCAGGTCATGACCGAAGCGGCGCGCTCGCGCTTCTGCATCGACGACGCAGAGGTGCTGACATTGGCCGATACCGCGATCCGCATCGAGCAGCACTATTCCGCTCAGGCCGGCCATCCCGTGCCGATGGACATCGAATGGGCCAAGGATGCCGTGGACGGCAGGCTGTATATCGTGCAGGCGCGGCCGGAGACGGTTGCGTCGCGGCGCACCGGCGAGGCGTTCGAGAGCTACGCGCTGACCGGTGAGGGCAGGGTGCTGGTCAGCGGCAAGGCGGTCGGCGAGAAGATCGGCTCCGGCACGGTGCGGGTGATCGCCGGCGCCCAGGACCTCAACGACTTCCGTCCTGGCGAAGTGCTTGTGGCAAGCTCCACCAGCCCTGACTGGGAACCGGTGATGAAGACTGCCGGCGCCATCGTGACCGACCGCGGCGGGCGCACCTGCCATGCCGCGATCGTTGCGCGGGAACTTGGCGTCCCGGCGGTGGTGGGGAGCGGAGCGGCGACGGCGACGCTGCGGACGGGCCAGCGCGTCACCGTGTCCTGCGCCGGCGGCGAGGTCGGCCAGGTATACGACGGCGAGATTCCGTTCGAGGTGACGCGCCTGCCGGCCAGCGCGCTGGAGTTGCCGCGCACCCACATCATGGTCAATCTCGGCAATCCCGATCTGGCGTTCCGCACCGCGATGATGCCGAACGCCGGCGTGGGCCTGGCGCGGATGGAGTTCATCATCAGCGAGCATATCGGCGTGCATCCGATGGCGCTGGTGCATCCGGAGAGGCTCGACGGCGCGGAACGCGCGCGCATCGCATCGCTCAGCCGCAATGCCAGTTCGCCGCGCGAGTTCTTCGTCCGCACGCTGGCGGAAGGTGTCGGCACGATCGCCGCGGCATTCTGGCCGAAGCCGGTGATCATCCGGCTGTCCGACTTCAAGACCAACGAATACGCCCAGCTTCTCGGCGGCGCCGCGTTCGAGCCGAAGGAAGCCAATCCGATGCTCGGGTTCCGTGGCGCGTCGCGTTACGCGCACCCTGCCTATGCCGACGGGTTCGCGCTGGAATGCGAGGCGTTGCGTCGCGTGCGCGAGCAGATGGGGCTGCGCAATCTTCGCATCATGGTGCCGTTCTGCCGACGCGTGGCGGAAGCCGAGCAGGTGATCGAGGCGATGGCGCGGCACGGACTGCGACGGGGTATCGGCGGTCTCGAGATCTACGTGATGTGCGAGATCCCGAACAACGTCATCCAGATCGACGCTTTCGCCGCGGTGTTCGACGGGTTCTCGATCGGCTCGAACGATCTGACGCAACTGACGCTTGGGGTGGATCGCGACTCGGAGATCGTGGCGTTCGACTTCGATGAGCGTGATCCGGGCATGCTGGAGATGCTGCGGCTTGCGGTGGCAGGCGCCAGGCGCAATGGCCGCCACGTCGGCATATGCGGCGAAGCGCCGGCGAACTATCCAGAGATCGCCCGGTTTCTCGCGGGGCTCGGGATCGATTCGATCAGCGTCAACCCGTCCAGCCTGCCGCGTACGATCGCTGCCGTGCGCGAAGCGGAGGCGGAGGTGGCTGCACGAGTTGCGGCATGAGCTCCGGTTCAGCGTCCCATGCGTCCGAGAAAGTCCAATTGCCAGCGCATTTCCTCGACGGCCAGCGGGAAGCCGCCCGGCGGTCCGGCGGTCAGCACGGCTTCGGGTGCCAGCCGCGCGAGCAAAGTCTGCATTGCGACCGCGACGCGCATGGTGAACCCCGCCTTCCAGACAAGGCTTACCAGTCCCTTGGCGCTGCGCAGCGACGAGGCGCGGTCCACCACCGAAATTGGCGTGCCGGCGGCCACGGCCAATAACGCCGCCGCATAGCGCGACGTCGCCTCGCCGAGCCGCCGCAAGCAAGGTCTCCTCGCACAACTCGCCTTGCATGGCGACTTCGCGGGCCTGCGCCAGGGCTTCCGCTGCCGTCGTGTCCATTGGCGCCGACGGGCTCCGGGACATCCGCTGCCAGCCGAACCGCAATGCGACGGCGCAACTCCTCGGCCAGAGGTGGCGCGAGATCGGCACGTGCGGCGAGTTCGGCCAGCAGATGCGTCGCCACGAGCTCGGACAGCATGTTCGCGGAGCGCGGCGGCAGCGAAGGGCGCCGCACCAGCGGCTCATGCCAGTCGGGGTGGTCGATCGACCGTGCGACCAGGGCGTCGAGCGTTGCTTCGCGAATCTGCGCCGCCGGGTTGGCGAGCAGAGCACGGATTGCCGCGTCATCGGCGGTCGCCGCGATTGCATCGGATACCGCCGGCTCCAGCGCCGCGCGCCCCGCGACGGCGAGCACGGTGCCTGCGGCCGGTGCCATCACCACCAAGGTCACCAGATCTTCGGTGGTCAGCAGCGGCGACAGTCGAATGACCGGCTCGAAGACCGATGCTTCGGTGTCATGTGCGAGGCGGCGGATCAGTTCGCGCGGCGCATCCGGCAGTTCCTTGACCGCTTCGGCGATGACCGCGCGAACCCGTACGGCCTCGTCCGCGACCATTGCCTTCAAGGTGTCCCAGGTTTCCCGATGCAGCCGGGCATGCTCTGCCGCCGAGAGGCCGGGTACCAGTGCGGTCAGCTTGCGCGCCAGCAGGATGCGCACCCGCTCATCGCTATCGGCGGCGAGCACCTCGTTCGCCCGCGGTGGCGCGGCGGTGTTCAGCGCCAACGCCGCGCGGACTGTGACGGAGGTGTCGTTCGCCAGATCGAACAGCACGTCGGCCTCGGTGGCGGTGCGGGCGCTCAGGCGAACCCGAGCCGCTTCGTCTTCGGGTGCGGCGTCGGGTCGATCCGGGATCACGCAATCGCCTCGCGTGCGACACGCCAATGGCCGCGACCGGCGCGCTTGACCTCGTACATCGCCTGGTCCGCCCGGCGCAGCAGGCTGTCCATCGGCTCATGACTGGCGGCCTCACGCGTGGCGATGCCTATCGACACCGTGGGCGTCGGCCCGCTGTCGCAGGCGATCTCGCGCAGCTGCGTTCGGCAGCTCCGTGCAGAGGTGCTCGGCGCGCTCGGCCGCGGTCATGTGGTCCGCGCCGTTCAACCAAAGTGCGAACTCGTCTCCGCCGAGCCGTGCGACGAGGTCGCTCGGCCGCACGGTGCCGCGCAGGACATCGGCAGTGCGCACCAGCACCTGGTCGCCTATCTCGTGGCCGAGCCGGTCGTTCACCGGCTTGAAGTAATCGAGGTCGGCGAACAGCAGCGTTCCCGGCTGCTCCTCGCGATCGAGCCGGTCGATGTGGCGGGCCAACTCCTCGAGGAAGGCGCGCCGGTTCAGCAAGCCGGTCAACGGATCGGTCCGTGCCTGGCGCGCCATCTCCTGCTGGATCGCCTCATGTTCGAGGACCATTCGGATCAGACTGGCTGCGGCGTTGATCAGCAGGCTGTCTTCGTCGTCCCAGCCGCGCGAACCGGGCGAGCGCCAGAGTGCCACACCGGCGTTGGCGCCGAAGCGTGTATGGCAGGCGGCGACCAGGATCGGCCTGCCGCTCTTGGCAGTGGCGACCACCGGTTGGTCTTGTGCCGCGAGCAACGCGGACGCCTCTGCCAGCAATTCATCGGCGCCGCCGCCGGCGCGGTGGACCAGCACTGCGCCTGCATCGCCGCGCAGTTCGATCACCGCAGCGCCCTCCGCGCCGAGCGCGTTCATCAGCGCGTCCAACGCCGCCTGCATCATGCGTGGGGCCAGCACCTCGTGGCCCATGCGCCAGAGGATATGATCCAGCACCTCCCCGCGGCGCAGCGACGCCGCCACGTGTCCGGCGTTCTCGTCGAACTCGGTCCAGTCGATGCCCATTCCGCGCGTGCCCACGATGCGCCCCTCGGCGTCGAGCAGCGGCGCAGCGGAGAACGCGAGCAGCACGGAGCTGCCGTCGGCGCGTTTGAGCCAGGCGCCGCGCCGGCGCACCGGCGTGGTGACGCGGAACGGGTTGAAGCCATTCGCACCGATGCCGCCGGCCAGCAGCAGCTCGGCGGGCTGGCCGATCAGGGTCGAGGCAGCTCCAGCCGAGTGCCGGGTCGGGCATGACGAACACGAAACGGCCCCATGCATCGGTCTCATAGGCGAGATCCGCGGCGGTGATCACCAGGTCGCGCCAGCGCTGGCGGCTGTCGAGCAGGGCGCGGCGCAGGGTCGCATCGGTCCCGGGCGTGTGCGGGATTTCGGCGATCGTATCGGTCATGACGCCAAACGTCCTGTCCCGGATCGGCGCATTAAACGCTATCCGGGCTAACGAAGCGTTGCCGACCGCGTTGACAGGTTCCAGGCCGCTGCGCATGGTCCGGCGGCGCATTCGACCGAGGATTTTGCCGCATGAGCCAGCACGCGCTGCAGCAGCCGATCGAGGAACTGTGGGAACGGCGAGAGTCGCTGTCGTCGGCGACCGGCGGCGCGGCGCGTGGGGCGGTGGAGGCGGCGCTCGACCTGCTCGACTCCGGTGCCGCGCGCGTGGCCGAGCCGACCGGGTCCGGCTGGCAGGTCAACCAGTGGCTGAAGAAGGCGGTGCTGCTGTCGTTCCGGCTGACGGATTCGACGGCGATGGAGGGGCCGGGCGGCGCGCCGGTGTGGGACAAGGTGCCGCTGAAGTTCGCCGGCTGGGGCGAGAACCGCTTCCGCGAGGCGGGCTTCCGCGCGGTGCCCGGCGCGGTGGTGCGGCGGTCGGCCTATGTCGCGCCGGGCGCGGTGCTGATGCCGAGTTTCGTCAATGTCGGCGCCTATGTCGGGCGGAACACGATGGTGGATACCTGGGCGACGGTGGGAAGCTGCGCGCAGATCGGCGCCAACTGCCACCTGTCCGGCGGCGTCGGCATCGGCGGCGTGCTGGAGCCGCTGCAGGCCAATCCGGTGATCATCGAGGACGACTGCTTCGTCGGCGCACGGTCGGAGGTCGCCGAAGGCGTGGTGGTGGAGCGCGGCAGCGTGCTGTCGATGGGCGTGTTCATCGGCGCTTCGACCAAGGTGGTCGATCGCGCGACGGGCGAAATCCATATCGGGCGGGTGCCGCCGTATTCGGTGGTGGTGCCGGGATCGCTGCCGGGGCGGGCGTTGCCGGATGGCTCGCCCGGGCCATCGCTGTACTGCGCCGTGATCGTCAAGACGGTGGATGAGCAGACGCGGGCGAAGACCTCGATCAACGAGCTGTTGCGCGATTGATCTGTGACCGATCTGCATGACCCCCTTCCCCTGGCGCAGGCGCTGATCCGCTGTGCCTCGGTCACGCCCGCGGATGCCGGCGCACAGACAGTGCTGGCCGACGCTCTGCGGCAGCTCGGCTTTACCGTCACACCGCTGCGTTACGGCGAGATCGACAACCTGTTCGCCCGCATCGGCACCGGATCGCCGCATATCTGCTTCGCCGGCCATACCGACGTCGTCCCGGTCGGCGACGCGAACTGGCAGTCGGATCCGTTCGCCGGCGAGGTGCGCAACGGCATGCTCTATGGCCGCGGTGCCTGCGACATGAAGGGCGCCATCGCGGCCTTCGTCGCGGCCGCGGCGCAGCACCTGGCCGACGGGCCGCCGCGCGGCTCGATCAGCCTGCTGATCACCGGCGACGAGGAAGGTCCCGCGGTCGATGGCACGGTGCGCGTGCTGGAATGGATGCAGGCCAACGGCCAGATCCCCGACTTCTGCATCGTGGGCGAGCCGACCTGCCCGGTGACGCTCGGCGACATGGTGAAGATCGGCCGCCGCGGCAGCCTGAACGCGAAGATCACAGTGCACGGCACGCAGGGCCACGTCGCCTATCCGCAGCGCGCCGACAACCCGGTGCATCGGCTGATCCGCATCGCCGATGCCCTGACCGCGGCGCCGCTCGACGCCGGCAACGACTGGTTTCAGCCGTCGAGCCTGCAGTTCACCAGCATCGATGTCGGCAATCCGGTGACCAACGTGATCCCGGCCTCGGCCAGCGCGATGCTGAACATCCGCTTCAACAGCGACCACACCGGCGCCGCGCTGTCGGCCTGGCTGCGCGCGGTGATCGCGCAGCATGCCGAGCGCTTCGACCTGGACATCGCGATCAGCGGCGAGTCGTTCCTGACCGAACCCGGAGAGCTGGTGAACACGCTGCGCCAGGCGATCGTGCGACGCGAGCGGCGTGGAGCCGAAGCTCGACACCGGCGGCGGCACCTCGGATGCGCGCTTCATCGCGCGCTACTGTCCGGTGGCGGAGTTCGGCCTGGTCGGCGCCACCATGCACCAGGTGGACGAGCGCGTTCCGGTCGCCGAACTGCGCGACCTCGCGCGCATCTATCGCGGCATCCTCGCGGCCTTTCTGGCATGAGCGGCCACACGCGCGCGGCCGCCGTCCGCAGCCTGGCAACATCGTTACTCGGCGTCCTCCGCCTTGCCCGCGGCCGCGCCGACGGTATCCGGCAGTTCGGCGCGACGCGCGACGCATTCCTGGCGAGCCTGGCGCCGTTGGTCGCCTTTCCGCTGGTGGGTGGCGTGCTGATGCTGCTGGGCGGCGGCGGCCTGACCGCGCTTGCCGATCTGCTGGCGACGCTGTGCGCGCTGGTGGCGCCGCCGGTGCTGTCGTTCGAGGTCGCGCGGCTGTGGGGCAGACAGAACGCGTGGCTGCGTTTCGCCACAGCGTTCAACTGGTGCCAATGGGTGATACCCGTGATCGGCACCCTGCTGCTGGTGGTGCTTGGGGTCCTGGCCGGCGCTCGGCCTGCCACGCGCGGTCGCGAGTGCCGGCGTCGTGCTGGGCCTGGTGGCGTATGGCCTGTGGCTGCACTGGTTCCTGGCCCGCCACGGTCTCGGCCTGTCGCGCATGCGCGCGGCGCTTCTGGTGCTTGGGGTGAATTTCGCCACGGTGCTGCTGGTGCTGGGACCGCGCATGCTGGCGCTGATCGGCGACGGCGGGCTTGGCGAGAAATGAGCATCGGCATCGGCGGTGTCCTCTGGGCTGCATGCTGCGCTGGCTGCTGGCGCGCGGACGGGCGGAGGGGGTGCGCTATGTCGAGGCCGACATGGCCGGCGCGGCGCGCAGCTTCTGGGCGGCCGCGATCTGCCTGCCGGCATTCGTCTGCCTGCGACTGCTGGCCTGGACGAGCGGCGGGCATGCCGCCGCATGCGGCGCATGTGTTCGCGCTGGACCTGCTGTCCTATGGCGTCGGCTGGTGCGGGTTTGCCGTGCTGTCGTACCGGCTGGTCGGCGCGATGGGCCTGAGCGAGCGCTGGCCGCGCTGCATCGCGCTGTGGAACTGGTGCAACGTGGTGCAGTACCTGCTGCTGGTGGTGTTCAGCATTCCGGGGCTGCTGGGTGCGCCGGCGCCGCTCGACGAGGCGGCGCAGCTGGTCGGGCTCGGCTGGGCGCTGTGGCTGGAATGGTTCGTCGTTCCGGCTGACGCTGGGCATTGGGTTTGTCGCCGCGGCGGGGCTGGTGGCGCTGGACGTGGCGATCGGCGTGCTGCTGGCGGCGGTCGGGGCGGCGTTCGCGGCCGGTAGGGTAGGGCGCTTCGGTGTCGCGGCGTCGATATGCGAGATCGCGTTGCGTTGATGCAGGTAATGCGCCGCCTGTTCCGTTGGCGACCTTGACCCGTGGCCAGGCTTAGTCGGCACTGGCAGGAAGCAGAGAATGGCGGCGAAGATTTAGCCAGGACCCGCATGCTTTCCCAGTTCCCGCGCTACCCCCTGACCTTCGGTCCCACGCCGATCGAGCATCTGTCGCGGCTCACCAAACACCTCGGCGGCGAGGTGGAAATCTACGCCAAGCGCGAGGACTGCAACTCGGGCCTGGCGTTCGGCGGCAACAAGCTGCGCAAGCTCGAATACATCGTGCCCGACGCGATCGCCTCCAACGCCGATACGCTGGTCTCCATCGGCGGGGTGCAGTCCAACCACACGCGCATGGTCGCGGCGGTGGCGGCGAAGCTCGGCATGAAGTGCCTGCTGATCCAGGAAAGCTGGGTGCCGCATGAGGACGCGGTCTACGACCGGGTCGGCAACATCATGCTGTCGCGCATCATGGGCGCCGAGACCCGCATGGTGGACGCCGGCTTCGACATCGGCATCCGCGACAGCTGGAAGGCGGCGCTCGACGAGGTGCGCGCCAAGGGTGGCAAGCCTTACGCCATTCCGGCCGGCGCATCGGTGCACAAGTTCGGCGGTCTCGGCTATGTCGGGTTCGCCGAGGAGGTGCGGGCGCAGGAGGCCGCGATGGGCCTGCGCTTCGACTATATCGTCGTGTGCACCGTCACCGGCTCGACGCATGCCGGCATGGTGGTGGGCTTCGCCGCGGACGGCCGCGCGCGCAACGTCATCGGCATCGACGCCTCCGGCACCCCGGCGCAGACCAAGGCGCAGGTGCTCGAAATCGCGCGGAACACTGCTGCCCTGGTCGGCGGCAAGGACATCGTTGCGGACGATATCGTCCTGCTGGAGGACTACGCCTACCCCTGCTACGGCGTGCCGTCGAAGGAGACGCTGGAGGCGATCCGGCTGTGCGCGCGCCTCGAGGGCATGATCACCGACCCGGTCTACGAGGGAAAGTCGATGCAGGGGCTGATCGACCTGATTCGCAACGGATTTTTCCCGAAGGGGTCCAGGCTGCTCTACGCGCATCTGGGCGGCGCTCCCGCCCTGAACGGCTACGGCTACACGTTCCGGAACGGGTGATCGCGGGCTCAGCGTCACGATCCGCCGGCGCACACTAAATTCGAATTTAAAGAACTAAATCCGTCTTTAGTCGAAATGTCGAATGCAGGCGGCCATAGTCGGCTGTGTCTGAAGGCGCTCGCCTTTCAGGCACTCTACGGAAAAGGATAAGCTGATGAAGACAATACTTCTGGCCGCCGCCGCGATGCTTAGCATCGGAGCGGGTGTAGCCTATGCGGACTCAGGAGATGACGAGGGCGGAGCGGTCGCGAACACGTTTTTCAGCGAACTTCCTGGCGTGGTTCCCACAGCTCCCGGGGCGATCCCCAACAACGTAGCGGTCAACGGCTATCAGACCCAGACCGCAGCCGACCGCCACCTCCTCGGCTATGCCGACCACTCCTTCACCGCGCCCACCACCGCCACCTACCAGCAGGGCGGCTGACGATCCGATTGCCGCAACGCGGCGAACCTGGCCGGCATCATGCTGGCTTGGTTCACGCGGCGCGGCAGGCGATTTCGATCCGGCAGCCGGGCCCGTCCACGATCGCCAGGCTGAACCCGTGCAGCTTCACGATCGCCGCGACCAGGTTCAGGCCAAGCCCAACCCCAGCCTCGTGACGGCTTCTGTCCGAGCGGTAGAAGCGGGTGAACACCGCTTCGCGTTCCGCATCGCCGATGCCCGGCCCGGTGTCCTCGACGCGCACCACCGGTCCCTCAGGACGGCGCAGCAGACGAAGCGCCACGGAACCATGCGACGGGGTGAACTTCACGGCGTTGTCGACCAGATTTGCCACGGCCTCGAGCAGCAGGTCGTGATCGCCGGACACGGAAGCAGCCTCGGTCAGATCAAGCAGCAGCGACACGCCTTTGTCTTCAGCGATCGGATGATAAAGCTCATGCACCGCGCGCAGGATTTCGGCGAGTTGCACGGTTGCCATGCCGGCATGCCGGCGACTGTGGTTGATCTCGGCGATCCGCAATAGCGCGGTGATGATCGCCAGTGACTGATCGAGGCCGGCGATCGCACGATCGGTGGTTGCCGACAGGTCCTGAAGTGTCCGCGCGTTGTCGCGCCCGCGTTCCAGAATTGCCCGAACGCGGGTGAGCGGTGTGCGAAGGTCATGTGCGATGTCATCGCCGACGCTCGACAGTTCGCCGATCAGCCGCTCGATCTGATCCAGCATGCCGTTGACGATCCTGGCCAGTCGGTTGAGCGGATCGTCATGGCCGCCGATCGGCAGCCGTTCCTTGAGTTCGCCGCCGACAACCAGTTGGACCTGGCGGTTCATCTCATCGATCCGGCGCTGTGCGCGCTTGCTGAGCCAGGTTCCCGTCAACAGCGCCAGACAGACCGCGGGAAGCAGGCCGAGGCCCGAGGGAACGGGCGACGACCTGGCCGATCTGACGCAGGTCACCGGCATCGTGGCCAATCAGGAGGATATCGCCGGACGGCAGCCGACGGGCGATGACGCGGGCGGACTGCAACTCGCGCCCTCGGATATCCACGCGCACCAGCTTGGTGGTATGCGGCATGTCGTCGACCGGCAGTCCGGTGGGCATTGCTTCGACGTTCCCCGCGATCGGCGCTCCGTCCGAAGCGAACAGCTCGGCCAGTTTGACCCGGCGCGGATCTTCCTCCAGGCGCCCCATGACGAACTTCAGCTCCTGGTCGCGCGCCGTCGGGAGTGTTCAGCCGGGCAGCGGCGATGATGATCGCGTCGAGGTTCTCGGTGACGTAGATCGAGGTCTGCCAGTAGACGAAGCCGAACAGCAGCAGCGTGCAGACACCGAATGCACCTGCGACAGCCAGTGCCCAGCGAAAGGTGGTCGACTGGACGAATTCAGGCAGGCGCACGCAACATGAACCCGGAACCGCGCACACTCAGGATCATCGGCGGTTCGTCTGGGCCGTCCACCTTGCGGCGGAGCCGACCGATATGCACGTCCACCAGATTGGTCTGCGGCACGAACCGATAGTTCCACACGTTTTCCAGCAACATGGCCCGTGTCAGAACCTGACCCTCGCGTCGCATCATGTATTCGAGCAACTGGAATTCGCGGGGCAGAAGTTCAAGCTCCCGCCGGCCGCGGCTGGCGGTTCTGGCCAGCAGGTCCAGTTCGAGGGGCCCGACATGGAGCAAGGTCTCGCGTGGCTCCGCGGGGCGGCGCAGCAACGCCTCCAGTCTCGCCGCCAGCTCCGACAGCGCGAAGGGCTTGGCGAGATAGTCGTCGCCGCCAGCGCGCAGGCCGCGCACGCGGTCATTGACCGCGTTGAGAGCGCTCAGCACCAGCACAGGCGTCCTGATCCCTTCGCCGCGCAACGTCTCGACGACACTCAGCCCGTCCAGACCGGGGAGCATCCGGTCAACCACCAGCACGTCCCATCCGCCGGAACGGGCACGCTGCAATCCCTCGGTTCCGTCGGCGGCGCGATCCAGCATGTATCCCCGATCATCCAGCGCCGTAACGATTTCTTCCGCGGTCCCATCGTCGTCTTCGATGACAAGTACTTTGGCCATGGCGTGCTCCACTTCGCCCCGAAGTGTTGCATGTTATGTCGCTCGAAGGCATGTCACCAACCGATGGTCAGGGCGAGGCGGAAAACGGATCCTGCCGGTAGCGCACGGCGGTCAGGCAAAGCCCATCCGCCGGCGCGGTTGGACCGGCCGCCGAACGGTCGCGCGCCGCCAGCGCCGCGGCGACGCGATCCACCGGCCAGCTTCCGTCGCCGACCAGCTTCAGCGTGCCCACCATGTTGCGCACCTGGTGGTGCAGGAAGCTGCGCGCCGCGGCGACGATCTCGATGATGTCGCCGTCGCGCCGCACATCCAGGCGATCGAGCGTGCGCAGCGGGCTGTTCGCCTGGCAGGCGGCGGCGCGGAAGGAGGAGAAATCGTGCCGGCCGAGCAGGCTCTGCGCCGCACGATGCATGGCGTCGGCGTCGAGGTCGGCCGGCACGTGCCAGACCCGGCCGGACCAGCAGGGCAGGGCGGGCGCGGCGGTTCAGGATGCGGTAACGGTAGGCGCGGCCGATCGCCGAGAAGCGGGCGTTCCAGCCGTCGGGTGCCGGCGCGACGTCGAGCACGACGACGGGATGCGGCTTCATGTGGAAGTTCAGTGCATCGCGGACCTTCGCGGCCGCGAGCGTGTCGGGCAGATGGAGTTGCGCGACCTGGCCTGAGGCATGCACGCCGGCGTCGGTGCGGCCGGCGACGGTGCTGGCCACCGGCGCGCCGTGGTTCAGCTTCGCGGCGGCGGTTTCCAGCACCTCCTGGACGGACAGTCCGGTGGACTGGCGCTGCCAGCCGACGAACGGGGCGCCGTCGTACTCCAGCCGGAGGGCCCAGCGGGTCATGTCGTGATGGAAGTGGAGTCGAGGGAGGGGTGGCGAGGTCCACGCCCCCTCCCCCCAACCCCTCCCGCGAGGGGAGGGGGAGGTCTGGCCTGGGTTCGGTGGTCATCCGGCCAGCAGCGTTCCTGCCGGCACTCGGGTGGCCGCGCAGGAAGGCATCGGCTGCCATGGCCGGGCGGCCGCCCAACTGGACCCGTGTCAGCCGAAGGGCGCCGGCGCCACAGGCGACCGTCAGCCGGTCGTCCAGTGCCGTGCCGGGTGGGCCCGACCCGGCCGCCGGCTGCACCGCCAGCACCTTCAGCGTCGCGCCGCGCAGCGTGGTGAACGTGCCTGGCCAGGGATCGAATGCGCGGACCTGCCGCTCGATCGCGGCGGCGTCGCGCGTCCAGTCGATGCGGCCCGCTTCGCGCGTCAGCTTGGGCGCATAGGTCACGCCGTCGTCCGGCTGCGGCACCGGCACCGGTTGCTCGGCCAGCGCGCGCAGGATCAGCCTGCGCGCCCAGTTCCGCCAGCGTGTCGTGCAGTTCCGCCGCGGTCGTGGTTGCGGTGATCGGCACCGCCTCGCGCAGCAGCATCGGGCCGGTGTCCAGCCCGGCATCCATCTGCATGATGGTGACGCCGGTCTCGGCGTCGCCGGCCAGCACCGCGGCCTGGATCGGCGCGGCTCCCCGCCAGCGCGGCAGCAGGCTGGCGTGGATGTTCAGACAGCCGCGGCGCGGTGCCTCCAGCATCGCCTGCGGCAGGATCAGTCCGTATGCCGCCACCACGGCCGCATCGAGTCCGAGCGACGCGAAAGCCGCTCTGCTCCGCGGTCTCGCCGCGCAGCCGCGCCGGCGTCCGCACCGGCAGGCCCAGCCGCTCGGCCTCGAACCTGCACGGGGCAAGGTCGCAGCGCGTAGCCGCGCCCCGCCGGCTTCGGCGGCTGGCAATACACCGCCGCGATCTCGTGCCCCGCCGCGTGCAGCGCCCGCAGCGCCGGAACGGCGAAGTCCGGGCTGCCCATGAAGGCGAGGCGCATGCCGCTACATCGCCTCGGCGCGCTTTTGGCGAAGCTCCTTGGCCAGCCGGCGCAGGATCATGTTGCGCTTCAGCGCCGAGAGGTGATCGACGAACAAAATGCCGTCCAGATGGTCGATCTCGTGCTGGAGACAGGCGGCCAGCAGCCCCTCCGCGTCGATCTGCCGCTTCGCGCCCTCCGCGTCCGTGTAGCGCACCGTCACCCGCGCCGGCCGCGTCACTTCGGCATACTGGCCGGGCAGCGACAGGCAGCCTTCCTCGCGCGTCGCCTCCTCCCGGCTGCGCGCCGTCACCTCGGGGTTGATGAGCACGATCGGCGACGGCTTTTCGTCCGGCATCAGATCGACGACCGCGAGGCGCAGCCCGACGCCGACCTGCGGCGCGGCGAGCCCGATGCCCGGAGCGCGGTACATGGTGGCGAACATGCGCGGCACCAGCGCGCGCACCTGCTCCATGTCGCCGGCGCCGACCGGCCTCGCCCGCGCCTTCAGGATGCGGGTCCGGCACCACCAGGATCGGCAGGGGCTCCACCGTCGCGTTCATGTCGGGCATGTAGCGGTGGGATCGGGCGCGATCAACGTCCCGCCCCCTTGCAACCGGTGCCGATCACTGCCAAGATTCCCGTCCGCCGGAATGCCGTCACGGGTTCCGGCGACGCTTCGCTCGAAGGAGGAGGCCATGACTACGAGGATGTTCACCTCGCCGCTGTTCCTGGGCTTCGACCATCTCGAGCAGATGCTCGAGCGGGCATCGAAGTCCTCGTCCGACGGCTATCCGCCCTACAACATCGAGCAGACCGGCCCTTCGGGGCTGCGTATCACGCTCGCGGTTGCCGGTTTCACCATGGATGACCTGCAAATTACCCAGGAAGACAACCAGTTGGTAATCCGCGGGCGTCAGACTGAGGATGACAACCAGGGGCGTGTCTTCCTGCACCGCGGGATCGCGGCGCGGCAGTTCCAGCGGGCCTTCGTGCTCGCCGAGGGGATCGAGGTGAAGGGTGCGTGGCTCGACAACGGGCTGCTGCATATCGACCTTGTTCGGCCGCAGCCCGAGTCGCGCGTGAAGACCATCCAGATCAACCGCGCCAGCGGCAGCAACGGCCATGGCGGCGGGAAGGTCAGGGTGGTCGATAGCGAACCGGGGCAGGAATAAGGCCTGACCGGTCACGACGGTGCCGCAAAATGCGGGCCGGATCACCAAAAGGCGTCGGAGCTGCAACGGCAGGCCGCCGCCAGGAAGGAGCACGACGATGAACACCAACAGCATTCAGCAACCGGACGAGCAGGCGGCGATGGCTGCCATCGTCGACATCCGCCACATTTCCACCGAGCAGTTGGCGCAGCTTGGCATGCAGCAGATCGCCTACGTGAAGCCGGTGGTCGTCAACGGGACCGCGGCGTTCGCGATCCACGCGGCCGATGGCACGCCGATGGCGATTGCCGGGGGGCTCGATGTGGCGCTCGCGGCGATCGTGCAGCACGAAATGGTGCCGGCGCAGGTGCACTGACGGCGTCGCGCCTGACGCAGCGTCGGCCGCGCGGAATGCGGGCGGGCGGTCAGAAGTCACGCGGCCGCGGGATCGATCCAGCCGATATTGCCGTCGCTACGGCGGTATACGACGTTCAGCTGGCCGGTCGTGGTGTTGCGGAACATCAGGACCGGCTGGTCGGCGAGGTCCATTCGCATCACCGCCTCGCTGACCGACAGCAGGCTGATCTCGGTCGCCTGTTCGGCGATCACCGTGGGATGCGCCTCGCCGTTCGCCCCGTGACGCAGCCGACTCGGTCTCCTGCCGCAGAATGTACTGGCGCGCCGCTTCCGGCCGCTCGCGGTTG
The DNA here is from genome assembly GCA_963708565.1 of uncultured Alphaproteobacteria bacterium. GTDB lineage: Bacteria > Pseudomonadota > Alphaproteobacteria > Acetobacterales > Acetobacteraceae > JAMXLO01. The sequence continues at coordinate 209,628 of CAVPTU010000041.1, forward strand.
GCGCTGTCGCGGGCATGCTCGTTCACGCGCCGGCGATAGCGGCGCAGCCGCTTGGCGATGTGCTCGGCCGCGTCATCGAACGCGGTATTGGCGTCGGCCGCCTCGCCCTCGCCGCGCAGCGTCAGCCCGCGACCGGCATGCAGGTTGATGTCGCAGATGAAGAAGCTGCGCGCGCGGCTGAACGTGACCTGCGCCTCCAGCGCATGGTCGAAATACTTGCTGGCGATGACGTCCAGGTGATCCGACACGCGCGTGCGCAGCGCGTCCGATAATTCGACCTGCTTGCCAGAAACCGTGATCTGCATCATGCCTCTCCCCGTGCTGTCAGTGAGCGGCCGGTGATCAGACCAGCGCGGCTTTCTCCCGCCGGCGCTGCACCGAGTTGGGGATGCGCAGCGCCTCGCGGTATTTGGCCACGGTCCGGCGTGCGATGTCCACGCCTTCATCGCGCAGCGCTGCCACGATCGCATCGTCGGACAGGATGTCATCAGCGGCCTCCGCGTCGATCATCGAGCGAATCCGATAGCGCACAGCCTCTGCGCTGTGGCTCTCGCCATCCGTTCCTGGAATGGCCGTGGTGAAGAAATACTTAAGCTCGAAGGTGCCGCGCGGAGTCGCGATGTACTTGTTCGCCGTGACGCGGCTCACGGTGCTCTCATGCATCTCCACCGCTTCGGCGATGTCGCGCAGGATCAACGGACGCAGATGCGCCACGCCGCGACGCATGAAACCATCCTGCTGGCGGATGATTTCGGCGGCAACCTTCAGAATGGTCTGCGCCCGTTGCTGCAGTGAGCGCACCAGCCAGTTCGCACTGGCAAGCTGCTCGGCCAGGAACAGCCGATCCTCCTTGCGCGCGCGCGGTGCGACCCGCGCATAGAACCGCTCGTTCACCAGCAGGCGCGGCATGGTGTCCGGATTGAGCTCGATCAGCCAGCCATCGTCCAGGCTCGGCCGCATCAGGATGTCCGGGATGACAAGTTGCACCGGCGACCGTGTCATAGCTCGCTGCCGGTTTCGGATCGAGACCGCGGATTTCCGTGATCATATCGGCCAGGTCTTCTGCATCGACGCCGCAGACCGCCGTAAGCCGCCGCAGCTCCCGCCGCGCGAGCAGATCGAGATTGTCGAGGAGCGCCGCCATCGCCGGATCCAGCCGGTTGCGTTCGGCAAGCTGCGCGGCCAGGCATTCCTTCAGATCTGCGTGCGAACAGCCCGACCGGATCGAACCGCATCATCCGTGCGCGCACCGCTTCGACGCGTTCCAGCGGAACCGCCATGGCGTCGGCGATCGCCGCGGGTTCCGCGGTCAACCGCCCGGCCGGGCACAGCAGCGCGATCAGATGCGCGCCGATCATGCGATCGACCGGGTCGTGCGAACGACAGCCGCAATTGCTCGCCGAGATGGTCGCGCAGCGGGCGACGCTCATCGGCGACATCCTCGATGCCGCGCTCGTCAACGTCGAAGTCCCTGGCGCCGCCGCGGCCGGTGATCGCCGCGACCAGCGGCGCGCCATCGGCGACGCCGCCCGCGTCGTAGGTTTCGCCAAGATCGGCATCGAGCGGCGCGGCCATCTCGGTGGGCAGTGTGTCTGCCTGCGCCAACTGCGCCGCATCGGTCGGACTCGCTGAACCGCTCCGGTAGCTGGTCCGGCGCGGCACGTTCGGTGTTCGGCAACTCGGCGCTGTCGTCGCGTTCGAGCAGCGGATTCCGCTCCAGCTCCTCCTCGACGAAGCTCGCCACCTCGATATTGGAGTATTGCAGCAGCTTGATCGCCTGACGCAGTTGCGGCGTCATGACGAGCGTCTGGGTCTGGCGGAGATCGAGGCGTGGCCCTAACGCCATGAAACGCCCTGGTCCTTCATCGTTCGACCGCGATGCTAGGGCTTCGACACAAACAAAACGTTCACGCGACGGTCAAAGGCTGAACCGCTCGCCGAGATAGAAGCGGCGCACATCCTCATGCGCCACCACCTCGTCGGGGCGGCCCTCCATCAGCATCTGGCCGTCATGCATGATGTAGGCGCGATCGATGATGCCCAGCGTCTCGCGCACATTATGGTCTGTGATCAGCACGCCAATTCCACGATCCTTCAGATGCGACACCAGATCGCGGATCTCGTTCACCGCGATCGGATCGATGCCCGCCAGCGGCTCATCCAGCAGGATGTAGGCGGGCTGCGTCGCCAGCGCGCGGGCGATCTCCACGCGCCGCCGCTCGCCGCCTGACAGCGCCAGCGCCGGCGTGCGCCGCAGATGGCCGATGCCGAATTCGCCCAGCAGTTCGTCCAGCATCAGGTCGCGCCTGTCGGGATCCGGCTCGACCACTTCGAGTGCGGCCATCACGTTCTGCTCGACGTTGAGGCCGCGAAACACGCTGGCTTCCTGCGGCAGATAGCCGATGCCGAGCCGCGCGCGGCGATACATCGGCAGGCTGGTGATGTCGGCGCCATCCAGGCTGATCGAGCCGGTGTCCGGCTTCACCAGGCCGACGATCATGTAGAACGTCGTGGTCTTGCCGGCGCCGTTCGGGCCGAGCAGTCCCACCGCCTCGCCGCGGCGCAGCTCGATCGTCACGTTCCGCACGACCGGGCGCTTCTTGTAGGTCTTGCCGACGCCGCGCGCGACCAGGCCAGCACCGCCGGCAACGACCCGAAACCCCGATCCCCGTAGTTCCGTGCGTATTTCGTTCATTTCGCGCGGTCCTGGCGGAGCCTGTCCGGTCAATTGCTGGTTGGTGGCATCGTTGGGCAGCACCAGGCCCTGCACGCGCTCGCCGGCTCCCGGCAGCAGTTGCGCGATGCCGGTCTTCATATTGACCTCCGCCTCCGAACCATCGAGCTGGTTCTCCCCGCGCGTGATCCGCACATGTCCTGCCAGCCGCGCTATGCCGGTGTCCGGCACGTAAACCGCCCGATCGCCGATCGCCGTGTCGGTCACCGTGCGGACCGTGACGTTGCCGAACGCCTCCACCTTCTGCAGCTTGCCCGACGCGGCCAGCGGATCGTCGGTATTCTTCGGTGGTCGCGCTGGGTCGCCGAGGGCGGCGGCGCATCGGTGGTGTAGGCCACCAGCGTATCGGCCGCGATCCGCCGTCCGTCGTTGGTCACCACGACGGCATTGCCGCGCGCCACCGCCATGTGCTTCTGCGACCAGTATTCCAGGTCATCCCGCGCCGTCAGCACATCGTTCGGCGTGGTCAGCTTCAGCGCATGCCCGGTCACCACGAGCACCGCCTGATCCATGTCGTACACAGCCTTGATCGCCCTGCACCTGATCGGTCGGCGTGAAGATCCGGACGTTCCCCTCCGCCTCCACGCGATAGATCTCGTTGCCGCCGGTGTCCGGTCCGGTGACGGCGCTTTGCGCCGGCTGAACCGGCTGCGCCGGCGACCCGTTCTTGGGCCGATAGAACGCGATCAGCCGATCCGCCGTCACCGTCACATTCTGCCTGACGGCCCTGGCGTTGCCGCGCGCGATCACCTCGCGCTGTTCCTGCCGCCACTCGATCCCGTCGCTCGCGGTGATCGCGATCGGTCCGCCATGCGCCAGATCCAACTGCTGCGCCCGTGCGGGCGCCAGCGCCGCGATCAGCGCCAGTGCAGCCGCAGAAAGCCGTCACGCCACCGCGTGCTCACTGCGAGGCACCGTTCAGGACCAGATGCGCGGGGCCGGCGAACTGCACGGCGGCGCCCTTGTCGGTGATGGTGAAGCCTTGCGCGTCGAGGGTGCCGAACGGTCCTTCGGCATGGGTGGGCTCGGCGCCGGCGGCGGCGCCGTTCTTCAGGTCGATCGAGGCGCTGTTGGTGGTCAGCGTGGTCCCGTCGTCCCGATAAAGGGTGACGTTGTGCGACAGGTCGAGCTGACTGGTGTGTTGCAGGTACACGCCATCCTTGGCCTGCAGCATCAGCCAGGTGCCATTGGCCAGGGTGATGTCGCCCTTGGGCGTGGTGAGGTTGATGCGGTCGGGGCCGACCTGCTGGGCGGTGGCGGCCGTGAGGGTGTAGGGACGGCCTTGCTCGTCGACGCCGCGATAGCGGGCATCGGTCAGCGTCGCGCCGCCGATCGTGCTGGCGGCGCGCTGGTAGGCCGCGCGGGCGGTGTCGCTGCATGCGCTCGATTTCCGGCCAGAGCGCGATCGTCGCGAGAAGCACCAGTGCCGCGGCGGGCAGCGACCACTTGGCCAGGTTGATGACCAGGCGGCGGCGGGCCAGGCCGTGGGCGCTGGGGACCTGGCGGATGCGCGCGGCGGCAGCGGCGACCAGTTGCTGGCCGGGCCGGCGGTGGCGCAGCGCGGACGGGCAGGGGACGGACGGTCATACGACCCCCGCGCGCAACAGGTCGTGGATGTGGAGGATGCCGAGTGGGCCGCGATGCGGCGTCCACCACGAACAGGGCGGTGATCGGGCGTTCGTTCGCGTTCATGGTGTGCAGCGCCTCACCGGCCAAAGCGTCGGGCGCGATGGTGCGCGGCGCCGGGGTCATGACGTCGGCGACCTGCCGGGACAGCAGATCGGGCCCCATGGCGCGCCGCAGGTCGCCGTCGGTGACGATGCCGACCAGCCGGCGAGAGGCGTTGACGACGCCGAGACAGCCGAAGCGCTTTTCGGTGATGAGCAGCAGGGCGCGGTCCATCGGCATTCCGGGTGGCGCGAGCGGCACGGCGTCGCCCGTGTGCATCAGGTCGCGGACGCGCCGGAGCCGCGTGCCGAGGCGGCCGCCGGGGTGGATCTGGTGGAAGTCGGCCGCGGTGAAGCCGCGGCGGGTCAGCAGGGCGACCGCAAGCGCGTCACCGAGCGCCATCTGCATGGTGGTGGAGGTCGTCGGGGCGAGGCCCATCGGGCAGGCCTCGGCGGCGGCCGGCAGAGTGAGCGCGACATCGGCGGCGGCGGCGAGCGTCGAACCGGCGCGCGCGGTGATCGCCACGAGGGGCAGGCCGAAGCGGCGCGAATGCGCCACGAGGTCGGCAAGTTCGGCGGTCTCGCCGGAGTTCGACAGCGCGATCACCGCGTCGCCCGGGACGATCATGCCCAGGTCGCCGTGCGAGGCCTCGGCCGGATGCACGAACAGGGCGGGCGTGCCGGTGGAGGCGAGGGTGGCGGCGATCTTGCGGGCGACAAGGCCGGACTTGCCCATCCCGGAGACCACCACGCGGCCGGTGGCGCGCGCCAGCAGATCGACCGCGTCGCCGAAGCTGGCGGTCAGGCCGGCGGCGAGCGCGCGCAGCCCCGCCGCCTCGGTGTGCAGCACCGAGCGGGCGACATCGAGGTCCCCTGGATTCGGAGCGGGAGCAGCGATCATCCGTCTTGTTTTGACCGGAGGCAGCCTGAGGGTCAACCGGGACACCCCGGTCCTGACAAGAATCGTGCCAATTTTACCGATTGTGACCGGGTCAATGCGCAAAAATGTCCGGCTGTTCATAGCCGAGGAGGTCGAGCCGGGCGCGGGCGGGCAGGAAATCGAAGCAGGCCTCGGCCAGTTCGCGGCGTCCCTCGCGAACCAGCAGGGCTTCCAGCTTCGCCCATAGCGCGTGGAGGTGCAGCACGTCGGAGGCGGCGTAGGCGAGCTGCTCGGCGGTCAGTTCGACCGCGCCCCAGTCCGACGTCTGCTGCTGCTTGGACAGATCGACGCCGAGAAGCTCCTTGCACAGGTCCTTGAGACCGTGGCGGTCGGTGAAGGTGCGGGTCAGCCGGGCGGCGATCTTGGTGCAGCGCACCGGGGCGACGGTGATGCCCAGGGTATGCTGCAGCATCGCCACGTCGAAGCGCGCGAAGTGCATGAGCTTGACCGTGGCGGGGTCGGCGAGCAGCCGGCTCAGATTGGGGCAGTCGTAGCCGCGGCCGCCGAGAGCTACCGGGATGAGCTGCACCAGGTGAGCGTGGCCGTCGCCGGACGGAGAGCTGCACCAGGCAGAGCCGGTCGCGATGCGGATTGAGACCCATGGTCTCGGTATCGACCGCGACGACCGGACCGAGGGTCGAGGCCTTCCGGCAGATCGTGCCGGTGCAGATGGATGGTGCCGCCTGGCATGAACTGGGTGCTGCTCATTGTGTTGGTGCCCAGGAGAAGACTCGAACTTCCACGACCTTGCGGCCACAGGTACCTGAAACCTGCGCGTCTACCAATTCCGCCACCTGGGCAAGCATGTGTCCCGCGACGATCGCGGGTGCAGCGGTAGGGCGCGCGATGTAGCCCCCGCGCGGGGGCGCGTCAACCGAAGCTCCCGCGAGGGCGAGGGAGGGACTGCGTTGCCATCAGAGAGCGATGAACAGGCCGAGGCCCGCGGCGATCGCGCCGATGATCCCGGCGCCGACCGCGAGCGCCACAATGCGCGTCACAACGGCAACCGATGCCAGCACGATGGCGATCTGTAGCGCGCCCACTACCAGCTCGAACTCGTGGTAGCGGTGGAACGCCTCGTCGCGCGCTTCCTCCTCGGCCTTTGCCCTTTCGGCAATCTGCTTCATGCCGTCCGTCGGGGGTTCGTCGCGCAGCCGTGCCTCGGTCGTCCTTGGCGCGGGCGATTTCCGCCTGCGGCCCCGCATCGGCGGCGTTGGGCAGGTTGGCAAGGATGGCGGCCTCCGCCGCCAGGGTCGTCGCACGCGCGTTCTTCGCCTGGTAGAACGCCCAGTCATCCGACACCGCGACGTGATGCGTCAGGAAGGCATTCTGCGCGCCCTTCTCGCCCATGTCGGCGAGCGCCAGAGCCGCGGCGAGCACCGCGATCAGGACCGCGATGCGGCGCGGTGTCCGGTCGGTGTGGTGCGCTGGGCGCGTGTTCCGCGTGTTCCAGGCCCTCGCGCGCGTGTTCGATTGTCTCGCTCATCCCTCAACCCTCGTTTCCGCTGCGCTGCTGGGTGCTGCGAGGACCTCGCGGATCTTCGCCGCCAGCGCTCTGAGATTGAATGGCTTGGCGATGAAATGCACGTCGTGATCGAGCAGCCCGTTGTGCAATATGGCGTTGCGCGTGTAGCCGGTGGTGAACAGCACGCGCAGGCCCGGCTGCGCGCTGCGTGCCGCATCCGCCAGCGCCCGGCCGTTCACCCCGCCTGGCAGGCCGACATCGGTGAACAGCAGATCGATGCCGCCGCGGTCGACGATCAGCCGCACACCGTCCATGGCATCGCCGGCTTCGAGTACCTGATATCCCATGTCGCGCAGCGCCTCGACCGAGGAGCGGCGCACCGCTTCATCGTCCTCCACGACCAGGATCGTCTCGCCGTCCGCCGTGCGCATGCGCCGGTCGCGGGATTCGCGATGGTCGCCGGCTGGGTCTCCGGACGGATGAAGCGCGGCAGATAGACCTTCACCGCGGTCCCCTGGCCCGGCTCGCTGTAGATCGCCACATGTCCACCCGACTGCTTGACGAAACCGTACACCATCGAGAGGCCGAGACCGGTGCCCTGACCGAGCGGCTTTGTGGTGAAGAACGGTTCGAACGCCATGTTGATCACGTCGGGGGTCATGCCGGTGCCGGTATCGCTGACCGCGAGCAGCACATACTGACCCGCAACGACCTCGGAGTGCGTTGCGGCGTAACCATCGTCGAGATACGCGTTCGCCGTCTCGATCGTCAGCTTGCCGCCCCGTCGGCATCGCGTCGCTCGCGTTCACCGCGAGGTTGAGCAGCACGTTCTCGAGCTGGTTCGCATCGACGCGCGTCTGCCACAGCCCGCCGGCGAGCACGGTCTCGATCGCGATGTTTTCGCCCAGGGTGCGGTGCAACAGGTCGGACATGCTGGACACCAGCCGCCCGACATCGAGCGGCTCCGGATCGAGGGGCTGCTGACGCGAGAAGGCCAGCAGCCGATGTGTCAGCGTCGCGGCGCGCTGCACACCGGCCATCGCCGCCTCGGTGAGCCGGGTGAGCGAAGCGCTGTCCGGCGGCAGCCGCCGCTGCACCAGTTCGATGTTGCTGCTGATCACCGTCAGATGATTGTTGAAGTCGTGTGCGATGCCGCCGGTGAGACGCCCCACCGCTTCCATCTTCTGCGACTGGCGCAGCGTTTCCTCGGCCAATTCGCGGCGGTGCATCTCATCCTGCAACTTCGCCAGGGTGTCGTGCTGCCGCCGCCACTGCCGCATCGCCAACAGGCTGAGGGCAAGCAGGCCAACGTCGCCGGAATGCCGAAGATCAGGTGTGTCGCCATGGTGCCGAGCCATTCGCCGATCACCGAACTCCAGCGGCGGCCGACGGCGATATAGACTGGATAGTTTGCCAGCCGGCGATAGGCGACGATGCGCTCGACACCATCGATCGACGAACTGCCACGGACAAGCCCGGCGAGTGGCGAGCCGGCGATGGCATCGACCAGCACTGCATCACGCTGGTTGCCCTGTGGCGGCGTCGGCTGCGGATAGCCGGCGAGCGGCGTGGCGTCCTCGCGCAGCAAGTACGCGCTATAGGCGGTGTCGCCGGCAAACAGGTCGCTGTCGAATTTGCTGAAATAGCTCGGTGACACGCCAACCAGAATGGCACCGGAGAAATGTCGCGGGTCGTGGCCGCGGCGAATCGCAACGGTGAACACATCGGCTTGCGTCAACCGGCCGAACACGACGCCGCCGATCTCGAATGGCGCACCGCTATCGCGCAAGGCGATGAAATACCGACGGTCGCTGAAGCTGATGTCGCGGTCCGCGGGAAAACGCGAGCTCGCGACCAGCGCGCGCCCATCCGCCGCCGTCACCACGATTGCCGTCACCTGGGCGTAGCCCGCGATCATGGCTGCCAGCCGATCGTGCAGTTCGCGCTCACGCGCGATCACCGCATCGTCGCTGAGGTCGCCGATCAGATCGTTGACCCTGCCGCCGAGCAGGACATGCGTGTCGAGCACGCGCGCCGCCTGCTCGTCGGAGACCGCGAGCGCACTGAGCAGACCTGCCCTCGCTTCCTGCACGGTGGAGCGCCACGCCAGCCAGCCACCTCCGGCCAGCACCAGCAACGGCAGCAGGACCGAAGCGACGACCAGCCCGCGCATAGCCCACGGGGCACCGGCGCTGCCGCTGCTATCGCTCATTCCCGATGTCGTCCCCGCGGTGGCACGCCAACTGGCGCAACGATTGATGTCATAGTACCGACGCTGTAGCCAGATGGACTCAAGGCGACGCTCACACCGTCGTGATGGCAAAAACAGAGGTGAGGGGAGATGCCGATCGCGAAGCCGATCCTGGTGATTGGCAGCCTCAACATGGACCTTGTCGCGCGGTGCGCGCATCTGCCGCGAGCCGGGCAGACCGTGTTCGGGACCGACTTTTTCACGGCCTGCCGGCGGCAAGGGGGCAAATCAGGCGGTGGCCGCGGCGCGTCTTGGCGCGCGTGTCACGATGGCGGGCTGTGTCGGAAGCGACCAGTTCGGCATTGACCTGGTTGAGGGGCTGCGCCGCGATGGCGTGCTCGCGGGTGCCGTGCGGACGGTGCCCGGACCGACCGGCACGGCACTGATCACGATCGATGAGCAGGGCGCAAACACGATCGTGGTCGTTTCCGGTGCGAACTCCGCTTGTGACGCGGCCTTGGTGGATCGCGTGGTGACCGGCGTGGGCGCGCCTGGGATCCTGCTGTTGCAGCACGAGATCCCCGAGGCGGCCAATGCGCACGCAATTCGCGCGGCACACGCGGCGGGCTGGTTCATCGTGCTCAATCCGGCGCCGGCGCGGCCCCTGATGCCTGCACTGCTGCCGCTGATCGACCTCATCGCGCCGAACGAGACCGAGGCGGCCGCGCTGACCGGCATCAGCGATCCACGCGCGGCGGCGCGGCATATGCTGGCACAGGGAGTGGGCGCGGCACTGGTCACTCTCGGTGGCGCGGGGGCGCTGTATTGCGATGCCAACAGTGCGCTGCACTGTGCCGCTCGTAGCGGTGCAGCCGATCGACACGACCGCCGCCGGCGATGCCTATATCGGTGCGCTGGCCGCCGCCTTGTCGGAGGGCCGCACCGTTGCGGACAGTCTGGGCTTTGCTGCCGCCGCGGCTGGCTTGGCAGTGACGCGACTTGGCGCACAGCCGTCGCTGGGGTCCCGCGACGAGGTGACGGCGTTCATCACACGACATGGGATGCCGGTGGCGACGGCACTGACGGCGTAGGGTGCGGTGGCGGCCCCTCCCAACCGGGCGGCATAGGCTGCGTCGCCATCAGCGGGTGCGCGTCGTCCTGGGCGTCGCGCGCCATGATCTCCGCCCGTTCGAAGACCTGCTGGAGCCGGTTGGCCGTGAAGTGCTCGGCCCCGTCAAAGGCCAGTGAAACGATCTGTTCGCCCAGCGCGCGATAGCTCTCGAACTGGCTCTCCTCGAAGAACTGTTCGGTCGTGCTCTGATGGGGAAAGTCGTCATGGTCGGCCCAGTAGGCGAGCACATCGGCGCGCATGTACTTCGGCCGCCAGGGCTTCAGGTAGAGCAGCAGCCCCTTTGATCCGTCATGATAGGTGATGCGGGCGAGCGCGCCGGAGGCGTTCAGATCGGCGTCGCCCTTGATGACCGGGGCGATGAAATCGATCGTCACATACAGGTCGATCGCCGCCATGCGCAGCGCGCGGCCGAGATCGGTGTAGTGGTAATCGGGGTCGCAACCCGCATCGATCACCAGGATGCGGCGGCATTGTCGGCGCAGCATCTCGTAGACACCGAGATTGTCGAAATGTCCGCCATCCGACAAATAGATGTCGGAGCGCTTGTCGTTGGCGCGGCCGAGCATCTCGCTGAATAGCGGCAGCAGCGCGTTGCTGGGTTTGGCCTGTCCCCAGGATTGTCTGACACCCGGATTGGGCAGCCAGGCACCCAGCCGGACATCGAACAGCGTCATCAGGAAGGACGTGGCGGGCGAGGAGTGATAGCCCATGTTGGGGCTGACGGCCGCGCCTGATATGGTCATCGCGGTCCCGAGCGTTATGCCGTGGTTTTCGTCCTCGGTGCCCGACTCGCGCTCCTGTCCGGCATAGTCCGCGGTTCTGACGTAGCAGCCGCCGGGATCGCCGTTGGTGTCCGTCTCGCCGAGACAGGCGGCGCCAGCGCGCAGCGGCGTGATGGTGAACGGCGCGGCCTTGCGCTCCGCCCAGCCGCTCGGCGCGCCTTCCAGCAGGTTGAGCGTGACGTTCACCACCGGGAACAGAATGCCGCGTTGTTCCTTGCCCTGATACAGCTCCTGCATGCGCAGATTGTCGCCGGGATCGAAGCGCGTGTAGGCGTCGGGCTTGCGTTCGTTGCGGCGGCCGCGCGGTGCCGATGAAGGCGCGGGCCAGCCGGTTGCGATAGACGCCGTGCAGCGAGAAGCGGTTGATGTTGATGCGACTGCCGCAATACCAGCGACAGCGCCACCAGCACGACGATCACGACGAGTGCGATGAGCCACGGACGGAGCCAGGAGGAAATCCAGACTGTTCGACGATGATGGCGCCCAGCTTGCCCAGCAGCATGAACAGCGTCGCGGCGAACAGCAGCGTGGCGAGCGCGATCAGCGCCTCGCGCACCGTGCCGGTCCACGACGTGCCGTCCCGGTGGAGGTCTTTGCGCCGAGCGACTTCGCGCTTTGGCCGAGCCAGGCGCCGAGCGGTCCGCTGGCGAATCCGACCACCGCGGCATAGGTGGTCGGCCATCGGTCGAACACAAATGTCGGCACGATCAGGGTGATGGCGGCGAGTGCGCTCCAGCCGAGTACGGGGACCAGCTTCTCGCCGTTCAGCCGTGCCAGCCATTCGCGATCGAGTTCGGCGTAGGCGGCCGTCCAGCGCAGGCCGACATAGAGCGTGCTGTGCAGGACCTGCGCGCCGATGATCCAGAGCGGAGCGAGCACGGCGAGCATCATGGCCGGCATCTGCTGGCCAAGCGTGGCGCCGAGTTGCAGCAGGAAGGCGCTGAGTGCCGCGCCCAGCGTCCAGAAGCCGAAGTTCCATGCGAACGCCGGCCAGTGTTTGCGGCCGAGCGTCGCGGCGGCGATGAAGTAGCCGCCGATGAGCACGGCGAAGGCTCCGAGAGAGACCGGCGCGAAGGTCCAGGACAGGAACGGGACCGCATCGCCGCGGCTGGCAGAGACGGCGCTGAACCATAGCGGCGCGAGGAATGCCCACAGCAGGACCGGCGTAACCACCCAGCGCTGCACGGTCGAGGCCGCTACGCCGTAGCGGCCGGTCCGCGGTTTCCTCGCGGCATCGTAGGCGTGCGTGGGCACCGAGCGGCAGACCATGACCGTGCCGGTCAGCAGGCAGAGGAGGCCGGCGATCAGCGCCGCCACACCCCAGCGCGGCGCCACGTCCCACAGCAGCTCGCGGTACAGCAGCGGCACGATCGCAAGCGCAAGCAGCACGGGGCCGAACACCAGCCAGTTCAGCAGCACGTTGCGCAGCCACAGGACGATCGCCGACCAGGTGTCCGACGAACCGAGGCCGCCTTCGGGGATCAGGAAGTTCGTGTAGTTGCGCAGGCTGCGCAGCGCAGGGTCGGCAGGTTCGGTGAGCGCCTTGATCGCCGCGCTCAGAGCGCCGTTGCCCTTGCCGCCGCCGTGCATGATCGTCGTCAGCCAGGCGCCGATATAGCCGCCGCCCGAGACGGTCGAGAGGTAGTTGAATTCGCCGAGCAGGCGCTTCTCCGCCAACGCCTGCAATGCGCCGAGACAGAACGCGGCGCTGCGGATGCCGCCGCCGGACAGGCATAGGGCGGTCCGCTGCGTGGAGCGGAGTTCATCCGCGTGGTCATGCAGCCATTGCTGGGTTCGTGGAGGCGGTTTGCCGTCCGTCCAGTCGTTGCAGACGAGTCGCGGCATATTCCTCGAGCAGCGTGTCTTCCTGGCTCCATATCGGATCAGGGACGGGCGTTTGCCCGTGGTTGTTTTGCGGCAATGGTGCGTTCCCCCGATGATGGCGCGGCCCAGACTGCGAATCGTGACACCAGCGCTTCAAGGAGGAGATACCACATGGCACCGCGCGTCGATCCCGTCGTATCCGACAGCGAAGTCCCTGCCCGCACCGGCGTCGTGGTCGTCGGCGGCGGGATCATCGGCACCAGCACGGCGTTCTTCCTCGCGCGCAAGGGCGTTCCGGTGGTGCTGTGCGAGAAGGGCCACATCGCCGGCGAGCAGTCGAGCCGCAACTGGGGCTGGTGCCGCAAGATGGGTCGCGATCCGCGCGAGATCCCGCTGGCGATCGAGGCGCTGCGGCTGTGGCCGGAGATGAACGCGCTGACCGAGGCGGAAACCGGCTTCCGGCAATGCGGCATCGTCTATCTGTGCAAGACGCCGGAGGATCTGGCGAAGCGCGAGGCGTGGCTGGAGGAGGCGCGGCCGTACCAGCTCGATACGCGGATGCTGTCGCGCGACGAGGCGGCGGCGGTGCTGCCAGGCCTGACGGGTGACTGGCAGGGCGGACTGTATACGCCGAGCGATGGACGCGGCGAACCGCAGAAGGCCGCGCCGGCGATCGCGGAGGCCGCAAGGCGGCATGGCGCCACGGTGCTTCAGCAATGCGCGGTGCGCGGCATCGAGACGCAGGCTGGGCGCGTGGCGGGCGTGGTGACCGAGAAGGGGCGCATCGCCTGCGACAATGTGGTGCTCGCCGGCGGTGTGTGGTCGCGGCTGTTCTGCGGCAATCTCGACCTGCGTCTGCCGCAGCTCAAGGTGATGTCGTCGGTGATGCGCACCGAGAAGATGGATGCCGGGCTGGAAACGTCGTGCAGCGGGTTCGGCTTCGGCGTGCGCAAGCGGCTCGACGGCGGCTACAACGTGGCGAGCTGGAGCGGCAATCTGGTTGATATCGTGCCTGACTCGTTCCGCCTCTTCGGCGACTTCCTGCCGGCGCTGCGGCTGCAATGGCGCACCTTGCGGCTGCGGATCGGCGGCAAGTTCCTGGAGGAGTGGCAGGTGCCGCGCCGCTGGGCGCTGGATGCGGCGTCGCCGTTCGAGCGCGTGCGCACATTGGACCCCGAGCCGTACCAGCCGATCCTCGATCAGGCGCGACAGCACCTCACCGCGGCGTTCCCGGCGTTCCGCGACATGAAGGTGGCGGAGAGCTGGGGCGGCGTGATCGACGTGACGCCCGATGCGGTGCCGGTGATCTCGGCGGTCGATACACTGCCGGGATTCTTCATCGCCACCGGTTTCACCGGGCATGGCTTCGGCATCGGTCCGGGGGCGGGGCGGCTGATGGCGGAGCTTGTCACCGGCGAGACACCTGTGGTCGATCCGACGCCGTTCCGCTACAGCCGCTTCACCGACGGATCGCGGCCGCAGCCTTCGCCGCTGGTCTGACGCCCCTGGTTGGCGGGTGCATCGAGCGCGACATTCCCGCTGTCGGCGCGCCCGAGCGTGAACAGCTCTGCCGTCCTGAAGCTCTGTCATCCTGAGCACGCACCCGGCCTGACGCGGAACAAAGCGGCCGCGTCCGATCGCGCGATCAGCGCCAGCCGGTTCGTAGCAAAGTCCGTCAGGTCGGGTTCGCCGCCGGCGTCCAGCAGCAGCAGGTGATCGTAGCCGCAGAGATCGACCTCGCCCGGCACGGTGAGTGCACGATGGTCGGCGATCGAGCCGGCGCGTTCGGCCAATTCGCGATACGGCGAAAGTGTCGCGACCGGCTGCTGCGAGGGGTTGTCGAACAGGAACGGCCAGTACGCCCGGCGCTCGATCAGCAGCATGGCGGGGAGATGGGCGTCGAGCTGAAACCCGAACGACAGTCGCCGGCTGAGTGGCGCGTTCTGCCAGTATCGCGGCGCTTCCTCCTGTGTCACGGCAGCGACGAAGACGCGCGACCCCGGTTCCACCGATGCGATGACGGCGCGCAGGTCCGCGATGTCGCGCTGATGTTCGTGCCAGGCATAACCGACGATGGCCATGCGGAGGGCAAACAGCGTCGTGAACCCGGCGACAGCAGCGCCAGCGGTGACGCGCGGCAGGCTGCTCGGCAGCACCGCGGCGAAGAGCAGAAAACCCAGCAGGATCACGAAGCGGGTGTCGAGGAGATACGTGCCCTTGAAGGAGGATGGTGCCGCGAGAAACAGCAGCAGGGTCAGCAGCAGCGGCAGGCCGCCACTCGGCGACAGGCGCAGTCGGCCCTGTGCCAGGCATACCAGAAGGAATGCGCCGACAAGGCACGCCATGGCGATGTCGAGCGGCGGGATGTAGTTGGCGAACGGCAGGACCAGTTGGCTGGCCTTGGCGGTGAGGAAGGAGAGCTCGGTTGCGTCGGACAGCGCAGCAAGCGGCGAGGCAAGGTAGAGGCCGAAGGGGACGGCGACCAGGGGTGCGAGCGCGGCGACGCGCAGCATTGTTGCCGGCACCCGGTTGCGCTGCGACCACAGCCACCGCAGTTCATAGCCGGCGATCAGCACGTAGAAGAACAGCAGGCCCATGAGGTGGCAGAAGAACAGCGCGACGCAGCCTGCCGCCGCGAGGGCCACAGTGGAGCGTGGGCAGCGGTCGCGCCATGCGATCCAGGCGGCGGCAAGCAGCAGGGCGAGGCCGATGGCAGCGACGAAGTTCAAGAACCCGAGCAGCAGCGTCGCGTTGTAGGCGACAAGGCCGGACGCGAGCGGCCAGAGGGAGAAGCGGCCAAACACCGCGCGGCTGAACGCGATCGTGCCGATGACCGGCAGCAGAAGTGTGGTCCCGATCACGATCCGGCCGGCAAGGTGTACCGGCAGGAGATGCAACAGCGGCGGCAGGACGAGGTCGGTGCCGAGGTTGGGGATGATTGCCCAGCGCGCCGCGTACATGCGCGACACGATGGGATCGGCCGCCCCGAACTCCAGCACGACGGCCCGCGCGAGATGGTTGGGGTAGTCGAGCAAGGGCGGCACGTCGACCAATGTCAGCGGTGCCAACAGTGCCAGGCAGAGCAGGGGGATCGCCCATTTCATGCCGGGACTTGAGGCTGCGGCTGACGCCGCGCACACTCCGGCGAAGCAGCGACAGGAGGGCAGACATGGACCTGACGCAGTTCCGTGCGACGGTGGCGCAGGATGCGCCGCCCGATAGGATCAGCCTTGCATTGCAGACCCTGTGGTGGGACGCGAAGGGCGACTGGGATCGCGCCCATGGCTGCGCGCAGCAGGACGAAGGCAGGACCGGATCCGCGGTGCACGCCTACCTGCATCGCAAGGAGGGCGACATGCGCAACGCCGGCGGCTGGTACAGCCGCGCCGGGCGCGAGCCTGCCACCGTGTCGCTCGATGAGGAGTGGCAGTCGCTGGCGGAGGAAATGCTGACGGCCCAGGCGGTGGAAGGTGCGCGGCGCGGCGATGGATGGGTTCATGGCGGCGTTCAACGCCAGGGATGCCGATGCAATCCGCTCGCGCTGGTTCCACTTCCCGCATGTCCGCTTTCATAGTGGGACCGTGACCGTGATGCAGACGCCGTCGGACTACCACAATCTGGTATGGGACAGCCAAGGCCAGTCGGCGGGTTGGGGACGGTCGGCGTGGGATTATGTCGAGGTGATCGACGCCGGCCCGGAGAAGGTGCATTTTCGCGTGCAGTTCACGCGGTATCGTGCGGATGGCAGCGCGATCGGCAGCTACCGGTCGCTGTATATCGTGACGCTCAAGGACGGTCGCTGGGCGATCCAGGGCCGTTCGAGCTGGGCGGAATGACGCGGAGGGTTTGAGGCATGATCAAGAAGTTCGCCACCGTCTATGCCGGGCACGTCGATCTGCCGGATCGCGGCCAGGACGCGACGCCGGCCAACGAGCGGCGCTTCTCCAACGCGCATCTCGCCAGCGTGTTCGACAAGAGCGAGGCGATCGCCCGGGTGATGGACGAGGGCGGCTGGGACACGCTGTGGATGGCCGAGCACCACTTCCAGCAGGAAGGCTACGAGGTCATCCCGAACCTGCTGATGGCGGCGGTGCATCTCTGCCATCTGACCAAGAGCCTCAGGATCGGCTGCGGCTTCAACATCACGCCGATGTGGCATCCGCTGCGGCTGGCCGAGGACTTTGCCTGCGCGGACATCATGACCAAGGGCCGCACCATCTTCGGCGTCGGGCGCGGCTATCACACGCGCGAGGTGGAGACCTTCGGCGCGCCGATGCTCGACCAGAACGCCAACCGCGAACTGTTCGAGGAGCAGGTCGAGATCATCTTCAAGGCGTTCGACAACGAGCGCTTCTCGCACAAGGGCAAGCATTACACGCTGCCGCCCGAGGTGCCGTATCGCGGCTACACGCTGAAGGACCTGACGCTGGTGCCGCGTCCGGTGCATCTGCCGGTGGAGTGCTGGCAGCCGGTGGTGAGCGCATCGGCGCGCGGGCTCGACTTCATGGTGAAGCACAACATCAAGGGCGCGGTCGGCGGTGGTGCGGCGACCATGGAGCAGGGGCCGATCACCGCGTTCCAGGCGGCGGCGCATCGCGCCGGCAAGGACTGGAAGCTGGGCGAGAACCTGATGATCGGCATCGTCATCCACCTTGCCGACTCGAAGCAGCAGGCGCTGAAGGAGATCGTGCCGCTCTACGAGGAGCATGCCAAGATGTTCGCCCCGCTCGGTTTCATGCCGGGGATGACCAAGGAGCAGATCGCCGCCGTCGCCCGGCGTGGCGGCTGGTACGGTGCCGGTGTGCCGAACGTGGAGCACTACATCAACCTGGGCGGTTGGTTCGCCGGCACGTCGGAGGAGCTGGTCGCGTCACCTGAAGAACATCGAGGCCCGGTATCCGGGGCTGGAGCACATCAACCTGTCCACGCCGATGGGTACGCCGCAGTCGATCATGCTCGATCAGTATCGTCGCGTGACGGCAGAGGTGATGCCGCATTTCAAACGCTGAATGCGGACGATCCTCAATATCCTGTGGAACGTCCCGGGGCTCGGTTTTGTCGCGGCGTTCTTCTGGGTCCTGGCGGGCCTGCTGATGGCGGTCACCATCATCGGCCTGCCCTGGACGAAGGCATGCTTCACGATGGCGAACTACACGCTGGCGCCGTTCGGCCGCGAGCTGGTGTCGCGTTACGACGCGACGGGGCGCCAGTCGCTCGGCACCGGTGGTCTTGGGCTGCTGGCGAATGTCATCTGGTTCCTGCTCGCCGGCTGGTGGCTGATCGTGCTGCACATCGTGGCAGCCTGCGCTTCGGCGATCACCATCATCGGCATTCCGTTCGCGTGGGCGCATCTGAAGATCGCCGCGGCAGCGGTGGCGCCGGTTGGCAAGATCGTCGTGCCGAGCGAGGTGGCAATCGAGATCGATCGTGAGAAGGCAGCTGGTTGGTTATACGGAACAAGACGGCGCTAGCTGGCCTGAAGTTATGTGGCGCGTGAGGCAAGCAAGCAGAACGCCTTCTCCGTATCGACGAAACGGAAGTCGCTGAACCCGGCGGCCGCGATGAGCTCAGGAACGCCCTCACGTGGCTGCCCCACTTGGCCATCATGCGTGAGAACGCGGGATATGTCGCGCAGCCGACCCAGAAGACCGCGCGGTCGACCGAACATGCGCATCAGGATGTCGCTGCCGATGCTCATCTGAAAACAACGCTCGTGCATCATGCGGGTTGCCAGCAGGCGGCACGCGGCATCAAATCGCGGCAACGATGGAGGAACAGCACGATGAATGCTCGGCCGGAACCCTTCGCCCTGAATGTCCCTGATTCTGCGATTGCCGATCTGCGCGAACGCCTCGCGCGCACGCGGTTCCCTGATCAGGCGCCCGGCGAGCCCTGGGCCTATGGCACGAGCGTCGAGTACATGCGCGGACTGGCCGAGTACCTGGCGCACAAAGTTCGACTGGCGCGCGCAGGAAGCGCGATTGAATGCATTCCCTCAGTACAAGGACCGCACTGCACGACATCGATGTGCATTTCCTGCACGTGCCGGGGAAGGGGCCGAATCCCTGTCCGCTGCTGCTGATGCATGGCTGGCCGGGATCGGTGTTCGAGTTCCTCGACCTGATCCCGCGCCTGACCGATCCCGCCAGTTTCGGTGGCGATCCGGCGGATGCGTTCACCGTCGTGGCGCCGTCGTTGCCGGGATACGGGCTGTCGTTCCGCCCTGGCCAGAAGCGCTTCGGCATCGAGGAGATCGCCGACTGCCTGGCCGACCTGATGACGGAAACGCTGGGCTATCGACCGCTTCGCCGCGCAGGGCGGCGACTGGGGCGGCATCACGGCGTCGCGCATGGGCTACGCGCACGCGGCGAAGCTGATCGGCATCCATGTCAACCTGCTGGCGGTGCGCCGCGAGCCCAACATGCTGTCCAACCCGACACCCGAGGAGCGCAAGTACCTCGACGAGCTGGCTCACTGGCTGAAGGAGGAGACCGGCTATCAGTGGATTCAGGGGACGCGGCCGCAGACGC
This sequence comes from uncultured Alphaproteobacteria bacterium, assembly GCA_963708565.1. Taxonomy (GTDB): domain Bacteria; phylum Pseudomonadota; class Alphaproteobacteria; order Acetobacterales; family Acetobacteraceae; genus JAMXLO01. The sequence goes on from CAVPTU010000041.1 coordinate 228,893, forward strand.
TGAGTTTTGGTCTGACCGACTCGCCCGCGGGGTTGGCCGCTTGGATCGTCGAGAAATTCCGGGCCTGGTCGGATTGCGGCGGCGATGTGGAGAGCGCGTTCACGCGCGATCAGTTGCTGGCCAATATCAGCCTCTACTGGTTCACCGGCGCGATCGGCTCCTCGTTCTTCCCGTATTACTTCCGCATGCATCGGCCCTGGCCGATCCCGGACGGCGGCAGCATCGGCGTGCCGACCGGCTATGCCGAGTTTCCGCGCGAAATCCTGCGTGCGCCGCGATCGCTCGCCGAGCGAACCTACACCGACATCCGCCGCTGGACGCGTCATGCCGCGCGGCGGCCACTTCGCGGCGATGGAACAGCCGGAGGCGCTGGCCGGCGAGATCCAGGCGTTCTTCCGACCACTGCGCTGAGACGGTTAGAACAGCGGCGCGTCGTAAAGATCCATGACCTGCGCTCCGACCGACACCTGCGGTTCGGATGGCCGGAATTGCCTTTCCGCTTCCATGCGCGCCACCTCGTCGCGCGTCGCGGCGAAGACCTGATGAAGGCTGCGGCCCGGTGGCCCGAAAGCGTCCAACTCAGCCTCGCCGAAAAACGTGTGGCGGCTGCCGGCCGCGCAGCCGAACGAGCTGCGGTCAGCGCGTGCCGCGGTGATGATGATCCGTTCCGGTGCGCGCAGATCGCTGATGAGCGATCCGGAATAGCAGGCGGAAATGATGATCACCGACCGATGTCCGGCCAGCGGCGCCAGCTTGCGGGCGAGCTCGCGTGATCCGAGCGCGGTTGGCGGATTGTTGCCCACCTTGCGTGCCAGCATCTGATGTGCGCCGTGGGTGCTGATATAGACGAATATGACATCGCCCGGCCCTGACTGTGCGGCCGCCGTGCCGACCATCGCCGCGATGGTGGCGTCATCGGCGACGGGATAGCGCCGTCGCGCCGCCATGACATTGCTCGCGATCATGGGCACGACGTGGTATCGGCTCGCGTTCTCCAGCCTGCCGGCCAACCCGACGACATCGTTCTCGGACCACGCTTCGGAATAGAGCGCAAGGCCGATATAGAACAGGCGTTTTCCACCTGCGGCCGGCGGTTCAGCGCATGCGCGCGGCGCGGCCGACGCAAGCAACAGCCCGGCAATCACGGCATAAAGGCAGCATCGCTCAATTCGGTTCATGCGCGCCTCGATTGCTCCTCGCAATGACAAGGCCGGAATGCTTCCAGACCGCGATCGCATCCCGCTCCTTAACCTGGTGCTCCAGCGTGAACAGCCAGATGCCGGCGTCCATCAGCAGCATGGCCATCGGCACGATCAAGAAGGCCAGCTTCGCAAAAGGGCGGCTGCCAAGCTAGACGCCGCGGGCAGGATCAGCCAGCGGGATTGACCCAGGTCTCCCCGGTCCACCCGTTCTCGTCGTAGTCCGCCATGCACTGGTCGACCAGCGCCTCCATCGCCTTGAGGTCGCCGCCGCGCTCCGCTCCGGTCAGCGACTGGGCGCGGATGTCCTCCCAGCCGCCGGCGTAGTTGCGCTCGTACAGTTCGTGGCGGCCGCCGAACTCGGTGCCGATCGCATCCCACAGCAGCTTCATGATCTTGATGCGCTCGCTTGTACTCGATGCCGTGCGAGCCGCGGACATAGCGTCGCAGATACGGCTCGATCGCCGGGTTGGCGAAATCCTTCACCGAGGACGGCAGGTAGATCAGCGCCGATGTCACGATGCGCTCGACGATGTCCTTGATGCGCGGATAGGCGTCGGGCGCGAACACGCGATACGCCAGGCCGGCGCGCAGGTTCGGCAGCACCGCATCGCCCACCCACGGATCGGGGTCGTTCGCCATCGCGTTGGACAGCGACCAGAACAGGTTGCGCCAGGCGATCGCCTCGCCCAGCAGCACCTGGTTGCCGCGCGCCTCGTCGCCGCCGGTGCAGCGCAACGCCTTGGCCAGCAGGCCGCACAGGAAATCCAGCTTCACCGCGAAGCGCGTGCAGCCCTGGAACTGGAAGCCGTGCATGAAGCCGGAGCGCGGATAGAAGCTCAGCACGCGCGCCGGATCGCGGTAGATGAACACGTCCTCCCAGGGGACGAATACGTTGTCGAGGATGAAGATCGCGTCGTTCTCGTCGAACCGCGACGACAGCGGATAGTCGTACGGCGAGCCGTTCAGCAGCGCCGCCTTCTCGTACGACGTGCGGCAGATCAGCTTCAGGCCCGGCGCGTCGATCGGCACCATGAACATCAGCGACATGTCCAGGTCCTCGGTCGCGGTCTTCGAGCTCTGGCCCATGAAGTTGTAGTGGGTGATCGCGGCCGAGGTCGCGACCACCTTGGCGCCCGAGACGATGATGCCGCCGTCGGTCTCCTTCTGCACCGAGACGTAGACGTCCTTCACCTGCTCGGCCGGCTTGTGGCGGTCGATCGGCGGATTGACGATGGCGTGGTTCATGAACGGCACGGTTTCCTGCGCCCGCTTGTACCAGGTGCGCGCGTTGTCGGCGTACGGGCCGTAGTACTCCGCGTTGCCGCCGAGGGTGTTGGAGTACGCCGCCTTGTAGTCGGGCGTGCGGCCCATCCAGCCATAGGTCAGCCGCGACCACTCGGCGATCGCCGCCTGCGCGCCGCGCAGGTCCTCGCGCGAGCGCGGCACGCGGAAGAAGCGATGCGTGTAGCCGCCGGAGCCGGTGTCGGTGGGGCAGGTCAGCAGCTCGTGGCGCTTCGGGTCGTGCAGCGCGTCATAGAGACGCGCGATCGAGCGGACGGAGTTGCGAAAGGCCGGGTGGGTGGTCACGTCTGGCACGCGCTCGCCGTCGATATACACCTCGCGGCCATCGCGCAGGCTCTGCATGTACTCGGCGCCGGTGTAGGGGCGGCGTGCGGTCGGCGATGACGTCTTCGGGTTTCATGGTTTGCTCCTGGACCCCTCCCCCAGCCCCCTCCCGCAGGAGGAGGGGAGACGGATGGGCTACTCCCCCGACAGCTCCCGCCGCCGCCGGTCCAGCTCTTCGCTGTAGCGGCGCAGCGCGTACTGCTCGGTCAGCAGGCCGATCACGCGCTGCGACTCCGCGCCGTCCACCACCGCCAGCGCGTCGCTTTCGGCGTTCTCGAACATCGCCACCGCCTCCTTGATCGTCATCTGCGGCAGCAGCACCGTGTCCGTGTAGTGCAGCAGGTCGCGGACGGCATGGTTCTCGTCCGCATCGGCGTGCACCTCGGCCAGCAGCACGATGCCGGCGTAGCGGTCGTCCTCGTCCATCGCCACGACCCGCTGGTGCGCGCCCAGCGGGAAGTCGCGCTTGAACGCGTCGATCGGCGTGTCGGCGCGCACCGTGCGCATCTCGCGCCGCATCATCCGCCCGACGGTCAGGTTGCGCATCCAGCCGATATCGACCGCGCTGCGGATCGCCTCGCCGCGCAGGTGGAAGCGCCAGGTGGCGAACGAGTAGCCGAAGGTCCGCCGCACCGTCAGCGCGGAGATCACGCAGGCGGCGAGCACCGCGATGGTCAGCGGCAGGCTGCCGGTGCTCTCCAGCGCCAGGAAGCCCATGGTCAGCGGGCCGCCGATGATCGCGACCGCCAGCCCGCTCATGCCGACCAGCGCGCAGACCACCGGCGAGACCGCGTGCGCCGTGCTGACGATGGCGAGCGCGCCGGCGAAGGCCTTGCCCACCAGCGCGCCCAGGAACAGCGAGGCGAAGAACAGGCCGCCGCGGAAGCCGGAACCGATCGAGATCGCCGAGGCGAGCGACTTCAGCACGACCAGCAGCGTCACGTGGGTCAGCGTGTAAGGCGCCTCGATGACGACGCCCAGCGCGCCGTGGCCGGAGGACAGCACCGCCGGCGTCACCAGCGCCAACGTGCCGACCGCGAGCCCGCCGCACATCGGGCGGAGCCAGCCGGGGACGCCGCTCTTGCGGAACAGCTCCTCGGTCAGCGTGACGCCGCGCATGATGGCGATGCCGACCAGGGCGCAGACCATGCCGAGGGCGAGGATCGGGATGTAGTCCAGCGCCTCGACGCGCGTCGGCACCTGCAGCACGAGATCGAACGGCGAGTTGCCCAGGGCGTTGACCACCGCGACGGCGACGATCGCGGCGACCGCGACCGGGGCGAAGGTGCCGAGCGAGTAGGTGCCGATCACCAGCTCGAAGGCGTAGAAGGCGCCGGTCAGCGGCGCGTTGAAGGCGCCGGCGATGGCGGCGGCGGCGCCGCAGCCCACCAGCAGGCGCAGATCGTTGCGCCGGACCCGGAACATGCGGCCGAAGCGCGACGCCAGGGCCGAGCCGATCTGGGTGTAGCCGGCCTCCAGCCCGACCGAGGCGCCGACGCCGTTCGACATGATCGTCTGCACCACGACGATCAGGCTGTCGTTCAGCGACATGCGCCCGCCGTACAGCGCGTTGGCCTCGATCGGGTCGACCGCGCGGCGCGGGTGATAGCGCACGATCGCCAGGCCGAGCAGCCCGATCAGCCAGGCCGCCGAGGGTCGGCACCGCGACGGTGCGGACCGGGTCGAGTTCGACCATGGCGCTGAGCCGCTCGCGCGCGCTGATCAGGAACAGCATCTGGTGGATCAGCTGCGTGGTCTCGGTCATCAGCCAGACGGCGATGCCGGCGCCGCAGCCGACGAAGGCGGACAGCACGACCAGCCAGATTTCGTCGGCGCGGACCAGCGCGCGCAGCGTCTGCGGCGCATGCAGCACCGCGTCGCCGAAGGCGCGGCGCGGGCGATGGTACCGAGCGGACGCAGTTCTCCCTGCGTGCGGGGTGGCCGGAGCACCCGCGATGGTTGAGTCGCCAGGGAGTGTCGACATGCGCGACGGACGTCCAGCGGGCCAGCGAGAAGCAGACGCATTCTTGGAACCTGTGCGCCGCAGGATCAACCGCTGCGATGCTGATTTGCCACGGAGTGTGGTAAATTTAACCGGTCATTTGGTCGAGCGGCGGCAGTTCCGCGCTCGGCGCGGGTGGCCTCGCAGATCGTCCTCGACGAAGGCGCGCACCACCTCGACCACCGGTTCGTGCGAGGCAAAGCCCAGCGTGTGAGCGCGCATCGCCTCGAAGGCCGCGCGGCCACAGACCGACGATCGCGGCGATCTCCTTGTCCTCGACGCGGCGCACCAGCGCGGACGCGCCGGGCTTCACCTCGTCCAGCGCCTGCAGCAGATGCGCGATCGTGGTGCTGATGCCTGGCGGATTGATGCTGCGGTCGAGACCCATCGGCGCGGTGTCCATCGCCGCGGCGTGCAGCAGCCAGTCGACGGCGCGGCGCGGGCTGCACACCCAGGCGGCGAAGGCGTCGGGCACCGGCAGTTCCGCCGGCAGCCCGAGGAGCGGCTCGCGGACGATCGCCGAGAAGAACGAGCTGGCGGCGCGGTTGGGCCGGCCGGGGCGGACGATGACGGTCGGCAGGCGGATCGACACCGCGTCGAGGAAGCCGCGGCGCGTCGCGTCCGCCAGGATCAGTTCCGCCGCCGCCTTCTGCGCGCCGTAGCTGTTGGCCGGCACCTGCCGCGCATCGTCGCCGAGCACCGCGTCCTGCCCGCCGGAGAAGCTCGCGACCGATGAGGTGAACACGACGCGCGGCGGCTTGCCGCCGGCGGCGACCAGGCGGCGGCAGGCGTCGACCACGGCGTCGGTGCCGCGCAGATTGACGCGGCGGCCCAGGTCGTAGTCGGCCTCGGCCTGCGCGGAGACCACGGCGGCGAGGTGGAAGACCACGTCGGTGCCTGGCGGTATGGCCATCGGGCGGCAGGTCCACGAGGTCGCCGCCGACCGCGGTGACCGGGAACGCGGCTTCCGGCGTTGGCGGCGCCGCGAGGTCGAACAGCGTCAGGCCGGCGATCGGCCGGTCGCCCAGCTTGCCGTCCCGCGCCAGGCGGGCCGCGATCTTGCGGCCGAGAAATCCGGCGCCGCCGAGAATTGATATGTTCACATGAGCTGATCCTCCGATTGCAGCGTGTCATGAAGCGGTCCACCGTACCGCCATGCTCGGTCCGCTGCCCTTTCGTCTGTTCGTCAACCCGCGCTTCGGCAGCAGCCGGCATAGCATCACTTCCGGAGGCGGGTTTCCAGCGCGCCAGGGCGGAGATCACGTCGTGGGACGGCTACGAGATGACGCCGTTGCGCGATCTGCCCGCCCTCGCCGCGCAGGCGAAGCTGGGCGCGATCCGGCTGAAGGACGAAGCGACCCGGTTCGGCCTGGGCAGCTTCAAGGCACTTGGCGGCGCCTATGCGGTCGCTGTGGGTGCTGGCCACTGCCCTGGCGCGGCGCGGCATGCCGTGGACGACGCTCTCGGCCGAACTGGTCAGGGGCGACTGCCGCGACGAAAGCGAGGGCATCACCGTCACCTGCGCCACCGACGGCAATCACGGCCGCGCCGTGGCCTGGGGGGCGCAGCGCTTCCACTGCCGGTGCGTGATCTTCGTCCACGAGGGGGTGAGCCAGGGGCGCGTGGACGCGATCGCCCGCTACGGCGCGGAGGTCCGGCGTGTGCCCGGCACCTATGACGACGCGGTGCGCGAGGCGGCGCGACAGGCGGCGGCGAACGGGTGGTTCATCGTCTCGGACACGTCGTGGAGCGGCTACTCCGAGGTGCCGCAGCAGATCATGCAGGGCTATCGGCTGATGGCGGACGAGGCCGCCGACCAATGGAGGGGTGAGCCGCCGACACACGTGTTCGTCCAAGGCGGCGTCGGCGGCGTTGCGGCCGCCGTCTCGGTGCAGATGCGGGCGCGGTTTGAGCCGCCGCCGGCGCTGATCGTGGTGGAGCCCGATCGGGCGGCCTGTCTGCTGGCGAGCGCGGAACTGGGTCAGCCCGCCACTGTCCCGGGCAATCTCGACACGCTGATGGCGGGCCTCGCCTGCGGCGAGCCGAGCCCTGTGGCCTGGCAGGAGCTGGATCACGGTGCCGCGGCGTTCATGGCGATCCCCGACGAGGCGGCCGTGGCAGCATGCGGCTGCTCGCCGGGCATGGCATCGTCGGCGGCGAGTTCGGCGTGGCGGGCCTCGCCGGCTGCCTTCTCGCGGCGTCCGACCCCGCTTCGCGCGAGCTTCTTGGGCTGGACGCGACCAGCCGGGTCCTGGCGTTCAACACGGAAGGTGCCACCGATCCGGAGTTGTATGAGCGGCTGGTGGGCGTGCCGACCGGATGGCGTAAGCCCTTAGGACTATTTCGGACGTGACGACACCGATCGGATATGCCATCCTCGCGAAGACGTTTGCGGTCTCAAGCGGTTGTAAGTCCACAAGCCGCTGTTAACCGGGCACGAATCGGTTCGTAGTAGCCACTAGGAACCGCGAGTGGCCAGGAGGGGCGCGCGACTATGGTCGGCCAGAAGCCGCTGATTGGAGCCTTGCTGGCGACCGGCTGTCGCCTATGCGCTCTATCCTTACGTGACGCTGTATCGACTGGGTGCAGGCGGTCCGGCACGGCGACGCGGCTGAACTGGAAACCATGGTCGACTGGGCCTCGGTGCGCGAGGGCATCAAGGAGGACATCTGCGACTTCGCGGTCGACCAATCGCCGGAGACGCAGGCTGGCGGCCGGCTTCCGCCGTTCGGCGCGGGCTTCGTGCGCGGCATCGCAACCAACACGGTGGACAAACGGGTGACGCCCGAGGCGCTGGCGCGGCCGCGCAACACCCGGATGCGCGAACCGACGATCCAAGGCGATGGAGTGACGGTGAACTGGGCGTTTTTTGCCGGTCCGTCCGCCTTCCTGGTGGACCTCGGGACAGGGCATGCCACGCCGATCCGCCTGCAGATGGATCTCCGCGACGGTGCATGGCACGTGACGCGCGTCTGGCTGCCGCCCGAGATGCTCGCTGGCGCCGACGCAGGGACGTAAGCACCGTTACTCGCATGATCCCGCCGGCGATACCCTGCAATGTCCGGCACTGCTTCGGCCGATGCGGCCGTGCCGCGTGGCTCGTGCCGGCTCCATCAGGCAAGGAAAATATTCTGATACACTGATCGTTGTGCTTGCCATCTTTATGCAACCTGTGGTTTTATATGTTCGTCTTATGTTCTGACAGAACGCCTCAAAAGGAGACGAGCCATGGGTGCGCAAGGCCAGCCGGGCGCAAGTCGACCTCCGCCAAAAAATCGCCCCTCACCGTAGCTGCGAGCCGTTCCGCAACGCGGAGGAGGCGTGGTTCTGGACCATGGCGGCGCTCATGGCGCGGCGGGAGGGTGCCCGATATACCGCCAACCAGGGCCGCGTCGTGCGCCCGTGCGAGCCGGACGACGTCGTGAAGTGCCTGGACGGACTGTATCGCAGGCGCCGGATCGATCTCGTGCATGCGCGCATCCTGCGCATCTGGGGCGAGCGGCAGGCTTCACCCAGCCCGACGTTGCCGGCTGAGCGCTGCGACTGGAGGTTGTGGCGCGAGGCGCTGGAGCGGCTCGAGTGGCCGCTGCGGGTGAAGGGGATCGTACGTTGACATGAAAAATAGGAAAATTTACTTGACACACTGACGCGATTATTCCATAGTGTGTCGTCAGTCAACGGGCGGACTCCGCCCGCTGACCTTTCTCCTCCTCGAACCTCAAGGGCTGCCGCGATCCCGCGGCGGCCCTTTCTTTTTGCCCGAAGGGAATCCCCAGCCATGGCCTTCGCCATCCGCAATCTCTCCGTGCTCGCCTACGCCAACGGCTTCACGCTCTGGCACTACAAGGCCGGCAAGGACCGGCTGGACCAGGTCGAGAAGTTGGACTTCTTTGCCGACGCGGCGGACATGCTGGCGGAAGGCGACATGATGATCGTCTCGGCATCCGACGGCGGCCGCATCGTCACCATCGCCTCCGGGACCGCCGGCGAGGTCGCCACCGCGCCGCTCGCATGAGCGCTCAACCTGCGCGGAACCGGCCGGTTCAGCACCTCGCGCGCATGTCTGGATATGCCGGCTTCGGTGATCGCGTAGCGCCCGTCCCGCCGGTCCTCGGCCAGGCCCATCGCGGCGAGCCGCGTCAGGCAGGCGCCATCCTTCAGTCCCGCCGGCCGGCCGGCAGCGCCGCTCAGCATCAGCCTGTGGAGCGCCGAACGGCAGCAGGTTTCCAGGTAGGGCTCGTTCCACACATGCGGGATCGTCGCCGTCCGCGAAACGCATGGCAAGCGGCGGTCGCCGCCGTCCGAAGGAGAATAGCGGCCATGAGTGAGGCCGAGCATCCCGGTGCCGCGCCTGCGGGTGGTCTGGGAATTCAGCCTGGTCGCTCTGCTGCAAGGCGTGCAGGTCGCCTCGCTGCTGATCGCCCTCGTCTACTGGTTCGTTCTGAATGCCAATCGCACGCAGGACAATGAGCGCCGGCTCGCCGAATTGCAGTCGAGCGTCTCCGGGCAGATCACCGAGCTTCGCCAGGCGGTGGCGGTTGGGTTGTCCGATGTTCGCCAGCAGCTCAATGCGCTGCCCGACACAACGTGCGCGACTCGATCAGGCGGAACGGCGGATCGCTGACGTCGATGCCCGCACGGCAACCTCGACACGCGCATCTGCCGCGATCGAGCGCCAGATGGTGGAACTGCGCAGCGACATGAACTCGATAACCAAGGCGAGCAACGTGCCGCTGCCGGGGACACGGCGATGATGCGCTGCGTGCAGCTTGATTCTGCCCGCGCTGATTCTTGTCGTGTCCTGCGCCAGCGCCACTGCCGCCTGCGCCGCCCGACCCGGCCCGGAGCGCTGCCAGGAAGGCACGCCGGTGCCCCCCGCGCCGCGACGACCGCGCACCGTCGAGCAACTCGGCGCATGGGCATTACCGCGGAGCGCGCGGCCCGACAGACCGAACGCGCGCGCGCAGCACGTGCGCGAATGAGCTACGCGCGGCTCCGGGCGTGGGTCGAGACAGTCAGGTGAACGCGACTGCCGGCTTTCGCGCTGGCGCGACGGCAGGCATAACCGTCCTCACCCATGACGCCCGCGATCGCATCCGCCTTCATGCCGCTGTTGCGCCGGGTCGATCCGGAGCGGGCGCACGGCCTGGCCTTGAGCGCACTGCGCCTCGGTCTTGCCGGGCGATCGCGCGAGGCCGACGCCGCGTGTCTGGCCATCGAAGTGCTGGGCCGGCGGTTCGCCAATCCGATCGGCCTCGCCGCCGGGTTCGACAAGGACGCGGTGGCGGTGCCTGCGCTGATGCGCCTTGGGCTTCGGCTTCGTCGAGACCGGAACGGTGACGCCGCGGCCGCAGTCCGGCAACCCACGGCCGCGGCTGTTCCGCTTGGCGGCGGATCAGGCGGTGATCAACCGCATGGGCTTCAACAACGCCGGCCTGGACGCCTATCTCGCCCGGCTCGCGCAGCGTCCGCGCGGCCCGGTCGTACTCGGCGCCAATGTCGGCATCAACAAGGAGGGCGCCGATCCCGAACGCGATTATCCCGGCGCTGATCGCCGCGGTCGCGCCGCACGCCGACTACGCGGTGATCAATGTCTCCTCGCCGAACACGCCGGGCCTGCGCGATCTCCAGGGCGAGGCGCAGTTGCGCGCGATCCTGCACGCGGTCGCCGAGCGCGTGCCGACCCGTCCGCCACTGCTGGTGAAGATCGCGCCGGATATCGGCGACGATGGCTTGGCGGCGCTGGTGGAGACCTGCGTCGCCGAGGGCGTCCAGGGACTGATCGTGTCGAACACGACCATCTCGCGGCCCGCCGGCCTGCGTTCGCCGCTGGCGCGTGAGGCGGGCGGTCTGTCCGGTGCGCCGCTGTTCCGGCTCTCCACCGCCGTGCTGGCGCGGGCCTTTCTGCTGGCGCGCGGCCGGCTCGTGCTGATCGGCGTCGGCGGCGTGTCCACCGGCGAACAGGCACTGACCAAGATCCGCGCCGGCGCGTCGCTGGTGCAGCTCTACACCGCCTTCGCCTATGCCGGTCCGGCGCTGATCCCGCGGCTGAAGCGCGAACTCGCCGCTGCCCTGCGCGCCGGCGGCTTCGCGCGCGTGCAGGATGCGGTGGGCAAGGACGCGCAGCGTCTGGCAGAATACGGCTGATGGAACACCTGCCAGGCTTCGCCCCGCTCGCCGACCGGTATGACGGCTTCATCCTCGATCTGTGGGGCGTCATCCATGACGGCGTGAACGCCTTTCCGCATGCCGTCGATTGCCTCGCCCGGCTGCGCGAGGCGGGCAAGCGCACGCTGCTGCTGTCCAACGTGCCGCGCCCGAACGACGCAGCGCAGGCGATGATGCGCACGATGGGCATTCCGGACGACCTCTACACCGACATCCTGACCAGCGGCGAGGCGGTGCGCCGCGCCTTGCAGCGCCCGCCCGATCTGTGGTGGGCGGAACTCGGCCAGCGCGTCTTCCACCTCGGCCCGGAACGCGACCGCGGCGTGCTGGAGGGTCTGGACCTGACCAAGGTGGCCGAGCCCGCGGACGCGAATTTCGTGCTCAACACCGGCCCGGACGATCATCGCAATCCCACCGAGATGGCCGAATTCGAGGACGTGCTGCGGGACTGCGCGCGCCATCATCTGCCGATGATCTGCGCCAACCCCGATATGCAGGTGATCCGTGGCGGCGTGCGCGTGCTGTGCGCCGGCTCGCTGGCGCTGCGCTATCAGGAACTGGGCGGCGACGTCCGCTCGCTCGGCAAGCCGGATCCGGCGATCTACCAGCCGGTGCTGCAAAGTCTCGGTGTGCCGGTCGGACGCGTGCTGGCGGTCGGCGACGCGCTGCACACCGACATCGCCGGAGCGGCGGGGGTCGACGTCGCCGCCTGCTGGGTTCTCGGCGGCATTCATGGCGAGGCGCTGGCGGACGGATCGGGGCGCTACGATCTTGCCAAAGGCGGAGGCGGTGGCGAGGCAGGAAGGCGTCGCGCCGATCGCGACCATTCCGCGGTTTGCCTGGTGAGCGATCAGTGTCGCAGCCATGGCGCGGTAGAAGATCGCCTTGGTTAATTCGACCAGTGCGAGATAAGCGAGTGTCGCAGCGGTCAGGAACACGAAGAACAGCGGCGGCGGCATCACGAAGCCGAACCATCGGCCCAACGAAAGCAGCGGAAGAGCGATCGCGACGGCGACTGCCGCGAAGGTCATGCCGACAAGGAAATCGCATGGCCTGCTCCGGTAGAACCGCCGCCGCGTTCTTATGCAGAAGACGACCAGTATCTGGGTCGTCATCGACTCGATGAACCAGCCAGTCTGAAACAGCGCCTCGCCTGCGCTGAACAAATACAACAAGGCGTAGAAGGTCAGAAAATCGAAGATGGAGCTGACCGGTCCGAACACCAGCATGAAGCGCTCGATCAGCTTCACGTCCCACTTCACCGGTCCGACGACGGACTCCGGATCGACGTGATCGAACGGGATGGCGATCTCGGACACGTTGTAGATCAGGTTGTTGAGCAAGATCTGGATCGGCAGCATCGGCAGGAAAGGCAGGATCAGCGCGGCTCCGGCCATGCTGAACATGTTGCCGAAATTCGAGCTTGCACCCATCAGGACGTATTTCGACACGTTCTGGACCGTGCTGCGCCCGGCCGTCACGGCTTCACGAACCACGGACAGGTCGTGTTCGAGCAGGATCAGATCGGCGGCCGCACGCGCGACGTCGGCCGCACCATCCACCGAGATCCCGACATCGGCCGCGTGCAGCGCCGGCGCGTCGTTGATGCCGTCGCCCAGGAAGCCGACGACATGGCCGAGCCGCTTCAGCGCCAGCAGGACACGAAGTTTCTGCTGCGGATTGACGCGGCAGAACAGGTTGATGCGGGGCAACTGCCCGAAGAGCGCCTCCTCCGTGAGATGGTCCAGCGCGTCACCCGTCAGCACGCCCGTCACCGGAACACCGATTTCAGCGAAGACATGGCGGGCAACACGTTCGTTGTCGCCGGTCAGCACCTTCACCGTGATGCCGGCTGCCGCCATTGCCTGGATCGTTGCTCCGGCGCTGGTTTTCGGCGGATCGAGGAAGACCGCGAAGCCAGCGAACACCAGGTCGCTCTCATCGGTGGTCGCGATGGTCTGGTGGCTGCCGTCGACCAGCTTGCTGGCGATCCCCAGCGCGCGGAACCCCTGCGCACCGAGTGCATCGAGCGTGGCCTCGAACGTACGGCGCGTCGCGAGGTCGAGCGGCTGCTCCACGCCGTCCGCCGCGGCGTAACGTTCCGATAGTCGCAGCAGCTCTTCCGGTGCGCCCTTGACGATCAGCCGGCGTTCCGTAGCGTGCGCGACGAGGACCGAGACCCGCCGCCGCTCGAAATCGAATGGCACTTCGTCGAGCTTCTTCCAACCCGTCATATCGAACGGATGGGCGGCCAGGATCGCCGTGTCCAGCGGGCTTTTCATGCCGCTCTCGAACTGGCTGTTGATGAAGGCGTAAGCGTGGGCCGGTTGCGCTCTCGGCGCCGGTCCCGTCGATCGTGCGGACAAGCTTGATCGTGGCTTCCGTCAGCGTGCCGGTCTTGTCGGTGCACAGCACATCCATGGCGCCCAGATCGTGGATCGCGGACAGGCGCTTCACGATCACCTTCCGCCTGGCCATTTGCATGGCGGATCGGGCGAGCGTGACCGTGACGATCATCGGCAGCAGCTCGGGTGTCAGCCCGACCGCGAGCGCCACCGCGAACATCAGGGATTCGAGCAACGGCCGGTTGAAGAAGATATTCACGACCAGAACAAACAGCACCATGAACACGGTGAACCGCATGATCAGCATGCCGAAGCGACGAATGCCGATGGCGAATGCGGTGGCCGGCGGTTTCTCGGCCAGGCTGGTCGCGAGATGGCCGAGTGCCGTTCCGCTCCCGGTGCGGCAGATGAGGATCGTCGCGGTGCCGCTGATCACCGAGGTGCCGGCAAACACGGCGTTGGGGGCGCCAGCGGGATTTGCCGCGCCCGACGCCGCGTCGCCGGCGCGCTTCTCGGCTGGATAGGGCTCGCCCGTCAGCAGGGCCTGGTTGACATAGAGGTCGCGGCTTTCGAGCAGACGCGAGTCGGCGGGAACCAGATCACCGGCGATCAGTTCGACGATGTCGCCGGGCACCAGTTGGTCGAAGTGGCAGCGATAGTTTGGCACCGTCGCGCCGCACGGTGGCCTGCACCGCGACCGAGCGGCGCAGCGCCTCGACGGCGTTCTGCGCCCGGGCCTCCTGGACGAAATCCATGGTGATGCTGAGCGTGACGATGAAGATGATGATGACGAAGCTCGCGACATCGCCGTTCGCCGCGGACAAAGCGCTCGCCACCAGCAGGATGATGACCAGCGGGTTGCGGAAGCGCGCGAGGAACTGCAGCCAGAGCGGCGAACGCCTGACCGTCGCAGCGTCGTTGGGTCCGTAGATCGCCAGCCGCGACCGTGCTTCCGTGCTCGCAAGGCCAGCCTGGGTCGTCGTGAGCCGTTCGAGCAGCCGGTCTACCGGCTCCTGCCAGACTTCTTCCGGATCGAGGGCGCTACTCGGCATGGTCGTGGCGCCGTCGCGATGTGGCCACTTTCCTTCTTCGCGCTCACCCGCGACATCCATCGGATGGCGGTTCGTTCGATCCGGGTAGACCTGCCCCGACGAAATCTAGTGCGACAGCAGCACCGGCGCCGTCATCTCCGCGATCAGCGTGCGGGTGACGCCGCCGAACACCAGTTCGCGCGCCCGCGAATGCCCATAGGCACCGGCGACGATGAGATCGGCACCGATATCGGCGGCATAGGACAGCAGAGCCTCGCCATCAGCGATGTCCCGCGCCACCGTATGCGCCGCCTCCGCCTTCAGCCCGTGGCGCGCGAGGTGCAGCGCGATATCCGCCGCCGGCACGTCGCCATGGCCGCCGACGCCGCGCTGCGGGTTGATCGCCAGCACCGTCACCTGCTTCGCGCCGATCAGCAGCGGCAACGCATCGTTCACCGCGCGCGCCGCCTCGCGGCTGGCATTCCAGGCGACGAGGACGCGTTCGCCGATGGTGGGAAACTCGCCGGCGAACGGCACTGCCAGCACCGGACGGCCGGAGGTCATCACCGTCGTTACCGTCACTGCATCCGCGTCCTGCGGCTCATCGCGGTTGGGCTGGCCGACCACGGTCAGGTCGGTGTAGCGCGCATGCAGCGCCACGGTCGCCGACGGAGAGCCTTCCACCATCCGCCATTCACCCTCGATGCCGTTGCGGCGCAGGCAGTCGCGGAACGCCGCCTCCACTGGGTGGGCCGCCTCGTTCGCCTCGGCGCGGATGCGCTCGACGATCTCTTCCGGATTGGCCGGCACGAACGGCATCGCGGCGCCGTAGAAGTAATTGGCCGAGGGGATATCGATCACGTGCAGGCCGGTCAGATGGGCGCCGTGCTGCATCGCCAGGCGGGCGGCAATCTCCAGCCGCGTGGCGCAGCGCGGCGTGATGTCCAGATGGACCAGGATGTCCTTCAGGGCCATGTCGGTTCCTCCCTGTCACTGCGGGCGTGTCCGCATATATGCCATCGGGTCCGCCGCCGGATTGATCTGGATCATACTTCCGCCGATTTGGACCTTCTGTCCATGCAACGGATCAGTGCAGCGGCAACTGCACCGCCACGCCGGGCGTCTGGATGGGCCGCTTCTCCTCGCTTGTCTCGAACTGCGAGCCTGGTGTGTAGCCGAACGCCGGGTTGGGACGATTGACGCGGAAGTCCTCGCACGGTCACGCGCGGGCCCAGCGAGGCTGTCGGGGGCGGCGCCTGTGCGTCCGGGTTCGGCACGGGCGCCGAGAAGGTCGCCGGCGGACTGGCCGGCGGGATCGGTGGCACCGGCAGGCGGGATGGCGGACCGGCGCCGGCGGTTGCAAGCAGGGCGACGGCCACCCAACAGGCTCGCATCATGGGTCAATCCCGGCGTGGACCGCGGCAGATGTCTGGTTCCGCGCGGGTCGCTTGGCGGATTGCCCGCCGGCACGCCGAGCGGACCGGACCCGGCGTCTTGCCAGGCATCGAGCGCCCAGATGACGGACGGGAAGGCGATGGCGTCGCGCGGAATCCGCGCCGGGGCAAACAGCGCCACCTCCAGGCTTTCCGGCCCGGCGGCGAAGCGCGGCTCGCCCGGTGACGCAAAGCGGGCGCGAAAGATCACCTGCACCTGGCCGATGCGGCTGATGCTGAAGACGCCCAGGATGCCGTCCAGCACGATCTCGGCCTGGGCTTCCTCCCAGGCCTCGCGCGCCGCGCCCTCTTCCAGTGTCTCGCCATGCTCCAGGTAGCCGGCCGGCAGGGTCCAGAACCCGCGGCGCGGCTCGATGGCGCGGCGGCACATCAGTACCGAATCGTCGGCAAGGACGACCGAGCCGACGACCACTTTCGGGTTGTCATAGGCGATGTGGCCGCAATCCGCGCAGATCAGGCGCTCGCGATTGTCACCGTCGGGGATCCTGCGGACGAAATCCGGCATGCGCCGAACGTGACGCTTTCATCGCGTCGGATCAATCCCCGCGCGCGACTATTCCAGGGCTATCGCAACAACGCGCCGACAAGAGGGCAACCGCGACAAGCTCATGTATTGCGCTCATGACTCTCCAGCATGATCTCGTCGAGACGCCGGCCCGGCGTGAAACCGGCCAATCCCGCCGGCCGCGGCACGCCATCGGGCATGCGCGGGCAAGGTTCGACCTCGCCGATGACCATGCTGACCGGGAAGCGGGCCGCATAGATCGGCAGTGCGTAATCCGCTTCCTCATCGCCGACGCCCTTGGAACGGATCTTCCCGGAAGCCTCCTCGATTACCATGCCGATCACAGTGGTGGCTTTCAGTTCAAGCGCGGTGCTCGGGCGGAGGGTCGCCGCCCGGTCAGGATAGAAACGGTCGATCATCCGATCGAGTGCGGCCGACTTCTCGTCGGGATCATCGATGATGTGTGCAGTGCCGAAGCACATCGCCGAGCGGTAATCAACCGAATGGTTGAATCCGCATCGTGCGAGTACCAGGCTGTCGAGATGGGTGACCGTCAGACAAACCGGCAGGCCGTCGCGCTGCGACCGCAGCATTCGGCTTGCCGACGAACCATGCCAATATAGATGATCGCGCTCCCGCCAGAAAACGGTCGGCGTGCAGAATGGCTGGCCGTCGATGACATAGGCGATGTGACAGACCATCGCCGCATCCAGGATCGGATAGATACTTGCCCTGTCATAGCGGCCGCGCTCATGCAAGCGACGCACCCGATTGCGACGGGTTGCGGGAAACGCATCGGTACCAGGGTCTATGATCTTCTGCATGTGCACATTCCTATGGTCTGGCCATCATTTGCCACCACCATGCACCTTGTCCAGAAGACCATTCCGGGTCGGGTCAGTCACACCAATCACCGCAGGCGATGGGTCATTGGTCGGCAAGGAAGCGTTCGAACGCTGCGCGATAGTCCGAGCGCGGAACTCGTGAAGGCGTAGGCAGCCAGCACGAAGGGCACTGAATTCGCTTTCTCGATCGCTTCGTCGATATTGCGCACACGGCTGAGCAAGGCTGTGCCTGTTCCATCGCGCCGTTGGTAAGGACTTCGACCAGGATGCTCTCTCGGATGTCCATTTGTGCCCTCGCCGCTGCTGCGACCGCGGCAACTCCTTTCACGTCATGTTTCAGGTGACTGGCAGGAAGCAGCGATCGTGCTGTCGAACTCCGACCGAATATAGTGTCTCGGGTCCACCAGCTTGCCGCCGTGAAAGAGCTGAAAGTGCAGGAACCCGCCATTCCTGATGTCATAGAGTTCGTCGCCGGCTTCCACCAGGCTGCCCAGCGTTCGGAGGACGGGCAATTCACCTGCTGGCAAATGCGGCGTCTGGTCCACGATGCTGTAACTGCTTTCGAAACCGCCGTCATGCCGAACAATGATCTCGTATTGCCGTGCGATGCGCCTGGTCGGGATGTTCCGGACCTTGAGTATCCGCCCAGTTGCGATCGATCTCACAATGCCCCAATCGGCAAAGGTGACCTTGATGTTGCATCCACCGCCCGGAAGGCATGTCACCCGCATGGGTCCGGCGGCCGGCCAAATGAAGGAGATGTCGTCAGGCACCTGTCACTCCCCGAGCCCTCATCATGGGCGCTGGGGGTAAGCTATCGCGAGCAACGGCATCGTGCCAAACGCGATGACCGGATTGGGCCAAGGGTCGGAGCGACCGCCATGACATCCGAGCAGCAAGCCGTCTAAGGCCGCTGCCCGCCCCGGCGGACATCCGGGCGGTTCGACGAAGAAACCAGGATGGCTTATCGGCCCGACCGAGTGTGGATTGCGTGCATCCGCCGCCAGCAGACAGGTGCGCCACCCGCAAAGCCGTACGCCGCCCGTGGTGCGCGGACTATCAGGGGGTGTTGCAGCGCGAGGGCGCAAGGGGTTTTATCGATACGAGCATGGACCCGCTTGGCAGCAGCGAGACGCAGAGCCGGGCGCTGACAGAGGGGTTACGGAGGATACCATGGAATCACACCAATCAGGCGGCACGGCGGCGTGGCGTGCGCTCGCCGCGCACTACCAGCAGATCAAGGACAAGCATCTGCGGCAGCTTTTCGTCGAGGACCCTGGCCGCGGCGAACGCCTGACGGCGGAAGGGGCCGGGCTTTATCTGGACTATTCGAAGAACCGGGTCACCGACGAGACCGTGCGGCTGCTGCTTCAGCTTGCGCAGGAACGCGGCGTGGCGGAACGTCGCGATGCGATGTTCCGCGGTGACAAGATCAATGTCACCGAGCAGCGCGCGGTGCTGCACGTCGCGCTGCGTGCGCCGAGAGGTGAGCGGATCATGGTCGACGGCCATGACGTCGTGCCGGATGTGCATCAGGTACTGGACGCGATGTCGGCGTTTGCCGCGCGCGTTCGTTCGGGAGCGTGGCTCGGCCACACCGGCAAGCGCATTCGCAATGTTGTCAACATCGGCATCGGCGGCTCGTATCTCGGGCCGGAGATGGCATATCTCGCATTGCGCCCGTTCAGCGACCGGTCGATGACGTTCCGCTTCGTCTCCAATGTCGATGGTGCCGACTTCACCGAGGCCACGACCGGTCTGGATGCTGGCGAGACCTTGTTCGTCATCGCCTCGAAGACGTTCACGACGCTGGAGACGATGACCAACGCGGCGACGGCCCGCAAATGGCTGGTCGATGCTCTCGGCTCCGACGCTGCCGTCGCCCGGCACTTCGTCGCGCTGTCGACCAACACCGAGGCGGTGCGCAAGTTCGGCATCGACACGGCCGATATGTTCGGCTTCTGGGACTGGGTCGGCGGCCGCTACTCCATGGATTCGGCGATCGGCCTGTCCACCATGATCGCCATCGGTCCCGACGGGTTCCGCGACTTGCTGGCGGGCTTCCACGCCATGGACGAGCACTTCCGCACCGCACCGCCCGAGCGAAACCTGCCGCTGCTGATGGGACTGTTGACCGTCTGGTACAATAACTTCTTCGAGCGCGCAGACGATCGGCGTGATGCCATATTCGTCGCATATGCGGCGGTTCCCAGCTTACCTCCAGCAATTGCAGATGGAGAGCAACGGCAAGCACGTCGATCTGCAGGGCCACGCCGTAAGTGTGCAGACCGGCCCGATCATCTGGGGCGAACCGGGCACCGACGGGCAGCACTCGTTCTATCAGTTGCTGCACCAGGGCACCAAGCTGGTGCCGTGCGACTTCATCGGCTTCTGCCGTCCGCTCAGCCCGCTGACCGGGCAGCATGATCTGCTGATGGCCAACCTGTTTGCCCAGGCCGAAGCGCTGGCCTTCGGCAAGACCGCGCAGGAGCTGACCGCCGAAGGTTCCCCGGCATTCCAGACGCCATTCCGCGTGACCGAGGGCAATCGTCCGAGCAATGTCATTCTGGCGGACGCTCTGACGCCCTTCAGTCTCGGCGCCCTGGTCGCGTTGTACGAGCACAACGTGTTCACTCAGGGCACGATCTGGGGCATCGACTTGTACGACCAGTGGGGCGTCGAACTGGGCAAGGCTCTGGCGCAGCGGATCATCCCCGAACTCACCGCATCGACGGAACTGGAGCTCAAGCACGATGGGTCGACCAACGCCCTGATTCGCCGCTATCGCCAACGACGCCGTTAGCATGTTTGCTCAGTGGCCATCCCCATAATGAGGACCGAATGCAGGGTATAGGTTCACATGGGTAACTCTCAGGGTACAGGCCGCGATTGCTGAGAGAGCTGTAAGCAAGAGGACAATCCTCGGCAAACGCGTCATGGCTCCTCCGTCTTCCGCAGCGATGCCGCCAGTTCCAGCGCCGGCGGATGGCAGCGCACGCTGAGCATAGCTTGCCTTTGCTATCGTGGGTATTGCTGCGTATTCGCCTTAGGCCGTCGGAACGGTCCAAAAATTGCACGCACGATTGCTCGGCAACGGAGAGGGTGACATGACGGATTTGACGGTGGCTTCGGGCGACGAGATCGATGCCAAGTCCTTCTGGACGACGCTTGGGCAGCGCGCGACAGGTATGACGGTCGTCACGGCGGACAGTGACGAGGGCCCCACCGGCTTTCTCGGACTTTCAGCGGCGCACGTAACGGCCAATCCGCCCACAATGCTAGTCTCCGTCGACCGCAAGACGAGCGCGCTGGCCGGAATCACATCGCGCCGTCACTTCGCGGTGAATTTCCTGCCGGCCAGCGCTGGCAGCGTCGCCGATGCCTTCGGCGGAAGGGCCGGGCTCTCGGGCGCGGCGCGCTTCGCTGCCGGCGAGTGGCGGGTCCTGGCGACCGGCGCCCCCGTCTTCCGCAATGCACTTGGCGTGTTCGATTGCGTTGTCGACGAAATACTACATCGAGGTGAGGTTTCCATTATCATCGGCAAGGTAGTCGCGGTTGCTGCGCGGACGGACGGTGACCCGCTGATCTTCTTTCGGGGTAAGAACTACACGAGTCTCGGCGCCGTCGGATGACCCCTTTGCGGGATGACAAGATGGAATGCCGCGGCTCCTGATCTGTCGATGGGTCCCGCGGCGGTCGCCCGAATGTGACCAGTCTTCTCGTCCGGCATCGCATACGCGGGGCCGGCATAGTGGCCCATGAACCCGCAAGCGAGGCCCTTGCCCATCACCACAAGCCTGCGCTCTTATGCTCAGCCAAAGATAAAATTGAGGGAGGAGCAACATGGTGCATATGACGCGCCGCACGCTGCTGCAAGGCACCGGTGCAGTCATTGGTGTGGGTGCGCTGGCAGCGCCGTTGCCTGCCGCCGCGGCGCCCGATGGGAAGAAGCTGAAGATCGCTCTATCCAACTCTTATATCGGCAACAAGTGGCGCATCGAGATGGAGAACGTCTTCAAATCCGCGCTGCAAATGGAGCCGTTCAAGTCGGAGGTGGAGGGCTCCTGGTTCAATTCCGGCAATGATGTGAGCAAGCAGTCGCAGCAGTTGACCAACCTGATCGCCGAGCGCGTCGATGCCATCGTCATCAATGCGGCGTCGCCCACCGGGCTGAATGGCATTCTCAGTCAGGCGAGCGGCCGCGGCATACTTGTGGTGTCATTTGACAACATCGTAACGGCCCCCAGCGCGCTGAAGGTCAACACCAACCAGTTGGAATTCGGCCGTCGCATGGCCGACTGGCTCGCAAAGAAGATCGGGGGCAAAGGCAACGTGATCATGGTCACGGGTGTGGCCGGCACTTCGGTTGACGAGGATCGCAACAAGGGTGCGGACAGCGTCTGGGCAGAGAATCCCGGCATCAAGGTCGTCAATCGCTTCACCGGCATGTGGGATTCGGCGACTGCCGAGCGCAATACGTCGGCCGTTCTGCCGTCGTTGCCGCAAATCGATGGAATCTGGTGCCAGGGCGGAACGGATGGAGTATTGAAGGCTTTCATCTCCGCCAATCGCCCGCTGCCACCAACGGCGGGCGAGGCGGAAAATGGCTTCCGCAAATTCATGATCGGCTATCAGGGACATAAGGTGGATGGCATCTCGATCGGCCAGCCGCCGTTCCTGTCGGTGGTGGCACTCGAACTGGCGCGCCGCATCCTGCATGACAACTATCCAAAGAAGGATGTGACCATTCCATTCCCGTTCGTCACCAACGACACGGTGAAGGTCGGCGAGACAGTGTTTCCTGACCTGCCTGACAGCTTCTTCGCGGACTTCACCGATTCTGGTGATGCCGCAGTGGTCAAGCTCTGCGTCGAGGCAGCACTGGATGGCAAGGCCTGTGGCGGCAAGCTCGACGTGAAGCTGCCCAGCGTATGACGCCAGGGACGACCGCCGTCGAGGCGCGCAGGATAAGCAAATCGTTCGGTGGCGTGCGCGCCCTGGAGCAGGCGGCATTCGCCGCCGACGCCGGAGAGGTCCATGCGCTTGTCGGGGAGAACGGGGCCGGCAAGAGCACGCTGATCAAGATACTCGGAGGCAGGCTACAGCCCGATTCCGGCAGCATTCGCGTTGGTGGTCGTGATGTTGTGCTGGCCGGCCCGCAAGACGCTCATGGGTTGGCGACCTGGACGGTCTTCCAGGAATTGACCCTGCTGCCGTGGATGACGGTTGCCGAAAATCTGATGCTGGGCCGCGAGCCTCGAGCGTGGCTTGGACTGATCGGCCGCAACCGCATGGAGGCACAGGCAGAAGCAATGCTTGCCGGTCTCGGCGTCGACACGATAGACCCGTTGGCAGTCGTGGAAGACCTGTCCCTGGCGCAACGGCAGATCGTGGAGATCGTGCGCGCGCTGTCGCACGCGCCGGACATCCTGTTGCTCGACGAGCCGACTTCATCGCTCGTTGAGCATGAGGTCCTGTGGCTCTTTGGGCAGATCGCCGATTTGCGCAAACGTGGTGGCTGCGTGATCTTCACGTCGCATCGCTGGGGCGAGATCAGCAGCATCGCAGATCGCATCACGGTGTTCCGCAATGGCCAACACGTCGGCACTTTCACGACGCTGAGCGAAAGCGAGGCGGTGACGCTGATGACGGGTGAACAGATCGAGACATTGTATCCGAAGTTGCCCGATCGTCCACGCGCTGTGGAGGCATTGGAAGTGCGGGACCTTGTAGGTCCTCGCGTCAAAAGCATTTCCTTCGCGATGCGGCGCGGCGAGATCCTGGGCATAGGCGGATTGGCCGGCCATGGCCATCGCGAGCTGTTCTTCATGCTGTTCGGCGCCGAGCGCGTCAGCAGCGGCAGTATTGCCGTCGCTGGAAGAAAGGTCAGTATCGGGACGCCACGCGATGCCGTACGCAGGCGCACCGGCATCGCCCTGGTACCCGAGGATCGCAAGACCGAGGGCTTGCTGCTTACGATGACGGTCCGTGACAACCTCACGCTGGCTATTCTGCGCCGGATCGCTCGGTTCGGTGTCCTGCGCCAGCGGCTCGAGCGGCGTCTTGCGCGGGATATGGCGACCCAATTGAACATCCGTACGCCCAACCTGAGCAGCCGGACCGGCGCACTGAGCGGCGGCAACCAGCAGAAGGTCCTCGTCGGTCGCTGGCTGCTCGCGGAACCGAATATCCTGTTGTTCTACGATGTCACGCGTGGCGTTGATATCGCGACCAAGCACGAGCTCTATGAGCTGATGATGCGGCTTGCGGCAGAAGGACGTTCCATCCTGTTCTACTCCAGTGACACGGAGGAGCTTGCTCATCTGTGTCATCGGGTACTGGTGATGCGCGAAGGGACGATCGCCGCGGAACTCATCGCACCCGATATCACGGCGGAGCGCGTTGTTGCCGCGGCCATCCGAGACCGCCTCGCTGCCTGACGTGCGCTTCGTTGCCAATTGCCGCCACCGCTGGACTCAGCGTCTGACACAAAATGTCGGCCTGGTGCTGGCGGTGCTGATGCTGGTCGCAATCATTGTCATCTACTGCACCATCTACTATGCGCAGCAGGAATCCCTGCCCGGTGAATTCGAGCTCACCTCGACCGTGAATAACACCATGCCGCTGGTGCTGGCCGCGCTGGCACAGACGCTGGTGGTTGTGGCTCGTGGTATCGACCTGTCCGTTGGTGGCGTGATCGATCTGACCAATGCGATCGCTGCGATCAGCCTGGGTACTTCGCCCGCGCATATGGTGATCTGGTCGGCGATCATCCTGATGGTCGGCGCTGCGTGCGGATTGATCAACGGTTTTCTGGTGGCAGTCGGCCGGCTACAGCCGATCCTGGTGACGCTGGCAACACTGTCGATTTTTCAAGGTCTCGCGATCCGGGTGCTGCCGCAGCCTGGCGGCGAGGTGCCGCCCGGCTACACCGCGGTGCTCGCCAACCAGAACGCGCCGGTCTCACTGATCTACGTCCTGGCGCTGATGCTGTTATGGCTTGCGTTTCGACGGACGCGGATCGGTATTTCGATCTATGCCATCGGCAATGACGAACAGTCCGCGGAGGCGCACGGAATCGCCGTACGGCGGACCAAGGTCCTGGCCTACGTTCTCGGTGGCACACTCTCTGCCGCCGCCGGTCTCATGCTGGCGGCGACGGCGACGGCCGGCGATGCGACGACAGGCAACGGATTCACGCTCACCTCGATCGTTGCGGTCGTTCTTGGTGGCGTCAGCCTGTTCGGTGGCCGTGGCAGCGGCATCGGCGCGATGCTCGGTGCCTTCGTCATCAACATGATCGTCAATATCCTGTTCTTTGCCCACATCGACCCGCTCTATCAGGCGTTCTACGAGGGCGTGTTCCTGATAGCCGCCGTGCTGCTGACCAGCGCAATCGGCCGGCTGATTCGCCGGAGGCGCTGATGGAGCGGCGGCGCATTCTCTACGCCTGGATCGCAGCCGTGCTGCTGTTCGCCATTGGCGCCGTGGTGCGGCCAGGCTTTGCCAGCCTGGACAGCATCTCATCCGTGCTGATGGTGGCATCGTTCGTGGGTCTGGTCGCGGTGGGCCAGACCTTCGTCGTGCTGATCGGTGGGATCGATCTGTCAGTGCCATGGATCCTGAACGGCGCGGCGATCCTCATGGTGACCAGTTCACTCGGCCAGGACAACCGCGCCACGCTGGGGTTGGTGCTGACACTGGGAATGGGGGCCGCCGTCGGAGCGGCGAACGGCATCGGCGTGGCAGTGTTCGGCGTCCCCGCCGTGGTCATGACATTGGCGATGAACGGCATCATGGAAGGACTGACGCTCGGTCTGTCCGCCGGCATGACCTGCGCGTCGTGCGCTTCCTACGCACCGCCGGTCATTCAGGCAGCAGCGCACAATCACTGGCTCGGCATTCCGTTGGTGCTGTTCGTGTGGCTGGCGATCACGGCTCTCGTGTCGTTCGTGCTCAGCTTCACAAATTCGGTCGCGCCACCTACGCGATCGGCAACAATGCCCGCGCGAGCTACCTCGCCGCGATCAACGTAACGGCGACGACCATTGCGCTCTACATGCTGAGCGGCGTGTTCTTCGCGCTGGCGGGTATCATGCTCGTGGGGTTTGGCGGGCAGGCCTCGCTGGGAATGGGCGATCCCTACCTGTTCCAATCGATCGCTGCCGTGGTGATCGGCGGCGTGTACATTCTCGGCGGTCGCGGACACTACATGGGTCCTGTGGCCGGCTCGATCAGCCTGGTGACACTGGTCTCGGTGTTGATGGCGATGAATATGCCTGAATACGGCCGCAGCATCATCTACGGGGCGGTCATCCTGGCGCTGCTGCTGGTGTATGGCCGGCAGGAGGTGGAGCGATGATCCTCAGCCGCGCCTGCGACCGCCGCTCAACAGGCGCTCGACCAGCACCGCCGCGATGATGATGCCGCCGATCGCGGTGCCCTGCCAGTAGGGCGAGACGTTCAGCAGGTTCAGCCCGTTGCGGATGAACACCATGATGAAGCCGCCCAGCAGCGTGCCGATGATCGAGCCACGGCCGCCGAACAAACTCGCACCGCCAATCACGACGGCAGCGATCGCATCAAGTTCCAGCCCTGAGCCGCCGATCGGGTCGATCGAGAGGATGCGCGACGCCAGGAAGATGGCGGCCACTCCGCTCATCACGCCTGAGACGACATAGGCGAATACGCTCCACAGCGCGATGGAAAGTCCGGCGACCCGCGCCGCCTCGATGTTCGATCCGATCGCGTACAGCGTGCGGCCGCCCTTGGCGTAGGTCAGGAACAGCCAGCACAGCGCGTATGCGGCCAGCAGGCAGGCGAAATCCACCGGCAAACCAGCGACCGTCCCGGTGGAGATGTCAGACAGCCCCGGCGGCAGATCGCTGATGGAATTTGCACCACTCAGCACATACGCCATGCTCCGACCAATCGCCATCATGCCGAGAGTCACGACAAATGCCGCAACGCCGCCATAGGTGATGATCACGCCATTGATCAGTCCTGCGAGGGCGCCGGCGCCAAGGCATGCGGCGATACCGCCGAACAGCCCCAAGGCATGGCAACCGAGGCCGAGCACGATGCCGGTGACACCGGCAAGCGCGCCTACCGAAAGATCGATCCCGCCAATCAGGATCACCAGAGTCTGGCCAAGCGCGACCATTCCGGTCACCACCGACTGGTCCATTACGTTGTAAAGGTTGCTGGCGGTAAAGAAGTAGGGCGAGCTCAGCGACAGCGCGACCATCACCACGATGACCACCAGCAGCATGCGGAGCTCGATCTAAGTCGCGAGAACGCGCAGCACGCGGGTCATGCTGCCACCTCGCCCTGCGCGCCGAGTTCGCTCATCACGCGCTGCCGCACTGCCTCCGCGCCAAAACCTTGCGGAACCTCTGTGAATGTCATGCCGACCAATCCAAGGCGATGGCCACGCCTGCCGCGTACCGGCACCAGCAGCGAGTGCAGCCGTCCATCCGTCTCGGCGACCAGTCCTTCCGCCGGCGCGGACAGAGCGCGAGGAATGTGCGTTTGTCCGATCTCCGGGAATCCGCCGCCGACAAATCCCGGGTCGGCGGGCCGCTGGCCGTCCACGCGATCGAAGCAGAACAGGCGCTGCCCGTCGATGTCGATCCAATAGGCCGTGCCGCCATGCGCGCTCACCAGTGCCTCCAGCACGGTGTGCGTGCGCTCAGCCGAGCTCCGCGGGGCGGCGAACATCGCGAGCCGTTCGATATCGACGAGCCGGCTCGGAATATCGGTGACGCTGACGCCATCGCTGAGTACCACGATGCGATCGGCGATGCCGACCACTTCCTCGAAGTCCGACGACACGACGACGCAGGCAACGCCATCCGCCGCCACACGGCGCAGCAACGCATAGATGCTGCTGCGCGTGCCGATATCCACGCCGCGCGTCGGCTCGTCCAGCAGCAGCAGGCGCGGTTCCAGCAACAGCCAACGTGCCAGAATGACCTTCTGCTGCATTCCGCCGCTGAAGTTCAGCATGCTGGCGTCCAACAGCCGTCGCTGCGGCAGTTCCAGGAGATCGAGCAGCCGCCGCGCTGCGTCGCTGCGTTCGCCATAACCGAGGCCCGGTCCGGCATGCTCGCCAAGATGCGCAAGCATGAGGTTCTCGCGCACCGTGAAGTCGGGCACGATCCCCTGGCCCCGCCGATCCTCCGGCACGAAGCCTATTCCGGCCCGGATCGCCTCGCGCGGGGTGTGCGCGCGGAACGGTCTGCCGTTCAGCGACACCGTGCCGGCGCTGGGCCGGCGCAGGCCGAAGATCGTCTCCAGAGTCTCCGACCGCCCGGCGCCGACAAGACCCGCGAGCGCCACGATCTCGCCACGCCGGACATCGAACGACACGCCTCGCACCCGGGGCGGTGCGGCCAGATCGCGAACGCGCAGCACTACATCATTGGATTCGGCGGGGTTCGTCGCGCCCTGCCGCGCATAGACGTCGGAAACCTCGCGCCCAACCATGAGACGTACCAGTTCCGGCTGCGTCAGAGACGGCGTGGGCACCTCGCCGGCTACCACCTTCCCTTCGCGCAGAACGGTCACACGGTCGGTGAGCGAGAAGATCTCCTCCAGTCGATGCGAGACGAAGACCACGCCGCGCCCTCGTGCCGCCAGTCCACGGATGATGTCGAACAGGCGTTCGCTCTCATGTGGGGAGAGCGCCGCGGTGGGCTCGTCGAAGATCAGGATGCGGCTGTCCAACGCCAACGCCTTGGCGATCTCCACCAATTGCCGCTGCGCGATCGAGAGGTCGCGCACCAACGTATCGGGCGTAAGTCCGGTGCCCTCGCCGAACTCTGCCAGCAACGCTCGAGCCCGAGCGCGCATCCGGCCCCAGCGCAAGGCGCCGCGCATGCCGATGCGCGGCAGCATGATGTTCTCCGATACCGAAAGATCCGGCGCGAGCGAGGTCTCCTGCATCACCATGGCGACGCCGCTGCGGATCGCATCACGCGCGCCGGCGAAATGCACCATGCGCGTGTCGATGCGGATTTCCCCGCGGTCAGCCTGCAGGTGGCCGGAGATGATGCGCGACAGCGTAGACTTGCCAGCGCCGTTGGCGCCCACCAGCGCGTGCACCTCGCCGGCGCGCAGTGAAAAGCTGGCGCCTGCCAGTGCGGTCGTGGCGCCGAAGCGCTTCCAGATGTCGACGAGTGCGAGCAGAGTCTATTCGCCGAACACCGTCTTGCGGATGGTGGGTTCCACCTGCGCGATATTCTCCTGCGTCACCACCTGGATCGGCACAAGGATTTCCTTCTCGGTCTTCTTGCCGGACAAGTGGTCCAGGATTGCCTGCGCGGAGCGTTGTCCCATCAGATAGGGCTGCTGCATCCCCGATCCGACGATCGTGCCCTTCTTGATCAGATCGACGAATTCCGGGATGCCGTCGAACGCCGCGACCAGAACCTGGCCTTCCTTCCGAGCGGCACTGAGCGCGCGCAGGGCGCCGAGTGTCGGCTGGTCGGTCTCGATGAAGAGCCCGCCGAGATCGGGGTGAGCGGTCAGCATGTCCTGCACGAAGTGAAGCGTCTCGTCCGCCGTATAGGTCTGCATCTGCGACAGCGCCGCCTGTTTGATTCCAGCCTCGTCCATTGCCTTCATGAAACCATTGGTACGCGCCTTGCCGTTGTTGCGGGCAAGGCTGATCGTCACCAGCCCAACCGTACCCTTGGTGCCGCCCTTCGCCGTCATCTTCTGCGCCAGCACCTTTCCGATGCCGTAGGCGCCCTGATAGTTGTCCGAGATGATGAACGAGACGTAGTCGCCCCCGGTCGTGCCGATATCGGCGATCACGGCGGGGATACCGGCGCGCTTGGCGAGGTTGAGCACGGCCGGGCAGGTGGAACTGTCCGTGGGCGAGATCAGGATGCCATCCACCTTGCGCGCGATCGCGTCCTGGGCGTTCTGCAATTGCGTCTGTGCATTGTTGTGGCTGTCGTAGGCAGTCGATCCACCGCCGGCGGCCTTCGCTTCATCATCGATTCCCTTCGCCAGGATGCGCCAGAACGGCAGGTCGAGCCCGGGCGTCAGGTAGGCGAGTTGCTTGCCGGCCGCGCGGGCCGGGGAGGGGCGTGCGGCGAACGCAGCGGCGGATATTCCAGCCGTTGCGACCAGGCCGCGGCGCGTGATGGTCCGGTTCATGAACGTCCCTCTTTTATCATTGCGGTCGCACGATCAAGGCGAGGCCGGAGCATCCGCCGAGGCAACCCGTAGCGTCAACCGCCGACGCCACCTAATCTCCCGTCCACTCTCGACACCAGAGCAGGAGGAACGATTCCGATGCCGATCGACCCGGCACACCTGCCGCTCGGCCATCTTCCGGACACGCGCTACCCGGACCCGCGCATCGAGCGGCTGGACAAGCGGTTCAAGCGCCAGGGCAATGCTGCGATCGAGCGCATCGCGCACGGGTTCCGCTGGGCGGAAGGTCCGGTCTATTTCCGCGACGGCGGTTATCTGCTGTGGAGCGACATCCCGAACGACCGGATGATGCGTTGGCTGGAGGACGATGGTCATGTCAGCGTATTCCGCGCCAACTCCAATTACTCGAACGGCAATACGCGTGACCGCGAAGGCCGCCTGGTGACCTGCGAGCACGACACGCGACGGGTGACCCGCACCGAATACGACGGGCGCATCACCGTTTTGATCGATCGCCACGACGGCAAGAGGCTGAACGCGCCGAACGATGTCATCGTGGATTCCACGGGGGCCGTCTGGTTCACCGATCCGGGCTACGGCATCGACGGCGAGTACGAGGGCCACAAGGACGAGTTCGAACTGCCGGCCCAGGTCTATCGTCTGGATCCCGCGACAGGGACGGCGGCTGTTGTCCTGGATGATTTCGTTCGCCCGAACGGGCTTGCGTTGTCGCCGGACGAAAGCCTGCTCTACGTGGTCGACAGCGGCGCGACGCATGGTGGTCCGGCGCACATCCGGGTCTTTGCCGTGGAGGACGGAAAATGCCGGCGCGGCCGCATCTTCGCCGAAGATTTCGCGCCCGGCTTCACCGATGGCTTGCGCGTCGATGTCGAGGGAAATGTGTGGTGCAGCATGGGCTGGGCCGACCCCGGTGAGGACGGCGTACGCTGCTACGCGCCGGATGGCGACCTGATCGGCAAGATCCATCTGCCGGAGACCTGCGCCAACCTGTGCTTCGGCGGCAAGAAGCGCAATCGCCTGTTCATGTGCGCGAGCACCTCGATTTACTCGCTGTATGTGGATGTGCAGGGGGCATTGCTGCCCTAGCGCGGGATGAGCACTCAAAGGCGCCCATTCCGCGCTATCTCTTTGTTTGATCGCGTGATTCAGCCCTCCGGCGACTCCGCCTCCGGTCATCACGCGCTAGCGGGAACCAGTCGGCACCTGGTCGGAGCGAGCCGGCCGAGCACTGGGAAGGGGTTCGTCTCATTTCCTGGCTTTGCGCAGAAGTGAAATCCCTAACGGCCGGTTTATTGCCGTAGCCGGCGGGGCTATTTCGGCGGCCAAAGGGCAGTTCCGCTGACCCTCCGAGGAGCGAGAGGCAAATTCATGAGTGCCGTGATCGAGCATGCCCGCGGGATTGTCGCGGGCCGCGTTGGCGGCCGCCATTTCCTGACCCTGAGGCGGGTTCTGGCGATCCTGGCCGCGGCGATCGGCATCAGCGCGGTGGCGACGTTCGGCGTGCAGTACTGGCAGGTCGGCAGGTTCCAGATATCCACGGACGATGCCTATGTGCAGGCGGACTCCATCATCATCGCGCCCCGCGTTGCCGGTTACATTGCCGAGGTGCTGGTGGGCGACAATCAGTCGGTAAAGGCCGGGCAGGTGCTGGCGCGGATCGACGATCGGGATCTGAAAGCCGCGCTCGATCAGGCGGTCGCCGACCGTTCGGGCGCGGAGAACAAGGTCAGCAACATCGCCGCGCAGTTGGACTTGCAGCAAACAATGATTGAGCAGGCCACCGCGCAGCTCGCCTCGGCCGAGGCAGCGGCAAGCTACGCGGCGCAGGACCAGCGGCGATACAGCGAGCTAGCGCACACTGGCGCCGGCAGTGTGCAGCAGGCGCAGCAGACCCAGTCACTGCTGGTGCAGCGGGCGGCCGATCTGCAACGTGCCCGCGCCGCCGTGAACACGGCACGCCAGCAGGTGGCCGTGCTGGAGACAGCTCAGGCCGAGGCCCGGTCGGCATTGCAGCATGCCAGCGCTGTCGAGCAGCAGGCACGCCTGAACCTGAGCTATACGACCATCGTGGCGCCGGAAGATGGCATGGTCGGCGCACGGTCGCTTCGCGTCGGGCAATATGTTCAGGCCGGCACGCAACTGATGGCGATCGTGCCGCTCCGCGCGGTTTATATTGTGGCCAACTATAAGGAGACCCAGCTAACCGACGTGCGGCCAGGCCAGCCGGTGGACATTGCGGTCGACACCTTCCCCGGGCAGGTGGTGCACGGCGTGGTGGACAGCATTGCACCGGCCAGTGGTCAGGAGTTCGCACTGCTGCCGCCGGACAACGCAACCGGCAACTTCACCAAGATCGTTCAGCGCATTCCGGTCAAGATCATGCTGCGCCATGACGCTGCACTTGCGGGCCTGCTCCGCCCGGGTATGTCGGTCGAACCTACGATCGACACGCGCGCGGCGGCGACCAACGAGCTGGCGCAGCGCTGAGGACGACGGCGATGGCAACCGATATCAGGCTCGCCGATGAACCGAAGGCAGACTTCAAGGTCTGGCTCGCAGTCACCGGCTCCATCATCGGCGCCTTCATCGCGGTGCTGAACATCCAGATTACCAACGCATCGTTGCCGGACATCCAGGGCGCCATCGGCGCCGGCATGGACGACGGCGGCTGGATCTCCACCGCCTATCTGGTGGCGGAGATCGTGGTGATCCCGCTCACCGGCTTCCTGGCGCCGGTGTTCTCGCTGCGGCGCTATCTGCTGACGAACACGGTGCTGTTCCTGGTGATGTCGGTCGCCTGTGCATTCGCGCACGACCTTCAGCAGATGATCGTGCTGCGGGCGATGCAAGGCTTCTTCGGGGGCGTGCTGATCCCTCTGGCGTTCACGATCACCCTGACCATGCTGCCGAGATCCAGGCAGCCCATCGGGCTTGCAATGTTCGCGATGTCGGCGACGTTCGCTCCGGCGATCGGTCCGACCATCGGCGGCTACCTCACCGAGACCTATGGCTGGCAGTACATCTTTTACGTCAACCTGGTGCCGGGCGCGATCATGCTGGCGGCCTTGCTGCCGTCACTGCCGCGCGCGCCGATACAGCTCGGATTGCTGAAGGATGGCGACTGGACCGGCATCGCCACTCTGGCCATCGGCCTCGCCGCTTTGCAGACCGTGCTGGAGGAGGGCAACAAGGACGACTGGTTCGGTTCGCCGTTCATCGTCCGGCTCTCGCTGGTCGCCGCGGTTGCGCTGTCGCTGTTCATCTGGATCGAGCTCACGACACCGAAGCCATTGCTCAATCTGCGACTGCTGCGGCGCCGCAACTTCGGTCTCGGCAGTGTCAGCAACGTGATCCTGGGCCTCGCACTCTATGGCTCGGTCTATCTGCTGCCCAACTATCTGTCGCAGATGCAGGGTTACAACGCGCAGCAGACCGGTGAGGTGCTCGCCTGGACCGGGCTGCCTCAGCTTCTGATCATTCCGTTCGTGCCACTGCTGATGCGCCGCTTCGATGCGCGACTGCTGGTTGCCCTCGGTCTTTGCCTGTTCGCGGCGAGCTGCTTCCTTAACATCGACATGGACCAGGACTACAGCGGTCCGCAGCTTTTGGTGCCGAACCTTGTTCGGGCCGCCGGACAGGCACTGGTGCTGACGCCGCTCTCCTCACTCGCGACCTCCGGCATCGAGCGTGAGAACGCGGGCTCGGCCTCGTCTCTGTTCAACATGATGCGGAACCTGGGAGGATCGATCGGCATCGCCATGCTGCAAACCTTGCTGACCAAGCGCGAGCAGTTCCACTCGGCTGTGATCACGCCCGACGTCTCGCTGTTCGATGAAGCAACGCGCCAACGCCTGGCGGCTCTACAGCGATATTTCATGTCGACGGGCACCGCCGATCCGGCGACCGCATGGCACGACGCCGTCGTCGCCGTTGGCCGCGCGGTGCGGGCGCAATCCTATTTCCTCGCTTATAGCGACACGTTCTTCATCATGGGGTGTGCGTTGCTGCTGGCAGTCGTTGCCGCGGCTCTCATGGCACGCGGCACAGGCGGCGGCGCCGGCGCGCACTGACGATGGCCCAATGAGGTTGACCGGCGTACACGGCAGCCCAAACTGCGTAATCTGTGATGGCCAGCGGAGGATCGAATGTCGCGCGTCTTCATCACGGGCTCCTCGACCGGACTGGGCCTGATGGCCGCACAGTTGCTGGTCGAGATGGGGCACCGCGTCGTCGTGCACGGTCGCAATCAGGCACGCGCCGATGCGGCCCTGGCGGCAGCTCCAGGGGCCGAGGCCGCGGTCGTCGGCGACCTGGCGGATATCGGGGAAATGCGTGCCGTCGCCGACCAGATCAATGCCCTCGGCCGGTTCGATGCCGTGATACACAATGCCGGTATCGGCTATCGGGAGCAACGCCGTGGCGACACGGAGGATGGGCTGCCGCAGCTATTCGCCACCAATACGCTGGCGCCCTACGTTCTCACGGCATTGATCGAGAAGCCGAAGCGCCTCGTTTACCTGAGTTCCGGCATGCACCGAAGTGCGTCGCTGAATCTCGGCGACGTGACGTGGGCCGAGCGGACCTGGAGAGGAGCGGACGCGTATGCGGAGACCAAACTGCATGACGTGCTGATTGCCTTCGCCGTGGCGCGCCGTTGGCCGGATGTGCTTTCCAATGCGCTCGAACCAGGATGGGTGGCGACCAGAATGGGCGGGCCGGGTGCCCCGGATGACCTGGACGCGGCACATAGGACGCAGGCCTGGCTCGCTGTCGGCGAAGATCCGGCTGCGCTGGTGACTGGCCAATACTTCTACCACATGCAGCCTCGCAAGCCGAACCCTGTTGCGCGGCGCGAGGATGCGCAGGACCAGCTTCTCGACGCCTGCCGGCATCTGTCTGGCATCGCTTTGCCGATGTGACCGCCGGTCGATCTCGCGTTGAGAAAGGCCGCCGGCATCCGCCTTGCCGGCGTGACCGGCAGAGGACGTCTAGCTTACGGCCGGCGATCGGTGCCGATAGCCGTTGAACACATAGCCCGGCACGGGTTGATCCGACCCCCAGCCTCCCAGGAAGCGCCCGAGTTCGGGCTGGAAGCGGATGTGCACGATGCCGTTGCCGTCGCGGTCATGCCAGCGAAAGTCGGCCGAGCAAGGTCCCGTCTCGCGGAAGTCGGTCAATTCGCCGTCAAGCGGTGCGGCGGCTTCGATATGATACCGCCCGACAAGGCCTCCATCGGGGCCAAGCGAGAAGGTGGTTGTCATGCCCTCTATCCCCGGCCCGTTGAGCACGGGGCCGTGCCAGGTTCCGACCGCGTCGGAATAGCACGCACTCAGGGCGAGCGCAGGGGTTGAGGAGGCGCTTGCGCCGGCCAGCAGAAGGACTGTCAGTCGAGGGCGCCAACGACTTCCGGCAGGCCGCAACTCAGTCCGTCTCGTCATCGGCGGATACTCGCAGTTGCCGCGTCCGGAGGTCCAGAGGTTAACCCTGACGGCATGCTCGTCCGGCCGTTTGACATGATGGTGATCCCGCCGAACACTCTCGCATTGGCACCGACATAACATCCGAGCCGCGGGGGACGCGGCTCAACCGAATCTCTGAGTGTGCCAGCGCTCAAACGCGGGGTGGCGATCATGGCGAATGACAAGATGATGACGCAAATGTCGGGCAAGGCCGGCTTTATCGCCGCACTTGACCAAAGCGGCGGATCGACACCCGGTGCGCTGCGCCTCTATGGCATTCCGGACAGTGCCTATAGCGGCGATGCCGAGATGTTCCGGCTCATGCATGCCATGCGCGTGCGCATCATGACCGCGCCGGCCTTCAACGGAGCCAAGGTTATCGGCACCATCCTGTTCGAGGGCACGATGGATGGGCAGGCGCAGGGAAAGCCTGTGCCGGCTTTCTTGTGGGAGGATCGCGGCGTCGTACCGTTCGTGAAGGTTGACAAGGGCCTCGAGCCTGAGCGCGACGGCGTCAGCCTGATGCGGCCGATGCCGGAGCTCGATGCGCTGCTTGCCCGTGCCGTGAAGCTCGGCGTTTTTGGCACCAAGATGCGCTCCGTCATCAACCTGCCTTCGAAGGAGGGCATCGCTGCCGTGGTGGCGCAACAGTTCGAGGTGGCAGCCCAGATCGCCGCGCACGGGCTCATGCCGATCATCGAGCCGGAAGTCCTGATCAAGAGCCCGGACAAGGCAGGCGCGGAGGCCATCCTGCTTGCGGAACTGAAGCGCAGGCTGGACGACCTGCGGGATGGCCGCCGGGTGATGCTCAAGCTGACGATCCCGGAAGTTCCGGATCTATATTCGGCGCTGATCAACCATGAGCACGTTGCCAGGGTCGTCGCGCTTTCAGGCGGGTACACGCGCGACGACGCTTGCAAGCGCCTGGCCAAAACTCATGGCATGATCGCGAGTTTCTCGCGGGCTTTGGCGGAAGGCCTGACGCATTCGATGAGTGACGCCGAGTTCGACGAGGCACTGGCCAAGTCCATCGACGAGATCTATCGGGCCTCGACCGTGAAGGTCTGACGGCGACGTCCGGTGGCGTGGCGCGGTGCGCCACCGGACCGCCAGGTTTACAAACACCCTCACTCTGCCGGACAGCCACCGGACTTGCCATCAGAGCGACCGCCCATTACCGCATCTCCTCGCAGTGTCCGGGTGGTGTTCAGGAACTCCACCAACAGCGCGCTGACCTTTGCCGCCTGTTCCTGTTGCACCCAGTGCCCGGCGCCATCGATCAGGTGGCAGCCGACCATGTAGGTGCAGGCGGCCTCTTGCATCCGCTCGAACGCACCGGGTCGCTGGTAGGTGCCCCAGTCGCTGGTGCCGGCGATGAACATCGAGGGCACGTCGATGGTCCGGCCGGCGAACAGTTGCAGCTCGGACGTGTCGAGCCCGGTCGTGCCGCGGCGATACCATTGCAAGCCGCCGGCGAAGCCGTTGCGCTCATACTCCGCGCTGTATACCGCGAGCTCGCCGTCGGGGAGCCACCGGCATGCGGCGATCTCCGCGGCGGATGGCATTTCATGCGCGACCGTATCGGCCATCGTCTCGCCGAGATCCATGATGTAGTAGGTCGGCATCTTGGCGAGTTCCTCGGCCGTCCAGCCTTGCAGTCGGAACGGCTTGTTCTGGCGCCAGTCGGCGCTCTTGTGATGATAATAGGCCCGCAGGAACGCGTGCACGCCCTGCTTGGAGTGCCACATATCCTCGTTGGCCGGACGTGTGGAGTAGTACCATTGGTAGTGCTTGCGCGGACGCGGCAGGTTCGCCAGTGCCGTGTGGACGTCGCCGCGCGGTGCGGTCGGGGAGAGTGCCGGCGGGCCCTCGAACGGCGCGCTCATCAGCGCCACCGAGCGGAACACGTCCGGGCGCACGAGCGCGCACCACGCGGCGACGGGCGAGCCGAAATCGTGGCCGACCACGGCGGCGACCGAGTTGTGGCCGAGGGCATGCACCAAGCCGAGCTGGTCCCGCACCGCGTTGAGCAGCCGGAACGAACGCAGGTCGGCTTCCGAGCCGTAGTCGGCGTGCCAGCCGGTGGTGCGGCCGTAGCCGCGCAGATCTGGGGCGACGACGTGATAGCCGGCGTCGGCCAGTGCCGGCATCACCTTGCGCCACGAATAGGCCAGCTCGGGAAAACCGTGCAGCAGGAGCACGCACGGGCGATCGCCGGTCGCGTGCCCCGCCTCCAGGATATGCACGCGAAGCCCGTTGATGTCGGGCACGAAGCGCGAACGCACGCCAGCCGGAAGAACAGCGGGGTCGAGCGATGCGAACTCAGTGATAGGTTTTCCATTCAGTTCCGACATGGGTGTCTCCCTTCTCCATCACGGATGGTAACGCGTCGACGGCGAGCTGTCGGCCACGGTGTCGCACGCTTGACCCTCTCCGCGCTGGCCCTTACACGCCGCGCATGAGTAAGACCGCTGAAATGGACCTCGAATCCGCGACCGAGCGGGCCCACGTGCTTGCCCAGGCCCTGCCGTTCCTGCGCCGTTACGCGGGTGCGACGATCGTGGTGAAATATGGCGGCCATGCGATGGGCGAGGACAACCTGGCCCAGCAGTTCGGCAGCGACATATCGTTGCTGAAGCAGGTCGGGGTGAATCCCGTCGTCGTGCATGGCGGCGGCCCGCAGATCAACGCGATGCTGAAGCGGCTGGCGATCCAGTCCACCTTCGTCGACGGGCTGCGGGTGACCGACGCCGCGATGGTGGAGGTGGTGGAGATGGTGCTGGCGGGCACCGTCAACAAACAGGTCGCCAGCCTGATCACCCGCGCCGGAGCGCTTGCCGTCGGCGTGTGCGGCAAGGACGGCGGCATGATCCGGGCGCGCAAGCTGACGCGAACCAAGAAGGATCCGGACAGCAATATCGAACGCGTGCTCGACCTCGGGTTCGTCGGCGAGCCGGCGCATGTCGATGTGCGTGTGATCCATGCATTGACCGGCGCGGGCCTGGTGCCGGTGATTGCGCCGGTCGGCGTGGGCGATGATGGGCAGACCTACAACATCAATGCCGACACCGTGGCTGGTGCGGTTGCCGGCGCATTGCAGGCCACGCGGTTGCTGATGCTGACCGATGTTGCCGGCGTGCTCGACAAAGAGAAGCGGCTGATTCCGGAGCTGACGATTGCTGAGGCCGAAGAAGGCATTCGCAGCGGCATGATCACCGGTGGCATGATCCCCAAGGTGGAGAACTGCGCCGACGCGGTGCGGTGCGGCGCCAAGGGTGCGGTCATTCTCGATGGCCGCGTGCCGCATGCCTGTCTGTTGGAGCTGTTCACCGAGGCTGGCCCGGGCACCATCATCCGGCCGTAGCCTCTTTCGGGGGTAGGCACATGGCCACACGCGAGCAACTGCGCCAGCAGGGTGAGGCGACGCGGCAACGTCTGTTCGGCGAGGCAGCAGCGCAGGAACCGGAAGGGTTCGGCACGCTGTTGACCGAGGCGGTGCAGGGCGTGATCTGGAACCGGCCAGGCATGGCAGTGTCGGATCGCATGCTGTGCACGCTGGCCGCACTCGCGGTCTGGCCGCGGCTGCGCCAGCTTCGCCGGCATATCGGTGCGGCGCTGGACCTCGGACTTGCCCCCGAGGCGGTTCGCGAAGTGCTTGTGCAGGCCGGACTGTATGCCGGGTTCTCCGCGGCCGAGGAAACGCTTGCGCTGATGGCCGAAGTGCTCGCCGAACGCGGCGTGCCGTTTCCGCCTGACCCGCCGGCGGAGGCATCGTTGGAGGAGATGGCCGAACGTGGCCGCACAGTGATGCAGGACGTGCACGGCGAGCGCAGCCGCCAAGGTTATGCCGCGCCTGACAATCCGGTGACGTACGCGCTTTATGAGTTGGCAATTCAGTACGGGTATGGCGAGATCTGGTTTCGACCCGGGCTCGATCACCGGCAGCGCGCGCTGGTCGCGGTGGCCGCGTTCACGGCGCTGCGCCTGCCCGAGCAGGCACGGCGCTTCGGTCAGGCTGCCTTGAACCTTGGCGCATCGCGCACCGAGGTGATCGAGGCGATCGTGCAGACCGCGCCGCATAGCGGCTTCCCGCCGGCGCTCAACGTGCTGAGCGCGCTGTCCGACGTATTGCGCTGACGCGAGTGGCTGTGGCAGCGTTGTTGCCACCACATAACACAGGGGAGACCGAAATGCCTCAGATCGCCGGCGGCTGTCTTTGTGGCAAAGTCCGCTACAGCGCGAATACCGAGCCCGTGTTCGTCGGCGTCTGCCACTGCAAGGACTGCCAGAAGTTCACCGGCAGCGCGTTCGCCGTGGTAGTCGGCGTGCCCGAGGCGGAATTTTCAGTGCAGGGCAAGCTTGCGACGTTCAGCAAGACGGGCGACTCCGGTCAGTCGATCGAGCGGCGCTTCTGCCCCGAATGTGGTTCGTCGATTGCCGATGTCGCTTTGGCGTTGCCGAATGTCGTGATGATCTCATCCGGCACGCTGGACGATGCGAGCTGGGTGAAGCCGGGGATGCAGATCTATTGCGACAGCGCGCAGCCCTGGGTGCATCTCGGCGATGAGATGAAGCAGTTCCCCAGGATGCCCGGCTGATCACAATCCGACGCCGGCGGCACCAAGGCCGGCTGCGACCAGCGCGCCGGCCACTACTACGATCCAGGGCGACACCGCCCACAGAGTGAGGGCAAGCAAGGCGGCGAGCGCGAGGCCGAAGCCGGCCGGCGAATGCACACCCGATGTCCATACGGGCGTATAGAGCGCCGCCAGCAGCACGCCGACCACGGCTGCGTTCACGCCGCGCAGCATCGCCTGCATGGCCTGGCGTCGGCGGAGGGTATCCCAGAACGGGATCAGACCGGTCACCAGCAGGAACGAAGGTGCAAAGATCGCCACCACGCAGAGCAACGCGCCCAGGGCGCCGTTGGGCCGCGGGATCATCACCGCACCGAGATAGGCACTGAAAGTGAAGAGCGGCCCGGGCAT
The DNA here is from genome assembly GCA_963708565.1 of uncultured Alphaproteobacteria bacterium. GTDB lineage: Bacteria > Pseudomonadota > Alphaproteobacteria > Acetobacterales > Acetobacteraceae > JAMXLO01. Next base: position 268,707 of record CAVPTU010000041.1, read on the forward strand.
CGCCTGTGCTGCGCCATAGCCGGCGAGGAATGCGTCGTTGGTGACCCAGCCGGTCGGCACCACCGCTGCCTGCAGCAGTGGCAGCACCACGTGGCCGCCGCCAAATACCAATGCGCCGGCACGATAGAAAGCGTCGAACAGCCGCAGTGCCTGGTTGTCGATGGTGGCGGCGAGCGGCGGCAGGAACAAAAGCAGCGCGAAGAACAGGATGATTGCCACGACCGCTATGCCGCGATGCAGGGTCATGCCGAGTGGCACGTGATCGGTATCGGGGGGGAGTGTGGGTCTTGGCAGCAGCGTCAGGCCCGCGAGCGCTCCGAATACGATGGCGGTTATCTGGCCGACGGATGATGGAAAGGCTAGTGCGATCAGTGCGGCGGCGACTGCCACCGTGGCGCGCGGTCGGTCGGGTGCGAGGTTCTGTGCCATGCCCCATACCGCCTGCGCCACAACGGCGACCGCGACCAGTTTCAGGCCCTTCAGCCAGGCGGCGTTGCTGACGTCACCGAGTGCCTCGACGCCATAGGCGAAGGCGAACATGAGAAGGGCGGACGGCAGGGTGAAGCCGACCCAGGAGGCGAGCATGCCGAGAGGCCCGGCGCGCAGCAGGCCGATCGACATGCCCAGCTGGCTTGAGGCGGGACCTGGCATGAATTGGCACAAGGCGACGAGGTCGGCGAAGCTGCTTTCCGGCAACCAGCGGCGGCGTTGGACGAACTCGGAGCGGAAGTAGCCGATATGCGCCACCGGGCCACCGAATGAAGTGCAGCCAAGGCGGAGGAAAATGAGGAGGACTTCGAGAGCCCCCACCCCCCAACCCCCTCCCGGAAGGGGAGGGGGAGTAGTTTGGTTCAAGCGCTCTCCCTCCTTCTGCGGGAGGGAGCTGGGGGAGGGGGCTTTTGTGTTCATCCACCCGTCACAGTGCGTTCTTCACCAGGCGTCCTGCCAGCATGATCGCGGCGATGTTCCTGCCGTCACTGCGGAACACCGATATGTCGCGATAAGGATCGCCGTCCAACACGAGCAGGTCGGCGTGGGCGCCCGGGATGAGTTCGCCGATCTTGCCTTCCTGGCGCACGATCTCGGCGTTCACCAGCGTGGCGGAGCGGATGATCTCCGGCGCGGTCATCGCCTCACGGCGCAACATGAACTCGTGGCAGTGGTCGTTCTGCAACTGGCCGAGCAGGTCGGAGCCGAAGCCGATTTTCACGCCTGCCGCGCGGGCGATCTCCAGCGAGCGCAGGCCGGCATGCAGCACCAGTTCGTTCTTTTCCAGGCTGTAGCTGGAAAGTCCGTAATCGGGGCCGCGGCGTTTCAGCGCATCGTAGGCAACCAGTGTCGGCACCAGGTAGGCGCCCCGCGTTGCCATGAGCTTGGCGGTGGGTGCATCGATCAGGTTGCCGTGCTCGATGGTGCGGACGCCGGCCGTCACCGCGCGTTCGATCGCCTTCGCCGAATACGCGTGTGCACAGACATAGGTGCCCCAGCGCGTCGCCTCATCCACCGCGGCCTCGATCTCGTCGATGCGGTATTGCAGGCTTTCGAGCGGATCGGCCTGCGATGCGACGCCGCCCGAGGCCATGATCTTGATGTGGTCGGCGCCCTTGCGCAGTTCGTCACGCGTTGCCTTCACCACCTCGGGCACGCCGTCGGCGATGCGGCCGGTCCAGTTGAGGCCTGAGCAGCAGGCGCAGAAGTTGCCTGATTCGGTCCGCAGACGCCGCTCGCCATGGCCGCCCGTCTGGCTGAGCGGCTGCCCGGCGATGAACAGGCGCGGGCCTTCGAACAGGCCTTGTTCCACCGCGGCCTTGATGCCGTAGTCGGCGCCGCCGGTGTCGCGCAACGTGGTGAAGCCACGATGCAGCATGGCGCGCATCGCGACCGAGCCCTTGGCGGCGAGCAATGTCAGCGGCACGTCGGCGAGCAGCCGCAGATTGACCTCGGTGAGCACGACGTGGATGTGGCAGTCGATCAGCCCCGGCATCAGCGTGCGGCCACGCAGGTCGATGCGGGTGGCCGAGGTGCTGGTGATCGGATGGTCGGAGACTTCCTTCACGGTGCCGTCTTCGATCAGGACGGAGATGCCGTCCTGCAATTCATCCTTGCGCGGGTCGAGGAAGCGGCCGCCGCTGAACAGATAGCTGGTCATGCTTGGTATGTCCTCACCTATCATCCTGTCGCGCAACTGCGAGCGACGTCTATTGCCAGAAGCGCCGCAACTTCGGGGCCGCATCCAACACCGGCCCGGCGATAAAATTGCTCAGGTATCGCCATTTCTCCGCGTATCTGTGCTGGCGATTTCCTTCCAACGAATTGATTTGCTGATCAATAGTGGATTTCGCCGGCAAAAACCGGTTCGACTGCACGAAAGACTTGATCACTCGATCCGGGCCATCGAACGGCATTGCAAACGGGTTCACAACCCAGCGGCCTGTCTGGTCCCTGACCATCGCCTTGTCGCGCGGATCATGCGGAAATTTTGCGCAATGCTCGATTACGCTGTCGGAAACCAGGATGCGAGGGTAGAAGGCTTCCCGTTCCTCCATCTCGACCGCTTCGAGCAGGGCTGGTCCGAAGATGATGTTGTCGCGGTGGTAAAGTTTACCAAGAACCACTGCTCCGCGAACCAAGAACCCTATGTGCAAAAGGTCAAGTATGAGCTTCGAGGCAGCATTCAGAATGCGGCCAGCAAACGCGTCTGGCAAGGAAAAGACGAAATGGTCCGAGAATGCGCCGAACTGCACTTCCAAGGCGCCGCGGAAAACCTCCACGCGTTCCGGCCCCCCATCGGTTTGGACGATCTTTCCGTCCAACGCCATCAGTTCCTCCCGAGACCGTTCGTTGTGGTCTTCTGCGTACCTGTGGATGCCATCGACTGCTGTCGAGAACATTGACGCACTGCCATTCATCAGTGCAGTCTTCGAGCCAAGGATATCCGCATAGAGCAAGAGCCGTTCCTGGTAGGGCATTGACGAATTGCGCGCGCGCTGGCGGAAAAAGTTTGGAACCTCGACCTCTGAATCGACGCCAACACTCGCCAACCTCACAGTCTTTGGCAGGAGGTGGGAACCTCCCTCATAATAACGCCACATGCGGGGACTGACACCCAAGGCTTGCGCCGCCTCGGCCTGGGTCAAGCAATGCGTCGTGCGCCAAGTTCGCAGCCACGCGCTCCCCTGATCAAGGGCAAGGCGCCAGAGCGTGTCAGACGAGATCTCCATATCGTCAGACCAGTGGGCGCACCAACCCCAGTCACCAACCTTGACCGACCGGAACAGCGCATCGTCGTCACGGAGCGGCGCAAAAATTGCGTACTCGGTGAGATGCTTTGCCACGTCGACCACGCTCTCAGCGCCACCCTTCCAGGTGATGACAAGATTGCGGCTTTTATCGGGGCGGATGGCCCTGATATTTGGGGTATCCATGTTCATCCTCTTCGATTGAGGCGACGCCATTCGGCTCGCAACAGCGCGATGTTGTCCCGCGCCCATGCCATCGCTTCCGGTGCCTTGCGCACGTCGCCAGCTCTCAGGACCATCGTGTCGATCTCAATGATGGCGCGAAACCCGCGGCCCTCGATGTGGAAGTGCGGTGGCATGTGATCGTCCGCGTAAATGGCTACCTTGCAATTGGCGAAGCGACGGATCGTCGGCACTGGGACCTCGCCTCCAAGTCTGGAGTATTAGGCAATGATTGCCTCTCTGTCAACCGGCTAGAGGCAGTGATTGCCGCAAAAATCCTGATGCTCGTGCGGCCCTCTTTCGAGTGCTCGCTGCAAGTGCCGCCCCATGTTGAACGCTGGTCATGCCCCTGCTCGAAATTCGCGGCCTGACTCGCAGCTACTACGGCGTGCACGCGTTGCGCGGCGTGGATCTGTCGGTAGAGGCCGGGCGTATCACGGGGCTGATCGGTCCGAACGGTGCCGGCAAGACGACGTTGTTCAATTGCATCTCCGGGCTGGTGCCGCCGGATGCCGGCAGCGTGCGATTCGATGGTTTCGCCATAACCGGTTGGCGGCCGGATCGCATCACGGGCGCTGGTCTGGTGCGCACGTTCCAGATCGCGCGCGGATTTCCGAGGCTTTCGGTGCTGGAGAACCTGCTGCTGTACGGTGCGCGGCAACCTGGCGAACGTTTGGTTCAAGCCGTGTTGCGCTCGCCTGCCGCGCGCCGGCGCGAGGGGGAGCTGCGCGAACGCGCGCGTGCCATTGCGCAACGGCTTAATCTCGCGCGTGTGCTGGATCATCGCGCCGGCGAATTGTCCGGCGGGCAGAAGAAGCTGCTGGAGATCGGCCGCGCGCTGATGGCGGACCCGAAGCTGCTGCTGCTGGACGAGCCTGTGGCCGGTGTCAACCCGGCACTCGCACGCGAGATCGGCGACCATCTGCGCGGGCTGCTGGCGGACGGCATATCGGTGTTGTTGATAGAGCATCACATGGACACCATCGCGGCGCTGTGCGATCCGGTGATCGTCATGGCGGAAGGACGCCATCTGCGGCAGGGCTCGTTCGCGGAACTCTCGGGTGATCCCGTCGTGCAGGAAGCCTATATGGGCCGGCGCCGGTGAGCCTGCTGGTGGTCAGCGATATCGTCGCCGGCTATGGCCGTGGCGATGAAATCCTGAAGGGCGTGCATCTGACGGTTGAGGACAAGGAGATCGTCGCAATCATCGGCCCGAATGGCGCCGGAAAATCGACGCTGCTGAAGACCATCGCCGGGCTGCTGCGTCCCGCAACGAGGCAGCATCACGCTGCAGGGCGCGCCGATCCATGATCTGGCGCCGCGCGAGGTGAGCCGCCGCGGCATTGCCTTCGTGCCGCAGGAACAGAACATCTTTGCGACGCTGTCGGTGCGCGAAAATCTTGAGATGGGCGGTTGGCTCGATCCTGCCGCGACGCGCCGGCGCATCGACGAGGTGTTCACGCGTTTTCCCATGCTGGCCGAGCGCCGGGGCAGCGCGGCACGTACGCTGTCCGGCGGACAGCGTCAGGTGCTCGCGATGGCGATGGCGCTGATGGTGCAGCCGATTCTTCTGCTGCTCGACGAGCCCTCGGCCGGGCTGTCGCCGATCGCTGCCGAGACGCTGTTCGCTACGATTCAGGCGATCAATGGCGACGGCATCGCGATCGCCATGGTGGAGCAGAATGCCACACAGGCGCTGGAGATCGCGCATCGCGCGACGATCCTTGTGGACGGGCGCAACAACCGCGATGGTGTGGCCGCGGTGCTTGCCGCCGATCCCGAGATTCGCCGCATCTTTCTCGGCGCGACGCCGACCGAACTGTAAGGGGAGAATTGGGATGGTCCGCATCACCCGCCGAGGCTTGCTGCAAACGACGGCTGCCATCGCCGCGCCGGTCGATCGTGCGCGCGCAGGGGACGGCGCTCAGTCTTGGCGTGCTGACGCCGCTGACCGGCGCCGGCAGTTTCGATGGGCCGCGCATGTTGAAGGCGATGCAGGCGGTGGCGAACGACATCAATGGCGCGGGCGGCCTGCTGGGGCGCAAGATCGAACTTGTGGTCGAGGACGACGAGACCAACCCGGAAGCGGCGGTGCGCGCCGCGCACAAGCTGGTCGATGTGGACAAGGTGCCGGTGATCATGGGGACGTGGGCGTCGGCGGTCACAACGGCGGTGGCGCCGGTGTGCTGGGAAAGCAAGACGTTCCTCACCACCGTGTCTGGAGCAGACTCCATCACGCATCTGCCGCACCAGGGCTATCTGATCCGCACTCAGCCGAACAACCAGCTTCAGGCCACGAAGCACGCCGAGTTCATCATCCGGCATGGCTTCAAGCGCGTGTTCATCCTGGCGATCCAGGCACCGTTCGCCGAACCGACGCGCAAGTATCTGACCGACACGCTGACGCCGAAGGGCGTGACGGTCGTGGGATCGCTGGTCTACGACAAGGACAAGACGAGCTATCGGTCCGAGGTGGACCAGGCGCTGCGTGGCCAAGCCGGACCTGCTGTATCTGAACGGCTATGCGCCGGATGTTGCCGTGGTGCTGCGGGATCTGTACCGCGCTGGCTATGACGGCGAGCGGTTCTGCCAGTCCTATGCGCTCACTGCGAAGAGCCTCGAGGAATTGCCGAAGGAGGTGACGCAAGGGGTCTATACGGTGCAGCCGTCGGCCGACGTGGACTCGCCCGCCTATGCCGCGGCGGCGAAGCGGCTGGGGATTGCCGCACCGGATTCCTATGAGGCACAGGCGACCGACTGGATCAGCATTGTCGCGCTGACCATCGCGAAGGCTGGGGAGGCGACCGGCACCGCGATCCGCGACAACGTGCGCAAGATCACCAACAGCGACGGGATGAAGGTCTACACGGCGGTCGACGGGCTGGCGGCGCTGAAGGCGGGCAAGGATATCAAGTACTCCGGTGCCAGCGGTCCGTGCACGTTCACCGATATCGGCGATATTTCCGACTGCAAGTTTCGCTACAATCGCGTCGAGAACGGGGTGTTCAAGTTCATTGAGGTGGGTTAGCGGCTCCGTGCTGACGGACACCGTCCAACTGATCCTCAACGGCATCATGGCTGGCGCGATCCTGACCACGCCGGCGATCGGCTTCACCGCCATCTACGCGGTGCTCCGGTTTCCGAATTTCGCCGTGGCGTCGCATGCGACGGTCGGGGCGTTCGCCGGCTACTGCGCCAATGTCTGGCTGGGGATGCCGCTGCTGCCTGCCGCGGCGGTCGCGTTCCTCGTGACCGGACTCGTCGGCGTGGCCAGCGACACGCTGGTGCTGCGGCCATTGCGTCCCGCCGGACTGGTCACGACCACGATCGCTTCCGTCGCGCTGACCATCGCGCTGGAGAATCTCGTGCGTCTCGGCTTCGGCAACGCGTTGCGCAACTACGATCTGCCGATCCTGCGCGACTGGCGTTTCGGCGGATTGCGCGTCGGTCCGCAGCAGATCGAGGACCTTGCGATCTCGACCGCGGCGGTGGCAGCGCTGTTCGCCTTTCTCGCCTTCACCCGTCTCGGCAAGGCGATGCGCGCGGTGGCCGACAATCCGACGCTGGCGGCGATCAAGGGCATCGACGCCGACCGGATCGCCCGCATCGTCAACTTTGTCGCCATGGGGCTGGCGGGGCTTGGCGGCATGCTGCTCGGGCTCGATACGTCGATCGATCCGCTCACCGGCTTCCGCGCCATACTGGCGATCTTTGCCGCCGCCGTGGTGGGCGGTCTCGGCAGCATCCCGGGCGCAGTCGTGGGCGCGCTGACTGTCGGCGTGGCGGAGGAACTGTCGCAACTGGTGCTGCCGCCCGACTACCGCACGGTGGTGGGGTTCATCGCCATCCTGCTGGTGCTGAGCTTTCGGCCGCGCGGTATCCTGGGCGCGCGCGCCTATTGATGTGGAGTGTCGCATGACCGCTGAGGAGCTGAAATCCACAGTCAAGGTCTGCATGTTCGACCAGTATGGCACGGTCGTCGACATGCAGACCGGGCTGGTCGAGGCTGCCACGCCATTCCTGCGCGCGAAGGGCTGGCAGGGCAATCCCAATTCCTTCGTCACCTGGTGGCGGCGCACGCATTTCGAGAACTCGATGATCGATGCACTGCTGCACCGCGAGCACACGCCGTATCGAGAGATCGGCGAGCGCTCGGTTGCCTACGTGATGGACCGCGCGGGGATCAGCTATTCGATGGAGGAGGTGCGGGCGCTGGTGGACAACATCGTGCGGCTGCGGCCATTTCCCGAGGTGCCCGCGGCGCTGGACCGGCTGCGTGCGCGCTATCGGCTGGTTGTGCTGTCGAATGGCGATCCCGACATGCTGGAGGCGGCGAAGCAGTACCACGGCATCGCGTTCGAGCGCACGATCTCGGTGGCGGAGGCCAATTCCTTCAAGCCGCATGTCGCGACCTACATCAAGGCGGCCGAGATTGCCGGCGTGCGGATGGACGAAGTGCTGTTCATCGCCAACCATGCGTTCGATTGTATTGGTGCGAAGGCGGCGGGCATGCGCACGGCGTTCATCGACCGGCGCCAACGGCCATTCGGCGCGACGCCGCACCAACCGGACCTGCTGGTGCGAAGCATGACCGCACTGGCCGACGCGATCGCCTGATGGTTGCCTACCTCACCGCCATGGCGATCAGCGCCGGCATCTACGCGCTGCTGGCGCTCGGCGTGAACCTGACGTGGGGCATGGCGGGGATGATCAATCTCGGCCTGGCGGGGTTCTTCGCGGTGGGCGGCTATACCACGGCACTGCTCACCAAGGCGGGCGCGCCCATACCTCTCGGCATTGGTGCCGGCGCGCTGGCAGCCGCCGCTACCGGCGCCGGGGTCGCGCTGATCACGGCGCGACTGCGCGCCGACTATCTCGCTATCGTGACACTGGGCTTTTCCGAATCCGTGCGCATTGCCGCGGCGAACGAGATCTGGCTGACCAACGGCTCCGACGGCATCGCCGGCATCCCCGGTCCATGGCGCGGAACACTGACCCCGCAGCAGTTCAATCTGGTGTTCCTGGGCATCGTCGTCGGTGGTGCTGGCCGTGACGTTCGTGCTGCTGCAACGCCTGGCGCACTCGCCGTTCGGGCGTGTCCTGCGCGCGATCCGTGACGATGAGGACGTGGCCGCGGTCGCCGGCAAGCACGTGCTGGCGTTCAAGGTGAAGGCGTTCGCCGTGGGTGCTGCCGTCCTTGGCGTGGCCGGCGCGCTCTATGCGCACGAGACGTCGTATGTCGCGCCCGACATCTTCGCGCCGCTGCTGACGCTGAACATCATCCTCGCGCTGGTCGCGGGTGGTGTCGGCAACAATGCGGGCGCTGTGCTGGGGGCTGTGCTGATCGTCGTGCTGCTGGAAGGCACGCGCTTTGTCGCGCCATTCCTGCCTTTCCTGGGGCCGGCGCAGACCGCCGCGGTTCGCGAACTGATGGTGAGCGTGCTCCTGCTGGTGATCCTGCGCGTGCTGCCCGCCGGCATCGTGCCGGAGCGAACCGCGACGTGAGGTCAGGCACGTTCCAGCCAGTCGCCGTACTGCTCGCGCAGCCGCGTCTTCAGTACCTTGCCGGTCGCGGTGTGCGGCAGTTCGTCGACGAACACCACATCGTCGGGTAGCCACCACTTGGCGATCTTGTCCGAAAGGAATGTCAGCAGCTCCTCCTTGGTCACGTTCGTGCCCTGCTTGCGATGCACCAGCAACAGCGGGCGCTCCTGCCAGCGCGCGTGGCGCGTGGCGATCACCGCGGCTTCCAGCACTGCCGGATGACCTACTGCCAGGTTCTCGATCTCGATCGAGCTGATCCACTCGCCGCCCGACTTGATCACGTCCTTGGCCCGGTCAGTGATGGTGACGAACCCTTCGGCATCCATGTGCGCGACATCGCCGGTGCGGAACCAGCCGTCGTCGTCCACGACCTTGCCGCCGGCGCCTTTGAAGTAGCTCGACAGGACCCACGGCCCCCGCACCTGTATCTCGCCGATGGAACTCCCGTCGCGCGGCAGCTCGTGCCCTTCGTCATCGACGATGCGGACATCGGCGCCGTAGATCGTGCGGCCCTGCATAAGATGCACCGGCATCCGCTGCTCCAGGTCCATGCCGACATGCCGCGCGAGCAGGCTGCCGCAGGTGCCCAGCGGGCTCATTTCGGTCATGCCCCACGCGTGCAGCATCGTGGCACCGAAATACGCGTGCGCCTTCTCGATCACCACGCGGGGCACCGCTGATCCGCCCGACAGCACGCGTTTCAGCTTCAGTCCGCGCTGATCGGTCGTGTCGAGGTTCTGCTCCATCCAGGCGAACAGCGTCAGCCACACCGTCGGCACCGCGCCGCAGAACGTGATGCCCTCGTCACGAATCAGTTCGAACAGGCTGGCGCCGTCGAGCTTCATGCCGGGCAGTACCACCTTGGCACCGGTGCCCGCCGCTGCGAACGGAATTCCCCAGCAGTTCACATGGAACAACGGCGCGCACAGCAGCAGAGACTCGCGCGCCGAGATCGCCATCGTATCGGCCGACATCAGCGCGAAACTATGCAGCACCGCCGAACGGTGGCTCTGCAGCACGCCCTTGGGATTGCCGGTGGTACCTGACGTATAGCACAATGCCGATGCGGTATTCTCGTCGAACACCGGCCACGCATAGTTGTCCGTCTCGGCTGCCAGCAGATCCTCGTAGCACAGCAGGTTCGGCACGTTGATGGATGGCAGCGTCTCGCGCGCGCACAATGCAACATAGCCGCGCACGCTCCGCAGCCGGGGAGCGAGCTGCTCCACCAGTGGGGCGAACGTCAGGTCGAAGAACACGTAGCTCGCTTCGGCATCATCGAGAATGAAACGCACCTGCTCGGGGAACAGCCGCGGGTTGACCGTGTGCAGCACGGCGCCGCTGCACGTGACCCCGAAGTAGATCTCGAGATGCCGATTGTGGTTCCATGCCAGCGTGGCTATCCGCTCACTACGTGTCACGCCGAACCGGCGCAAGGCGTTGGCGACACGTCTGGCGCGCGCCGCGATCATGCCCCAGTTGCCGCGGTGCAGCGGGCCCTCGACCGAGCGTGACACGATCTCGGTACTCGCGTGATAGCGCTCTGCATAGTCGAGCAGCGACGAGATCAGCAATGGCCGCTGCTGCATCAACCCAAGCATGGTGGTCTCTCCGGCTTCAGCTTCTCACCAATGGACAGCCGCCCTGGTCGAGCGGTCGGAACGCCTGATCGGCAGGAATTGTCCGCCGAAGAGTGTAGTAGTCCCATGGCTCCGTCGATTGCGCGGGCGACTTCACCTCGAACAGGTACATGTCGTGAATGACCCGGCCGTCTATGCGCACCTTACCTTTGCCGAACAGCGGATCCTCGGTAGGCATCGCCTTCATCTGCGTGATTGCGGCGCGTCCGCTTGCGATCGTCTTGTCCACGCCCAATGCGGCGGCCGCCTTCAGGTAGTGCGTCACCGCCGAGTACTGGCCGGCATGCACCGAGCCTGGCACCACGCCGTTGAAGCGCGCGGTGAACCGCTTGCTGAACTCGCGCGTGCCAGTGTTCAGGTTCCAATAGAACGGCTCGGTCAGCAACACGCCTTGCGCCGCGGTCAGGCCGACGCCGTGCACGTCATGGATCAGGAAGATGAGGCCGGCGACTTCCTGGCCCGCCTTCATGATGCCGAATTCCGCGGCCTGCTTGATGCAGTTCACTGTGTCGTTGCCGCCGTTGGCGAGGCCGATCGCCTTGGCACCGCTTGCCTGCGCCTGCACCAGGAACGAGGAGAAGTCGGTGGTGCCAGGGAACGGTGCCAAGGCCTGGCCGAGTACCTTGCCGCCGGCTGCGGTGACGAAGCTCGCCGCATCCTTCTGGAGCGAGTGGCCGAACGCGTAGTCCGCGGTGATGAAGAACCAGGTGTTCGCACCCTCCTTTACTGCGGCGTTCACCACGCCGTGCGGCATCGACCAGGTGTCGTAGACCCAGTGCAGATGGTTGGGGCCGCAGTGGGCGCCGGTGATGTCGGCCGACGCGCCGCCGGTGAAGATCGCTACCTTGTCCTTCTGCTTCGCGAGGTCGCCGATTGCGAATGCCGCCGAGGACAGCGGCACGTCGGTGACCACGTCGACGCCCTGGTTGTCGTACCAGTCCGCGGCGATGGCGAGCGCGACGTCGGGTTTGAGCTGAAGGTCGGCCTGGACGACTTCGGCCTTGATGCCTGGCTGGGCGCGCATGAAGTCCTCGACCGCCATCTGCGCGCCGAGTACCGAGCCTGGCCCGGTGTTGGCGGCGTAGACGCCGGTCATGTCGGTGAGCACGCCGATGCGGATCGGCTTGTCGGCGGCGTAGCTGCGGCGCGGCAAGGCTGCGGCAGCGACGCCGGTTCCCAACAACGCACGGCGTCCGATCGATGTCTCCATGGGGTCTCCCTTATTATGGCTTATCGGCCGGACTGTAGACGCGTCCGGCGGCCCGCGCCTAGGCTTTGCCGAACGCCGCAGAGCAGGGGAGGAACAGATGCGAGCAGACCATGCCGTCGTGGAGATCCTGAAGCGAGAAGGTGTGACCACGCTGTTCTGCTTTCCCACCACCTCGGTGATCGAGACGGCCGTGGCGGCTGGGCTGCGGCCGATCATCTGCCGTCAGGAGCGCGTCGGCGTCGACATGGCGGACGGCTATGCGCGGGTGACCAATGGCCGGCCGCCGGGTGTGTTCGCCATGCAGTACGGTCCGGGTGCGGAGAACGCGTTCCCTGGCATTGCCACGACATTTTCCGATTCGGTGCCGGTGCTGTTCCTCCCGCTGGGCCATGCGCGCGAGCAGGCGCAGGTGTTTCCGATGTTTCATGCCAGCCGCACCTATGCCTCGGTCACCAAGCAGGCCGAGCACATCATCGTGCCGGAGCAGGTGCCGGCGGCGATGCGGCGCGCGTTCAGCCAGTTGAAGAACGGACGGCCTGGGCCGGTGATGGTGGAGCTGCCGCGCGATCTGCTGGAACTCGACATCGGTAGCGAGACGCTCGATCACAAGCCGGTGCGTCCGACGCGTGCCACACCGGCCGCGCATGACGTGGACGAGGCGGCGCGGCTCCTTGTGGACGCCGCGTGTCCGGTGATCCTCGCCGGGCAAGGCGTGTTGTACGCAGAGGCAAGCGATGAACTGGTGAAGCTTGCGGAACTGCTGCAAAGCCCGGTGATGACCACGGTGGATGGCAAGAGCGCATTCCCCGAGGATCATGCACTCGCGCTCGGTTCCGGCGGCAACGGCTTCACCGGTCATGGCGCGCATTTCCTTTATGCGCGTGCCGATCTGATCCTGGCGATCGGCACCGGGTTGAACCGCCATCCGTTGACCACGCCGCCGCTCCCTGCCGGTGTGCGGATCATCCACGCCACCAACGACACGCGCGACCTGCACAAGAGCTATCCGACCGAAATCGCGCTGCTGGGTGATGCGAAGCTGGCGCTGGCGGCGCTTGGCGATGCGGTGAAGGACCGGCTTGGCGGGCGGTTGCTGAACCGTTCACCGGCCGAGGAGATCGCGACGAAGCGCGAGGCGTGGCTGACGAAATGGCAGGCCAAGCTGACATCATCGGAGACGCCGATCACGCCGTACCGCGTGATCAACGAGTTCATGCGTGTGGTCGATCCCGCCGGTGCGATCGTCACGCACGATTCGGGCAGCCCGCGCGAGCAGTTGCTGCCATTCTATCGTGCCACGCGGCCGCGCAGTTACCTCGGCTGGGGCAAGTCGCATCAGCTCGGTACCGGGCTAGGGCTGACGATCGGGGCGAAAGTCGCGGCACCCGACAAGTTCTGCGTCAACTTCATGGGGGACGCGGCATTCGGCATGACGGGGCTGGACTTCGAGACCGCGGTGCGCTGCGGCGTGCCGATATGCACGATCGTCCTGAACAACTCGGCGATGGCGATCGAGATCCCGCATATGAAGCTGTCGCATGAGCGCTATCGTTCGCGCGACCTCGGCGGGAGCTATGCGAACCTGGCGCGCGACCTGGGTGGCTGGAGCGAGCGGGTGGAGGATCCATCGCAGGTGGCCGATGCCATCCTGCGCGCGCGCCGGCAGACCGAGGAGGGCAGGGCTTGCCTGCTCGAATTCGTCACCAGCCAGGAGACGGCGTTCTCGCGACGGGAGGCGTGATGGACGAAGACCTGTTCGAGGTCGAGGAACTGGAACGCGCGGCCGAGTGGCGGTTGCGCAAGGTGGACGCAGATCCGACCGATGCGGTCAGCCGTGACGCCGCCGCGCGATTGGAGATGCTGGCGGCGGATGTGCGGCGGTTGCGTGGCTCGCCGCTGTTCCACGAGTATGTCGCGATCTGCAACTGGCTCGGCGAGTCGGACGGGATCGTCGATTTCATGGACATGGCGAACGACTACCGCGCGCGGATCGGGATCGATCGTTCGCCGGAGAATGGCGAGGCGTATCTGCGCGCGCTGATCGAGTTGGCCAAGCAGACGTTCGGTGCGGAGTGAAACGAATAGTGCGTACTCATGATGGAGATTGCTTCGTCGCTTTGAGAATCTCTTGCAGCAGCGCGTCGGTGGTGATCTGGCGGCAATAGCCTCGGTTGTTGCGCAAGGCCCAGTCGTGACGTTCCGCGCTCAGCGTCGCACAGGCATCGGTTGGCACCGTCACCAGATAGCCCAGATCGCATGCATCGCGTACCGCCGAATCGATGCACTGATCGGTCAGCACGCCGGCGATGATCAGCGACCGTGTGCCGAGGTTGCGCAGCACGTAGTCGATGTTGGTCGAGATGAACACGGACGACGACGTCTTCGGCAGGACGATCTCGTCCTCGGCTGGCGCGATCGCGTCCAGCACCTTGGCCTCAGGCGAACCGCGCGGGACGAACAGGCGACTGATCTTGTAGTCGAGGCTGAGATCGCGGCCGTCGCGCGTCAGTGCCTCGATAACCGTGTACAGTACCTCGATGCCTGCGCGCCGGCAGGCGGCCTGGAGGCACTGCATGTTCGGCAGCGCCGTCTCGCGCATCACGCGAAAGAAATAGCCGTACCGCGTGTCGCGGTCCGACGGGCTCATTCCGGCGTACGCGCCGCCTTCCTCCCGCGCATTATAGTTCTGCACATCGACGAACAGCAGCGCTGCATGGGCCGTATCGATCGGCACCTCGCGGCTCATTGTGTCCCATCGGCCACTCACGGCAGGCGACCAATGGCGGCCGACAGCAGACGTTCGAACCGCGCAGCCCAGGCGGCCTGTCCTGCCACATCGGCGATCAGGTCCTGGCGGATCTCTATCTCGATGTGCAGCAGTCCGCGCCGTTCGGCATGCACCGGAACAGTATAGTCGGTGATGTCGCTGACCGCATAAGGCGCATTGTCGCCCACGGTCAGATCGCCTTCGGCGCGCAGCAGCTCCAGCATGATGTTCGCGAGCCGTGCGTCACGGTTGTACAGGACGCCGACCTGCATCGCGCGCAACTCGCCCTTGAATATCGGCGTGAAGCTGTGCATCGCGACGAACACCGTGCGGCGCATTGCCGCTTCGCGGATCTCGAGAAGCTCGCGGATGCGCGCGTGGTATGGATCGAAAATCGCCGTCCGCCGCGTGATGCGTTGTTCCGCTGACAACCCGAGGTTGCCCGGGATCGCCGTGGTCTCGCTTATATCGGGAATCGAGCTCGGCACGGCGGGGTCACGATTGCAGTCGATGACGAGACGCGAATAGGCCTGAAGCACCGCGGTGGCATCGAGCGCCGCAGACAAGCGGTCCGTGACGCCGGCGATGCCGATGTCCCACGCAATATGCCGCTCCAACTCGCTGTCGGGCAGTCCGAGTTGGCCCAGGCTGCGCGGCATGGCGCGGCCGGCGTGGTCTGCCGTCAGCAGCAAGTCAGATTGCCCATCCTCGCGTAGCACGCGCACAGGCGATGGTTCATCCGGTGCCAGCAAGTCCGTCATCTCCGATGTACCCACCATTCGGCCTGGGATCCGCACAGCTCCACCATCCCCTCGCGCGATGCCCCGAGTTTCTTTGCCACGCGGATGGAGCGGGCGTTGCCGGGTCTGATGAAACTCGCCAGCCGATCGACGTCGAGCGAGGCGAAGGCCCAACCGCGAGCGGCGCGAGCGGCTTCCGTGGCAATGCCGCGGCCCCAGAAGGGTTGGTCGAGCGAATAACCCAACTCTGGCTCTGGCCATTCAGGTGGATGCAGCACGCCGGCCCAACCGGCGAAGCTTCCCTCGGATTCGACCGCGAGCATGCCGTAGCCGCGGAGCGCCCATTGTCCCAGCATCCGCTCCATCAGGCTCCATGCCTGGGTGCGATCCAGGATCGAGCCGTCACCGAGGAAGCGGCGCACCTCCGGATTCGCCTGCATCGCGGCGAGGGCATTGATGTCGTCGGCGCGGAACGCCCGCAGTGTCAGCCGTTCGGTGCGCAGCGTCGGTATCTCGAATGTCGTGCTCATGGGCTTTACTCTAGCATGGCGTGATGATGACGAATTCCGCCAGTCCGCTGCCTTCGCTCGATGCATTGCTGCGGATGCCGGCGGCCGACGCGTTGCTCGCGCGGTTCGGGCTGACCGCGACCACGGCCGCGCTGCGCGCCGAACTGGCCGCCTGCCGTGCCGCCCGCAAATTCCCGACGCTGCCCGCCGCCATCCTGGACACGGCCGCGGACGCGCTGGCGCGCCGGTTCGCCGTCTCGCAACGTCCGGTGTTCAACATGACGGGAACCGTTCTGCACACCAATCTTGGCCGGGCGCCGCTGCCTCGGGTGGCCGCCGCTGCCGCCGCGGAGGCGCTCGCCTCGGCAACCACGCTGGAATTCGACCTCGGCACTGGGCGCCGCGGCGAACGCGACGAACACGTCGCGCGCCTCCTGCGGGAGATCACGGGTGCGGAGGCTGCCACCGTGGTGAACAACAACGCGGCGGCGGTGCTGCTGATCCTGAATACTCTGGCG
Source organism: uncultured Alphaproteobacteria bacterium (assembly GCA_963708565.1). Classification (GTDB taxonomy): domain Bacteria; phylum Pseudomonadota; class Alphaproteobacteria; order Acetobacterales; family Acetobacteraceae; genus JAMXLO01. Next base: position 285,096 of record CAVPTU010000041.1, read on the forward strand.
CTCGGACGGGAGGTGCCGGTTTCTCGTGGTGAGTTGATCGAGATCGGCGGCGCGTTCCGCATACCGGAGATCATGGCGCGTGCCGGGGCCGTTTTGCGCGAGGTGGGTACCACCAACCGCACCCATGGGCGCGACTTCCAGGCGGCGATCGAGCCGCAGACCGCGCTGCTGATGCGGGTCCATCAGGCGAACTATGCGATTGCCGGCTTCACGGCCGCGGTGCCGCCGGGCGAACTGGCGGCGATCGCGCACGCGGCCGGGCTGCCGATGGTGGAGGATCTGGGCAGCGGCAGCCTGGTCGATCTCGCCGCCTGGGGGCTGCCGCACGAGCCGATGCCGCAGGAATCGCTCACCGCCGGTGCGGACCTCGTCAGCTTCTCCGGTGACAAGCTGCTTGGCGGGCCCCAGGCCGGCCTGGTGGTGGGTCGCAACGAATTGATAAAGCGCATGAACGCTAACCCATTGAAGCGCGCGCTGCGGCTGGACAAGGCGCGGTTGGCGGCGCTGGAGCAGGTGCTGCTGCTGTATCTGAACCCCGAGCGCCTGGCTGCGGAGCTGCCCACGCTGCGATTGCTGACACGGCCGGCCGAGGCGATCAGGGCAGCGGCCGGACGTGTGGCGGAGCGGTTGCGCCTGTTGTGGCCGAACCGGGCGGTCGGCGTGGAGCCTTGCCGCAGCCAAATCGGCTCCGGCGCGCTGCCCGTCGATCTGCTGCCGTCGCACGCCGTAACGGTCGGTGGGGGGAATTTGGAAGGGCTGTCGGCGTCGTTGCGTGCGTTGCCTCGGCCGGTGGTGGGCAGGCTCGCCGAGGGCCGGCTATGGCTGGACTGCCGTTGCCTGGAACCGGCCGACGAGGCCGTGTTCGTTGCCCAGCTGGCCGCGCCAGCCGATACTGGCTGATGGAAGAGAAGCGGCTCCGGTGGGCCGGCCGGCCTTCAAAGCCGGTTGGGGCTGCTCAGCGGCTCCGGGTAGGTTCAACTCCTGCTCTCTTCCGCCGTGTGTGTCCTGCCTGCCGTCTCTGTTGCCTAACCGCCACACTGTGCCCGAAAACCATTGCCCCCCCTCGCGTTAACGGCCCTCGTTGAGGTATGGTTGGTTGATCGAAAGGGCGTACCCGCGCGCGCCGCTGGCGCCGGCAGAACGAGGAGAAAGCAAATGCAGCTTCGGAGTGCACTCTTGGCAGCAACCGTGCTGGCCACGCCCATCGCGGCGAGTGCGCAGCCGGTTACCGGCCTTTATGTCGGCCTCGGTGCCGGTGTGAACATCATGCCGAACGTCCAGCTCCAACCCAATACGATCTTCAATACGGGGACGGCCAACCTGAAGTCGCATACCGGTTTTGCCGGCGTGGCGAGCATGGGCTGGGGCTTCGGCAACGGTCTGCGCGCTGAGCTCGAGGGCGACTACCGGAACAATCCGTTCTATCAGGGATCGGGCTTCTTCGGTGGCACCACGACCGGGCACGGGCGCGAGCAGAAATACGGCCCGATGGTGAACGTGTTGTATGACTTCAACGGCCTGACGCCCTGGTTCGTGCCTTATCTCGGTGTCGGCGTCGGCTACCAGTGGGCCAACGAGAACGGCGTCGCCCTGACCAGTCTCACGGGACCGAGCAGCCTGGCTTTGAAGAACCAGACGGAGGGCTCATTCGCCTATCAGGGGATCGTCGGCGCGGCGTTCCCGCTCGCGGCGATACCGGGCCTGGCATTTACTGCTGAATACCGTTACATGGGTTTGACGGGTAGCCGCAGCTACGGTGCTGTCGGGGTTGTCGGCAAAGCGACCACAACCGGCAGTGTTAGCCTGAAGAATGACCACAACAACACCGTTCTGATCGGCCTGCGCTACAACTTCGGCGTAGCGCCGCCGCCGCCGCCGGCCCCCGCGCCGGTTCCGGCACAGGCCCCGGCCCGTTCGTACCTGGTGTTCTTCGATTGGGATAAGTACAACCTGACCGATCGTGCGCGCCAGATCATCAGGGAAGCGGCCGAAAACTCGACGAAGGTGCAGTACACGCGGATCGAGGTGAACGGCTACACCGATACCTCCGGCACCCCGAAGTACAACATGGGCCTGTCGATCCGACGCGCGAAGTCGGTTCAGGCAGAACTCATCAAGGACGGTGTCCCGGCGAACGCGATCAGCATCCAGGGCTTCGGCGACACCCACCTGCTGGTGCCGACCGGCCCAGGCGTGCGCGAGCCGCAGAACCGGCGCGTCGAGATCATCATCCGCTGATTTCCATCTGCAAAACGCCGACAACGGATCGGGGCGCCGCGAGGCGCCCCTTTTCGTCCTGGCGCGGGATGGGCGCTCAAAGGCACACTCGTACCGCGCCAACTCTTGGTTTGATGGCGTGATTCAGACCTTCGGCGATTCCGCCTCCGGTCACCACGCTCCAGCCTGAGGAGGACCCGAGATATGCGCTTCCGCAGTCTCTTTCTGCTGATGGCTCTTCTCGCATCACCTCTTGCGGTGCACGCGCAGCCGTTTCAAGGCCTCTATATCGGTGCTGGGGCCGGCGTGTACTGGCCCGAGGGCATCAATGTGCAGACCGCAGTGCCCGGCAGCCAACGCTCGACCTTGGATCCTTCAGTCGGTTTCGCTGGGCTGGCGAGCGTCGGCTATGCGCTGGGCAACGGGTTTCGCTTCGAGCTGGAAGGCAACTATCGTCAGGCCGACATCTCTCGCGGGTCCGCGCCAGGGTTGCCCACTTTCAGCGGTAACGCGCAAACCTATGGCGTGCTGGCCAACGTGCTTTTCGACATGGATGTGAATTTGCCCTGGCTGTACCCCTATGTCGGCGGCGGCGTGGGCTACGCCTGGACTCACCTGCGAAACCTCACCGTGACACCCCTCGCAGCGTCGCCCACCGGCGTGATCAGTTCGAATGATACCGAGGGCGGGTTGGCCTACCAGGCGATCGCCGGCCTCTCGTTTCCGATGCCGCGTATGCCGGGCCTGTCGCTGACCGCCGAATACCGCTTCTTCGGCGTCGCCGGCGGCAGGTCGTTTGCCGCCACCGCGACACCGCCGGGTGGGCCCTTCCCGGTGAAGTTGCAGCAGCAGTTCAGCAACGACTTTTTGTTCGGCATGCGTTATGCGTTCAACGTTGCCGCGCCGATGCCGGTGCCAGCCGCGCCGGCTGCTGCACCGGCCCCCACCCCGGCGCGGTCCTATCTGGTGTTCTTCGACTGGGACAAGGCGAAGCTGACCGACCGCGCGCGGCAGATCATCAAGGAGGCGGCGGATAATTCGACGCATGTGCAGTACACGCGAATCGAGGTGAACGGCTACACCGATACATCGGGCACCCCTCAGTACAATCAGGGGCTTTCGATCCGTCGTGCGCGCGCGGTACAGAGCGAGTTGATCAAGGACGGTGTGCCGCAGAATGCCATCACCATTCAGGGCTTCGGCGATACGCATCTGCTGGTGCAGACCGGACCTGGTGTTCGCGAACCGCAAAACCGCCGGGTCGAGATCATCATCCGGTGACGGAAGGCTGCGGTTGGCGGAGGGCGCCACACACGCGTGGAAAGTGGCGCTTGCGGTTCTGACACTGCTTCCGGTTGGTTGCGCGCAGCCGCCCCCAGGTGACGAGGGCCGTCGCGAGGCTTCGGTGCCTGCGGTGCCGCCGCTGGTTCGGCACGTACCGAGCCCGCAGGTTCACACCGCGTGGACGTTCCGCTCGAGCGACAATGAGTGCGTCGCGATCGCCGCGGCGGCGGGTGATTCGCTGCTCGTGAGCATTCATCGGGACGCGCCGATTCGCCTCGTCGTTTCACTCGAAACGCCAGCGTCTCACGGATCGACGACGGTACCGCTGCACTTCAACGGACCGGCGGGGCAGTGGCAGGTCGCGGCGCATCGCAGCGCCGCGCGCCGGTTCACGGTCACGCTTGGCTCCGATGACACTGCACTGAGTCGCGTCCTGATCCTGCTGAGTGGCGGGATGCTCGAACTGGGAGAAGCTGCGCAACCGATCGTCTCGCTTTCGATCAGCGCTTCGGATACGCGGGGGCAAACTTGGTTCGATTGCGCGCGCGGGAAGATGCTATAGCGCAACGCACTGTAAAAATCGGGTGAGGCGGGGCGTGAAACCAAGTCGTAGCGATCGACCACTAATCTGCGCGCTTCGCTGACGGAGGTCGCGGTGAAGCGCGTCGTCAATGTACTCGTCGCGCCGCTACGCCTGATCTCGCGCCCGGTCGCCTTGCTGGTGGTGGCCCTGCTGCTGATCGGCGCCTGGGGCCTGACCGCATTCCTGGAAACCGCGCAGGTGGCGAGAGACGCGCTCACCAGCCTGACCGTTTCCGCCAGCGCAGTCGCTGCCTCGATCGACGTGCCGCTCGAGCACTTCGCGGATACGACCGATACATTCCGCGCCACCGACCTCCAGGGTGACAAGGTCGCGCTCACCACCCGGCTGCTGCGGCTGCAGGGTGCCTTGCCGCGTGGCGCCGCCACTTTCGCCGTGAGTGCGTGGGGCCAGTTGCTGGCTTGCTCGTCGCCCTTCTCGGTCAGCGATGCGTCGGTGGCCGATGCCGACTGGTTCCACCGTGCCATGGCCGACAACGCCATGCCGCTGGCCTTGCAGCGCGCCGATTCCTGGCTGCGCACCGGGCCTTCGCTGGTGCTGAGCAGGGTTGTGCGGGACACCTCCGGCAAACCCGCGGGTCTGGTGGGCGCGGTGTTGCCCTTCGAGGATCTCGATCGGCTGATCGGGCGCACCTGGTTCGGGCCGGGCGTCTCGATCGAGCTTCGTGGTGTCGATGGCGTGCTGGCACTGCCCCGCCAGGACCCACCGTCGCCGCAGCCATCGCCCACCGCCGCCAGCGATTCGGGTTGGGGTGTGCACGTGATGTCGACGGTCAGCCAGTTGCTGGGCATCCCCGCGCTGCTGTCGGTTTCGGCGCCGCTGCGCACCGTCGATGCGACGGTGACCGCCCGTATGGACACCGATATCGCCCTGAAGAGCCATTGGCTCAGCAAGCGCGCCATCGGCATTCTCGGCGCCTACCTGCTCGCCGTCTGGCTCACCTGCATGGCTCTCGCCGTGGCGCGACGGCCGAACAGCGAGCGTGCGGCTCCGGTGCCCGCGGGATACGGCGCCGACTGGCAGGTGGACCTCGATCGGCGTGGCTGCATCACGACGGTTCATGGCTACGCACCGGATCGGCTGCGCGAGGGTGTCGGCAAGCCTCTGCTGGCGGCCCTCGGGTTGGCAGCCTCCCACGCGGTGGCAGAGGCGCTGGAGGCGCGCTCGCGGCAGGATAACATTCCGGTGAACGTAGCGAGCGAGGATGGCCAGGACCGCGTTCACCGGCTCGGCATCGAGCCGTTGTCCGACGGCCGGTACATCTGCTTCGGGCGCGATGTGACAACCGAGGTCCGCCTGGCGACGAAACTGGATAAGGCATTGGCCGCCAGCCGGATCGCGCAGGAAGAGGCCGCCACCATCGCGCGTGATCGCGACAGGGTGCTAGCGGCGGTCGGCCACGATGTGCGCACGCCGATGAACTCCATCATGGGCATCTGCGCGCTGCTGCTCGACAGTGAACTGGAGCAGGAGCAGCGGCTCTGGCTGGAGCGTATCCGGGCGAGCTGCGAGGCGCTGCTCGCCATGCTGAACGGTCTGCTTGAGATCGCCAGCGGCGAGGTCGGCGGCTCCGGACTTCAGGTCGACGAGGTGGACGTGATCGACCTGGTGCGCGAGGTCACCGGGACGCTCCAGCCGCAGGCGCGCGACAAGGGGCTGGAGCTGAAGACACGCTACGATGACCTGCTGCGCGGCCACTGGCTGGTGGATCCGACCCGGCTGCGTCAGGTGCTGTTCAACCTGATCGGCAACGCCATCAAGTTCACCGCGAGCGGTCAGGTGGAGATCCGCGCGTCCGCGGTCGCCGATGCATCCGGTGCCGCCACCATCAAGCTCGCCGTGTCGGACACCGGCCCTGGCATTGCGCCCGAGGACCGGGTGCGCATTTTCGAACGCTTCAAGCGGGGTCGCGACCAGGATCAGGAGAACTCTGGCCAGGCGGGTCTTGGCCTGGGCCTTGCGCTGTGCCGGGAGAACGCGGTGCTGCTGGGCGGCGCGCTGACCGTGGAGAGCGCGCTCGGCGTCGGCAGTGAGTTCACCTTCGAGTTCCCGGCCGAACGCATCTCGCAGCCATTCGGCAGCCAGCGCTTTGCCGGGCGGACGGCACTTCTGGTCGGCGACGAGGACGCCAGGGCGCGCACCATCGCGAGCGAACTCGGGGATGCCGGCGTGACGGCGGAAATGGCGCCGGACGGCTACCTCGGGCTGGCGCTTGCCGAACGCATCGAGGCGCAGCGCGGGGCGCTCGACCTCGTCGTGGTGCAGGGCCGGCTACTCGGCATGGCCGCCGAAGTATTCGTGCGGCGGCTTCGCGGCGCTCCATTCGGCCGGCCGACGGCGGTGATCTGGGTCGGCGACGGTGGCGAGACCGCGGAGGTCGATGCGAATGTTCCGGCCGCGGCCGATCCGTATCAGGTGGCGTCGCTGGCGCAACAGTTGCTGGCACAGCGCTCGCCGCTCGAGGCGTTCGAACCGATGGCACCCGAAGTGCGCGGCGGGCGCATTCTCGTGGTGGAAGACGACAAGGTGAACCAGGCGCTGCTGATCGCCGCACTGTCGCGCCGCGGCTTCTCGGCGTTCGTCGCCAATGATGGCGACGAGGCGGTGCGGCTGGCCAGCCACGACAGCTTCGATGCGATCCTGATGGACATCCAGATGCCGCACCGCGACGGCTTCGAGGCGACGCGGAAGATCCGCAGCATGAGCGGGCGCGCGGCGACGATACCGATCATCGCGCTGACCGGGCTGAAGGGTCCGGTGATGCGCAAACGGTGCACAGAGGCGGGCTTCACCACGGTGCTCGAGAAACCCGTCAACCTCGATCGCCTCGGGACGACGCTGCGCCGGTGGCTACCCGGCGGCGTGTCGGCGCAGATGCGCGACGCGGCATCGGTGGCGGCGCTGGACGATCCGAGGGCGACGCGGTCGGACGAGTATGCGGCCGACGTCTCGCAGGTGTTCCTGGAAGAGATGGTCGCGGTGGTTGGCATGGACCGCGCGCGCGCGTGCGTCGCCGAGTTTGTCGCTGATGCGACCGCGCGATGCATGCGTCTGGGCGAACTGCTGCCGGGGTGGGAAGCGGGTGCGGTCGTGCGCAACTGCGAGGAGATCAGCGGGCTTGCCGAGACCTGTGGAGCGATCGGTCTCGGCGAGGTGCTGGAGGAAATCGCCGATGCCGTGACGCGGAACGATCGCTCGCGCGCCGAGACGCTGGTGGAACAACTCGAGAAGGTGACGGCACGCCTTGGCTCGGCGATGTCCGCGTGCCTCGACGACATCGGCCGGCGGTGGAGTGGGCGCGACAGCAAGGCGGCGTAGCGTTCCGGTTATGTGGACCGTGGCTGAGCCAGACGGAGCGTGCTGAGTACCATCGCCAGTCCGGCGAAGCCGGCGGCCATGCCGATGGCAAGCCTGGTTCCGAGTTCGACCGCATCCGCGCTGCCCTGCGTGACGCCGAACAGCAGGGCGACCAGGGCGCTGCCCGTGGTCTGACCGAGCAACCTCGACGTCGATAGCATGCCGCTGCCGGCGCCCGCCCGGTCGCGCGGCGCGCTGGCAATCATCAGGCGGTTGTTGGGCGATTGGAAGAATCCGAAGCCGACCCCGCAAACGGCGAGACGCCAGGCCACGTCGAGCTGCGCGGGCCGCGACGGCAGGAACAGCACGAGCAGAAGGCCCAGCGTCATGACCGCCAGCCCGAGGCCGCCGAGCAGTCCGGCGGGATGGTGGTCTGCCAAGCGTCCGGCGATCGGCGCGATCACCACCAGGGCGGCCGGCCAGGGCGTGATCAGCACGCCGATCTGGATCGGCGACAGGCCGCTGACATATTGGAAGTAGAACGGCAGCGCCACGAACGCGATGAGCTGCGCGCCATGCGCACAGATCGCGGTTGCCACCGATAGCGCGAACACCGGCCGGCGGAACAGATCGACCGGCAGCATCGGCGCGGCCAGCGAGTACTGGCGGCTGCACGAAGACCCAGCCGACCAGGATGCTGGCGCCAAGCTCGAGCAGCACCGTGGCAGGTCCCTGGCCGCGGCCGACGCCGTCGAGCGCGGTGATGAACAGGCCGAAGGTGACTGCGTTCAAGACCGCGCTGAGGGGATCGAACGGATGGCCGGCGAGCGGTGTTCGCGGCAGGAAGCGGTGCGCCAGCCATAACGCGAGGATGCCCGCCGGCACCTGTAGCGCGAACAGCCAGGGCCAGGACAGGATCGACATGATCGCCGCCGCGACGGATGGGCCGGCGGCGGACGAACCTGCGACGATCAGAGCGTTGTAGCCGATGCCGCGGCCAAGCGAGTCGCGGGGGAAGATGAAGCGCACCAGCGCGCCGTTGACGCTCATGATGCCGGCGCCGCCGAACCCCTGAAGGACGCGGCCGATCACCAGCACCGGGAGCGTGGGTGCGACCGCGCAGAGCAGCGACGCAGCGGTGTAGACGGCAAGGCCCCAGACATAGACGCGCCGATGGCCGTAGATGTCGCCGATCGAGGCGAACGGCAGCAGGGTCACCGTCACCGCGAGCTGATAGGCGTTCACCACCCAGATCGAGGCACGCGGCGTCACCGCCATATCGTGCGCGATGGTGGGCAGCGCGATGTTGGCGATCGAGGTGACCAACACCGACATGGCCACCGCGATCCCGACGGCGAGCATCGCCCGCCACCGCAGCGACGGGGGCAGGCCGTCGGTCACCTCCATTGCGCTCACGTGTATCTGTCGCATTGCGTCTGCTGTGTGCTTGACCCCGTGCCGCTTCGTCAACAAGCTGGCGCGATGCAATTCCCGACATGCGAAGGCGTGGTCCTGCCTGAGTGGATCGATGCCAACGGCCACATGAACCTGGCCTATTATGTTGTGCTGTTCGATCAGGCGACGGACCTGCTGTACGACACGCTGGGTGTCGGCCAGGCGTATCGCGACGCCACCGGCAATTCGACGTTCACCGCGGAGACGCACACGCTATACGAACGCGAGGTGCGCCTGGGCGAGCGGGTGCGCGTGGTGCCGCATCTGCTCGGCGTGGATGCCAAGCGGCTGCACTATTTCCACGAGATGTTCCACGCGGAGCATGGCCACCGCGTTGCGGCGCAGGAGCTGATGGCGCTGCACATCGATCTGTCGCTGCGCAAGGTGGCGCCGTTTCCCGAGGAGCTGCATGCGCGGATTGTGGCGGCGATGCGCGCACGAGCGGGGCGCGAGTTGCCGAACGGCGTTGGCCGCCGGATTGCCATGCCCACTGTCATTGCGACGAGCGTAGCGACGAAGCAATGACAGTGCCTGCTGCTTTCACCCTCCGAGGAACTTCTCTGTCCAGGTCTTGTAGTCGCCGTCGCGCGTGACGCGGCGCATCGTCTCGGCTGAGGCGATGCCCTGAAGATCGCCGGGCTTGGTCCCTTCGCGCAGCGCCTTCAGCGTTTCGTAGACCGCCTGCACCGCGGATGAGAACGGCTGATGTCCCTGGAGCGAGACGCGCACGCGGCGGCTCGCCATATATTCGCGGTCGAGCCCATCGCGACCACCGCCCATCATCAACGGCACTTTCACCGCAGAGGAGATCGCATCGAGCTGTTCGCGGGTGACGCCGCCGGCAAAGAACAGTGCATCGACGCCGGCCTGCTCGTACGCCTTGGCACGACGAAGCACATCCTCGGTGCCGGCGATCGCCGCAGCGCTGGTGCGTCCGACGATGACGAACGACGGATCCTCGCGCGCGGCAACCGCGGCGCGCATCTTGCCAACACCCTCCTCGAGCGAGATCAGGCTCGGCTTCTTCTCGCCATAGGCCTTCGGCAACAGCGTGTCCTCGATGCACATCGCCGCGACGCCGGCGGTTTCGAGTTCCTGCACGGTCCGCATCACGTTGAGCGCGTTGCCATAGCCGTGATCGGCATCGACGAGCAGGGGCAGCTTGCCGGCACGGTTGATGCGATAAGCCTGCTGGGCGAACTCGGTGAGTGTCAGCACGATCAGGTCGGGCGCGCCGAGTACGGTGAACGAGGCGATCGAGCCGGCGAACATGCCGACCTCGAACCCCAGCTCCTCGGCAATCCGCGCGGATATCGGATCGAACACCGAGCCTGGATGGATGCATTGATCGCCCGCGAGAACCTTGCGGAAGCGTTGACGCCGATCGGTCCAGTGCATGTTTGTCTCCTCCTGCCTGTCAGCCCGCCAACACGCCGGCAATCGCGCCGCTCATGCAGGTGGCGAGCGTGCCGGACAGGATCGAGCGCATGCCGAGGGCGACCACTTCATGCCGTCGCTCGGGCACCATCACGCCCAATCCGCCGATCACGATTCCCAGGCTGCCGAAATTCGCGAAGCCGCACAATGCGTAGGTCAGGATCAGCCGCGAGCGCGGCGTGAAGGTGTCGGGCGGCAGCGCGGAGAAATCCACATAGGCGACGAACTCGTTCAGCACCGTCTTGGTGCCCATCAGCGTCGCGGCCGTGCCGGCTTCGCTCCACGGCAGGCCGATCAGCCACATCACCGGGCGGAACGGCCAGGCGAAGATCCGTTGCAGCGTGACGGCGGCATCACCCCAGTGCGGCAGCATGCCGAGTGCGGCGTTGATCAGTGCGACGAAGGCGACGGCCACCAGCAAGGTTGCGACGATGCCGACCAGGACGGGAACGCCATCGATCGTGCCCTTCACCAGCGCGTCCAGCGCGCTGAGCGGCGGATCCTTTATGACAAGGCGTTCCTCCGCAGCTTCAGCAGGTCCGAACGGTACCAGCAGCGCCGCCACCGCGAGGCCTGCCGGCGTGCTGATCAGCGAGGCGATCAGGATGTTGCCCAGAGCGTTCGGCACCAACGGTGCCAGGAACGAGGCGTAGATCACCATCACCGTGCCCGCGACGCCGGCCATGCCGCACGTCATCAGCGCGAACAACTCGCCGCGCTGCATGCGAGCGAGATACGGACGCACCAGCAGCGGGGCCTCGATCATGCCGACGAACACGTGCACCGCGGCACCGAGCGCCAGCGCGCCGCCGATGCCCATCGCGCGACGCAGCAACCAGGCGAACGCGGCAGTGATCCGCTGCAACACGCCCCAATGGAACAGCAGCGATGCCAGCGCGCTGATCGTCAGGACCAGCGGGAGTGCCTGGAACGCGAGGATGAAGCTCGTGCCTGGCTGCGTCTCGGCGAACGGCAGAGGCGGACCGCCGAGATAGCCGAACAGGAACCTGGTGCCGGTCTGGGTGGCGTTCTGCAATGCGGTCGCGCCGTCGTTGAGCAGGAAGATCGCCGCATTGGCTGGCGGGAAGTAGATCAGCAGCAATGCCAGCGCCCATTGCAATACGACGCCGGCGATGACCGTGCGCCATGGGATGCGGCGCCGGTCCTCGCTCAGTGCCCAGGCGATGGCCAGCAGCGCGGCCAGACCGAGCAGGCCGCGCATCGCGCGTTCAGGTGGCGGGGCGCTGGTTGAACGGGTAGTAGGCGGGAAACTCGCCGACCGATGTCATGTCGACTTCGACCAGGCTCGGTCCCTTGTGCGCGATCGACTTTGCCACCGTCGCGCCGAACGCATCGGCGCTCTGCACCTTCCAGAACGGGATGCCGGCGAGTGCGGCGAGCTGTCCAAGATCGGGACCTTGCAGATCGGCGAAGAAGCGGCGGCCCTGCGCGGTGGTGTCCTGAATGCGCTTGATCACGCCGTAGCCGCGGTCATTCATCACGATGACGCTGAGGTCGAGGTTTTCCTGCACTGCGGTCCAGAGTTCACCGACATTGAGGAAGAAGCCGCCGTCACCGGTCATGCATATGGTCTTGCGGCCATTTGCCGCGGCGGCCGCGCCGAGACTGAGCGACAGGCCCTGGCCGATGCCGGCGCCGACCGGGAACACGCTCTGATGCGGGCTGTAGACAGGGAAGATACGGTTGCCCCAGGTGGTGTTGCTCTGCGTGACGTCGCGCACCCAGATCGCATCCTTCGGCATTACCGGGCGCAACTGTTCGGGGAACGTGCCGTAGGCGCCAAGAGTGTCGAGGAAGTCAGCGCGCGCGTGCTGCTTCAGGGTGGCGAAATCGCCGCGATAGGCGGGATCGATCTGCATGCGGCCTTCGATGCGCGGCAGCAACGCCTCCAGCGTCGCCCGCGCGTCGCCGCAGACGAAATACGTGTTGGCGTAGGTGCGGCCGTTGGCGAGCGGATCGACATCGATCTGGATGATGTTGGGTGGCAGTTTGATGGCGAAGTCGCCGGTCTCCTGGCCGCGCAGGCGCGTGCCGACGGCGAGCAGCAGATCGACGGTTTGATAGAACTGCTGGATCTTCGGCATGCCGTTGCCGTGCAGGCCGCCGAGGTTCATCGGGTGTTCTTCCGAGACGGTGCCCTTGCCGTTGATGCTGTTGAGCATGGTGAAGCCGAGATCGAGCAGCTTGTGCACGGCGTCGCTCGCACGGCGGGCGCCGGAGCCGAGCCACAGCATCGGCCGCTTCGCCGCCACGACGCGGGCGGCAAGTTCGTCGAGTTCGGCGTCCGAAGGTGTGCGCGGCGGCGGCAGCGGCAGCACGAAATTGTCGAAGATGGCCGGGCGTTCGACCGGCGTGCGTTGCAGATCGATCGGTACCTCGACGCTGACCGGGCCGGTCGGCGGCGTCAGTGCATCCACCGCGGCGCGGGTCAGCACGCCGACGGCCTGCTGGGCGGAGCGGATGCGATAGGCGCTCTTCGATACCGAGCGCAGCATGCCGAGTTGGTCAGGTGCATCGTGCACCGTGCCCAATTCGCGGTCGACGAACTTCGTCGCGGTCTGGCCGGTGATGTGCAGCACGGGCGTGCCGGAAAAGCGCGCCTCGATCAGCCCGCCGATGGCGTTCGCGGCACCCGGACCGGTGGAGGAGAAGATCACGCCGAGACCGCCGGAGACGCGCGCGTAGCCGTCGGCCATGTGTGCGCCACCGAGTTCGCCGCGCGCCATGACGAAGCGGATGGCGTTCCGACGGCCGATCGCATCCAGCATCGGGATGTTGTGCACCGATGCGATGCCGAACGCGGTGGTGACGCCGCACTGCGTGAGGAATTCCGCCACCAGGTCGCCGACGGTGTAGTCGCTCGCCATCTTGCACTCCTGTTCGCTGTCGCGACGCTGGAACAGGCGGTTTGGTCCGTCAACCGGCGCGTGGTTTGGTACAGCCGCTGCCGTTGCCCCTGGATGATCGCGCGGTCATGTTGCCTGTGGACAAGGAGGAAATGCCATGGCGACCAGTCAGACCGAAAAGGCCAACCGGTTTCGCGCTCTGCACGAAAGCTGCTTCGTCATCGCCAATGCATGGGACGCGGGATCGGCGCGCATCCTGACCGGTGTCGGTTTTGTGGCGCTGGCGACGTCGAGCGGTGCGGCGGCAGGAATGCTCGGGCGGCGCGACGGCATGATAACGCGCGAGGAGTCGCTCGCGCACGCGCGTGCGGTGCTGGAGGCGACGGACCTGCCGGTGTCCGCCGACCTGGAGAAGGGCTTTGGCGACACTCCGGAGGATGTGGCGCTGGCCATCCGGAAGGCTGGCGGGATCGGCCTGGTTGGCGGCTCGATCGAGGACGCGACCGGGAATGCACAGAAGCCGCTGTTTGATGCGGGGCTGGCGCGGGAGCGCATCGTTGCGGCGGTCGAGGCGGCGCGCGCTATGCAATTCCCGTTCACGCTGACGGCGCGCGCGGAGGGCTTCATTCGCGGCAATCCTGACCTGGACGATGTGATCCGGCGGCTGCAATCGTTCGAGGCGGCCGGTGCCGATGTCCTCATGGCGCCCGGGCTGCCCGATCTGGCCGCGGTGCGCACGGTCTGTTCTGCGCTGTCGAAGCCGTTCAACTTCATGGCGGGAATTCCAGGCAAGTCGTTCAGCGTGCCGGAGTTGGCGGAGGCGGGGGTGAAGCGGATCAGCCTGGCTACATCGTGTACCGCGCGGCGATGACGGGCCTGCTGAATGCGGCGCGCGAGGTGAAGGAGCGGGGCACACTTGGCTATGTCGATACGGCTGTACCGACGCCAGAGCTGAACCGGTTCATGAGCTGATGGTCATTGCGGGGGGGAAGCGGCACTTCAGACAACAGCCGAAGGAGCGCAATGCGCCGGAACGGGTCGTTCGCGGGGGCGCGGCCTGCGGCTTGGTTCGACCCATGCTCGGCCATCCTTGCCAGGATGACGCGTCTCTGCCCTGAAGTCTGGCCTGACGCGATAACGCGACAGTCTCTTGACGTTAGTACCAGTGATCTAGTATGTTATCATAAATATCTTTCAGGTCCACATCAATGTCCCCGATCGACGCGCTGCCGAAACTCCCGCCCGCAATCGCCCGCCACACCTTGTTCCTGCTGATGGAATCCCTGCCCCCGCCGCTTTCCGACGCCCTGGAGGAGCGGGCTGCCCGCGATGAAGCGGCCATCGCCTCACTCGCCGCGCTGAACCCTGCCGATGCGTTCGAGGCACGCCTCGCCGCGCGCGCCATCGCCGCCGATTCCCGGGCCACCGAATGCCTGCGACTTGCCTCGGTGCCGAACATGCATCCCGACCGGATGGACCAGTGCCTGCGCCAGGCCAACGCCATGATGCGTGCCTCCGAGGCGGCGCTGCGTTCGCTCCGCACCATGCAGGCTGCGCGCGAGAAGGCGGAGGCCGCGGCGCAGCCGGCGCAGATGCCCGCCGAACCGTGCGCGCGCGACGTTGCGGCCGAAGCCGATGAGTTCGCGCGCCGCCGCCCAAAGGACGCCGAGCGTATTCGCCGTCTCGGCTGTCTCCCCGACGGCCTTGCGCCGATGTCGCCAGAGTTGGTTCAGGGCATCGTCAGAGGCACCAGCCCGACGCTGCGCGGGCTCGATGGCCCCGACAGGTCAATGCCCAAGGCCGCCTGACTCCGGGCACCGCGTCGCGGAAACAAACGGCGTGACTCACCAACCGCGTGTGTGCCTGCTGGCAGGTTGAAGTCTTTAACACGGAGGATATGCGAGGGCCACGGAGGGCCACGGAGAAAAGGGATATCGCGCTTCGTGCAGCTCCATGCGCGCGTGTTCTACTTCGTGGCCCTCCGTGGCCCTCGCATTTCCTCCGTGTCAAATCCTTTGCAATGCTGCCCGCGGGCTCTGGCGTCTCCCGCAGACTCCGCATACCCGCCCGCGTATCACCACCTGAGAGCTGAGACGTCGCTGACACGCCCGAAGCCGGCGCAATGCCGTCCGGCTTGCCGACGCCAGGAGGCGATGAAGATTGATCCCCGGTGTCCCTTTCCCGGCGGGCGGTTTCGTGGCCCATTGCTACGCCGGGACGGGGAGAAATGCGATGGCGGGTCCGGTCGAGGTGGAATGGCGAAGGCTGCGCGCCGATCAGTTGCGCGAACAGGCGCGGGCTGACGCGATCGTCATCCTTCCTGTGGCGGCGCTGGAGCAGCACGGCCCGCATCTTCCGGTCGAAGTGGACTCCATCCTGGGCGAGACCGTCGCAGTGCGCGCAGCGCGCAAGCTCGCGGGACGCGGCGGGCATGCGGTCGTTCTGCCCGTTGTGTGGACCGGTCTGTCCGAGCATCACATGAGCTTCGGCGGTACCATCACGCTGGACTTTGCCGCGTTCCACGCGGTGATCGAGAACGTGTGCCGCTCGGTGCTGCGCCACGGGTTCAGGCGGATCGTTCTGCTCAACGCACATGGCGGCAACGAGAACGCGCTGCACACCATCACCGATGAGCTGACGCCGAAGCTCGGCGTTCCGATCGTGCAGTTCACCTATTGGTACGCGGCAGCCGTGGCGATCGCCCGGATACTGGAGACACAGTCGGCTCTGATGCACGCCTGCGAGGCGGAGACCTCCATGATGCTGGCGGTGCGGCCGGAGCTGGTGGCGATGGACCGCGTGGGACTGGCGAAGGCGAACAGCACGCCGGATGTCAGCGACGTGGTCGGCGGCGGCGTGTATCGCTGGCGCACCATTGCCGCTCGGTCTTCGTCCGGGGTGATCGGCAATCCCGAGGTGGCGACGGCGGAGAAGGGCGAGCGGCTGTTCGAGGCGATTGCTACGGCGCTGGCGGACAAGCTGGGCAACGCGGATCTGTGGGAACTGCCATGGCAGGCCTGAGTGCTAAGCGGAGGACTGTGACCTGATGACTGCGGGCAAGTGGCAGTTCTGGATCGATCGCGGCGGCACGTTCACCGACATCGTCGCACGCGATCCGGATGGGCGCCTCACCACCCACAAACTGCTCAGCGAGAATCCCGGCCGTTACCGCGACGCAGCCATCGCCGGTATCAAGACGGTGCTCGGCGTCGCGCTCGATGCGCCGATCCCGCCGGGCGTGGTGGAGGCGGTGAAGATGGGCACCACCGTCGCCACCAACGCGCTGCTCGAGCGCAAGGGCGAGCGCACGCTGCTGGTGGTGAACCGCGGCTTTGCCGACGCGCTGCGCATCGGCAACCAGGCACGGCCGCGGCTGTTCGATCTGGCGATCACGCTGCCGTCGATGCTGTACGAGGAGGTGGTGGAGATCGCCGGCCGCGTCGGCGTCGATGGCGAGGAGATCGAGGCGCTGGACGAACCCGCCGCGCGGCATGCGTTCGCCAGCGCCCGCGCCAAGGGCATCACGGCCTGCGCCATCGTGCTGATGCACGCCTGGAAATATCCCGAGCATGAACGCCGCCTGGCCGAGCTGGCGCGCGAGGCGGGATTCGCGCAGGTCTCCGCCAGCCACGCGGTCAGCCCGCTGCTGCGACTGGTGCCGCGCGGCGACACGACCGTGGTGGACGCCTATCTGTCGCCGATCCTGCGCCGCTACGTCGATCAGGTGGCGGCGGAGCTTGGCGACGTGCGGCTGTATTTCATGCAGTCGAACGGCGGGCTGGCGGATGCGGCCGGCTTCCAGGGCAAGGACGCGATCCTGTCCGGTCCGGCCGGCGGCATCGTCGGCGCGGCGCGCACCGCGGCGATGGCGGGGCTGGACCACATCATCGGCTTCGACATGGGCGGCACGTCGACCGACGTCGCGCTGTACGCCGGCGGGTTCGAGCGCGCCTTCGAGACCGCGGTGGCCGGCGTGCGCATGCGGGCGCCGATGATGGCGATCAACACGGTGGCGGCCGGCGGCGGCTCGATCCTGCATTTCGACGGCGCGCGGTTGCGCGTCGGCCCGGACTTGGCGGGCGCCGATCCCGGCCCGGCATGCTATCGCCGCGGCGGGCCGCTGACGGTGACCGACGCCAATGTCTGCGTGGGCAAGATCCAGCCGCGGCACTTTCCGGCGATCTTCGGGCCCGAGCGGCGATGCAGCCGCTCGATGCCGATGTCGTGGCGGCGAAGTTCGCGGCACTGGCGGAAGAGATCGCGCGCGCCACCGGGCAACAGCGCAACCCGCAGCAGGTTGCGGAAGGGTTTCTGCAGATCGCCGTCGCCAACATGGCGAATGCGATCAAGCAGGTGTCGGTGCAGAAGGGCCACGACGCCGCGCGTTTCGCGCTGCAATGCTTCGGCGGCGCGGGCGGGCAGCACGCCTGCCTGGTGGCCGATGCCCTCGGCATGGAGACGGTGTTCATCCATCCGTTCGCCGGCGTGCTGTCGGCGTATGGCATGGGTCTTGCCGACCAGACGGTCATGCGCGAACAGGCGGTGGAGATCCCGCTGGCGCCGCACGCCATGGCGGAGTTGCGCGAACTCGCCGACCGGCTCGCTGACGAGGCGACCGAGGCGCTTGCTGCGCAGGGCGCCGATCCGGCGCACATCACGGCACAGCGCAACCTGCATCTGCGCTATGCCGGCACCGAGGCCGCGCTGATCGTGCCGCTGCGCGACGAGGCGGAGATCGTCGCCGACTTCACCGCGGCGCATCGCGCGCGCTTCGGCTTCGCGACGCCGGATCGGCCACTGGTGGTCGAGGCGGTCGCGGTCGAGGCGATCGCGCCGGGCGAGGCGGTGCAGGAAGCGACGCTGCCTGCCCGCGCAAGCGGCGCGCCGGAGACGATCGACACGGTCGCAGATGTTCACCGGCGGCAAGGAACATGCGGCGCCGGTGTTCGATCGCACCGGTCTGCTGGCGGGCGATCGCATCGCCGGGCCGGCGCTGATCCGCGAGGCCAACGCGACGACCGTGGTGGAACCCGGCTGGACCGCGGAGATCACCGCGCTGGATCACATGATGCTGCGCCGCACCGAACGGCTCGCGACGCGTGTCGAGCCGGCAGCGGCAGGCCCGATCCGGTGCTGCTGGAGCTGTTCAACAACCTGTTCATGAACGTGGCGGAACAGACCGGCGCGGTGCTGCAGAACACCTCGATGAGCGTCAACATCAAGGAGCGGCTGGACTTCTCCTGCGCGATCTTCGATGCGGAGGGCTTCCTGGTGGCGAACGCGCCGCATGTGCCGGTGCATCTGGGCGCGATGGGCGAGAGCGTGCGCACCGTGCTGAACAACCGGCGCACCACGTTGAAGCCGGGCGACGTCGTGGCGCTGAACAATCCGTTCAACGGCGGCACGCATCTGCCGGACGTCACCGTCATAACGCCGGTGTTCGACGAGACCGGCGGAACGATCATGTTCTTCGTCGGCAGCCGCGGGCATCACGCCGATATCGGCGGCATCACGCCTGGCTCCACGCCGCCGGTGTCGCGCACGCTGGAAGAGGAAGGCGTCGTCATCGACGATTTCCTGCTGGTCGATGGCGGACATTTCCGCGAGGCGGAACTCCGCGCGCTGCTGGCCGGCGCGAAATATCCGGCGCGCAGCCCGGACGTGAACGTCGCCGACATCAAGGCGCAGGTGGCGGCGAACGAGAAGGGCGTGCAGGAACTGCAACGCGTCGTCGCGCAGTACGGCTGGCCGACGGTCAGCGCCTATATGCGCCACGTGATGGACAACGCCGAGGAGTCGGTGCGCCGGGTGATCGACCGCATCGGCAGCGGCGCGTTCGACTACACGATGGACAACGGCTTGCCGTTGCGCGTCGCGGTCAGCGTCGATCGCGCGACGCGCAGCGCGGTGGTGGATTTCACCGGCACCGGGCGGCAGAGCGAGGGCAATTTCAATTCGCCGCCGGCGGTGACGCGCGCGGCGGTGCTGTACGTGTTCCGCATGCCTGGTGGCCGACGACATTCCGCTGAACGACGGCTGCCTGAAGCCGCTGCGCCTGATCATCCCGGCCGGCACGTTCCTGTCGCCCGCGCCGGGTGCGGCGGTGGTGGCGGGCAACACCGAGGTCTCGCAGGCCACCTGCAACGCGCTGTTCGGCGCGCTGGGGCCGATCGCCTGCTCGCAGGCGACGATGAACAACTTCCTGTTCGGCGACGCGCACCGGCAGTACTACGAAACGATCTGCGGCGGCACCGGCGCGGGTCCGGGCTTCGACGGCACCTCGGCGATCCACTCGCACATGACCAACACGCGGATGACCGATCCCGAGGTGCTGGAACTGCGCTATCCGGTGCGGCTGGAGCGCTTCGCGATCCGCCGCGGCTCGGGCGGCGACGGCAAGTGGCGCGGCGGCGACGGCGCGATCCGCCGCATCCGTTTCCTGGAGCCGATGACCGCGGTGATCGTGTCGTCGCGCCGCAACGTCGCGCCGTTCGGGCTGGAGGGCGGCGAGGACGGCGCGGTCGGGCGGCAATGGGTGGAGCGCGCCGACGGCACGCACGAGGTCCTGACCGGCACCGACAGCGCCGAACTGGACCCGGGCGATGTGTTCGTGATCGAAACGCCGGGCGGCGGCGGTTACGGCGTCGCTGCCTGACGTGCCGACGTCGGCGCGTAGGGCTGGTCACGGCCGGGGCGTCGTCGTGCTGCTGCTGCTCGCGGTCTGGCAGGTGCCGCAATGGCTCGACTGGACGCGCTATCGCGCCGCCATCGAGGTGCTGGCGTCCGCGACGCTTGGCCAGCCGGTCGCCATCAGCGGACCGATTTCGCTGACGTTGCTGCCGCAGCCAGTGCTGACGGCGGCGCAGGTCAATGTCGGCGGCGGTGGGCCGGCGATCTCTCGATCCGCGTCAAGGCGCTGCGGCTGCGCATCGCGCTCTGGCCGCTGCTCGGCGGACGCGTCGATGCGCGCGAGCTGGTGCTGCGCGGGCCGGACCTGCGCATTCCGTGGCCGGCGGAGCCGGGCATGCTGCGGCCGCGGCCGCCCGCCTGGCTTGCCGCGTTCGCGGCACGGATCGAGGACGGCCGGCTGACCATCGGACGACTGGCCTTCACCGGCATCAATGCGACGCTGGCGACGCTGGACACCGGCGCCCTGTCGGCGTCCGGCACGGCGCAGTTCAGCGGCCAGGACTGGCACTTCACCGCGCGGCTGACCGCGGCGGGTCGCGATGGCGCGGCCGGGCTGAATGTGACGCTGGATGGGCAGGGCAAGGCCAACGGGCTCGGCGCGAGCTTCACCGGCCAGTTGGCGCGCGACGGAACGCTCGCCGGCATGATCGCCGGCCGCGGCCCCAACCTCGCGGTTCTGCTGCCGGCCCCGCCGGTGCCGTTTCGCGCGGACGGGCGGCTGACCGTCGGTAGCGGGCTGGCGGCGGTGGACAACCTGGCGCTGGAGATCGGTGGCTCGCCCGCGACTGGCGCGGTGGCGCTGCGCGTCGCGCCAAAGCCGCGGCTGGACATCGCGTTGGCGGCCAGCCGGCTCGGTCTCGAGGCGTGGCTGCCCGTGCTGCTGCGTGCGGGCACGACGGTGGCCGGGATCGACATGCCGATCGGGATCGACGTCTCGGCCGAGGCCGCGCCGCTGGGTGGCGGCACGCTGGAGCATGTGCGTGCGGCGTTCGAGCTGACCGGCAATGATCTCGTGGTGCGTGAGGCGAGCGCCCTGCTGCCCGGCAACGGCACATTGCGATTGAGCGGGCGGGTTGCTCGCGATGACCCGGCGCATCCTCGCTTCGAGGGCGATGCGCCGCTCGATGCGCCGGTGTTGCGGACGACGCTGCGCTGGCTGAGAGGCGGCGCCAGGCACGTGCCGCCACGCCTGTTGGCAGGGCTGCCGGATACCGTGGCACAACGCGCTGCACTGTCGGCGCATGTGTCGGCGGGTGGCGGCGAGATGGCATTGCAGCGTCTCACCGGCACGCTGGACGACACGGCGATCTCGGAGGACTGCGGTTCAAGCGGGGGGAACCACCGGCCTCACGGTCGATCTGTCGCCCGATCGTCTGGCGCTGGATGCGTGGTTGCCGCGGCGCCTGCCCAATCCTGCCGATCTGTCCAGGCCAGTGTCCGGTCCGGACGCCGAACTGCGGCTCAATATCCGCCATGCGATATCGGGCGGAATGACGGTCGATGGTTGGCCGTGGATGTGGCGATCGGGGACGGCAACATCCTGGTGCGCCGGCTCGAGGGT
>CAVPTU010000042.1:0-14839 GCA_963708565.1 uncultured Alphaproteobacteria bacterium
GGTGGCGGGTCGGTGGCTCGGTCGTTGGTTGTACCGGGGCATGATCCGTAGCGTGATCCCGCAATCAGGCCGGCGGGTACGCCTGGGCGTCGAAGACCAGGGAAACGGCCTTCGTCATAATGCCCATCCAACTCGCTCGCTTTCGCAGCTTCGCAAGACAATGATTTTGCCAGGGTGCGGCCATTGGACCCAACAAGAGCGGCCACGCGAGGTCAACGGGCAATAATTGCGTTTCTCAAATCATTGTAAGGTTCGCCATTCATTCGCAACGACGGTCTGCTTGAGTTCTGCAAAGTAAGCCCTCTGGGCGTCGCTCGATATGCCGAGGGAGAAGATCATCTTGCACGCTGCCCGGCGGGACGGCGCCGCAACCCACAGTTGATCTAGATCAATGCTCACTCAGCCTTTCCCACATATGAATGTATGAAACATCGCCAGCCTAATGTCCTTCCACCGCTTCTGGGTCCGTGGTGCGTAGCCTGATAAGCCGTGTCCTCACCAAAACCCTTTCAACCCGCTCAACCTGACGGCGCCGTCATAATAGCAGCCTGGAGGCCGCAAATGAGTGAAGCATTAAGAGGCGATCACCGAGCCCGCGGGCACCACGGCGACCCGGCTGATTTAACAATATCAAATACCGTCACAACTTCTGTCACGCTCGGGGTTGCACCCTATCTCAACCCGCTGACGATCACCCCGACGGGCGCCATCATTCCGCCGACCGCAGCAACGGGAGCGACTGCCCTGGTCGTTCCGGCCAGCGTCTCCGGCGCCATCGTCGTCAATCAAGGTGGCATTTACGGCGCCGCTTCCTTCGGTGGCGTCTCCGGTATCGGATCTGCCGGCGGGATGGGCGTGCAAATTGCCGCCCCGGGCACGCTGACAAATAGCGGCACCATCGTCGGCGGCACCGGTGGGCCTAGCTACCCCGTTTATCCGCCGCCAAGGGGCAGATTTCGAGAGGGCCGGGCGGCATCGGGCAGATCCACGGCCGGCGGGATGCTCATGAACACGGGCGGTAGTGGGTCAGTTTGAACCGCTATAGATTAGTTTCCTATCGATCCAGCGTTGAACGCCGGCCCAACCGTGCCATACTCACAGGATGGAAACCTACACCGTCATACCGCGTGCTGGGGGCTACCGCGTAGTGGCCACCGCAGAGGATGGGGCGAAAAGGGTTGTGCAAGCTTTCCCAACGGAAGAGGCTGCGGTGGCGCTTCTCCGCAGACTTAACGAGAGGGCCGGCCTTCCCGACCCAGCGCAGCGCAAACCGCAGAATTGGCGTCTCTGATGGCAACCAAGCGCCTCCCCCGCCCCCGTGATCCGCTCGCGCTGGCAAAGCTGGTCGGCGACATCGCCACCGGACAGGTGGTGGATGCGGTGGAGGACGGGAAGGATCAGGCGGCAGCTAGTTTAGGTCGCAAGGGAGGCTTGAAGGGCGGTAAGGCGCGGGCTGCTAACATGAGCAGGGAGAACGCTCGGCGGCCGCCAGAAAGGCCGCCAAAGCGCGATGGTCCTAGAGACCGTCCTCACCTTCTCCGTCACCGAAACTGAACTCAATCTGACTTGGCCCGCTGTAGCGTGGATAGTTGCGGTCGAGCTTTGCGTGAAAGTCTCGCCAGTCTGAACTCAGACGCATCGTAGCGACGACGGCACCAAGATGCTCACGTAGCTTCGGGTAACCTATGTTACGAGTTAGGAGTTGGTGAAAAGTGGCCTTTGGCTTTCCACCATCGTTTCTCGGGATGCGGAATTTAAGTTCTTCCAACACGCTCGGCGCAAGTCGGTCGTAGACGATATCGTTTGTTAAATGCCCGAAATATGGCGGTCGCTTTACCGAACTCGTGTCATACGGCAGGCCGCGCAACCGAAACATTTCCTGATAGTAATCGACGGGGAAAGTCCGGACCCATGGCTGTAATTCCTTAGCAATGAACGCCTCCAGGATACGGGCTAGCGCATCTCTGGTGCGATCGCGTTAATAGCCAGTCGCCTCGTCGACGAGTGCGATGATCCCTACCCGCGCGAGGCCCCTAATCAAGATTTCGCATTGGGCAGCGATATGTTCCTGCTGCTTCATCAGAGCGCCAGCAGATCTCCGCCAAGAGACGGCGTCGCAGATGTCAGGGAGAATCGTCGCGGGATATCCGAAAGTTAGTCCTCCTCTACCCGGACGGCGGAACTTTATTGGGTTATTGATCACCGCCATTAAGTCGCTGGAAACATAGGGAGAAATGCCCCGACCACCCAAAAAACTGGACAAGCGATCACCACCCTTCCCGCCGGCTGTCCCTCGGCCAAGGTTCAGACCTGCCAGGGTTCCACGCTGTGACAAGACCCGTGTCTCATCATCCAGAACGTAGGCGGGAATTTCGATTTCTCCGATCCGCAATGGATGATCGTCTGATCCATGCGTGGCTTGCTTGATATCGTGTGCATGACGGGCCGCCGCAGCTTTCCTGGCGATTTCGCTACGTTTCACGGGCGATAAGGCTGCTTTCCGCGCATATCCACCCTTGGCGCGGCCTTCCGGTCCAGACATAGCTAGTCACTCCAATGATCTGCTTGCAAAATACACCAATTTACCGATAATGCAAGGAGGATACGCTTTCAGCTTGCAAAAGCGAAAGCGGTTACGTATAAAGGTCTGTATGAACAAGCTTCCCTCTGCCAAACGAGCCGAAATCCTCGGAATGATGGTTGAGGGGGTATCTCTGCGGGCGATCTCACGCCTGACCGGTGCCAGCAAGAACACCATCGTAAAGCTGCTGGAAGACGCCGGAGAGGCGTTCAGCGAGTATCAGGACAAGCACTTACGCAACCTGCCGTGCCGTCGCGTGCAGGTCGATGAGGTCTGGTGCTTCGTTCACTGCAAGCAGCGCAACGTGGCGACCGCCAAGGCCGCCCCGCCGCAAGCTGGCGATATCTGGACCTGGACCGCGATCGACGCGGACACGAAGCTGATCCCGTCATTCTACGTCGGCAACCGCGACAGTAAGTCAGCGCAGCATTTCATTGGCGATCTGGCGCTGCGGTTGAAGAACCGGGTGCAACTGACCAGCGATGGTCACAAACCCTACCTGGAAGCGATAGAGCAGTCTTTCGGTGCCGATATCGACTACGCCATGTTGGTGAAGATTTATGGCGAGCCAACTGGTGTGGTCGGGCGCTACAGCCCCGGCGATTGTGTCGGCGCAGAGAAGCGGCGCGTGGAAGGCCGTCCCGATCCGGCGCACATTTCGACCAGCTATGCCGAGCGGCAGAACCTATCCATACGAATGGGCACTCGCCGCTTCACGCGACTTACCAATGCGTTCTCAAAGAAGGCAGAGAACCACGCGCACGCCGTGGCGATCTACTTCATGCATTACAACTTCGTCCGCATCCACCAGACGCTGCGCTGCACTCCCGCGATGGCCGCTGGCGTCACGGCGAAGCTCTGGGAACTGTCGGACATGGTGAAGGTGTTGGAGGAATGGGAGGAGAAGCCAGTCGGATAAGAGCCATGTACGCAACGCAGATCAGCCATGTACTAATAAGTATTGTGACGCGTGATTGCGAAGCTCCATCATAATACGAACGGTGGAGATCAAATCATGGAATGGCAGGACAGAATAGATAATTACTGCGCCAAAACGCGCTTCCCCCGCAGTTTGTTCCTCGGAGAGGATGGCCGCGTTGTCGGCACCTGGATTATGGGCAATGATTACCGCGTGAAGTCCGGCTATTATGGCGGCTACCCGGCGGGATATTTGCGACGTGTACGAGCATGTTCCCCGACAAGAAGCGTGTTCTTCATATCTTTTCGGGTCGGGTCGATCTGTCAGCGCTGCCTGGCGATACCGTGGATGTCAATCCTAAACTCCAACCCACGTACGTCGATGATGCGCAAACCCTGGAGCTGGTCCCGCTTGGAAACTATGATCTAATCCTCGCCGACCCGCCCTATAGCGTGGAAGATGCGGAGCGCTACCAAACGACTATGATTAAGCGGAACAGCGTCATGCGAGCGCTACAGCGGATTTCCCCTGGCGCACATGTTGTGTGGCTGGATCAGGTGCTCCCAATGTACCGCAAAGACATGTTTCGGATTGAGGCAGTCATAGGAATGGTTAAGAGCAGAATCACCATTCCGCGTGGTGACTGTGTTCGCCAGATAATACCATCCGCCTGGACCGATGACTCGAACGTGAAATTGGCTCGACGCGACGGGGTGTGATTTGCAGTCTCTGCTGGAAAGGGAGACGGCAATGACGATTGCGATCACACGGTTGGAGTTGACGGCTTCGGATCTGCGCGACGCGGCGGCACAGACACAGGACGCGAAAGCGTCGCGACGGATGCTGGCGATTGCCTTGGTGCTGGAAGGCTGGTCGCGGGAAGCGGCGGGCGAGGCATGCGCAATGGATCGCCAGACGCTGTGCGACTGGGTGCACCGCTACAACGAATTGGGACTGGAGGGTCTGTTCGACCGGCCGCGTCGCGAACGGCCCGCAGCCCCGCCTGTCCGCTGAGCAGCAGGCCAAAGTGGCGGAATGGGTCGAGCAGGTCCGGACCTTGGGCGGGACGGCGTGGTGCGCTGGCGTTGTGTCGATCTGCAGTTGCGGATTGCGCAGGAGTTTGCCGTCCAGCTGCACGAACGCACGGTGGGCAAACTGCTGCGGCCGGCTGTCGTTCCGGCGGCTGTCGGTGCGTCCGCAGCACCCGCAGAGCAAGCCCGAGGAACAAGCGGTTTTCAGCATAGCTTCGCCGATCTCGTGACCGCCGCACTGCCGCCGCAAGCGGCCGGCAGGCCGGTGGAGATCTGGTTCACCGACGAAGCCCGTGTCGGTCAGCAGGGGACGCTGACGCGCGTGTGGGCGAAACGCGGCTCGCGCCCCCGCGCCCTGCGCGATCGACGCTTTGAATGGGCCTATCTGTTCGGCGCGATCTGTCCGGAGCGTCGCGTCGGTGCCGCCATCGTCATGCCGGAGGTCAATATCGAGGCGATGAACGAGCACCTGGCCACGATCAGCCGCCGCGTCTCTGTCGGCGCCATCGCACTGTTGGTGCTGGATGGCGCCGGCTGGCACAGCTCGCCGCGGCTCAACGTGCCGCAGAACATCGTGTTGCTGCCACTGCCGCCCTACTCGCCCGAACTGAACCCCATGGAAAATGTCTGGGAGTTCATGCGCGGCAACTTTCTCAGCCACTGTGTCTGGGACGGCTACGACGCCATCATCGAGGCTTGTTGTGACGCCTGGAACAAGCTGATGCGAATGCCCGAGCGTATTGCCTCACTCACCAGACGGACATGGGCAAAACCGGTGGCCGGATAGGGCGGTTGGTATAACTAGGTCAGCGCTCCATGATCTCGATGAACGACCGTCGGAAACACCTTGCGTACTGGGTCACGAAAGCCGCTCTGAGCGTAGCCCATATGCCCATGATGATGCCGATTTCCTCATCACTCAGTTGGAGTTGGCTGGCAGGCGTCACCGCCGCCTGTAACTTTGGTGCCAAGGCCTGGAAGCCCCCACTTCCAGCCCAGCTACCATTAAGGATCGCCAATTCGGCAGGAAGAAGAGTGATGACCGCTGGTCGGTATGCGTGAGCTGAACTGCACCTTTCCCGGCGCGGGTGCGACGACGAGACTGGGTTGCGCAAAGGGGATGGCCAGCAGCGAAGATGGACGAGGCGTCGTATGAGGCTCGTAAGCGGCCTCTTGAGAGCGATCTTCCCGAGCAGATCGAGGTTCGGGTCCGCCGTGAACGGCGGCGGCGGTGGGCGCCGGTGGACAAGCTTCGGATTGTCGAGGAGGCGTTTGCACCTGGCGCGGTAGCGAAGCGGGTTGCAGAGCGGCACGAGATCAGCACCGGCCTGTTGTTCACGTGGCGACGCCAGCTGATGGCGGACGCAAGCGCGAGGTTTCAGCCGGTGCATCTGATTGCGGACCCTGAAGTGGCCCCCGCAGCGCCATCAAACTCAACACCATGCCAAGACGGGAAGATCGAGATCGAGATGCGGAGTGGTGTGCGGGTGCGCGTTGGCCATGGCGCTGATCTGAAAGTGCTGCGCGGTGTGCTGACCATTCTGGACGGACGGTGATGCTGCCGGCCGGTGAGGTTCGGATCTATCTGGCCTGCGGTGTGACCGATATGAGGAATTATGCGGAGTGTATCGTTATGCTGAGTGAGGTGCGCTCGCGGGAGCATCCCTGAGGCTGCGTCATGATCTGATCGGAGTTCGGCTCCGAACTGCTCTGCATAACTAATGTCGTCCTCGGCTGATATGGCAAGGAGGACAGGCATGACCAGACTGGAAGCGTCATCACGGCGACAGCGGATGGACCCGGGAGCGTTAAGTGCCGCCGTCGGAAGGTTCGCGGCTCACTTGGCGGGGCTCGGCCACACGCCGTTGACGGTGGCGGGCTATTTCGATTTATCGCGCCATTTCGGAGGATGGCTGTGTCGAACGGGGGTCTGTCCTGAACAGATTGATGATGATGTCTTTGCTCGGTTTGCAAAGCATCGATGCCGGTGTCCAGGCATCCGTCAGCATCGTCATCTTTCAGCTCAGTATGTGAACCGCGCTCGGCGTTTCGTTAACTTCCTGATCGAGGAGGGCACCGCGCAGCCGACAGCATCGGTGTCCGCATCTCCCACGAATGACCGTGTTCGTACGTTCCAATCCTGGTTGCGCCAGCACCGGGGTCTCTCCGAACGAACGATCGACCGCCACGGTCGCATGATCATGCGGCTGCTGCCCGCACTCGGTAATAACCCGGCCTCGTACGACGCCGGACTGGTGCGGCGCGTGATTCTTGCCGAGATGCAGAGAAGCTCACGCCCATACGTCAAGACCATGACCACAGCGTTGCGGAGCTATCTGAATTTCTTGGCTACGCACGCAGAGTGTCGGCCATGGCTCGACCGGGCAATTCCGACAGTCCCACAGTGGCGGCTGTCAGCGCTGCCGCGCTACCTTCCCGCCGAAGACGTCGAGCGGCTGATCTCATCCTGTGACCTCAGCAAGCCGCATGGCATCCGCGACCGCGCCATTCTTCTGTTGCTGGCACGTCTCGGCTTGCGGGCGGGTGATGTCCTCAACATGAGGCTCGATGACATCGATTGGTCGAATGGTACGTTGCGAGTACGAGGCAAGGGGCGTCGGGAGATCCAACTGCCGCTACCCCAGGACGCAGGCGACGCGCTCCTTGGCTATCTTGAGACCACTCGTCCGAGCGTTGCCTGTGAACACGTCTTCCTGCGGCTATCGGCACCACACCGACCCTTTGCAGTGTCGTCCTCCATCTCCAGCGTGATTCGTCTGGCGTTGGAACGTGCCGGGATCGACGACGCTCCGTCGCGAGGTGCCAATCTCCTGCGACATTCCGCAGCGACCAGCATGCTGCGCGGTGGCGCGACACTGGACTCGGTGGGGGCTGTACTCCGGCACCGCTCGCCCGATACGACGGCTCACTACGCCAAGGTCGACGTGGCCATGCTCCGACAGGTGGCGCAGTGCTGGCCGGGGAGCGAGCCATGCTGAGCGATGACATGACACGCTTTGTCGACCTGCATCGCGGCCTTGGCTTCAAGTTTCGCACCCAACATGGTCTGCTGCGGAGCTTCGTTGCCTTCGCTGAGGCTCATGGGGACGAGTTCGTACGCCGCGACCGTGTGCTCGATTGGGCCAGCCAGGCACCTTCACCACCGCAGCGCCGCAACCGACTTGTCATGATAAGGCGCTTCGCTCTCGCGCTATGCGCTGAGGATATCCGCCACGAGGTCCCCGCCGCCGGTGCACTGGGGCACGCGACGTTCCGGCGCCGGACACCCCATATCTATTCGCCGGACGAGATCATCCGGCTGCTCGGTGCCGCCGCCGCCCTGCTCCCCGCCGGTTCGATCCGGCCCCTGACATACACAACGTTGTTCGGCCTGCTCGCCGCGACGGGCATGCGGATATCCGAGGCCTTGGCGATACGCCTCGATGACATCACAGCAGACGGCCTGGTCATCCGACAAACCAAGTTCCAGAAGAGCCGCCTGTTGCCCTTGCACGACACAACATCCCGGGCGCTGAACCAGTACCTTTCGATGCGGGTGCAGCTTCGGGCGACGGCCGACACATTGTTCATGTCCGCCACAGGCAATGTGCTCAGCTACAACACCGTGCAGGCGATCTTCTTGCGCCTGGCGCGATCGGTTGGGCTGCGAGGTGAGCCTGGCCAACGAGGTCCTCGCATCCACGACCTGCGCCACACCTTTGCGGTTCGCTCGCTTGAGCGGTGTAGTCACGACGCCAATGCCGTCGCACGCCATGTCGTCGCGCTCACCACCTATCTCGGCCACGCTCACGTCACGGACACCTATTGGTATTTGCAGGCCACCCCCATCTTGATGGCCCAGATTGCCGCGGTCAGTGAGACCGTGCACCGGGGGAGCGCACCATGACAGCTCTTGCGCCTCATCTCGCTGCCTTCCTGCGCGAGCATCTGCCGACCGAGCGCAGGGCCAGCCTTCACACCTGCGATACCTATGCCTACTGCTTCCAGTTGCTGGCCTGCTTCGCCGCTCGCCGCCTTGGTATCAAGCCGAGACAGCTCGAGGTGGAGCACCTCGACGCGCGGCTTGTGCTCGCCTTTCTCGAACATCTCGAGCGAGACCGGAGCAACTCTGCCCGTACCCGCAACGCCAGGCTCGCTGCCATCAACGCCTTGTTCCGATTTCTGGAATATCGACTTGCGTCCTGTCTTGACCAGTCTCGCCAGATCCATGCCATCCCGATGAAGAAGACCGATGAGGCGCTGGTCGCCTACCTGACCCGCGACGAGCTGCAGGCTCTCCTGGATGCGCCGGATCCGCGTATCATGTCCGGTGCAAGAGATCGCGCGATGCTGCACCTGGCTTTTGCCGCTGGACTCCGCGTCTCCGAGCTGGTTGCGCTTCGTCTCGATCAGCTCGACTTACAGGCGACGCCCAGCATCCATGTCGTTGGAAAGGGACGACGTGAGCGTCGGCTGCCACTGTGGCGAGAGACTGCCGTAGTTCTCAAGGCTTGGCTTGCGGTTCGCCCACGCGTCAGTGATTACGAACTATTCCTCAACGCGCGTGGCGGTGCCATGACCCGCTCCGGCTTTGAATACATCCTCGCCACCCACGTCGCAGCAGCCACTCGCCAACAGCCGTCCATCGCCAGCAAGCGTGTGACACCGCATGTGTTGCGCCACACCTGCGCTATGCACACGCTGCAGGCGACCCACGATGTTCGAAAGGTCTCACTCTGGCTCGGTCATGCCAGTCTTCAGAGCACCGAGATCTATTTGCGTGCCGACCCAACTGAGAAGCTCGAAGCACTCGCGGCGATGGTCTCTCCCACGCTCAAACCGGGACGCTTCCGACCGCCCGACAAGCTGCTGGCCATGTTGCGAGCCGGGCAAGCCAGCCAATAATTATGACGAGTGCCTCTGCCAGGATGTCGCCGCAGCTTCAGCACTGCCGCGACCTACTCAGCATAACGATACACTCCGCATAATTGCGCATGTCGGTGTAGCCGCAGGCCAGGTAGACCCGGACATCGGACTGCAGCGCGATCATCGCCGCGCCAGCGCAGCCAGCACCCGACGAAGGGCGCCACTGTCCACTTGCGCATCAACCCGCACGCTCACACCGCCTGGCAACGCTATCTCGATCATCCCGTTCATCCGACCCGATGGAGCCGCCGGCGGCGGTGCCACAGGCGGTATCGCCGGCGCCGGATCGGCCGGTATCGCCATCACTTCAACACGCGCGAACTTCGCCACCGGCTGACGGGTGACCCCGAGCGATCCATCCAGCAGATGCCGCCGCCATGTATAGAGTAGGCCACTACTGATGCCGTACCGTCGTGCCACCGTGATCGGCGATATGCCCGGCTCCAGGCTCTCCGCCGCAATCTCGCGCTTCTGCTCAACAGACCAACGCCGCCGCCGCTCGCCCCGCGTGATCAACTCGATCCGCTGACTACGAGCGCTCATACGATCAGTCGTATGAGCGCTCTCTACCTCTGCTCCGGGATCAACTGCCGCGCCGTCCGTCTCCATGGACAACACGGATCACAACATCACCGCGTCACGCAATGTGGGTTCAACACGCCGCTAACGCGGCTCCTGTTACCCCGCCACCTCCACCGTCACGTCCGGATGGCGTGATCGAGGTCGTGCTGCCGCATGGCGTCTTGGTGCGCGTCGATGCCACGGTGGACGGCCGAGCCTTGCGCCGGGTTCTCAGTGCGCTGGACGATCGATGATCGCGCTGTCGGCTGGTGGCCGGGTTTACCTGGCCTGCGGTGTGACCGACATGAGGAAGGGTGCCGTGGGATTGGCGATGCTGGTGCAGCAGAGCCTGGCGGAGAACCCATTCGATGGCGCAGTGTATGCCTTCCGTGGCCGTCGATCCGGACTGATCAAGCTGATCTGGCATGACGGGATCGGGCTGTGCATGCTGACGAAGCGGCTCGAGCAAGGCCAATTCCAATGGCCATCGACCAGCACGACCGGCCGGATCGCATTAACATCGGCACAGCTGGCTGCGCTACTCGATGGATGCGAGTGGCGTGCCCCAGTGGTGCGCCAGCGACCCGAATTGGCGGGGTAGAAAAAATGCGCTGAGCCGGTTGGAAATGCTGGCGGCGACGCGACGGCGTCGATCATCATTGCGGGGTGGAGATCGACCTCGACCAACTGCCTGAGGACCCGGTTTTGCTGCAGCAGATGCTGCGCGATGTGGTGACCATGGCGGCGTATCAGCACAGGGAACTGCACGCCGAGAACGACAAACTCCGCATGCTGATCAGGCGCCTGCTGCGGCATCGGTTCGGCCGCCGCTCCGAGCAGTTGGGAGCCGATCAACTGCAGTTCGGGCTGGAAGATCTGGAGCAAACGGTCGCGGCGAACCAAGCCGGCCAGGAAGCTGCCGATATCGCCGCGGGCGGACAGCGCAGACGAGGTGATGCTCGGCCCAATCGAAATCATGGTGCGTTGCCGGCTCACCTGCCGCGCTATGAGGTTGTGATCGACATCGAGGATCGTGCCTGCCCGTGCTGCGGCGGTTCTCTGCAGGTAATGGGCGAACTGCGGACCGAGCAGCTCGACATCGCGCCGGCGCAGCTGCGGGTGCGGGTCACGCGTCGGCCGCGCTACGTATGCAACAGCTGTGACGATGTTCCCGTGGTGGTGCCGGCGCCTGAGCGGCCGATCGATGGCGGCATGGCAACCGAGGCACTGATCGTGCACGTGGTGGTAAGCAAGTTCTGCGATGGGCTTCCGCTGTATCGCCAGTCGCAAATGCTTGGCACGCCAAGGCGTGACGCTGGACCGATCCACGTTGAGCAACTGGGTGGGCCGGGCCTGCTGGTGGCTGACGCCGCTGTATGAGCTGATCGTCGGCACGGTATTGGCCGCGACCAAGCTGTTCGCCGACGATACGACGCTGCCGGTGCTCGATCCCGGTCGTGGCCGGACCAAGAAGGGGCGTCTATGGTGTTATGCGGTCGACGATCGACCATGGCGCGGCGAAAGCCATCCGGTGGCCGCGTATGTGTATTCTGAGGATCACCGGGTCGCGCATCCGGCCGAGCACCTGGCGAGCTTCAAGGGCGTGCTACAGGTTGACGGCTATAATGGCTTCAAGCGGCTCGCCGGAGATCGTGCCGACGCCTCGGTGCGCCTCGCCTTCTGCTGGGCGCATATGCGCCGTGGCTTCTACGACTTCCATGTCTCCACCAAGTCGCCGCTTGCTGCCGAGGTATTGGCGCGCATCCGCGCGCTGTATGCGATCGAGGCGGAGATCCGGGGTCATCCGGCCGAGCACCGACGACGCGTGCGGCAAGAACGAAGTCGGCCGATCGTGGAGGCTCTGCACGCCTGGATGGAACATCATCTGCCGCGCGTGTCAGGTGCATCCGATCTCGCTCTGGCCATCCGCTATGCTCTGCGGCATTGGTCTGGACTGATCGTGTTCCTCGAAGACGGTCGCGTGGAGATGGACAATAACATCGTGGAGCGGGCGATCAGGCCGATTCCGATGACAAGAAAAGTGGCGCTCTTCGCCGGCTCCGATGGCGGTGCCCGTCACTGGGCGATCGCCATGACACTCATTCAGACTGCCAAACTCAATGGCGTCGAGCCGATGGCATGGCTCACCGATGTGCTCGAACGCATCGTCTCCGGGCGAACCAAGGCACATGAACTGCAAAACCTTGCTGCCGTGGAATTGGCGCGACCCGAGCAGCTCTGACGCGGCCTTGGCGGCATGACATGATCGACTACCCCAGCAAGTTGAACGTTTAATGGAGCGGCTCAGCACAGCCTTGCCGATCCCGGCACGCCTGACTCCCGAAGTGCAAATGACGCTTCAACAACAACGCGGCGTCACCATGACGACAGACTGTAGCGTGACCTGGATCAGCTATGCGGGTGACGAAGGCGGCATGGTCTGCCGGCTCGAGGCACCAGCCGAAACGGCTGACGCGGTGTTCGCCTCCATCACACACCTCCGCTTCGACCCGCGTCTACCGTTTACCCGAGAGATTGTCGCCTACCAAAAACACCGAGTGAAGCGCCTGCGCATCCAGCGGCAATAGACCGGCCACCGAGCCAGCGATCAAGAGGGTCTCTCCCGCAACGCTTACGAGAGAGAAGCGTTTTGCCGGAATGTTCCAGCGTCGCCCCCCCGAAGCCCAACGCGCGAATGCTTGCGGCAGTTGGCGTTTTCGCGGTCCCGAAAATGGCGGAGAAGGTTTGGGGCCGTGGCGACTGGAGCGGGCGAAGGGATTCGAACCCTCGACCCCAACCCTGGCAAGGTTCAGTTCCCGCCGAAGGCCGAAGTCTTGTCGTCCGTTACGGATCAGGCACGGTGTTCATCATATGGGGACCATAGAATGGTGTGACCTTAGAATGGTGCGACCTCTGGTATAGCGGCTTTTAGCGCCAGGCACGGGATTGCCGCCCATTCACCCGAAAATCTCCCGAAAATCCAAGTAAATCCGTTCATCGTTCGAGTAATTCAGAGACAACTACTCGAATAACCCGGGACGGGCCGTAAGAACCCGGCGATCACATCAACATTGCTAAACTCATTTATAGGATCTTCGGACGCATTTTCTAGGTAATTATGCCTATTTGGCGTTGCCTATGGCCAGGGTTATAGTGCGGACTGTGCTTCATTCGGTTGAAACAGTTCATTACGATTACGCTTTAGCCGCTCTTATTCACCGCATAGCTGGGATTTGCTGGCGGGTGTCGCATAAGGGTCTGATCTTGTTTACGGATTGGGTGTCGAGACCATCCCATTCACCCGATCACACCGAGCCACACCCGCCATGCACGACGATACGACTGAGCCGTTCTGGTTTCCAGCCGTCGGACGCAAGAAAGTCACTGCTGCGTTCGATGGTGGCCGTCTCACCTCGGATGGCGGTGTGATGCTTCTGGCTGCTGCCGAGCGGCGTATCGGGATTGCCCATCGCCTGGCGGGTTTGATTGCCGATCCGCGCAATCCGCTGCTGGTGACACACAGTGTCGTCGATATTCTGCGCGCGCGCATGCTCGCCATTGCCTGCGGTTACCAGGATGCCGACGATCTCGATCATCTGCGCACCGACCCCGGCTTCAAACTGGCCTGCGGACGTCTGCCTGATACCGGTGATGATCTGTGCTCTCAGCCGACGATGTCGCGTTGGGAGAATGCGCCGAGCCTGCGTGAGGTGGTGCGCATGACCTACGCGATGATCGACGCCTATTGCGCCAGCTACCCACGCCCGCCTGTCGCTGTCACGCTGGACATCGATGACACCGTCGATGTCGTGCACGGCCATCAGCAGCTTTCGTTGTTCAACGCCCATTACGACGAACGCTGCTTCCTGCCGATCCACGTCTACGAGACCGCCACCTCCCGTCCGGTCGCGGTGCTGCTGCGACCCGGCAAAACACCGTCGGGAGACGAAGTCCGCCGTCATCTGCGTCGCCTGGTGCGCCGCATCCGCAGCCATTGGCCGACCACGCGGCTGACCATCCGTGGCGATGGTCATTATAGCCGTCCCGAGGTGATGGCGTGGTGCGAGGCCAACGATGTCGATTATGTGCTCGGCCTGCCGGGCAACGCCGTGCTGAGCCGTCTGGTCGAGATCGCTGCCGACGATGTCAGGGTGCGTCGCGCCGAAGCCCAGGCGGCGGTGCTACGCCGCTACACCGAGACCCGCTATGGCGCCAAATCCTGGGGCTGCGAGCGGCGCGTGGCGGCACGCATCGAGGCCAGCACCCAGGGGTTGGACATCCGCTACGTGGTGACCAACCTGGACGGCGGCAGCGCGGAGTGGCTCTACGACACGCTCTACTGCGCGCGCGGCCAGGCCGAGAACCTGATCAAGCTGCACAAGAGCCAGCTTGCCTCCGATCGGACCAGTTGTCGCTCGGCACTCGCCAATCAGGTGCGTCTCGTGCTGCATACCGCCGCCTACTGGCTGATGCTGACGGTGCGCGACGCCATCGCCAAGCCGCATCCGCTCGCCACCGCCGAGTTCACCACCCTGCGGATGCGCCTCCTCAAAATCGCCGCACGCATCACCGAGACCGCCACACGCGTCCGCGTCGCCTTTGCCGCAGCATGCCCGGACCACGCATTGTTTCGCCGCATCGCCATCAGTCTCCAGCCCGCCGGACCGTAACACGACGGGTGCTCCGTCCCCGCACACACCCGATCCCGCCAACATCCAACGCCGTCATGAACCTGACTGACTTCGCGATGAAACAGGCGACATGCAGCAACGCGCCTGCTCGTCAGACAGCACCACCAACTTCAATGCGATGAATAGGACG
>CAVPTU010000043.1:0-138851 GCA_963708565.1 uncultured Alphaproteobacteria bacterium
AGCAGCGATCACACGCACCGGACGGTCCGCGTTGGAGCTGGAACCATGACGGTTCTCAACGCGCAACACGATCTGCCGGCCTTCCGGCTGGCAATTCGCGACTGGCTGGCAGAGGTCGTGCCGCCCGACTGGAAGGCCCGCATGGTCCGGGCCTCGAATGAAGAGGACGTCGCCTTCCAACGCTGGTGGATGGCGGAACGGAGCAAGGTCGGTCTCGCCACTCCGCACTGGCCGAAGGAGTATGGCGGCGCCGGGCTGACGCTGCGGCACCTGGTCGCCATCGCCGATGAGATGGCCCGCGCGGACGCGCCGCAGGCCCGCATTTTCACGATTTCGCTGATCCATATGCCGGGCACGCTGTTCCCGCACGGGACGGAGGAGCAGAAGCGCCGCTACCTGCCCGGTGTGGCCAAGGGCGAACTCTGGTGCCAGGGATTCTCGGAGCCGAATTCCGGCTCCGACCTCGCGTCGTTGCGCACAAGGGCGGTTCGCGATGGCGATCATTACGTAATCAATGGGCAGAAGATCTGGTCATCGTCGTCCATGTACGCCGATCATTGCCTGTTGCTGACCCGCACGGACCCGAACGCGCAGAAGCATCGCGGGATCACCTATTTCATCATGGACATGCACGCGCCTGGCGTCGAGGTAAGGCCGATCCGGCAGGCCAACGGCCGCTCCGAGTTCGGCGAGCTCTTCCTGACCGATGTCCGGATTCCCGCCGAAAATATGATTGGGGCGGAGAACAACGGCTGGCGGATCGCGCAAGCGACCCTGGGCTCGGAACGCGGGGTGATCGCGTTCGAGGGCGCCGAGCGTCAACGCTATGAGATCGAGGCGTTCTACCGCAAATCATTGGAGACCGGCGCGGCTTGGTTGCGGGACACGCAGCTCCAACGCGAGTTCGTGAGCTTCCTGGCGGAGATGCAGGCGGGACGGCGATTGTTGCGGCGCGTGCTAGAGGAGCACGAAAAGCCCGACGCCTCGGCCAGTGTCCTGCCGTCGATCATCAAACTTTCCGTGACGGTGTTGCGGCAGCAAATCTGCTCCTTCATGGTCCGGATCGCCGGGGTCGAAGGCCAGGAATTCGCCATGCTCGCGGAAGAGCCTTTCGGCAGCCCAATGTTCGATTTCGTGAGTGCTTTTTCCGGCACGATCGCCGGCGGGACGAATGAAATCCAGCGCAACATCGTCGCGGAGCGTGGCCTCGGCATGCCGCGGGTGTGACGACAATCGCGTTGACGATTACTGCGAGTGACGGGTGGCGTAGCGCGGGTCGGCAGGCTCCACTTCTCCCGATATTGAGCGACAGTGAGGCTATGGCCGCTTGAGGTCGAGCCGAAGCGACCGGCCGGCGCCGTGTCAGCTCTGACGTGTTGCGCACTTGGAACCCGCCATCCCCCTCTCGGCCAAGCGCAGCCGCTTCGCGCCCAAGCACGAACCCGCTTCGCGGGAG
Organism: uncultured Alphaproteobacteria bacterium; assembly: GCA_963708565.1. Classification (GTDB taxonomy): domain Bacteria; phylum Pseudomonadota; class Alphaproteobacteria; order Acetobacterales; family Acetobacteraceae; genus JAMXLO01. The sequence goes on from CAVPTU010000043.1 coordinate 1,457, forward strand.
AACGCTGGGGGTAAGGTCGGTGCGTTCGAGTGCAGCAGGGAGGTTGAGCAGGATTTGGTCAGGCTTTGAGCATGGAGGGTCACCCTTCAGCTCAAGGAGAAGACCAAGTGACCATCCAACCAGTTTCACAGCCCGTCAGCCCGCTGCGGCAGCGCATGCTCGAAGACATGGGCATGCGTGGCCTGCGTCAAGAGACCCAGCGTAACTATGTGCGTTCCGTGCGAAGCTTCGTCGCGTTCCTCAAGCGTCCGCCCGATACGGCGACACCTGACGATATCCGCCGCTTCCAAGTTCACCAAGCCGAGAGTGGTGTGCAGCCGCAGAGCATCAATTGCTCTGTATCGGCGCTGCGCTTCTTCTTTGCGGTGACGCTCGATCGCCCTGACCTGTCACGCCGCTTCGTCATCGTCCGCTACCCTCAGAAGCTGCCAACGGTGCTCAACGTCGAGGAGGTTGGGCGACTGCTCGAGATGGCGCCCGGGCCGAAGTACAAGGCTGCTCTCGGCACTGCCTATGGTGCCGGGTTACGAGTGTCAGAGGTGGCGACCCTCAAGGTCGGCGACATCGACAGCAGACGGATGCTGATCCGGGTCGAGCAGGGCAAGGGACGCAACGACCGCAACGCCATGCTCTCGCCGCAGCTGTTGGAACTGCTGCGGCTCTGGTGGCGCGAGGGCAAGCGGCGCGGCGTCATGCTGCCCGGGGGTTGGTTGTTTCCCGGTCAGAACTCTCTCGAGCCCATCTCGACGCGCCAGCTCAATCGCGCCGTGCATGAAGCAGCTGAGGCTGCCGGCATCAAGAAGCGTGTCAGTCCGCACACGTTGCGCCACTCCTTTGCCACCCACCTGCTCGAGCAGGATGTCGATATTCGCGTCATCCAGGTTCTGCTCGGGCACTCCAAGCTGGACACCACAGCGCTCTACGCCCGCGTCGCCACCAAGACGATCCGCGCGGTGACGAGTCCGCTCGAGCATCTCCAGCTGCTGATGAAAGGCAACGATCCCGGCGGCTGATCCGGGTGCGACCGCCGCTCGAGGTCGCCGATATCTTTCGCATTCATGGACCAGCCTGGCGTGCGGCAAATGCCGGCCACGTGAGCCTGGCCCAGCTCAAGGTGATGGCGGCGATCGAGACCTGCCGCACGGCCGCGCTCGGCGGCCATATCGAGGGCTGCGAGGACTGCGGCCACCGCCGCATCGCGTACAACAGCTGCCGCAACCGCCATTGTCCCAAGTGTCAGGGGGCAGCGGCGCGTGAATGGCTCGCCGCACGCGAGGCAGACCTGTTGCCGGTCGGCTACTTCCACGTGGTCTTCACCGTACCCGCCGAGATCGCCGACATCGCCTTCCATAACAAGGCGGTGGTTTATGACCTGCTGTTCAGGGTGGCTTCCGAGACCATGCTCACCATCGCCGCCGATCCCCGTCATCTCGGTGCGCGCATCGGCATCACCGCCGTCCTCCACACCTGGGGCTCAGCAATGACGCATCACCCGCATATCCACATGATCGTTCCCGGCGGCGGTATTTCATTCGCTGGCGAACGGTGGGTCTCGTCCCGCGCCAGATTCCTGCTGCCGGTTCGCGTGCTCGCCAAGCTGTTCCGGCGGCGGCTCCTGGAGCACCTCCAACAGCTGCATGCGACGGGCCGCCTCCAGTTCTTCGGTGACCACGTTGGCTTGAGCGGCCGACATGCCTTCCTCCGCCACCTGATGCCGCTCCGCAAGAAGCGGTGGTTCGTCTACGCCAAGCCGCCGTTCTCTGGGCCGGAAGCGGTGCTCGCCTATTTGTCTCGATACACCCACCGCGTCGCCATCTCGAACCATCGGCTCATCGCGCTCGACAAGGCCGGTGTCACGTTCCGCTACAAGGACTATCGCCGCGACGGTGCCGACCGCCAACGCACCATGACGCTCAGCCCGGACGAATTCATCCGCCGCTTCCTGCTCCACGTTCTGCCGAAGGGCTTCCACCGCATCCGTCACTACGGCTTCCTCGCCAGCGCAGGCCGCAAAGACAATATCGCGCGTGCCCGGCAGTTGCTCGCTACGGCTGTGCCAACCATGGTCGAGGACACCGCTTCGCCGTCCGACCTGCGCCCGCCATGCCCCTGCTGTGGTGGTCGTACGGTCATCATCGAGATCTTCCAGCGGGCGGCCCGGGCGCGCGCGCCACCATCGTCGTATCCCTCCACCGCCACGACGGTCTCATGATCCAGCACGATGAACGTCAACCTCCCGCCGAAGCCGTGGCGCTTCAGCCAGCGGTTCGTCATGCACCTGCGTCGATCACCAATTCCTTGACCGCGACGATGGCGCCCAGATCGCGTTGCCCGCCGACGTCACGTGGCACTCTTGCCGCGCTCGCGGACCGCAATCACCACCGGGCCGCGCCCGCAAATCGCGTCGCGCAATTGCCGCGCCGCCTGAACAGCTCCAACAGAATTCTCAAATCCCCATAACGTTGCGCCTGTGCCCCGCGGGTTCGTGCTTGGGAGGTTTCCGTACGCCGACCCCCGTGCGTCACGCTCGACCTGTGCCGGCCGGCGTCCGAAAACCTTCACCAAGTCAGACAAAGAAGTAGCAATTCGGCCACTCTCAAAACTTGCCATTCAATTTCGAGCAGGGGCTAGCTAGCTCACACCGACCGTTCCTGCCCGAAATGTCGGTTTTAGGCTTCATTCTTAGCCCACGGGCTACAACTAATCTCTTGCCCCCGGTAATGAACCCGGGCAGATCCGATTGCTTCATGATGAGTAGGACAGGAGGGAGCGAGGACGGAGATGATCATAGCTTATTGGTTTGCGGGGTACGATGGCCACTAAGGAGGAGATAACTCTGTGGCGGTTTGAAGTGCCTTGGCTTCACGGTCTGATGCTTTGGCGGCAATCTTGGCATCCAAGATACGGCTCAGCCGCGAATCAGCCGAACCCAGGTCTTTGAATGAATGAACGCTGTGCCACCATTTGGCGTCGATCCTGAGAAATCGGTCGTGGTAGTCCTTTGTTCGATAAAGCCGAACGTGCCGGCCTTCACGCCGAAGCTTTCCCAAGAGGGTAGCGTAGTCGGAGGCCTGTATTTTATTGGTTAGGATGGTTATTTTTACAGAAACTGCCGTCAGACCGACTAAATCAAATATCTGATCGTCAATATACGGGTCGATTACCGTGATGGATTGTCCAGCGGATTTAAACAAGTCTCTGATAATCTTGTAAGGTCCGAAGTGTTGGCCCTTCTCAATGTAGACCTCCGCAGGCGGAAGAGGCGAAGCAGGGGTCCTCTTCTCCGCGACGGATTGATCAAGTGCGCTCTGCAAAAAAGACTCCAGGCTCACGAAACGCATCGCAGCCGCGCTCAGCGCACGGGAGACGACAATTGGCAGCGCGAGCAAGACAGTTGAGACACCTTTGTATTTCAACTCTTTCAATAAAGGCACGAAGTCACTATCGCCGGATACTAAGACGAACCGACCGACGGATGCTGGCAATGTCGCCGCCTTGATGCCCAGGAGGACGTCGATTCCCTTGCTCATCACCCTACCGCCGATCCGATGGAGCGGGACGGTTTCCAGCGTGAAGCCAAGGGCTTTCAATGCATCCGCAAATGCGCGTCGCATGGATGAACCAGTCTCCGTCGATAAAGACTGCCGTACTCGGAAAATCGGTGTTGCTCATGGCAGCGGCTCATCGTTCGGAAAAGCCCAATCACCGGGCTTGGGGCCGTCCTTTTTGACCAGCATGCGGTAGGAGATGGTGTGACAAGCAGCAACGAACCGGGTCTTGGGGTCTTTGATGTCAACGGCGGCCTTCAGATCTTCATGACGGACACGGTTCAAATAGCCATGTGGGATATTGGAGCCGGGTTGGTCGACGATCTTGAGCTGATCGCAGACCGCGCGGACCTCGGGCGTCTTGAAATCGAATGGCATGCGGGAATGCGCAAATTCATTTCGCAGCAGCCTTATCAGGCCCAAATCAGATCTGGTGATCGGGCCAATCAGCTTCATGGCATAAGCGACAACGATCCTGGACGAAAATGAACCGAGCGCGCCCTCAAACTCGAACAACCTTGCCCGGTCCTTTGAGTTCAGGTCGGGCCGCATCACGGAAGCCAGAAGGCGCTCAAGGTGCGTCTCGACGAATGAGCCGAACATGACGGCGGTCGCGCGGTCGCTTCCCGAGGCGTAGAGCTCCTTTTCGAGCTCCTCGAGATGGGAGAACTGCGGCTCGGCGCGCGTCAGCGCCTTTAGGTTCCTCAGATACGCGGGATCGTCGGCCATCCCTGACCTTTCCACAGAAGCGGCCGGAAACTACGCGAGTTCTCGACCCGGCGCGAGGTTCGTCGGGTCCATTTCTCTCGTATTCCAGGGGCGATTGTGCTCTAAGGCGTTCCGAACCTTACCTTTTTCAACCGCCATGGCCTTCACCGCCAAAGAATTCGGCCGCCAGCTTACCGCCATCCGGGCCGCCTTCGGCCAGGACCGGGAGGCGCTTGCCCAGAGCTCAGGCTGATCTCCGAAGGCGCACTCGGGGACACGGACTACAGCGCCGTTGTTGCCGAGCATGAAGCGTCAGTGCCGAAAAAGAATGGACAGCTGAGAAAATTCTTCAGAGTCGCATACGAAGAAGCGTGCCGCTGTCGCTTCGTCAGGGATCATCCGGTCTCTGCTTCGGGGGTGGCGGGTCGATAGGAAATTGGTGAACGCCAGCTTGCCGATGTCGGCATCAGTGCTGATTGGTTTTCGCTCGCGGCATACAGGGTCATCCGACGGCTACAGCTGCCTGGGGCGCCGCGGCCGGAACCGCGGTCGTGGCCCTCAAAGCCGAATGATGATCCAGCGCCGCCACAATGCGATCGATCAGCGGCACGAATCCCGAGAAGTCAATGGTCGCCGCATTCGGAACAACGACACGTTCCGCAAATGCGACCTTCCCGTATTTGCCTGGAGCGTTGTGCTCCTTGTTGGGGTCAAACATTTTGCCGTCCAAAGGCGTCTTTAGCAAGGCCGGATCGAACATATCCTCGATGCAGCTTTTGTGGGGCGCTGTGGTTTTCTCTGGCGTTTTGATCAGATAGAGGTTCAGTCCGAGATAATAAAAGTCATCCGTAGATGCGAATCCGATCTTGGGCGCACTGTTTGCCCTCGCCTCCACCGTCATCGTTGTCCACTAGCACAATGACCGGAAAATCGAGCGGAGTGTGCTCATAATACTCGACGTGCTTCTTATAGTTGATAATGAAGTATTTTAGATTTCCAGTGCCATTAGGCCTGTCAGGAATCTTGTGTGAGGGGTCACATTGAGGCCCGTTGAAGGGCTTAGGATGGACCCATGACGATACGAAGCGAGCTTATCGACGAGTTGCTTGCGGGGCAGGACCCTGCATCTGTGATGCGCCCGGACGGGCTGCTGGGAGAGCTCAAGAAGGCTCTGCTGAACCGGATGATGGCGGCGGAGTTTGATCAGCACCTCACCGAGGACCGCGCCTCGAACGAGGGCAAGAACCATCGCAACGGCAGCACCCGCAAGCGTGTCCTTGCTGGTGACGGCCATGTGGAAGTGACCATTCCCCGCGACCGGGAAGCACGCTTCGACCCGGTGCTGATCGGCAAGTACCAGCGCCGTCTGCCCGACTTCGACGACAAGGTGATCTCGATGTATGCGCGCGGCATGAGCACACGCGAGATCCAGGGGCACCTGGAGGAGATCTATGGCGCGGAGGTCTCGCCGCAGCTGATCAGCACGGTTACCGATGCGGTGTCGGCGGAGGTCGCCGAATGGCAGTCGCGGCCGCTGGAGCCGCTGTACCCGGTGATGTTCTTCGACGCGATCCGGGTGAAGGTGCGCGACCAGGGCACGGTGTCCAACAAGGCCGCCTACCTGGCTCTTGGCATCACGCCCGACGGCCGCAAACATGTGCTCGGTCTGTGGATCGATCCAAACGAGGGCGCCAAGTTCTGGTTGCGGATCGTCAACGAGCTACGCAACCGCGGGGTCAAGGACATCCTGATCGCGGTGGTCGACGGTCTGAAGGGGTTCCCCGAGGCGATCAATGCTGCGTTCCCGCAAACCCTTGTGCAGACCTGCGTCGTCCACTTGCTGCGCAACGCACTGGCCTATGTCTCCTGGCAGGACCGCAAGCATGTCGTGACGGCACTGAAGCCGATCTATAAGGCCCCGACAGCCGACGCCGCGCTGCTTGCCCTGGACGACTTCGAGGCCGGCCCTTGGGGCAAGAAATACCCTGCCATCGCGCCGCTTTGGCGACGTCAGTGGGACCAGGTGATCCCGTTCTTTGCCTTCCCCGCGGAAGTGCGGCGGATCATCTACACAACCAATGCAATCGAAAGCCTCAACAGCACTCTGCGCACCGCCATTCGCAGCCGTGGGCACTTCCCCAACGACGAGGCAGCGACAAAGCTACTGTACCTTGCCTTGCGCGGTGTCAGCCGAAAGTGGAAGAATGCTCAACGCGAGTGGACCGCTGCCATGACCCAGTTCGCCATTATGTTCGGCAACAGGTTCAGCGTCGAGTAAAGGCATCAGGTGAAACCGACCCCTCACACAGGATTCCTGACAGGCTCTCCAGAGATGCCGCGCCGATTTGGTCTAGCAAACCCTTCTCCTCAACGAGTGGCTTGATGGCCGACACTGCTGTTGAAAGTGCGATACCTCCTCGCTGGCGTGGCGTATTGGGAAACTTGATCAGACCGGCGTAAGCCTGGCCGTCCTCGTTCAAGGAAACAGTGATATCACGGGCTCGCACCGCTGCGGAATCAACCAGCTCCTCGCTAGCGATACCGTATAGATCGAAAACCAGACTTCTTGGCACGGGTCGCTGTTCAGTATTGATGGAGAGAAATATATCAGCGCAATCAGTAGTGCTAAGGCCCTCATAGATTGCTACAGGAACCAGTTGCCGTCCGAGTTCCTCATTCTCAGCAATCGCTTCTTCTAAACCTGCAACTCGATGCTGACCATCCAAGAGCTGCGCAGCGCGAGGTTTGTCGGGAATCGTCACCATGTTTTCGTCACGCTTGAGCGTTCCGGTGACCCAGTTGAGGACAATGCTTACCGGAAAATCGCCGCCTTGGAGCGCGAATGTCTTGATTCCTGCAATGCGGCCATGATTCAGGACACGCTGCACGGCTCCCTCTTCCTCGTCTTTTCTGCGTATGGCTGCATAGCTAATCCGTGTGAGGAGATTAGCGGGCACGGCCGTCAGAATAAAGGCGCGCTTTGACTGTTTGATCTCGATGTAGCGAAACCGGTCTGCCTTCGGGTCTACCTTATAGACTGCCATTTTTGGATCTCGTGTCTGACTGTCGCACCCGGGTCCTTCCTCATTTCATATAACAACTCAAGCCATGCCCCGTTCCTCGTAGACTTCCGCAGCGATGCGCCGCGCAGTGACTGAAGCCGGCCAGCCCGAATAGAATGCAAGGTGGGTGATAATCTCGCCGATCTCGTCCTTCGTGACGCCATTATCCAGCGCCCGACCGAGATGACCCTTGAGTTGCTCTGGTCGGTAGGTGGCGATCAGCGTTGCCACCACAATTAGGCTGCGGTCCCGCTTACTGAGCCCTGGTCGCTCCCAGATGTCGCCGTATATCACCTGCTCGGAAAGCTCGATCATTTTGGGAACGATAGCGCGAACGCGCTCGCGTGTCGGATTAGGCTGCTGGGCCATCGTGACCTCCTCTGCTTCGGCCGCACGGTAAGCCCCAGCCTGGAGCTCGCATAGACCATTCCCCATGCCAGCTCCGGCTTGACGCCACCCGTGTTCTTGTTATGTTCTCATTGTCGCCAGCCGCACCAGAGGCGCCCGGCGGTAACGATGACAGCGCCCTCATTTCCTCGATTGCGGCGTCCACCAACTCGGGAATGGCCATGCTCTCGGACGTGCTCAATGTGCGGTGCAGTTCCTGCTCTAGTGTCTCAGGTAGTCGGAACAGGTGGAACGTGCGCCCCACCCCGATGGCATCGTCGTGGACTCGGCGGGCTGCCTCAGTCACGCCGACAACTCGGGCGTTCGCGGCTGCATTGCCAAAGATCGGAGCAAGGAACGCCTCGCTTGAGTGACCAAGGAATGAGGACGACCACCAGTTCGCCTGGTGATGTTCACCGAGGTAGCCAACAAGCACCCTAAGTCGTGAAGTGTCGCTGTTGCTCTGCATCTGGTCCCGAGGGGGTCGCGAAGAAATTGGGCGCCACTCAGATACCGTGTCTGCCCCTTGGCGACACTGATAATCCGCTGGCATTCATCGCGAGCAGGATTTGCCGCGGTCGAGCCGGTCAGGTCGGACCGGCGTCTGCCGCCCCGGCATCCAACCGCGTCCCGGAATGTCCAGGCTCCTGAGATCAGCTTCCACCCCAGGAGGTGAAAGCGATCGAGCTGATGCTGGCCCCATCGGAGAGGCCTCGCGGTCAGCGAGGGTATCTGCTTTCGGTGCCTCCTGGTAGCTATACGGTAGCTTGGGCCTCTGGTCGTCTGTGACGATTATCCCCTAACTACTTGAAAACACTGGCGGACCCGACACAATTCGAACGTGCGACCTTCGCCTTCGGAGGGCGACGCTCTATCCAGCTGAGCTACGGGTCCGGCCGGCGACCCATAGCGCGAAACCCGCGCGGGATCAAAGCCTCGCCTTCACTTCTGCCCGGCCAGCCAGACGGCCGCTGCCCTGTCGCCTCCCGACGGAAGCGGCAGGTCCGGGTGGCGGATCCAGAACAGTATGTCGTCGATCGGCGTAATCCGCTCATGGTCGCGCAGGAGCAAATGGTAGCCCGCCGGATAGAATGCCCTCACTGGCCGTCCCGGCAGCCCGCGCCACGTCGCCGCTGTGGCCTTGTCGGGGATCAACTCGTCCTTGCCGCCGTAGAGGAACAGCGCCGGCGCGTGGAATCGCGGCGCGGCGGCCAGTGCGGTATCCATCAGATCGACCAGACCCCGGATCGTATCGAACCGTGTCGCGTGGATGGTCAGCGGGTCCTGCGACAGCCGCCTGATAGCGTCGCGATTGTCGCTCGCGACGACACGCGCGACGCGCCCGGTTACCGTGAAGCCCGGAATAAGGTTGGCGAACAGCCACAGACCCGTGCGCAGGAATACGTTCATCTCGGCGCGTCCCCACACGGCGGGCGCCACCAGGACATAGCCATCCACCGGCGTAGGATCCGGCTCGGTCGCGAGGCACATCAGCACCGCCGCTCCCATACTCTCGCCCATCAGGATCAGCTTCGCCTGTGGATACCGTTGATGAAGCAGCCGCGCCATCGTGCGCGCATCGTCGGTCAGTGCCTGTGTGCCCGGCCAGTAGCCGCGGACCGAGGTATCGCCGAAGCCGCGCTGGTCGGGTGCGTACACCGCGATGCCGGCGGACGCGAAGTCTGGGGCGGGATATTCCCAGGCGTCGCGGCTGTCGTTCATGCCGTGCAGCGCCAGAATCACGGCCCAGGGGGGCGCCCCCGGGAGCCAGGCACGATAGGGCAGGCGCATGCCGTCCGGCATGACGAAGACATCGGCGGTCTCGCGCGGCGCCTCGGTGCCGGGGCCCGGAGGCACCAGATGCTCCGCGCAGCCGCTCAGCAGGAACACGACGCCAATCAGTACCGTCAGCAGTCGGTGACACATACGGGGGCGCGAACGGCCCCCCGAGGCGAGTGCCGCGGGGTAAAGGTTGAAAGCATGGGCCGCATCGCTATCATACCGGCTTCCCCCGCCATAGAGGATGCGAAGCAGCAAGATGGACGGCACCGCCGCCAGCCCGACGCCGACGGAAATCATCCATGTCGACGACCGGACGGTCGCCTGCGATGGGGGTGATACCGCATTGGGCCATCCCCGGGTGTTCCTGCATATCGAGGACCGATCCGTGCTGTGCCCCTATTGCTCGCGCCTCTATGTGCTGAACGAAGGAGCCGGCCACGCAAGCGGACACTGAGATCCTCGAGCAAACCGACCAGCCCTCGGTTCTCGACTCGAATCTGCACCTGGTCCTGATCGACGGATCGGGCTTCATCTTTCGCGCCTATCATGCCCTGCCGCCCATGACGCGGCCCGACGGCACGCCGGTGAACGCGGTGTTCGGCTTCTCCAACATGCTGGCGAAGCTGCTGCGCGAGCATGTCGGGACGCACATCGCGGTGATCTTCGATGCCGGCCGCAAGACGTTCCGGAACCGGCTGTACGAGGACTACAAGGCGCACCGTCCGCCGCCGCCCGACGATCTGATCCCGCAGTTCGACCTGGTGCGCCAGGCAACCGAGGCATTCGGCGTCCCGGCGGTCGAGCTGGAGGACTGGGAAGCCGACGACCTCCTCGCCGCGTATGCCAAGGCGGTGAATGATGCCGGCGGTCAGGCAACCCTCGTGTCGTCCGACAAGGATCTGATGCAGCTCATCCGCCCCGGCGTCGAGATGCTCGATCCGATCAAGCAGAAGCCGATCGGCCCGGCCGAGGTGATGGAGAAATACGGCGTCACCCCGGACAAGATGATCGACGTGCAGGCGCTGATCGGCGATCCGACTGACAATGTGCCGGGCGTGCCGGGCATCGGACCGAAGGGCGCGGCGCAGCTCATCAATGAGTTCGGGGATCTGGACAGCGTCCTGGCAGCGGCGCCGGCGATGAAGCCGTCCAAGCGGCGCGACAACCTGATCGAGCACGCCGAAAAGGCGCGCATCTCGCGCGAGCTGGTGACGCTGCGCAGCGACACGCCGCTGCCGCAGCCGATCGAGCTGTTGCGGGCGCGGCCGTACGACAAGGCGGGACTCGCCGCCTGGTTGAGGACGCAAGGGTTCCGCAGCATCGCCACGCGCCTGGGACTGGACGGCGAAGCGCCGGTCCCGGCGACGAAAGCGGTGGAAGCCGCGCCGCGGCGTGCCCAGGCGGCGTTGCCATTGCCGGAAGCGGAACGGCCGGCAATCACCGAGACGAGTTCGGGCTTCGGTCCTTACGTGACGATCACCAGCGCGGCCGCGCTGCGCGGCTTCCTGGGCGAGAGCGCAGCCTGTGGCTTCATCGCGATCGACACCGAGGCCGACGGGTTGGCCGCGACGCGGGCGCCGCTGGTCGGGTTGTCGCTCGCCGTGGCGCCCGGACGCGCGGCCTATCTGCCGCTGCGGCATGAGGGATTGGCGGAGCAGGTGCCGCTCGCCGTGGCGATCGAGGCGCTGGGGCCGGTGCTGACCGATCGCAACACGCTCAAGATCTACCAAAACGCCAAGTTCGACATGCTGGTGATGGAGCGCGCCGGCTTTCCGGCGTCGGCGCCGTTCGACGACGCCATGCTGATCTCCTACGCTCAGGAGGCCGGCATGCACGGCCACGGACTGGACGAACTGTCGCAGCTTCACCTCGGACATACGCCGCTCAGCTACGATGAGGTCACGGGGACCGGGCGCAATCGTATCCCGTTCCAGCGGGTGCCGATCGAGCGGGCCACCGCCTACGCTGCCGAGGACGCCGACGTGGCACTGCGTCTGTGGCAGGTGCTGCGGCCGCGGTTGCGCTTCAATTCCGCTCTGGCGCTATATGAGCAGCTCGAGCGTCGTCTGCTGCCTGTGCTGCTGGACATGGAGCGCGCCGGCATCAAGGTGGACGCGGACGATCTGCGCCGCATGTCGCTGGATTTCGAGCAGCGGATGGTGGTGATCGAGCGTGACATCCATCGCCTTGCGGGCCGCGAACTCAATGTCGGGTCCGCAAAGCAGCTCGGCGAGGTTCTTTTCGACGAGATGAAGCTTGGCGGTGGGCGGCGGATGAAGACCGGTGCCTGGGGGACGGATGCGTCGGTGCTCCAGACGCTGGCCGATCAGGGGCATGAACTGCCGGCGCGCATCCTCGACTGGCGGCAGTTGCAGAAGCTGAAGTCCACCTATGCCGATGCGCTTATCGGAGAGATCAACCCCGAAACCGGCCGCGTGCATACGAGCTATGCGCAGTGCATCGCGTCGACCGGACGGCTGTCGTCGAACGATCCGAACCTACAGAACATCCCAATCCGCACTGACGAAGGCAGCCGGATCCGCCACGCCTTCATCGCCGAGGAGGGACACCTGCTGGTCTCGGCGGACTACTCGCAGATCGAGCTGCGGCTGCTGGCCCATGCCGCCGACATCCCCGCGCTCCGCGAAAGTTTTTCCCGCGGTGAGGACATCCACGCACGCACGGCCTCCGAGGTCTTCGGCATACCCATGGCCGGCATGGATCCGATGACGCGTCGGCGCGCCAAGGCGATCAACTTCGGTATCATCTACGGCATCAGCGCCTTCGGCCTGGCACGCCAACTCGGCATCACCCCAGGCGAGGCCCGCACGTATATCGACGCATATTTCGCGCGCTATCCCGGCATACGCGCTTACATGGAACGCACCAAGGAGGAGGCGCGGATCAACGGCTATGTGACGACACCGTTCGGGCGCCGTTGCTGGGTGCCGGGTATCGCCGACAAGAACCCCGCACGTCGCGGTTATGCCGAGCGCCAGGCGATCAATGCACCGCTACAGGGTGGCGGCGCCGACGTCATCAAACGCGCGATGGTCCGGCTGCCAAAGGCGTTGCGAGAGGCAGGGCTGCGCTCGCGACTGCTGCTTCAGGTGCACGACGAACTGCTGTTCGAGGCACCCGAGGACGAGGTGCCGGCCCTGACTTCGTTGGCGCGACAGGTGATGGAAGGCGCGGCGACTCTGTCAGTGCCTTTGGTGGTGGAAACCGGCGCAGGCCGCACCTGGGCCGACGCACACTGACCGTTGACGGTTACGCTACGGTCCGGCGACCACAATCGTTCCGCTCATGCCGAACAGACTGTGTAGAAAGTGTGTGCACTCGACCTTGTAGGTGCCGGGTACACGCGGCGTCAGCGTGATATCCACGCTGTTCCCGCCGGCAACCTCGATCTTCCCATTCGGCGGCGGTAAACCCGCCGGAAATATGCTGGCGGCGAAAAATGCGGGCGCGCTGAAGTTGTGACCACCGCTGCTTTCGTTCATCAGATGCAGCCTTACCGGGACGCCGACACGGAGCTGTAGCCGATCCGGAGTGAAGGCGAAGCTGGACAACCGGACGGTGAGTGTTACGAGGGGCTGGGCCTGCGATGGCTGCGGCCAGGCGCTATGCGGCACCACCGTGGCGGCCGCGGCCAGCAGAGCAATCGCAGTTGCTGTCATTCTTTTCATGCACACTCGATAGCGGTTGACCCATCATCCTGCCATAGACTGGACGTGGTGTGCATTGCACGGGCCAGGATGGCGTCACCTGCCCACGGATGATGCGCTACTTCACCGGCTGAAGTCCCACATCCACGACCGACGCACCCACTCGTTCAAGCAGCGTCTCCAGGTCCTGGATCGAATAAGGCTTGTTCAGCACACCCTGCAATCTCCTCAGCTCGTGCTGCTCCAATTCGCTCAGTTCGGCGTAGCCGGTTGCCAGGATGATCGGCCCGACAAACCCCCGCTCCCGCATTGCCGCGGCGGTCTGGAGGCCGGTCATCGCCGGCATCGCATGGTCAAGCATCACCATTGCGGGCTTTGTCGCAAGTGCGTCCAATGCTTCCGCGCCGCTCGCCGCCGTGGTCACAGCATAGCCGAGCTGGCGCAGCATTTCAGCGCTCACCTGAAGCACGTCCAGATCGTCGTCGACCACCAGCACCTTCTTGCCCGATCGCGTGCGCCGCTGGTCAATCTGAGGGCGTCTGGCCCGCGGCATCTCGGCTGCGCGCGGCAGCAGCATCGTCACCGAAGTGCCGCCGCCAGGCGACGTCAACAGCCGTACGGTGCCGCCTGACTCGCGCGCCATACCGTAAACTTGGCTCAGTCCCAGCCCACTGCCCGACGGGTGCTTCGTGGTGAAGAACGGCTCGAACGCGCGCTGCGCCACCTCGTCCGTCATGCCAACGCCGGTGTCGGTCACGATGATCGCCACATAGTCGCCCGCTGTAATGTCGCCCTGTACCGTATCGGCAATCGGCTGGTTCGTGGTGGTGATCGTCAGCACGCCACCATCCGGCATCGCATCGCGCGCATTCAGCGCCAGATTGAGAATTGCCGCCTCCACCTGGCTCGGCTCGACCATCGCGGGCCACAGATCATCGTCCAGCCAGGTGTCGATACGGATGCGCTGACCATGCGTGCAGGTCCGCAGCAGAGGCACGAGATCGGACACCAGATTGTTCACGTCCGACGCCTCGACTGCCAGCCGCTGCCGACGCGAGAACGCCAGCAGCCGCCCAGTCAGTTGCGAACCTCGATACACCGCGCCGGTGGCGCGCTCTATCCAGGTGTGCTTGCGCTTCTCCTCCGGCGCCACCGTCTGCGACAGCAGATCGAGACTGCCCTGTATGGTGGCCAGCAGATTGTTGAAGTCGTGCGCGATGCCGCCGGCAAGCTGACCGACCGCCTGGAGTTTCTGCGACTGCACCAGCGCCGCCTCGGTGTTCTGCCGCTCGGCGATCTCCACCTGTAGGCGGTTGTTGGTGACCAGCAGTTCCTGCGTGCGTTCGCCAACGCGCGCCTCCAGCGCGTCAGCGTGCTCGCGGAGATCCTTATCCCGCCGTGCAAGCGCCGCCGCCATATCGTTATAGGCCTCGGCGATCTGACCGAATTCCGAACGCGTGTCCTCGCCCCGCACCGGCGTACCCAGATCGCCCTCACGCCACCGACGGGCTGCCGCCAGCAGCTCTCGCGTCGGCCGGCCGATGAACCGCCGCGCAACGAACAGCGTCAGCAGGAACGCACCGATAAAGACGCCCGCAAATAGCAGGCCGGCATGCAGGCTGGTGCGATTGATGTCCGCCATCATCGCGGATTCGAAAAATCCGATCGCAACCATCAGGCCATAGGAGGATTGGGCCGGAGGGATAAAGCCGATGACGCGGAACGTTCCGTCGATGCTCCTCAGGCGCGCAACTCCGGATTGAGCAGCCGTCACCAGAGCCAAGGCCGCCGCCGGGAATTGCTTGCCGACAAACTCCGCATGCTGCGGACTACGGGCAAGGATGACACCGTCCCGGTCGGCAACGGTCAGCACGCTTCCGGCAAGGAATGGCGATCCGGTCTGCCTGAGCCGCGACAGATGTTCCGACAGGCGCTGGAGATCGAGCCCGGCTACCAGCACGCCGCTGCGATCCGGATGTACTGCCGGGAGCGGCAAGGCGAATGGCAAAAAGCCAGCGCGTATACCAGGCGCGGTCGCAAACCGGCCCGTGGCAAAGTCCTTGGCAGCGATCGCATCGCGAATCCACTGCGGCTGATCGCCGGCCATTGACAGCAATCCGGGCTCGGACGCGCAGAACATCGTGCCATTTGCGTCGAGGCGCGCGATGAAACTGTAGATCGGCAGGCTTTGCTGAGTCGCGCGCAGCCGGTCGCTGCACGTTGCCGCTGCGTCGCGCACATCATCGAATTGTGCCACGGCACTCAGCAGGATCCGCGCGCCTTCGGCGATACTGTCGACGTCGCCGTTCAGCAGTTGCGCCTGCTGTAGGGACAAGTCGCTTAGCTGCGCCCGGCGCTCCGCCCAGTGGCTGTACTCGACCCAGACACCCAGCAGGAAAACGGGCAGCAGGCAGGTGAGCACAATGAACAGCAGCCGCGTCGACAACCGAATATTGCGATGAAGGGCTCGCATGTCAAATGCCGGTCATGACGGATGCATCACGTCAATGGACCAGGTCATAGCCAGCCAACCGGCCAACCTCCGCGTCGCTTGCGGCGGACCACCGGACTTGCCGCCGCGGCACGAAACGTCATTGCAATCCCCACCCACTGGTATCCAGACGGTTCCTGGCGTCGATATCTGCGGGTGTACCCGCGAGCACGCTGCGAACGTGATCCACGACGTCAAGCTGGCGTGAAATGCGCATTGATAACGTCAAATTTTACTCAACCGGCAGGATAGACGCGGCGGCAAGCGATCCCACCAGCAGGAATCCGGCCGCTTGCCGCCGCCCAGGCACCCACCTGAAGGCGCGCCGGATCACGTCAGGCGCCACCGAACTGCCGCCGCAAGGTCGGCTTGTGCACCTTGCCGGTCGCGTTGCGTGGCAAGGCGTCGACGAACCTGATCGACCGTGGGTGCTTGTAGTGTGCGAGATGCGCCTCGCAATGGACCATGATCTCGGCCTCGGTCAGTGCCTGACCGGGCTTGCGAGCGATGATGGCGCGGCCAACCTCACCCCAGCGCTCATCCGCCACGCCGATGATCGCCACTTCGGCGACGGCGGAGAGTTGATAGAGCACATCTTCAACTTCCGCCGGATAGACGTTCTCTCCGCCGGTAATGTACATGTCTTTCCATCGGTCGACGATGTAATAGAAACCGTCCTCGTCTGTGAGCGCGGCGTCACCGGTACGCAGCCAGCCATCGGTGAAGGTGGCGGCTGTCGCCTCGGGCCGCTTCCAGTAGCCAGGCGTGGTGCTGGGACCCTTGACCCAGATTTCGCCGATCTTACCGGCTGGCACGTCCGCGCCGTCAGCATCTGCCAGGCGAACCGCGAAATGCAGGCAGGACTTGCCGGCCGAGCCGGCCTTGGGCAACGCATCGCTCGGCTCCATGATCGTGATGACACCGCATGTCTCTGTCATGCCATAAGCCTGTATCAGCGTCAGGCCGCGCTCTCGCCACTGATGCAGCAACGGCAGCGGCACCGGCGCCGCCGCCACATAGGCAAGCAGACGCGGGTTGAAGCAAGCATCGGCGAATTGTGGCAGTTGCGCCATGAACTGGAAGTGCGCCGGCGCGCCGATAAAGTGCGTGATGTCGGCGTCCTGATCGGTGAACAGACGCAACGTCAGCGCGGGATCATAGGCCCGCATTACCACGGCCTTGCCGCCGTAGTGAAACACCGGGTTGGCGAATACATCAAGCCCGCCGACGTGAAATTGCGGCAGAACGACAAGGGCCGTGCTGTCGGCGGTTATTCGCGCGGGGCCGGTCAGGTTGATGGTCTGCCAGAACCGCATACCGTGCGTGATGATCGCGCCTTTAGGATGGCCCGTGGTGCCCGACGTATACAGGATTGTCGCGATATCGTCGTGCGTCAGCGGTTCCGGCATCACGTCATCCGTCGCCTCCGCGATCAACCGCTCATAGGCGCTGTCCGCCAGATCTCGCCCGCACAGATGCGACACCCCACAGGCCGCGGAAAGTTCCAGCGCCGTGTCGCCGAATTCCGGATCGTAGAACATAACGACCGGCGTGCAGTCGCCAACGATGAAGCGCAGTTCGGGTGCTGTCAGCCGCCAGTTCATCGGCGCAAATATCGCCCCGATACGCGCACAGGCGAACTGCAATTCGAACAGGTCTGACGAATTGTGAGCAATCACGGCCACGCGGTCGCCTCGTGCGACACCGAACCGCGCGCGCAGACCCGCGGCCAGCCGACCCACGCGCTGGTCGAACTCGGCGTAGGTGAAGCTTCGCCCTGTCGCGAGGTCCTCCATTGCGACGCAGTCGCCACGTGTCGACGCGTAATGCGCAATCCAGTCATATGTTGGAATCGCCATCGCCGCCCCCTAGCGCCGCCGGTCTGCTGCCGGCCGTAAGTGCGCCAGCATAACAAGACCGTCAGGCGGCGCCAACCAGCAGCACGGCGAACTGCTCCTCGCCGCGGGCCGCGCTCACCGCGGGGTCGCGCAGGGCCGGAACGTGGAGGTCGCGCGGCTCAGACATTGCCACGATATCCGTAGAATTCACGTGCTGCCGCCAGACTGACCTTGCCGTTGCGCAGATCGGCTTGCACCAATGCAGCCTCACGTTCCGTCGGCGCGCCGTAGCCGCCACCTCCGGCAGTGGCGATGACGATCCGATCCCCTTTGCACAGCGTGGATACGATTTTCGACCTCACCACTTCCTCGCCGCCGCCGGCCCGCCTGATCACTGCGCTGGCGCGTGATCCGGGCATACCGTCGTCGACACCCCCCGCCTCGCAAAGATGCCGCTCGCCGCGATACGTCACCGTAGCCTCGCCATCGAGCAGCTCGTACTCGAACACGCCGCCGAGGCCACCGCGGTGCGTACCAGGCCCCCCGGAATCTCGGTTCAGCGCGACACGATGCACGCGGATCGGTGCCTCCAGCATCAGCGCTTCGGCCGGAACGTTCAGGCAGTTGGTGGCATCGGTCTCGATCACATCGACGCCGTCGAGATGGAGCGACGCGCCGCTGCCGGCGACGAGAAGCTGCGATGTCACATAGCGCCGACCATCGGAGCGCTGACCGCCGAAATGCATGATGACGATCTCGCTGCCGGAGTCGGCCGGCACGCGGTCCGGCGCCGCCTGGCGCAGCGCACCGAGGATACACGTGGTGATCCGCTTTATTGTCGAGGTGCGGCAGCCGGTGGGCGCCGGCTCGCGCGGATTGACCAGGCTGCCCTCCGGCAGGTGGAACGCCAGTGGCCGGAAGCAGCCGCCGTTGTTGGGAATGCGGCCTTCCGGGTCGGTCACCGAACGCAGCGCGAAGCACGCGGCAGCGTACGGGCCGGATGCCATGCAATTGAACGGGCCACGCACTTGCGGCGACGTGCCGGTGAAGTCGCATGTCATCAGGTCATCCTGGATCGTCACTGCGACCTCGATGCGCACCAGCTTGTCGAGCTCGATCCCGTCGTTGTCGAGGTAATCGACGTGGTGGTAAGTTCCCGCCCTCAGGCCATGCAGTGCCTGACGCGTCATCGTTTCCGAGCGGTTCAGCAGTTCGTCGAACAGCGCCAGCAACTCGTGTCGGCCGAAGTTGCCGGCCAGCCCGCCAAGCCGCCGCGCGCCGATCGTACAGGCAGCGACCTGGGCGTTGATGTCGCCCATCAGCACATCCGGCAGACGCACATTCTGTCGCAGCATTGCAATCAGCGTCTCGTTCAGCGCATCGCCACGGCGGAATTGCAGCAGCGGGATACGGATCCCTTCCTGGTAGATCTCGGTGGCATTCGTCGGCGTAGAGCCGGGGGTCATGCCGCCGACGTCCTGGTGATGTGTCATCGCGGCGCTGATGGCGATCACGCGACCGCCGGCAAATACCGGCATCATGATGGCAATGTCCGGCAGATGCGTGCCACCAAGGTAGGTGTCGTTGAGAATCCAGATATCGCCCTCACCCATTGCATCGAGCGGCACGTCGTGCAGCAGCCGTCCCACCATCGGGGTGAGCGCGCCGAGATGCACCGGGATGGCGAGCGCCTGCGCCAGCGTCTCGCCTTGCAGCGTGAACAGACTGGCCGAGGCGTCGAGTCCTTCCTTCACGATGGCGGAAAAGGCGCTGCGCACCAGCGTGAGCTGCATCTCGTTGGCGATGCCGTCGAGCTTGTTGCGCAGCACCTCGAGCGTGATCGGATCGACGTCCATATCAGCCTCGCGTCAGCAGGAGATTGCCGTTGTCCAATACTGCGCCTCGCCAGCCAGGCTCGACCAGAGTCGTCGTGTCGTCCTGTTCCACGATGGCAGGCCCGACGAAGGACAGGCCGGACGGCATGGCCGCGCGATGGTAGACCGCTGCCTGAACCGGCGCACGCACGCCGGCGACACGGATCGGGCGCGGCGGTTTCCTCGGGTCGGCGCCAACCGGCCGATAGACGCCTTCATCCAGATGGTCGCTGCCGCCCGCACGGTGCACCGCACGCAGGTTGACGATCGCCGCGGGCTGTTCGGTGGCGTGTCCGTAGATACGATCGTGCAGACCCAGGAAGTCGCGATACAGCCTGCCGAGCGGGTCGGGTGCGTGGGCGTCGAGAGGTACTTCAAGATGGTAGGATTGGCCGATGTACCAGACATCGGCGGAATATTGGATTGTCGCGCGCAGGCCGCCAATCTTCTCCTCCGCCATCAGCCGCGCACATGAACGATCGAGTTCCTCCAATACACCGCGCACGTCGGTGAATTCGAGCCCGGCGAGCGGGCGCGGAAAGGCGACCGCCACCTCGTGCTCGATTGGCGCGGCGAGCAGACCCGCGGCAGACAGCACGCCGGGATGGCGCGGGATGAGCACGTTCGCGATGCCAAGCTCCGCGGCAAGCGCTGTTGCGTGGATCGGGCCGGCGCCGCCGAGCGCCACCAACGTGAAGCGGCGCGGGTCGAGGCCGCGGCGGATCGAGACAAGCCTGATCCCCTCGACCATCTGCGCGTTCACCACGCGATGGATGCCGAGTGCTGCTTCTTCCACCGAAAGGCCAAGCGGACGTGCGATGCGCCGCTCGATCGCCACACGCGCCAGCGAAGGATCGAGCGAAACCGCGCCGCCGGCGAAGTAGGCAGGATCGAGCCAGCCAAGCACGACGGAAGCATCGGTGACCGTGACTTCCTCGCCGCCGCGACCATAGCAGGCGGGTCCAGGTTCGGAGCCGGCGGAATGCGGTCCGACGCGCAAACCGCCGGCGCCATCGAGCCACGTGATCGAACCACCACCGGCACCGATCGCATTCACGTCGACCATCGGTACACGCACCGGGAAGCCGGCGATGTCACCCTGTGCGCGGATGACGGGCTCGCCGCCTTCCACCAGCGCGATATCACTCGATGTGCCGCCGACATCAATCGTGATCAGGTCGCCATATCCGGACGAACGCCCGACGATCGCACCTCCGATCACACCCGCGGCGGGGCCAGACAGAAACAGCCGCACGGGACGCTTGCGCGCAACTGACGCGCCGGCGAGGCCACCGCGCGACTGCATGATCTGCAACGGTGCGGTCACGCCCGCCGCGCGCATCCCTTCCTCCAGGCACTCCAGATAGCGGGCAACGACGGGTTTCATATTCGCGTCGAAGGCGGTGACCACTGTGCGCTCGTATTCGCGGAAGGTCGGGTCAACCTCGCTGGACAACGACACGGCAATCCGTGGATGTATCGCCTCGATCAACTCGCGCGTGCGTTGCTCATGCCGCGGATACAGGAATGAAAACAGGTAGCAGACTGCGATCGCCTGAACGCCCTCGGCGACGAGTTCTGCCACGGCTTGTCGGACCGACGCTTCATCGAGCGGCACAATCACCTCGCCCTGCGCGGAGACCTGTTCGCGTGCCTCCTTGCGCTGCGCGCCCGGGGCGAGGAACACCGGCGTGACCGGCTCCAGCAGGATGCGGTGCAGGTCCTGGCGAAGCTGGTAGCCGATCTCCAGGATGTCGCGAAAGCCTTCGCTGGCGATCAGGCCGATCTTCGCGCCCTTCCGCTCCAGCACCGCGTTGGTGGCGATCGTGGTGCCATGCAGGAACCGCGCGATGTCGGATGCGGTGACCCCGAGATCGCGGGCGAGATGGGTCAGGGCGTTCAGCACCGCCTCGCTGGGATCGCCACGGGTGGTGGGTATCTTCAGGGTTCGCATCGGCTCGCCGGCGCGACGGCACACGATGTCGGTGAAAGTGCCGCCGATGTCGACGCCGATATCGACCGCAGGTCCAGGGCCGAGCATGCGCAAGCCGATCGCCTCCGAGTGGTTCGATGCCTGGATAGCACGGCAGGGCTGCGGTCGCGCAGGTTGTCACCCCTCCCGCGGAATGACAGAAAATGGGCCGCGTCCCAACTATAATGAGGCCAGCCGTTGCCCGACCAGGGGTTCCAGCCGACAAACACCCCGATCCACATCGCGCAGGCGCCCTCGGCTCGCCGCACACTGGTGCTCGCGGCGTGCCTCATGGCGACGTTCATGGCGGCAGTCGAAAGCTCCATCGTCGCGACCGCGATGCCGACCATCGTTGCCGATCTCGGCGGGTTCAACCTGTTCGCTTGGGTGTTCGCGGTCTACCTGCTGACCCAGGCGGTGAGCATCCCGGTCTATGGCCGGCTCGCCGACATCTACGGTCGCAAGAAGGTGTTCTATTTCGGCGCCGGGTTGTTCCTGATCGGCTCCACGATGTGCGGCTTCGCCGGCAACATGGTGGCGCTGATCCTGTTCCGCGCGCTGCAAGGCTTCGGCGCCGGCGGCGTGCAGCCGATCGCCACCACGATCCTCGGCGATATCTACACGCCGACCGAGCGCGCGCACGTGCAGGGCTTGGTGTCCAGCGTGTTTGGCGTGGCCGCGGTGCTGGGCCCGTTGCTCGGCGCTTTCCTGGTCGAGCAGGTGAGTTGGCAACTGGTGTTCTGGGTCAACCTGCCGATCGGCGTGGCGACGGTCGCCATGATCGCGACATTCCTGACGGAACCGACCGAACTGCACCCCCGCCGCATCGACTATCTGGGTTCGCTGCTGTTGATGGTGGCGATCACCGCACTGATGCTGGTGCTCGTCCAGGGCGGCAGCCTGCCGCATGCGACGCTGGCGATCGTCGGTGCGGTCGCGATTATCGGGCTGATAGCGTTGGCCGTGCATGAGAGCAGCACGCCGGAGCCGATGCTGCCGCTGGATCTCTGGCGCCAGCACCGCATCATCGCCATCGGCAGTTTCGGCGGAGCTGTCATCTCGGCGGTGATGACAGGCGTGTCGGCATTCCTGCCGACCTATGTGCAGGGCGCAATGGGCCGCAGCGCGTTGACCGCCGGACTGGTGCTGGGCGCGATGTCCGTCACCTGGGCCGTGGCAAGCTTCTATGGCGGCAGGCTGATGGTCCGCACCACCTATCGCCTGACCGCGGTGCTCGGCACGCTGGCGCTGATCGCCGGCAGCACCGTACTGATCACCCTGACGCCAGAGCGCGGCGTGGTATGGGCCAGCAGCGGATCGCTGCTGATCGGCATCGGCATGGGGCTGTGCAACACTACGTTCATCGTCTCGATCCAGGCCGCGGTGCCGTGGTACCAGCGGGGCGCAGCCACCTCGTCATGTATGTTCCTGCGGTTCGTCGGCCAGTCACTGGGCGCGGCGTCATTTGGCGCAGTGCTGAACCTCACGCTGCTGCGAGCGGCACCGGATGCCGTGGACAAGGTCAATCGGCTGCTCGATCCGTTCCAGCGCGGTGGGTTGAATTTGCGTGAGCTGACGCGATTGACCGAGGTCGTCGCGCTCGGTTTGCATAATACGTACGTGCTGGCTGGCGGGTTGTCCGTGCTGGCACTTGGGTTCGCGCTGTTGCTGCCGGCGCGGCTGAGCCCGGCGCGACAGACCGGCCAATGAACCCCTGGGTCCCCGCCTTCGCGGGGATGACGAATAGAGCGGGAATGATGACGTTCTCCGGACGACATCGCTGGTCACGCCAGCGTAAAGCGTGCCGTTCCGCTGGCTGGCCAGAATGTAGACACAGGGGTGCTTCACCCCGTCAGGGTGAGACAGAGAGGTGAACCCGCTATGAACCGCCCGCCATTGAACCCAGAGCAACCCAGCCCTATCCTGCCAGCAACATGAGCGTCCCTGCGCCCGGTGCGATCGATTGCGATATCCATCCAGCCCTGCTCAGCATGCAGGCGCTGGTGCCTTATCTGGACGAATACTGGCGGTCGCACGTCCTGATGCGCGGCCTGGAGCGGGACAACTACACCGCGGCAGCCTTCCCGCCCAACGCGCCGATCAACTGCCGCCCTGACTGGAAGCCCGCCAAGGGCAGCGCTGGAACCGATCTGGAACTGCTGCGCTCACAGGCGCTCGATGCGTTCGGCTCACGCTATGCAATCTGCAACATTCTGCACGGCGCCCCGGCGGTCTTCAGCGAAGACCTGTCCGCGGCGATGTGCCGCGCGATCAACGACTGGCTCGCCGCCGAGTGGCTGTCGAAGGATGACCGCCTGCGCGCCTCCATCGTGGTGCCGATGCACAGCCCGGAGCTTGCCGCGAAGGAGATCGAGCGCGTCGCCGCCGATCCGCGCTTCGTTCAGGTGCTGGTGTGGGAGATGGGCGAACTGCCCCTTGGTCGCCGTATCCACTGGCCGATCTACCGGGTCGCCGAACGGTTGGACCTGCCGATCGGCATCCACGCGGGGTCCAGCTATCGCCATCCGCCGACCAACCTCGGCTGGCCGTCATACTATCTGGAAGACTACGTTTCGTGGTCGACCGGATTTGCCGGCGTGTTGAACAGCCTGATCGCCGAGGGCGTTTTCGTCGAGTTCCCGCGCCTGAAGGTCGTGCTGATGGAATCCGGCGTGACCTGGCTGCCCGGCTGGATGTGGCGCGCCGACAAGACCTGGCGCGGCGTGCGCGCCGAGGTGCCATGGCTGGAAAAATCGCCGGCGGCCTATGCGCGCGAGCACGTGCGCCTGACCATCCAGCCATTCGACGCGCCGCCGCGCGCCGACCAGCTTCAGCGCATCATCGAGGAGATCGGTTCCGACGAGATGCTGCTGTTCTCGACCGACTATCCGCACTGGCACTTCGACGACAAGGACGCGCTGCCCGATGGCATGCCCGAGCATCTGCTGCGCAAGATCCTCGTCGACAACGCGCTGAAGACCTTCCCCCGCCTATCCCCGTGAGCATGGAGAGCATTCGATGAACGTCACGGTCATGGATCGTCAAGCCGACACATCGTCGCAGACGAAGCTCGGCATTGTCGA
Source organism: uncultured Alphaproteobacteria bacterium (assembly GCA_963708565.1). Taxonomy (GTDB): domain Bacteria; phylum Pseudomonadota; class Alphaproteobacteria; order Acetobacterales; family Acetobacteraceae; genus JAMXLO01. Next base: position 25,870 of record CAVPTU010000043.1, read on the forward strand.
TTGCGACGTGCACCCCTACACGAAGTCGCCTGCCGACCTCGACCAGTTCCTGTCCGAGCGCTGGCGCAAGCATCGCGCCTCGGTAGGCGGCCGCGCCCGTTCGCCGTTCTCCAATGCGCCGAACTATCCGCGCATGTCGCCGTTCACCGGCATGCGGATGGACTCCTATCCGAAGGATGGAACGCATCCCGGCTCTGATCTGGAGATGATGCAGGAACAGTTGCTCGATCTGTTCAACGTCTCGTACGGCCTGATGATGCCGCTGCTCGGCCGCGGCTCCGACGAACGCAACGTCGAGTTCGGCGCGGCGATGGCGACAGCGGCGAATGAGTGGGAAGCGCAGGTGTGGTGCGATCGCGAACCGCGCCTGAAGGCCGGCGTGCAGATCCCGCTGGAATACACCGAAGCCGCGATCAAGGAAATCGAGAAGCGCGCCGGCGACCGCCGCTTCACTCACGTGATGATCCCGCCGCGCGGGCTGGAGCCGCTGGGCCGTCGCCGCTATTGGCCGATCCTCGAGGCATGCGCCGCCAATGGCTTCTCGATCGCGCTGCATCTCGGCGGAACAAGCGGACATCCGTCCACCGGTGGCGGCTGGCCTTCGTTCTATCACGAAGAGCATCCATCGTATCCGCAGAGCAAGGAAGCGCTGGTCACCTCGCTCGTAGTCGAGGGTGTTTTCGAACACATCCCCAATCTGCGCGTGGCACTGGTGGAGGGCGGCTTCGCCTGGCTGCCGTCGCTGACCTGGCGGCTCGACAAGCACTACAAGCGCCTGCGTGAGGAAGTGCCTCATCTGAAGCGCCTGCCGTCGGAGTATATCCGCTCCAACATCTGGGTGACGACGCAGCCGATCGAGGAGCCGGAGCGGCCCGAGGACCTGCTGGCAACGTGCGAGTGGATTGGCTGGGACCGCATCATGTTCTCCACCGACTATCCGCACTGGGACCAGGACGATCCGCGCTACGCGTTCAAGGCGCCGCTGACCGAGCAGCAGAAGCAGATGGTGTTCCGCGAGAACGCGCTGGCGTTCTACGGCCTGGAGTAATTGCATGGCCCGGCACGTTGTCGCACCCGCGAGCGAGATCTCGCCGGGCACCTGCAAGATCGTCACCATCGCCGGGCGCTCGATCGGCATCTTCAATGTGAAGGACGAGTTCTTCGCGCTGATCAATCGCTGCCCACATGAAGGCGCGCCACTGTGTATCGGCCCGATCCTGGGACGATTTACTGCTGATCGGCCTGGCGAATATCGGCTGGAGCGTCATGGCGAGATGCTGCGCTGTCCGTGGCACGGTTGGGAGTTCGACATCAAGACCGGCCAGTCCTGGTGCCATCCGGAAAGCGTGAAGGCGCGGACCTATCAGGTGGAAGTGGTGCCCGGCGAGGCCCTGGCGAAGGGACCGTTCGTCGCGGAAACAGTCCCGGTGTCAGTCGAACAGAATTACGTGGTGGTGGAACTCTGATACCACTGACATAACTCAGGAGCAAGCAGAATGGCAGACAGCGCACTGCGTGAAAGAGGCCGTGCGATGCGGCGCAAGCTGCTCGGCGACGCAACGGTCGACCGTATGGACAAGGCTATATACAACGATCCGATCATGGCGAAGTTCGCCGAGGTCACCCAGGAAACCATCTTCGGCGCACTGTGGACCCGGCCGGGGCTCGATCTGAAAACCCGCGCGCTCATTTGCGTCATTTCCGACGCCGCGACCGGCCGTGACCCTGAGCTGAAACTGCATCTGCGCATGGCGCGCAATCAGGGCTGGACCGAAGACGAGCTCGTCGAATCCCTGTTGCACCTGGGCGGCTATGTCGGTGTGCCGCTGATCCGCAAATCGCTGCTCGTTGCCAAGGAGATCTTCGCGGAGATGCGCGCCGAGAAATGAGCGCCGGCGAAATCTGGCGCCAAACAATAGCGAAGGCCGAGGTGCTGCTGGCCGAGGGCGAGGCGGCGGAAGACATCTCGGGCATCGCCGATGCGGTCTCGGGAATTCAACGCTGCACTGAAGCTCGCGCCGCGCGCGGATGCACCGCTTGACTGGGCCAAGACACAGAGCCGGCTGTCCGCCGCGCTGCGGGCGCTGGGGGCCCGCATCGACGATCCGGTGATGCTGCATTCGGCGATGACCGCGTGCGACCATGCGCTGGAGGTCTATCGATGGGACACCACGCCAGAGGACTGGGCTCGAACGGTGGCGCTGCTCGGTGCGGCGCAGGTCGTGCTGGGCGAGCGCGACAGCGATCCGGCCTGGCTGAACGCGGCGCTCAACAGCTATCGCCTGGCGACCAGCGTCTACACGCGCGATGCCGCTCCCTCCGACTGGGCACGGATGCAGCGCAATTGCGGCGCGGTGCTGTCTCTGCAAGGGGAACGCACCGGCGACACTGCGTCGCTGCGCGAAGCGGTCGATCATTATCGCGCCGCGCTGGAGGAATACGCGGAACAGGATTCGCCGATCGATATCGCCGTGACGCAGAGCAATCTCGGCCAGGCATTGCGCGTGCTGGGCGAGCGTGACAACGACCGCGACACGCTGGTCGAGGCGGTCACTGCTTGTCGCGCGGCACTCAATGTCTATACGCGCGAGGCCACGCCGCTGGAGTGGGCGATGGCCAGCACCAATCTCGCCAATGCGCTGGCGGCGTTGAATGACACCGCATCGATCGAGGAGGCGATTGCGATTTATCGCGACGCAATCGCTGCGCTCGACGGACCGGCGCGGCTCCAACAGCGCGCCATCGCGCGCTACAACCTCAAGCGCGCCGAGGGACGGCTGGCGGAGCTCCGCCAGAACCCGAGCGACCGCCATCAATGACGATGTGCGTGCCGGTGATGTCACCGGCGAAATCCGAGCACAGGTACATCACCACGTTGGCCACTTCCTCCGGCGTCACATAGCGGCCGGTCGGCGTATTGGCAGCGTTTGCGTCGTGCACCGCCTGCGGGTCGTTCGGATTCCGCTGCGCCTCCAGCGACCGCATCATCCGCGTCTCGACCGGGCCAGGGCATACCGCATTCACCCTGATGCCGAGGCGCGCGACGTCGGACGATGCCACCTTGGTCAGGCCGAGCACGCCGTGCTTCGAGGCGACATAGGGCGCCATGCCGGGTCCGCCGAACAGGCCTGCCACCGATGCCGTATTGACGATGGCACCCGCGCCCTTGCTTCAGCATCACCGGCAGAACGTGGCGCATGCCGAGGAACACGCCCTTCAGGTTGACGCCGATCACCGCGTCGAACATCGCCTCGTCGTATTCCTGTGTCGGGGCGAACTTGCCCTCGATGCCGGCGTTGTTGAAGAAGCAGTCGATCGAGCCATAGGCATCCAGCGTCGCCTTCACGTAATTCTGCACGTCGGCGGATTTGGTGACGTCGGCGCGAACGAAGCTTGCATCGCCGCCGCGCTGGCGCACCAACTCGGCGCTCGCCTCACCTGCGGTCGCGTCGAGATCGACCACCACGACCTTCGCGCCGCGCCCCGCAAAGCCAATCGCGCTGGCGCGACCGATGCCGCCGCCACCGCCGGTGATCAAGGCAACCTTGCCCGCGAATTCCATCTGCGCTTCCTCCTTCAGTCCGCGTCCACCAGCAGCACAGCCTTGCCGGCAACACGCCGATCGCGCAACTGCTCGGCCACCGCGGCGAAGTCGCGCCAGCTTCGTTCCACGCCGATCTGCGGCTTCAGCGATCCTTCGGCGATCAGCGACACGAGCAACGCGAGGTCGGGTGCGAACCTATCCTCGGATTCGGAGTAGAAATAGCTGAAGCTCTGCACGCGCGAGTTCGGCGCGCTGCGGAAATCGGCGAACGCAAGCGTCGTCGGTTCGCCCGACGAGTTGCCGTACACCACGATGGTTCCCTTCGCCTCGACAAGCTTGATGGCCTGCGCCAGCGATGCGCCGCCCGCCGATTCCAGGATCAGGCCGAAACGACCTTGCGCGCTGTCGATGCCCTCTATCACGTCGCGCGCGCCCAGCTCCTTCAATCCGGCAGCGCGCTCCTGTCGGCCGACGACGGCAGTCACGCGGGCACCGGATCGCGCCGCAAGCTGCACCGCGATCGTGCCGACACCACCAGCCGCGCCTGTGATCAGCACGCGTTTGCCTAGCAGCGGCGCGCCGTGGCGCAGCGTTCGCAACGCGGTCAGGCCGGCAACCGGCAGTGTCGCAGCCTGGGCAAAACTGACATTGTCCGGCAGCACCGCCATGCGATGGCCCGGCACGGCCACTCGCTGCGCCCAGGCAAACTCATCGGTCAGCGCGACGACACGCGAACCGGCAGGCGGGCCGCTGCCGTCCTCTGCCTGCTTCAACACGACACCCGCGACATCCTGGCCGGGAACCCAGCCCTCCCCATTGTTGCGCACCGAGCGCAGCTCACCGCGGTTGAGCGAAAACGCATGAACCGCGACAACGGCTTCGTTGCGCTGCGGCCGCGGCTCGGGAAGTTCACGCAGTTCAACCGGAGCCTTGTCGTTCATTGTGGTGACGAGACCGAGCATCAGATTGCCCTCCCCTGGAATTCCGCGCGATGATACCGGCGAGTATCGTATCGGGACGGAGCGTCACAAATGCGCCAGATGGTCATGGTCGGGTTCCTGCAGGCGCAGAACTGCACCAACCTCGTGAGCTCCTGGCGTCATCCGGAATCTCGCGATGACTCCATGTCCGCCGACTACTACCGCACCATCGGCCGCGTGCTGGAGGAAGGCAAGTTCCACCTCGGCTTCTTCGACGACCGCCTGGCGATGCCGGACCGCTACGGCAACGACCACCGCCACACCGTCGAGCACGGCATACGTTGCGTGAAGATGGATCCCGATCACGGTCCTCACGGTGATGGGCATGGCGACCGAGCGTCTGGGCCTCGGCGCCACCTGCTCGACCACCTATTTCGAGCCGTTCCACGTGGCGCGCGTGTTCGCGACGCTCGACCTGATGACCGGTGGCCGAGCCGCCTGGAACGTGGTCACGTCGATGAACGACGGCGAGGCGCTGAACATGGGCTACGACGAGCACCTGGAGCATGACTCACGCTACGACCGCGCCGACGAGTTCATGGAGGTGGTGCTTGGCCACTGGAACTCCTGGGACGACGACGCGATCGTCATCGACAAGCAGACCGGCCTGTTCGCGCATCCCAGACAAGGTGCGGCGGTTGGATCATCAGGGGAAATGGTTCCGCTCGCGTGGCCCGTTCACCGTGCCACGTTCGCAGCAGGGTCATCCCGTGGTGATCCAGGCAGGACAGAGTGGCCGCGGCAAGCATTTTTCCGCGCGTTGGGGCGAGGTCGTCTTCGTCTCCACGCACACCAGCATGGAGCATGGCAAGCAGCTCTATCGCGAGATGAAGGAGGACGTGGCAAGCCAGGGCCGCGATCCGGACAAATTCTTCATCACGCCGTCGGCCTATGTGGTCTGCGCCGAGACAAAGGCGGAGGCCGAGGACAAGATGGCGCTGATCGAAACGCTGGCGACGGATGAGGATGCGCTGTCGCTGCTATCGGAGGCGATGAATTTCGATTTTGCGTCGAAGGGCATCGACGAACCGTTCACGGACGAAGAACTGGCGAACGTCTCCGGCACGCAATCCATGCGTGACCGCGTGCTGCGCGCGAGCGGCATCGCCAACCCGACGCCGCGCGACTTCATCAGGTTCAGTCACCGCGCGCGGCCGAACAAGCCATTCGTCGGCGGACCTAAGGAGGTGGCCGACGGTCTGGAGCAGTGGTTCACCGAACCGGTGGCCGACGGCTTCGTCCTGGCGGCAACACACGTGCCAGGCACTTATGTGGATTTCGTGAAACACGTCGTGCCGGAATTGCAGCGGCGCGGGCTGTATCACAAGGACTATACAGGCACCACATTGCGCGAGAACCTCGGCATCCCGGTTCCTCGCGCTACATGGAGGAACGCACGATGAAGCTGGGCCTCTCTATCGGCTATTCGCGCGCACATCTCGAAATTCCGGTGCAAGCTGGTGCAGCGCGCGGAAGAGCTCGGCTATGACAGCGTTTGGACCGCAGAGGCGTACGGCACCGATGCGGTCACGCCACTCGCCTATCTTGCGGCACTGACCAAACGGATCAAGCTCGGCACCGGCATCATGCAGCTTGCCGCACGCACGCCGGCCAATGCCGCGATGTGCGCGGCGACAGTCGATGCGATGGCCGGTGGCGGGCGGTTCATCGCCGGTCTCGGTGTGTCCGGGCCGCAGATCGTCGAAGGCTGGTACGGCCAACCCTGGGGCCGGCCTTACTATCGCTACAAGGACTACGTTGCCATCATGCGCAAGATCTTCCGCCGCGAGGCGCCGGTGACGCATGAGGGCCGCGAAATTTCGCTGCCGTACACCGGCGAAGGCGCTGCGGGCGTCGGCAAGCCACTAAAATCGATACTGCACATGAATCCCGACATTCCGATCTATCTGGGCACCGGCAACGAATCGACGGTGAAGCTGACAGCGGAGATCGCCGATGGCTGGCTGCCGCTCGGCTTCGTGCCAGGCTCGCTGCCGGAATACCTGCCCTGGCTGGAGGAAGGGTTCCGCCGCGCCGGCAACGGCAAGAGCCTGCGCGACTTTGCTGTCCAGGCCTCGGTGCACGTCGCGATCGACAGCGACGTGAAGGCCGCACTGGCCAAGATGAAGCCCGAGGTTGCACTGTACGTCGGCGGCATGGGCCACCGCGACACGAACTTCCACAAGGACATGATGATCCGCCGCGGCTTCAAAGACGCCGCGGAACGTATCCAGGAACTCTACCTTGCGCACCGGAAGGACGAGGCAATCGCAGCGGTGCCGGACGAATGGGTGGATATGAAGTCGCTGGTCGGGCCGCCGGAACGGATCAAGCAACGTTTCCGTGCCTGGGAGGATTCTGGTGCGACCAGCCTGACCGTGCGCTCCCGGCAGCCGGAGGCGATCGAGGTAATGGCGCAGGCCGCGCGGCTCAACTGAAGGAGGAACAACCATGCGCTTCAAGGACAAGGTCGCGCTGATCACTGCGGTCGCCAGCGGCATTGGCCGCGCGACAGCCGACATCATGGCGAAGGAAGGCGCGGTCATCATCGGGGTGGATAACGATGAGCGTCGCCTTGCCATGGCGATAGAGGCGATGAACATGTCGGGTGGCCGCGCGATCGGTCGTCCCGCAAACGCGCTGGATCAGGGAGAGGTGGAGGAAGTCGTCGCCTGGGCGGCAAAGCAGTACGGCAATATCGACATTCTGGTGAACGCCGTAGGCGGCAGCACGATCATCGAGAAGCCGGGCGCCACCGTCGATGAGCTGACATTCGACGAATGGCAAAAGCTGATTCAGTTCAACCTGAACGGCACGTTCCTGTTCTGCCACGCGGTGACGCCGGTGATGAAGCGGCGCAAGCACGGCAAGATCGTCAATCTCGCTTCCATCGCGGGACGCGGGCTGAGCGTGACCAGCAGCAGCGCATATTCCGCCGCCAAGGGCGGCATCATCGCGTTCACCCGCAAGCTGGCGTTCGAGCTGGGGCCGTTCGGCATCACGGTCAACGCCATCGCGCCGAGCCGTACGCTGACCGAACGCATCCGGCCACGCTGGAACCAGCAGTCGCCGGAGGATCAGGCGGCCGAGATCGAACGCATTCCGCTGCGCCGCTTGGCAGAGGCAGCGGACCAGGCGAAGGTGATCTGCTTCCTCGCCTCCTCGGACGCGGATTTCGTCACCGGACTGACGATCGACGTGACCGGCGGCCTCTGACGCTACTGACCGAAGCGCGGCAGCTTCTCGGCCAGCGCCTGATACGCATCCTCATCCGTGCGGTCGTACCGCAACGGCGTGACGACGATGTTGCCTGCCCGCAGCGCGTCATAATCGCTCTCGGGCCCTTGCTGCCGATCGCCGCGGCGAAAGTTCAGCCAGTGATACTCCATGCCGCGCGGATCTACGCGCGTATCCACATGCATCCCCGCGATCATTCCTACGCCCTGGCGCGCCAGCGTGACCGGCCCCGCCTCCGCCGCGGTACACGCAGGAAAGTTCACGTTCAGGCACGCATCCTTGCTCCAGCCGATCGCCAGCAGATCGCGCACCAGCTTCGCACCCAGCGTTCGAGACGCATCCCACACGACGTTGTTGCGGTCCTTGTATGCCTGGCTCAGCCCGATCGAGGGGACGCCAAGCATCATACCGGTCATCGCGCCGCCGACCGTGCCGGAGAACACCGTCTCCATCCCCAGATTCAGTCCGCGGTTCACACCCGACAGCAGCAGTTGCGGCGGCCCACCGGTCATCAGATGGCAGATACCCATGACCGCGCAGTCGCCTGGCGTGCCCGAAATGCCAAAGCGCCGCTCGCCCTGGCGGCTCACGCGCAGCGCATGGTGGAGACTGATCGCATGCGACACACCGCTCTGGTCGTGCTCCGGCGCCACCACCCACACTTCGCGCGCCAGTTCGGCGGCGATCGCCTCCAGAATCGCCAGCCCAGGCGCATCGATCCCGTCGTCGTTGGTCAGCAATATCCGATCCAGCACGCGCTTGCTCCGCTCTATGCGCGTCCTGTTTGACGCCTCCGGCCCGCCGCGTCCAGCATGGCGTGACGGGGAGGAGACGAACCATGCAGGTCATCGACGCACAGGTGCATATCTGGGGCAGCGGGACGCCGAGTGGTCACCATCGGCAGACCTCGATTTACACGGCCGAGGAACTGATCAAGGAGATGGATGCCGCCGGCGTCGACGGCGCGGTGCTGCATCCGCCGAGCTGGGATCCGGGATCCAACGAGATGGCGGTGGAGGCGGCGAAGAAATATCCAGATACGTTCTGCATCCTTGGCTGGTTCCCGCTGGACAAGCCCGCAGAGCGCAAGCGCATCGAGACCTGGAAGCAGCGGCCCGGCATGCTCGGCCTGCGCTGGTCGCTGACGCGGCCCGAGCAGGAGAACTGGCACAAGGACGGCACGATGGATTGGGTGTGGCCGGCGGCAGAGCGCGAGGGGACGCCGATCGCAACGATGGCCTGGCGCTTCCTGCCGTTGTTCAGACAGATCGCCGAGAAGCACCCCAACCTGAAGCTGATCATCGATCATCTGGGGCTGGTGCGGTCGGCGAAGGGTGCCGCTGCGTTCGCCGATCTGGACACGCTTTGCTCGCTGGCGAAGCTGCCGAACGTCGCGGTGAAGGCGACCGGTGCGCCTGGCTATTCCAATGCGCCATATCCCTTCCGCGACATCCATGACGGCCTGCACCGCATCTTCGATGCCTATGGCCCGAAGCGCTTCTTCTGGGGCACCGATATCACCCGCATGCCATGCAGCTATGGGCAGTGCGTGACGATGTTCACCGAGGAACTGCCCTGGCTCAAAGGCAACGATCTTGACGTCGTGATGGGACAAGGCGTGTGCGACTGGCTCGACTGGCAACGCAAGTCGACCTAAGCGACCCCCTCGCCCTCCCCCGCAAGCGGGGGAGGGGATGTCGCCTACTTCGCCGGCGCGTACTTGCCGCTGACTTGTGGCGTCGGCGTATCGAAGCCCTTTTCCTGCCGGTCCAGCCGCGTCTCGCGCGACCAGGTGCGCTTCAGATCATCGCGCACCTTGAAGCTCAGCTTGCCCAGACCGCCGCATTCCAGTTCCACCGTGTCGCCGTCCATGAAGGCATTGAGGCCGCGGTGGTTGGTGCCGGTGGCAAGGATATCGCCCGGCTCCAGCGTATGGATCGACGTGACCCACTCGATGCAGCGCGCGATCTTGTGCGCCATGTCGTCGGTGTTGAAGTCTTGCTTGATCGTGCCGTTCACCCACAGCTTGATCGGCACCTTGTGTGGATCGGCGATCTCGTCCTTGGTCACCAGATACGGACCGATCGGCGCGAACGTGTCGCGCGACTTCATGGCGAAGAAACTCTGCGGGGGCAGGCCACGTGCCGAGCCGTCGATGAAGTTGGTGTAGCCGAACACGTAGTCCATCGCATCGGCCGCCTTCACGTGGCTGGCGCGCTTGCCGATCACCACGGCCATCTCCGCCTCGCCCTCGAAGATCGTCGCCGGCACGTCGGGCAGGATCATCGTGCCGCCCTGGCCGAGGATCGACGTCGGCGCCTTGTGGAAGGCGTTGATCGGCGCCGGCTCCTTGCGCGTGCCGTTCTCCATGTAGTTCACGGCCATGCAGACGATGTTGCCCGGGCTTCGGCAGCGGCGCCTGCAGCTTCACGCTGGAGATCGGCACCGCCTTGCCACTCGCCGCCGCATCCTCCAGACGCTTCCTGTAGTCGCCGAAGCGCGCGATCAGCCCGTTGATCAGATCGTGCGGCCCCAGATGGGGAATGTCGCGCACCGCGGACGACACATCGACGATGTTGTCACCCTTCACCACGCCGAGCTTGTAGTCGTCGAAGAACGCCAGCTTCATGGTAGCCCCCTCTATTCAACCGGAACGAAGATCGAGCGCCGCATTTTGCCGCCGACCGACTTCGACAGATGGCCCTTGCCGGTGATGTCCTCCACCAGCACGACCTCGCCGGCACCGATCGTCCGCGCCTCGCCGTCGCTTGCCGTGATCTGCACGCCGCCGTCAAGGTTGATGATGTACTGCCGCCGCGGCGCCGGGTGCCACGACAGATCATAGTCGCCCGAGGTCTCGCGGAAGATGATGCCGTTGGCCGGCAGACGCGCGGATATCTTGGAGAAATTGCGTTCCTCGACCCACTGCACCTCGACGTCGCGCCAGTGCGACTCGCCATTGGCGTCGCAGTAGAGATTGTGTATCCGCATCGCTTCCTCCTATTTGTTCTGCCAGTTCGGCTTGCGCTTTTCCGCGAATGCCTTCGGGCCCTCGATGTAGTCCTGGCTCTCCAGGTTCTCCTGCTGCGCCGGATACACCGTGCGCATGGCGCGTTCCAGCGACGGTTCATCGAGGCCGCGATACGTCGCCTGCTTCGAAGCGCGCACCGCCTTGGGCGAGCATTCCAGGATCTGCGCCGCCCAGCGCTTCGCTGCCTCCAGCGCCTGGCCCTGCGGCACCACCTCGGTGACGAAGCCGAGTTCGAAACCCTCGCGGGCGCCGACACGCCGACCGGTCAGGATCATGCCCATCGCCTTCTTGCGCGGGATCATGCGCGGCAGCCGATGCACGCCGCCGCCGCCGGCGATCAGCCCGACGCGCGGCTCGGGCAATGCGAACAGCGCGTTCTCCGCGGCGACGATGATGTCGCAGGCGAGCGCGGTCTCGAACCCGCCGCCCATCGCCCAGCCGTTCACCGCGGCGATCATCGGCTTGTCGAGGTCGAAGCGATGCGTGATGCCGGCGAAGCCGTTCGGCCCGTTGGGGCGGCGGCGGCCGGCCGCCTGCACCTTCAGGTCGTTGCCGGCGGAGAACGCGCGCTCGCCGGCGCCGGTGATGATGCCCACCCACAGATCGTCGCGCGCGGCGAACTCGTCCCACACGGTGGCGAGTTCGTCGTTCGCGTCGGCGTGCAGTGCGTTCAGCACCTCGGGCCGGTTCAGCGTGACGATGCGAACCCGGCCCTCGTCCTGCACGATGCAGTATTTATGCGTCATGTGCCGAAGGAAGCCACAGCGAACAACCGCGCCCCCCTCCCCCTGACCCCCTCCCGCAAGGGGAGGGGGAAATACTTCGGAGACGTCATCCGCCAATTACCGAGTCGTTACGCAATCCGCCGATCTTTCCATCATCCATCCCCAGCCAGTCCGCCAGCACCTCAGCGTTGTGCTGGCCGAGCAGCGGCGCCGCCTTGACCGGCGGTGTGCTGCCGGAGAAGCGCACCGGCCAGCCGCTCATCGTGTAGTCGCCGACCTGCGGATGCTTCATCACCTGCCGGATGCCGCGCTTGACGAAGCTCTGGTCGTTGGCCAGTTCCATCGTGTCCATCACCGCACCGGACGGGATCGTCGCGGCACTCACCAGACGCATCGCCTCGTGCTTGTCGTGCTGCTTCGTCCAGTTGGCGACGATCGCATCCACCTCCTCGCGATGCTGCGTGCGGGCATCCGGCGTATCGTAGTTCGGATCGCCGATCAGGTCCTCGCGGCCCATCACCTTCAGCAGCCGGTTCCAGTGCTCCGGATTGGCGCGGCTGCAATAGATGTAGACGTAGTCGTTCGGCCCGCCGCCCTTGCACGGATAAACCCCGATCGGCGGATTGCCGCCGCCCACCGTCTTCGACCCGGCGCGTGGCGCCGCCTTGCCGGTGCGCTCCATGAAGGTGAAGGAGTTGCGGATGTAGTGCAGGATCGCGTCCTGCATCGCGAGTTGCAGATGCTCGCCCTGCCCGGTGCGCAGCCGCCGCACATAGGCGCCCATCACCGAGATCGCCATCAGCATACCGGTGCCGGTATCGCCGATCGTCGCACCCGGCTTGCAGGGCGGGCCGTCTTCCTCGCCGGTGATGCTCATCAGCCCGCCGGCCGCCTGCGCGATCATGTCGAACGCCAGGCTCTTTTCGAACGGGCTGCCGGCGCCGAAGCCTTTGGTCTGGCAATAGATGATCGAGGGGTTGATGGCGCGGATGACATCCGGGCCGAGGCCAAGCCGCTCGATCGCGCCGGGGGCGAAATTCTCGCAGAAGATGTCGGCCTTCTTCGCCATCTCCTTCACCAGTTCGACGCCGCGAGGGTCCTTCAGATTGACCGTCACCGAACGCTTGTTCGCGTTGTACTGGAGAAAGTAATAGGCGTCCTGTCCCGGCTTGCCGCCCGCGGTGCGGCCGGGGTCGCCGAGTCTCGGGTTCTCCACCTTCACCACATCGGCGCCCATCCAGGCAAGTGCCTCTGTGCAGGATGGTCCGGCTTCGAACTGCGTGAGGTCCAGCACCTTAACACCGGTCAGACAAGTCTCGGGGCCATTACTCGGCATCGCTACAACTCCCTCCCTATGGGGCTGGAGCCAGCCTACGACGGGAGGGAGCGGGCGTCGAGTTTCAACGCGGCAGATACTGCTGAAACCAAGGGACAGTCGCTGCCATCACCTGCCGGAACGCCTCGCCCGTATACACCTCGTAGTGTCCGAACCCGCGCAACATGACGAGCTTCTTCGGCTCGCCGGCGCGACGGAACATGGCCTCGCTCTCCTCCGGTGGCACCAGCCGGTCATTGTCCGTCGTAATGAACAGCACCGGTCTAGGCGCGATCCTGTCCACCACCCATTCGGCGTTGAAGCCCAGCGTATCGTCGATGAACTCCAGCGGGATCTGGCTGACCGCCCCGGGATTGCCGCGCCGCGCCGCCGCCGCAAGTTCTGCCGACTGGCGATCGGGAACCAGGATATCGGTGCGCTCGACGAACTCCGAGCGTCCCTCCATCACCCGCCTGACCCGATCGGCGGCGGATTGGCCGAGCAGATCGTGATACTCGTCCGGGCGCCGCACGCTGCGCATCCAGCGCTGGCCGTTGCCCACGCCGACCACTGAGACCACGCACTTCACCCGCGGATCGACAGCGGCGACCCACACCACCGTCGCTCCGCCATAGCTGGTGCCGTAGATGCCAAGCTTCTCGGCATCCACCACGTCCTGCGCGGCAAGCCAGGTCAGCGCCGCCTGCGAGTCGATGACGCGGCTGTACGGCGCAAGCCGGCTGCGTGGCCCTTCGCTATCGCCCCAGCCCTTGTAGTCGAAGGTCAGCACGACATAGCCCGCCTCGGTCAGGACACGCGCGATGTCCGGCAGATACAGGTTCCGCACGCCGGTATAGCCGTGGCACAGCACGATGCCGGGGCGCGTTTCGCCGTGCCTCAGGTCGCCGGGCAGGAACAGGTCACCGGCAAGCCTGACGCCCTCGCTGAAAAAGCTGATCGTCTGGCTTTGCATCGTGCTCCTCCCTTGCTGATTTGCACCTCCGGGGCGCGTTGGCGCACTGTCTCCGCCCCAACGGCGCGTGACAAGGAGCGGCCCATGGCGACGATCCCCAACGAGTATCTCGACCTGCTGCGACAGAAGAAGGCATTTGCCGAACTGGCGACGCTGATGCCCGACGGATCGCCGCAGGTAACGCCGGTGTGGTTCGACTATACGGGCGGCGTCATCCGCGTGAACAGCGCGAAGGGGCGGACCAAGACGCGCAACATGAAGGACGGCGCACCGGTCGCATTGTCCATCATGGATCCCGACAATCCGTACCGCTACCTGCAAGTGCGCGGCAAGGTCACGCGCGTGACCGAGGAAGGCGCCAGCGCCCACATCAATTCATTGGCGAAGAAATACCTTGGCCAGGACAAATATCCCTGGTCGCGCCCCGGCGAAGTGCGCGTGACATTCGAGATCACGCCCAGCGCCGTGCAGACGATGGGCTGAACCGAAGGGGGAACGTCATGCAGAACACACGGCAGATCGCGGGCGCGGTGAGCGGCCGCGTGGAAATTCTGCGCGACCGATCGGGTGTCCCGCATGTCTACGCCGCCAGCACGCCGGACCTGTATTTCGGTCTGGGCATCGCCATGGCCCAGGATCGGCTATGGCAGATGGACCGGTTACGCCGGCGCGCGCTCGGCCGCCAGGCAGAAATACTCGGGGCCGACTACGTTGCCAGCGATATCGCGCATCTGACTGTCGGCATCGACCAAATCGCGGACCGCGAAGCCGGCACGCTCGACGAGAGGACGCACCAGGTGGTGTCTGCCCTCGTTGCCGGGATCAACCGCCAGATCGAAGTCTTTGGGCGAGACCTGCCGCCCGAATTCCGCAGGCTCGACTATACGCCTGAGCCGTTCGCCCCGCGCGATGTGGTGGCGATCGCCCGCGGCATCTGGTGGTCACTGAACGGCCGCATCGACCGTATCGTGGCGGCCGAGGCGGCGCGCATGCTGCCGGAGGCATTCCGCGGTCTGTACCTGACACCCGAGGCCTCGGAGAACCGCGTGTTGCAGCACGCCGCGGGCACCGATGATGCGACCGGAAGCAACAACTGGGCACTGCATGGCAGCCGGACGCCAACGGGCAAGCCGGTGCTGTGCGGCGATCCGCATCAGCCGTTCTGGGTTCCGTCGACCTGGTACGAGTACGCGCTGCACGGCCCGGAGGATGACGCCGCCGGCGCAGGTCATCCAGGCTTTCCCGGCATGTGGTGGGGCAGCAACGGCATGATCGCGTGGGCGATCACCAACAACATGGCCTCAACGCGCGACCTCTACGTCGAGCAGGTCGACCCGCAGGATTCGCGACGCTACCGCGACGGCGATACGTGGCGGGAATTCGCCGAACGCAAGGTCAGCATCAAGGTCCGCGGCGCTGCGGCGCACGCGTTGACGATCCGATCGACGGTGCGTGGGCCGGTGGTCAACGCGCTGGTGCCGTCGCTGGATGCCGCCGGCGATCCGCCACTGTCGCTGCGCTGGGTCGGCATGGAGCACATGGATGACATCCGCGCCTCCATCGCCATAGCGCGCGCGCGCGACTGGGCAGGATTCCGTGCGGCGCTGCGCGACTGGTCGGTGGCCATCTTCAACTTCGTCTATGCCGATGCCGACGGCCATATCGGCTATCAGATGGCCGGCCGAATTCCGATCCGCGGGCGTGTCGTGCCGGGCTTTCGCGATGCCAACGCGGCGGAGGATCAGTGGCAGGGCTACATTCCGTTCGACGATCTGCCGCATATGTACGACCCGCCGAGCGGCTATGTCGCAAGCGCGAACCAGCGCATCGTGCCGGATGACTGGAAACAGCCGATCTACGGCGCCTATTCGCAGGGTCATCGTGGCGTGCGGCTCGCCCAGGCACTCGGCAACCGCGCAGCAATGGACACGCCGGCAAACATCGGCCTGCAAAACGACGTGAAGAATTGCCGAGCCGAGCGACTTTGTCTGCATATCCTGCGGCATCTGGCCGGCGACGTGGCGACATTCGGGCGCTTACTCGGCGATTGGGACTATCGCTATTCGCTGACCAGCATCGCCCCGACGGTGTTCGAAGCGTTCATGGCGCTGTGGCAGCGCGAGGTCATCGGCCAGCATCTGCCGGAGCGGCTGTTCGATCTGACACATCAGCAGACGGGTCTCGCCGCCAGCCTGCTGGAAGACCCCACGATCAATTACTTTGCCGATGGCACCACGGCGCACGTCGTCGCCGTCGCACGCCGCACGCTCGCCACGCTGCAATCCCGTCTCGGCAGCGACGAAGCGTCCTGGCAGTGGGGCCGCCTTCACCAGGCGCACTGGCACCACCCCGTCGGTGACACGGAATTCGACATCGGCCCCCACGAAGTCGATGGCGGATCGCACACGCTGCGCAATACCGGTGGCGAGCTGCCGCCGCACGCGGCAAGTTCCGGCACCGAGTACCGCATCGTGGTCGATTTCACCGCGCCGGATGCGTTTCTCGCTGTGCAGAACATCGGAAATTCTGGCGTGCCTGGCGATCCGCACTACCGGGACCAGTTCGAACCCTGGCTGCGCGGCGAGTACCACGTGGTGCATCTGCGCCGCGAGGCTGTCGAAGCCAACTGCGAGAGCCGAACCATCATCCAGCCTGACTGACCGTCAGATGATCTTCCGCTCCCGGAGGCCGCCGATGTCCGCCACGCTGTAGCCGAGTTCGCCCAGCACCTGTTCATTGTCCGCGCCGAGCTCCGGCGCGATACCGATCCGCGCCGGCGTCTCGGAAAATTGCCACGGCGAGCCGTGCACCTTCAACGTCTTGCCGTATTTCGGATATGCCATCTCGGTGACATAGCCGTTCGCCACCACGTCGGGATCGTTGGATGCCTCCAGCAGCGTGTTGATTGGCGCCGAGACGATGTCGGCGCCGCGCAGCCTGGCAACCCAGTCATCGCGTGAGCCGGTCGCGAACAGACCGTCCAGCGTGCGCAGCAGCGTGGTCCGCTTCTCGTCCGAGCCGATGATCACACCGAGATCGCCGAACCCCGCTCTCTCCAGCGTCTCATAGAAGCCGAGAGCGGACATAGCCGACTTCCAGTGCCGTGCGCCATTCAGTTGAAATACCAGCGGCTTGCCGTCACGATCGTTGAAGCTCGCACTCAGCCCGGGCCGTTCGGCCGTGCCGGTGACCCGCGCCTGTCCGGTCACCGGATCGCGGTTGCGCCACATCGCCGTGGTGAGCGTCCAGCCCATCAGTCGGATCTGCCCGCCAAGCAGCGAACAATCGACCTTCTGGCCGACGCCCGTTGCACGCGCATGAGTCAAGGCCGCGAGCGCGCCGCCGAACGCCAGGATCGCACAGGTTTCATCTGCAACGGACACAATACCCGTGCGCAGCGGAACCCCCGGCGTCGAATACGCCTCGGCAATTCCGCCCAATGCCTGCGCCATCGAGTCCGTCCCTGGCAGGTCCGCATGCGGCCCCTTCGGCCCGTAGCCCGATATGGATATATACACGAGGCGCGGATTGACCTTGCGCAGCTCCTCATAGCCGAAGCCGTTCTTCTCCGCCGCGCCCGGCCGAAAATTCTGGCCGAATAACTCCGCGCGAGCGACCAGCTTGTGCAGGATCTCCCGCCCCTCCTGCGTTTTCAGGTTCAGCGTGACGCTCTTCACGCCCCGATTATTGGTCTCGAAGTAAGTGCTCGGGAAACCGGGCAGCACGGTACTGCCACGCGAGTTGTCGCCTCCTTCGGGCACCTCGATCTTGATGACCTCTGCGCCGAGATCGGCCATCAGCATATACGGCACCGTGCCAGCCTGTGCGGTGGAGCACGCAACCACCTTGACGCCCTGAAGCGGACCATGGGGTTCAGTCATGTCAGGCGACCTCCAGCAAACGAACCAATGGAGCAACATTCGCGGCCTGGCGGAAGTCATGGATCAGCCGCAGGCTCGCCTCGATCTTCCCTTCATCCAGGCCTGAGGAGGGAACCAGCGCGCGGTACTTCGTATCGACATCGCTCCACGCGACCCCGAGCATCGCCGCCCCCTTCGGCACATGCACCGTGTCCGACACGACACGTCCGTCACGCATTCCGATGGTCACGGTCGCGCCCTGTCGGTATCGTTCATCGCTCGGCGGTTCGCCGACGCGCACGCAGTCGATCAGCCGATGGATCACCGGGTCTGCGATCTTCGCGTCACTCGCATGCTGCCAGGAGAATGCGTGATCGGCCACACCGGCGGCAGCGAAATAGGCGGGGCTGTGCGCCATGTCGATCAGGTCGGCGGGATGCAGCGGACCACTCAGCTTTGTCATTCCAGGCCGTGAGATCGTGATGCTCGCCACCTCGGCGGCAGCGACATTCCCCTTCCGCGCGGCATTCGCGGCCGCTTCAGCGATGGCGTGATACGGATGCCCACCCGGCACCAGCTTGATCGCCATATCCGTGCAGATATCCCAGCTCTCGCCAAACCCGCGCGTCGCGATCGCCGCTGCCGCCGCGCCGTCGGCGCCGCCGAGAGCCTCGAAGAATCCGTGACGCGCCTCCAGCACACTCTCCTCGCATGAATAGCCGCGCTGCGCCGCCAGCGCCGCGTTCACCCCAAGCATCGCCGCCAGTCCCGCGTGATACTCGCGCGCGGTGGACGTGTCCGCCGCGGTTGCCAAGCCGCCGATCGATGTCGCCGACAGCGCGATTGCCTGCGCCATCTGCGCCGCATCAAGGCGCAGCAGCCGCGCCGCGGCGACCGAGGCGGCAAACACCGCTCCATGACAGCCATGAAAGCCGCGATCGCGAAAGCCCGGCGTGATCGCCTCGCCGATCCGTCCCGCCGCCTCATAGCCGCAGACCATCGCCGCCAGCACCGTCTCGCCATCGGCGCCGTTGAGCTCGGCAATCGCCAGCGACACCGCGGTGAGCGGCGTCCCGGCATGAATGATGTTGCGCAGATCGCTGTCATCCGACGCAGCGGCGTCGCTCATCACCGCGTTCACCTGGGCCCCATCGGCGATCGGCACGTGCACGCCGGGGTCGAACCAGATCGACGCCTCCTTCCGTCCGCCGCGTTCGCGCGCCAGATCGCGGATGATGCTGGCCGACAGGATCTGCCTTCCAGCGGCCGCACTGGCGATCGTGCTGGCGATCAGCATCGCCGCATGATCGAGCGCACGCGGCGGCAGATCGGTCACCGCGGTACCGGCGAGAAAGTCGGCAAGCTGGCGGGCAACGGTCATCGTCGTGCTCCTGCGGTCGCGCCGCAGCATAGAACGGGTTTGACCGGATCGTGGAATTCTCCCAGCCTGCACGCCGCCAAGAAGGAGGAGAACGACCATGACCTTCGCTGTCCAGCACGTCCACCTGAAGACCCCGGACCCGCGCAAGACCGCGCAGTTCTACATCGACAATTTCGGCGCGACGCTGAAGGGCGACATCCCCGGACGCGGCGTGCGGGTCGATCTACACGGCGTGCAGCTCAACATCACCACGCTGATCTCGGTGCAGAACCACGAACAGCACTACGGCATCGAGCACATGGCGGTGGATACCGACGACTACGCCGGCACGCTCGCACAGCTTCGCAAGAACGGCGTGCGCATCCTCGAAGAGCTGCCGGTCAACAATGGCCGCCATGTCTGCTTCGTGGAATGCCCGGACGGGGCGCAGATGGAGGTCATCGAAAGGACGTAGCCGCCGTTCGAACTGCTTGCTCGCCGGCGCGTCAGGCTTTGCCGGAACGATGTGTGCGTTGACGCGCTGGCGCGCCTAATCCTCGTCGGCCGCCGCCCGCCGGACCAGCACCTCCCGCTTGCCGACGTGGTTGGCAGGGCCAACCACGCCCTCCTTCTCCATCTGCTCGATCAGCTTGGCGGCGCGGTTGTAGCCGATATTCAGATGCCGCTGGATGAAGCTGGTGCTTGCCTTGCCCTCACGCGCCACCACCGAGACCGCCTGGTCATACAGGCCCTTCTCGCCATCGCCCATCGCGCCCAGCCCCGGCAGCATCGAGGCACCGTCATCGTCCGCCGGCTCGGTGACCTCTTCCAGATACGCTGGCTCGCCCTGCTCGCGCAGGAACTCCACGACCTTCTCCACCTCCTCATCCGACACGAAGGGACCGTGCACGCGGGTGATCCGCCCGCCGCCCGCCATGTACAGCATGTCACCCATGCCAAGCAGCTGCTCGGCGCCCTGCTCGCCCAGGATGGTGCGGCTGTCGAACTTGCTGATCACCTGGAAGCTGATGCGCGTCGGGAAGTTGGCCTTGATCGTGCCGGTGATCACATCGACCGACGGCCGCTGCGTCGCCATGATGACATGGATGCCCGCCGCGCGCGCCATCTGCGCCAGGCGCTGCACGGCGGCCTCGATCTCCTTGCCGGCCACCATCATCAGGTCTGCCATCTCGTCGACCACCACCACGATCAGCGGCAGCGGCTCCAGCACGAGCGGCTGATCCTCGAACGTCGGCCGGCCAGTGTCGGGATCGAACCCGGTCTGCACCCGACGCGTCACCACCTCGCCCTTCGCCCGCGCCTCGACGACGCGGTCATTATAGCCAGTCAGGTTACGGACTCCGAGCTGGCTCATCGCGCGATAACGCCGCTCCATCTCGCGGACGGTCCATTTCAGCGCGGTCACCGCCTTGGCCGGCTCGGTCACCACCGGCGCCATCAGATGCGGTATGCCCTCGTACATCGAAAGCTCCAGCATCTTCGGGTCGATCAGGATCAACCGGCACTGATCGGGCGAGTGGCGATACAGCAGCGAGAGGATCATCGCGTTGACGCCCACCGACTTGCCCGACCCGGTGGTGCCCGCGATCATCAGGTGAGGCATCCGCGCAAGATCGGCGAAGATCGGCGCGCCGTTGATCTCCTTGCCGAGCGCCAGCGTCAGCCGCCCGCCATGCCTTTGCAGTTCCTCGGATGACAGGATTTCGGAGAGGAACACCGTCTCGCGCCTCGCATTCGGCACCTCGATGCCGATCACGTTGCGCCCCGGCACAGTGGCGATGCGCACCGCGGTGACCGACAGGCTGCGCGCCACGTCATCCGCCAAGCCGATCACCCGCGCGCTGCGGATCCCAGGTGCGGGCTCAAGCTCGTAAAGCGTGACGACGGGACCGGGACGGATCTCGACGATACTGCCCTGCACGCCATAGTCCGCGAGCACCGACTCGAGCAGCCGTGCATTCGCCTGGAGCGCTTCCTCGCTCGGGCCGGACGATGCGCGAGCCGGCGCCGGCTTCAGCAATGACAGCGGAGGAAAGCGCCAGCCGCCCTCCGGCAGCGGCAGGCTTTCCTGTCT
Source organism: uncultured Alphaproteobacteria bacterium (assembly GCA_963708565.1). Taxonomy (GTDB): domain Bacteria; phylum Pseudomonadota; class Alphaproteobacteria; order Acetobacterales; family Acetobacteraceae; genus JAMXLO01. Next base: position 46,990 of record CAVPTU010000043.1, read on the forward strand.
CGGACGCCTCGGCGGCGGCACGGGACGAGTGGTGCGCGCCACGACCGGTGCCGGCTCGTCCATCGCGGGAACCAGCCGCGTCGCTGCCGGTGGTTCGCGCCGCACGACCGGGCCCGCATTGCGGCCAAAGCGCAGCCAGCGAAACGACGGCATCAGCGGCCGTCGCAACGTCGCCAGGCGAGCGCCTCGACGTGCGACGCGCCCAGCGGTGCGCCACTCGCTGGCCGAAAGCCCTAGCGCCAGCAGTGTCAGTGTCACCGCGAGCGACAAACCTATGGTCCACATCATGAGCGCGCCAATCGGACCCAGCAGGCGGTAACCAACCGTGAGGCCAGCCGAGGCCAACAGCCTGCCGATCGCGCCACCCAGCCCCGCCGTCGCCGGCCAGCCGAGCGTCGGGGGTGCCGGCAATCCGGCAAACGCCGCCGCCAGCACCGGCAGCGCCGTCAGCATCGCGGCCAGCCGCGCAGCCACGCTTCCCAAACCGCGCCGCGAGGCGATGCGCCACGCCCAGGCGAGCATCGTAAGCCCGGGCAGCGCTCCCGCGACCCCGAATCCTTGCAGCAGAAGGTCCGCCACCACGGCGCCGACCGGCCCTGCCAGGTTGCTGGCATGGCGCGAGGTCGCCGTATTGAGCGACGGATCGCGTGGATCGTAACAGGCCAGCGCCACCAACAGTGCAAGGCCCAGCAGCCCCAGCGCCAACCCGATCAACTCAGCCGACCGCTGCTCGAACATCGCGCGGATGGTGGGTGACGCGAGGCGGCGTGTCTCAGCGGTTCTGGCTATGGCCATGCGAATCTGGGCCCTTCTGGGTTCGCGCGTTGGTGCAACTATATGCCGGAAATGCCTGATCGCAGAAGCGATACTGCGACGGCTTGCCGGCGGTGTGTCTCACGCGCCACTGTGCGCGCATGACCGAGCGGCTTGCAGCGGAGGTGTGCATCATCGGAGCCGGCCCAGTCGGCGGAGCGCTGGCGTGCCGGCTGGCCACCGCAGGAATCGGCACCGTCGTGGTGGACCGCGCCGCCCTGCCGCCGATGGAGCACCCGGCGTTCGATGGGCGCGCCTACGCCATCGCGGCCGGATCGCGCCGCCTGCTCCAGGAAGCCGGCGTGTGGGACTCGCTCGCCAATTCGGCCTGCCCAATCCGCGAGATCCGCGTCAGCGACGGGCGCGTCGGCGGCGCCGCCTCACCCCTGTTCCTGCATTTCGACCACCGCGAGGCCGGCAATTCGACCACGGAATTCGGCAACATGGTCGAGGCCCGCACCCTGCGCGTCGCACTGAACGCACGGTTGCATGCATTGTCCGCGGTCCATGTCTTCGCGCCCGCGACGGCCGCGGTGGACCGGCGCGCTGACGGTGCGACGATCCGAATCGAGGGCGGCCCCAGCATCGACTGCCGGCTGGTCGTGGCGGCAGAGGGACGCAACTCGCCGCTCCGTCGATCGGCCGGGATCCCCGTTACCCGCCTCTCTTACGATCAGACCGGCATCGTCTGCGCGATCGCCCATCAGCGGCCACATCAAAACGTGGCCCTCGAGCACTTCCTGCCCTCCGGCCCGTTTGCCCAACTGCCGATGAGCGCCAGCCCTGACGCACAGGCAGGCGGCGCCCCCAACATGTCCGCCATCGTGTGGACCGAGCGCGCCGCCATTGCACAACGCATGCTGGGGCTGGACGACGCCGACTTTGCCGACGCAATCGCCCGCCGACTCGGCAATGCACTCGGCGCCTTGCGCGTGCTGGGCCGCCGGTGGAGCTATCCGCTCGGAGCACTGCATGCGCATCGCTACCACGACACGCGGCTCGTGTTGGTCGGCGATGCGGCGCACACCATCCACCCGATCGCCGGCCAGGGTCTCAATCTCGGCTTCCGCGACGCTATGGCGCTTGCCGATCTGCTGATCGAGGCGTCGCACCGTGGCGAGGATTGCGGCGCGCCCAGCCTGTTGCGGCGCTACCAGCGGCAGCGACGGCCGGAAAATCTGCTGATGCTCGCCGCCACCGACGCGCTCGACCGGCTGTTCAGCAACGACAATCCGCTGCTGCGGCTGGCGCGCGATGTCGGCATCGCCGCCGTGCATCGCGCGCCGCCGCTGAAGCGGCTCTTCATGCGGCAGGCAATGGGTGCACCGCTGTTGTCACGCGGCCCGCACCATCGCCAGGAACTCATCGACATCGCGCCGTAGCGTCTCGGCTTGCTTGGCTAGCTCGCCCGCCGCGCCGAGGACCTGGGTCGCGGCTGAACCGGTATCGCTCGCCGACGCGGCTGACACCCTCGATGTTGGTCGCGATATCGCTGGTGCCCTGTGCCGCCTGATGCACATTGGTGGCGATCTCGCGCGTCGCGGCACCCTGCTGCTCCACCGCAGAGGCGATCGCGGTGGCGATCTCGCTCATCTGGCGGATCGTCGTTCCGATGCTGCGAATGGCCTCCACGGTCTGTCCGGTCGCGCCCTGAATTTCGCTGATCTGCAACCTGATCTCCTCGGTCGCCTTCGCCGTCTGGCTGGCAAGCGACTTGACCTCACTGGCGACGACGGCAAACCCCTTGCCGGCATCACCTGCACGCGCCGCCTCGATCGTGGCATTGAGCGCCAGCAGATTGGTCTGGCCGGCGATCGTCTCGATCAACTGCACCACGTCGCCGATGCGCTGCGCCGTCTTGGCGAGCCCCTCGACCGTTTCGTTGGTCTTGTCCGCCTCGATGACGGCCTGACCCGCGATCTTCGACGATTGCTCCACCTGCTGGCCGATTTCGCGGACCGACATCGACAGCTCCTCCGCCGACGACGCGACGGTCTGCACGTTTGCCGATGCCTGCTCGACCGAGGCCGCGACGGCGGTCGCCTGCTGTGTCGCCTGCTCAGCCGTCTGGGTCATCGCCTGCGCGGACGATTGCATCTCGGTGGCCTGTGAAGCGACCGAATTGACCACGCCCTTGATGCCGGCTTCGAAGTTGTCGGCCAGGCGCAGCATGCCGGTCTTGCGTTCCGTCTCCGCCGCGGCCTTGTGCCGCTCGGTCTCCTCGCGCAGACGATCGGCCTCGATCATGTTGTTCTTGAACACGGCGACCGTGTCGGCCATCTGGCCGATCTCGTCCTTGCGGCCGATGCCTGGGATCTCGACCGTCTTGTCACCACCGGCGAGCGCGCGCATCGCCACGGTCATGCCAACCACCGGGCGCGAAATGCCCCATCCAATCAACCACGAAAGTGCCACGCCGACCACGGTCACCATCAGGCCGGCCGCCACCTGCCACATGGCCGCATCTGCGTTGTGCTCGTTCAGCCGTACGCCCAGTGTAGTCGCCTCGGCCAGCGCCACAGCGCGAGGTACTCGACCAGCACGCTCCACGGCTTCTCGGTCACGCCGAGTGCAATCGGTGCGAAGGCCCGCAGTGCGCCGTGTCTCTGGTCGAGTTCGACCGACGACCGGCCGGCTTGAACGGTTCCCAGGTCTCCCGCCCAATCGGCACTTTGGTCTCGATACGACTTCCCGATGAGCTCCGCATGTGCGGAACTGGCGACCACGAGACCCATGTTGCTGATGATGGTCACAGCGGCCTTGCCGTCGAATATCCTGCCGGCCACATCAGTCGCGAGTTGCTGAATAAAATCGAGATCGAAGTCGGCGCCCGCCACGCCTCGGAAGTGGCCATCGACCATGATCGGCACGGACAGCGTGGCCAGCCAGACATGCTTGCCCTGCACCACATAAGGCAGTGGATCAAGTACGCTTTCCCGTCCGGTTTCCTGCGGCCCTATATACCAGCCGCCTTCCATCACCCCGTTGGGGTGTAGTTTGCGGCTGTTATATTCCACCAGCGGCTGCATGGCTATGTGGCCGCTCTTGTCCCGGTTCCAGTAAGGGATGAAGCGCCCGGTGTCGTCCGTTCCGGTCTCCCGCCGGCCCTTGAAGGCCGCATCCTCGCCATCGAGGGCGTTCGGTTCCCAAGCCGTGTAGGTACCGTTGAGCCGCGGCTCACGGTTGAGGTTGGCCGCCAGGATGGCATTGATCTGCGCCCGTCGCGCTTCCGGCGGCGTGCCGGCGGTTCCTCCGGCCAGCACGGCAAAGGCCGACGCCTGATCGCGGGCGACATCAAGTGCTGTTCTGAATTCGAGTCGCAGCACGCTGGCTTGGAGGCCGGCAACTTCCGCCAGATAGTCGCGCGCCGATTTATTGAGCAACTGACTGCTTGCCGCCTCAACGAGCCCCTCACTACTTCGCGCGGCGAGCAGGCTCCATCCGGTTAGCAGAACGCCGCTACCTAGAAGACACAGGCCGGACAAGGTTGCAATCTTGACCTTTATCGACTTGAACGTCAGCATGATTGCGATACTTCCCCTTCGCTCGATCAGTCGCAGACTTGGCCTTGTGCGGCACATTTCCGAATTTTGGGTTAACCCGTGCCATTTGCCGCGACGATTGGCCAACGTCGCGAGGGCCACTATGTTCGCAGTCAAGCAACCGTCCCGGAGAGAAGGCCGATGGCGCCGAAAATCCTGCTGACCGACAATCCGCTGAGCGCGATGGACATCGCCCGCGAACTGGCACCATCCGGGTTTGACACGGTGATCGCCCGACCCGGCAGCGCAGAATTCAACGCCGCACTGGCCGACGCCGAATACATCGTCGGCCTCGGCGAAGTGAAAATGGACGATGCGTTCTACAAATCAGCGCCGAAGCTGAAACTCGTGCAATTGTTGAGTGCCGGCTACGACCGGGTCGATATCGAAGCCGCGCGTCGCGCCGGCGTTCCGGTGTGCAACAACGGCGGGGCCAATGCCATCGCGGTGGCCGAGCATGCCATCCTGTTGATGCTGGCCGTGTGCCGCCGGCTGACCTGGCTGCATGAGATGGTGAAGTCCGGCCGCTGGCGCGGCAACGACGTGGCAAGCGTGAGGCTCTACGAACTGCACGGTCGCACACTCGGCATCATCGGTCTCGGCAACATCGGCAAGAAGGTCGCGCGTCTGGCACAGGGCTTCGGCATGGCCGTTCAGTATTTCGATGTCGCACGGCTGAGCGAGGATGCCGCCGACACTCTCGGCGTCAAGTTCCGCCTGTTCAACGAGGTGCTGCGCACGTCCGACATCGTCTCGCTCCACGTGCCGCTGATTCCGAGCACCAGGCACATGATGAGCGCGGCACAGTTTCGGCTGATGAAGCCGACGGCGTATCTGATCAACACCTGCCGCGGTCCGGTGGTGGATGAACCTGCACTCTATGAGGCGCTCACCAGCGGCACGATCGCCGGCGCCGGCCTGGATGTGTTCGATCAGGAGCCACCGCCGGCGAACAACCCGCTGTTCACCTTGGACAACGTCATCCTCACGCCACACTACGCGGGGCCGACCTGGGACAATCAGTCGGCCCGGTTCCGCAACGGCTTCGACAATGTGCAGCGTGTGGCCCGCGGCGAGAAGCCGTTGTGGGTCATTCCCGAGTTGCGAGAATAGCGCAATCGGCGCCGCGGCGTTCCCGGCATCGCGCCCCCGCCCCGCCCAGGTTCGCGCCAACTCGCATCCATTCGCATTCAATTTCCCCTACCAGCGCGGGACGCGCGGCGCTACAGAATGACGTCCATCGCAAGGGGGCTGTCGACTGATGGGGTCGGTCGATGGTCCCGTTGCTCGCCAGGGCAAGGCGGCATCTCGTTGCGGTCACAAGGGGAGACCATGGCGTTCTACAGGATTTATGGCATCGGCCACGGCGGCCGGATCGAGGCGGCAGAAAACGTGGAGTGTGCCTCGGATGAAGAGGCGCAGGTGAAGGCGCTGGAAGTCATGGGCCGGTTTCCCGCGACGGAAGTCTGGCTAGGCACCAATCGCGTCGCTCAACTGAGTTTATCCTCCGGGCGCTGAGGCGATGCCCGGACGAGTTTAGACGGCCGGCGTCCATTCCTTATACGCATCGATTGCCCTTTCGATGCAAATTGTGGGGTCTGAGCCAATCGGCTAACCTTACGCGCCATGGGGGAATGCGCACCGGACTTTTCCGCGCGGTTGCGGCAGGTTATGGCCGAGCTGAATGTCAGCCGCCTCACGCTTTCACGCGAACTCGGCGTGGACAGGTCAGTGATCGGCCGCTGGCTCGGCGGCATCAACCAGCCGACAGGCCATAACCTGACTCGCCTTACCGATATCGTACGCCGCTATCGTCCGGAGGTGACGGTTGATTTCTGGCAGCAACCTCTGTCGGCGCCGATCAATGGCAAAGCGCACCCAAACATGCGCGAACCTGCCACGGAGGCGCTGACGATAACTGGGCTGCACGCCAAACGGCGGCGCGAGATCGATGCGAACTATCTCGGCCTCTGGGGCGGCTTTTATCAGTCGACCCAGAACCGCGGCTCCGTCGTGCTGGCCGCTATGCATGTCTGGGACAGCGAAGCAGGACTGCGCTGCACATTTACTGAAGGCCGCGTCAGCGCCACCGGCGCGGGGGTCGCCATCGGACCTCGGCTCCACGCCATCCTCGAGATCGAGCCGATGCACGACCGGCTCTGCCTGTTCGTCTTCAACGGCGTCGGCTCGCCGGACGCGGTGCTGATGGACGGCATCTACATGATCAGCGCCGGCGAGACGGTCACCTGCGCGGCAGCCAGCCCCATCGTACTGTTCCGCCTCGGCGATGCCGCCGATTTTGCCCGCGTCCGTGGCCTGGCGGGCGTCATGCAGGCGCTGCACCCAGCCAACATGCGCAACGTGCAGACGAGCATGGAGGCTGGTGATCCGGTAGCGGGACTGGCCGGTCAGGTCCCCGAGCAGGTGCTCCGCCTGGTCTGCGCTCAGGTCGGCGTGACGCGCGCCGATGGTGAGACGGACCACGTCTTGCGAATGCCCGCGACCCGGGCTTTGCCAGCGGGCAACTCCGGGCTGGCCGAACTGCCGGTACCCGCGAACTCGCCGATCGTCGTGACGCGCGATTTCCTGCGGCGGGTGCTGGGGCTGCAGTGAGCTACAGGAACGTTCCCGCCGGCTCGATGCCAAGCATGATCTGTCCCACCGATTCGAAATGTGCGGTGCGCGACTGGATCTGCTGCGACAGCGTGTGGATGTCGCGGAACCGCCGCTCGAACACGGTGCCGAGGAAGATCGCGTCCGTTCCTGCCGCCTTGTAGGCATAGTCCGCCACGGCCTCGGCTGTCTGGATGGCAAACGCGCAGGCAAGCCGTACGCGCGCACGCGCCGGAACGTCGATCACCCACGCTTCATCGGCCGACCAGATGCTCGACAGCATCTCCACCAGAAAGGCGCGCGCCGCACCGAGCCGCGCCTCCATCTGCGCGACGTTCGATTGCACCACTGCATTGTCGGCGAGACGAGCGAGATTGCGCGGCGTCTTGCGCGTCGCCAGGTCCTCGAACGCGTCGAGCATGGCGCGTGCGATGCCCAGCGCGACGCCGGACACGCCGACCGCGTAGAGGCCCTGCATCGGATAGGCGTACAGCCGGCCCGGCTCACGCCGCAGGGCCGGATCCTCGCGTGTTCCGCTGAATGCTTCGGGCACGAACACGTCGTCGAGCCGGTAGGATTCGGACGCCGTGCCGCGCATGCCGATCACCTTCCAGGTATCCAGCAGCGTCGCCTGCGCGGCCGGAAACAGCAGCGTCCGCGTCGTGGGCCTACCCGCGGCGTTCAACCGCAACGAGCCGTCGGGCTCGACGACGTGGCAGTGCACGCCCATCCACGTGGCTTGGCGGCAACCCGAGGCGAACCCCCACTGCCCGCTGACGCGATACCCGCCGGGCACCGCGATCGCCTTCGACTTGTTCGGCGGTCCCCAGGCGACGACGGCGCGAGGGTCGGCGAAGATCGCGCGCATCGCCTCGGGTTCCAGGAACGGCGCGATCAACGCCGAGCTGTTGGCGACGAACATGTTCCAGCCGACCGAGCCGTCGTGGCGGCTGACCTCCTCGATCGCGCGGAGGTAGGTCCACGGTTCCACCTCGTCACCGTCGACCGAACGCGGCAGCAGCATCCGGCAGATCCGCGCGGCGTGCAGTTGCGACAGCAGCGGCTCGGGAATGCGCTGCGTCCGTTCGATCTCATCGGCGGCGGCCTCGATCGCGGGACCGAGTTCTCGCGCGCGTACAACAGGGTCTGCGGCTGTCGGTGTAACAAAGTTCATGGGACATTAGCGACGTGGGGCATGGTCGCTGTCAACTTGCCGCCGTGCCCGCAAAGGGCGATGCTGACCCCAGGCGTCACTGCAAGGAGGACATCCCATGGCGACCAAGAGCAAAGGCAGAATCCGCCACTTCGCGATCAGCGTTCCCGATCCCTGGGCGGCGGCCGAATTCTACAAGCAGGCGTTCGGGCTCGAGGAGCTGGGCGAAACCGATGGCAAGCTGGCGGAAGGCGTATTCCTGACCGACGGCGTGGTGAACCTGGCGTTGCTGAAGTTCAAGGATGATCATGCGGCGCAGGGCACCGGCAAGGACTACGTCGGGTTGCACCATGTCGGCTTCTGGGTCGACGACGCGATCGCGTCCGGCGAACAGGTGAAGGCGGTCGGCGCCAAGTGGATCATGGGCGATCCGAACAATCCTGGCGGCTACGAAGTGAAATACAGCGACCCGAATGGGGTGATCTTTGACATCGCCCAAGAGGGCTGGGCCGGCGCCCAGAAGAGCCCCGGCGAGGCGGACAACATCGCCCATCCAAACACGCGGAAGCGCGTGCCGCGGTTCGACGAGCGGCGTGAGCGGGCAAGGCAGGATGTGGAAAGCCGCCGTTCGAAGGTGCCTGCGTAGCCCATCACTGTCATTGCGAGAAGCGCAGCGGTCCCGGACGCGATCCGGGAAGCAATCCCCATCCAGTTGCTCGCAACCATGATGGAGATTGCTTCGTTTCGCAATGACAGGCCGTTGCTGCGGTCGTCTGTGGCCTGATCAAGGAATTCAGGCGGAGCTTGTCCGATGATTGAGCAGACTCTGGATATCGTCACCAAGGCTGGCGCGATGGAGACATTCATCTGCCATCCCGAGCGTGGTGGCCCGTATCCCGCCGTCTTCCTGCTGATGGACGCGCCGGGCATCCGCGAGGAACTGCGCGACATGGCACGCCGTCTCGCCACCGTCGGCTATTATGTGCTGTTGCCCAATCTGTATTACCGCGCCGGCCGCGACACGATCTTCGGCCCCGATGTGCTGGAGCAAGGCAGCGCGGAGCGTGAGCGCATGCGTGCGGTGCGTACCAAGATGACCATCCCGCCGGTGATGGACGATATTGCGTCGATGCTGGACGTTCGTCGATGGACAGGATGCGGCGAAGCAAGGGCCGGTCGGCGCGCATGGCTACTGCATGAGCGGTCCTTATGCGCTGGCTGCCGCCGCGCGCTATCCGGATCGCGTGGCCGCGGCCGCGTCGTTCTACGGCACTTGGCTGGTGAGCGATGCCGAGGAAAGTCCGCATCTCAATCTCGGCAAGGTGAAGGGTGAGCTGTACATCTCCTGCGCGGAGCACGACGAATTGGCACCGCTGCCGATGGTCGAGGAGCTTCGCGGCCTGTTCGCCCGCGCAGGTTCGTCCGGTGAGATCGAACTGCAGCCCGGCGTGCATCACGGCTTCGCCTTCCCGCAGCGCTGGTGCTACGACAAGCCGGCGGCTGAACGGCATTGGGAGCGCTTGATCGCGCTGTACCGACGCCGCCTGGGATAATTCACGCCAACCAAGGCTTTACGTCCGGTTCGTCGCGGCGCTAGGCTACTCACCAGTAGCTGCCGGAAGACGAAACGAGGAACGTGCATGTTGCAAAGCCGAGAAGACATCCGCAAAGACAAGGCGGTCGATGCATTCACCGACGCTATTCTTCAGCGCGATCAGCCGCGCACCGCCGAGTTGTTCTTCGATCTGGTGCGGCGCGACGGCCGCTCGATGGGCGATGCGCTCAGCCTGGTGACCGAGGCGGAGGCGCCGTTCGTCCAGGTGCCCAATCACGTCGACGTGCGCGACGGCCAGATCACGCTGATCAACAACGACCACACCATCCTCGGCCTGCGCACCTCGGCCGATCTGACGCAGTATCTGCCGGAGGAGTATCGCTTGCTCGGGATGCTGCAAAGTGTGTGGTATATCCCGGCGGGTCTCGACATCTGGAATCAGTTGCTGGGCAAGTATCCCGGCCGCTACGCCACGATGAAGGGGATGAACGTGCCGCCGCCGAGCTACGGGCCGGTGGTGTGGAACCAGGACCAGGAGCCGATCGTCGAGCCAGGCGACGCTCGATCAGCGTCTGCACTCGCACATGATCGCGACGATCAGCGGCGACGTGAAGCGCTCGTATGGTCTGTTCCTCGGGCTGGCCGCGGACGAGGCGGCGCGACCCAGGCTGCGCGACCAGTTGCTGTTCCTTGGGCTGATCGACCTGCAGGACACCGTAATGGGACGTAAGGCGCGCAACACCGGCCACAAGGCGCTGCGCGCGCGAGCCGTCGTGGATCTCGCCGATCACATCGGCTGGGATCGCGCGCATGGCGTTTACTATACCGGCGTGCCGGACATGGCGGTGGGGCCGCTCTACTATTCGCTGTACGACGCGGTCTGCGTGACGTTGACCGAGGCGTTTCCGGATGCCGGCAAGAGCCTGAAGCAGACCAACCAGACCCCGCTTACCCCGGAGCAGGTCGAGGACATGGTGCGGCTGCTGATGGAAGCCGACGGTCAGACCGTGTGGGACCAGATCACCACGCATCTGCGCAACGGGATCTCGCTGCGCAGCCTGGGCGACGCCATCCAGCTCGGCGCTGCTGAACTGGTGCTGCGCACCACGGTGCCACGCAAGTTTACCGAGGGCCAGCATCCGTTCGACTACTGCAACACCGCCAACTACTGGATGCGCACGTCTGACAGCCCCTATCAGCCGCGCATCCTGTATCTGATGGCCAACTTCGTGAATGACGCGGCGCGTGCCAACAAGCTGTTCGGTTCGGTCATCGAACAGGAGTTTGCAGCCAACGACCTGAGCGGCCGCACGCCGGATGCACTGCTGCGCGAGCAGGACGAAGCCATCATGGCGTTCGACTTCGCGCGGGCGACCTCCGTGGCGAACGCGTATCTGCAGACCGGCGCCGATCGCAGCAAGCTGCTCGCCCGTCTCGCGGTCACGGCGTGCAAGTTCCAGGACGATCCGCACAACCAGAAGATCAGCCACTCGACGTTCGAGGAGTACGGCCACAATTCCACCCATCTGCGCGATCGGCTTCTGCTGGCCACCGCGCGGCTGCTCGCTGGCTGGCCGAAGATGCCGGGCGAGCGCGACTGCTACGCTCGCTACATGAAGGAGTGGATCAAGCACTGAAGGAGGAACGACCATGGCTCGCGCCTATAATGTCATCGATGCCGACGGACACATTCTGGAGCCGTTGAATCTCTGGAGTGACTACATCGAACCAAAATACCGCGATAAGGCGCCGAAGCTGATCCGCGATGCGGACGGCAAGCAGCGCCTTCAGGTGGGCGAGCAGTTGCTCGGCAGCAAGAAGGGGCTGGGTGCCCTGGGCGGGGTGGGTGCCCGCGACGGCACCGTGGTGGACGACGCCATGGAATACGAGCAGGGACGCAAGGGCGGCTTCGATCCACACGCGCGCATCCCCGATATGGACCTCGACGGCATCGACGCCGCCTTCCTGTATCCCAGCATCGGCCTGTTCGCCGGCGCGGTGAACGATCCGCCGACCGCCGCCGCGATGTCGCGTGCCTATAACCGCTGGCTCGCCGACTATTGCAAGCCATATCCCGACCGGCTGTTCGGCATCGCCATGATACCGATGCAGGATGTCGACCTGGCGATCGAGGAGATGCGGTACGCGCGCGAGAAGCTGGGCTTCCGCGGCGTGTTCCTGCGGCCCAATCCATACAACGGCAAGATGATCCATCATCCTGACTACGAGAAGTTCTGGACGATGGTGGAGGAGCTCGACATATCGGTCGGATTCCACGAGGGCGGCAACAGCGGCATGATGCAGGTCGGCATGGACCGCTTCGAGGAACGCGGTGCACGCCACATCATCACCCACACGATGGAGATGATGCTGGCCTGCATGGCGGTGATCTGGGGCGGCGTGTGCGAGCGGCATCCCAAGGTCCGCATCGCCTTCCTGGAGTCGGGCGGCGGCTGGATTGCCGGCTGGCTGGACCGCATGGACCGGCACTTCGACGACAAGGGGTTCAACGATTCCGGCCTGAAGACGCGTCCGAGCGAACTGTTCAAGCGCAACTGCTGGATCGCCTTCGAGCCGGTCGAGCACTGCCTGAAGCCGCTGGTGGACTATGTGGGCGCCAACAAGATCCTGTGGGCCACTGACTACCCGCATCCGGACGGGTTTTTCCCCGGTGCGCCTGCGATGGTACGCAAGCTGATCGAGGGTGCGTCGCAGGAGACGATCAGTCAGGTGATGGCTGGCGGTGCGAAGGGGTTCTACGCACTGCACTGACTGACGGTGGGTTCCCTGAGCGGAAGCCATGGGAACCCACCCTCTCTTGCGTCCAAATCCGCCGTGAGAAGGACCATATATGAGCGCCGATCAACGGCTGGCCGATCTCGGCCTGACCCTCCCCTCGCCGCCGAAGCCGATCGGTAACTATGTGCCGTTCCGGCTCGCCGGGAATCTGTTGTTCCTCTCCGGAGTCGGCCCACGCCGCGCCGACGAGACGATGATCGCGGGCAAGGTCGGCGCCGATCTGACGGTCGAACAGGGCTACGAGGCCGCAAAGCTCTGCGGCGTGAATTTGCTGGTCAACATGATCGCCGCAGTCGGCACACTGGAGCGTGTCGATACGGTGCTTAAGGTGTTTGGCATGGTGAACGCGGTGCCTGACTTCGCCCAGCATCCGGAAGTGATCAACGGCTGCACCGATCTGTTCGTGCAGGTGCTGGGGCAAGGGGGCCGGCCGGCACGTTCGGCAGTCGGCATGGCCAGCCTGCCGCGCAATATAGCGGTAGAAGTCGAGGCGGTCGTGCTGGTGCGGGGCGCTTAACCGCACCTTAATACTTGGTACTCGGAATCAGTAACATTGCGAGAAGCGTGGCGACGAAGCAATCCCGGTCATAAGTTCGCTCCATCGAACGAATTTGCTTCGTCGCTTTGCTCCTCGTAGCGACAGTGTCGGAGTGATTCGCCCCCCAATGATTGCGCGTACTAAGCCGCGGTGGCGGGGCGCCGCAATGTCTCCCCGGTCAGCGCCGCCACAGCCAGTAGATCGGCATCGAAATTCTGTTCCGGCAGCAGCGCCTGGGCGCCGAGCAATGTCTCGGTGACCGAGCGCGCCAGCCATGCGCCCTCTACCGGGCCGACGGCAGCAATCGCCTGCATCAGATCGGGCAAAGCGGCGCGCAGCGCGGCAGCCTCCCGCTCCATCAACGGCAGCCAGCGGGCACGGAAGATCTCAGGAACCGCCCGCATCAGCTCAAGGCGCCGCGACAGCGGCAGTCGCACCGTGGCGAACATCTCCATATGCGTGTAGGCCGTGGTGATCAGCGGCGTCCGCCAGCGTTGTTCCGCCAGAACGTCGTCCAGCGGCACACCGCGGTTGCCCTGCTCCGTGGAGGCACGTGCAAGCACCAGCACCGGCCGGCCGGCGCCACGCCGCCAGAACAGCGGCTCATTGACATGGCGGATCTCACCATACAGCGCCAGTTCCGCAAGCATGGCGTGATCGGATCCGGAACGGTAACGGATCATCGACATCCGGTCCACGGCGTCGCGGCGATACACGCCCCAAAAGCTTGGCGCGCTGGTGTAGTGCCACATGACATGGCGCGCGCGTTCCACCGGATCGGGATCCGTCGCGTCCAGACAATGCTCCTGCGGATAACAGTACTGCACCTCATCCGTACCGGTGAAGACGAGTCCTGCGGCGTGACACATTGCGCAACCGGGATGCTTCAGCAGCACGCCCATCATCGTCTCGATGAAGTTGGGCGCTATCAGGTCGTCGCCGGTCTTCAGCATGACATATTCCGCATCGCCGGACCAGAATGCCCGCTGGATATTGATCCCATTCCCGCCATTGCATCGGCTGCGTCTGATGCGAATTTGCGGATGTCTGGCCGCGTAGCTCTGTATCAAGTCCAATGTGCCGTCGGTAGATGCATTGTCGAACACCGTCAGCGATATGGCCGGCCAGGTCTGCCGCAACACGCTCTCCAGGGCAGCCCCCACCGTGGCCACACTGTTGTATACGATCATATTGACGTCAACGTGCGGCAGATCAGTCAATTTCCCATCCTCTTTGCCTGGTGATGCGTTCAAGATGGGCGCGCGAGTTCCGCGTGCTTCCACCTACTGTTGAAGGCTCGACAGGTATTGCTGTTCCAGCAGGAGGAGATCCTTCTTGCGCGGTCGCAGGAGTTGGGCAGGCGACCCGGCGTAGATCCCCCATGCGTCCAATGACCTTTTGACGAGCGATTGAGCACCGACCGACGCGCCCTCACCGATGGCAAGGTTGGGAAGGATCACGGTTCCTGCACCCACGATGACATGTCTTCCGAGGTGGATCGGCCCAGCCGGGCCGCCGATAAGATGCCGGGGCAGCGTCGGATTCGTGAGCATCCTCCCGGTATAATCATCACTCGACGTGAAAATCAGGACACCCGGAGCCAATCCCGCGAAGTCGTCCATCACGAAGCCGTCGCTTCCGGCTATGTAGCAATGGGAAGCGATGTGCACATTCTTGCCAAGAACGATCGGCTCTCTGCTGGCCACGATTATGGTTGAAATCATCGATCCGCGTATTATCATCGATGGATATGTTCTCGGTATAGAACAGGCCGGCGGACCGCTTTATTTTGACGTTCTTGCCGAGTCGGCGAAACTCAATATCAGCAAGTTCTGCTTCAGTATAGAAGCGTTCACCGAGGTGCATATCGGCCTACTTTCGCCTCAGGTATCCGTCCGGCGCAACGGTCACAAGCAGCTTATGAGGGATCGTTGCGTCGATTTCGAAATCCGGATGGTTCCGGAGAAATTGCCTGACCGCAGTCTTCGGGTTGTTACCTATGTCCCAGGGACGATCGGGAAAGGACCCGTCCGGCATGTCCTCGATGACTGTATCGAACACCACACAATAGCTGCCCGGCGTGACCAGCGGCGCATACGCCTCAAGTTCGGCCAGCACATGCTCGTGCGTATGATGCGAATCGAGGCATACCAATACCCGAACTTCTGGTGAGAGACACGCGACTTTCTGACGGACCTGCCGCACAATGCCCATATCAATGCTTGAGCCTTCGATGAGATCGATCCAGCCGGCCAGAGGGTGGGTTTCGATAGCCACACGGTTGTGGCTACGGATGTCAATGTCGACCCCTATCACCCTGCGACCTGGCGCCGAGGGGTTGACCGCACCGCCGGCCTTCGCCGCATCGCAAAGGTCCAGCAAAGCCAGCATTCCCGCTCCCATGACGAGTGAGCCACCGCGTGCGATGCCGGTCTCGATGATTAGATCGGGCCGTATCGACCAGATCAATTCCTGCAACATGACGATGTCTTGCGGATATTGGATGATGGGCAGGCCGTGCGATTTGAAATGATACGAATATTTACACTTGGCCGTCTCGAAGAGCCAGCCGGCGCTCACGGCCGCCAGTTTGGCATCCGCGCCTTGGGCCGCGATTTCGCTGCGGCACTTGCTCGCGAATTGCTCATCCATCGGAGTTACCCAGCGTTCCGGTCAGAACATTGACCACGCGATCGATGTCATCGTCGGTCATGTCGTGATAGCTGGGTAGATTGATTGCTCGACCTGGCAGGTCATAGGCGTGGATGTTGTGCATTGCGGACGGGAAGCAGGGTAACGCGCTCAGTGGCCAGAAGAACACGCGCGCGTCGATATTCTCCGCGGCAAAGGCAGCCAGCAGTATTTCCCGGGTTACCCTGGATTGCTTCGTGAATACCGCCGTTGGCATCCAATAACCATTGCGGGTGCCTGCCGGCTCGGGGTTGAGCGATATTGAGTTGTACCCAGAAAGTCTCTCAGAATACCTCTCGAATATCTCACGCTTCCGCCCCAGCAGCTCGTCAACACGTTCCATCTGAGCGACACCGATCGCCGCCTGCATGTTGGACATCTTATACTTGAAGCCGATCGTATCGGGCCAGAATTGCCGTGTTTGCCCGCGCGCTCGTCCGTGGAAGGACAGGCTCAACACCTTCTCGTAGAGAGCGCTATCGCTGGTTACGAAGGCTCCCCCCTCCCCCGTCGTCAGCGTCTTCGACCCATGAAATGAGAAGACCCCGAAAGTGCCGATTGCGCCGGCCTTACGGTCTTGCCAGGCCGACCCAAGCGCCTCCGCGGCGTCCTCGACAATGACTATATTGTGGCGTTCGCCAATCGCCTGGAGCGCCGACATGTCGCACATATTGCCGTAAAGATGCACGGCGATTATTGCCCGCGTGCGCGGCGTAAGAGCAGCCTCGACACGGTCTGGGTCAATGCACCAGGTGTCAGGTCTAATATCGACAAAGACAGGCGTGGCGCCCAAATAGACGACGGGTGCAACCGAGGCGACCCAGTTAGATTCCGCAATGATGACCTCGTCGCCGGGCCCCACTCCAAGCGCTGACAAGCCCATGTGCAGGGCTCCGGTGCAGCTGGACGTCGCGATCGCATAAGGTACGTGAATGTGCTCAGAGAAGGCGGCCTCGAAACGATCCAGGTAGTCATAGCAACGCGCGCCCCAGCCGTTCGCGGCGGCGTCGGTGGCGTAGGACACTTCACGACTGGTGATCGAGGGCCTGGTGTAGAGGATGCGCGGCTTTGCGCGGCATCCTCGAGAATCGCCATCGAACGTATGTCCAGCGGGCGACTGCGCGACAAGGGGTGCTGCCTTTGCCCCAAGGCTCCAATCCGCCGGATCAGGTCCGCGGCCGTACGTAAGCGATGTTGGCTCTCTCCCATTGACGCCGTCTGGGGCCGTCATGTTGAAGTCATCGCTTGGCGGCGCGGGCATCCTGCCCTCCTGTTGACACGCGGCACTATCAGCTCTCGCTGCACCACTCGCGCCAGGCGAAGCGCAGTGCCGCGCCGAGGTTGCGGCCGAAACGCGGAGCGTCGCACAACGGGCTCGCCTTGACCTGTGCCCGCAGCCGCGACCGCAGAACGGCAAGCGCTTCGACGTCCGCGGCCTTTTTCACTGCGAGCTCGATATATGCCGGAATATCGCGCGCCACCCAATCGGCCAGGCCCGCATTGCTCAGATGGCTCGCCGAATGGCGCGAGGCGAAGATCTCACCTGGCACCGTCACGGTCGGCACCCCCATCCAGAGCGCTTCACAGGTGCTCAGGCCGCCGGAATACGGAAATGGGTCGAGCACGATATCGATGCCGTTGTACTCCTCGACGAAGGCACGATGTCCGGATGGCCCCCGCAGTTCCAACCTCCCCGGCGAGATGGCGCGTTTGGCAAATTCGGCGCGGATGCGATCCGCGGTCGGCGCATCGCAGAACTGGTGCGTCTTCAGAACCAGTCTTGCGGTCGGGACACGATGCAACACCTCACACCACGTGTTGATAACGTGCGGCGTGACTTTCGCCAGGTTGTTGAAGCAACCGAAGGTGATGTAGCCGCGATCGAGCGCCGGCAGCGAGCCGACGTCGGGGGCATAGGGCGGCGGGCTGTAGCAGACATAGCCGTCCGGCAGGCGCAGGGGTCGCTCGGAATACACATGCTCGAGCTCAGGCGGCGTTTCCCAGCGATCCGTGATGATCCAGTCCATCTGGTCCAAGCCGGTGCTGTGGTTCTGCATGCCGACCCATTTGATCTGCACTGGCGCCAGTCGATGCGCGCAGGCGGTCATGCGTCCCGCATCACCGTAGCCGCCCAGGTCGATCAGGATGTCGATGCCTAGCGAACGGGCCCTCTCGGTCAATGCCACGTCATCCAGCGAACCCACTTCCTGCCACTCGCGGGCCAGCGCACGGAAGCGGCCCGTCATGGAGTCCGTGATGCTACCCTGGACAAGACAGATGACGGCGTATTCCGCAGGGTCAAGAGCTTCGAATCCCGCAATGGTCAACCAGCCGACAGGATGCATCCTGAGCGTCCCCGACAACACCCCGATGATGAGCGGACGGTCGGGATCGGAGCAGTTGGCAAAGCGGGGAGCGGGCAGTCGCGGCAGACGCGACGAGCATTCCCTCAAGGCCACCAACAGCTCGGCCCCAGAGACGGGATCGCGATATGGCAGCAGATTGCACAACGTTCGCCGCGGAAGGACATCATCAGGAGCGAGCTCGATCGCGCGTGTGGCTACGTCCACCGCCTCCTGCTGTAATCCGCTGTAGACCGTGGCACTGGCCAGGTTGCATAGCGCGCGAACGTCTTCGCCATGCTTGTCGATCGATTCCAGAAGTATCTCGCGCGCAGCAGCGTGCTGCAACATGCGCATCAAGACCGCCGCAAGATTGTTGGCAAGGAGTGGATTGTCAGGGTCAAGTTCAATCGCTCGCCGCAAGGCGCCCGCGGCATCCTTCAACCGATCGCAGCGGATCAGCGCATCGGCGAACATGATGGCTGGCAGGTCTGCCTCGGGCGTCAGCGTCGTGGCGACTTCCAGCACATCGGCAGCTTCCGCATGACGGCCGAGCCGCTCAAGCAGCACGCCGCGCGCGCACAAGACCGCGGAGCCGAGGGGATCGCTCTCGCTGGCAACTTCGAGACACGCCAGCAGAGTCTCCTCGTCGCCGGGCGCGCAGGCTTCGACACGATGAAGGGCGAATTCCAATGTGTGCGGCGACAGCCGCTGCGCCTCGGCGAAGGCGGTCTCGGCGAGGTTCCTGTCGCCTACCAGCATCAACGCCAGGCCGAGCGCATCCCAGGTCTCGGCGCGCGACGGCGCAATGCCGCAGCAGCGCAGCAGCAACAATCGTGCACCCTCGCCATCCCCTCGCAGAAGCAGTTGTCCGGCAAGCCCCAGCAGAGCCTCTTCTCGCCGCGGGTTGATTTCGAGCACCCGCCGGTAGGCCAGTTCCGCCTCCTTCGACATGCCCGTTGCACGCAGGCTTTCCGCAAGACGCAGGCTTGGCTCATCCCACTCGGGCAGTTCCTGCTCCAGCCGGCGCATCAGACAATGCGCCTGCTCCGTATTGCCGGTGCGTTCCTCGGCGAGCGCGAGGTTCAGCAATGTCGGTGGTGCATCCTCGCCAAGCGCGACGGCCTCGCGGAGCGCCGACAGCGCCTCGGTCGGGCGGTCATTCGCAAGGAGCACCATCCCATAAATTGCCAGCTTTTCGCAGTCCATTGCGCCGTCGGGCGCCGAGTTGTCGAACAGGAGAAGCGCTCCGGCTGCGTCGCCGCCCCGCAGACGTTCGAGCACAGCATCGCGCTTCATTTCACGCGCGCTCCAGAACCGCGAATATTCCCGCGACAGGCGCATCTGCCTCGCAACGCACGCTCTCGCGATCCAGGTGCCTGATGGTGAACCCGGTATCCCGTGCCGTGTTCATGACATATTCCATGGCATGCGCGTACCGGCCCTGCCGCTGCAGCGCCCAATCGCGGTTGTCATGGGTCCCATCCGCATCCTGTATGAGCTCCTCGACCGAGAAGATGAACCAGCCTTGCGGCGCCAGTCGCTCGCGCACGGAACCAAGCACCTGCCGCAGATCGCCGAAGTAACACAGCACATCTGCGGCCAGGATCAGGCGCCAGCACGAGGCACTTTCGGCAAGAAATTGCATCAGGTCGGCTTCGTGGAGTTCTGCATAGAGGCGCTTCGCAGCCGCCTGGGCCAGCATCCGGGAAGAGAGGTCAACGCCGACAAGTGGACCAAGCGCGAGGTCAGACAAGGCCACACCGACAAGTCCGGTGCCGCAGCCGAGATCCAGCACCGGACCCACTCGGTCGCCGGATTCAATCACCGGGTGCTGCGCCAACGCATTGCGGATCAGGCCGGGGGTGCGATAGCCGAGTGAAATCAGATGCAGCTCGAAGCGATCGGCATAGCCGTCGAAGACCGTGCGGACATATTCGACCGGCGCGAATGGTGCGCTTGGAACGATGCCGGACGCAGCGACAAGATGACGCACGTAAGGATCATCGGGGCCGAGCTTCAGCGCCTCGGAATAGGCTTCGGCGGCTTCCTCGTGGCGCCCCAGGCTGGAAAATGCGTGCCCCTTCAGACCGAATAGGCATGCATCGACGACCCCCGCAACACGCGCGTCTTCAGCGAGAGAGACCGCGTTGGCGAAGTCTCGACGACGCACGCAAAGCAACACGGCCGCATTGCGTAAGCCCACATGTGCCGGTGCCGCGACTATCCCGTCGGCGAGCGTCGCGAGCGCCGCATCTGGGTTTCCCGAGGCTTCGTACGTCGCGGCCAGCGCCTCACAAAACGCCGGGTTCGCCGGCTCTGCCGCGACTGCCTCACGAAGACAGGCCACGGCATTACCCGGAAAATGCAAGTCCAGCATCAATACACCCAGCAGCGCCTTGGCGACCGGGTCACTCGGAACCAACACAACAGCCTCTGCCGCGTCCTCCGCCGCACCGGCGCAATCGTCGCGCTTCCGGCGGACTTCGGCCCGAAGCTTACGCAGGTCGGGGTTTGACGGGGCGGCAGCAATCGCTGTGTCGAGTTCCTGTTGCGCTTCATCAAGACGGCCCTCCCGCATGGCGATCCGCGCGGCCAATTCGGCGTGACGCGGTGAAGCGGGCGACAGGCGGCGCGCGGCGGCCAGCAACGGACGGGCCGCACCCGTGTGGCCACTCTCGATCAACGCAGCTGTGCGCTGAAGCAGGGCATCAGGATCACACGTGGCCTTCAGAACGTGCACTGCGGGCTCCTTTTGAGCCATGAGTTGCAATTGTCGGACGTTGCGGCGCGAACCGATCCCGCGCCTTACACAACCAGCCCCTGAGCCTGCACGGCCAGGGCACTGATGTCTGTCGTCTGCCCGGTACTGCTGGCGCTGCCACTTGCCGCTATCAGGTATCGCTGGACAAAACTCTCCACAAACGTCGGGTCCTGGAACTTGGTTATATCGAGCCGCGAACTGATTGCCTTCTCCTGCGCCTCGAGCGGCTGAAAGGCGATCTCTTCAGGCACTCCGAGAGCGGTAGTGACCACCGTACGCATCACAGGATCGCCAAGGATCTGATCCACAGAACTAATCGTCGAGGCTTCACCGCGGAAGGTGAGCGCATTCGAAAGTCCCGGCGTCGTTGCATCCAGCGATTGCCGCCAGGTGACCTCGGCATATGCATTGGCAATCGTACTTACGACTTTCGGGTTCTGAATGACCGAAAGTCCCTTATTGGCGAAATCATAGGTCTGCACGACCGACTTCCACCGCGTATCAGCCAGGGTGTTCGCCAGTGATTCCGGATCATTGATATCGGAGGTCAAGGTCTTCTGCGCCAGCGCGGTATAGTCCACCTGATCCCCGAGACCATTTGCCGTCAGCAGCACCTGGAGCGCATCGGGATTGGCCAGAAGCTGCTGCACGCTTTTCGCGCTGGTGACCACTGAATTGAACGTGTCGACCGCGCGCTTCACCTGGGGTTCGGCCGCGGTCATCTTGATACCCTGGGTCTGTTCCTGCTCCGCCGTCGTCAGCGCGGTCACCGGGTTCTGGCCCAACGAGTTCATGCTCTGTCCTCCAGAGCCATAGAGTGCCGTCAGGAAGCTATCCGAAGTGCCGGATATCGTGCTGAACAGCGTCGTCAGATAGCTGAGCGTTGTGCTCATGACGTGTCTCAACCGGCCGACGACAGGCCGGCCGCGATATTCTCATTGACGGAAATCAGAAAATCGAAGTCAGGCGCGTCTCGATTCATCTCGCGCTGCACGGCAAGCCCTACCGACACGATCGAGGCCCGCAAGGACTGCGGCAAAGCGTTGGCAGGATCGCGCATCAGATCCGTCACTGCCAGCCAAAGTCGCTGGTTGTCCGCCAGTGCCCTGACGCGCGACAGTGGTTCGGCATCCTGCGCAGCCTTCAGCGCGCCGATGGCATGACGGAACACGTCCGCCTCCTGCTCGCGGGGACTGCGATGATTTGCGGCTGCCTCATAGGCGCGCGTCGCAAGGGTCAGGTTCGGCATGGTTGTTCGCTGTCCTTCTGAGATGCCAATGCGACCACAAGACCAGCCTGCTGGGGCACGCGGCCCAGTACCGCATCCTCATGACGGATGATTCGTCGCACGAGCTTTAAAGCCTGGTAGCAATCATCTGCCGTGGCAGCGGCCAGGGCACGATCCAGAATCTCGCAGGCCAGGGTGGATGTGGTCGCGTCCTTGAAGGCAGTAATGAGTTCGCGCGCATCGATCAGCCCACCGGCGCGTTCCTCGTCAGAACCGATATATGCCGACTGGAGCGCGAAATAGATGCGCCGCGCCGGACTGTCGGCCTGATCGGGCCCCATGATCTGCTTACCGAACAGGAATCGCGCCTTCGCGGTCAGCTCGATGCGGGATTTGGTGCGGAAACGGATGGGCGCACCGTTGACGATCATCATTTCACCCTGGCGCAGCTCCAAAACAAGATTAGACATGCGCCTTATCCTTGTTGGCAGGATCCCGCACAGTACGACGCGGGGCGGTGCAGAACGTCGCCGACATTCTTGTCGGCTCAATTTGGCGCCGAGCCCGGTCCGGGCTCCACGCCCGGCCCGGATCTCGGCTGGCCTACTACTTGAACAGGCTCAGCAGCGTTTGCGGTGCCTGATTCGCCAGCGACAGGGATTGGGTCCCCAACTGCTGGCGGATCTGCAACGCCTGGAGCTGCGCTGACTCCTTCGCCAGATCGGCATCGACCAGTGCGCCGATACCGCTGTTCAACGCGTCGATCTTGTTGTTGTTGAAGGTTACCTGATCACCCACGTAGTTAATCGCTGCACCAATCGTATTCAGCCCTTTGTTGACGCTGCTTGCCTGGGTCATAAAGGCACCGGTGCTCGTCATCAGCGCCCCGATCGATATGGCGGCTGCATTGATCGCAGTCGACGTGCCGGTTGTAAGCAGCATATGCGTGAGAGTCAGGGCATTGTACAACGCCGAACCACTGTACGTGGCGATGTTGTATGTAGAGCCCACTTCGTTCCGCACGACATTTACAGCGCCAAATTTGCCGTTGGCGGTGCTGATGTTCCCGATCAGGGTCTTGTTGTTGTAGGACCGAGTCCTGAATGTCCGACTTCACCTGAGCCAGCCAGGTATTGTACTGGTTCACATAGTTCGTTCGGTCAGCGCCTTGGTTGTTCTGGTCCCCCAGCTTCACCAGCACGGCACGCATGCTCGCCATCGTGTTCGAGATGTCGTTCAGGCCCGTCTGCGTGGTGGACAGCAGCCCCTGCACGTTGCCGAGCTGCTGGTTGGCACTGGTCAGACCGCCGACGGCAGATCGTACCGACTGAGCGATGGCATAGGCGGCACCATCGTCGGTGCTGTCGGCTACGCGGAAGCCGGTGGAGACCTGCTTCTGCGCCGCGGCCAAATCGGTGTTAGTCTTGTTCAACGACTCGAGCGCAATCATCGCGCCCATGTTGGTATTCACGGAGTTCAGGAGGGACATGGTGTCTTACCCTTTGTGTCCATAGTTACGCATGCCCCCGCCTTTTGCGGGAATGGGACCATACTGACGTCCCCGAGTTAACGGCCAGTGAAGTCTGGCGCGTTTTCAGCATCATGTCGGCAGAAACTTCACCAACGACAGGCCGCTCAGCGTAGCGATGAGCTGATATGAGGCCTGCATCTGTGTCTGCACCAGTGAAAGCTGCGACATTGTCGCCGCCATATCGACGTCTTCGGCCGACGAGACCTGGCCGGTCAGCGCAGTCTGGGTGTCGGAAAGCTGCGTCTGGGTGGTGGTCAATGACGACTGAACGTTGCCGAGTACACCGGTGTCCTGCGCCATTGCAGTAATCGACCCCGACAGACTGACGCGTGTGTCCTGCACCAGGTCCTGGAAGCCCAGGTCACTCGCCTGCGAGCTGCTGAGCGAACCGATCGTCGCCAGCGCCCGCAGCACGTCGCGCATGTACGAGCCGGTGGTGGTTGGAACGCCAGGGATGGCGGAGGTGCCGGACACCGACACCGGGATCAGAGAGTTGGCACTTGCTGCCAGACCAACGGTCTCGCTTTTATTGTTGCCGACCTGAATGGTTGGTAGTGGAGGGGGCGAAGGAACAGCAGGTGTGCCATAGTCAGACAAGTAGGCAGAGAAGGGCGAAGGCCCGGTGCTGCCGGACTCGGCGACCTGGAGGGTATAGTTGGCAACGGTCGCTACGTCGTAGCCTGGTTGACCCAACTTGCTTACTGCCGCGTTGATACTCCCGAAGAAGCCGGTGGGGTTGGCAGTGGTATTCGTTATGTCGTCAGGATCCGGCACCGGTGGGTTGCTGGTGTCCTGTCCGGCGAACACGTAGGCACCGCCATCCTGGGTGTCCAGCAGCTCCGCCACTTGCCCGAGCGCATCGCGGGCGTTCGCCGCGACGCTGTCGATCTCGCTGGGATCGACGCCGTCCAGGTTGTTGAGCTGCGCATAGAAGTTGGAGGCGATCGACTGGATCTGCGTCAGCGCCGTCTGTGCCACCGACATGCGGCCTGTCGCAGCATCGACGTTGTTCTGCCAGGTCTGCATGCTGGCGATCTGCGGCCGCAGGTCGAGCGACACCGACGCGCCGCTGCCCAGCCCGGCATAGGTATCGCCCTCCAGTCCGGTGCTCACCTGATTGGTAAGCCGATCCAGCTTCTGCTTCACCGAGGCCGCATTGGCGACCAGGCCGCTCATCATGCCGTAGTCAGATGGACCCACAGCGCCGCTGATGCCGCTCATTGCCGCCTCCTCACTGGACCGAATTCAGGAGCTGCGTCCACATCGACTGCACCGCGGCGATGATCTTGGCGTTGGCGCCATAGGCGTTCTGCAACTGGATCATATTCGACATCTCGGTATCCATATTGACGCCGCTCTGCGACGAGAGCTTGCTGCTGAGCGTGGTCTGTACCGCCTGCTCGGTGGCAAGCTGGTTGGTCGTCGTGGCGCTGTCCTGCGACTGCGCGGCAAGTATGGTGGACGCGAGCTGACCCAATGTGGTTGGCGACACGTATGGCGCGTTCAGATTGGCCGCCGGCCCAAGGCCGGAGACCTGGGAGACGAGTGGCGGATTGCCTCCCAGCACATTGTTCAGCACTACGTTGATGATGCCGGTGTAGCCGGTCAGCGCGGGCACCGGTGGGATGTCGCCGTCCCGCACCATCGAAGGATTGGTCTGCACTGCCGGATTGACCTGTATCGAGTTGGCAAACCCGACGTAACCACTCTGTGTCGGCGGCGGCGTGTTCACCGGCAGTGTTCCGTCCGGCTCGGTGAACAGAGTCAGGCCGTTGGCGGAGAAGCGACTCGCCGTATTTTCCGCCAGCTCGTCGAGCTCCGCCTGGTCGGTCGGCAGTGTCGTGTCTCGCAGCGCTATGTTGGCGCCAATCTGACCACCTTGTAGCTGGCTGGTGACATCGACCCTGCCAAGCGTGATGGCCGGGATGCCGCCATTCGGATAAAAGTCATTCGGTGCGATGTTCACGTCGCTGGTACTCAGCGGATTGGTGGTGCCGTGTGTCGGCAGCGTCAGGCCTGCGGTGGTCGTGATCAACACGTCGCCGTTCGGCTGCTCCAGCACCTTAACACTGGCGAGTTGCGACAGCGTCGCCACCGCCGCGTCACGCTGGTTCTCCAGATCGGCGGTGCTCTGGCCGCTCGCCTTCAGCGCGACGATCTGATTGCTGAGGCCTCCGATGTTGCCCAGCGTGCTGTTCAGCGTCGCCACCTCGGCGACTATATTGTCCTGCGCGGTCTGTCGCTGGGTGGTGTAGGCATCACTCAGCGTGTTGATGCCCTGCGCCAGAGTGGTTGCGGCGGAGACCACCTGGCTTTGCTGCGCCTGACTGCTCGGGTCGTTCAGCAGCGTGGAGAACTGATCCTGGAGATTGCCGATCAGACTGGCGATATCGGAGCCCTGACCTGGCGTTCCCTGCACCGCATCGATCGCCTGCAATGCGTTCTGCCGCGTCTGCAGACCCGCGACGGTGGCGTTCTGACTGAACACTTCCGCCTGCAATGCGGCATCGACGTCGCGCGTGGCGGGCCCAGTGCGCACGCCCAACCCCACGCCATCGGCCACCAGGCTCTGTTGCGTGCCGATTTCGACCGAGTAGCCCGGCGTGCTGGCATTCGCCACGTTCTGCGATACCAGGGCCAGCTGGCTGTTGATGTTCGCCAATCCGCCAGTGGCAATCGACAATGCGGCGCTGATCGTCACCAGGCAACTCCTACTGCTTCATGTTGACGGTCTGTTGCAGCATCTGATCGGCGGAGGTCACCATCTTGGTGTTGGCTGAGTAGGCCTCCTGCGCGACGATGAGCTTGGAGAACTCGGTGGCGATATCAACGTTGGAGCCCTCGACCGATTGCGTGACGAGACCGCCGGCACCGTTGGTGTTGGCCGTCTCGGCAAGCGGCCCGCCGGAATCCTGCGAGGCGGTAAATGCCTGCCCATTCTGGCGCTGCAACCCGTTTGGATCGTTGAAGGTGACCAGTGGCACTCTGGCGATCACGTGCGACTGTCCGTTGTCGTAGTTGACCGCGATGTCGCCATTGGTCGCGGTGCTGACGGATGAGAAGGCGCCCGGCGGAACGCCATCCTGCGTCAGCCCACGCAGGTTATAATCGGTGCCGGCATATTGCGTGAGGCCGCTGGTCCCCCCGTAGGTTCCGAGGTTGAGAACGATCGGCTGCGCGCCGGATCCGAAGTTCGCATTGAGGGTCAGCGTTGCGGGCTGAGCTGCCGGGTTTGCCGGGTCGTAGGCTGCGCCGACGGTAACGCTATTGGTCGGTGTGTCCACGGCACTCACAGTGCCGGCCGGCAAGCCTCCCGCAGCACCGGTCCCGAACGTGACATTTGCGGAACCCGTGAAGGCGGCATCGTCCGGTATTGAAACGTTAACGGTCCAGTTGTTGGCTGGAACCACTGGGGGGCCGACCATAGCTGGATTGAGTTGCCAGTTGAGGGTCACCGTATGCATCGTGCCGAGCGAATCATAGACATCGATATCAGACGAAATCGGCGTGGCGGCTGTCGCCGTGCCGGCGGTCGGTGTGGCCGGCAGGTTGGCCGAGAGGGTGACAGTGCCGGTCGCGATTGGATTGAAGACGGTCTGTGAGACCTGGATAGGCGTCAGGGTGTTCTGGTTCACCACACCCTTGGTGACCGGCCAGCCGTTGAGGAATTCGCCAGCCGAGTTCACCAGGTAGCCGTTCTTGTCCATCTGGAAGTCGCCGGCGCGCGTATATTCCTGCTGTGTCGCAAACGTCGGCAGGCTGTTTGCCGTCCCGGCCTGTGTCGAGACCGCGAAGAACCCCTGGCCGGTGATCGCAAGGCCAAGCGGGTTGTCGGTCTGCGTGATGGTACCCTCGACGTTGTTAACGTAGTCGGGTCGTGTCACCACGGAACCCGGGACGTTGTTCGCGGCAGGTACTCGTCGTCAGATAGTCGATGAAACTCGTGTCGACGCGCTTGTAGCCGACAGTCTGGCTGTTGGCGACGTTGTCACTGATGTTGCCGAAGGCGTTCGACTGCGCAGACAGTCCGCTGACTGCAGTATTCATTGCGCCGAACAAGGACATGGGAATCGCTCCAACGGTTCGCTTGCGCGTTCCATCGCAGGAAACGTGCCAGCGTTTCGGCGCTGAATCTGTTGTTGAAGCGCGGCGGAAACGATGCTCGGCGGCAGAACCGGCCCGGCATTTAGTGCCGACGTGCTTCCTCGGTGATACGGCATGCCGGGTGTAGCGTGACAATCGTTGGCACATTGTTTGCTGATCGCTCCTGCCCAGGAGTGATCACGATGCAGCCGAGCATGCCTGCCGCACAACCATTGCCGACTGCGTCGACGACGATGTCGCTTGCTTCGACAACAGCCGTGGTCGGCGGCAAATTACCCAGCGCGACGACGGCGTTTGGGGATGCACTGGGAAAGCTGTTGGCCGCTGTGGCAACCGCTAATCAACCCGCCGCGCCGACGGATGCCGCAACGGCGACTGCACAGGCAACCGACGATCCGCCGGCGAGTGTCCCAACACTGCAGCCAGGTCAAACCCCGTCGGGGGCGCCGGTAGCGTATGCGTTGCCACCGCCGGAGATGGCAATCCGTGCCCCGAGCGACGCCGACTCGCGCAGGGCGCCGTCCGAGACCCGGCCGGTTGGGCGCGGCACACACCCGTGCGCCACATCGGTCTCGGTGCCAGTTGATCAGCAGGCTTTGCCAACCGATGCGCAGGCGTTGCCCGTGGCGACGCCGCTGCCCGGTAGCACGCCGGAGCTTGCGGCGCCTCGACAGCACGCCGAAGCACCCGAACAGAAGGAAGTCGTCAAAACCGCCCCGTCGCCGCAGACCGTTGAAGCGCCAGGCGCGCCGACCTCGGTCCCCGTCGATGCGACGCCATCGTCGCCGCAGGATGCGCAAGCGGCCGCGACCGCACAATCCGCTGCGTTACCGGCCGTCGAACTGACGCCGCCCGTGCCGGCGGCTCTGCCGGAGACAGCGGCTCCGCCGACGCCATCGAATCTGGCCGCCGCAATCGCAGCGTCACCAGCCGCATCGCTCGCCGCGCAGGTCTCACCGACAGCATTCGCGCCGCCACCTCCGGAGACGGCAATCCGAGCGCCGCGCGGCGCCAACACGTCCAAGGCGCCGCCCGAGAGCCAGCCGGTTCGGCGCGGCACACCCACGCGTGCCACACCGGTCTCGATCCCAGTTGATCAGTTGGCCTTGCCAACCGATGTGCAGCCGTTGGCCGTG
The DNA here is from genome assembly GCA_963708565.1 of uncultured Alphaproteobacteria bacterium. Classification (GTDB taxonomy): domain Bacteria; phylum Pseudomonadota; class Alphaproteobacteria; order Acetobacterales; family Acetobacteraceae; genus JAMXLO01. The sequence goes on from CAVPTU010000043.1 coordinate 75,799, forward strand.
GCGACGCCGCCGCCCGATAGCACGCCCGAGCATGCGGCGCCCGAGGCACCACAACAGCACGCCGAAGCACCGGAACAGAAGACGCTCGTCAAATCCGCCCCTTCGCCGCAGCCCATTGGAGCGCCAGCCGCTCCGATGTCAGTCTCGGTCGATGCGGCGCCATCACCGTCACCGCAGGATGCGCAAGCGACCGCGCCTGCACAATCCGCTGCGCTGCCGGGCATCGAACTGACGCCGCAAATGCCGGCGGCTCTGCCGGAGACAGCGGCTCCGTCGGCGCCATCGAATTTGACCGCCGCTGCTTCACCTTCACACGCCGCATCGCCCGCCGCGCAGCTCGCACCGGCGCTCGTGCAGATGGGCCATGCGCCGGACGGCGCGCAGCGGCTGACCGTGCGGCTCGATCCACCTGAGTTGGGCCACGTGCAGGTGCGCATCGACCGCCCACCCGAAGCCGCGGCGCGCGTCGAGATCACAGTCGAGAAGCCCGAGACACTTACCCTGCTGCTGCGCGACCAGCCGCAGTTGCAGCATGCGCTGGACCTCGCCGGCGTGCCGGCGGAGGGACGCAGCGTCACTTTCCACGTCGCCTCACCCGAGCCGGCGCGCGCAGCGAGCCGGCACCGCTCCAGCGCCCGGGGTGGCAGCGGGCGGGTTGAGCAACGATGGTTCGCACGGCGCGCCGAGACAGGGCGGTCAGTCCGGACGCCAGCAAAACCTCGCGCCGGATGACAGCGAAACCGAATTCACGCCGATCGGCCTGACTGGCTGGCTGCGCGGCGGCCTCGACATCACCGCATGACGCGAAAGGGAACCGCCCCATGAGTCTCGCTTCCGTTACCGCGCAGCAGAACAGCGCGATCGCCAATGCTGCCGCTGCGACCACGAGCGGATCGACCGCGGCGTCGCAGACCGGCAGCGCCGCGCTGAATTCGCTGTCCGCCAATTTCGGCGATTTCCTCAACATGCTGATGACACAGTTACAGAACCAGGACCCGAGCAGTCCAATGGACACAAATCAGTTCACCACCGAGCTGGTGCAGTTCTCCAGTGTCGAACAGCAGATCGACACCAACACCAGCCTGACGCAGTTGATCCAGCTCACTCAGTCCGGCGAGGTGATGCAGGCCTCGGCAATGACCGGCAAGCAGATCACCGTGACCTCCGATCATGTGCCGCTGCAGAACGGACAAGGGACGGTCCAGTTCACCACGCCGTCGGCGGAGCCGGTTGATATCGCGATCTACGATGCCAACGGCAACAAGCTGACCGACAACATGATGATGTCGTCGACGGGTAGCAACAGCTGGTCGTGGAACGGCACCAACAGGTCCCGGCGCGACGGTACCGGACGGCAGCTACAAGGTGGTTGTGACCGCCGGGAATTCCGATGGCACCACGACCACGCTGCCCACAAGCGTCGTCGGCACCGCCACCGGTGTGCAGAGCCAGTCGACCGGTATGCAACTGGAGCTGGGCGCGCTGTCGGTCAATTTCTCGCAGGTGCAGTCGGTGGGAAACTGAGGGCGATCATGGCCCCATGTGCATCGACGCAGGATGGCCGCCTGCCCTGAACCGCTTGCCGGTGTCGGTAACGTCGGTGCCGTTCACCTTCAGGATGGAGAAATCCTCATCGATGTAGTTGCCAACGTATATATACTGCCCGTCGGGTGAGAACGCTATCGGCTCAGGCAGCGCACCGACCTCGATCGTCTTGATCGGTGTCACCGTCTTGCCCTGGATGCGCAGGACCGTGACGGCCCCGGTCGGGTGGTAGAACCACGCCTGCTTGCTGTTGGAGCCATTGACGTTCAGCACCGCGGCGAGGTCGCCTTTCGGGCTCATTGCCAATCCCTCTGGCGCGTCCCCAACAGTGATGTGCGCGATCGCATGCGGATGCGGACCCTCCAGATCGATCACCGTGGCCGCATCCAGGCTGCCATCGGACGTCCCGCCGTTGCCGTTGTCGGCGGTGATCGCCAGCTTGCCGTCGGGCGAAACCACGACGTTGTAGGGGAACAGGTAGGTCGGGATGTCGAGCTTGTTGTAGCTGACCTTGTCCGCCATCGACATCCAGCACCGCAACCTTGTTGTCGGGCGACTTCACCGCGAGCGCTCGCTTGCCGTCTGGCGTGAACACCACATGCGATACGCCGGGGCCGATCTGCACGGTATCTGTCTGGGTCACGTTGGTGCCGTCGATCTTGAGCACGCTGATGGTGCCGTCGGCGCGGTTGCACACCAGCGCCATGTCGCCCTTCGGGCTGAACGACAGGCCCGACGGCTGCTTGCCCAAAGTGAGCGTCTGCACCAGCTTCGGCGGATTGGCCTTCATGTCGATGACGAACAGCTTGTCGGTCGGCACCATCTTGCGCACGCCATTGTCCTCGGCGACGGTCATCGAGTTGGCAACCAGCGCGATGCTGCCATTGGGCGAGATCGCCAGATTGGTCGGCGGTCCGACGACCGAGTTCTCCAGCTTCAGTGAGGCGACGACCTTCGGATCCTCGGGTTTCGCCAGGTCGAAGATCACCACGGTGTCGCTGCCGGTCGGATTGACCATCGGCTTGCCCTGGGCGTCGGTGCCAGGCTTCTCGTCATTGCCGACAATCATGTAGGGCGCGGCGCCGGCCGGGATGGCGGTGGTGGCGAGCAGCACAAGAGCCGTCGCGGCGGCGTGCTTCAACATTGTTTCTCTCCCTTTGTCTTTTTCCGGCGTCGATGCGCCTACGCCCATCTTTACCCTCCCGATCGCGCGCGCGACAGTGCCGGGCATGTCCGCCCCGCTCGCCGCACGCCTCGACCACGCTGTGAACACGCTGACGCGCGCCTATCCCGGACCCGGCGGCGCGGTCGCCGTGTTGCGCAATGGCGAGGTGCTGCTTCGCCACGCATGGGGATGGGCCAACGCCGAGAGGCGCATCCCCTTCACGCCGCGCACGCTGTTCCGCATGTGCTCTATCACCAAGCAGTTCACCTGCGCCGTCGTCCTGGATGTCTGTCCCGACCCGTCAGTGCTGGATGCCGATGTGCGCGCCCGTCTGCCGCTGCTGGAGCAGCCGGCGCCAAGCGCTTTGCATTTGTGTCACAACCAGTCCGGCCTGCGCGACTACTGGGCGGTGGCGATGCTGCATGGCTCGCCGGTCGAAGCCCCATTCGGCGATACCGAGGCTGCACGCGTGATTGGGGGCACGCGCACGCTGCACTTTCCGCCGGGCACGCGCCACTCCTACGTGAACCAGAATTTTCGCATCCTGTCGGAGATCGTGCAGCAGCGCGCCGGCCGAAGCTTCTCGGAGCTGCTGCGTGCCCGTGTGTTCGATCGCGCTGGGATGGCGACCGCATTGCTGGCCGCCGATACCACGGCCATGCCCGACGGCACACAGGGCTACGAAGGAACGCCTACCGGCGGGTTCCGCACCGCGGAGAACCGCATCCTGTGGACCGGCGATGCAGGTCTCGGCGCCAGTCTCGATGACATGATCGCGTGGGAGCGCCACATCGACGCAACGCGCGACGATGCGGACGCGCTCTATAGCCGCCTCTCCGTCCCGGTGACCTTCGCCGATGGCACGCCGTCGGCGTACGGCTTCGGCCTCGCTCGACGGAGCGAATTGGGCCGCGCGGTCACCGCCCATGGCGGTGCGCTGCGCGGCTGGCGCAGCCATCGTCTCTACGTCCCCGCCGAGCGCGTCTCGGTCGTGGTCATGTTCAACCACCTCTCGGACTCGCATGAGGCGGCGGTGGATCTGCTCGCCGCGGTGGTGGACGAGAATCGGCCTCGGCGTCCCACAGCCGGTCCCGCGCCGCTCTGGCTTGGTGCCTATCGCGAACCGGAAACCGGACTTTCGGTGCGCATCGAGGCCGCCACCGAAGGGCAGGTGCGTCTGCGCTACGGACATTTCCCGGACCTTCTCGACATGCAAGCCGACGGCAGCGCGAGCGGCGACGGCGTGCGGCTGCGTCCCCATGAGGGCGGGCTATGGATGGAGCGGCCGTTGGACAACCAAAGCTCGCGTCTGATCCCATGCGACGGACAGCCTGCGACCGACGTCGCCGGGCGCTATTGCTGCGCGGAACTGAGCGCCGAGCTGACCGTGGCCGACGCCGGTGGCGTGCTCTACGGCGGCTTTTCGGGCTTTCTCGGCCAAGGTCGCATGGAACTGCTCGGGCCGGTCGGCCCGGATCTATGGGTATTGCCCTGCCCCCGAGCGCTCGACCACACCCCGCCCGGCGACTGGACCCTGGCCTTTCGTCGCGACGCCGCAGGCCGCGTTACCGACGTCGAGGTGGGCTGCTGGCTCGCGCGACGACTGCCCTACGCCCGCATCGACTGAAGCGCGGCTACTGGAGATGATCTCCGGACCCAGCGGCGTGCAGTCCCCGCGGCAAAGCGAGCGCGCGCCGGCAGCCTCGATCTCGCGGTCGCCATCGGCCGGCAGACGGTGCCAGTAGATGTTGTCTTCGATCACAGCCCGCATCCGATGGTCATACGGCATGATCGTCATGCCGCGACCCCAGATCACGTTCAGCACCGTCAGGTTCGGCGCGCGATAAATCACGTTGATCCCCGCTCGCTTGGGTGCGCCCAACGCTGTCAGCACTGCGTCCGGCTCGCTCATCGCGTGCGCCACCGCCTCGCGCACCAGCCGATGGCTGAGATCAGCGGCAGCCGCTGCCTGGCAATCGGCAAAGAACCGATCGAGGTCGAACATCAATTCCTTTCCCCGACCATCTTCTGAGAGAAGGATCATACCTGTTTGACCTCGACAGGAGCAGGTCTGCGCGGCACGGAAAGCCGCCGCACCAGCCGCTGGATCGCCGCATTGGCCCCGCCGAAGACCGCCGCGAACAGCGCGATCACCATCAGGAACAACGCCACCCGCTCGCCGGCAGAGTGCAGCCTCTCGGCCTCGCGCATCGTCACCGCGACCGCCTCCGACACGCCGATCGCCGCGCCGAACCCCGACGACATCACCACCAGAACGGTGCCGCGCAGCAGGTTCGGCAGGAACAGCAGCGCTAGGTCCCGTTCGTCGCGCCGCAGGTGCTCGAGCGCCCGATACCCGTTCTCGGCGACATAGGCACTCATATAGACGGACTGTGCGAGGGTGACCGCCAGCACCCCAGCCACCGGCTCCCCGAACAACGACAGGTCACGCGACACCACGCTCAGTATGAAATACATGACCACATAGACCGCCGCCGCCTGCATCAACCGTACGCACGGCCAGACGACGCGTCGCGAACCCGGCAGCCGGTCCCGCAGGACTGCCAGCGGCAGCCCGACCGCGAGCCCGACCGTGACCGCTCCGGCCGCCACCTGAAGGTTGACCAGGAAGCCAGCCAGCAGCTCAGGCGCGAAGGTGAGCACCATCCCCATCATGGCGACCGCTGTGCGAAACGACCAAGCCTTGTCTCCAGCCGCGCGAGCAGCGCGATCACCGCCAGCACCAGACCGGTGTAGAACACCAGCAGCGTCAGGTACACCGCGACACGGTCGCGCGAATAAGCGGTGAGGTCCGTCATGACGTTGAGGAACTCAGGCACACCGATCATGCCGGCGGCTGGGCTGCCCTTCGTCGCATTGATCAGGAAGGCGACAAGCTGGATTCCCGCCACCGATACCGCGGCAATGAACGATCGCCCCTGCGCCGCCTGATTTGCATCCCTGATCGCCCGGCCCGCGTTCGCGCCGTTGTAAATCCCGATGACCAGCACGGAAGCGACGAGCGCCACGTGTCCGTTGTACTGCGTCACGCCGCCGGCCACGAAATAACCAAAGAACAACAGCAGCGGCAGCGGACTGGTCTGACCGATCGCCGTCAGCCCGCCGACGCCACGGCGCAGCACCATCGGACCGTGCGTCATCAGCCACGCGAACGACAATGCGCACGCCGTGGTTGTCAGCACGGTGCCGACCACCAATGCCAGGGAATAGCAGACACCTCCGATCAAAAGACCGATTGCGCTCCGGTGCTTCAACAGCGACAGATCGAGCCGAAGCCCAAGCCGATTCGTCGTGACCCGTTCCAGCCACGCCGCCCGTGCCGCCATCGCGGAGACGTCGCTCGCATCCGCCGTGTCCACCGGTGGGATCAGGCAACTTGTATTTGTGGTGCCGTCCGCGGCAACACAGCGAGGCGAAGCCCAGCGGGGCTCCTCATTCAACAGGAAGGCGTCGTCCAGCCCATGATCGCGCGCGAGCCGTAGGAATACGCCCTCGGCGTGGAACCCGACACTCAGCGCGTCGAGCAGCGCGGCGAACTGCGGCGCCCCCTGGCGCGCCACGGCCATACCCCAAGGCAGCGGCGCGAAGCCGAACTTCACCGCAAACCGGGCCATCCAGTCCGGCCGCATGAGCGCCTCGGCAAAAAACGTTTCGTCATGCATGACGAACGCGCACTCCTTGAATTCCAGCGCATCGAGTAGCTGCTCCGGTCGGTCAAAGGTCAGGATGCGAATGTGGCGACGGGTGAACATGATGTTGGCAATGGCGCCTGACGGCAGGCACACCGTCCGGCCGGCAAGATCGTCCCAGCGGCGCACCTCACTGTCCCGTGCGCCGACCACCACCGATCGCGATTGGTAGTAGTGTGGGCGAATGAACCGCACCTCGGCGTCGCGCTGCACATTGTGGCTCATCGTGGCGATGACGAGATCGATGTCGCCACCGGCGACGAATGGGATGCGCGTCTTGGTGTCCACCACGACCGGCACCAGGCGAACGCCGAGAAAATCAGCGATTCGGCGGGCGATGTCGACCTCGTACCCCGCGAACGCTCCAGTTTTGTCCCGCACTGAGAAGCCCGGATAGTAGCTGCGCAGCCCAACACGCAGTTGTCCCTTGCATATGACTCGTGCCAGCACTTCGGACGTCCGCGTGCAGTCTCCGGCCACGCTGGCGCGCGCCTGATCCAGTATCCGCTGCGCCGCGGTCATCGCGCGCGACTCGTCTGCGTGGGCCGATGGCAACAGCGCGAGCAGAATTATCGCGACAAGGATGCGAAACACGCTGTCCCACGATCATGGCCTGGCCTGACCCGGCCCAACACGACGAGACCGAGGCTAGGCGCGCCGGATCTCGAGTATCTGCACATCAGCGAACTCATATGGTCCAAGCCGGCAGATCCCGGCACCGTTGAATCTCGCCCTCACTGCCGCCTCCAGCAGCGCTGTCTTCACCGGATGCAGAGGCACCGTGGTGGCAAGCACGCCACGCGATACGAGCCCGTGCTCCAGCAATATCGCCTCGGTGCGATCGACGCCGACGAAGGCATTGTGGGTGATCAGCGCGACACCGTTCTCTGCGAGATGCGCCTTGAGGCCGGCAAGGAACGGGTCGAGCAGGCGCCGCCCGTCCGCACCGCCCATACTCCAGTGCGGTGACCGCTCCGGATCGCTCGGCTCGGTCGCGGCGAAGTGCGGCAGATTCGCCAGCACGATATCGAAACGCGCCGCGCCGACCGGCTCCCACAGCGAACCACGCAGCAGCGTGGCCCGCTCCAGCAGGTGCATGGCACGGAGCAGCGTCGCGGTGGAATGCAGTGCAGCCGGCTCGATGTCCACACCGACCAGCCGTTGAACGCCCAGCTCACCCAGCGCCGCCAGAAGCACCCCGCTGCCAACGCCCATGTCGAGCCCGCTGCCGCGGCGATAACCCGGCGCGCCGGCCCGCAAGGCATGCATCAGCAAGCCGGTATGGTCGCTTGGACGGAACGGGTCGTTCACTGGCATCCGCTCAGCACCTTCGATTGCGCCGCCACCACAGGACGGCACTCCCCAATTCGGCGAGGTACCGCGAGAACCGATACAGCTCCGCCAGCACGAACAGGGACAGCGCGACCAAGAGGTAACGATCGACGAAGGCCGCCAGCGCCGGCGGCAGGTTGCGATAAATCCACGGCAGCCCGGACCGGTAGTATTCCCGCGCCAGTCCGTGAACCGGCAGATCTGTACCGGTAATGCTTGGATAGGCACCGGCGCTGCTGACCAGGGTCGACCCGCGGTGCACCTGTGCCATCGCGTCCAGCAACGCATACATCAGGTACGGATGCAGCCCCTTGCGCACCACGACATCGACCGTCGCAGCGAGCATCGCGACGTCGGTCGGCGGAATCCCATCCCCGACATCGTACATGCCGCGCGCCAGCACGATCGGCCGCAGCGAAGGCATGTGCTTTGCGATCGCCTTCGCCTCGCCGATTGACACCAGGCGCACCCCCGACCAGACGGCGAGGCCGCGCACCACCTCGTTCTCCGGCGCCAGCATGAACACGCCGGCATCGAAGTGACCGGCCCGCAGCTCAGTCGCCGCATCAGTAAGCTGCATGAACGTAAAGGAAGTGTTGTCGGGCGTGACATCGTAGAGTTGCAGCACCCGCATTGCGGCGTCGCTGGTTGCACTGTCCGCCGGCGGCATGACGATCTTGCGGCCGCGCAGGTCGGTCAGCCCGATGCGCCGTCCCAAATCGGCGCTGGCGAACACGAACAGCGGCTGTAGCTGGACCTCGCCGATGGTATAGAGGTCGGCGTTGGCATAGGCGCTGGTGTCCTGTGCCTCGAAACCGACATCCACTCCACTATCGGGATTGACGAGGTCCGCCAGAATACCCAGCGTGTTCGCTTTCGGCCGAATCTCCAGATCGATGCCGCGTTCGGCCAGAATGCGCCGATATTGCTGCGCATTGTAATAGAAGCTGCCGCCGGCCGGACCGACCTCGATCGTCGCATGTGACGGCGGCCGCGCCCATATCACGCCCGCCGCCAGCAAAATCACAATCGCGCAGTAGATCGTGAGCATGACACGTGGCGGCGCGGGTCGTAGCGTAATGATCATCGCGGCTACTCGGATTCGTCCGCATCGGGATCCGACAAACGCCCCACGGCTGACCCGCCGCCTTTGGGGGTAACCATCAGCGAGACCTTCGGCAACGGCAGAAAAACTACCTCCACCTTGCTGACCTCGAACCCGCCTACCTCCCGTACGCCGAGGATCGAGCGGATGATCCGGCGCTGCGTGGCGGCGATCGCACCTGGCCGCGCCAGCGAATCGCGATACAGGACACGTTCGAGGTACAGATGATCGGCGTCCGACATCTCACGCGCCATGCCAAATGTCATGGCCGCGTCGGGGATGATGCCGATGGACGAATCCACGCCGGTGATCTGATAGCCGGCGATATCCATCAGGCTGGTGAAGTCCATGGCATTGGCCATATCCGCCGGCATCGGCTCCCTTGCGCCGGCGAGCATGTGCCACGCATCCTGCGCCGTCGCGACGACCCAGCCCAGCACCGTCGCAATGTCGTATGCTTCGCCGGAGGAAAGCTCGGCGCGCTGGGCCGCGCGTTCATCCGACGGCAGCGGCACCAGCCCAAGCGCCGCCAGCGGCCCGTCCGGACCGATGATCGCGTCGCTCTGCGCCTGCTCTAGAATGCGCGCAACGCCCGGCGTGCCACGCCTGGCGTACAGCCAATATGAATTGAACAGATCGTACGACGCCCCTTGGATCGCCGCGGCGCTGGGCGCGACGCCGTCCATCACCAGGCCGACAAGCTGGCCGCCTGCCTGCGGCATTTCGCGTTGCGACAGCACGCCGACGGTGCCCACCGGTGCCTCCAGCAGAGCCTTCACCGACTGAGCGCGTGGCAGCTCACGCACCCGGTCGGTGCGCGTGGTTATGCAGCGGGCAGTACGCTGCTGCGCGTCGAACACCTGTCTTACCGCCCGCTCATTCCGGCAGCCACCTTGCAACACCAGCGCATCGAATGCCGCGCGGCTGCCATCCTCGCGCATCGGCAGTAGGAAGCGGATGTCCTGCGCCGGCAGCGCGGGATCGACATCCGCCCAGCGCACCGCCGTGTTGCGCGCAAACTCGTCCCGAAAGGGAACGTTGCGGGCAATCGCAAGATAGACCTGTCGGCTGGTCAGGCCGACGAGTTCGCTGCCGCCGTGCACAGCGAAAATCAGCGCGCTGCGCGCAAGTTCCACGACGGCGACGTCCACGCCGTTCTTGGCGCATTCGGCATCCAGCGCGACCGGCATGCGGTCCGTCACCAGCACGATGTCAGGAGTGGCATCGGCTGCGTTGCGGCAGAAGTCGCGCAAGGCAGGCAGTGGGTCGGCATAGCGAACGGCAAGCTGACCCACGAGGCCGGCACGCGTCGCCATCGCGTCGAGCAGATTGCCAAATTCCGTCCGCGCACCGCCGGCGATCGTCACACGCACCTGCGGCGCATCCTGGGCTGCGGCGGTGAGGCTGCCGCACAAACCAACGGCCAGGACCAGTGCAGTGGCTCGCGCAAGCTGCCAACCACGAATCGCGCTGTAAAGTCGCATGGCTCTGTGATCACCGCACCGAGATCGTGTGTTTCTCCACGACCCACCCGAACGGCCGTCGCGGCACACCCTGATCAGGTTACCCGCCGGAATTTGCCGCTCCGTTAACGACGGAACCGGCGTGCGGGAGTCAGTCCGGTTGACCGAGCGCCCGATACATCTCGGTCAGGTACGGGCTCATGGGGATGCCGAGCGACTCACCTGTCGGCAGCCGGTCCACCAGCCATCGCGTGTAGAGCTGGGCCAGCGTCCCCTCACCCGCCATGCGGGCAAACGACGCTTTGACGAGATCCGCAAACGCCGGGTCGTTGCGCCGCAACGTGATCGCATAGGGCTCGAACGACAAATAGTCGCCCACGATGCCGAACTGACGCCCGTCGTGGTGCGTGGCGATGAAGCCGGCGAGCAGTATGTCGTCCGAAGCGAACGCATCGGCCTTTCCTGCAACCAGCGAGTTGTACGCGGCATCCAGGCTTGCCATCTCCACCACCTTCATCGCGGGGGATACCTTGCCGGACAGCCGCTGCATGACCTCTGCGTTGGTCGTGCCGGCACTTACCGCCACCGTACGGCCGGCGAGGTCGCGATACGAATTCACCCGCACACGGCCGACGTCCGCCACGGCGACCATCAGCTTGGTTCCGCTCAGAAAGAACACCGGCGAGAAGGCGACCACCTTGGCCCGTTCGGCGTTGGCTGTGGTCGAACCGCATTCGAGGTCGACCGCACCGGAAATGACCTTCGGCAGCCGCTGATCCGCCTCGACCGGGACGTAAACGATGCGCACGCCGGTTTGCCAGGCAGGCGCATCGGGCTCCAGCAGATCGCGGTTCAACGTGCGCGCCACGTCCTCGGCAATGCCATGACAGATGTCCAGCGAGAAGCCGATCGGCTGTCCAGCCAGGTTCAGAAAGGAAAACGGCAGCGAGCTTGCACGGTAACCGATCAGGATCGTGCCGCGATCGCTGATCGTCTTGAGGGTGCCCGAGAGCGGCGCGCCCTCATCCGCCAAAGCACCGCCACCGGCCAACGCCGCGGCCAATGACAGGCAGGCAAGAGCGCGCAGGCCCCTCATATCGGTTCCACTTCCATCTCCTCGATCATCGCCGCTGTATCGACATCGCTGATGAGTTGCCCCTCCCACTTCGCCACCACCGCCGTCGCCAGCGAATTGCCGATGACGTTGGTGGCCGACCGGCCCATGTCGAGGAACGTGTCGATCCCCAGGATCAGCAGCAGCCCCTCTTCCGGCAGGCTGAACTGGCTGAGCGTCGCCGCAATCACGACCAATGACGCCCGCGGCACACCGGCAACGCCCTTGCTGGTCAGCATCAGCGTCAGCAGCATGGCGATCTGGGTGCCGAGGGTCAGCGGAATGTCGTAAGCCTGTGCGATGAACACGCTGGCGAACGTGCAGTACATCATCGTGCCATCGAGATTGAACGAGTAGCCGAGTGGCAGGACGAAGCTTGAGATGTTGCGTGAGATCGGGAATTTCGCCAGTTGCTCCAGCATCTTCGGATAGGCGGCTTCGGAACTGGCTGTGGAGAACGCGAGCAGGAACGGCTCGCGCACCAGCAGGATCAGGCGTTTGACGCTCGGCCCGAGCAGCAGGAACCCTACGAGGATCAGTATGAGCCACAGGCACAACAGACCGAAGTAGAATTGGCCCATGAACTTGGCGTAGTTCACGAGGATCCCCAGACCGTTCGTCGATATCGTCGCCGCCATGGCGCAAAACACCGCGATCGGCGCCAACTGCATCACATAGCCGGTCACCCTCAATATGACGTGCGACAGGCCCTCGATGCCGTCGAGCAGCAACTTGGCGCGCTCGCCCATGGCGGTGCACGCCACCCCGAAGAAGATAGAGAATACGACGATCTGCAGGATCTCGTTGTCCACCATCGGGCGAACCGCGGAGTCCGGGAAGACGTGCTTGACGAAGCCGTCCAGCGTCATCGCGTGCGCGTTGATGCCCGAGCTTACGCCGCTGACGACCTTGTGGACGCCCAGACCAGGCTGGAACAGGTCCACCAGAAACAGACCGAGCGCCAGCGAGACCAGCGACGCGCTGACGAACCACAGCATGGCCTTGCCGCCGACCCGCCCGACCGCCCCCGCATCGGACATGTGGCCGATCCCCACCACCAGGGTGGAGAAGACCAGCGGTCCGATGATCATCTTGATCAGCCGCAGAAAGATCGTGCTGCCGAATGATATGTACGTGGCTAGCAGCTTCTGGATGGCCGGATCGGAATAATAGTTATGGATCAGTCCGCCCGCGGCGATGCCCAGCACCATCGCCAGGACGATATACGTTGTCATTCCGCTCGATTTCATCGGGCGCTCCATCTATTCCCCCGCGTTGCAGTCATGTTGCAACTCGAACAGCAGATGATGCAACCGGGCAACCCACCCGGCACATTCTGCCGCGCCGTTAACGGCGGGGTAAGCGCGACCGGTCATTCTCCCGGCCACGGCAATAGGCCGGGTTGCTGGCGAAAGCGCCAGGCACCCGCGATGCGCGCCCGAACTCCAGGCGCAGAGGTGACGAAATGAAAGCCCTCTTGGAAGGGCTGCGCGCATTGGGTCCCGCCCGGCTCGCTGCGCTGGGCGCTGTCGCGCTCGGCATGCTCGGTATGCTCGCGCTGATGGTGCTGCGCGGTGGCACCGAACCCATGGCGCTGCTCTACGGCGACCTCGACCTGCGCGATGCATCGCAGGTCGTGGACCAACTCGCACGCCGCCACATTCAGTATCGCATCGCCGGCAACGGCAGCCAGGTGTTGGTGCCGGCCGAAAGTGTCGCCGAGGCGCGGCTGGCGCTGGCACGCGAGGGCCTGCCCTCCGGCGGCTCCATCGGCTACGAGATATTCGATCGCTCCGACGGCCTCGCCGCTACCGAGTTCCAGCAGAAAATCAATGAAACACGTGCAATGGAGGGCGAGATCGCGCGGACGATCCGCGCCATGCGCGGCATCCGCGCCGTGCGCGTGCACCTTGTGCTGCCGCGCCGCGAGCCGTTCGCGCGCGACCGCCAGGACGCGCAGGCGAGCGTGATGCTGACCATGGCCGGCGCGGGAAGACTAGATCGCGAAGGCATTCAGGCCATCCTGAACCTCGTCGCGGCCGCAGTGCCCGGCCTGCGACCGCAGAACATCGCCATCGTCGATTCACGCGGCGACCTGCTGGCACGCGCCGGCGAGCCGGTCGGTCCCACCGCAACCGCGCTCTCTACCGAAGAGGTACGGCGCGCAACTGAACTGCAACTTTCGCATGCGGTCGAGGAGATGCTGGAGCGCAGTCTTGGCGCCGGCCACGTACGCGCCGAGGCCGCGGTCCGCATGAGTTTCGACCGGCTCAACCAGACCGAGGAACACTACGACCCGGACGGCCAGGTAACGCGCAGTTCGCAGAACGTCACCAGCAACTCGAAGAACACCGAACCCAGCGGCACGGTGACGGTCCAGAACAACCTGCCCAACGCCGACGCCGGCCGCGAGACGGCGGGCTCGCAGGAGGCACGGCAGGAAGAGACCACCAATTACGAGATCAGCAAGACGGTGCGTACCCTGATCCGCGAGCAGCCGCAGATCGATCGCATCAGCCTGGCAGTGATGGTCGATGGCACCGATAGCGTCGGCGCCGACGGCAAACGCGCATGGCAGCCCCGAGCAGCCGAAGAACTCGATCGCATCACCGGCCTGGTGAAGAGCGCCATCGGCTTCGACGAGAAGCGCGGCGACCACGTCGAGGTGGTGAGCATGCGCTTCACCAGCGAGGATAACGCGCCGATCGCCGACAGCGGCGGACTGCTCGGCCTGAACCTCGACAAGGCTGACCTGCTGCGTCTCGCGCAGACCGCACTGTTCGGCGTGATCGGCGTGCTCACACTCCTGGTCGTGCTGCGGCCGATGGTGCTGCGCATTACCGCAATCGGGCCCGCGGCGCTGGCTGGCGGCGGCACAGCGCTGGCCGCTCTCACCGGACCGTCCGGTCCGGCATTGCAGGCGCCGGTGGCGCGCTCCGGCGCGGCGGCCGCCGTGCCGCTGCTCGAGGACGAAAGCATGGTGAAGCTCGCGCAGATCGAGGGCCAGATGCGCGCCTCCTCGCTGCGGCGCATCGGTGAGCTCGTCGAGAAACATCCAGAGGAAACGCTGTCCATCGTGCGTGGCTGGATGGTGCAGGAGAGCAACTGAGGTGATGACGCCAGAGGACTACCGTGGAATCAACGGATCTCAGAAGGCGGCAATCCTTATGCTGGCGCTGGGTGAAGAACAGTGCACGCGCCTCTTCGCCATGATGCATGAGGACGAGATCAAGGACATCTCGTCGGCGATGTCGCAGTTGGGCGCCGTGCGGGCCGAGGTAGTGGAGCGTTTGTGCCTCGACTTCGTCGATAACATGGGCGCCGCCGGCAATCTGGTCGGCACCTACGAAAGCACCGAGCGACTGTTGCAGAAGTCACTGCCGCGCGATCGCGCGTCGCAGATCATGGATGAAATCCGTGGTCCCGCCGGCCGCACCATGTGGGACAAGCTCGGCAACGTTCACGAGGCTGTCCTGGCGAACTATCTCAAGAATGAATACCCGCAGACCGTCGCTGTGGTGCTGTCAAAGGTGCGGCCCGAACACGCGGCTCGGGTGCTGACAATTCTTCCGGATTCCTTCGCCATGGAAGTGGTGATGCGAATGTTGCGCATGGAGAGTGTTCAGAAAGACGTGCTCGACGGCGTGGAGCGCACCCTGCGGGCTGAGTTCATGTCCAATCTCGCACGCAGCACGCGGCGCGATTCGCACGAGATGATAGCGGATATATTCAACAATCTCGATCGCCAGTCAGAGACGCGCTTCATCGCGGCGCTCGAGGAGCGCAACCGGGAGTCTGCCGAGCGCATCAAGGCGTTGATGTTCACCTTCGACGACCTGATCCGGCTGACACCGCAGGCGGTGCAGGTACTGCTGCGCGCGATCGAGAAAGACAAGCTGCCGATCGCGCTCAAGGGTGCCGCCGAAAAGGTGCGTGAGATGTTCCTGAAGAACATGTCCGACCGAGCGAGCAAGCTGCTGAAGGACGACATGGAGGCACTGGGTCCGGTACGGCTCCGCGATGTTGACGATGCGCAGTCGGGCATCGTCGTGCTCGCTAAGGAGCTGGCAGCTCAGGGCGCAATCGAGATCGCCGAAAGCAAGGACGAGGAGATGGTCTACTAGATGAGTGGAACTACATCCTTCTCGAGGCTTGGCGCGCTGTTCGCCGAGGACTTCGACCTGCCGAAGCCCGCGCCAGAGGTTGCGGAGAGCGAACCGGCGTTCGCTGCCAGCGACCTCGCCGCCGCTCGCAAGGCCGGCTGGCGCGAGGGGTATGCCGCGGGCCTCCGGAACGCCGCCGAAAGCGATGCCGCGACGACGCGCCAGGCCATCACTGCCATCGCTGAGCAGGTCGCCGCGCAACGCGATGCGGACGCGGCGTACGCCGAGCAGTCGGCCGAGGCGGTCGCGCGCCTGCTGATCGACAGTCTGGCCGCGGTGTTCCCCGCGATGTGTGAACGATACGGCGATGCCGAGATACGCGCCATCGTGCGCGTCGTGCTGCCGGGACTGACGCAGGAACAGGCGATCACCGTGCGTGCGCACCCGCGCACCGCTATGGCAGTGACTCAGGAGGTTGCGCGACTCGATCCGGATCTCGCCGCGCATGTCCGAACCATCGCATGCGATGCGATGCCGCCGGGCGACGTGCGCATTGCATGGCGCAGCGGCAGCGCCACACGCGACGCAGCGGAACTTTGGCGACAAGTGGCCTCGGTGCTGATGCCGGCCGAGCTGCTGACAGCGGATGCGGCGATCAGGGAGACAATCGATGGCGGCTGACATGGAACTCGCCGAGCTGACGGACAGCGCGGGGACGAACACCGACAGCAATGCACCGCGCGGCGCGCGCGAGCTGGAGGCGGTTTACGACATACCCGTTACGGTCAGCGCCGTACTCGGCAAGGCCACGATGCAGGTGAGCCAGTTGCTGAAGCTGGGTCGCGGCGCCGTGGTCGAGCTGGACCGCAAGCTGGGCGAGGCGATCGTCGCACGCCCCGACAGCGAAAAGGTCGCCGATGCCGAGTGGAAGCGACTTGAGCGAGCAGCAAAGCGCTTAAGGCGTGCCCGGGCATAAATTTGCTGACCATGGGCCCTGGGACAGCCGGGCTTCTCCAAGCCGCTAGGCGGCGGTGGAATTTAGAGCAGCTGCACATCGTGGATGGATCAGGTGTCCGCGGAGGGCGCACCGGTGAAGGTGCTGCGCCCGCGATCGCCGGCGTACGAGACAACGCGACCCTCGTGCCGCTTCAGCTAGGTTGCGTCCAGCCACATATAGCCACTCGCCGCCGAGTGGGCGATCAAGGAACGCTGTGTTGCGGCCGGCAATGGCCAATTGACCTGGATCAATGCTGCAGCGACTGGCGCACGGTAGCAAGGCATCGAGCAAAACACCGAGAGGCCACGATATCCCCATGCCGGCCTCTGGCGCAGAGCTTCGCGCGGATTGCCACGCAAGGCCGCGCGTGACCGGAGGCAGGAGACCGTTCAATGGCGCACAAGCAAGTTCTCTTCCGTTCTGCTGCCCGCGAGAAAATCCTGCGCGGCACGACCCTGCTGTGTGACGCCGTGCGCGTCACATTGGGCCCAAAATCGAAATCGGTGTTGATCCAAAAGAGCTGGGGAGCGCCGATCGTCTGCAATGACGGTGTGACGATCGCCAAGGAGGTCGACCTCAAGGATCCCGAGGAAAATCTTGGCGCGCAGATGCTCCGTCAGGCTGCGGTCAAGACCGGCGAGGCCGTTGGCGACGGCACGAGCACCTCGACCATTCTGGCCCAGACGATTTTCGCCGATGGCGTGCGCAACGTCGCTGCTGGCGCCAGCGCAATCGATCTGAAGCGCGGCCTCGACCGTGCCGCAAAGGTCGCGATCGAGGCGCTGCGCAAGATGTCGCGTGAGGTCAAGACCCGCAAGGAAGAGGCCCAGGTCGCGACGATTTCGGCGCACAACGACCCGGCGATCGGCGAACTCGTCGCCGACGCGATGGAGAAGGTCGGCGGCGAAGGCGTGATAACCGTCGAGGAATCGAAGACCACCGAGACGATGCTTGAGGTGGTCGAGGGCATGCAGTTCGACCGCGGCTATATTTCACCGTATTTCATCACCAATCCCGAGAAAATGATCGCCGAGCTCGAAGACCCCTACGTCCTCATCCACGAGAAGAAACTATCGGGCCTGCAACCGATGCTCCCGCTGCTAGAAGCGATCGTGCGGTCTGGCCGTCCCTTGCTGATCGTAGCAGAGGACGTGGAGGGCGAGGCGCTGGCGACCCTGGTCGTGAACAAACTGCGCGGCGGGCTGAAGGTTGCGGCCGCGAAGGCGCCCGGGTTCGGCGATCGGCGCAAAGCGATGCTTGAGGACCTCGCCGTGCTGACCGGCGGCCAGATGATTTGCGAGGAGGTCGGCGTCAAACTCGAGAAGGCCACCATAGAAATGCTGGGTTCTGCCAAGCGCGTCGTTATCACCAATGAGAACACAACCGTTGTCGGCGGCGCCGGCAAGAAGGCAGAAATCGAGGGACGATGCAACCAGATCCGCAAGCAGATCGAAGAGACAACATCTGACTACGATCGTGAGAAGTTGCAGGAGCGGCTGGCGAAGCTGGCTGGCGGCGTCGCAGTGATCCGCGTTGGCGCGCCGTCCGAGGCGGAGATGAAATCGCGCAAGGAGGCCCTCGATGATGCGATCAGCTCCACGAAAGCGGCGGTTGCTGAAGGGATCGTTCCTGGTGGTGGTCTGGCGCTGATCCGTTGCATCGATGCCGTCGCCGAGGAAGAGACTAAGTGCGAGGGCGACGAGCGGACAGGCGTGCAGATTTTAAAGCGAGCCCTCGAAGCGCCCACGCGTCAGATCGCTGAGAACTCCGCCGTCGATGGCGGTGTGGTGGTCGCGCGGATGGTGGCAGAAAAGGGAGCCTATGGGTTTGATGCCGCGCGCAAGGAATACGTCGACCTCTTCGAGGCTGGCATCATCGATCCCACCAAGGTGGTGCGCGTCGCGCTGGAAAACGCGGTGTCGGTTGCGAGCGTGCTGCTGCTGACCGAGGCGACAATGACGGAGATCCCAGAAGAGAGAAAAGAGCGATCGGCGGAAGCAGAGATGGCCATGTAGGGCCACGTTGGATCGCTACACCTCCGGCGCAACGGGGATAACGGGAATGTTGGTCCGACTGCGCGTGTCAGGCGATAGCCGGCCGCCTCATCCGAAGCCGGACCCTCATCCCGCTCCTCCTCCGCCGATTGAATTGCCACCTCATCCCGAGCCGATCCCGACACCGGAACCGCCTCTCAGAGGAAGGCCACGCGCCCAACTGTATGCCTCTGTCGAGGATTACCGCGGTGTTCGTCCGGGGAGAAAGCCCGACCCAACAGCAATCAGCAATGCGAGAAGAGGCTGCTTGCGGATGCTGGATGAGCGACCTGCGTCGGGATGTCATCCCACTCGTCCGTCCCAACCTTCCCCTCTGGTCCCCAATTGGTATCGAAATGTGCGCTTCTATCGACGTTGTCGCAGCAGCTTCCGTAGCTCGGTCAGGGGGCGCGTGTTCAAGACATTCTCCGGCTCCAGCCACCCCCGCCTCGCCTGATCGACGCCGAAGCGCATGAAGTCGAGCTCGACCGTGGCGTGGGCATCGGTTGAGATCGCCACCTTAAGTCCGAGCTGCTTGGCGAGGCGGCAATGCGCATCGGTCAGGTCAAGCCGGTCGGGTTGGGCATTCAGCTCGAGATAGCAGCCACGCGCGACCGCACCCCGCATCACTTTCTCCATATCGAAGGCAGAGGCTGGCCGCTCATTGATGAGCCGCCCTGTGGGATGGGCAAGAATGTTCAGCCAACGATTGTCCATGGCTCGGAGGATGCGCTCGGTCTGCTTCCGTTGCGGGAGGTCGAGGCGAGAATGGATCGCACCGACAACCAGATCGAGCCGACGCAATATCGCATCGGGCAGATCGAGCGAGCCGTCCTCCAGGATATCGACCTCGATCGATTTCAGCACGGTGATACCCGAGAGCTCATCGTTCAGTTGGTCGATTTCGTCGATCTGCCTGGCGAGCCGCTTTGGGTCGAGGCCATGCGCCATGGCGACGCGGCGGCTGTGGTCGGTGATTGCGATATAGCGATAGCCTCTCGCCTGCGCCGCATGCGCCATGTCCCGTAGGGTTGCTCTACCGTCGGTGGCAGTGGTGTGGGCGTGCAGGTCGCCACGAATGTCTTCGATGGTGATAAGGCTTGGGAGTTTACCGCTTCGCGCAGCGTCGATCTCCCCCTGGTCTTCGCGCAATTCGGGTGGAGGCATGGCCAGGCCGAGGCGCTGATACAGCTCTTGCTCCGTACGGCCGGCGAGAGGCCTTGTGCCCTTGAACAGGCCATATTCATTGAGCTTCAGGCCTTGATTGATGGCGAGCTGGCGCAGCGCAATGTTATGTGCCTTGGATCCGGTGAAGTAGCAGAGGGCGGCGCCGTAGCTCGCCTCCGGCACCACGCGCAGATCCACTTGAAGGCCGTTACGCAGCCTGATGGTGGAGCGGGTTGTCCCCTTTTCCACGACTTCCGCCACGTCCTCGTAGCCAATGAACCGCTGCATGACCGGCCCGCGCGGTTCAGCTGCGGCTACAATATCGAGGTCGCCGACGGTTTCGCGCCGTCGCCGGTAGCTTCCTGCGACTTCAGCCTGCAGCACGCCGCTGGCCTGTCGGAGATGACGCAGTAAAGGGACAACGATCTGTTCGGCGATTGCCAATTTGGTTCGCGGCACAGTCCCGGCGCCCTCGGAGATGGCGTGCAGCACCTTCGCTTCGATGCCAGGTCCAATGCCCGGCACGGTCCGCAGCTTGGCGGCCTTCGCCGCCGCTGCGAGCTTGTCGATCGTGTCAATGCCAAGTTTTTCGTGGAGCAGGTGCACGCGCTTCGGGCCGAGGCCCGGCAGCGCCAACAAGGCCGTGATCCCGGCAGGCGCCTCGCGCTCCAGCTCGTCAAGCATCGGCAGATGTTCGCCACGTGCAATGACGGCGATCTTGTCGGCGAGGTCCCTGCCGATCCCCGGCAGCTCATCAAGGTCTTCGCCCTCGGTCAGCATGTCAGTGATGTTGCGCGGCAGCTCGCCGATCAGCCTCGCCGCCCGCCGGTAGGCGCGAACCCGGAACGGGTTGGCGCCCTCGATGTCGAGAAGATCGGCAACCTTGTCGAGCTGACTAGCAATCTCGGCATTGACGACGGGCATGGTAGGGTCTGTGCGCTTCCCTCGAGGAGGAAAGCTGCGCCCGCCGACAGATTACTGCCTTGATCTGGATCAACGGCGATCGCTGAGCATCGGGTTAGGCTGGCACTTGAGGGAGTCATGACCGAGCAGAGCCTGCTGCTGACCGACCTTTACGAGCTTTCCATGCTTGAGGCCTACGCCGCGCACGGCATGGCAGAGACGGCCGTCTTCGAGCTCTTCGTGCGCAAGCTACCGCCCCAGCGCGGCTTTCTGATGGCTGCCGGTCTGGAGCAGGTGGTGGAATTCCTGGAGACGATGCGCTTCACGGCCGATGAACTGACCTGGCTCCGGGCGTCGGGCCTGTTCTCGTCGGGATTCGCCGACAGCCTGGAGGAACTGCGCTTCACCGGTGACGTCGATGCAATGCCCGAAGGCACGATCTTCTTTCCCGATGAACCGGTATTGCGCGTGACGGCGCCATTGCCGCGAAGCGCAGCTCGTCGAGACGCGGCTGATCAATCTGGTGCATTTTCAGACGGTCATCGCCTCGAAGGCCGCCCGCATGGTGCTTGCCGCACCGGGCAAGCAGCTCGTGGATTTCGGGCTGCGCAGGGCTCACGGCGCGGAGGCAGGGCTGCTTGCTGCGCGCGCAAGCTATCTGGCCGGCTTTGCAGGGACCGCGACAGTGCTCGCCGGCCGTGATTTCGGCATTCCCATTGTCGGCACGATGGCCCACTCCTTCGTGCAGGCACACGATGATGAGGCAACCGCATTCGAGCGCTTCGCTCGGGTTCGGCCTAAAGCCCTGACGCTGCTGATCGACACCTATGACACTGAGCGCGGCGCGGCCATTGTCGCCGGCATTGCACCACGTCTTGCAGCGGAAGGCATTACGATCAGCGCGGTGCGGCTGGACAGCGGCGACCTCGCGGCGCACGCACGGGCGGTGCGTGCCATCCTCGATGCAGCAGGACTGCAGTCGATACACATCTTTGCCAGCGGTGGGCTGGACGAACACAGCCTGCTGGCTCTGTGCCGTGGAGGTGCGCCGATCGACGGCTTCGGCGTCGGCACCAGCCTGACCACGTCATCCGACGCGCCAGCGCTCGATTGTGCTTACAAGCTGCAGGAATACGCGGGGCGTCCGCGTCGGAAGCGGAGCGAGGGCAAGGCGACATGGCCGGGCCGCAAGCAGGTCTATCGCACCTACCATGCAGACGGGATCGTCGCCGGCGACGTGGTTGCGCTGACCAGCGAAGCCGCGAATGGCGAGCCACTGTTGCGACCCGCCATGCGCGACGGCAAGCGCGTAACAGACTTGCCCAGCCTAGCGGAGGCTCGCCTTCACGCCACCGCCTCTCTGGCGCGGCTGCCTGATCCGCTGCGCCGGCTGGAGGCGTGCCGTGTGCCAGTAGAGATCAGTCTGGGCATTCGCGAGCTGGTAGCGGAGATGGACCGATCGGCGTCTCCGGGTCACCTGCCGTGACTGGCTCGCCAACAGTGCCCGGCGAACAGGATGCGGTCATAGATTTCCTGTCGGATGCCGCCAGCTACGGCGCCCAGAGCGACGTGATCCGCATCGACACACACTGCTCGATTGTCTTTCTGACGGGGGATCGCGCCTACAAGCTCAAGCGCGCGATCCGCTATGCCTCGCTCGACTACACGACGCGCGCATCGCGCCAGGCCGCATGCGAGGCCGAACTGGTGCTGAACCGGAGGACCGCGCCGGAGCTATACCTGGGTGTCCGCTCGATCAACCGCGATGCGAGGGGCACTCTGGCGTTCGATGGCACGGGTCCCCCGCTCGATCACGTCGTAGTCATGCGCCGGTTCGACCAATCCGATCTGTTCGATCGCATGGCGGGGACTGGAAGGCTGACCCCGGGCCTGATGCAGACCTTGGGCGAAGCTGTGGCACACCTGCATCTCTCTGCCGAACGGACTCCTGGACACGGCGGCAGCGAAGCGATCCGATGCGTGATCGCAGATAATGACCGCGAGCTGGCCAAAGTGGCCGCCGAACTGAATGGTGCTGCTGTCGGTACGCTGAGCAGCCACGCGCGGAGCGCACTCGATGGGTTGGCCGCCCTGCTCGACAGACGCCGCGATGAGGGCAGAGTGCGCCGCTGTCACGGCGATCTGCGGCTTGCCAATATCTGCCTCTATTCCGGCCGACCGATGCTATTCGACTGCATCGAATTCAGTGACGACATCGGCTGCATCGACGTCTTGTATGACCTCGCCTTTCTGTTGATGGACTTGCAACTGAGTGACCACGGTGACCTCGGCAACGCAGTCTTCAACGCGTATCTCGACCTTGCGCCGGAGACCGACGGCCTGCGCGCTCTGCCATTATTTCTCGCCCTGCGCGCGGCTACGCGAAGTTACGCCCTGGCTGGCAGTGCAGATCGTCGGATCGCCGATCCACAGGAGGCAACACGACTGCGGGCATTCGCGCGCCGGCACATAGACGCCGGGATCGAGTTTCTCACACCCAGGCGTCCGCTGTTGATCGTCCTGGGCGGCGGCCCGAATCGTGGGAGGGCCGCACTGGCCGCTTCGCTTGCCGGCCTTGCCCATCCATCGCCCGGGGCACGCATCATGCATCTTGCTTCGTCTGGCGACAGCCCTTGGTCCGTCGCATCCGCGACGCTGGCGGCGGGCTGCTCGGTCCTGGTGGAGGGCGCATTTGGCGACGCGGCCGATCAGACTGAAGCGGTTAAACTGGCCTCGCGCCTCGGCGTGAGCTTGCTGCCATTCTGGGTCGGCACACTGCCAGCCAAATTGGATGCGCGGCTTTGGCGAACGCTCGATACCGGTCAGGGAGTCCGGCCGCTCTCGCAACGGCTGCGCAGTTTCACGACGTTATTGTCGGTCACAGTTGATCTCGATCAATGCGCTGCCGCGTCGCAGGTCATCCAATGCGCCAAAACCGCAGGGACCCCTGGCGATGAGCTCCAGCGAGTTTCGCACGCTGTCCGTGACACTTCCGCCACATGACGGAGAGGGGCTGCTCGGGCTGCCCGCCACCCCTGCCCGCGGGATCGTGCTGTTCGCGCACGGCAGCGGTAGCGGCCGCCTCAGCCCGCGTAACGCCTTCGTCGCCGAAGCCTTGCAGCGCGCCGGTATTGCGACCTTGCTGTTCGATCTCCTGACCGAGCACGAAGCGTCATCCCGCGCCAATGTCTTTGATATACCACTCCTCGCCGACAGGCTCGACCAGGCGGCGACCTGGGTCTGCACTACTGCCGCTGCACGGGGGCTGCCTCTTGGCTTCTTCGGCGCCAGCACCGGCGCGGCAGCGGCGCTGGTTGCGGCCGCCGGGCGAAAGGATATCCGGGCCATCGTCAGCCGTGGCGGACGTCCCGATCTTGCGGAGAAGGCGCTGAAAGACGTTACCGCTGCCAACGCTGCTGATCGTCGGCGGCCACGACCCGGAGGTGCTGGCCCTCAATCGCTCGGCGTATTGCCGTCTGCACTGCGAGCGCCGGCTGGAGGTCGTTCCCGGCGCGACCCACCTGTTCGAGGAGCCCGGCACCCTGGAGTCGGTGGTGGCCCTGGCGCGCGCCTGGTTCCTGCAACATCTGGCCCGCAAAGCCGCGGAGGCAACGTCGTGCAGTTTGCTGATCGAAGCGAAGCCGGCAGGCGGCTTGCGGAACGGCTGCTGGGCTTCAAAGACAAGAATCCGATCGTGCTGGCGTTGCCGCGCGGTGGCGTTCCTGTGGGTTTTGAGATTGCTCGGGCGTTGGCGGCTCCGCTTGACCTCGTATTGGTGCGCAAGATCGGTGCGCCACACCAGGAGGAGTTGGCGATCGGCGCGATCGCTGACGGCGAGCATCCTGAGCTTGTCACCGATCCCGGACTGATCGTTGGCCTCGACGTCACGCCCGAATATCTGGAGCGGGCGAAGGCGACGGCACTGCAAGAGATCGAACGGCGCCGCCGCGCCTGGTTCGGTGATCGCCCGCGGGTCGACGTCGCCGGACGCACGGCGATCGTCGTCGATGACGGCATCGCGACGGGCGCCACAATGCGGGTCGCCCTGCGTGCCACACGGAAGGGAAAGCCGGCGCGGCTGGTGCTTGCGGTTCCGGTCGCACCGCCGGACACGCTCGAGGAGCTGCGGCGGGAAGCTGATGAGACCATTTGCCTCGATACGCCGGCAGACTTCTTCGCAGTTGGCCAGTTCTATCGCCAATTCGCCCAATTGCGGGACGAAGAGGTGACAGCGCTGCTCGATCGGGCGCGCGAGCTTGTGCCACCTGCGCACACCTAGTGGAGACGCCGATGCATTACCACCCATTGTCGTTCTTCGCTCTGCAAGGCAGCCGTGAGCTTGCCGAGCGCGTGGCTGGCCGGCTGGAGATCGCGCTGGCACCACATGAGGAGCGTGGCTTCGAGGATGGCGAGCACAAAGCACGGCCGCTACAGGATGTTCGCGGGCACGACGTCTTCGTGCTGCATTCCTTGTACGGTGACGACAATGAGAGCGGCAATGACAAGCTCTGTCGGTTGCTGTTCTTCTGCGGGGCGCTGAGGGATGCCGGCGCTGCGCACGTGACGGCGGTGACGCCCTATCTGTGCTACGCGCGCAAGGACCGCCGGACCAAGCCGCATGATCCGATCATCACCCGATACGTCGCTGCGATGTTCGAATCGGTCGGGATCAATCGGGTGATTGTGTCGGAGGTGCACAACGTCGCGGCGTTCGAGAACGCATTCCGGTGTCCGACCTGGCACATCGAGAGCGCATCGCTGCTAGCCGACCATTTTGCGCCGTTGCTGCGCCGCGAGCAGGTGGTTGCCGTCTCGCCGGACGCGGGCGGCGCCAAGCGCGTGGAGCAGTTCCGCCAGGCTTTGGAGCATCTGACCAGCACGGACATCGGCAGTGCCTACATGGAAAAGTACCGCAGCAGCGGCGTGGTGAGCGGCGAGTTGCTCGCCGGAGACGTGCGGGGCAGGGTTGCGGTGATCGTCGATGATCTGATCAGCACCGGCGGCACGTTGGTGCGGGCTGCCCAGGCGTGCCGGACGGCAGGGGCGACAAGGGTCTTCGCTGCGGCCACCCACGGGCTCTTTATCGAAGGCGCGCGGGAGCTGTTTGCCACACCAGCGCTTGACGGCATCGTCATCGCCAACACGGTGCCGCCCTTCCGCGTGCCCGCCGATGTTGTGGCGCAGCGTCTGACAATACTTGACGCCAGCGAATCCATCGCTCGGGCCATTTCGGTGTGCCACGATGGGAGCTGACCACTCGCTCGGCACACCAATCTCGCGTCATGTGTGGGAGACACGCTACCGCGCCGGCGTGGCCGAGGCGTCCGTGCAGGCAACCTGGCGGCGCGTCGCCCACGCACTTGCTGAGGCAGAGCGATCCAATCGCATCGCGTGGGAGCAACGTTTCCTCGACATTCTGCAGGACTTCCAGTTTATGCCGGGCGGCCGCATCCAGGCCGGTGCCGGCACGGATCGCGACGTGACCCTGTTCAACTGCTTTGTCATGGGCACGATCGAAGATTCGATCCCGGGCATCTTTCGCGCGCTGGAAGAAGGCGCGGTGACGATGCAGCGCGGCGGTGGTGTCGGCTACGATTTCTCGACGATCCGTCCAAGCGGGTCTCGCTCGCGCAGGACCGGCGCAATTGCCTCGGGACCAGTCTCGTTCATGGATGTCTGGGACGCCATGTGCGCCACCATCCAATCCACTGGAGCGCGCCGCGGCGCGATGATGGCGACGCTACGCTGCGATCATCCCGACATCGTTGCCTTTGTCGATGCCAAGCGCCGTACGGGCCGGCTAAGCCATTTCAACCTTTCGGTGCAGGTGACCGACGCCTTCATGCGGGCTGTCGAGCAGAACGAGGACTGGCCGCTGATATTTCCCGTAAGCCGAGTTGCCGGTGCAGGCGAGACGGTCACGCGCGAATGGACCGGCGAGGCATCCACGGTCGCGTGCCGTGTCGTGCGCCAGGTGCCGGCACGGAGCTTGTGGGACAGTCTGCTGCGCGCCAGCTACGATACCGGCGAGCCTGGAGTATTGTTCATTGACCGGATCAACCAGAGGAACAACCTCTGGTATTGCGAGCGCATCACGGCAACGAACCCGTGCGGGGAAGTTCCACTACCACCCTATGGGGCATGCAATCTGGGTGCGATCAATCTTACACGGCTGGTGCGTGATCCGTTTTCGCCGCATGCGCACCTGGACAGCGATCGGCTCACGGTGATCGCATCAACTGCAGTCCGTTTGTTAGACGATGTGATCGACGTATCGCATTTCCCCTTGCCACAACAACGTGATGCGGTCCGCAAGGCGCGGCGGATCGGTCTTGGCATCACGGGGCTGGCCGATGCACTCATCATGCTAGGCATGCGCTACGGAGATGAACTCCTCGCTTGCCTTCGCTAACGACACGATGCGGACGATCTGCCACGCCGCCTATCGGGAGTCGATTGCCATCGCCCAGGAGAAGGGATGCTTTCCGGACTTCGATCGTGAGCGGTACCTGGAGGCACCTTTCATCCGCGGATTGCCCGCAGATATCCGCGACGGCATTGCCCGGCATGGCATCCGCAACAGCCATCTGCTCGCCATTGCCCCGACCGGGACGACCAGCCTGCTGGCCGGTAATGTCTCGAGCGGGATTGAACCGGTCTTCGCATCCGACTACCGGCGCACAGTATTAGAGGCAACGGCGCGCTGCGGCACTTCCTCCTCACTGACTATGCTGTCCAGCTCTGGCGCGAGCACTTCGGCCAAACCGCCGCCACGCCGGATGTCCTGGTCACTGCCGCGACATTGCCCATCGATGCACACCTGGCGATGCAGGCCACACTGCAAGCTTTCGTCGACAACTCGATCTCAAAGACGATCCACGTGCCTCAAAATACGACGTTTACCGAGTTTGCATCGATTTACCGCCTCGCCTACGAAAAGGGCCTGAAAGGCTGTACGACCTTCCGACCCACAGCGACACGGGACGCGGTGCTCGGTCCGACGCAGAGGCCCGCTCTTGCGTGTCGGTCAACAGGCAAAGGTGAATAGTCGGGTCAGCTTGCGCATCCAGATACCGCCATGCGACCGAACGTCCACTGTCAGCTGATCAACGGTCCATTCGGCGATCCCGTATTGTATGCCGAGATCATGTTCGAGCAGCGAGCCCTGCTGTTCGATATGGGCGACATCAGAGCCCTACCAGCACGGAAGCTCATGCGTGTCAGCCATGCCTTTGTCAGCCACGCCCACATGGACCACTTTGCTGATTTCGATCGCCTGCTGCGCCTGCTGCTGGGCAGAGACAAGACGGCCAGTCTGTATGGTCCCGCGGATTTCATCGACAGAGTGGAGCACAAGCTGCACGGCTACACCTGGAACGTTGTGCGCAGGTACGCTGGCAATCTGGTGCTGAACGTGCACGAGGCCCATAGTGACGGCACTCTGCATCATGCCCGCTTCGAATCGCTCTGCGGGTTTCGGCGTCAGCTCATGCCCGAGGTTCGCCTGGAGGGCGATGTGCTGGCGTCATTCGGCGGATTGAGGGTGCGCTGCGCTGTTCTGGATCATGGCACTCCTTCGCTCGGTTTCGCGCTGGAGGAGCCCGTTCATGTCAACATCTGGAAGACCAAGCTCGGTGAGATGGGTCTCGACGTCGGGCCATGGTTGCGCGATTTGAAGCGAGCAATTGCGGACGCCATGCCCGAAACCACACCGATCGAGGTATCACGCCGGACTGGGGAACGCATGACACCGGTCACCTTGCCGCTGGGCGCCCTGCGTGACGTCGTACAGACGGTTCCCGGACAGAAGATTGCGTATGTTGTGGATGTGCGAAGCCATGAGGAAAACGCGGCACGGATCGAACATCTGGCATCGGGCGCTGACGTGCTGTTCATCGAGTGCGCTTTCCTCGAAGCCGACGTGGCTCACGCGGTCCAAAAAATCACCTGACGGCCCGGCAGGCCGGCCTTCTTGCCCGCCGTGCCAATGTGGGGCGGCTCGTGCCATGTCACTTCTCGACACGTTATACCGATCGTGGCGACGCGCTGTTGGAGGAAGCTGAGCGTGCCTTACGCGGGTCCGTCTCGTGAGGCGGGGTGGGCATGCCGCCACACCGTTCCGCACAACCAATCGGTCGCTGTGTGGCCGCCGCAATCGAGGCGGATAGTTCTTCGGGAAACGATTGACGCAGGGAACCAACCAATGCCGGACGAACAGCCTCATCAGTATGCTCAAGCGGAATGGCAAATGCCTCAGCCGTTGCCGGTCGAGCGACTGTATCGAGCCGCCGATCTCGGTGGGCTGGACTTTGAAACTACAGCGGACCTCGCGCCGCTTCCTGGATTGGGCGATCAGCCGCGTGCCTATGCGGCGATCAACTTTGGCACCGGAATCAGCCAGCGCGGCTTTAATATATTCGTTATCGGCGCGAGCGGAGCACGCATGCAGCAGTCGGTGAAAACTCTCCTGGACGAGGCAGCCCAATCGCGACCTCTGCCGGCCGACTGGGTCTATGTCAATAACTTCGCGTTGCCGCATCGTCCAGTGGCGATCTCGCTTCCTGGCAGGCGCGCTCCCGCCTTTCAAAAGTCGATCCATGACCTCATCGAGGAGTTGCGAGTATCGCTGCCTGCGATCTTCGAAAGCGATGACTACCAGAAGCGCCGCAGCACCATCGAGCAGTCGCTCCGAGACAGGAACGAGAAGGCGTTTGCCGCAGTGAGCGAAAAGGCCACTGCGAGAAACGTTGCGATACTCCGTACGCCGATGGGACTCGGTATGGCTCCCATGCGCAATGGCAAAGTGGTGCCGCCGGCGGAGTTCAATGCATGGACCGACGAAGAGCAGCGCGCGACCCATGATGCGATCGAGGAGTTGGAAAAGGAGCTGGAGCAGACACTGCGCTCAATTCCTCGGCTGGAGAAGGAGCAACGCGACGCGATGCGCGAACTCGACCGCGAGACAGCCGAATTTGCCGTGGCACAGCCGTTCGATCAAGTGAAGACTCAATTCAGCGATCTGCCCGCCGTGTTGCAGCACATCGAGGCGATGCGGGCTTATTTGCTCGATAATCTGGGGGTTTTTATATCGGCCGAAGCTGTGGCACAGGGCGGCATGCAGGCCGTAATGCGGCTGGTCGGTCCATTCGAGCGCTATGAGGTGAATGTTCTGGTTACCCAGACGGATCACGCCGCCGGCGCGCCGGTCGTCGAAGAGTTCCATCCCACGCTCGCCAATCTGGTGGGCCGCATCGAGTATCTGCAGGTCCAGGGCGCGCTCGTGACGAACTTCCGCCTCATAAAGGCAGGCGCTCTGCACCGGGCCAATGGCGGCGCGATCCTGCTCGACGCCCGCGGCCTGCTCACCGAACCATATAGCTGGGCGGCACTGAAGCGCGCCCTGCTACGGCAGGAGGTCACCATCGAGGATGTTGGCCGGTTCATCGGGCTTACCACGACAGTATCACTTGAGCCGGACCCGATCCCTTTGGACGTGAAGGTTGTGCTTTTCGGCGACCGGGTGCTTTACTATCTTTTGGCTGCCCTGGACCCCGATGTAGGGCAGCACTTCAAAGTCCTGGCGGACTTCGATGACGAGGCAAGTCGGTCCTCAGCGAGTGAAGTGATGCTGGCCCGTCTGATCGGCGGAATAGCGACAGAGGAGAAACTCCGTCCCCTTGATCGAGGAGGGGTCAGCCGTGCAATCGAACATGCAGCACGGCTTACCGATGATGCCGACAAACTCACGCTTTTGGTCGAGCGCATGCACAACCTGATTGTTGAGGCGAGCCATCTGGCCGGAGTGAGCGATAGGGACATCGTGACGCGCGCAGACGTCGATCAAGCCATCGTCCAGCAGATCCACCGCGTGTCGCGGCTCAGGGAGCGCAGCCAGGAGATGATCCTGCGGGATATCGTCCTCATCGAAACCAGCGGCTCCCGTGTTGGCCAGGTTAACGGTCTCAGTGTTGTCTCCCTTGGAGACTACGCCTTCGGCAGGCCCTCACGCATCACCAGCCGGGTACGCCCGGGTGGGGGAAAGATCGTCGACATCGAACGCGAGGTGGAGTTGGGCGGACCACTGCATTCCAAGGGCGTGCTCATCCTCTCCGGGTATATTGCTGGCCGCTATGCGTTGGAGACGCCGATGTCCCTTTACGCCAGCCTTGTGTTCGAGCAGTCGTATGGTGGGGTTGAGGGTGATAGCGCCTCGTCAGCCGAGCTCTATGCCTTGCTGTCGGCGACTCGCCAAGATACCGGTGCGCCAGGATCTGGCCGTAACAGGCTCAGTCAATCAACGCGGCATTGTGCAGGCGATCGGTGGCGTGAACGAGAAGATCGAAGGGTTCTTCGATGTCTGTGCCGCCCGAGGCCTGACCGGATCGCAAGGTGTGCTGATTCCGCAGGCCAATGTCCAGCATCTGATGCTTCGCAAGGACGTGGTCCAAGCGTGTGCTGCGGGACGCTTAGGGATCTATCCGGTGCGGACGATTGATGAAGGCATCGGATTGCTGACGGGGCACCCGGCGGGTGAACGGGGTGGCGACGGATCCTATCCTATTGGCTCCGTGAACCAACTTGTGGAGGAGCGGCTGAAGCAATTTGCCAAGGTGCGCAAGGAAGCTGGAGGCGAAAAGTCAGAGGGGAACGTGATATGAGCGGGCAGGCGCAATCGGCTTATCGCAAGGTCATCGTTGGTCTCTGCCATGGTGCGGCTGATGCCGCGACCATGCGCACGGCCGCTGAGTTCGCCCAGCTGCTGGGACTCGATCTGCACTGCCTTTTCATCGAGGATGAGGCATTGCTTGCGCTGGCGGAACTGCCATTTGCCCGCGAAATCCGGCTACCCACGCATACATGGAGTCCACTTACTGTGGATGCTGTCGAGGCGAACATCCGTCAGGCGGTGATTCGGACACGCCAGTTGCTGGACGAGATCATTCAGGAGATTGGCGTGCCGACTGAATTCGAGGTGTTACGCGGTGACCCGGCCACCTGCATCGCCGCAGTTTGCCAGAGCGGGGACATCATCGTCTCCGCCGATCATGGCCCGCCAACTTTTCCCGCGACACATAGCCTTACGCGGCTGCATGCGGGTGCCCATGAAATCGGCAACATCCGTGTTGCTATTGCCGACACATCTCAAGCCTCGACGCGGCCCTGTTGTGGCGGTGCTAACCGATGCCGCGGATCCTAGCCTCGATATGGCATGCAGAGTAGCGACATCCGCGAAGGAAGACCTTGTGATCCTGCTGCCCGAACCAGCGGGTAGCCGCGCGGCGGATACGGCTGCGGCCGGTGCGAAGAACCGTGCGCATGCCTTGGGTCAGCCACAGGAGCACATCAGCGTTCGCACCATACATGGCTTCCAAGCAGAGGATGTATTGCGCGCCTTGGCCCATCTGCAGGAGCGCCTGATCGTCATGACGCGCGCGACTTCTGCTGCTACAGCTGCTTCGCGCATCGCGGCAGCGCGTGGCGTTCCGGTGCTGTTATTCGAGCCGGAAGCCCCTGCAGCTCAACCGACAGCGTGAAAGTCTCGCAGGAAGGCTTCGACAATCGCCGAGAGCGGTTCTGTCGGCTCCTCGGCGAATTCATAGCGCGCGCGTACGACCGGCTTGCTGATCGGTATCAACGCCTCAAGATCGATCGGCGTCGCTATCACAACCAGCTCCGCGTCGGAGCCCTCAATTGTCGCGGACAGAGCGCGCAGTTGCGCCTCGCCATAGCCGATGGCCGGCAGTGCTCTGCCAATGTGCGGATAATTCGCGAATACATTCATCAACTCCGGTGGCGCAGACCTGCGGGGGTCGACGAGCTCAGCTACGCCAGCGGCCATTGCGGCAGCCCTGCCAGCACCTCATGGCATGCCACCGTGGGTCAGTGTCGGGCCATCCTCGACCACGAGCACGCGTCGTCCCTTGACTGCGGCGGGATTATCAAGCCGCACCGGCAAGTTTCCACGAACGATAGTCGCACGTGGGTTGACTGCGCGCAGATGTGCCCTGAGCACTGCTACATCAGACGCGGGCGCCGCATTGGCTTTGTTCACCACCAAGACATCCGCCATGCGCGCGATGGTCTCGCCCGGATGGTGGGTTGTGACCTGGTCCGGTCGCAGTGCGTCGGCAATGCCGATGTGCAGATCAGGACGGATGAAAGGGAAGTCATTGTTGCCCCCATCCCATACGACGATGTCCGATTCGGCCTCGGCCGCGCGCAGGATGGCTCCATAATCCACGCCGGCGAAGACAACATTGCCACACGCGATGTGGGGCTCGTATTCCTCGCGTTCTTCGATGGTGCAGTGCGCGGCGTCCAGATCGGTCACCGACGCGAAGCGTTGTACTCTCTCCATGATCAGATTGCCGTACGGCATCGGATGACGGATCACGGCAACGCTCCGGCCGCGGTTGCGCAGATATTTAGCCAGCCAGCGTGAAATCGGCGACTTGCCGCAGCCTGTTCGCAAGCCACTCACTGCTATCACCGGGCATGACGCAGCCAACATCGTGCGCCGTGGGCCGAGAAGCAGGAAGTCGGCACCCGTCGCCAGCACCCGCGATGCGAGATGCATGACATGCGCGTGTGGCACGTCGCTATAGGCAAAAACCACCTGATCCACGTGCCCGGCGCCGCAAAGCTCTTCGAGGCGATCCTCGCCAACGATCGGTATCCCCGCAGGGTAGCGCGGGCCGGCCAGTGACGATGGGTAAGTGCGATTGGCGATCTCGGGGATCTGCGTGGCGGTAAACGCCACAACGATGCTCGCCGGGTCGTCGCGATATACGGTGTTGAAGTTGTGGAAATCGCGCCCAGCCGCTCCGAGTATCACCACGCGCATCGGCGTCCTCTCGGCCATTCCGCTGCCTCAGATGCAGTGCGTGGGGAGCGGAGGAAAGCCGTTGAATTCCACAGACGCATAGCTCGCCGTGTAGGCGCCTGCGGTCAGGAAGTCGACGGGCTCGCCGATCATCAGTGCGGTCGGCAGTGCGTAATTTGCCCGATCGTAGATGATATCTGTACTGTCACAGGTCGGGCCCGCGAGTACGACCCGCTCGCGGGGTCCAGCTTCGTGTGGCGTCCGGATCGGATAGTGGATGTGCTCGCCCTGTGTCTCGGTGAGACCATTGTATCGTCCGGCATCGAGATACACCCAGCGTCGCAAATCATTGCCGTGCTGGGCGGTCAGCAGTACCCTAGTGCGGAGAATTCCAGCCTCTGCCACCATGTAGCGCCCCGGCTCGATCATCAGCTGCGGCGCGGAGCCGCCAAAATGCCGGCTGACTGCTCCCATGATCGCGTCGACATAACTCGCGAGCGACGGGTACAGGGCTGCGGTACTGCGCCGGGAGACCACCGCCGACGTTCAGCAGGTCGAGGAACACCCCCTGCCGCTGACAGCCGCGGAAGATGTGTGCGGCGTGGCTGACGGCAGTGCCCCACTGCATCGGGTCGGTTTGCTGGGAGCCGACATGGAAGGAGGTACCGACTGGGCGCAGACCGAGCGCCTTGGCGCGCACGAGGAGTTCAACGGCAAGCTGTGGTGAGCAGCCGAACTTCCTTGTGAGGGGCCATTCCGCGCCGCGGCCGTGGACTGACAAACGGCAGAACACGCGCGCTCCGGGTGCTGCCCTCGCCAGCTTCTCCAGTTCCGCGGGGCTGTCAAAGGCATAGAGATCGATGCCGAGTGCGTGTGCCCGGGCGATGTCGGCTTCTCGCTTGACCGTGTTGCCAAAGCAGAAGCGGTCGCTCGCAATCCCAAGCTGCAGGCAACGGTCGATTTCGCCGGCA
Organism: uncultured Alphaproteobacteria bacterium; assembly: GCA_963708565.1. Taxonomy (GTDB): domain Bacteria; phylum Pseudomonadota; class Alphaproteobacteria; order Acetobacterales; family Acetobacteraceae; genus JAMXLO01. The sequence goes on from CAVPTU010000043.1 coordinate 110,230, forward strand.
CTTGCCAGCTCAAAGCCGACGCCCAGTCCGGCCAGTGCGGAGATCACCGCGCCAGTCGGATTGGCTTTCACTGCGTAGTAGATACGGGCTTGTGGCAGCATGGCTTGGAGCGCCGTACAGCGCTGCCGCACCGTCTCGAGATCGATGATTACGCAGGGCGTCGAGAGTGCTTGCCGAGCCAGGTAGTGATCGATCCGTTCCACAGCGTTCATTGCGGCACCGGCGGGCCTGTTGGCCGGGATCTGTAGCCGCGCAGCTCCTGGTCAAGTGAGAGAATGTCGAGGAGATCCCGCGAGGAAACCATGCCGAACAGCCTGCCATGATGCAGCACCACCAGGCGGCTTTGGCTGGTGCGGCACATCTGCATCAGGGCTGCGAACGCATCGGTATCGGGCTCAATAGCATCGTCCGGCGAAAAAGGTCGCATGATCTGACCGACCCGTATCGAAGGCCAAAGCGTCCTTTCCACCGATGCCGCCTGCTGCATCGCCATGCTGCCGACGACCGTTCCATCATCAACAACAGGGAACCAGCGGTGGTGATAGCGGTACACGTAGTCATCGATGAACTCCTGCACCGAAGCCCCGGACGTCACGGTGATCGGGTCCACGTTCATAGATTCGTGCCACGGGGAGTCCAGAAAGCAGTCGGTGGGCGAGCGTTTCGTCAAGGCTTGCCGAGGCGGCACCACGGAGGAACATCCCGATGAGGAATCGCCAAATGCCGCCGACCAAGTCGCCCTGCAGTATTTCGATCAGGCCGAGCACGATAAGCAGTACGCCGAAGAGATTCCCGGCGCCGGCAGCGATCCGAGTCGCCCAGACGAGGTCTCCTCGCCAGGACCACAGCGCGGCGCGCAAGATCCGGCCCCCGTCGAGCGGAAACGCCGGGACGAGGTTGAACAGAGCCAGCATAAAGTTGATCAGCGCAAGGTACCATAGCACGCCCGCCGCAGCGAGCGGACCGTCCCACGCCGCCAGAGGGAAAAGCAGCGCGTAGCATATGGCTGCGAGGAGCAGGCTGGCGACCGGACCCGCCGCCATCAGCAGCTCGTCCCGCGGGTGGCTGGGCTTGGCCGTCATCTCCGCGACACCGCCGAAGATGAACAGCGTGATGCCGCGGATCGGCAGACCGTAATGGCGGGCGACCAGCGAATGCGCCGTCTCGTGAAAAACGATGGACATCAGCAGACCCGCAGTCGCGAAACCGGCCATGACCCAATAGCGTCCAGGGGTCAGCCCTGGCGTGACGTCGGGAAACACCGATCCGGCAAGCGTCCAGGCTATCAGCACCCCAAGCAACAGCCACGAGACGTCGACATTGACCTCGAAGCCAAACAAGGAAAACAGCCTGAACCGATGGAGAAAAATGCGGTCACGCTGTGGCTGAGTTGGGTGACATCACACGCTTTAGCAATCCCCGCCAGCTCATGCCGTATCTTGACCTGGTGCCGTCCGAGCACTCCAGCGGCGGCACGCGACGCCAAGGCGGTATCGCAAAGGCTGGCAACGGTGCAGCGCGGCGGATGCTCATCGAGGCTGCCTGGAGCTATCGGTTCCCGGCGAGGATCAGCCGCGAGCAGTTGCTGCGGCAGGAAGGTCTGGCCAAGCCGATCCGCGATACCGCGTGGAAGGCACAGGAACCACTTTGCCGGAGGTATCGCAAGCTTGCACGGGCAGGTAAGCCACCGACCGTCGTCACCGCCGCGATCGCTCGCGAGCTGGCAGGCTTCGTCTGGGCAATCGCCACTGAGATGAAACCGGTTGCTGGCGGCAAGCATCCAGATAAACTCGGCGCTCAATTCGTTGCTGCGTTATGAGGAACGCGCTGGCGGCCCTGCATCAGCACCGCACCAATCCCGATCTCGATTGTGGCTGGGATGGACGAATTCCGGTCAACGCTGGCCTTCGGCCACCGCCTTCGGCGGCTGACGGCGTTGACCGAAATTCGCCACCCAGCTCGTCTGCCATGATCAGATTGGCAACATTATGTGCCGTTGTTGGCCGTGCGCCGGGTAACGCGGCTTCGCAGTGCTTACCCCACAGCGTGGGCCCGAATGCGGTTGAACGCAACCAGTTAGAGGATAACGCCATAGAAAAGCACATCCAAAGCTGAGCAAGGCTTGAGGCACGGCCACGGTAGGAGAACCCTCGTGGGTACTATCAGCCGGATATCATTCCGATGCCGGACACTAGACCGAGGCAGCTCCACGACGAACTGAGGTCCGGCGGTAACCAACCCGCGCATCAGAGCATGATCAACCGTCGTTTCAATGATCGTGCCTCCTGCTTTGCCCAGCAGCGGCAATCCGAACGAAACGCCAAGACAACGGCGAAGGTTTTCTGCGCCTGCATCTTGAAGCGGCGAACATGAGAGCTCCCACCAAATATGCTTCGGCGCTGCCCAATTGCTGCACCGCCGGCGCCCGAAAGGCATTGATCTCGATCAATGAGCCGAGTGGTCAATCCCTCTAGGCTTTGCTGAAATTCGGCAGAGGAAGAGGCTGACCGTGTCCGAAACCGCAGGCAAATTCTCCCTTGCGGAGCACTATCCGCGGATCGTGAAGTCGCGCGTACCTGCTCGTACGGGGGCTAATCTGGCCGATTACGAGCGAACGGTCAGCACCTTCACGTGGGCTACGGCACGCTCGCTGCTGGATGGTCTTCCCGGCGGCCAAGGGCTGAACATTGCATATGAAGCTGTGGACCGGCACGCCACTGGCCCCCGCGCTGACCGCCATGCGCTGCGCTGGATCGGACGGACTGGTCGCCAGCGCGTGTTCACATACTGGGACCTGAAGATTGCAACGAACCGCTTCGCCAATGCACTCGGTAGCCTTGGCGTGCGCGAAGCCGACAGCGTATTCGTGCTGTCCGGGCGCATTCCGGAGCTCTACATTGCGGTGCTCGGCGCCCTGAAGGCGAAGTGCGTGGTCTCGCCGCTATTCTCCGCGTTTGGGCCGGAGCCGATCGCGACACGTATGACGATTGGCGATGGTCGCGTGCTGGTGACGACCGAAGCATTGTATCGCCGCAAGGTGAAGGCGATCCGCGCCCAGTTGCGGAAGCTCGAGCACGTGATCCTGGTACCCGAGGAGGGTGAGGATTCCGGAACGTGGCCTGGCACGCTCGACTGGCGAACTGTTGTAGAGACGCAGGGCCCCAATTTTGTCATTCCGCCGACGGATCCTCAGGATCGCGCGCTGCTCCATTTTACCAGCGGCACCACTGGGCGGCCGAAGGGCGCGATCCACGTCCACGAGGCGGTGGTGACCCATCACGTCACGGGCCGCTATGCGCTCGACCTGCATGATGACGATATTTTTTGGTGCACGGCCGATCCCGGCTGGGTCACCGGCATGAGTTACGGTATCATCGCTCCTCTAACGAACGGCGTGACCAGCGTGGTTGCCGAAGCGGAGTTCGACGCCGAAACCTGGTACGGCATCCTGCAACGCGAACGCGTCTCCGTCTGGTACACTGCTCCGACCGCGATCCGCATGATGATGAAACTTGGCGCCGAAGCGGTGCGCAACTACGACCTCTCATCGCTGCGCTTCATGGCGAGTGTCGGCGAGCCGCTTAACCCCGAAGCAGTGGTGTGGGGACAGCAAGCATTCGGTCAACCATTTCACGACAACTGGTGGCAGACCGAGACCGGCGGAATAATGATTTCGAACTTCGCGTCGATGGATGTGAAGCCTGGCTCAATGGGAAAGCCGCTGCCGGGCATCGAAGCCGCCGTCGTGCATCGTAATGACGACAATAGCGTCACGCCGATCGAGCAGCCGATGGTTGAAGGTGAGCTTGCGTTGAAGGCCGGGTGGCCGTCGATGATGCGTGGCTACCTGCACGAGGAGGAGCGCTATCAGAAGTGCTTCGTGGGCCCATGGTACCTCACCGGCGACCTCGCGATGCGCGACACCGACGGCTACTACTGGTTCGTCGGTCGCGCCGATGACGTGATCAAGTCCTCCGGCCATTTGATCGGGCCGTTCGAGGTGGAAAGCGCGCTGATGGAGCACACGGCCGTCGCCGAGGCGGGGGTGATCGGCAAGCCTGACCCGATGGCTGGCGAGATCGTCAAGGCATTCGTCGCTCTAAAGCCTGGCTTTACGCCATCCGAGGCGCTGCGTCGCGACCTTCTTGGCCACGCTCGCAAGCGTCTCGGCGCCGCGGTCGCACCGAAGGAGATCGACTTCACACCCGGTCTGCCACGGACGCGCAGTGGCAAGATCATGCGCCGGCTGCTGAAGGCACGGGAACTGGGGCTACCGGAAGGCGATCTTTCCACACTGGAAAGCGACGTGCGATGAACGACAAGGTCCATCTCGATCATGCCCACGTTCGCCATTTGCTCACCGCGATGCTGCGCATCCGTCGGTTCGAGGAGAAATGCTTCGAGCTCTACCAGAGCGAGAAGATCCGCGGGTTCATGCATCTCTACGATGGCGAAGAAGCGGTTTCGGTCGGCGTGATCGAGGCGTTGCAACAGCAGGACGCCATCGTTGCCACGTATCGCGAGCACGGCCAGGCGCTTGCGCGCGGTATCGATATGAAACGGCTGATGGCCGAAATGTATGGCAAGCAGGAAGGCTGCTGCCGCGGCCGCGGCGGTTCGATGCACATCTTCGACCGCGCCACACGCTTCTATGGCGGCAACGCGATCGTAGGTGGTGGGCTGCCGCTCGCCGTCGGCACCGCACTGGGTGACAAGATGCTGGAACGCGGCACGGTCACCGCCTGCTTCTTTGGTGATGGCGCAGTAGACGAGGGTTCGTTCCACGAAAGCATGAACCTGGCATCGCTTTGGAAGCTGCCGGTGCTGTTCGTGTGCGAGAACAACCTATACGCGATGGGAATGGCGCTCGAGCGCGCCGAAGCCGAAACGCATATCGCGCGCAAGGCCGCCGGCTACCACATAGCGAGCGAATCGGTGGATGGCATGGATGTCGTCGCAGTGGAGGTCGCGGCAAGACGGGCGATCGACGCGATCCGTCGGACCAGCGAACCCTATCTGCTTGAATGCCGCACCTACCGTTTCCGCGCCCATTCGATGTTCGACGCTCAGCTCTATCGCACAAAGCAGGAAATCGAGACCTGGCGCAAGAAGGACCCGATCTGGCAACTGCAATCCTGGTTGGAGCAGACCGGGCTGATGCACGCTGATGAGATTGCTGGGATCGAGGCGGACATCGCCGCTGAGATAGAGGCTGCGGTGGCCTTTGCCGAGGCGGGTACGTGGGAGTCGGTCGATGAACTCGATCGCTTCACCCTGATGGACCAGGTGCCACAATGAACATGACCTATCGCGACGCATGCAAGCAGGCGATCCGTGCGGCAATGCTCGCCGACAAGCGCGTATTCCTGATGGGCGAGGACGTGGCGCGCTACGGCGGCTGCTATGCGGTTACCAAGGGTCTGTCCGAGGAACTGGGGGAAGACAGAATTCGCGACACGCCGTTGTCCGAAGACGGCTATGTGGGCGCCGGTATCGGGGCGGCGATTGCCGGCATGCGACCCATCGTCGAGATCATGACAGTCAATTTCAGCCTTTTGGCACTGGACCAAATCGTCAACAATGCTGCCACCATCCCTCATATGTCGGGCGGCCAGTTTGCTGTGCCGCTAGTGATCCGCATGGCGACTGGTGCCGGCCGGCAGCTCGCCGCGCAGCACTCGCACAGTCTAGAAGGCTGGTATGCGCACATTCCCGGTCTAAAGGTGCTGGCGCCAGCGACCATCGAAGATGCGCGATTCATGTTGCAGCCGGCATTGGACGATCCGAACCCTGTTCTGATCTTCGAGCATGTCATGCTGTACAACAGGGAGGACGAATTCGATCCATCCATCATTGGCGTGGACATAACCTCGGCAAGAATGCGCAGGGCGGGGCGTGATGTCACACTGATCACCTATGGCGGTTCGCTGTTCAAGACGCTGGAAGCGGCGGAGACGTTGCGCCAGGAAGGCATCGAGGCCGAGGTCGTCGATCTGCGCGTGCTCCGGCCATTGGACATGCCAACGCTATTGGCCTCAGTCACGCGCACGCGGCGGGTGGTGATCATCGACGAGGGCTGGAAGTCCGGTTCGTTGTCTGCCGAAATTGCTGCGCGGATCGCCGAAGACGCGTTCTATGAACTCGATGCGCCAATCCGCCGCGTCTGCTCGCGCGAAGTGCCGATACCGTATGCCGCGCATCTCGAGCAGGCGGCACTGCCGCAGCCTGCCGCCATTGTCGCTGCGGCGCGGGAGCTGGTGAAGGGCGGATGATCGAGTTCCGCATGCCCTCGTTGGGTGCCGACATGGAAGCCGGCACGCTGGTCGAATGGCTGGTGAAGGCCGGCGATAACGTGAAGCGTGGCGATATCGTGGCGGTGGTGGAAACGCAGAAGGGTGCGATCGAGATCGAAATCTTCAATAATGGCATCGTATCCGAACTCGCGGTGCCGATCGGGCAACGCGTTCCTGTAGGCACGGTGCTCGCCCGGATCGACGGCAAGGCGGAAGGCGCACCGGTCAGACCGCCGCCCACGCCTGTGCAAGCGGTCCCTGCTCCGCCCCCCACACCGCTCCCTCCATCTGCTCCTTCAAGTCGATTGCAGATATCGCCGGCCGCGTGGCGACGTGCCGCAGAACGGGGCGTCGATGTGCAACAGATCAAAGGCACCGGGCCGGGTGGCGCCGTCACCATTGCAGATGTTGAAGCAAGGGCGGCTGTACCAACTCCCGAAGTCGTGCGGCGCCGCACCGGCTTCGACCCGGCCGCCATGCGTCAGGCCATTGCGGCGGCGATGAGCCGCTCGAAGCGCGAAATCCCGCACTATTACCTGAGCCAGACGGTGGACGTCTCCGCAGCATTGACGCGTGTGGAACAGCTGAACAGCGAGCGACTTCCGCCCCAGCGCGTACTGCCCGCCGCCCTGTTTCTGCGCGCCGTCGCGCTGGCGATGGCAAAGCTGCCGGACCTGAATGGGTTCTGGGAGGAAGGCCGTTTCCGCTCCGGTGACGGCGTGCATATCGGTTGGGCGATCGCATTGCGTGGCGGCGGCCTGATCGCGCCGGCAATCCGCGAGGCCGACAAGCGCTCGGTCGACGAACTGATGGCGGCAATGCGCGACCTTGTGCAGCGCGCGCGCAGCAATGGCCTGCGCAGTTCCGAGTTGAGCGACCCCACGGTAACCGTGACCAGCCTCGGCGAGCGTGGTGCGGAGACCGTGCTGCCGATCATCTATCCGCCGCAGGTGGCGATGATAGGAATCGGCCGGATCGTGACCCGGCCGTGGGTCGTGGATGGCGCAATCGGGCCTCGTCCGGTGGTGACAATGACATTGGCCGGCGATCACCGCGCCAGCGACGGCCATCGCGGCGGCCTGCTGCTCGCGGAGATTGATCGTCTGTTGCAGAAGCGGGAAGTGCTATGAACCAGACAGAGGCGAAAAACCTGATCATCGACGCTCTCGCGGGTATTGCGCCGGAGGCCGACTTCGCCGCGCTGCCGGGTAAGGCGCAGTTGCGAGATGAACTCGATCTCGACTCGATGGACTTCCTGAACTTCATCGCGGCTTTGCATGAGCGGGCGAAGATCGACATTCCAGAGGCCGATTACCCGAGGCTTTCCACGCTCGATGGCGCAGTCGGCTATCTCTGTCGCTGAACGGCAGTTAAGCCATGGCCGCAATCAATCTGCGCAGCTACGAGCATCTCAGTCCGTTCGAGATCAAGGACGAACTGATCAGGCTTGCCCGCACATCGGGCCAGGCCACGGCGCACATATTCCTCAATGCGGGCCGCGGCAATCCGAACTGGATCGCGACCCGGGCTCGGGAGATCTTCTTCCTGCTCGGCCAGTTCGCGCTGGACGAAGCGAGGCGGGTGATGGCTCATCCGGCCGGCATCGGCGGCATGCCACGTGCGGCTGGAATTGCCGACCGGCTGCATGCCTGGCTAGACCAGCATGAGGGAGCTGGCGCCGAGGACGCTCATGCGCTACGCGACTGGAGCGGTTCGGCTTTCAGCCCGATGCGTTCGTGCACGAACTCGTCGACGCGATCATCGGCGACAACTACCCCGTTCCGGATCGCATGCTCGTTCACGCTGAAAAGGTGGTGCACGAATACCTGATGCAGGCGATGTGCGGCATGCCGCGTCCGCCGGGCCGGTTCGATCTCTTCGCCACCGAGGGCGGCACAGCAGCGATCTGCTACATCTTCCGCTCGCTGAAGGCCAATCGTCTGCTGAAGCAGGGCGATCGCATTGCACTCGGCACACCGATTTTCACGCCCTATCTGGAAATACCTCAGCTCGAGGATTATGGCCTCGAGCCGGTCTTTGTCGATGCGCCACAGGAGAATCAGATTCCAGTTTACCGATGCTGAATTGGCCAAGCTGGAGGATCCCCGCGTCAAGGCATTCTTCCTGGTCAACCCCGGCAATCCGACCTCTGTCGCGATCAGTCCTGCGGTCCGCACCAGGATCGCGGATCTCGTGCGGACGCGGCGGCCTGATCTGATGCTGATCACCGACGATGTCTATGCGACATTCGTCGATGACTTCCGGTCTTTGCTGGGCGAGCTGCCGTACAACACGATCGGCGTGTATTCCTACTCGAAGTATTTCGGCTGCACCGGCTGGCGCCTGGGTGTGGTTGCCATCCATCAGAACAACGTGTTCGACGAAAAGATCGCGAGCCTGCCGCAAACGGAACGGCAGGCCCTGGACCAGCGCTATGGCATGCTGGCGCTGGAGCCACGCAAGCTCCGGTTCATCGATCGGATGGTGGCCGACAGCCGGGATGTGGCTTTGAACCACACGGCCGGACTGTCACCGCCGCAACAGGCGATCATGACGCTGTTTTCCCTCGTCGAGCTGGCAGACCACGAACAAGCGTATCGGCAGGCCTGCACGGCGATCCTGCGCCGACGGGTATCGGCGTTGCTCGACGGGCTCGGACTGGAGGCCAAACCCGCCCCCCTGTTCGACAACTATTACGGCTTGATCGACCTCGAATTCTGGCTGCGCAGATACCTCGGCGACGAGGTCGCACGGTTCATCCAGCAGCATGTCCATCCGCTCGACATCGTGTTCCGCCTGGCACGCGACCACGGCATCGTGCTGCTCAATGGCGGCGGGTTTCATGCACCCGACTGGTCGGTGCGGGTGTCGTTCGCCAATCTGGAAGACCATGTATACGACGACATCGGCCGCGCGATCCGTGCCATCGCGCAGGACTATGTGCGCCACTACCGCACGGCGCAGCAAGCAAGCGGCACGCCGGCGGTGCCCGAACCAGCCTGGCCAAAGGAGGCGATGCAATGACCGACGACAGGACCGTGCTCGACGCGGTGCGCAGGGCCCTGCACAGCGAATCGCGCGTCCGTCCGACGGAAGGGCCAATCCATCTCGCCTTCGCCGAAGGCGAACTCACGATGGAAGGTGAGGTCGACCATATCGCCGGTAAGAAGCTCGCGTTAGAGGCCGCGGCGCGTGTGCCGGGCGTGGATACCATCGTCGACCGGCTGCATGTGCGGCCCGCCACTCTAATGGGCGATGGCGATATCCGCGACAAGGTGCGGGACGCGCTGCTGGAAGAGATCACGCTTGCCGCGTGCACGATTCGCGTCTGGGACAAGGGGTACCTGGAGACGATGCGCGACCCGGCCGATGCGGTCGGCACGATCGATGTCCGAGTGGGGGACGGGGTCGTCACGTTGGATGGCGACGTGCCGGGACATGGACAGAAGCGTCTCGCCGGCGTGCTGGCCTGGTGGGTGCCAGGCAGCCGCGACGTGTTCAACGGTATCGGCGTCACGCCGCCAGAGCAGGACAGCGAAGCCGGAGTGACCGATGCCGTGCTGCAGGTGCTGGAAAAGGATCCGTTCGTAAATTCCGAGAGCATCCGGGTTCATACACGCAGAGCCGTGGTGACGCTGGACGGCACCGTGCCGCGTGAGGCCGAGGTGAAGCTGGCTGAAGACGATGCCTGGTACGTCTTTGGAGTCGATAAGGTGGTCAACCGGCTCACCGTGCGTATGTGATCGTATTACCCAAGGTACCTTGTTGCTACGGAGTAGGTGCAATGCGGATTGAGGGCACAAGCTTTGGTGACATCACGATCGATGGGAAGGCATATGACCATGATGTGGTCATTCGCCTTGATGGTGGCATAATGAAACGTAAGAAAAAGCTTTCGAAGAAGCTTTACGGAACTTCGCACGTTGTGTCGAAGGATGAGGCGAAATTCGTATTCGAAAAGGGGTCTGAGCTACTGGTCGTCGGGTCAGGGCAGCAGGGCAATGTGCGCCTTTCCCCCGAGGCAGAGACCTATTTGGCCAAGAAGGGGTGCAAGGTCGTGATCCAGCCGACACCGGGAGCTGTTCGCGTCTTCAACGAGGCACGAGGCAAAAAGATCGGGCTGTTCCACGTGACATGCTGACGAAGGTCACCTCCAGCGTCGATAGCCCGCCGCCTGCTCGATCCGCGCTTCGGCCAGTTCGATCGCGGCTATGCGTGGCATGCTGCGGGTGCGAGATGCCTGTTCGAGTACATGGTTCATGTTGCGGCCTATCTTCTCGGCAATCGCGGCGAAAGCCGCGGCCTCCGTGCCGCCGTGATACTCGACGGCGGCGCAGATCACCCCGCCTGCATTGGCGATAAAGTCGGGGAGGACGAGGACACCGCGAGCATGCAGTGCGGCCTCCGCCTCCTGCGTTGCGGGGATGTTGGACCTTGCGCGACCAGCTTTGCCTGCAGGCGCGCCGCATTCCCGGCGTGCAGCACATCCGGTCGCGCAGCAGGGATCCAGATGTCGCACGCTGCATCGACAATCGCGTCGAGCGGTTGCCTCTTGCCAGCCGGATAATCGACGAGCCGCCCTCCGGCCAGCTTGTGACGGGTGAGGTCGGTGACGTCGAGTCCAGCTGGGTCATATAGCGTGGCGCTGCTGTCTGCAGCGGCGACAAGCACGGCTCCCTTCTCGCCCAAGAAGCGGGCGGCGTGACGGCCCACGGCACCGAAACCCTGAACGGCAACGCGGGCACCCTTCAGCGACAGCCCGCAATAGGGCAAGGCAGCTTCGATCGCGGCGACCAGGCCGAAGCCGGTTGCACCGATCTCGTCGAGTGGAATGCCGCCCAATACCGGCGGCAGCCCGACCGCGCGATCGATCTCATCCCGCACCCAGGCCATACAGGATTCGTCGGTGCCCATGTCGGGGCCAGGGATGTAATCGACCAAGTCGCGCATCGCGCAGGCGAATGCACGGATGACGCGCTCCTTGTCAGCGGCCGGCATGCGCGGGTCGCCGAAGATCACCGACTTGCCGCCTCCATGCGGGAGTCCTGCTGCGGCATTCTTGAGCGTCATTGCACGCGCCAGGCGCACGCATTCTTTCACGCTGACGTCAGGCGCCATGCGGACACCACCGATCGCTGGTCCGCAGGCAATATTGTCGATCACCACGACGGCCTTGAGCCCGATATGCGACAAATGGATATGGACGATCTTTGCCGGACCAAGCGGATCCGCGAAGCGGAACATGTCCTCCATGATGCAATACCTTTCGGTCTGTGATGTTATGAAGTGGTCTCGAGTGTGGCTTTGGCTGCAGCGAGAAAGCGTGCTGCCTCGCCGCCCGAGACCACGCGGTGATCGAAGGTGAGCGACAGCGGCAACACGCGCATCGGGACGAACTTCCCGTCCAACGATACGACACGTCGGTGGATTTCGGCCGGCGCCCAGGATGGCGACCTGCGGCGGCACCACGACCAGTGTCGCAAAGAGCCCGCCGAGCGCGCCGAAATTCGACACGCTGATGGTGGCGCCGCGTAGCGCTTCGGGCGCAATGCGCCGCGTTCGCGCCTCCATCGTCAGCCTCGTCAGCTCCTCGCTGATCGCGGCGAGGTCCAGGCTTTGCGCATTCCGCAACACGGGGACAATGAGACCGTCGTCAGTATCGACAGCGACACCGACATGGATATCGGTGTTTAGCCTGCGGATCATGGCTGTTCCGTCATAGGCCGCGTTGAGCGCAGGCTCCGCACGGCAGGCGGCGATCAGTGCTGTGACCAGACGTACTGTGACCTTCGTTTCCGCCGGCCAGGTCCCGACATCGGCTTCGTCGGTCAACGTGGCAGGCACGACGGCGCGACCCGCTTCCTGCATGCGAAGTGCCATCGCCCGGCGAATGCCGCTGAGAGATTCTACGCCAGTCCGCACAGCGCTGGCACTCGCCACATCGGCGCGGGTGATTTCTCCCTCGGGACCGCTGCCCGCTATTGCCGCCAGGTCAATGCCGCGACCGGCTGCGAGAGCGCGCACTGCCGGCGTTGCACGTGTCCGCGCAGCCGGCTGCACCGATGCTGTCCTCGGAAGCTCGCCGACGACGGTTCCTGTATCACGCTCCCCATCTGCAGAGAATGCAACGAGCGGCGCACCGATTGCCAGGCGCGTCTGCGGAGCGGCGAGCAGTCTGGCGATGCGGCCGGAGCGCGGCGATGGAATCTCGACCACAGCCTTGTCCGTCTCCACTGACACGAGCGGTGATCCGCGACTACATGATCGCCCTCGGCCACGTGCCAAGCGACGATCTCAGCATCCTGAAGACCCTCTCCAAGATCGGGCAGAACAAAGACACTCTGCGGGTCAATTCCCACGCAGACCTCCTCTCAGCCGTGACGCAGGGTGCGTCGCACTGCGGCGAGGATGCGATCTACACCAGGCAGATAGCGCTGCTCCAAACGCGGCAATGGCACTACCGTGTCATACCCCGTCACGCGCTCGACCGGCGCGAGCAGCGACAGCAGCCCGGGACCGGCAAGCTGCGCCGCAATCTCCGCGCCGAAGCCGCCGGTCAACGGCGCTTCGTGACAGATCACGCAGCGTCCGGTCTTCGCAACCGATGTCAGAATGGTTTCTGCGTCCAGCGGCACCAGGTTGGCGACATCGATCACCTCGGCCACAACGCCTTCGGCCGCGAGGCGCTCCGCCGCGAGCAGCATTTCGCGGATGATCGCGCCCCACCCGACAAGCGTCACGTCACCGCCCTCGCGCAGCCTCACACAATGATCAAGCGGCAGCGCCTTGCCATCGTCGGCAACTGTTTCCCGAAAGGCGCGGTAGAGTCGCGTGGGCTCGAGGAAGACAACCGGATCAGGGTCCCGGATGGCGGCCAGTAGCAGCCCATAGCCACGCTGTGGCGAGGATGGGATGACGACGCGCAAGCCGGGTATGTTTGTGAAGCACGCCTCACCGCTTTCGGAGTGGTCCGGTGCATGGATGCCCGCGCCGTAGGGTGTACACATCACCAGGGCACATGTGAGTCGTCCACGCGTACGGTTGCGCAGCCGTGCCGCATGGTTCAGCAACTGGTCGATTGTCGCGTAGGCAAAGCCCATGAACTGGATTTCCGCAACCGGACGAAATCCCTGCGCAGCCAGGCCGGTGGACACGCCGGCAATTGCTACCTCGGCCAGCGGCGTGTCGAGGACGCGCTCAGGCCCGAAATCGGGCCAGCAGCCCTTCCGTGGCGCGGAACACGCCGCCACCTTGCCGATGTCCTCGCCCAGCAGGATCACGCGCGTGATCGTTGGCCATGGCGCGGGCAAGCGCCAGGTTGATTGCCTCGACCAGCGTCGCCTCAGGCATCGTCGGGCTCCTCCGCGACGGCCTGCGCCCGTTGCGCGGCGAGCGAAGCCGGGAGTTCGGCGAATAGATAATCGAACATGGCCGCGACCGGCTGCAGTGGGGTCGCGAGATATTCCTCCGCCGCACGGTCGATTACTGCGGCGGCACGCGCCAGCGCCTGTTCCTCCTTATCGCGGCTCCAGACGCCTTGTGAGACGAGGTATCGGCGCAATCGTGCGACCGGCTCGCCGTGCCAGTGCGCGCTGACCTCCGCATCATCGCGATACCGTCGCGCATCATCGGCGGTGGTGTGATCGCTCAGGCGATAGGTCAGCGCCTCGATCAGGCTCGCGCCGCCACCGGCACGGGCGCGCGCAAGGGCGCGTTCAGTGCAGGCGCGAACCGCAATCACATCGTTGCCGTCCATCTGTTCGCCCGGGATGCCGGCGGCGATCGCCTTTTGCGCGAGGGTCTGCGCAGCGCTCTGCGCCGAGCGCGGGACCGAGATCGACCATTGGTTGTTGCAGATCAGTACGACCAGCGGCAGATGCCAGACGCCGGCGACGTTGAGTGCCTCGTAGAAGTCACCCTTGGATGTCGCGCCGTCGCCGATGATGCACAGCGCGGCGCGGGCTTCGTGGCGCAGCTTCATCGCCAATGCGACACCGGCCGCGTGTGGACATGGCTTCCGACTGGCACCGAAATGGGGAAGTCAGTCCGTGGCACCGGCGAAGTTACTGCCGCGCTCATCGCCGCCCCAGTAGAGCAGCAGCTCGACCGGGGTCACCCGGCGCCACAGTTGCGCGGCCTGGTCGCGAAACGAGGGCACCAGCACATCATCGACCGCCATGGCGGTCGCCGCCCCTACACCCACGGCCTCTTGCCCGAGCGAGGAGGCAAATGTGCCGAGACGGCCGGTGCGCTGCAGCGCCACGGCCTTGGCATCGAAAGCGCGGGTCAGCACCATGGCCTGGTACAGTGGCACCAGGTCCACAGGATTCGCGGCGAACTCCGGCAGCGGACCAAGCTTGTGGCCGTCCGTATCCAGGTAACGGGTCAGCTCGACGCTGAAGGCGGCCACGCGATCACTCGGCATCCGATGGTTCCCAACTCTCGCGCTAAGCTAGGGCGCGCCGAGGGGGCTGGCATTGAGCTGGATCAACCGCTGAGTGCACCTTGATGGCAATGTCAGTGCGACAGATCCGCCTGCAGTTTCTTGGCACTCGCGGTGAAATCGAGCTGCGATCCCCGCGCCATCGCTGGCACAGTGCTCTGCTAGTGCAATGTCAGGAGGCCAGGATCATGCTGGACTGCGGCACGGATTGGCTCGGTCGCGTTGCCAGGCTGCGTCCCTCCGCCACCGTGTTGACCCCAAGCGCATCCTGATCACGCCGCTGGCCTCACCGATGGTGCCCCTGCCCGGTCTATGCGACCGCGGAGACCTGGGATCGGATTGGAGGCCACCCGATCGCTGAGCGGCGCACCATTGAAGCGGGCCAACGCTTCCGCCTTGGCTCTGTCACCTGGTAGGCATTCGAATTGGAGCATTCCATCCGTGCTCCCGCAGTGGGCTATCGCCTTACAGCCGGAAGAACGGCGCTGTTCTATGCACCCGACGTGGCGGCAATCCTCGACCAGAAGACTGCGCTGGACCGCGTGATGCTCTACATTGGTGATGGTGCGAGCATTGTTCGGCCACTGCTGCGACGGCGCGGGCAGATCATGCATCGGGCATGCGTCGATCCAGGCGCAGCTTGACTGGTGTCAGAAGGAAGGCATCGCCCAGGCAGTCTTCACGCATTGCGGCAGCCAGATCGTCGGCGCCGACGGGCGATCAGTCGCTGCGCGGATCCGGCGTTTCGGGCGTGAGCATGGGGTTGCTGCGCGCATCGCGTATGACGGCCTGTCTTTGATCGTCCCGTAAATCGCAGGCAATGGTGAGCCTTTGACCCATATCAATGCGCACCGCGGCAAACGCTCATAGGCAGACTGCAATCCAGTCGACTTTCGGCCAACAATTCGGGGGTAAGGCAATGCGGCTGATCCATGAAGTGATCGAAGATCTGCGGGGTTTGCCCGATGAGGAGGTGACGCCAATGGGCGCCGCCCTCGAAGAGCTGCTCGGCGGTGAAAGAGGCTCATTGCCCGAACTGGCAGAGCGGTTCACCGAGGCCGGCCTCGGCCACATCATGGCCTCGTGGATCGGCAACGGACCGAACTTGCACATCAGCACCCGGGACTTGCGGCGCATCCTCGGCGAGGAACGCGCGGAGGACCTGGCCACCCTGACCGGCATGGCGTCAGGCGACTTTCTCGTCCATCTGGCGCGGCTGCTTCCTGCTGCGGTCCATCGCATGACGCCCGAAGGCGAGCTGGAGGCACGGATCAAATCCGCCCCACCATCTCGGAAGTGAGGAATTCCAGATGTTGCATGAACTGGACGTGCTTGAGGCACGGCGCATAGCCGATCTGGCCTGGGATGCGCGCAAGGTGCGTGACCGGCTGCTGGAGAAGGTGCCGGATGAGGAGCTGGGCGAGCCTTTGCCCGCGCGAGGCGAACACAACCCAAGCGGTGCTCTTGCGCTGAATGGCGTGCTGGCGGGGGAACCGGAATTTGTCGCCTTGCGTGAGGCGATCACGGCGCTGCCTCGCGACATCCGGGAGAAGCTATGGGTGGTGGCGCAGGTCGGCCGCGGCGACATCGCGATCCTTGGCTGGGACGAGGCCCGCGCCGCGACATCGGCACTGAGTGACGACGACATCGTCGCCGGCATGATCGCAGAGCCTGATCTGCATGAGCAGCTGCGCAAGGGCCTTTACGAATTGGGTGTCGCGGGGTGAGTGTTCTGCTGTGCCTCAGGTCGGTGCACCAGAACCCGGTAGGCCTGGGGGCGCGTCAGAGCGGACCAATGGCTGGATCGCCGAGCGGCTGCGCCAGGCGGCGAGCTTGCTCACGGCCCAGGGTGCCAATCCGTTTCGCATTTCTGCCTACCGTCGTGCCGGTGATGCGATCGAGGCGCTGGATGCCGACGTGCGAAGCGTGGCGGAAGTCGGCGGCCACACGTCGCTGGAAGCGATTCAGGGCGTAGGGCCTTCGATTGCCGGGGCCGTCACGGAAATGCTGGTGACCGGGCGGTGGGGCTTTCTCGAACGGCTGAAAGGAGCGGCTGACCCGGAGGTGCTGCTCTGCTCAGTTCCAGGCATCGGGCCATCGCTGGCGCACAGGATCCAGGGACACTGCAACTCGACTCGCTGGAGGCGCTGGAGGGCGCAGCCCATGACGGGCGGTTGCGAAAGGTGCCCGGCTTCGGCGCTCGCCGCATCGCCATGGTTCGCAGTGCGCTGACTCAATTGCTTGCCCGGATCAGGCCACTCGCCGCGCGTATCGCCGACGAGCCAGAGGTCCGGTTGCTGCTCGACGTCGATCGCGAGTACCGGGAAGGGGCGACAAGCGGCACGCTGCGCAAGATCGCGCCAAAGCGCTTCAATCCAGGCGGCGAGGCCTGGTTGCCTATCCTGCATACGGTGCGCGGACCCTGGCACTTCACCGCCCTCTATTCCAATACGGCGCTTGCGCATCGGCTCGGGCGCACCGGCGACTGGGTTGTCGTGTACTCCATCGGGACGCCCGGCCAGAAGGCAGGCGTACATGTTACAGAGACACAAGACCCGGCGCGGGGTCTCCGTGTCGTGCGTGGACGCGAGGCCGAGTGCAAGGTTCCAGGAGCCAGTCCGATCAAGGCACAGCCGGTCTTCGATCCTTCGATGCAGGACTGATCGGTCGCGTCTTCGGGCGGGACATGGGTCGGCTTGATCCATATCAAGGTCGGCGGCGCTCAGATGCGGTTGAATTGGGTTTAATCAAGTCTGCATCCCACGTGAGAGGTGACCAATGCCCGACGACATGACATTGCAGGCGATGGTGATGGACGAATTGGCGTGGACGCCGAATGTCGATGCTGCCCATATCGGTGTGGCGGCACAAAATGGCGTGGTCACGCTGAGCGGCGTCGTCAGCAGCCTGGCGGAGAAGGTTGCGGCCGAACAGGCTGCCCGACGGGTCAAAGGCGTCCAGGGGATCGCACAGAAGATTGTCGTTCGACTGCCCACAGCGCATCGGCACACTGATGAGGAGATTGCCGACCGTGCGCTGAAAGTCCTCAATTGGGATCTCGAAGTCCCCGACGAGCAGATCCAGGTGAAAGTCGAGAATGGCATCGTGACGCTGACGGGTACGGTCACCTAATCAGTTCCAGAGAGCGGCGGCCGATCGTGATATCAGAAGGCTTGGTGGTGTGACCGACATCGTCAACCTGATCGAGATACGTCCGAGCGCCGATCAGGTCAGTCGACCCGGTCTCGGTGCACCACAAGATCGAGAACGCACTCCGACGCAGCGCTGAAATGGAGTCATCGCATGTCAGCGTCGAGGTGAGCGGCAGCAAGGTCACGCTTGCGGGGCAGGGTAAAGACCTGGTGGGAACGCAGCTTGGCGGAGAGCGCTGCCTGGTCGGCCCCTGGCGTGACCCAGGTTCGACGATCAACTCACATTTGGGAGTTGAGAACGTGGAACTCATCGAAGCGCTCTATCACCGGCGGGCAGTGCGCAGCTATACGGCGGCTCCGGTGAAGCCGGACGTCCTGATAGATTTGATCGATGCCGCCGTTCGGGCGCCGAGCGCGATAAACCTGCAACCATGGCGATTTGCTGTTGCGCATCGGCGACAGACCTTGCGCGGCATTGCCACTGCGGCGAGGGATCATCTCTTGTCCCTCATGCAACCGGGATCTCCGTACCTCCGCTTTCGCAGCATACTCGAAGATCCCGCCTGCGACATACTGCATGGCGCGCCCGCGCTGGTGGTGATCTGCGCCACATCGGCTGAGCAGCAGGCAGCCGAGGATTGCGCATTGGCTGCACAGAATTTGATGCTCGCGGCACATGGGCGCGGCCTCGGCACCTGCTGCATTGGTTTGGCGCGACCTTGGCTGAACCAGCCGGAAGGCAAGCGCTTGCTCGGCATACCGACCGACTGCGCTCCGGTCATCCCGATCATCGTCGGAGAACCGACCGCAGTCCCGCCGGCAACCGGGCGGCATGCGCCTCACATCGACTGGATAGACGGACGAGATTGAAGAGCGCCATTCAACACCACGGCAGCCACGATGAGTGAGGGACACGCGACGCAGTTTCCGCACGGTGCCAATATCGGCGTGCGTGGCACGGGCGTTGACACCGCACATGAGGCGAGGCTTGCCCGCAAGGTGGCAATGCTGGCGCCTGTCGTCTGTATCAAAGGTAGTCACTGAGACGCAGGAGAGTTTCTGTCATGGATGATGAAAGCAAGCAGACCGCCACGTCAGCAGAAATCCGTCACATGGTCGGCGATGTCGACGATGCAGTGGTGAGCAGCATCATACAAACAGGAGCGTCCCCTGCCGAGGTGCTGCAGGCCGTGCAATGGTTCCGCGGGGGCGGAGGAACTCGAGGACGAAGCGGGCCACGAGCCGCATGGCGCGGTGAAGACCGTATACGACATCCTTCAGGCCGAGGAACCGGAGGAGCTTTGAAGCGCTCGTCGTGCGGGACGTTTGGTAAGGGCAGGTAGCTATACCGCCGGCAAGTCGACGGGCTGTCGCTCAGTCACTTTCCGTCGGATAAAGCAGGTATCTGAGCCTAATACCATCCCTCACTGATGATTACCCATGGGCCCATTTCCTAAGGCCGATGGACATGATGGTCCAGGGTTGATCGATGAGCCTGTTCCAGGCATCGCAGCAATGATCGACGATATCGCGGGCAGAAGTGAAGACGCGGTTGGACAGCCAATTGTCGCGGAGGTACTGCCAGACGTTCTCAGTCGGGTTCAGCTCGGGCGACTTGGGCGGCAACGCGAGCAGGCTGATGTTGGCCGGCACATTCAACTTTGGTGACGTGTGCCAACCAGCCTGGTCGAGCAGGACCACGGCGTGCGCGCCGGGTGATACTGCTTGCGAGATCTCCGCGAGGTGCAAGCTCATTGTAGCGCTGTTGCACCACGGCAGCACGAGCCCGGCGCCGATCCCGCGATCGGGACAGATCGCGCCAAAGATGTAGCTCGAAGCAGTGCGTTGGTCGCGCGGTGCGGACGGTCGGCTGCCGCGCTTAGCCCAGCGACGGGTGATCTTGTTCTTCTGCCCGATCCGGGCCTCGTCCTGGAACCATACCTCTATCGGCTTGCCTGGTGCATCACGCGCCGCGATCTCTGCCAGGCGCTCAGGGAACTTTTTTTAAATTCCGCCACAGCTTCGCGGTTCTGCGCGTGATGCCGTGGTCGTGCCGACAGTTTGCGATAGCCCATCTCACGCAGATAGCGACTGAGCGTCTGCTCGCTGATCGAGGTGCGATACTTCTCCATCACCCACGCCGCCAGATCGCTCAGCCGCCAGCGAACCACGCCATGCACGCCCAGGATCGGACCATCCTCGACAAGCTGAGCCAACTCACGTCGCTGCGCCCGATCAAGTCGCGGAACCTGGCCTGGCGCCTTGCCGTCCACCAAACCGGCTGGACCCTTCGCATTGAACCGTAGAACCCAATCCCGAAAGGTCTGCAAACCCACCCCGCCGGCGCGAGCACCGGCGCTTCGCGAGCCGCCGTCATAAACCAATGCCAAAGCCAGCAGCCGCCGCACTTGATCGGCGTCCTCCAACTGCCTCGTCAGCTCCCGTAGCTGCCCGCTCTCGTAGTCGCCCCGCAGCGCGATTGCCGCTGCCATGACAAACCTCCATCGTTTGTCACGGTAAATCCGATTTCAACCGATTCGGGAATCCCCCTCGTGAGTCGTGATCACAGGGGGGTGGTATAACATCTTCAAAGGCGGCGAGCTCAGTACGCCACATGCCGATGACATCCCGAGGATCATCGCCTGCCGCGATGGCTGTCAGCACCTTGCGCGAACCGACCAGCGACAGCGTCGCGTCCAGGCGGAAGCGCGTGGGGTAGAGGCGGTGCAGAGCAGCGGCCAGCTCGAGACCCAGCTGCGCAACATCGAGTTGTGCCCTATTGCTCAGGTTGATCCGAACCCCATAGCACGTCAGGTCGGCGTACCTGTCCGCATCAGGTGTGAAGCGGGCCGCCTCGAAGCGCACCCCGCGAATCCCGCGTCGAATGAGATAATGAGCGAGATCTGTGCCGTCGATCCACGGCGCGCCTATGAGGTTCCGCGCCCAACGCTTACATTGGCTCCTTCTATCAAACCGACGCCAGCGTAGAGCGTCGCTTCATCGACCGAACGCAGATTTGGTGAGGGGTTGATCCACGCAAGGCCGGTCTGATCGTACCACATGCGCCGTTGGTAACCCTGCATGGGGATTACCGTCAGATGCGCACCTATCCGCTCTTCGCCGTTGAACAATCTTGCCAGTTCTCCGAGGGTCATGCCGTGGCGCACTGGCAGAGGGAAGTACCCGGTGAACGACCGCAGCCCCGTGTCCATGACCGGACCTTGGACGATAGACGCGCTGATCGGGTTTGGCCGGTCGAGCACGCAGACGGCCAGATTGTGCTTCGCTGCCTCCTCCAGAACGTAACCGACAGTCGTCGGATAGGTGTAGAAGCGCACACCGGCATCTTGCAGATCGACGACCACAGTATCGATGCCAGTCAACATTGCTCCTGTCGGACGCCTTGTAGCGCCGTACAGACTATAGACAGGTAGTCCTGTGATGGAGTCCTGCGTCGAATCAACCGTGCCTTCGCGATCCCCGTTGAGACCGTGTTCGGGTGTCAATATCGCGACCAGTCGGACCCCTCGAGCGGCCGCCAACATGTCGATCGCACGCCGCCCGTGGGAATCGCGTCCTGTCTGGTTCGTCAGCAACCCGATGCTTTGCCCGACCAGAGGTGCGAAATGCTGCTCGGCCAGCACGTCGATACCGGCGGCAACTCGTGGCAGCCCCGGCGCAACGACGGCCTCGGCGACCCTCCGGCGCAGCAGTCCGACATCACCATGGTCATCAGGATGCAGCCGGCTGGCCAGCACAACGAGAAAGGTCTCGCTCGACGGATCGATCCAGAGCATCGTCCCTGTGTAACCGGTGTGACCATAGGCGTGCGGGCCGAATTCCATCTCCATGTCGGCGTTGTAAGGCGAGGCGATGTCCCAGCCGAGCCCACGCCGCACACCTCCAGGCAGCTCTATCGGACCCGTCATTTCGCTAACAGTTTCACGCTTCAGAATGCCCTCACCCCCGCTGAGCAGCATCTCGGCGAATCGCGCAATGTCGTCAGCGGTTGAGAAAACCCCCGCGTGACCAGCGACGCCGCCCATGCGATATGCCGTGGGGTCCTGCACCTCACCCCAGCGTAACTGGCCATTCTGCCGATCCGTTGGCACGATGCGAGCACGTTCGGCGCGCGCCGGACGGAAGCTGGTATCCGCCATGTGCAGCGGAGCAAAGATGTGTCGTTCCGTATAAACATCGAGAGGCTCCTTGCTCACCCGATGCACCAACTCGCCCAGCACGATAAAATTGAGATCACTATAGATGAACCGGGTACCCGGCGGCCGGATCGGATGATCGGCTGCGATCTCGGCAAGTGCACCCGCTTCGCCCGACCAGTGAAGGCTTGGATCGAGATCGGGGCGGAGGCCGGATGTGTGGGTAATCAACTGACGGATGGTGATTGCACTCTTCCCAGCAGAGGCGAACGCCGGCCAATATTCGGCGACCGGCAAATCCAGCCTGAGCTGACCTGTCTCGGCCAGTTGCATGATCGCCGTGGTCGTGGCGAGTACCTTGGTCAGCGACGCGAGATCGAAAATCGCATCCGGGCGCATAGCGGTCCGCGCCGGCACCAGCGACATTGAGCCGAACGCTGCTCGGTACACGATTCTGCCATGCTCTCCCACCAGGATCACGGCGCCCGGGATGTGTCCGGCTGCAATTTCCTGGTTGACAATTGCGCCGATCTGGTCATCGGCGCAGGCTCGGCCATGAGGATTGCCAATCAGAAACAGGCTGATGAGGATTGCAAGGGCTGTGCTTCTTCCTCTGCCAATCCAGCGGCGCCATAGGTATTTCGCGGGTTCCACAGCATCCATCCATCAGACCCGAAATCCGCCGCCGCACGGATCTGGGCAGCTACTTCATCGGCGTCGAACGTGCGGCGATCAAACGCGTAGTCCTTGAAAGCCTGCAACCAGGGGCGGAAGCGGATTGGGGCCACTCCTAGCCGTGCGCGGGCACGCTCCAGCGACAGTCGAACAATCTCATAAGGATGTGCGATCGGATTCGGATAGCCCGGTATGCCAAACTGGAAGCCCGAAGGATAGAGCATCGGCGAGAGATAGTCGACCAACGGCATGATGTTCTCTAGTCGCTGACCGATCCCTGTATCGTTTGAGTTCCAGCAGACGTAGCCGAAGGTGTAGGCGGACAGGTAGACATTGAATGGCGCAAGCTGGTGGCGTGCTTCGGCAAGAAAGCCTTCGATCGCCTCCAGCCGGCTCGCCTCTGTCGTGGGCTTCGCGAAACCGACCCCACGCGGCGCGTCCGGAAAGCGGAGATAGTCAAACGGAATTTCATCGAAACCAGCCCACGCCGCTTCGACCGCAATGCCCGTGTTGTAGTCCCGCACTTCCTTGAGCGTAGGGTCGGTCCAGCCAAGATTTTCGCGATCGTGAAACAGCCTGCCATCGTGGAGCTTCACGGCCAGGTCGGGTCTCGCTGTGGCAAGCGGGTCGTCCTTGAACGCGACAATGCGGGCGATCGCATAGATGCCGGATGCATGCAGGGATTGAAGCAGCGCAGGTAGATCAGGGATTGTGATGATGCGTTGCTCGCCCGCCACCTGTGCCAGCGGAATAGCGCTGCGGTAGGCAATCAGTCCTCGGTCCCCCTTCACGTCGATGACCAC
Source organism: uncultured Alphaproteobacteria bacterium (assembly GCA_963708565.1). GTDB lineage: Bacteria > Pseudomonadota > Alphaproteobacteria > Acetobacterales > Acetobacteraceae > JAMXLO01. Next base: position 133,753 of record CAVPTU010000043.1, read on the forward strand.
AGCATTGAGCTGCGCATCACGAATAAGCTTGAACGCGGCGTCACGGATCGCCTGACTGCCGATCCCGTAAAATGAGAGGTAAAGCGCTTTCGGCCGGAAGGGAGTGATCCGGAGGATTGAACTGGCCTGCCGGAAGGCGGCGGCTGACATCGTCGCCGCCCGATACCCGGGCGCCCGTGCCTGCATCGCGGCTGTTGGCGCCCCGACTTGGAACGCGCCATCGGCGCCCGTTGCTACAACGCGATCACCGATCGTGACAGTTGCTCCGGCCACGCCGATGCCAGTGGCTGCATCAACGATCCTTCCCTGCTGGGCATAACAGACCGATGCTGAGGCAAGTAGACACGCCAGCGCGACGAAGAGATGGCGCATGTTCATCGGTCTTCCATGTCGAGAGGGCATGCAGCGGATGCCAGCATAGCGGCAAGGCGGACCGGCCGGTCGCTGTCCGACACCCAGAAGCGGGGCAACGCAAGCATGTCAGTGTCGGGCCGAGCGGCTCGGTTGCCCAGGACGAATCCGATAGAATAGCCAGCCCGCACCGCGGCTGCGTCAAGTTCCTGGTCATGGATGGCGAACGGCCAAGCCAACATATCCACCGGCCGGCCGATATGCGCCTCGAGCACTTGCCTCGAACGCGAGAGCTGCATGTCGACAAATTCGCGATAGGCGGGGGGCGAGCGGTGCGCCTTCTCATGTTGAAAATTTGGATGCCAATAGGTGTGCGACTGCACGTCGACCAGTCCGGAGCTCGCCATTTCTATCAGTTGGGACCAAGTCAGGGCATAGGACGCGTTCGATATGGCGGAGGGGTATATGAACAGAGTGATCGGCAGCCTGTAGCGCAGGATCCGCGGATAAAGGTCGGTGTAGATAGAGCTATGGCCATCATCCGCTGTGATGGCCTCGCAAGGACAATCGGCCGAGGTTTCACCTGCGCGCAATGCCTCGACGACCGACCGCAGCGGCACAACGCGTGCATGCGAAGCGAGCCAGCCGAGCTGCTCGTCCAGTGCCGCATCCGAGACCGTTGTCGAGCCAGCCGTCGGACCAAAATGATGATAGACAAGGATCGCCGCACCGGCTGGCGTCTGCCCGACGGCTCGACCCGGCATAGCGACAAGCGGTGCGCAGATCGCAAGCGCCAGTGCCGCGAGCTGTAGTCGTCGCCGGGGCTGATTACCATACAGCCGCAGTGGCGCTGCCCGCCCGATGCGCAAGAACCCTGCGATCGAAATCACGTGCCGTAATACATGTTGTCGGGGTCGAGCGCCGTGACGGCTTTAAGGCGGAGTTGGGCGGTCGACGTCACCGAGCCAATCTCGGAGTGGGAACGCAAACTGTTAGGAACGACAAGAGAGGAGTTGCTCGAGACGGACGTTGCGCCGGGCCTGCTCGATCGCGAGGCGCCAACAGGCGAGGATCTGCACTAACTGCGCCTCGAGCCTCCGGCTCGGGCGCTTGACGTAGATCAAGGCGCTCGGAGAGCGGCCGCGTAGAGTGCCCGCCTTCAGACGAGACGCTGGTGCCTGGTATCGGACCGGCAGCCGTCCTACTTGTGCGCCCGAGGTCGTGCCGTCGTGTCGACCGGCCCAGGACTCCGACCGTCGTCCGCGATCTGAACGCCACGGCATCGCCGAGAGTGGCCGGCGCAGATCTGGTCGTGACGAATTTGGACGATGTCAGGTTGACCCGCTGGCGAATGGTAAGTCTAGGGTCACCGTAGGGAGCTGGACAGATGCAACGAGCGCTTGAGCCGACTGCCAATTTCGACTGGGTCCTAGAGGAGCACGGTTACGACCCATTGCGCGAAAGCGATATCGAGTCACGCTTCGCAATCGGCAATGGCTTCCTTGGCGTGCGGGGCGCACGAGCGGTCAGCCGAGGCCCTATGTGGGTGTCCTGGATGCACACATTCAACTGGTCTTCTTGGCCGCGCACCTATGTCGCTGGTCTGTTCGACACCCCCAACATCGAGCCGCCCGTACCCGCTTTGGTGCCGGCGGCGGACTGGCTGCGGGTCCACGTTCGTTTGAACGATGAGCCCCTGCAGCTCCGCGCGGGTCACATGCTCTCGCATTGTAGGATTCTCGACATGCGGCGAGGCGTGCTGATCGTCGACTGGCATCAGCGGGATCCCCAAGGCATTGTCGTCCGGGTGCGCACGCTCCGCCTCGTCTCACAGGCAGAGCGTGCTATCGGGCTACAGCTCCTCCTCCTTGAGGTCGAGGAGGGGGGAGTCGAGGTCACGCTCGAGGCCGAGTTCGATGAGGCGAGTGTCGGCCTCGAAGTCGTGCGGCTCGAGCAGGATCTCGGCGTGTGGCGCACCGAGCAATCCGGCAGGGGCCTCGGGATGGCGAGCGCCGCGGCACTGCAGCGCGGTGGCAGAGACCTAGCACCGAGCGCATCGGTCCACTCAAGTGGTCGTGGAGTTGGACATCTGTCCCCGGCCAAGTTGTGTCTTTCCAGCGGTTCGTCACGGCAGTTCGCTGTGAAGATTGGCACGAAGATCCCGGCGCCGTTGCGCGGGAGATGCTCGGCCGCGCGCGACGTCTCGGTTGGCGCAGCGTACTTGCTGCCCACGAAGCGGCCTGGGCGGAGCGCTGGCACTGCAGCGACGTAGCGGTAGAGGGCGACGGCGCCGCCCAGCAGGCACTTCGGTTCGCGGTCTACCATCTGAATAGTGCCGCGAATCCGGAAGACGAGCGCGCCTCCATCGGTGCACGGGCGTTGACTGGTGACTCCTATCTCGGCCACGTGTTCTGGGATACCGAGATCTACCTGCTGCCGTTCTACATAATGACCTGGCCCGATGCGGCCCGGGCACTGCTCATGTACCGCTACAACACCTTGAATGGTGCCCGTGCAAAGGCGGCGCGGATGGGCTGGCGCGGCGCCATGTATGCCTGGGAATCGGCGGATACAGGTGACGAGACGACGCCGGACCAAATCATTGGCCAAGATGGACGACCCGTTGATGTGCTCTGCGGCAAGCAGGAGCAGCACATCAGTGCGGACGTGGCCTATGCAGTTTGGCACTACTGGCAGGCGACCGTTGAATTCGGCCTTCCTCTGCGACGCCGGTGCCGAGATACTCTTGGAGACCGCCCGGTTTTGGGCCAGCCGTGCTCAGCCCGAAGAGGACGGCTATTGCCATATCCGTGGCGTCATCGGGCCGGACGAGTACCATGAGCAGATTGACGACAACGCCTACACCAATCTCATGGCACGCTGGAACATTCGACGTGCACTCGAGGTCGCAGCCTTGCTGCGCGAGCGTTGGCCCGAACACTGGCTGAGACTCGCCAACCGTCTCGGTCTTGGGGACGCAGAGCTTGGGCAGTGGCGCGAAGCCGCAGAGACACTGGCGACCGGCTACAATTCTCGGACTGGGATCTTCGAGCAGTTCACGGGCTTCTTTGGGCTCGACGACGTCGATGTCGCGCAGTATCCAAGCGAACCGCAACAATGGAAGCGGTAGCTAGCGTCCGCGGAAGTGGTGGAGATTCGGAGCGACGCCCGATGTGGCGTTGCGGTGTCGGCGGGAGTGGTCATCGGACCTGTCGGCTAAGGTGGAGTTGCGACACTTCAACCATGGCCAGGAGAGGTACCGATGACCGAGGAGAGATTGGCGCTGGCGGAGCTGCTGGAGAAGGCCGGAGACGGCGATTTTTTGCGAAGCGTGGCGGAGGCGGTGCTGCAAATGCTGATGGAGGCCGACGTCGAGGGGCTGGTCGGCGCTGGGCGATATGAGCGCAGTGGCGAGCGCACGACCTGGCGCAATGGCCACCGCGACCGCATGCTCGACACGCGGCTGGGCTCGCTTCAGCTGCGCATTCCGAAGCTGCGGCAGGGGAGCTACTTCCCGCCGTTCCTGGAGGCGCGGAAAGTCTCGGAGAAGGCGTTGGTCGCGGTGATCCAGGAGGCGTGGATTGGCGGCGTCTCAACGCGGCGGGTGGACGAGCTGGTTCAGGCGATGGGACTGAGCGGGATCGGCAAGTCGCAGGTGTCCAAGCTGTGCAAGGATATCGACGAACGGGTTCACGCATTCCTCGACCGCCCGCTGGTCGGCGAGTGGCCGTATCTGTGGCTGGATGCCACCTACCTGAAGCAGCGCGAGGGCGGGCGGATCGTCTCGGTGGCGGCGATAATCGCTGTTGCGGTGAACACCGACGGCAAGCGCGAGATCGTTGGGCTGCACATTGGTCCCTCGGAGGCCGAGACGTTCTGGTCGGGCTTCCTCAAGAGCCTGGCGCGCCGTGGTCTGCGCGGCGTGAAGCTGGTGATCTCGGACGCCCATGAGGGACTGAAGGCGGCGATCCGGCGGGTATTCGCCGCGACGTGGCAACGCTGTCGCGTCCATTGGATGCGGAACGCGCTGTCCTACGTGGCGAAGACCCAGCAGAGCATGGTGGCGGCAGCGCTGCGCCAGGCATTCCTCCAGCCGGATCGCGCACAGGCCAGCCAGACGCTGCGTCACGTGGCGGACCAGTTGCGGCAGAAGTGGCCGAAGCTCGCATCCTTCATCGACGGCAGCGAGACCGACGTTCTGTCGCATCTGGACTTCCCCGAGCAGCACCGGACCAAGATCCACAGCACAAATCCTCTGGAACGGCTGAACAAGGAAGTGAAGCGACGCGCCGACGTTGTCGGCATATTCCCCAACGAGGCATCGATCATCCGACTGATCGGCGCGGTGCTGCTCGAACAGAACGACGAATGGCAGCTGCAGCACCGCTACATGCAGGTCGAGGCGATGGTTGAGCTCACTACCACCGCGAGCGAGGCTGAGACCAGGCAGATCGCGGCATGACGGCACACGCCACACCCCAGGTCGTGTCGCGGATTTTCCGCGAAAGACAGACTGCACCGTCGACGGCACCGATGCCCGGCGCTCGACCGTGGCGTCGCGGTCAAGCCCCGCAGCCGCGTAGCGGTGCGCCAAAGGCGCAGGGCTTGACGGCGGCGATCGCGGTCGCAGCACCATCACTCGCGCCGTCCATCGCACAAGATGATCCGGCTAACCTTAATTCCTCCGGCGCTGAAGCGCCGATGAGTGTATCCGTTACATCACAAATCTACACCAGCTTGACGGACAC
>CAVPTU010000044.1:0-152328 GCA_963708565.1 uncultured Alphaproteobacteria bacterium
CCACCCTGAGGCTGGAGGGCCAACTGGCCGTTGATCTTGCCGCCGATCACGTTGCCGCCGACGGTGAACCCGGCATAGGTCGCCGCAACGCCGCCGCTGCCGAAGCTCAGGCCGTTGTAGCTGCCGTTGAACTTGCTGCCAGCGTCGTCGAGGTGCCGAGGACCGCCGGCGTGGTCAGGCCGGTGTAGTGAGCATGGCCGCTGAACTCATACACGGCGTAGGCCAGCAGGCCCAGGCCGCCGAACGCACCCTGATAGCGGACGCCGACCGCCGTCTGGTTGAGTGCGCGCGAGCCGTCCTGGATGCCAGGGCCGGCGGACAAGGACGGACATCCTGAGTTCGCGATCGTGCAGCTGAGGCCGGTGCCGGTGCCAGCGCCGGTGATCGAGCCGTTCAGCGCGTTGTTGCTGCCGCCGATGCCGTTGCCGTTCGACGTGTTCGGCGCATACTGGAAGCCGAAGTCGAACCCGGCGATCTGCGGCGACAGGTAGACCAGCTTCGCGTTGTCATACTCGTTGCCCGCCTGGGCCAGGAAGATGAAGGTCGGCGGACGCGTTCTGCGGGAAGTCTGGCGTCGCCGCCGTTCAGGTTGCCGGTCGGCAGGAACTGGAAGGTGGTCACGCCGTTGTCGAAGATGCCGATCAGGCCATCGGCCTGGCCGGCACGCACGATGCCCCAGTTCTCACCGGCGACGTAGGTGAAGGCACGCCGCACATACAGCGTCTCCAGCGAGGAGTAGCCGGATGCGCCCGAACTGCCGTTGTTGCTGATCTGGCCGGTGAAGTTCTGCCGGACTTCGATCGCCGCACCGTAGCGCAGGCCGTTGGTCGCCATGCCGTCAGCCGCCGGCATACAGGCGGGCGAAGCTGTCGATCGACTGCGGTTGCAGCTTGACCGACGCCGATGCCGTTGTTGCCGAGGATGCCGGCCAACGAGGTCGAGGATGGCACCGTGGTGGCGTTGCCGATCAGCGGCTGCGCCGTCGCCGGTCACCAGATGGTTGTCGAGCGCTGGTCCACACGGCCTGAGAAGTCCACCTGCACCTTGCCGTTGAAGTGGACGACGATGGTGCCCGGGGTGGGGTTTGCCACCGCGCCCGGCAGCATCGGGGCCTGATAGTTGTTGTTGTTGTTGACATAGGCCGTCGGCGCCGGCGCCGCCGGATCAGGCCGACTGGCCTTCGGTCGGCGCGCCGATCGGCCCTGATGGTGCCTGCGCCAGAGCCGCGCCTGCCAATCCCCCGGTCCCCAGCGTGGCTACGCTCGCCAGCAGAAACTTACGCATCCCGTCCTCCTTTTTGCGCCGGCTAGACCCAGCGACGTTCAGGTGGAGGGGACCATATCCGCCGACCACGGCGCGCGCAAATAACGTTCAGCGCGATTTCGCGACATTACTGAGACACCGTGGCAATTGCGCAACACCAGTGAGAATGATAGCTTGCCAAGTCGTCAGTACAGCACACAACGCGCGCAGTAATGATCTTCATACTGCACGCGTCCTATACTTTATTCGCGGCCGGCCGAGACTCGGCGACCGGCTCGTTCGGCTTCTTCGCGCCTATCCGGCTATCGGATCGCGGCCTCCTCTGGTGCCTGGCCTGATCATCTGTGCGTCCGGCCACGCGCCGTTCTCGGCCAGCGTGGCCATCGCGTCGCACGCCATGTCGGCGAATGCCGGCACCAGCGTGTTCGACGCTGCGCGGTGAAACGCGATCACGCGCGTGCAGGCGAGCTGCGGCTGGCCGATCGGCCGGAAGGCCAGGGCGCCGCGCGCAATCTCGTCCTGCACGAAGCTGCGCGGGAGAACGTGCAGCCGAGGCCGCTGCGGACCATCACCTTGGCCAGTGCGGTGCTGTTCACCTGCAGCACAGGGTTCAGCCGCATGCCGCTCTGCTGCGCGGCCATCTCGAGTCGGCGGCGGATCCAGTGCTGCGGCCCGGGAAGAATCAGCGATTCGCCGCCAAGCTCGCGCAGCGATGCCGGGCGCGTGTCGGCCAGCAGATGCGAGTGGACCGGCGCGACGAGGCCGAGGCTCTCGGTCAGCATCGGCGTGATCTCGAGGTCAGGCAGCGACGGTGGGATCTTGCAGGATCGCCAGATCGACGTGGCGATGCAGCAGCCACTCCTCGAGATCGGCGCCGCTGCCCTCACGGATGTCCAGCGTCACGTCCGGCCAGCGCGAGCGAAACGCCAGGGCAAGCGGCGTCACCAGTGGCGCGCCGGTCTCCGCCGGCACGGCGAACGAGATCGTCCTCGGCGCCGGCTCGGCTGTCGCGTCGTCCAGCGGCGAGGCAAGCAACCGCATGACGGTGTGCAGCCGGTCGCGCAGGCTGGCGCCCGCCGGCGGTCAACGTCACGCCGCGCCCGTGACGCAGCAGAAGCGGGGTGCCGAAGCCCTCTTCCAGCTTGCGAAGCTGCAGCGAGATCGCCGGCTGGCTGATGTTCAGATCGCGCGCGGCGCGGCCAAGGTTGCCGGTCTGCGCGACGCTCAGGAAATACCGCAGCTCGCGCAGCCCAAGCGCCTTCTCCGCGCCTCGCTCTGTCGCGAGGCGGGATCGGCGAGCACGGGAAACGTGACGGCATTCATCCGCTGGCGCCCCCTTGCGCCGCGCGCGCGGCACACGGCCGGCGACGCCGATGCGGCGTCGTCCAGCCGCAACCGGAAGGGAGCGGCAGTTCAGCGGCGTCAGGTAGCCGGGAAGAGCGGCGGCGGGTGAGGGGGAAGGTGTGTGGGGTCCTGTAGGGGAATTTGCTGACAGAGACGGAGCCCCCTCCCCCTGCCCTCCCGCAAGGGGAGGGAGGAGGCGCGGCTAATTGGGGTCAGTGTTCCTGCAGCCAGCCTTGGTCGGCGGCGTAGCGGACCACATCCACGCGGCTGCGGAAGCCGAGTTTCTCCATCGCGCGCGCCTTGTAGGTCTCGACGGTCTTGACGCTGATATCCAACCGCGCCGAGATCGCCTTGTTGCTGTGCCCGCCGGCGACCAGGCGCAGCACGGCCGCCTCACGTTCGCTCAGCTCGGCCGTCTGCCCGGCCTGCGGGTGCGCTGCCTGGCGCCCCAGCCCGCCGACCACCTTCCCGGCGATGGCGGGGTCCAGATACATCCCGCCCGCGGCCACCGCATGGATCGCGCGCGGCAGCTCATCGGCGGCCGAGCGCTTCAGCAGGTAGCCGCGCACGCCGAGTTCCACGAGCTGGCGCAGATAGGCCCTCTCCTCATGCACCGTGAGCACCAGCACGCGGCAGTCCGGCCGCTCGGTGCCGCAGGGCCGCGGCCAGTTCGATGCCGTTCATTTCGGGCAGCGAGATGTCCAGCACGACGACGTCGGGAACCAGTTCGAGCGCCATTCGGAGCGCGGTGCGGCCGTCGCGCGCCTCGCCGACGATGGTCAGGCCGGGATCCGCGCCGACCAAAGCCTTCAGGCCGGCGAGCACGACCGGATGGTCGTCGACCATCAGAACGCGCACCGGCACGGGAGTCATGCGCTCCTCGCGAAGGGGTATGCGCACGTAGACGTCGTGCCGCTCTGCGCGGCCGACTCCACATCCAGGCTGCCCCCGACCAACGCCAGGCGTTCACGGACGCCGAGCGAGGCCGAGTTGCCGGACGCCGAGGTCCAGCCCGCCGGCGGCGCTGTCGAGGTCGAAGCCCCGGCCGTCATCTTCCACGATCAGCCAGACGCCGTCATGCGCTGCCTCCAGGATCACGCTGACGCGGTGGCGCCGGAGTGCTTCACCACGTTGGTGATCGCCTCCTGGAGCACGCGGAACAGCGCCGTCTCGACCGCCTGCGGCAGGCGACGGTCATCGAGGCCGCCGATCTCCATGTCGATCTGCAATCGCGATCGTTCGGCCCATTCCTCGAGATACTGTAGTGACCGCCCGGCGCAGGCCCAGGTCATCCAGCGCCATGGGCCGCAGTTCCCACGCCATCCGGTTCAGCTCGCGGCCAAGGTCGCCGGCCAGCTTCTTCAACTCGTTCAGGCGTTGCTGCGCGGCCTCGTTGGCCGCGCAGAACGGGTCGATCGCATTGAATCCCAGACGCAGCGCGGTGAGGTACTGACCGAGACTGTCGTGCAGCTCGCGGGCGATGCGCTTGCGTTCGGCCTCCTGCGCGATCACCGTGCGATCGAGCAGGGCGGCGCGTTCCTGGGCGCTCTGCCGCAGCCGCTCGCCGGCGAGATGGAGCGATTGAGCGACCGAGTTGGTTTCCCGAATGCCGGTGTCGCGCGGAGCGATGCATTCGCCGCGTCCGACGAGGTCCGCGTAGCCCACCAGCGCGGTGATGGCGCCGGCAATACGCCGCCCGATGGCCAGTCCCAGCAGCAGCGCTATGGCCAGCGTCGCGGCACCGGCCAGGATCAGGATCCGGGTCGAGCGGCGGACCGGCTCGTAGAGCACGTCGTCCGGGATGCCGACGGATAGGATCCAGCCGGAGAATTTCACATGGGCGAACGCATTGTAGATCGGGATGCCGTCGCGGGAGACCAGCGGCAACCAGCCTTCGTCGGCCTCATGCAACCGTTCTAAGATCGCCGGCCGGCCCATCTGGCCGACGAATCGGTCGGCCTCGCGGCTCCGCGCGATGGTCCGGCCCGCACGATCTGCGATGTTGACCAGCCAATCCGATGGCAGGTCGAGGCCAGCCACCATGTTGCGGCGAGCATCGGCGCGACGTTGAGGCTGAGCACATAGGCCAGCCTGCCATCGCGCAGGACCGGCACGTTGACGGCGATGAACGGCTCGCCGGTGACCGCGCCGCGCGTGAGGTTCCGAGACATCCGGCTCGCCGGTGGCGACGACGCGGCGAATTGCCTCGAGATCGGTTGAGATCGGCAGTGGTTGATCGGGCGCGGCCCGGGTATCCACCAACTCCTGGCCGGTAAGGTCGCTGAGCACGAGGCTCAATCCGTTCTGCCTGGTCACGTCGAGGGCCTGCTCGCGGAACGCGGCGAAGTCGCCTGCTAAAAGAGCGTGCGAACCGGCCAGCATGAACAGCCGGGTCCGCAGCGCACCAAGATCGTGATCGAGCGAGGCGGCGGCTTCGCGGGTACGCTCGCGCACCGCGTTCGCCATGACCTCCTGCTCGTGGGTGGCGGAGCGGAGCACCAGGTAAGCGCTGAACGCCAGCAACGGCGCGACAATGACCAGGATCAGGCCGAGGACATGGGCGCGGACGGTGAAGCGCGAGGTGCGATGGCGCGCAGCCACCGCATCCGCGCCTGACGGGCCACGGCAAGTCCGCGCGCTGCCACTGCGTCCCCCGCCATTGCCTCCCCCATGGAGTGCGTTTTAGCAGTCGGCCTCGCCGCGTTCCACTGCCGCACGCCGGACAAGAGAAAGGGCGGCGGGGATCGCTCCCCGCCGCCCGTTTCGTCCCGGCTGTGCCGAACTCAGAAGTTCACGACGTTGCCGACCAGGAAGCCCTGGGTCTTGATGTTGTTGTTGAAGATGGCGCCGTTCGCCACGGCGGCAGCCCCCGTCCCGACCGCTCCGGTGAGGAAGTTATCGCCGTTCTGGGTCTGATCGTTCCAGAGATATTCGGCATAGACCGTGTAACCGGGCGCCACCGCGTAGCTAAAGCCGGCGTCGATGCCACGCGCACGCCGCTGGGTCAGGCCGCTCAACTGGACATTGCCCTGCTCCCAGTACTCTTCGCCGACGATGCCCACGGTCCACGGCCCGTACACGTATTTCGCCCCGAGCAGATAACCCAGCAGCGACGCGCCGCCCTGCGGCTGCAGTGCCATCTGGCCGTTCATCTTGCCGCCGATGACGTTGCCGCCGACCGTGAACCCGGCAAAGGTCGCCGCAACGCCGCCGCTGCCGATGCTCAGGCCGTTGTAGGTGCCGTTGAACTTGCTGCCGGGCGTGCTCGTGGTGCCCAGGACCGCCGGCGTCGTGTCAGGCCGGTGTAGTCGAGCGTGGCCGCTGAACTCGTAGACGCCGTAGGCCAGCAGCCCCATGCCGCCGAACGCGCCCTGATAGCGGACACCGACCGCCGTCTGATTGAGCATACGCGAGCCGTCCTGGATGCCAGGGCCGGCGGACAAGGACGGGACATCCCGAGTTCGCGACCGCGCAGCTAAGGCCGGTGCCCGTGCCGGAGCCGGTGATCGAGCCGTTCAGCGCGTTGTTGCTGCCGCCCAGGCCGTTGCCGTTCGACGTGTTCGGCGCATACTGGACGCCGAAGTCGAACCCGGCGATCTGCGGCGACAGATACACCGCCTTCGCGTTGTCATACTCGTTGCCCGCCTGGGCCATGAACACGAAGGCCGGCGCTGCGTTTTGTGGCATAGGTCTGCAGGTCGCCGCCGTTCAGGTTGCCGGTCGGCAGGAACTGGAAGGTGGTCACGCCGTTGTCGAAGATGCCGATCAGGCCATCGGCCTGGCCGACGCGCACGATGCCCCAGTTGTCACCGGCGACGTAGGTGAAGGCACGCCGCACATACAGCGTCTCCAGCGAGGAGTAGCCGGATGCGCCCGTGCTGGCGTTGTTGCTGATCTGGCCGGTGAAGTTCTGCGCGGATTTCGATCGCCGCGCCGTAGCGCAGGCCGTTCGTCGCCATGCCGTCAGCCGCCGGCATACAGGCGAGCGAAGCTGGCGATCGACCTGCGGTTGCAGCTTCACCGCGCCGATGCCGTTGTTGCCGAGGATGCCGCGCCGAACGAAGTCGATGAGGGCACCGTGGTCCCGTTGCCGATGCTGGCGATCGGCCGTCGCGGTCAGCCAGGTGATTGTCGATCGCACTGATCCACAGCCCCCAGGCGTCCACCTGCACCTTGCCGTTGAAGTGGACGACGATGGTGCCCGGGCGTCGGGTTGGCCACCGCGCCCGGCAGGGCCGGAGCCTGGTAGTTGTTGTTGTCGTTGACATAGGCCGTCGGCGCCGGAGCCGCCGGATAGGCCTGCTGCCCCTGGGTTGGTGCGCCGATCGGCCCTGATATCGGTGCTGGTGCCGATAGCTGCGCCACCGAGCCCGCGGGCCTGCCAATCGCCCCCCGGTCCCCAGCGTGGCTACGCTCGCCAGCAGAAACTTACGCATTCCGTCCTCCTCTTTGCGCCGGCCAGGCCAGCGAACGCCGAGACCCCACTCCGATGTGCTTTCGATGCGACAGCCGCGTCACTGACGGGCGGGGGCAGTTAACCTGCCGGGAAGTATGAGACGACCGCTCGCGATCCCGCAACGGGCGATAAGTATTCCTCATGGCAATTGCGAAACACTGTGTCTATAAAGACACAAGCTCTAGGCGAGGGCGCCGATCGCTCCGACAGCCCGGCAGTTCCGCCGCGGCAGGCGCCGAACGGTGGTGCCATCGACGCCGCCGAGTGCCGCGACCGGCAGTCGGCGCCGAGCGTGCCAGCCGCGCCCAGCGGACCGGACCCAGTGCACCAGCGTCGTGGATGGCTGAGGGTCGGGAAGGCGGGAGACAGGAAGGCGAGTGAGGCGCCCGCCCGACGCGCGCGCAACAGATCGGCCAGGCCGTGCGCCGAACTGGTGATGAGACCGCGGCGGCGCTGGACTCCCGGCCAGCGTCCCGCACGCAGGTGCATCCCGGCGCGGAGCGCCGCCGCCAGCCGGGCATCGCCGGCCACGACAAGGGCCAGACGACGCGCGCGGCAGATCCGCGCGAGGTCGCGCCCAAGCGCGGCCCGGCCCGGTTCGCCGTCATGCCGCAGCACGACGCCGGCGAGTCCACGTGGCAGGCGTGCGACGGCCGGGCGGGGATCGGGCAGCCGGCGTGCATCGGTGAACAGCCAGAGGCGGGGAAGCTCCGAACCTCGCCGGCGCGACGCGTATGCCCAGGCGAGCAGGCGCCTATCCATCGTGCGAGGCGCGAGGGTGTGCTATGGTCGCCGGTCATGAGCGCCGATCATGAGCAAACGGAAGCACGCAATCGAGGCGTATTTCCAGAGCGGGGTCCGGCTGCACAGCGCCGGCCGGTTGCAGGAGGCCGAGAGCGTGTACCGGCAGGTCCTCGCCGCTTCGCCCCGGCATGCCGACTGCCTGCATATGCTGGGCGTGATCGCCTCGCAGTGCGGCCAGCCGCAGGCGGCAGTTGCCTGCATCGACCAGGCGATCGCGATCAAGCCGTCGACCGCCATGTTCCATGTCAACCGCGCCAGTGCGCTGCTGGCGCTGCGGCAGCTCGATGCCGCGCTCGAGGCCTGCCGGCAGGCGTTGCGGTTCAAGCCGAACCTGGCCGAGGCGCAACAGATGATGGGCCACGTGCTGAGCGATCTTGGCCGGCCCGAGGAGGCGACGCCGCCTATCGCCAGCGCGCTGCAGGCTGAAACCGGACCTGCGCGACGGCCACAACGACCTGGCGCTGGCGCTGCGCGAGGCGAACCGGCTGGACGAGGCGGCCGCGGCGCTGAGCCTCGCCGTGCGATCAGGCGCCGAACGATCCGCAGCTCAGCGGCAACCTCGCCGGCATCCTGAAGGACCTCGGCCGACTGGATGAGGCGGAGGCGCTGTACCGCGGACATTCTGCGGCGGCATCCGGACGATGCCGCCGCGCATGTCAACCTTGGGCGTGCTGCTGCTGACAGCGGGGCGCTTCGCGGAAGGATGGCGGGAGTGGGAGTGGCGCTTCCGCGCCGAACCGGCGACGCAGCGTTCGTTCGCCAAGCCGCGCTGGCATGGGAGATGCGCTGGACGGCCGTACCCTGTTGGTGCACGCCGAACAGGGCATGGGCGACATGATCCAGTTCTGCCGCTTCCTGCCGGCGGCGGCGCGCGGCGGCCGGCTGCTGCTGGAGGTTCATCGACCTCTGGTGGGGTTGCTGGCGCAGCTCCCCGGCGTCGCGGGCGTGGTAGGTCTCGGCGATGCGCTGCCGGCCTTCGACGCTGCAATGCCCGATGCTGAGCCTGCCTTATCTGTTGGGCATGGCGAGCGAACGGGACATCCCGCCGGAGATGCCCTATCTGCGCCCCGAGCCGTCGCGCGTGGATGCGTGGCGCGCGTCGCACGATGGCGCTGGGCGGGCTGAAGGTGGGGCTGGTCTGGGCGGGCAACCCGGAGCGGATGCGCATGGACCGCCGGCGCTCGATCGCCCTCAATCGCCTCGACAGCCTGCACGATGTGCCCGGCGTGACGTTCGTTTCGTTGCAGAAGGGCGCCGCCGCGGCCGAGCTGGCCGGATCGGCGCTGGGCAGCCGCGATGTCCGACTGGACGGACGAGCTGACCGACTTCGCCGAGACCGCGGCGCTGGTGGAGACACTCGATCTGGTCATCGGCGTCGATACTGCGGTGGTGCATCTCGCCGGCGCCATGGGCAAGCCGGTCTGGCTGCTCAACCGGTTCGACACGTGCTGGCGCTGGCTGCGCGACCGCGACGACAGCCCGTGGTACCCCACGCTGCGGCAGTTCCGCCAGACCGCGCCCGGCGACTGGGAGAGCGTCGTCGCTCGGGTTCGGGTCGCACTGGCGGAAGCAGCGGCTTGACGCGACGGCGGCAAGTGGCGAGCCTGACGGCATGGCCGATGTCGCCTCCGAGCCGATCGTCGCGATCGCGGACAACCTGCGCCGGGTGCGCGAGCGGATCGCCAACGCCGCGATCAAGGCGGGGCGTCGTCCGGAGGACGTGACGCTGGTCGCGGTCAGCAAGACCAAGCCGGTCGAGGCGGTGCGCGCGGCACTGGCCGCCGGCCAGACCGTGTTCGGCGAGAACCGCGTGCAGGAGGCGGCGACGAAGTTCCCGGCGTTGCGCGCGGAGCATCGGTTTCAGTTGCACATCATCGGCGGGCTGCAGACCAACAAGGCGCGCGACGCGGTGCGGCTGGCCGACGTGATCGAGACGCTGGACCGGCCGCGACTCGCCGATGCGATTGCGGCGGCGATGGCGAAGGAGGGCCGTTCGCCGACGCTGCTGATCGAGGTCAACACCGGCGACGAACCGCAGAAGTCAGGCGTGGCGCGCGCCGATGCCGATGGGTTCATCGATGCGTGCAAGGCGCGGTTCGGAGCGGCGCTGGTCGGGCTGATGTGCGTGCCGCCGCTCGACCAGGATCCGCGGCCGCATTTCGAGTGGCTGGCCGAGAGGGCGGCGCGACACGGGCTCGGCGTGCTGTCGATGGGGATGTCGGCGGATTTCGAGATCGCGATCGCCTGCGGCGCAACCTGGGTACGGGTCGGGAGCGCGATCTTCGGGCATCGTAGCTGAGCGCGCGTCAGGCGATGTGGCGGGCGACGATTCGGGCCAGCGTCTCGCAGCCCGCTCGATCCGCATCGTCGAACCGGGCCAGCACCGGGCTGTCGAGATCGAGCACGCCGATCAGCGCGTCGCCTTTCAGCAGCGGCACCACCAGTTCGGAACGCGACGCGGTGTCGCAGGCGATGTGGCCGGGGAACGCCTCGACGTCCGGCACCAGGATTGACCGGCGCTGCGCCGCCGCCGTGCCGCACACGCCCTTGCCCAGCGGGATGCGCACGCAGGCAGGCAGGCCCTGGAACGGTCCCAGCACCAGTTCGTTGTCGCGCAGGAAGTAGAACCCCGCCCAGTTGAGCCCGGGCAGAGCGTGGTAGATCGCCGCCGCCGCGTTGGCCGCGTTGGCGACCGCGTCCGTCTCGCCCGTCAGCAGCGCGTCGAGTTCGCGCGCCAGCTCGTCGTAAAGGGCGAGCTTATCCGCCTCGCTGTGGACCGCGGTCCACGGCGTGGGTCTGGCTGGGTCGTGCATCGCTCAGGCTCCCCGGTGGCGGTGGTCCGTGTTACCGCCATACGGAGCCGCGCGATGTCAGTGCGCCGCCGCGCGAACGTCGCTGCCGGCGCGCTGACGCCCGGCCGGCGCCGGCTCGGCGGTGATGCGCATCGCGGACGCGGCATCGCGCAGGATCGTGCGCAGTTCGCGCAGGAACGCCATGCCCGTGGCGGTCCGCTGCACCAGCACGCTGCGGCGATCCAGCGGATCGGTCTTGCGGCGCACCAGATCGAATTCCGACAGACGATCGAGCGCGCGGGTGATGGCAGGCTTGGAGACGCCGAGCTTCGCAGCCAGACCCCGCACCGTCTGCGCCTCGGTCTCCAGATAGCAGGTCAGGAAAACACCCAGTTGCCGCGCCGACAAATCAGGACCATCCCGGCGGACCAGCTCGACAATTGCAGTGCGCAGAATGCCGGCCAGCCCATCGCTGACTTCGTTTGTGATCATGTTCAGACCTTTCCTGAACTGTAATGGCCGCCGCCTCGCCCGACCGCGAGACAACCAACCGATCGGAACCTGTCACAATCTGTGAATTCATGTCGCGTAACGAGTGGGTGACAGAACCTGTTACCGCCCCCGATCGGATGCGAATGAAGGCCGGCCCGACGACTGCGTGCCGCCAGGGGAGCAGCATGGCAATCCGATCGAGCCGGCCGACATTCCTGCGCCTCCCAGCGGCAGGAGCAACAAAATGCGCCACTTTGCGTGTCGGGAGTCATGCCGCCACATTACGACCACGACAGGACGCGGCGGTGGACTTGTACGCAATTATCACATTTGCGATAGCTCCGGGGATCGCCGAATTTTGGTTCCGGCAGACGAACACACCGAGGGCCCGGTGCAACCGGGGGCCGACGAAAACGCGTCGCAAGAGAGGCGGTTTTCTCGCCGCGGCTCGTGTCTCATGGTTTGTTTACCGCCCGGAACCTTGCCCTATGCGTCCTCAGATCGCAACGCGAACACCCAGTTCCACCACCCGATCATACGGGATACGGAAGAACTCGGTTGCAGGGACCGCATTTCGCGCCAGAACCAGGAACAGCCAGTGTCGCCACCAGGGCAGTTTCGGCACCGTTCCCGGCACCAGCACCTCGCGACCGAGGAAGTAGCTCGCCTGCATCGGATCGAACGCGACGCCGGACTGGTTCAGGTCCTCCAACGCACGCGGGATGTTGGGGCTTTCCATGAAGCCGTAGCGCAGGATGACACGATGGATGCCCGGCGCGAGCTCGGACACCTCCGTTCGCCGGTCGGCACCCACCTCCGGCTCGTCGACATTCTGCACCGTGACGAACAGCACCCGCTCGTGCAATACCTTGTTGTGCTTCAGGTTGTGCAGAAGCGACGTCGGCACGTAATCGGGGTTTCCGGTCAGGAACACCGCCATGCCGGGCACGCGGATGGTGCGCGATTGCGGCAGTCGCGCGAGAAACGGCGCCAGCGGCAGGCTGTCCTGCCTCCAGCGCGCCAATAGCAGATCGCGCCCACGCTTCCACGAGGTCATCAGCGCGGTGAGCGCGAGGCCAAGCGCCAGCGGGACCCAGCCGCCCTCCAGCACCTTCAGCGTATTGGCGGAAAAGAACACCAGATCGATCAGGAAGAACAGCCCGAACACGGTGATCGCGGCAGGCCGCGACCAGTGGAACTGCCGGCGGAACACCACCATCGCCAGCACGCAGGTGCACAGGAACGTGCCGGTCACCGCGATGCCATAGGCGGCGGCGAGGTTGTCCGAGGTCTTGAACGCCAGCACCAGGATCAGCACGCCGATCGCCAGCATGGCATTGATCTGCGGCACATAGATCTGGCCTTCCTCGGTGTTGGACGTGTGGCGCACGGTCATGCGCGGCAGGAAGCCCAACTGCATGCACTGCCGCGCGATCGAATAGGCGCCGGAGATCACCGCCTGGCTGGCAATGACGGTCGCGACCGTCGCCAGGATCACCATCGGCAGGCGCAGCGACTGGGGCGCCAGCAGGAAGAACGGATTGGTGACCGCAGCAGGGTCGCTGATCGTCAGCGCGCCCTGGCCGAAATAGTTCAGCACCAGGCAGGGCAGCACGAAGAACGTCCAGGTCAGCCGGATCGGATGCGCGCCGAAATGTCCCATATCGGCATACAGCGCCTCGGCGCCGGTCACGCACAGCACCACGGCGCCCAGCACGATGAAAGCCAGGCCCTTGTATTGGATGCACAGCCCGACCGCGTAGCTGGGCGAAATCGCCAGCAGCACGAACGGATGGCGCACGATCTCGCCGAGGCCGAGTACGCCGATCGCGACGAACCACACGGCCATGACCGGGCCGAAGACGCGGCCGACGCTGCCGGTGCCGCGCCACTGCACGGCGAACAGCACCACGATGACCACGACGCTGATCGGCAGCACGTACTGCTGCAGTTCCGGGGTGGACACCTCCAGGCCTTCCACCGCCGACAGCACCGAGATCGCCGGCGTGATGACGCCGTCGCCGAAGAACAGGCAGGCGCCGGCGATGCCGACCAGTGTCAGCGCGTTGCGGATGTCGGTGCCGACCGATACGCGCTGCGCCAGCGCCATCAACGCCAGGATGCCGCCTTCGCCGCGGTTGTCGGCGCGCATGATCAGCATCACGTATTTCACCGTGACGATCAGCACGAGCGACCAGAAGATAAGCGACAGGATGCCCATCACCTCGGTCGGGGTGATCGGCACGCCGCCGAACAGTTGCATGCTGGCCTTGAAGGCGTAGAGCGGGCTGGTGCCGATGTCGCCATAGACCACGCCGAGAACCGCGAGCAGCACGCCGACGGCCGGGAACGGTCTGCGCAGCCCACCGGCCGCGGCAGCCACGGTCATTGCGGGACGTGCACGGCGGGCATGCACGGACGCATACCCGCCCCGCCTGGGTGAAACAAGCGCCGGCTTGCCATGATCACGCCGGCTTCGTTAACGTTGCCGGCATGAGTGACCTGACCGCCTCCCGTGCTGATCGCCGTCCGCGCACGCGCTGGGGCTGGTTCGTGGCCCTCGGCATTGCCCAGTTGGTGCTGGGCATCATCGCGTGGTTCGACGTGATCGCCTTCACCATAGCCGGCGTCATCTTCCTCGGCGCTCTGTTGCTGGTGGCGGGTGTGTTCCAGATCGTCCACGCCTTTATGGATCGCGAGTGGGGTGGGTTCGCGCTGCATCTGCTGGTGGGGGTCCTCTACGTGATCGGCGGCCTGCTGCTGATGGACGATCCTTTTCCGGGCGCCTTGGTGATCACCATCTTCGTGGCGGCGGCACTGGTCATCGGCGGGATCCTGCGCATCGTCATAGGCGTGCAGCACCGGCACATGCCGGGATGGGGGCTGCTGCTGGCGGGAGGCGTGATCAGCCTGCTGGTCGGGGTGATGCTGGTCTGGATGCTGCCGTGGTCGGCGCTATGGGTGGTCGGCACGCTGATCGCCGTCGAGCTGATCGTGCACGGCGTGTCGTGGATACAGTTCGGACTGGCGTTGCGTAAGACCGCGTAAGACGGCGGCGACGGCGCGGCTACGGCCACGCCGTCGCGAACGCCGCCGGCCCGGCATCCTTGATCGGCAGCGACCTGCCCGGCGTCAACTTGTGGCCGTCCCAGCGGAACACGTAGATCTCGCGATCCTGCATCCCCTGCACCAGAATGGTATGGCCGTCGCGCGAGAACGCGATCGCCTCATCCCATGCGCCGATCGGCGCCTGGTCCAGCTTGCGCAGCGTCTGGCCCTCCACCGCGAACATCGTCAGCAGGCCCTTGTCGTGGTGGAACGGATGGCTCGCCAGCTTGGTCGTACCCGTACTCCGCGCCGACCGCCAGGAACTTTCCATCCGGCGACAGCTTCATCGGCTCCGGACCACTCGGCACGCCGACGGTCTGCACCACGCGGAACGGCGTCGCGGTCAGATCGATCAGGCTGACTGAATCCTCATCGCCGTCACTGCGGCCCATGTTCGACACGACCGCGAGCGTGCCGGCGGCGTTGACGTCCATCGTGTAGGGCGCCATGCCCGTGGTGAGCGGCCGCGGATCGACGGTGACCTTGATACCGTCGATGTTCAGCACGCTCACCATGTTGTCGCCGCCACGCGTCAGCAGCGCATGCCGGCCATCGCGGCTGAACACGATGCCGCTCGGCAGCGAGCCCTTGTTGCCGAGGTCCACCTTGCCGACCGCGGTCAGCGTCTTGTCCGCGACGCTGAACACGGAGACGGTGCCCTCGGTGCGGTTGGCGATGAGCGCCAGCCCGCCATCCGGTGAGAGCCGAACCGTGGTGGCGCCGAGACCGGCGGTCAGGCTTTGCGTGATCTTTGGCGGTCTGCTGGTGAGATCGATGACACTCACCCTGTCATCCGGCGCGATGCCGCCCTTGGCCTGCGCGTCCGCCTTGGTTGCGGAGGTAACGATCGCCCAGCTTTCATCCTTGGCGACCCACGCCGCGGTCGGCGGCCCGACCACGCTGCCGGGCACATCGGCCGTGGCCGTGATGCGCGGCGGATAGTGTGCGACGTCGATGATGCTGATCGTGTCAGGATGCACGTCCTTGGGCGCGACCAGGTGCTTCTGATCGTCCTGCACGGTGTGGCCATCGTTCGATGACAGCACGATGTCGGCACGCGCGGCGACGGGGAGTGTCAGAAGTATTGTGGCGGCGAGCAGATTGTTGATTGGTCGCTGCATGGTTTCCCTCTATCGAATGCGGTGCTTGCCCGGCGGTGCGCAACGACAGCACGAAATGTCAGGTGTGCACGGACTTCTGGAAGTCGCGCAGCACCTTGTTGCCACGCTCGACCGCGGTGTCGAGCGCCTGCTTCGCGCCTTGCTTGCCGGCAAGCGCCTGCTCGCATTCCTCCTCGATGATGGTGCGGATCTCCGGCATGCGGCCCAGATGGAAGCCGCGCGAATTGTCGGTGACCTGGCCGCGGGTGAGCTGGCGGATCGGCAGGTCGGTGCCCGGGTTCTGCTCGAAGAAACCCTGCTGCTTCGCCAGATCGTAGCCGGCATGCGTGATCGGCACATAGCCGGTGGCGCGGCTCCACTCGAAGTCCTGCGCCGGCTCGGTGAGGAATTGGAAGAACTGCGCCACGGCACGGTACTCCGCCGCACTGCGCTGCGGCGCGGTGAGCACCCAGAAGCTGGCACCGCCGATCGCCGAATTGATCGGCTGCGCGAATCACCGCCGGATCGTACGGCAGGAACGCCGGCGCCCAGCGGAACTTCGCGCTGCGCACAAGGTCGCCGCGCAAGGCGGACGAGCTGAACGTCATGCCTGACTGGCCGCTGAGGAACGCGCCGTCGCCGCTGCCGTCGCGGCCGGTGTAGTGGAACGTGCCCTCCTTCGACATGTCCAGCAGCCGCTGAAGGTTCGCCACATGCGCGGGGCTGTTGATCCTCAACACCGCGTCGAGGCCTTTGAAGCCGTTCGCCTCGGTGGCGTAGGGGATGTTGTGGATCGCACTGAACTGTTCGAAATGCGCCCAGACGACCGAGGCGGTGATGGCCGGGTACTGCGTCGCGCTCTTGTCGCGCAGCGTGCGCGCGAGCGATACGACCTCCGGCCATGTCGCCGGGAACCTGTCCGGATCGAGGCCGGCTTTCTCGAATGCGTCCTTGTTGTACCAGACGATGCAGGTCGAGGAATTGAACGGCAGCGACATCAGCTTGCCGTCGGCCTGACTGTAGTAGCCGCGCACGGCGGGGATGTAGGCGTTCGGATCGAACCTCACGCCGGTTTCCTGCGCAAGCTGCCAGACCGGTTTGATGACCGGGCCGGAACTGAGCATGGTCTCTGTGCCGACTTCGAACACCTGAGCGATGTGCGGCGCCTGACCGGCGCGCCATGCCGCGGCGACCGAGGTGAGCAGGTCCTTGTAGACGCCCTTGAACAGGCCGGTCACCTCGACCTGGTCCTGGCTGGCGTTGAACGCCGCGATCAGCCTGGCGATCTCCTCGCCCGGTGTGGCACCCATCGCGTGCCACACCGTGACGTGGGTCTTCTCGGCCGCGCGCGAAGGAACGGCCGCGGTCAGCCCGGCCGCGGTCAGCAATGCGCGGCGCGTGAGTGTCATGCCATGAAGATCCGGCGGAAAACCGCTGGTCCGTCGCGCAGCGCGATATCCGTCCACGCCATCAGCAACCCGGTCCCACGGGTCATCGGGCATGTGCGTTTCCCCCTTTGTCAGCATCCCATGGTACAGCAGGTGTGGACCGGTAGGGCAAGTCTCGCACAGGAGACATCGGGCTTGCGGAGCGCTACTATCCTGGTCCTGCCTTCGAAAAGGGACGTGCCATGGCCCGGCTGGTCGCTGCGTTCGGTTCGTCACACAGCCCGATGCTCGCCTCGCGGATCGAGGACTGGCAGACCGGCTTTCTCGCCCGCGACAAGGCGCGGCAGTTCGTCGACTTCGACGGCAATGCATGCGACTTCGCGACGCTGCTGGCGCGTGCGCCGGCCGATGCGCTGGAGCGGATCGCGCCCGAGCAACTGACCCGACGGCATGGCGAGGCGATGGCTGCGATGGCGCGGCTGCGCGACGATGTTGCGGCGGCGCGGCTGGATACCCTGATCGTTGTCGGCGACGATCAGGAGGAGCTGTTCCAGCATGACAACATGCCGGCGATCGGCATCTACTATGGAGAAACGATCCACGGGCGGCTGCCATACCAGAAGGAGATCGTCGAGCAGGACTATCCGTGCGATGCCGCGCTGGCGCGCCATCTGATCGCAGCGTTGCAGCAGGATGGGTTCGATCTTTCCGTCATGCGTTCTCTGACGGAAGGTCGGCGCGAGGGACACGCGTTCTCGTTCATCCACCGGTTCTATCTGCCGGACGGCGTGCCGATCGTGCCGGTGTTCCTCAACGCGTACTATCCGCCGAACCAACCGGCTCCGGCGCGTTGCGTGGCACTCGGAGAAGCGTTGCGGCGTGCCGTCGAGGCGTTCTCCGGCGATGCGCGGATCGGCGTGCTGGCATCCGGCGGCCTCAGTCACTTCGTGGTTGACGAGGCGTTCGATCATGCGGTGATCGAGGCGCTGCGGCGCAAGGACAAGGCGTTCTTCCGCAACGCGCCGCTGACCAAGCTGATGTCGGGTAGTTCGGAGATGCGGAACTGGATCTGCCTGGCGGGAACGCTTGGCACGATGGAACTCGACTGGGTGAGCTATGTGCCTGGCTACCGCACACCGGCGCTCAGCGGAACGGGGCTGTGTTTCGCCAGCTTTCGGTGAATGACGCGCGCCACGGTCACTCTCCCTATGCGTTTCGGCCGGCGTCGCGAATGGATCTGCCTCTGCTGCGGTGCTGGCTGAGGACTCCCGAAGTCGTTCGATGGTGGGGCGACGCCGATCAGCAGGCTGCGCTGCTTTGCGAGGATCTGGACGAGCCGTCGATGGTCATGCGCATTGTCTCCTTCGAGGGGCGGCCTTTCGCCTATGCACAGGACTATGCTGTGCATCGCTGGCCGCAACCACATTTCGAACATCTGCCTGTTGGGTCGCGAGCGATCGACTCGTTCATCGGCGAGCCTGATATGCTTGGATGCGGGCACGGTTCTGCCTATCTGCGACTTCTCGCGTTGCGGCTGCGCGCCGAGGGTGCACCGGTCGTGGCTATCGATCCCGCACTCGATAATCTCCGCGCTCGGCGCGCATACGAGAAGGCCGGCTTTCACGGCGGGAGCGTCGTCGAGAGCAGCGCAGGCAGAGCTATCGTCATGACATTCGGCCGATAGCCGTCGCCTCTCGGGATCGGTTCATGCGTGTGGCGGCACAGTGATTTAACACGGAGAAGCGAGGCGAGAGCCACGGAGGGCACGGAGGCAGGAAGAATGGCGCTTCGCGCGAAGCGCTTGGATTGCCTTCTCCGTGGCCCTCCGTGGCTCTCGCCTTGCTTCTCCGTGTTAAAGTCAAACTCCACTGCGAGGCACTGGCGGTGAGG
The DNA here is from genome assembly GCA_963708565.1 of uncultured Alphaproteobacteria bacterium. Taxonomy (GTDB): domain Bacteria; phylum Pseudomonadota; class Alphaproteobacteria; order Acetobacterales; family Acetobacteraceae; genus JAMXLO01. The sequence goes on from CAVPTU010000044.1 coordinate 18,638, forward strand.
TACCTGGCGTTTGCCGACCGGCTTGCCGAGTTGCCGCCGCGGGCACTAACGTCGCTGCATCCATCGCACGGGGAGGCGACCGATGATCATCGAAATGCGCACCTACACGCTGAAGCCAGGCAACATCCCGACCTTCGAGGAACGCTTCGGCGGTGCGCTCGCCATTCGCGAGAAATTCTCGAAACTCGCGGCGTTCTGGCACACCGAGGTGGGGCCGCTGAACCAGGTGATCCATGTCTGGCCGTATGAGAGCCTCGATCAGCGCGCCAGCGTTCGCGCCGCGGCGTCCAAGGCGGAGGGCTGGCCGCCGAACACGCGCGAGCTCACGCTCGAGCAGCGAAGCGAGATCTTCCTGCCCGCGCCGTTCTCGCCGCCGCTGGAGCCGCGGCAGCTCGGGGGCATTTACGAGATCCGCATGTACACCTATGCGCCCGGAACGCTGCCGGCGGTGATGGAGCGGTGGGCCGAGAAGGTGCCGGGGCGCATCGCGCTGTCACCGCTGGTCGGCGCCTGGTACTCGGAGTTGGGCGGCCTGAACAAGTGGTGCCACATCTGGGCCTACAAGGATGCCGGCGAACGCTCGCGCATCCGCGCCGAGGCGGTCGCCAAGGGCGTCTGGCCACCGGGCGGCCCGCCGGGTGCGCTGCTCAAGCAGGAGAACATGCTGGTCGTGCCGGCGGCGTTCTCGCCGCTGAGGTAATATCTGGCACGCTTTGTGCTGCGCTCTCCCGCGACCCCAATCACGGGAGATGCAGCATGTTACCACTCCTAGCCATCGGCGGCGTGATCGGCGCGGTGATGTCGGCCGCCAAAGGGGTGTCGTGGCTGTCGGGTCAGCTTGACACGACAAAGACCGCCGCCTCGGCAGGCGGAAAGGCAGCGACAACGCCGGAGACCACGGCCAAGATGTCACAGTTCGCGGCGACGCTCGCGGCACAAGTTGCCGGGCAGAGCGTGCCGGTCAGCGCGGCGCCGCCGGTCAGCCTGCCGCAGCAGCAGCATGGCCCCGACTACGATACGGCGGCGCGCATCAAGGCCGGCCTCGTGGCCTACGGCCAGATCGGCGAGCATCGTACGAACCACGCGAAGCCGCTGACCGGCGATGCGTCGGTCGCCGGGACTTAGCCGGACACTGCCTCAGGCGCGTTGCGGTGTCCGCATCGTCAGCAGGGGGAGCACGAGCCCGACGCCGATGCCCCACACCAGGTGGATCACCAGCACGACCAGCATGGTCCGCGGCACCCAGCCGAAGGCGACCGGCCGACCCTTGAGAGGCAAGACCACGAACCACAGGACCAGGTTCGCGATGACGCCGAGCAACAGGCCGGACAGCCATCCCGGCACCGCCAGCTTCGGCGCGGCCAGCCCATAAGCGGCGCCCCACAGCCCGCCCCAGAAGCAGTAGTTGAAAGTTTCCGGCACGCCCCAGGGTGGCGTCGGTCCCATCGGGAAGGGCGGCGGCATCACTCCGGCGAGATGCAGAGTTGCCCAGGCGCCCTGGTGGAAGATCAGGACAGCGATCACTCCGGCGACGAAGCCGAGTACAGCCCGCCTTGACGGCTCTATCGAGCGCATGGACGTCCCCCCTGTCGCTCCAACTGTCGGCGGCGGAGCATCCGAAAATGAACGGAGTCCTGTCAAATCCCCTGCCGGATCGCGGTCGATTGTGCCGCGGTCGTAGGGCGGGCTACCGTCAGCCCATGCGAACGATTGTCCTGGCCGCCGCCATCGTCTCGGGTGCCCTCGCCTGCGCCGCCACCGCCGCGTTGGCCGTGGACCTGCCGGCGCGCAAGCCCGGCCTGTGGGAGGTCACGCTGAGCATGGCGGGCGGCAAAATGCCGCCGCAGGTGATGAAGTTCTGCACCGACGCCGACACCGACGCCGCGCTGTACAAGTTCGGCATGAACGCGGCGCAGGGCATGTGCAGCCGCAACGACATCCAGCGCAGCGGCAACGTCGTCACCATGGATTCGGAATGCAAGATGGGCGACATGACGATGAATTCCCACGCGGTGATGACGTTCACCGGTGACGCGGCGTACCACACCGACATCCAGTCGCACTTCAACCCGCCAATGGCGGGGCGCAGCGAATCGTCGATGACGCAGGAGGCGAAGTGGGCCGGCGCGTGTCCCGCCGACATGAAGCCAGGCGAGATGATCGGCCCGAACGGCATGAAGATGAATCTGAAATCGGCCGGGCAGTGACGCGCGACGCAGCGGGGGTTTCTGAATGGACGACATGACGCATTCGGCTGAGCAGCGGTTCTGGCAGCGCGCGCGGCGCCACATGCTGGGCTATGGCGGCGACTTCGTGCCGTTCGTTCCGGTGCGCGCCGAGGGGTCGTTCCTGTACGACGCGTCGGGCCGGCGGGTGCTGGATTTCACCTCGGGCCAGATGAGCGCGATCCTGGGGCATTCGCACCCGGAAATCGTCGCGACGGTGCGCGAGGCGGTGGGGACGCTGGACCACCTGTTCTCCTCGATGCTGTGCGAGCCGGTGGTGGCGCTGGCCGAGACGCTGGCGGGGCTGGTGCCGGATCTGCCGCGGGCGATGCTGCTCTCCACCGGCGGCGAGGCGAACGAGGCGGCGATCCGGCTGGCCAAGCTGGTGACCGGGAAGTGGGAGGTGGTGGGGTTCGCGCAGTCCTGGCACGGCATGACCGGCGGCGCGGCGGCGGCGACCTACAAGGCGGGGCGGCGCGGGATCGGGCCGCTGATGCCGGGCAATTTCGCCATCCCGGCGCCGAACGCGTATCGGCCGCGGTTCGCCGGCGTGGGCTGGCGCGAGGAACTGGACGACGCGTTCGAGTGGCTCGACCGGATGTGCACCGGCAACCTCGCGGCGTTCATCGCCGAGCCGGTGCTGTCGAGCGGCGGGGTCATCGATCTGCCGGTCGGGTATCTGGCGGCGCTGGCGGCGCATTGCCGGGCGCGCGGGATGCTGCTGATCCTGGATGAGGCGCAGACCGGCGTGGGGCGCACCGGGCTGATGTTCGCGTTCGAGCGCGACGGCGTGGTGCCCGATATTCTGACTCTGTCGAAGACGCTGGGCGCGGGGCTGCCGCTGTCGGCGGTGCTGACGTCGGACGCCGTGGCGGCGGAGGCGCGAGCGCCGGGAGTTCCTGTTCTACACGACGCACGTGAACGATCCGCTGCCGGCGGCGGTGGGGCTGAAGGTGCTGGAGGTCGTGCAGCGCGACGGGCTGGCGGAGCGGGCGAAGGTGATGGGCGCGCGGCTGGCGGCCGGGCTGCGGGGGTTGCAGCAGCGGTTCGACTGCATCGGCGACGTGCGCGGGCGCGGGCTGCTGCTGGGGCTCGAGTTCCGCGCGAGCGGCGGGCGGGACGCCGCGGCGATCTCGGACGCGGTGACGGATCTGGCGCTGGAGCTTGGGGCTGTCGGCGAACATCGTGCGGGCGGGCGCGTCGCAGGGCGTGATGCGAATCGCGCCGCCGCTGACGGTGCGCGAGGCAGAGGTGGATCTGGGCGTGGCATTGCTGGCCGAGGCGGTGGGCAAGGTGATGCGCACCGCCTGACCGGAAACCATAAGCCTCAGCCCTGGTCGTACTCGTCGTGCCGCCGCCACCAGGGGCCCGTCTCGTTGCGCCCCCTCGGGGCACGGTCGATCCACTGGTACATGCCCCACAGGCCATCCAATCCCCGCGCATAGGTGGAATACGTGTGGTAGATGACACCGTCATCGAGCACGAACGCGCTCATGCCAGGCCTGTCGCGCGAGAATGTTGGCGCGTCGGTTCCGCACGCGGCGGCCAACCGGGCGACCGGCTCCGGGACCGGTGTCGCATCCATCGCGCGGGCGCGGCGCTGGTAGTTGTATTCGACGGGTCCCTCGCGCTGTTGCTCCTCGGTGATCGAGACGTTGAAGTCGAAGTTGAAGTCGCCGCCAGTGCGAGGACGCCCAGGGGAATGTCCACCCCATCCGCCGCTTGTACGCCTGTAGCTTCGCGAGCGGCGCGCGCGACACCGCGGACAGCGTAACGTCGTGATTAGCCAGGTGGACGACGAAGCCATCGAACCCGTCCGCGATCATCGAGCAGGACGGACACCCCGCCGTGTAGTCGGGCCCGAACATGAAGTGGTAGACGAGGAGCTGCGCACGCCCTCTGAAGAGGTCGGCCAGCGATGCGTTCCCTTCATCGGTTTCGAATTGATAGTCCTTATCGACCCGAACCCACGGCAGCGCCTGACGTCGCCGCGCCAGCTCGTCGCCGCGCCGCGTCAGCTCCTTCTCTTCCCTGAGCAGATCGAGCCGGGCTGCGAGCCACTCTTCACGTGTTCCAGTCCTGTGGTCGGTCATAGTTTCTCTCCTTCGCTCGCAGCTCTATTCCCAACTGTCGAGCTTGATTTCGTTTGGCCAGGGAGCGCCTTTGCCGGTTTCAAGCAGTGACTTCAGGCTCAGCAGGAACACGCCCCACTTGGTGCTGCAATGGTGCATGAACTCGACCGGCTCCTTCCAACCCTCGTGTTTGAACAGGACGATGCTCCAGTCGCCGCGCTGATCGATGTCGAAACTTATCCTTGTGCCGATCCATTCCTCCGGCCCGTCGACCACCAGCCACTGCACGCGCCTGGCCGGATGCAGCTCGAGCACCTTCATGTCGAAGCCGCCGGTGCCAAAGCGGAATTTGAGCACCCCGCCGACTTCGCTTTCCCCTTGCGTGTCGGTCGTCCACCACGCGGAAAGGCCCTCGCGCGCGGTCAATGCCTGGTAGACATCGTTCGGGGAGGACAATTTGATTCCGACCTTGTGCAGAATATCGGGCATGCCCGGCTTCTCCTTCTGGTGTACTCCACACTGTCTGGGCGCTGCCTAGACAGTGGAGTTCGTTGAGCCGGGCTTAGCGTTGAAGCGCTTGAAGATTCGCATGTGCGGCTTGCCACGCAGCCATTGACGCATCCTTCGCTTCGAGCGCGCGGCGCCACGCCGGCAACGCGGCGAGCGCAGCGTACCAGCGGGCGATTTCAGGAAATTGCTTGACCGGAAGCTGCATGCGTTCTGCCGACGGCACCAGTCCCGCGACCGAAAAGTCAGCAATTGTGAGGGTATCGCCCGTCAGCCAGGCGCGTCGCTTGAGCGATTCGTTGAGCACGGTGGCGAAGCGCGCGAAATTTTGCTGGCCGCGTGCGACAAACGAAAGGTCGGGCGGCCCGAGACCAAGTACGATCTTGGAAGCCGTCTCATAGGCGACCATCCCCACAGACTCCGCATCCCAGTGGGCGCTCTCCCAGGCAAGCCAGCGCAGGACGTCAGCCTGACCCTTCAGGTCGGAGGGCCACAGCCCGCTCTGCGGCTTGTGGTTCGCGAGATAGAACAGGATTGCGTTCGATTCCCAGAGCACGAAGTCGTCGTCTTCAAGCATGGGCATCTTTTGATTCGGGTTCTTCCCGGCGTATTCTGGCGTGCATTGGTCGCCTTTGCTCAGATCGACGGATACGATCTCGCATTCGATGTTCAGGTAGTCTTTGAGCGCGACTATGGCGAGCACGCGCGCGGACGGTGGAAAGATGAAAAGTCTCATTTGGTGTTCCTTTCCGGCGCTCAATGTTGTCGTTCCCGCTTTCACGGGAATGACAACAGATCGACCTCGTGGCGTTTGTTGGAAGTCGGGGAAATGGACGGCGCGGTTCAGCGCCTGCCGGTTCCCAGATCGTCGGAATACCCGGCCTTCAGGCGAGGCCACTGGGTGATGGGGCGTCCATCGATACGGTAATTGTGCTTGCCTTTCGGCCGTTGTGGCCAGCCGGCCGGCGAGTCCTCCCACCTCTCCTGCCGCCCGTAGACGGTCAGGTCGAGCAACGCATAGCTATTGCCCATCACCTCGACGCCGCGCCTCGTCGTCCAGTATGTCTCGAAGACATTGGATCCTTGTCGCAGGTAGCAGACGATGTGCATCATGCCCACCCGGCGTCCAACCAAGAGAGTGTCGAGCGAGTCCTGGGTGGCCGAGTACCAAGGCATCTCCCAGCCCATGAAGTCGCGGTACCGGGCGCTCTCTTCGTACGGGCCCTGGCAGAACGTGGCGTAGGTCACGTCGCGGGAATGAATGAAGGACAGCTCACGGACCTGGGATGTATACAAGGTGCACCCCTCGCACTGCTCCGGCGCAGGGTGGCCGGCGTGCCACATGAAGTAGTAGGCGATGAGCATCCGGCGTCCCTCAAACGCATCCAACAGTGTGATCGTCCCCGCTCGCCAATGAGCGGTGTCGCGCCATCCACCTCGACCATGGGAAGCCGTCGGCGGGCGGCCGCAATGGCGTCGCCTTCCCTTGTGTGGGCCTTCTCTCGAACCCGCAGCGCGTCCAGTTCCGCTTGGAAGGTGCTCCGATCGACTACGTTAGGGGCTCCAGGTTCATCTCTCATGAAGTCTTTCATCGTTCTCTCCGTTAGCGTCCTCGCTCGTGTCCCTAAATTAGTGACCGGGCATCAACGGTGGGAGTGACAAGTGTGGCGGGATTCCGATGGACTCGCTGATCGTTGCCGCGGCGCGTGCACTCGCGGCGGGTGATCCTATCGGCGCATTGAAGCGTGTCGCCCTGCGCGACGACGCGCCTGCGCTCGCGCTTCGCGGCATCGCGATGGCGCAGCTCGGCGATCTCGATCGCGCGAAGGCCCTCCTGCGAAGCGCGGCGCGCGCCTTCGGTCCGAAGGAGGCCGTGGCCCGCGCGCGGTGCGTCGTCGCCGAGGCCGAGATCGCACTCGTCTCGCGCGACCTGGGTTTTCCCCCGAAGACGCTCGACGCGGCGCGGGCAACGCTGGAAGCGCACGGCGACCGGTTGAATGCGGCGCACGCGCGGTATCTCGAGGTCCGGCGGCTGCTCCTGATCGGGCGCCTCGATGAAGCCGAAGATAGTCTGGCCGAACTCGACCCCACGCCCTTCCCGCCCGCGTCGAGGGCCGCGCACGAACTGGTCGTTGCGGGAATCGCGATGCGACGCCTCCGGACGGCGACGGCCCGCGCCGCGCTCGCTCGGGCCAGGTGCGCCGCGCGACCACGCAGGTATTCCCGGCTTGACGGCGGAGGTCGAAAGCGCAACCGCGTCCTGAACACGCCGGCGGCGCGCCTGATTACGCGTGGCGAGGAGCGCCCGTGCTGCTCGAGGAGGTTGAAGCGCTTACTGGCGTCGAAGGCGCTCGTCGTGGACGCGTGCCGTCATGTCGTGCGCGACGCACGCACGGTGGTTTCGCTCGCCACGCGTCCAGTGTTGTTCGCGCTTGCACGCGCGCTGGGTGAAGCGTGGCCCGGAGACGTGTCCCGGGAGCACACTCGTCGCGCGCGCTTTCCGAGCGAAGGTCGCCGATGAATCGCATCGCGCGCGATTGCGCGTGGAAGTCGGGCGGCTGCGCACGGCGCTTCGCACGCTGGCAGGCGTGAACGCGACGAAGCGAGGGTTTGCGCTGACGCCGCGCCGCGCACCCGAGGTCGTCGTGCTGGCGCGGCCCGTCGAAGAACAGAATGCGGCGGTGCTTGCCTTCCTCGCCGACGGTGAGTCGTGGTCGAGTTCGGCTCTGGCGATTGCGCTTGGACGCCAGCCAGCGTACCGTGCAGCGGGCGCTCGACTCGCTTGCGGCGGCAGGCAAGGTGCAGTCGTTCGGTCGCGCGCGGGCGCGTCGTTGGATGACGCCGCCCGTGCCGGGCTTTGCGACGACCTTGCTGCTTCCCGCTCCGCTGCCGGGCGACTGAACGCCGCTACACCATGAAGCCGTCGAAGAACGCCGCGACCTCGGCAAACGCATCGAGCGGCAGAACATTCGCGACATGCTGGTCCGGCCGCACGATGACCATGCACCCGCTGTTTCGGTCGATGCCCCTCGTGTCGAAAATGTCCCGGCCGCCCTTCAGGTCAGGGCAGAACATTTTTTCGTAGTCGCAAAGACCATGACGACCCTTCCGAGGCAGCAGAAAGGCGGGCATGGCCTCGATGGCAAGCTCGCGATGGCCCTGTTGAAAGATGGCCCGGACATCGATCACCGAATCGATGTCCGCCCCCATCGGCGTGTATCTGGTGACGGGCGATTGGGGAGACCGAGAGAGATACTCGCACAGAGCACGCAGTTTGGAGGTGCTGGCTGCCGGGTCCTCCGCCGTGGCAAAGGCAAAGAGACGCCAGCTTCCATCCGCCTTGACCGTGTGACCCAACTGAACCGGTCTGGCATCGGCCAGGCGGATGACAGGCGCAGAATGAAAGCGCATGCCGATCGCGAAGCCCGCGGCGAGATGCTGATATGTCGGCTCGGCCGAGATGATCGACGGACCGTACCGGGTCTCCGTTCCCGCCGTGAAACGCCCCTGCCTGATAAAGTATTTTCGGAACTCCGCCGGATCGACGCCTTTGCTGGCCGGATCGGAGGGGTCTTTCGACGCGGCGCTGAACATCGCGGCGAACTTGCGGTCGAAGTCAATCAGTTCCGCGGCAACTGCCCGGCGTTCGCCCGAATAGGTATGCAGGATCTTCGGTGCACACCGTCCGCGTATCACCGAGGCCAGCTTCCAGCCAAGATTGAAGCTGTCCTGCATCGAGACGTTCATGCCCTGCCCCGCTTTTGGACTGTGCGTGTGGCAGGCGTCACCGGCGATGAACACGTGCGGCACGCGACCTTGCACTTGCTGTTCCGGCACGTCGTCGAACCTGTCGCAAAGCTGCTGGCCGATCTCGTAGACCGACCACCACGCGATCTCCTTCACCTCCAACGTATAGGGATGCAGTATCCGGCGTGCCGCCGCGACGAGATGGTCGGTGGTGATCCCCAGGCTCGAGACCCTCTCATTCTGGTTGAGCCTGTCGAGCTCGATGTAGAGGCGGACAAGATAGCCGCCTTCCCGAGGGATGATCAGAACGCTGCCCTCACTGGCCGAATGTATCACCGACTTTATGCGTATGTCGGGAAAGTCGGTGACGGCCAGGACATCCATGACCCCCCAGGCCTGGTTGGCCGAATCGCCATGCAACGCCAACCCGAGTGACCTGCGCACCATGCTTCGTGCGCCGTCGCAGCCGGCGACGAAACGGGCCCGCACGGTCTCCACTTGTCCTTCGTATGGCGGATCGAGTCGTTCGAACCGAACGGTCACCGGGTGGTCCGAAGCCGGCTCGACGCTGAGGTCCAGCAAGCGGCGTGAATAGTCCGGCTCCAGCCGGGTCGGGGAGTTGCGCATGACATCCAGATAGAAGTCATGCACGCGCGCCTGGTTCATGATCACGTGCGGGAACTCGGACAGCCCGTCTTCGGTGTCCTGGATTCTGCCGCTGCGGACGATCTTGGCCCGCTGGTTGTCGTCGGGATTCCAGAACGACGTCTCGTTCACCCAATACGCCTCTTTCAGCAGCCGTTCGCTGAAGCCGAATGCCTCGAACATCTCTATCGTGCGGCAGGCAATACCGTCGGCCTGCCCGACGAGCAGCCGGCCAGACTGCTGATCGACAATCCGCGTCCTGATGTCGGGAAAGCCCGCGAGTTGCGCGGCCAAGGTCAGACCCGTCGGCCCGCAACCGACGATCAGGACATCGACTTCCCCGGGCAGCGTATCCGCGCGCTGCCAAACATTGTCGGAATCGGGCCTGCTCGCGGATCTCCGGATTGCCGGCTTTGTATCCGTTGAGATGGAATTGCATAAACTCTCACGCACTGCCGCTGAGCATCATAAGTGCGCCCGATCGGGCGGAGGTCAAATCCGCAGCGGTTCAGCCGTGTCGGGTCTCGGCAAGGCGTCGCGCGGCGAGTTCGTGGTAATCAGGATCAGACGCAAAGCGATCGAAAAGACTGTGGCGCGCAATACCGGCTGCTCTTTCGAAATGTTCGATGATCTGGCGGAGTCCCTTCTGGATCTTGGGAAACTCCCGGGGATCTTCCACGTCGTTGGTAATATACGGCACCACCAGCTTGCGATGCTCGACTTCGACGACGACCTGTCCGCCTTCCGTCACGCCGACGCGCAAGGCCGCAAAATTCGGCGCCCTGAGTGCCGCCATCGTGGCATAGACAGGCTTTTCCATATCTTCGTCGGGCATCGGGTTGAAGGCATAGGCCCACCGCGACCGGCTATCGTGGCTATAACCCGGAGTTGTCGTCGCGAATGCCTGGATCACCTCTTTCAAGAAGAGGACGAACTGATCCCGGAAGGGTTCTTTGGGTTGATTATGCCCAAGCGTTGGACCCATATCCAGTACCTTTAAGGCCACTTGATCCTAACTGTTGTAGCAGGCTGACCGACTGGCGAGCGCCAAAAATCGTAACCCGTGCTCCGACCACCAGCAAGGTTGCCGCCCCGCGCTTCGAATCGCTGCCTCACGTTTGACGATGGCTGAGCCTTGTCCGCATCCTCCCGGCCTGCAACGCGGACGACGACAAGACCGCCAACATGCCGGGAGAGACAGTCCACCACGATACGCCCCATCGGGCGATGATCACGGCGTGCGCGATCGGCGCCACCGTGCTGCAATTGCTCGACCAGACCATCGCCAACGTGGCGCTGCCCTACATGCAGGGCAGCTTCTCCTCGAGCTTCGACGAAATCACCTGGGTCCTGACCTCCTACATCACCGCATCGGCGATCATGACCGCGCCGGTCGGCTGGCTGGCGGCCCGCTACGGGCGCAAGCCGCTCTATGTCGGCTGCATCCTCGGCTTCACCATCGCCTCGATGCTCTGCGGCGCGGCGCAGTCGCTGGGCCAGATCGTCGTGTTCCGCGTGCTTCAGGGCGTGTTCGGCGCCGCCCTGGTGCCGTTGTCGCAGGCCACGCTGCTGGACATCTACCCTGCCGAGCGGCGCGGCTTCGCCATGGCGATCTGGGGTGTCGGCGTGATGCTCGGGCCGATCATGGGCCCGACAGTCGGCGGCTGGCTGACCGAAACCTACAGTTGGCGCTGGGTGTTCTACATCAACCTGCCGTTCGGCCTGCTCGCCGCCGCCGGCCTGATGATCTTCCTCCCGGGCGGCGGCGAGCAGGGACGTCTGCGCTTCGACTGGCTCGGCTTCAGCGTGCTGGCGATCGGCGATCGGCTGCCTGCAGTTGATGCTGGACCGCGGCCAGGAAAAGGACTGGTTCACCTCCCGCGAGATCATCGTCGAGGCGGTGTTCGCCAGCCTGGGATTCTACCTTTTCCTGGTCCACGTGTCGTCCGCGCGCCAGCCGCTGATCCGGCCGGCGCTGTTCAAGGACGTCAATTTCGCATCCGGCGTCCTGCTGATGTTCATGATCGGCATCTTCATGGTGTCGAGCCTCGCGCTGATGACGCCATGGCTTCAGGTGCTGAGCCATTATCCGGTGGAAACCGCGGGGCTGATCATGGCGCCACGCGGGTTCGGCAGCCTCGTGACGACCATGCTGACCGGGCGTCTGGCGGCCCGGGTCGACGCGCGGCTGCTGGTGGGGATCGGACTGCTGATGCTCAGCTACACGCTATTGGCTGATGACGGGCTGGACGCCCGACGTGTCGGAGCGGGAGATCATCATCGCGATCGTGATCCAGGGCGCCGCGATGGGGCTTTTGTTCACTCCGATCCAGGTGCTGGCGTTCGTCACGCTGGAACCGTCGATGCGGACCGAGGGCGCGGCGCTGTTCAGTCTGCTGCGCAACCTCGGCGCGGCGATCGGCGTCTCGGTCGCGACGTCGGTGCTGGCGCGCAATACCCAGGCGATGCACGAGATGATCGGCGCGTCGGTCACCCCGTTCAATCGGGCTTTGCAGGCGGTCGGGCCCATGCATCGTTGGCTCGATCCGGCGACGCGGGCACGGCGCGGCATTGCTGGATCGGATCGTCAACGAGCAGGCGCAGATCGTCGCCTATGCCGACGACTATGTGTTGCTGATCATGGCGACACTGCCGGCCTGGCTGCTGCTGCTGATGATGCGCCTGCCGCGGAAAGTGATTAGCCCGGCAGCCGAGTGAGCCGCGTCACTTCGCCGGGCGCTATTCTTTCGTATTGCCTCACGGACCATAACTTCGCTCACGCGTCAGGGAGCCAGGGGGTCGCCCGTGGACGTCGCGGATTGGCTGAGCAGTCTTGGGATGGGCCGCTACACTGCGGCGTTTCACGCTGACGGCATCATCCCCGAGGTCTTGCGATATCTGACAGAAGACGAACTCAAGGATCTTGGCGTCGCTTCGATCGCGCATCGCCAGGTGCTTCTAGGAGCGATCGCGGCGATGCGCCCCTCGGCTCCCTTCGTCAAGCCGGGCCAGGCTCACCAGGAGGATCGGAAGGCCGATCACGCACTTCGAGCGACCGCGGAGCGGCGTCAGCTCAGCGTCATGTTCTGCGACCTCGTGGACTCCACGGCACTGTCGTCCCGCCTCGACCCGGAAGACCTCAGCACCATCATTCGGGCCTATCAGAGTCGGGTAACGACGGCCGTGGCGCGATTTGGCGGCTTCGTGGCTCGCTACGTCGGAGATGGGGCGCTGGTCTATTTCGGATGGCCTGCGGCACACGAGTTCAAATGCCGAGCAGGCTGTCCGTGCTGCCCTGGCGGTCATCGAGGCTGTCGCTGAAGCGCCCTTCGGAATGGCGCCGCTTCAGGTTCGCATCGGAATCGCGACCGGTCTGGTCGTCGTGGGCGAACCGATCGGCGACGGCGAAGCCAGGCAACAGACGGCCATAGGGCGAACGCCGAACCTCGCCGCCCGCCTGCAATCCACCGCCGGGCCTGGCGGCCTGGTGATCGATGCTGCGACGCGCCGGCAGATCGGCAGGCTGTTCGAATGCCAGGACCTGGGGCCGCTCGATTTGAAGGGATTTGCCGAGAAGGTCCCGGCCTGGCAAGTGACGACGACCGCTCACCGCAGCCGCTCCGAGGCGCTCCTTTCGGCGGCATCCACGCTGCCGCTGTTGGGGCGTGATGAGGAGTTGAGCGTTCTCTCGCAATGCTGGCTTGAGGCGAAGCGTGGCAACGGTCATGTGGTGCTGCTCGTCGGCGAGCCTGGGATCGGCAAATCCCGGCTTGTTGCGACCCTCATGGAGCGTCTCAGCGGCGAGTCTCGCCAGCTGCGCTACTTCTGCTCGCCACAACATCAGGACAGCCCGCTCTTCCCCGTATTGGGCGATATGGGAGGGCCAGACCTGAACGAGCCATTCCAGGTCGAGGACCGGGATCAGATCGCCTCGACCTCCGCCCGGACGCAGCGCCCGGGTCAGGAGCATCTGTTCGAGGCATTCGTGAGCCAGCTCACGGGGGCGGCTGCACGGAGTCCGGTGCTCGTCCTGTTCGAGGACGTGCATTGGATCGACCCGACAAGCCTGGAGCTGCTGGACCGTTTGGTACCACACATCAGATCGCTTCCGGTGTTGCTCGTGGTGTCTTCGCGACCGGGGTTCGGCGCACCCTGGGTCGGGCTGCCGCACGCCACGAACCTGTCGCTTGGTGGGCTCCGCCGACGTGAGGCCCTGATGCTGGCGACGCGAACGGCAGAGCCCGCAGTGCTGCCGCTGACGGTACTCGAACAGATCGTAAAGCGGGCCGAAGGTCTGCCCTTATTCATCGAGGAGCTGACGCGCGCCGTGGTCCAGGCCGATTGGCACGACGCGCCGCCCAATATGAGCGCCTCCGTTTCGACTTTGCCGAACCATACTGTACCCGCTGCATTGTATGCGCCTCTTGCGGCGCGCATTGACCGGCTTCACGGGGAACGAGAGGTGGTTCAGGCCGCTGCCGTGATAGGCCGCGAGTTCACTCTCGGGCTGCTCGCAGGCGTGACGCGGCTCCCGGAGCAGCTATTGCTTGACGCTCTCGCCAGGCTCAGCGAGGCGCGCCTGATATGCCGCTCGAGCTCCGCTCGGCCGGAGAGCTACGCCTTCACCCACATGCTGATCAGGGATGTTGCCTACGGCATGCTTCTGCTCGACCGCCGCCGTCAGCTGCATCAACGGATCGCCGAGGTGCTGCGGTGGCCCTGCATGGAACAGGGCGCCGCTGCCCCGGAACTGCTGGCGCATCACTATGCGCTCGCCGGTCTGATCGAGCCGGCGGTTCGATACTGGCTGCTCGCCGGCCGCCGTGCCTTCCGGATGGCCGCCTATCGTGAGGCGGACAGGCATCTGCGCAAGGGCATCGCACTGCTCGATCGCATTCCCGAAGGGGGCCGGCGTGCCCATTTTGCCTCGGAATTGAAGTCGAACTTGAGCCTGGTCCGCGATGCCGCCAAAGGGTACGGGCACGCTTTCCAATCAGCGTTTGCAGCGTGGCGCGGAGGCGGCAACCCGGCACTGCGTCTGTGGGGCGGGAGCGAAACATCGGATGACCGGTGATCGAAGCTGCACTAGCGCGCAGATTAGCGACAACCTTGTTACTCCCCCGCGCCCCCGCCAGGCAGCTAGAATGGCCGGATGCATCGATCCCAGGCAGAAATACTTGGTGAATATGGGCCCTTTCCGGGCGCCGACCGCGTGAATGGCGTCACGTATGACGGTCAGCACGTCTGGTTCGCTTCGGGAGACAAGCTGAACGCCTTCGATCCGGTGAGCGGGAAGCCGCTGCGCTCGATCGATGTCGCCGCGCACGCCGGAACGGCCTTCGACGGCGAGCATCTGTTTCAGATTGGCGAGGATCGCATCCAGAAGATCGACCCGCAGACCGGCCGTGTGCTGGCGTCGATCCCGGCGCCCGGCGGTGGCGGTGACTCGGGTCTCGCCTGGGCCGAAGGGACACTCTGGGTGGGGCAGTATCGCGAGCGGAAGATCCATCAGGTCGATCCGCAGACAGGGGCGGTGCTTCGCACCCTCGAGATGAACCGGTTCGTCACCGGGGTCACCTGGATCGACGGAGAGCTCTGGCACGCCACCTGGGAAGGTGACGCGAGCGATTTGCGACGGGTCGACCCGCGCACCGGCGAGGTGTTGGAGTTGCTCGAGATGCCGCCCGACATGGGCGTATCCGGCCTCGAGTCAGACGGCAGCGACCGGTTCTTCTGCGGCGGCGGGAGCAGCGGAAAGGTGAGGACCGTGCGCCGGCCGAGGCGAGGCTCCGCGGCCGCCAACGCCTCGGGCGGGTAATCGCGCGGCGGCATAACCCTCGCGATCAGTGAAAATTGGCGCTGCGGCGCCGCAACAGAGAGGCCCCCCGGCTGTATGTTGATCGACGTGCCCGGGGGGCGAGGGAGTTGTCGTTCCAACAGGCGCCCGTCACGGCCAGCACGCAAGAGCCCTTGCAAAAAAGCCGACCCCATAGGGGCCGGCCAGTGAGTGCAGGTGAGCCCGAGTGTTGATCGACTGAATCCGACTCATGGTGCAGGTTTCGCTGCACGCCACGACGCCATGCAAAGCATGATTGTGTGAGGCAGCTTTTTGATGGCCCCGCGACGACTGCCCTGTGACAGACGTCACACGCGCGGCGATATTCCTCGCTGCCCCCGTACCGCACGGACCGGCAGTCAAACGACCGCGGGCGGGAGCGGCCGGCGTAGGTGTATTTGCGACGGACTGTTGGCGCCGCGACTTGCCGGCGACTGCGGTTTTACTTTCGGTCTTTAAACATAATGAGGAGCATAGCTTCTTCCACAGGTTGAGTGGCGCCACAACCGGCAGACGGTCTTTGAGCAGCGGCATCGGCAACTCCCTCCGCGTGGGAGCTATTGCAGATTGCAGAGCAAGGCGACGCCCGCGAGGAGGGCAAGACATACGATCAGCGCGAGCATGGTAGGTGGATGCATACGGTTTCACGGATCGTGACAGCGGTCGCGGCCACGCCAGTCGCGACTGTCCGCCGCTACTAGCCACGTTTGTAATGAAAGCTTCATGGCTATGCGGCCCGCGTCGGCCCCTGGCTGCCGCAGTCCCACTCGATCGGCACGCCCCCGATTGCTCGCGCCTCGCCCTCTACCCACTGCCTAGCGGCGTCACGCGAGGCGCAGAGCCGGGTGGCCGGCAACCTCCGGTTTGGAACACCGTTGCCGGCGGGCATGCCGATAAACGCCGCGACCACACCCGGCTTATCCCGGCGGGTCTCGATCCAGGCTCGGAATTTGCCCTCGGTCACGACCATCTCCCTTGATAAGCTTGATCATTGTAGGTCTCGGCTTTCCCGAATGACTTTGACCTGGATCAAACGTCTCATGTGCATGTGCGATGCTTGACCGTGCCGCCGCAACTGAAGCGCCTTCTGCTGCACATGGACCCTGGTCAATGGGCGCGAGCGAGGGGCGTCAGGTGATATTGCTATGACATAGCTATGACTTGTCACTGACTTTGATCCAGGTCAAAGCGACAAGGAGACGATCCGCGTGCTGTGGATCTATGGAACCCATCAGCATCGTCGTCATGCTTTTACTGCTCGCAGCCGCGCTGTGGGGCATACAGGTCGCTGTCACGATCATCTTCGGTTATCGTGACGTGACGCTGTGGCTGAGAGGCTTGGTCACACTGATCATCGGCTGCTCGGTAGTTTGGATGCTGGATAGCCAGTCCTTGGGCGAAATAATGCGACGAAGTCTCCGGCTTCTCGATGTAGGGCTGATCATAGCGGTGGGAGATGGCATTGCCTGCGCCACCCGCTGGATTGATGATCGCACCGGGTATCCGCCACCTATACGATCGAGGCGTCGGCAGGTGCGGCGGTGCCCGACGCGGCCGCTCGGGACGCGCGCCGCGCCGGTGCATTTCAGTCCTGTCAGAAAGCGGGTTCCGCCACCGGCTCTCCGCTCGCCTCGGTGACCAGTTCGAGCTGGCCGACCGTTTCCTTGCCGAACAACAGCGGGATGCAGGCGCCGATCGCCACCACCACGGCAATCGTGCCGAAGAAAATGGTGGCAGAGCCGGTGTATGGCTCCAGGAAGAACGGTGTCAACACGCCGGAGAAGATCCGCCCCGTTGCCTCGCCGAAGAAATGACCGCGACCCCGCAGCGCCGTTGGGAACTGCTCGGAGAGATAGACCCTTACCGCCGGGAACGACGACAGCACGGTGAAGCCGGTGATGATCGCGCCCGCGGTCATGGCCACGGTCGCATAGTCACCGAGGTTGTGCGCGATTGCCATCAGCACGAGACCGGGCACCGAGCCGCCGAGGCAATAGGTAATGGACCAGCGGCGGCCGATGATCTCCATGATGAACCCGTTGAAGAACTTGCCCGGGATCGTCACCATGAACAGCAGCGTGCCGAGGCCGAAGCTCAGGCCAACGGCGGAGCCCTGGTCGACCAGCGCCTTCGGCAGCAGGATCGCCGAACAGTAATACGCGGTGGTTGCGGCGGCGTAGCAAAGGATTCCCACCACCGTCCAGCCCAGTTGCCCGGGGCGGAACAGCGCGGCGAACGGCGGCAGTGCCTCGACCGCATCCGCCAGGTTTGGTCCGAGTTCGGCGACGGTGAGCTTCGGCACCCGGTCGCCGGCCCTCGCGATCATTCGATTGACCGTCTCGACCGCCGCTTGCGGGTTGCCACGGCGCAGATACCAGCGCGCACTCTCCGGCAGGCCGAAATGCACCAGCAGCGGCACGATCCCCAACGCCAGCCCTCCAGGCAAAGCGATCAGCCGGAAGGCGTCGGGGTTGCCGGCGAGCAGGAAGCCGACGAACGGCAGCAGCGTGAAGGCGCTCGCCAGCATGACCTCGAAGATTGCACCGTAGGTGCGCCGGTGCTGCTTCGGCATCAGTTCGGCTGCGATCGGGAATGGCGCCGAGATGGCAAATCCCAGGCCGACGCCGGTGATCAGGCGGATGATGAGCAATTGCGTGCCGGTCTGCGCCAGCGGGATCAGCAGGGTGAGTCCGGTGCTGATGACCACGCCGATCTGCATCACGGTCTTGCGGCTGATGCGGTCGGACATCGCGGAAGCGGAGAAGCCGCCGAGGACGACGAGGAATGTGGGAGCGACCGCCAGCCAGCGAATTCTGCTCGTTGGTGAGCTGCAGCGGTGCCTTGGCCAACACCAGCAGCGAACCGCCGAGAGCCAGATCGTAGCCCTCGACGAAGCCGACTGCGCCGAGGACGAGAATTATCATCACGTGGTAGGCGCTGAAGGGAATGCTATCGAGCTTGCGACCAAGAATATGGCTGGCCGGAACAGACGACCTGCCGGCGAAACCGGTACTGCTCATGTCGTTCTCCCAGATTTGCCCAATCCGGAGTCGGCCTGGCAGATGCGGCACAGCGCCAGCATTTGCTGGTCTCGCGTCGGCGCGGTCGGAAGTCAGAACGTTCTTGCGCTGATGCCTCGCTGTCTACTGGCCAGTTGCGTCGGCTGACGCCGGTTGGACGTTTGCTCTTGTTGGTTCGAAGGCGGCTTTAGACGGGCCTTTCCCCAGGACGAACTCGATCGCCTGGTCCGCGGCAGGTTAGCCGCCGCTGCGAACATCTTTCAATGGTCAAATCGCCGAGGCTGTGCTGCTTTGCATCCAGAAGCTCCGACGGGCGGGCTGTGCCTGAAGTGAGTCATAGAACCGGGGTCCGACGATGACCGATGATGCAGCAGGCCCGACCGAACCACCCTGGCTGCCTTGGGCGCGCGAGATGCAGGCGCTGGCACAGACCGGCCTCGCGTTCACGCGCGACCAGTATGATCGGGACCGATACCAGCAACTCCGCGCTCTGGCGGCACGGATCATGGCGGAGTATAGCGGCTTGGATGTCGGCGACCTCGAACTGCTGTTCAGCCGACAGACCGGCTATGCCACGCCGAAATGCGGCGTGCGGGGTGCGGTGTTTCGCGATGACAAGATACTGCTGGTTCGCGAGACGGCAGACGAGCATCGGTGGGCGCTGCCTGGAGGCTGGGCGGACGTGAATGAAGCGCCTGCCGAGTCGGTCGCGAGGGAAGTGCGTGAGGAGGCGGGTCTGGACGTGCGTGCCTATAAGCTCGCCGCCGTGTGGGACCGGACGCGGCATCCACACACACGGTCGCATCCGTTCCAGGTCTGGCGGCTGTTCTTCCTGTGCGAGATCACCGGTGGTGAACTGCGGACCGGACCGGAGACGAGCGAAGTGGCGTTCTTCGCGGAACACGAATTGCCCGCCGACCTGTCGACCAGCCGCATCCTGCTGCCGCAGATCAGGCGTATGTTCGAGCACATGCGCCAACCGTCGCTATCCACCGACTTCGACTGATGCGCGTGGCGGGATGGGTGCGCACACACGAACGAGATAGCTTCGTCGCTCCCGCTCCGCGCAATGACAGGTCGTCGCCGATGTGGTCCAAGTGCAACGCCGCACTCGTCGCATTGCTCGCCTCGATGTCGGCCGCACCGGCGCTGGCGGAAACGCCGGCCGCGTTCTGCAAGCGCGTCGGCACCGGCGACGTCACGCGGCCGATCCCCGAGGTGCTCGTGCCGGCGGTCAATGCGGCGTTCGGGATGCAGATGCCCGCTCGTGTGGCGATCGACACCACGGCGTTCCGCTGCGCCGGAGGGCGGGTAATGGCCTGCACAGTCGGCGCCAATCTGCCCTGCGGGAAGGCGAACACGAACCGCGCCCCGAGCGCCGGTGTCATCCAGTGGTGTCACGACAACCCGGACGCGTCGGTGGTGCCCGCGGTGGCAACCGGGCACGACACAATCTACGAATGGCGCTGCCAGGGCGGCGCGCCGCAATTCCTCCGGCAGACACTTCACGTCGATCCGCGTGGCTTCACCACCGAATTCTGGAAGACGCTGCCGTAGGGCGATGTCAGCCGGACCGCACGCTCGGGCAACGAAAATCCTGCAACAGCCCCGGCGCGAACGGATTGGCCGATGACTGCACCCGCACATCGAACACCGCCTGACGGCCGCCGAGCTGGAATGTCAGCCGGTAGCGATCCGCTGTGCCCGGCTGTGCCTGCATGCGTCCGCGCCCGAACAGCCGGAACAGCGCCCATGGCCCCGTGTCGCGCAACTCCTCGACTGCGCCGGCAAGCGGCGGATCGAACACCAGCCGCATCGTCGGCTGCAAGGAGAAGCTGGGCCAGGTCACCTGGGTCGAGCGTGGCACTCCGCGCGTATACACAATCGCAGTGCCATCCAGATCGAGCGTCACCTGTCGCGTCGCCGCATCGACGCTGACCGGCGCGATGTCGAGCCGGAAGCGCGGCCGCGTGCCGCCGTCGGCGAAGAACGCATCGCGGATTGCCGCCGCACGTTGGAACTGCGCGAGATCCGTGGCCGATACGGGGGCGGTCGCGGCATCGGCGGAGACCAGCCGCCACATCTTGCCCGAGGTATCGACGTAGCGCCGCAGCAGCGTGTTCATGAAGCCGTCGAGCGCGGCACCAGGAGCGAACAGGCGCGCGAAGTCGGCGATCGTCGTGTCGTCGGTAGCGTCCGGGCTGAACGGATAATGCCCGTTCACCACCGCCGGACACAGTTCGGCAGGGCCGCCGCCGGCGTTGAAGATCGTCGCCAATTGCTGTCGCGGGTCGCCGCTGCGCA
This sequence comes from uncultured Alphaproteobacteria bacterium, assembly GCA_963708565.1. Classification (GTDB taxonomy): domain Bacteria; phylum Pseudomonadota; class Alphaproteobacteria; order Acetobacterales; family Acetobacteraceae; genus JAMXLO01. Next base: position 38,994 of record CAVPTU010000044.1, read on the forward strand.
ACGCAATGGCGCTGGTCGCGATCTCGGTGAGCCAGCGGCCGAGCGGCTGTGGCTGCTGCCCGGCGTCGGCCTTCAGCGCCAGCAGCGGGTCGATGCCGCCGGTCGCCGGCACCACCGCACCAGGGTTCACCAATGTCGCGGCCAGCTTGGCAATCTGCTGCTGTGCATCGCCGAGTTCGCGGAGCACCTGATCGATCGGTGCGGCAGCGCCGCCACTGAGCAGATCGCGCAGCGTCCGATAGCGTTCGTCGACCTCATGGCCCGGCGGCAGCGGAGCGGCCGGAGCCGACGCGGGTTGCCCCGCACCGAACAGCCCGTGAAGCCGATCCTCCGGGCCGCTCGCCGATGCCTCGGTTGCCGCAGTCCGCGGCTCGCCCCCGGTCGGCACTGACAGCGTCAGTTGCCGGCTGACGGAAGCCAGCAACTGACGCATCGGCAATTCCGGGGAGGCCAGGATGTAAAGGTTCTGCGCCGCCTGCGACAGGCTGCGCAGCGGCGCCACATTCAGATCGGCCAGCATCAGGTCCCAGGCCGGGACGTAGTCCGCCTCGTATAGCGCGATGACGTCGCGCCGCAGCCCCTGCATCTGCTGGTCGTTCGCCTCGAACGCCACGTGCTTGCCGAGGACCCAGCTTTCCAGCACGACGCTCCTGGTGGCGCCGGCCAGCGACGGCAGCAGGACCTTGTGAAAGCCATCGACCGTGAAGAAGCCGGGAATGCCGTCGGTCAGCCGCTTGCCCGACGCCCGCACGAACAGCGGCAGGCCCGCCGGACCCAGCGCGTCGCTCGGCCGCCATGGGGGCAGACGCTGCGCCGCCGCGGAGGGACGGATGCGCGAATAGACGCGCTGCGCCAGCGACACCGAGGCGATCCGTGCACGCGCGGCAGCGACCAGTTCGCCGTCGAGTTGCATCTGCGGCAGCGGATCGGACAACAGCGCATCGAGATGCAACAGCAGTGAATCGCGCAGCGGCGCGTAGCCGAGACCGGGATATGCGGTCTGCCAGTCCAGCTTCATCCACTCGCGCACCAGCGACGCATCGAGCGGGCCGGCATTGCCGAGCATGAGATAGACGCGCGTCGCCTCGTAGAGGAAGTCGGGGCGATTGAGGTTGCCGCGCAACTGGGTCTCCAGCCGCCACATCAGCCGCGGCAGCAGCGCCCACTCCAGAGCGTGACGATAAACGGTCCGTGCCGAGGCCGCGAGCTTGTCGCGTTGCGACAGCCCGGCCGGCAGCCATGACGGCTCGTCGCCGCCGCGCGGCAGCGCGCGTGCCTGGTCGAGCAGCGGCGCCAGTCGCACGAGATCGTCATCGTTGACCGGATCCAGCGGCAGGATGCGCGCGGTCTGTTCGTAGCGGCCGAGCGCGGTCGCCGCCGCCGCGATCTCGCGCTGACCCGCGCTGCGCACGTGCAGCAGGACAGCGGCCGTCGTCACGACCAGCACCGCGGCAACCGCGTAGCCCGCCATGCGCAGCATCTGGCGGCGTCGCACGGCAGCGGGACTGCGGGCGACCAGCAGCGCCTCGCCGAAGATCACCTCCTTCAGCAGGCGTTCGAGGAAGTAGCTGCGACCTTGCACCGGGCGCAGGGTATTCGCACGCGCCTGGTCGACACCCAGGGAACGCGCGAGAGCGCCGGTGAGGCGATCGATCGGCGTGCCTTCCTGCGTGCCCGAGGTGAAATAGACCCCGCGCAACAGCGGGGCCGGGTTGTCGCTGGCTGAGCCGAACGCAGCGCGCAGGAACTCGATGAGCAACAGCTCGAGGCTCGCGACCTGACCGGGAAACATCGCGATGAGAGCGCGCCGGTCGGCGTTGCGTTCCGCCTGCAAGCGGTCGAACAGCCGCGCGTTCAATCGTTCCACCAGGCCGCGCAGCGCGCCCGCGCAGGCGCCGACCGGGTCAGCGTCGTCGCCCGCCAGGTCGAACGTGGTGCCCCACACCTGCGCGCGCCGTTCGCGATCGAGGTCGTCGAAGAACTCGGTGAAGCCGGCGATCAGGTCGGCCTTGGTGAACAGCACATAGACCGGGATCCGCACGCCGAACCGGGTCTGCATCTCATCGATGCGGCGACGGATCGCCGCTGCGTGGGCCTTGCGCTCCACCGCCGGCGCCGAGTGCCAGATCGCTCAGCGGGAACGCGACGAGCAGGCCGTTCAGCGGCTGGCGCGGCCTGGTCTCCTTCAGCAGATCGAGGAAGGCGTCCCAGCCGGCGCGATCGACCGCGGCGTTCGAGTCCTGTGTGGTGTAGCGGCCGGCGGTGTCGATCAGCACGGCGTCCTCGGTGAACCACCAGTCGCACAGCCGCGTGCCGCCGATGCCGGCGATCGCGCCCTGCCCCATCTGCTCCGCCAGCGGGAACCGCAGTCCGGCGTTCAGCAGCGCCGTCGTCTTGCCGGCGCCGGGCGGGCCGATGATCGCGTACCAGGGCTGCTCATACAGATAGTGGCGGCTGCCCAGCGACTTCTTCAGCAGGTCGAGCGCAGTGGTGAGCCGCGAGCGCAGCGCCTGCGCCTCCTCGGTCTGCTCGGTGTCATCGGCGACCGTGATGCCGCGGGCCAGCGCCGCGGCACGTTGCAGGCGCCGCAGATCCAGCATCGCGTTGCCGCCACCCCAGGCCAGCAGCAGCGCCACGACGAGAGCGAGACGCGGCGGCCAGCCCTCGAAGCCCGGCACCAGCGGCGCGAAGAACCACGCCAGACCGGCGAGCAAGACGGTGCCGATGAAGCTGATGCACCAGCGCGAGGAGAGGATGTTTGCCGCCGGCGTCACTGACTGTCAGTCCTGACGATGCAGCACAATCTCGATCCGCCGGTTCAGTTCGCGACCTTCGGCGGTGGCGTTGCTGGCGATCGGGTCCGCATCGGCGCGGCCCTCCGCGCTGATCCCCGACGGGTCGCCGAGATCGCGCGCGATGATGGCGCGCACGGCGTTGGCGCGCGCGACGGAGAGCTGGAAGCTCGACGGAAACCGCACTGTGCGGACCGGCTGATTGTCGGTGTAGTCGATCACCTGGAGCGACCCGCTTTCGTTGCGCAGCGCCGCGGCAATGCGCTCGAGCAGCGGCCGCGACGCTGGCTGCACTACCGCGCTTCCCGGCGCGAACATCGCGCTATCGGCGACACGGACGATCGGTGTCACGGCGGTTCCCAGCAAGCTGAGCGAACGATTGTCGATGTCCGGCTGGAGGCGGGTGCGCAGCCGGTCGAGCACTGTCGGCTCGGGCGGAGCCGGTGGCGGCGGCAGCGGCTGCACGATCGCGGCGCGCGTCACCTGCGGCATGCGGTCGGGCGGTGTGGCGAGCACCTGGGCCTGAAGATCGTCTGACGCGGCGTTCAGGCTGGCGGAGGTCCAGAAGAACAGGCCGCCACACAGCGCCAGCGCGCCGGCCAGCGCGACCCAGACGGGCAAACGCCGCGGCGCGGACTGGGACGGCACAGCGGCGCCGCGCCAGCGCGGCGACAACTCGGCATCCGCCGTCTGGTGCCGCGCCATGATCACGGCGTGCGTCTCGGAGCGGACCTGCTCGAGCTCGCCCTCGCCCCGCGCCTGCCGGTAGCGGCCCATGTAGCCGAGAGAGAGGCAGATGTACATGAGCTCGATGGCCGGAAGGAACCTGTCCGGCGCCCTGCGCATTTGCCGGAGGTTCTCGAAGAACTGATCGGTGCCGCGCGCACCAGGGTGGAAAGTGCCCACCAGCGTCTGGTTGGCCCAGCCGCTCGCGGCGCCCCAGGGCGTGTTGACCACCGCCTCATCGATGCTGGCGCAGAGCGCGTAATGCGCCGGCCGCAGCAGCTCCATTGCCACGCCGGCGTCGCGCGCCTTGCGTTCGAAGGCGCGCAGGTCCTGCACGGCGCGCTCGCGCAGCACGGCCGGGTCCGGCGCGCGGCGTATCGCGCGAAGACGAGCGAGCAGTTGCAGCAGCGGCGACGCGGCGGCGGTCAGCGGCGAGACACTGATCGCGGGTGACGCGGATGGATCGACGGCAGGCACAGGCGACGCGGCTGGAGTTGGCGGTGGCGGCGGGCGGCGACGTCCGCCGGGGACAGGGCGGATGACTGTCCGATCGTCGTCCGGCTCCGCGAACGGGTTGTCGCTCAATGGCGCGCTTCCTCCGGCGTCACCGCCCAGTGATCGTATTGGCTAGTGATCGGTACTGGCTCAACCCGTAATGCTCCATCACCCATTTGAGTGTGAAGCCGTAGTTCGGGTCGGTCGCGTAGACCCCGGTCAGGGCATCGGCGAATGCCTCCGGGTTGTCCTTCTGGCTCATCGCGGTCTTGTAGACGGGAGCGGTCGCCAGCAGACGTCCGTGCTCATCGAACGCCTGCGACAGCGAATCGAACATCCGGAAGCGCGCCGTGACGGTGACATTCTCGCCATTGATCACCTCGCGGGTGGGGCTTTCCACCGCCGGCTGGTCGCCGCTGGCCTTGATGCCGAACGGGTTGTTGCTGCCCGGCGGCACGGAGGCTCCCCATGCGCTCTCCACCGCCCACTGCGCGACCGTAACAGACGCGGGCACGGTCCAACGCAGGCGCGAGGCGACCGCGGCGTCGGCGACCTCGCTCGGGATTTCGCCGAAATGGCCGACCGAGGGCACTGGGGCGTTCGCGACCAGCGGCCTGGCGGCGAGCGCGTAGTAGGTCGCGCTGCCGGGATCGACCCGCCCCGAGGGGGGCGTCATCTGCATGATTACCGCCTGGTAGGTCTCGATCGCCAGCGTGGTGCCGACATCGGCCATGCCGTCGACCGGGATCGGGGCGTGCGGCTTGGGCAATCGGTCATTGAGCAGCGACTGGATGACGAAGACGTCCCCCGGCGCATTGGCGCCGCCGCGGCCGACCGAGGTGAAGATCGGCGGCGCGATGCGGCCCATTTCGTCGACGCTCAGCACCGTTGGTGACGGAACCAGTCCCACGCCTGCCTCGGGGTTCGAAAGCCCCGGATTAGTGCATGGACCGGACGACGGACGCCAGTTGTTTGCGATATTGCCACGAGTGCGTTTGCCCGATACCCCCGGCCGCCCTAGGCTTTCTCGACTGAGGGAGACCCCCGCATGGACCGCGACCTGGACGCTCTGCTCGGCTTCGCCCCCGACTACGACACGCCGATCCCCTACATGCAGCGGACGCGCGAATATTACGCGGCGATCGGCTACACCACGCCTTACCGCTGGGCGCATTACGTCGAGGCGCCGTTCACCCCGTTGCGCAGGCCGCTCGCCGAAGCGCGGGTGACCATCGTCACCACTGCGGCGCCTTACCGGCCGGACAAGGGCGATCAGGGGCCGGGCGCGCCCTACAACGGCGGGGCAAAGTTCTACCAGGTGTATTCCGGCGACACGTCGCACACGCACGACCTGCGCATCTCGCATATCGGCTACGACCGCGTGCATACCTCGGCCGAGGACAGCAGCACCTGGTTCCCGCTGCCGGCGCTGCTGCGTGCGGTGGCCGCTGGCCGTGTGGGCGCGGTGACACCGCGGTTCCATGGCGCGCCCACCAACCGCAGCCACCGCGTCACCGTTGAGACCGATGCGCCGGAGATCCTGCGCCGCTGCCGGGAGGATGCGGCCGACGCAGCGATCCTGGTGCCGAACTGCCCGGTTTGCCACCAGACCTGTAGCCTGGTCGCGCGCCATCTGGAGGCGAACAGCATTCCAACTGTGGTCATGGGCTGCGCCAAGGACATCGTCGAGCACGCCGCCGTGCCGCGGTTTCTGTTCAGCGATTTCCCTCTCGGCAACAGCGCGGGCAGGCCGCATGACGTGGCGTCACAGGATCGCACTCTGGAGCTCGCGCTGCGCGTGCTGGAGGCGGCGCCGGGTCCGCGCACGTCGGTGCAGTCGCCGCTGCGCTGGAGCGAGGATGCTTCGTGGAAGCTCGACTACCTGAATCTGGAGCGGATTCCGCCTGAGGAGCTGGCGCGGCGGCGGCGGGAGTTCGACGAGCAGAAGGCGGTCGCGCGCGAGCTTCGGGTGGAGAAGGCGGCGTGATGATGTCCCCTTCCAATCCCAATCTTCCCCGTCCCCTTGCGGGAGGGGGTCGGGGGGAGGGGAAACATCCGTGAGCCGTCCCTTCGCGAACGTCCGTGTCCTCGACTTCACGCAGGTCCTCGCCGGTCCCTATGGCACCTACCAGCTCGCGCTCCTCGGCGCCGATGTCATCAAGGTGGAGCGGCGTGAGGGTGAGGACATGCGGCGCACGCCGCTGTCGCGCGAATGGGCGGATCGCGGCATGGCCCCGTCGTGGCTGGCGATCAACGGCAACAAGCGCAGCCTGACGCTCGACCTCCAGAAGCCGGCGGCGATCGACATCGTCAATCGCCTCGTCACGCGCGCCGATGTGGTGATGGAGAACTTTCGGCCCGGCGTGATGGATCGACTCGGCATTGGCTACGACGCGCTGCGCGCGATCAATCCGAAGCTGATCTACTGCACGATCTCCGGCTTCGGCAGCACCGGCCCGTATCGCAACGAGGCCGGCTATGACGGCAAGATCCAGGCGCTGTCCGGCATCATGTCGCTGACCGGCCACAAGGAGATGGGTCCGACGCGCGCGGGGTTCGCGGTGTGCGACGTGCTGTCCGGCATGACCGGCGCGTTTGCTGTGTCGTCGGCGCTGTATCAGCGCACGCATACGGGGCAAGGCCAGTTCATCGACGTGTCGATGCTGGAGGCGAGCCTTGCGTTCCTCTCCACCCAGGTCGCCGACTTCACCGTGGCCGGCCACCGGCAGGAGCAGTTCGGCAATCAGGCGATCAGTCGCAAGGTCACCGCGAACCTGTTCCGCGCCAAGGACAGTTTTCTGCTGCTGGCGGTGAACAACGACAAGCAGTACGAGGCGCTGATGACCACGCTCGGCCGCGCCGACGTGCTGGACGATCCGCGCTTCGCCGACTGGTTTCAGCGCAAGGAGCACGAGGCGGCGTTGCGCGCGATCATCGAGGATGCGCTGGCGAGCGCCGATGCGAAGGCGTGGGAGAAGCGGCTGAACGACGCCGGCGCGCCGTGCGCCAGCATCTGGCGGATCGAGGAGGTCATCGATCATCCGCAGATCGCCGCGCGTCATGCGGTGCAGAGTGTCGAGACGGAATATGGCCCGCTTCGGCTGATGGGTTCCGGCTTTCAGATGGCGCATGGCGGCGGGAAGCTGGACCACGCGCCGCCGCCGCTCGGCGCGCACACCGACGAGGTGCTGCGCGAGGCGGGATATGCACCGGAGGAAGTTGCTGCGCTGCGGCGCGACGCGGTGGTCTGATGGACCTGCGCCTGAAGGACAAGGTCGCGCTGATCACCGGTTCCAGCCGCGGCATCGGCCTTGCCACCGCGCAGGCCTTCGCCGCGGAAGGCTGTCGGCTGATGTTGTCGGCGCGCTCGGGGGATGCGCTGCGCGTGGCCGAGACCGCGTTGCGGGGCAGCGGCGCGACCGTGGTGAGTGAGGTCGCCGACGTCACACAGCCGGACGATGCAGCGCGTCTCGTGCTCGCTGCGGTGGCGGCGTTCGGCGGCATCGACATTCTGATCAACAATGTCGGCGGAGGTGGCGGCGGACGCCAGATCGCCGACAGCACCGACGAAGAATGGCGTGCGGCGCTCGAACGGAACCTGGTGCAGACAGTGCGCATGATGCGGCTTGCGCTGCCCCATATGCGCGGTCGTGCCGGTGCCGCGGTGGTGAATGTATCGTCGATCTCCGGCTGGACGCCGCAGCTTGTCGGTTCCGGTCAATACGGCGCGGCCAAGGCGGCGCTGATTTTCGATACCGAACGCTGGGCGCTTGAATTCGTGCCGCATGGCGTGCGGGTGAACACCGTGTCGCCCGGCTCGATACTGGTCGAAGGCAATGGCTGGGATCGCTACCGCCTCGCCAACCAGGCGAACTATGACGACTACGTGCGTGGCGGTTTCCCAATGGGCCGCCTCGGCACGGCTGAGGAGGTGGCCGACGCCATCGTGTTTCTCGCCTCACCGCGTGCGCACTGGATCAACGGGCGGAACGTCCCCGTTGACGGCCTGGAGCAGCCGTATGCTCCGATCGACTGGCGCCCGTATTGATCGGACCTCGCAGCAGTCTGGATTATCCTAAGTCGCGGCACTATGCCGACCAATACGTGTTGCTTCTTCCTCATCAACAACCGGCGTAATTTCCGCATCCGCGGCGTTGCCAAGATAGGTGCCAGTGCCCCAATTGGCCGTGGCGCTTTCGACGATCGGTCTTGGGCCCGATGAGATAGGGACCTCTGGTGCGGCAACGTTTGATGCCCCGTTGGTACATGCACGGGACATTCCCGAGATCAAGGAGATTACGGATTTCCTCGCACACCCCGCGCCGACCCGGAACGATGATCAGCACTGAACAGTTCTCCGGCCTGATTTGCCGGATCTGCGATTACGCGCTCACGCCAGAGCGCTGGCCAATGTGTTGTGACGTTTGACCGGTCGCACTCTGTCCCTTGCAGCGATATTTCTTCCGCTCGCCTGCGGCTACCTGCTCTCCTACATATTTCGTACAGTCAACGGACCGCTGGCCGATGAACTGATCCGGCGCTTCTCGCTGGACGCCGGATACTAGGATGGTCCCAGTGGCGCGTGCAGTAGGGTGCCTTTGCAGAGGATGCCGCCGCGGTTGCCGATCTCCACGCTGCCGTAGCGCTCGGCATAGGCCGGAGGTAACGGCCTCGCGCCGGGTGCTGCAAGCCAAAGCCGCAGCAGATGGCGCTTGCGCTCCGGCTCCGGCCAGTCCTCGAAGGCGGTGCGGTCATGCAGCACCGTGTGGTTATGCACGAACTGCATGTCGCCAGGCTGAAACTCCATGTCGAGACGCAGTTCCGCGTCCTCGGCCAACGCATCGAAGCAGTCGAGTGCTGCGATGTCGTCGGCGCTCAGACGAGGCGCGTCGGGGAAACGCTGCGACGAGCGCACATAGTGCGGCGCGTAGATCGCCGACAGCAGACCGAGATGCTCGTTGTAGATCGGTGTCTCGAACCATGGGAGCTTGCCCTCGGGCACCTCGCCGCGCCGGTCGGTCGGCATCGGCTGGAACAACCGCCACACCAGGTCCGGATGCCGCCGCGCCATGACGTTGTACACCGACATCGAACTGGTCAGCGACGACAGCCCGCCCGACTTCGCGGTCTTCAGGCACAGCAGCGAGACGATGTCGCAGGAGTTGGTGTGGAAGTTCTGCCGCTCGGTGGTCTGGTAGATACGGACGTTCGGATCCTTGGACGACAAGCCGAGGTCGCGGACATGCCCAAGCACGTGTCCCTTCGCATTCTGCGATCGGGCGTTGCCGAAATACGTGCCGATGCCCCAATAGGCCGTGGCGCTTTCTTCGATCGGCCTGTCCGCCACGGGCAGTCCGCGAAGCAGCACGAAGCCACGGCCGTTCAGCACCTCATAACGCAGCCGATCCAGGACGGGGCCGAGTGTCGGCAACGGGAACTCGGCTCGCGCGATCGTCGCGATATCGTGGCCAAGCACCTTGGCTGTGGCGGCCTCGATCTCGGCTGTCTCGCTGGGCGACAGCCGATAGGTCCATTCGTCCGGGCGCTTCGCCAGGTCCGCGCCGATCCATGCCGATCGGCCGGTGACCAAGGGGCGAAGAGTGTGCTGGTCTACGGCGCTGGACATCGTTCCTCCTGTGCCGGTGGTCTATGAAGACACTGCTGATCGTATATCACTCGCTGACCGGTGGCACACGCCAGATGGCGGAGGCCGCGGCCCAGGGCGCGCGGAGCGAGCCTGACATCGACGTGCGCCTGGTGACCGCGCCCAATGCCGACGGCAATGATGTGCTGGCGGCCGATGGGTATATCTTCGCCACGCCGGAGAACCTCGCCGCACTGGCCGGCAAGATGAAGGACTTCTTCGATCGCAGCTATTATGCCGCGCTGGACCGTATCAACGGCCGTCCCTACGCGACGCTGATCTGCGCCGGCAGCGACGGCGAGAACGCCGCGCGGCAGATCGCGCGCATCGCGACGGGATGGCGGCTGCGTGCAATCGCGGAGCCGCTGATCGTGTGCACGCATGCGCAGACGCCGGAGGCTATCCTGGCGCCAAAACAGATCGGCAATGCCGAGCGAGATCGCTGCAAGGAGCTAGGCGCCGCATTCGCCGCCGGACTGGTGAGTGGCATCTTCTGATCGGCAGCGCAGAAGATTCAATTCAGCACGGAGAAGGAAAGGCGAGAACCACGGAGGGCCACGGAGAGGGCAAGAATTGCGCTTCGCGCGAAGCGCTGTTCTTATCTTTCTCCGTGTCCTCCGTGGCTCTCGCCTTGCTTCTCCGTGATAAAAGCAAACAGCCGCCGCGGGCATAAACCCATCCCGAGAGGCCGCAATAGCTACGTAAGGCAAGCCGACATCAGTTCGTCAGATTATAGAACTTCGCCGCGTTGTCGCAGGTGATCTTGCGGATGTCCTCAGCCGACAGCCCCTTGAACTGCTCGTCGATATACTTCGTCGAACTCGGGCCAGATGCCGTCGGTGTGCGGGTAGTCGGAGCCCCACATCAACGTATCGGTCGTCATCAGGTTGTTGACGTTGAGCAGCTTCGGCCCGATCGGATCGAACTGGAACGTCGCCTTGCACTGGCGCTGCCAGTACTCGGACGGCTTCAGCTTCATCAGATCGCGGAACCGGTCCTCGAACTCGAAGTCCATCCGATCGAGCGCGTAGGGGATCCAGCCAATGCCGCTCTCGCCGAACGACACGCGCAGTTGCGGATAACGCTCGAACACGCCGGCACCCATCATCGCCGCCAGGATGTGGATCAGTCCCATCTGGAACGCCGACACGCCGGTGAACATCGCCGCACGACGCACCTGGCCCGACGTCATCTCGCGTGCCCGCGGCGGCGTGGTTGGGAAGGTGTGGAAGTGCAGCGGCAACTGCACCTCGTTGACCGCCTGCCACAGCGGCTCCCAGCACGGGTGCCACATCGGCTCCATGTCCCACGAGCAGGACAGCTCCAGCCCCTTCAGGCCCATCTTGGCGCAGCGATGGATCTCCTGCACCGCCCACTCGACGTCGCCATACGGCAGGCAGGCGAGGCCGATATGGCGGTCGGGATAGACGCTGCAGAAATCCTTCAGCCAGTCGTTGTAGATCCTGAACATCTCGGCCGCCGCCTCGTGGTCCTTCAGCTTCGAGGCGGAGCCAAGGATGCCGAAGATCACCTCGGCATCGACGCCGTCGCGGTCCATGTCCTTGGCGCGCAGATGCGGATCGCTGACGCGGCGGATGTCCTTCTTGCCGTCGGCGAACAGGCCGGTCTCGGCCATGATGTCGACGCGGCGGTTCTGGCCGGGCACCAGCTTGGCGCCGCTCGGGCCGACGCCGTTCTTCAGGCCGAAATTGGCGCCGCTCTTGGTGACCCACATCGGACCGTCGGGACCATCGGCCACATACGGCATGCGGTCCTTCAGCTCGCGCGACGCGTTCTCGGTGAACAGGGTCGGCGGCATCCACGGCATGTCGAGATGGCAATCGGCCGATATTCGATTGTATCGCATTGCGTTCCCTCCTGCGGTGCTGAACCAGTTGGCATCAGCTTCCGCCTGTCGCGGGCGGCTGGCAAGCCGGCGTCAACGCCGGTTCCGTTCTGATTGGCGTGATCGTGGTGATCGCGGCCGGGCTCAGCTTCCTGGGTCTGCGATGAGTGAGAGCAACTCAGTATCCGGGGTAAGCGTAGCCGTACGGCGCGTAATATGGCGGCGCGTAATATGGCGGCGCGTAGTAGGCCGGCGGAGGCGGATAATAAACCGGCGGCGGGGCATAGATCGGCGGCGCCACGCCGATGAAGACTCCGCCTCGCCAGCAGCAGCTCCAGTGGCCGCCGTGCCACCCCCACGCGCCGCCGTGCCAACCGCCACCGTGCCACCCCCACGCGCCGCCGTGCCAACCGCCGCCGTGCCAACCGCCGCCATGCCAGTCGGCATGCGCGGAGGGGGCTGTCAGGATCAGGGCGCCGGCAACAGCGAGAGCCGCGGCACCCGAGATGCGGAATGCATTGCGTCGCATGACGGACAACTCCAATTGCAGGTTCGCAGCCTCGCCGAACATGGCGGCGGAGTTGTGGCAATCAGCTGAGCCTTGTTCGCGGGCGCGCGCCACGCTCACGCCCGCCGCGTCGCCCCACCGCCGCGGTTGTTGACCTGCTGGCGAACCGGGGCGGCCCTGGCCTGCAAATTTGGTTTGCGGTACGCAAACCCCATGCCCGAGGCAACCCCCATGCCCGACCGCCCCTGCCCGTCGAAGCGGACTGGTATGGCGGGCCCTGGCGCGTCTGAAGGACTGAGGCTGACATGGATCGGCTGTGCCGACTGCCAGTAGAATGTTGACGATCATCGGCTGCGGCAATGCCACGCGGTCGGACGATGGCGTCGGCGTTTACGTCGCCCAGGCGTTGCAGGCGCATCTGCGGACACATTCGCGTGACGATGTGCGCGTGTTCGACGCTGGAACCTCCGGCATGGAGGTGATGTTCCAGGCGGCCGGCACGCGGGAACTGATCCTGATCGACGCCGTGCGAAGCGGGTCAACGCCGGGTGCCATCTTCAAACTGCCGGGCGAAGAACTGGAGGCGGAGCACTCACACGGTTTCAGCCTGCACGATTTCCGCTGGGACCACGCGCTCGCCGCCGGACGGAAGATCTATCGCGACAGCTTCCCGACCGACGTCACGGTGTACCTGATCCAGCTACAAAGCATTGCGTTCGGATTGGAACTGAGCCCGCCCGTACTTGCCTCCGCCGACCGCGTGATCGCGGAAATCCGAAGCAAAATCGACAGCTATGCCGCAGCCTGACGCGCTGACCGTCGGCATCAGGCGCGGCAACAGCCACCTCTCGCGGGAGATCTGCGCGGTGCATCTGCCGGAGGCTAACGCGGTCGCCCTGCTAGCCCGCGATGACGCCGTGCTGATCGTGCCGCTCGCGCGGCAGTCGGCGGGCGCTTTCTCGCGCACCATTCGCAACGCACGCGGCGACCGCGTGCTGCATGCGCAAGAGTTCCTGCGCAAGCGAGGGCTTCCCGAGGACTTCGAGGAACGCCGGTTTCCGGTACGCTGGGACGACGCGTTGAAGGCACTGGCGACCGGCGGCGTCCGGGCCTTAAGCTGATCGCAATAACCTCTCGTCCATGCATGTGGCGACACTGGGAGAGTGCGGTGGGGCCAACGCGACCCGAATCACAATTCGAAACCGCGCTGAGAGCGGTCGATCCCGAGGCGGACACCGCCGAGGAGAAGGCCGAGATGCTCATGGAGATTGCCATGGGCATGCCGCTTCGGCCGGAAACGCCGGATCAGTTACGGCGCACCTACGAGGTGGCGCTGCCTTGGCCACGGGGCACGGCAAGCCGGCGGAAGCGGCAGAGGCAGAAATGAACCTGGGACTGGTCAGGCAATCGCAGTGCTGGCCGAGCGCGGGCACGCGGCACATGCCGTACGGCATCGCGTCGCGCGGAGAGTGGCTGATCGCCGCCGATACCGCGAACCCGCGGCTGCTGGCGTGGCGCGCGGATGACGGTGCCCGGCAAGCCGGCGCGTGCGCGTTGACCGGGCAAACGGACTTCCACGCCAAGGGCGACAACCGCTGGGCGCTCCCTGCACGGGACAGCCTGTGCTGGCCCCATGGCATCGCGCTGTGCGGCGACATCGCCGCCGTCGCGGACTCCGGCAACAATCGGGTGCTGCTCTGGCGTCTCGCCGCGGAGTTGGCCCCAAACTCGCCGGCGGCATCATGAACAATCTCGCCGATCGTTTGGCTGACGATCGGGAGGCTGCCGAACTGATCCGCGTGCGCGGCCTGGTTCAGGGCGTCGGCTTCCGGCCGGCCGTCTGGCTGCTGGCGCGCCGCTACGGCCTGCGCGGCTGGGTGGCCAACGACGGCGACGGGGTGATCATCCGGCTGAGCGGTCCGGCGAAACGGATCGAGCGGCTGGTCGACAGTCTGGCGGATGAAGCTCCGCCGCTGGCGCGGATCGACCGCATCGAACGCACGGCCTGCCTGCCATCGCCGGACGACGTCACGTTCCGCATCATCGACAGCGTTCAGACCCGGGCACGCACCGGCGTGGTCCCCGACGCGGCAACCTGCCCGCAATGCCGCGCCGAGGTGCTCGACGCCTTCGAGCGGCGCTATCGCTATCCGTTCACCAACTGCACCCATTGCGGGCCGCGCCTGTCGATCATCGAGACAATTCCCTACGACCGGCAATCCACGACGATGCGAAAGTTCGTGATGTGCCCGGCCTGCGCCGGCGAATTCCACGCGCCGGACGACCGCCGGTTCCACGCGCAGCCGATCGCCTGCCACGCATGCGGGCCGCGCGCCTGGCTGGAGCGTGCCGACGGCCGTCCGCTTGCCAGCGATGCCATCACCGCGCTGGACGATGTGGACGGTGCGGCGGCGTTGCTGATGCGCGGGCAGATCCTCGCGATCAAGGGGCTCGGCGGTTTCCAGCTCGCCTGCGACGCGACCGACGCAGAGGCCGTGGCGCGTCTGCGGGAACGCAAGCGCCGCCCGCGCAAGCCGCTCGCGCTGATGGTTCGCGACCTCGATGTCGCGCGCGCCTGGTGCATCATCGGCGAAGCGGAGGCGGCGCTATTGAGCAGCGCCGCGGCGCCGATCGTGATCCTGCGGCCGCGCGCCGATGGCCAGCGTGTCGCCCCGGAGGTCGCGCCCGGCATCGGCACGCTCGGCGTCATGCTGCCGAACACGCCGCTGCACCATCTGATGCTGCGGCGTATGGATCGCCCCGATCGTGCTGACCAGCGGCAACCTGTCGGACGAGCCGCAATGCATCGACAACGCGCAGGCGAAGCGGACGCTGGGCAACGTCGCCGACTATTTCCTGATGCACGACCGCGACATCGCGCGACGGGTCGATGATTCCGTCGCTCATGTCGTGGGCGGCAAGCCCCGCATCCTGCGGCGCGCCCGTGGCTACGCTCCGGCACCAAGAGCGTCTGCCGGCCGGCTTCGCCGCCGCCCCGCCGGTAGTTGCGATGGGCGGCGAACTGAAGGCCACGTTCTGCCTGCTGCGCGACGGCCAGGCGATCCTGTCGCACCACATGGGCGACCTGGAGAACGCCAGCACGTTCGCCGACTACGCGCGGTCGGTCGACGCCTATCAGCAACTGTTCCAGCACGCGCCGGCGATCGTCGCGGTCGATCGGCATCCGGATTATCTGTCCACCGAGCTGGGACGCGACCTCGCCAGCGCGGCATCAGGCGAAGGTTGTCGAGGTACAGCATCATCACGCCCATATCGCTGCCTGCCTGGCGGAGAACGCTGTCCCGTTGGATGCCGCCCCGGTGATCGGCGTGGCGCTGGATGGTCTTGGCTATGGCCTGGACGGCACGCTGTGGGGCGGCGAATTCCTGCTGGCCGACTACCGCCACTGCCAGCGGCTGGCGACGTTCAAGCCGGTCGCCATGCTGGGCGGCGCCCAGGCGATCCGCGAACCCTGGCGCAACACCTACGCTCATCTGATGGCCGAGATGGGCTGGGCGCGCTTCGCCATGGACTATGCCGAAATCCCGCTTCACGGGTTCCTCCAGGCGAAGCCTCGCGCGGTGCTCGACGGCATGCTGGCGCGCGGCATCAACAGTCCGCTCGCCAGCTCCTGCGGACGCCTGTTCGACGCGGTGGCGGCGGCGGCCGGAGTCTGTCGCGAACACGCCGAATACGAAGGCCAGGCGGCAGCGGAATTCGAGGCGCTGGTGGACGCGCACACGCTCGCGCACGAAGACGAGCGCCTCGCCTATCCGTTCGCGATTCCTCGGCTCAAATCCAGCAACCTGCCCTATGTGGAGCCGCTGCCGATGTGGCAGGCGCTGCTGGGCGATCTGGTCGAGAACACGCCGGTGCCGGTGATCGCCGCGCGGTTCCATAAGGGGCTCGCCGCAGTGATCGCGCGCATGGTCGACAAGCTGCGGCACCGCGACCGCCGAGATGGCACCGGTATCGACCGTCGCGCTGTCGGGCGGCGTGTTGCAGAACCGCGTGCTGCTCGAGTTGCTGATCGGGCCGGCTGGAAGCGCTGGGCCTGCGCGTGCTCACGCACGCGCAGGTGCCCGCCAACGACGGCGGGCTCGCGCTCGGCCAGGCGGTGATCGCTGCCGCGCGGGCGATCGCGCCCGGCACGGAACCACGAGGAAGCACACAATGTGCCTAGGCATTCCAGGACGCATCGTCGAGATCTCCGCGACCAACAGCAGCCTCGCGATCGTCGACGTCGGCGGCGTGCGCCGGCCGATCAACATCAGCTTCATCGCGACTGAAGGGCGGGAGCCGGAGTCGTATGTCGGCGAATGGGTGCTGGTGCATGTCGGCTTCGCCATGAGCCGCATCGACGAGGAGGAGGCGGCGCGCACGTTGGAACTGCTGCATGAACTGGGTGAGGCGCAGGCCGAGATGGAAGCCATGCGTCGGCCTGCATCCGCATGAGGAACGTCGCATCATGACAGAGGGCCGCGCACTTGCAGGACCTGTATCCGTTCCTCCATGGCGATAAGCAGGATGCGGTCAGGCTGCGCAGCACGTTGCTTGAGTCGGTGCGCCGGAAGGCGCGCGACAGCAACGAAGCGAAGGAGCGTTTCTTCGCCGAAAACACCGATGCCGTCGTCGCCGCGGCGGAAGCGATCGCCGGCGTGTATCGTCGCCGCGGCCGACTGTTCAGCATGGGGAACGGCGGATCGAGCTGCGATGCCGCGCACTTCGCGGTGGAGTTCCAGCATCCGGTCACCGCGGGGCGGCCGGCGCTGACCGCGATCAACCTGACCGCCGACATCGCGATGCTGACTGCGGTCGGCAACGATGTCGGGTTCGGCCACGTCTTCGTCCGCCAGTTGATCGCGCAGGCAAACCCAGGCGATGGCCTCGTCGGATTCTCGACCAGCGGCAATTCGGCGAACCTGCTGTCCGCGTTTGCCAAAGCCAAGGAACTGGGGCTGGTGACGATCGGCTTCGCCGGCAACGACGGCGGCAGGATGGCGTGCGACGGCGGTCTGGATCACTGTCTGGTGGTGCGCAGCGACAGCATCCACCGGGTCCAGGAGACGCATGTGGCGATCTATCACATCCTTTGGGATCTGGTGCACACGCTGCTTGCCGAGGACCGCGGTGGACTGAAGAGCGGGGCGGCGTCATGAAATACGTCGATGAATTCCGCGATCCGGTGAAGGCGCGCGTGCTGATGGGCGAGATTCGCAAGTTGAGCGCGAATCTCGCGCGCACGCGGACGCGGCCATTGCAGATCATGGAAGTGTGCGGCGGGCACACGCACTCCATATTCCGCTACGGCATTCAGCAGATGCTGCCCGACGAGGTGGAATTCGTGCACGGGCCTGGCTGCCCGGTGTGCGTGCTGCCGATGGGACGGGTCGACGACTGCGTCGCGCTGGCCGAACGGCCGGAGCGTGATCTTCACCACGTTCGGCGACGCGATGCGGGTGCCGGGATCGCGCAAGAGCCTGCTGAAGGCGAAGGCCGATGGCGCCGATGTGCGCATGGTCTACTCGCCGCTCGACGCGCTGGCGATCGCGCGGAAGAATCCGGACCGGGAGGTCATCTTCTTCGGCCTGGGCTTCGAGACCACGATGCCGAGTACCGCGATGACGGTGATCGAGGCGCGCAGGCAGGAGGTGAGGAATTTCTCGCTGTTCTGCAACCACATCACCATCATCCCGACGATCAAGGCGATCCTCGACTCGCCCGACCTGCATCTCGATGGGTTCCTGGGGCCCGGCCATGTCAGCATGGTGATCGGAACCTCGATCTACGACTTCATAGCCCGGCACTATCGCAAGCCGATCACCATCGCCGGGTTCGAGCCGCTGGACGTGCTGCATGCGCTTTGGATGGTGCTGAAGCAGATCGACGAGGGCCGCTGCGAGGTGGAGAACCAATATGGCCGCGTCGTGCCGGCGCACGGCAATCCGAACGCGCTCGCGGCGATCCAGGAGGTCTACGAGCTGCGCGAGTTCTTCGAATGGCGCGGCCTTGGCTCGATCGATCATTCCGGCGTGCGGCTGCGCGAGAGCTATGCCGCGTTCGATGCGGAACGGAAGTTCGCTGTGCCCAATATCAGGATTGCCGATCCGAAGGCGTGCCAGTGCGGCGAGGTGCTGAAGGGCGTGATCAAGCCGCACCAGTGCAAGGTGTTCGGCACCGCCTGCACGCCGGAGACGCCGCTCGGGTCGCTGATGGTCTCCACCGAGGGCGCCTGCGCGGCGTATTACAACTACGGCCGGACCGAGAACCGGTCGCCGCCGTGGGCGCGGTCGGATGAACGTCGTGACACCCGCCGGAGCGCGGCGCGGCGGCAGCGTGCGCGATGCGCGCATCAACATGTCGCATGGCAGCGGCGGTCGGGCGATGCGCGCGCTGATCGAGGACGTGTTCGTCTCGGCGTTCGACAATCCCATGCTTGGCGCGCTGGAGGACCAGGCGCGCATCCCTCTCGCGGACCTCGCGACGGCACGGCGACCGCCTGGCGTTCACCACCGACACCTATGTGGTCGATCCGCTATTCTTCCCTGGCGGCGACATCGGCACGCTCGCCGTTGCGGGCACCGTCAACGATCTGGCGATGTGCGGCGCACGGCCGTTGTTCCTGTCGTGCGGCATGGTGCTGGAGGAAGGACTCGACGTCGAGATCCTGCGCCGCGTGGTCGCCAGCATGAAGCGTGTCGCCGACCAGGCCGGCGTCGGCATCGTGACAGGCGACACCAAGGTGGTCGAGCGTGGCGCCGCCGACAAGCTGTTCGTCAACACCGCCGGCATCGGCGTGGTGCCCCACGGCTTGGCGATCTCGGCGGATCAGGCGCGCCCCGGCGATGTGGTGATCGTCAACGGCGTCCTCGGCGATCATGGCACCGCCATCCTGATCGCGCGCAACCAGTTGGCACTGGAGGCCGATGTGTCGAGCGACTGCCAGCCGCTGGACGGGCTGGTCGCTGCGATGCTGGCGGCGTGCGCGTCGATCCGCTGTCTGCGCGATGCGACGCGGGGCGGCCTCGCCACCGTGCTGAACGAGTTCGCGCAAGCCTCCAATGTCGGCATCCGCATCCGCGAGGACGCGCTGCCGCTGCGCGAGGAGGTCAAGGGCGCCTGCGAAATCCTCGGTCTCGATCCGCTGTATCTGGCCAACGAGGGCAAGCTCGTGGCGGTGGTGCCCGCGGCCGACGCCGATCGTGTGCTGGCGGCGATGCGGGCGCATCCTGCCGGCATCGGCGCGGTGGCGATCGGCGAGGTGACCGAACGGATGCCCGGCATGGTGGTGCTGCACACGCTGTTCGGCGGCGAACGCATCGTCGACATGCTGGTCGGCGAGCAGTTGCCGCGGATCTGCTGACGGGGCGCCGCAATGCATGAACTCAGCATCGCCAACGGAGTCGTGGAAATCTGTGCCGAGAGGGCAGGGGACGCACGCGTGACGCGGGTGCGGCTGGAGATCGGCCGGCTCTCCGCCGTGATGCCCGATGCGGTGCGCTTCTGCTTCGATGTCTGCGCCAGGAACACCATGGTCGAAGGCGCCGCCTTGGAGATCATTGAGACGCTCGGGCGCGCGGTGTGCCGGGATTGCGACGGTGAAGTGTGTCTGGAGCAACTGGTCGGCCGCTGCGCCTGCGGCAGCGCAAACCTTCGCGTAATTGCCGGCGAGGAACTGAAGATCAGGGAAATGGAGCTCGCGTGATGTGCACGACCTGCGGCTGCTCGGATAACGGCGACGTCAGCTACACGATGCCAGGAGCGCATGCGCATGGGCCCGACGGGCATACCCACAGTCATGACCACGCCCATCCGCACGATCATGACCACGCGCATTCGCACGACCACACGAATGCCGACCCGCGCGCCGCGCTGCATGCCGGCATGCACGGCCGCACCATCGCGCTTGAGCAGGAGATTCTGGCCAAGAACCAGGTCCTGGCCGAACGTAACCGCGGCTGGTTCGAGGGCCGCGAGGTGTTGGCGCTGAACCTGATGAGCTCACCCGGGTCGGGCAAGACCAGCCTCCTTGAACGCACCATCCGCGCGCTGCGCGACGAGATGCGCATCTGCGTGGTGGAAGGCGACCAGGCCACCACCAACGATGCGGAACGCATACGCGCCACGGGATGTCCTGTGATCCAGGTCAACACCGGCACTGGCTGCCACCTCGATGCGGACATGCTGGCGCGCGGCATGCAGCAGCTAAAACCTCCGCCAGGTTCGCTGGTGCTGATCGAGAATGTCGGCAACCTGGTTTGCCCCGCACTGTTCGATCTCGGCGAGCGGGCCAAGGTGGTGGTGCTGTCGGTGACCGAGGGCGATGACAAGCCGAGTAAATATCCGCACATGTTCCGGAGCCTGCCGGCTGATGCTGATCAACAAGATCGATCTGCTGCCGCATGTCCGTTTCGATGCCGATCGATGCATCGCCTATGCGCGCGAGGTCAATCCCGACATCAAGGTGCTGCGCGTATCCGCCGAGACTGGCGAGGGCATGGAGGCTTGGTACCGGTGGTTGCGCCATGAGCGCATCGGGGCGGAGGAATTGCCCGGTGCGACCGGACTGGCATCCGCGGACCATGCCGTGTGAGCGGCGTTGTCGGCGGGCTTCGTGGCCTTCGCGGATCAGCGCCGCTGTATGGCGGCCTGATCGCGGCCAATGTCGCCGCCTGGAGCTGGGCCTGGGCGGCGTTCCGCGACCGTCCCGCGTTGCTCGGGATCGCGCTGCTCGCCTGGGTGTTCGGGCTGCGCCACGCGGTCGATGCCGATCACATCGCGGCCATCGACAACGTTGTCCGCAAGCTGATGCATGATGGGAAACGCCCGCGCACGGTCGGGCTCTGGTTCTCGCTTGGCCACTCCACCATCGTCATCCTGGCATCACTCGCGATTGCAGCGATGGCTGCTTCCATGCAGGGCCGGCTCGACGCGACCAAGCAGGTCGGCGGTGTCGTCGGAACCGCCGTGTCGGCTGTGTTCCTGTTGGCCATTGCGGTCGCGAACCTGATCGTTCTGCGCGGCGTCTGGTGCAGTTTCCGCGACGTGAGGCGTGGCGGCAGGCTGAACGACGATGCGCTCAACCTGCTGCTTGCCGGACGGGGGATACTGGCGCGCCTGTTCGGTCCGCTGTTCCGTGCGATTGCGGAAAGCTGGCACATGTACCCTCTCGGCTGCCTGTTCGGCCTGGGCTTCGACACTGCGACGGAAGTCGGTCTGCTGGGCATCTCGGCAACGCAGGCAGCGCACGGCATGTCGCCTTGGCAGGCCATGGGGTTTCCCGCCCTGTTCGCCGCGGGCATGGCGCTGGTGGACACGGCTGACAGTGCGCTGATGGTCGGCGCCTACGGTTGGGCCTTCCTCAATCCATTGCGCAAGCTGTGGTACAACCTGACGATAACCGCCATCTCGGTGCTGATCGCTCTGTTGATCGGCGGCATCGAGGCCCTTGGGCTGATCGGCAGCCAGCTCGCGCTGAGCGGCTCGTTCTGGCACGTTGTCGGGACACTGAACGACAGTATCGGCAATCTCGGATTTGCCGTGGTCGGGATCTTCGTCCTGTGCTGGATCGTCTCGACGATCATCTATCGCCTGAAGCGGGATGAGCTCGTGGGACCGGAGTTGCCTTGAACCAGCGGCTGGTTGCCCAGACTGGAAGGGTCACCCGACGATCATCCGGTAGAGTGTAGCGACGAGACCGAAAACAAACACGAAGGCGAAGGCCCTCATCAGACTATCGATCGCCGCGAACACCAGCGGCGGCAGCATGCTCGCCTCCCTCCCGGAACCATCAGGAGCATGCCGCTCATCAGCCGGCTGGACTATTGTACCTACGATCGGGCAGCTCTCGTCTTTTGGTCCATCGTGCCCGTATCAAGCGATCGGCGCCTCCGCGGCCAGGCACATCAGGCCTGGGCACGCCGAGGCGTCGACCGCTCGCACTCAGTGATGCAGCGGTCAGGCCAGCGCGAAGTTGCTGGCGTGCAGCGTTGCAGGGTCGACCCCGGACAGCAGCAACGAGCTGTGATTGCCCAGGTTGATCATCGCCCCGCCGGAGACCGCAGAGGCGGCTGCCTGCACCTCGGCGAAGGACGGGAACTGCATCTTGCTGAGCTCGATCATGTCCTGCAAAGGGTTGAACCCGTCGATCGTGTGCGAACCGGCCGCGGCGTTGGTGAACACGAACTCATCCGGCGTCATCGGCGTGGCCGTCAGGGTCTCATTGGCCGACGCGCTGTAGATGAACTGCATTACGTTGTCGATGACGTTCCATGCCGTGCCGGGATTGCTCACTAAGCCGCCACCGGTAACGGTGGTGCCGTTCATGTTCCACAACGCCACCGATCCGTTGTCATTCTGCAACACGATGTCGGAGCGCCCATCGCCGTTGAAGTCGCCCGTGCCCTTGACGTGCCAGGTCGGCCCTGGGTCGGACGACGCAAGACCGCCGCCGACAACGGTGAGGCCGCGCATGTCCCACAGCGCAACGGACCCGTTGTCGTTCTGCAAGACAATGTCGGTGCTGCCGTCACCGAAGAAGCTGCCGGTGCCCACGATGTGCCAGGACGGCCCCGGGTCGGACGACACAAGACCGCCGCCGACAATACTGGTGCCGAACACGTCCCACATAGCCACCGACCCGTCCGTGTTCTGAAACAGGATGTCGGTGTTGCCGTCGCCGATAAAATCGCCCGTGCCCTTGATCGCCCAGCCGGCCCCGGGGTTCGATATAATACCGCCACCGACAATCGTGGTGCCGCTCATGTCCCACACCGCGACCGACTCGTCGGTGTTCTGCAAGAGGATGCCGGTATTGCCTGTCGCGCCGAAGAACGTGCCCGTGCCCTTGACCTGCCACGACGGCCCTGGATTCGACGCGACCAGACCGCCGCCTATAACGCTGGTGCCGCTCATGTCCCACAGCGCGACCGAGCCGTTATTGTTCTGTAGGACGATGGAGGTGTTGCCGCTGCTGAAGAAACCAGGGGCATCCGCCGCGCCAAAGGAATTATCATTGAACAAAATAAGCCAGTTGCCGGTTCCGGCATCCTGGCCATAGACGAAGCCATTGTAGTACACGAGTTTTTCGGTGTTGCCACCGCCAGGGGCTGGCGTTCCATTTACTTCCGCAATACCATCAGCGGTTATTGTGTAGACATTCCCCAAAGTATCGGTGAAGGAGCCGGAACCAGGCGTGATGGATACGCCGCCGGCTGTGCCCACGACGTGCCAGGTCGGCCCCGGATTCGACGACGCAAGGCCGCCGCCGATGATGCTGGTGCCGCTCACGTCCCACAGAGCGACCGCGCCGGCGGTGCTCTGAAAGAGGATGTCGGTATTACCGTCGTCGTTGAAGCCGCTGCTACCCATCCCGTTTCCTCCAAAGACAAACATTTCGGCCGCTTACGGCGCCCGTCCGACACGGAGCAGTACCTGTACCTGATCGGAACCGGTAGCTGATTCTTCGGCCAGGACCGAAAACGACAAATCACGAATCGACGCCATAATATCGGAGCGCGTTGAGCCTACAAGAGAAATTCGAATAAGCCAGCCATCACAAAGAATACCGGCGTGCCAGGTGAAATCGCCCGGCAGAGCGGCGTTATAACACCGTCAGGCGAGCGTCCAAACGACCCCAGCAACGAACGTCCAAAACAACCCTGAGATTGCGAGTGCATTGGCAATACCGCGCATAGGTCGCAGCGGTGAACAGGATTCCACTTAAGCTTCCCTCGCCCAATCAGTCAGACACAGAGTCTGAATTCACCAAATCATCAGTCATCCGACTGAGGGCGCGTCTGTGGCCATTTTGCGGCAGCACCCGCTTCGAGTTGCATTGGCGCCGCCTGTTTCTCTCGTCGGTTGCCTCGATAGATGAAACGGCGCAATATTATCCTTAGCCCCGTCTGTATCCCGGCGTGCCGTGTGGAGCGACAATGCACGATCGGGAAGCCTGTTCGATATCGGGGCCAAAATCGGCGCGGTGCCTGTCGGGGCGTCCGCGTAGGACGATGACTGCACGAGAACAGGGTCGCCCCCAATACAGGACGGCCAAGCTTGCGCCATCCGGGCCGCGACTTCACGTCCGCCGTCCGCAGGCCAACCCGTAGCACATCACAGTTCGACTGACCTTGGGGGCCGGGGGCGCGAGTTGTCCGAGCGCGGTTATATGGAATAATGGCGAGCAGCGCGGGTGTGGATGCCCGCCACCTCAGTTCGGCGCGCCGGACGACGGGTGCCACGTGGGCTCGCGTCCCGGAGATTTATCGCCGCTTTCTCCGCTTTGGTGCTGGACAGGAGAGGCAGGATGGCCTGGCGTATCGGCGTGGATTCCGGGGGCACCTTCACCGATGTGTGCCTGTTCGACGACGAGAGCGGCCGCGTCGAAGTGTGGAAAGTATCGTCCACGCCGGATGATCCCTCGCGCGGCATCGCCCAAAGCGTCACGGAGGGCATCGCCCGCGTTCACGCAACGCCGGCCGATGTCAGCTATTTCGGGCACGGCACGACGGTCGGCACCAATGCGCTGATCCAGCATCGTGGCGTGAAAGCCGGACTTATCGTCACCGAGGGTTTCCGCGATCTCCTGGAGATCGGCCGGCAAAAACGGCCTGAACTCTACGATCTGATGGCGGACAAACCGGCGGTTCTCGTGGCACGCGACCTGCGGCTCGAGGTTCCGGAGCGCCTGCGCCACGACGCGTCGGTCGAGACCGCGCTGGACGAGCAGGCAGTGCGTGAGGCGGCCCAAACTCTGCGGAGGGCGGGCGCGCAGGCGGTCGCGATAACCTTCTTGTATGGCTTCATCCGGCCCGACCACGAAGTGACGGCGCGGCGCATCGTCGCCGAGGAATTCCCCGACGCGTTCATCTGTACCGGCCACGAGGTGGCGCCGGAGTTCCGCGAATTCGAGCGCATGAGCACGACCGTGGTGAACGCCTATCTCGGCCCGGTCATGCGAAGCTACATCCACCGGCTCGCCGATCGGCTTGCGCAGCTCGGACTGACCGCGACACCGCACATGACCCAGAGCAACGGTGGGGTTATCGGCTTTGATCAGGCAGCGCGGCTGCCCGTGCGCACCGTGCTCTCCGGTCCTTCCACCGGCGTCGTGGCCGCGCAGCAGGTCGGCCGGATCGCAGGGTTCGACAACATCGTCACCTTCGATATGGGCGGCACTTCGACCGACGTGGCACTGTTGGCGCACGGCCAGTGCCGGATGACCGGTGAGGCGGTGGTGCACGGCTATCCGATCAAGGCGCCCATGCTGGACATTCACACCGTCGGCGCCGGCGGCGGTTCGATCGCCTATATGGACAGCGGCGGACTGCTGAAGGTGGGCCCGCGCAGCGCAGGCGCCTCTCCGGGCCCGGTCTGCTACGACAAGGGCAACACCGAACCGACAGTCACCGACGCCAACGTCGTGCTCCAAACGCTGAACCCCACGCATCTGCTCGGTGGGCGCATGGCCGTGCGCCAGGACCTCGCCAGGCAGGCCATTAGCGCGTTGGCCGACCGCCTCGGCATGGACACGCTGGCGACCGCGCAGGGCATCCTGTCCGTGGTTACGGCGAACATGGTGCGCGCGATCCGGGTGATCTCGGTGCAGCGCGGCCACGATCCGCGCGATTACACGCTGATGGCGTTCGGCGGCGCCGGACCGCTGCACGCGGCGCGGTTGGCACGCGAACTGGATATCGCCCGTGTCCTGGTGCCGCGCACGCCCGGGACCCTGTGCGCCATGGGTCTGCTGCTGACCGACCTGCGGGCGGACTTTGCCCAGACCCGCCTGCACACTCTGACCGATACGGTCCGGCCAAAGATCGAACGCGCCTTCGCATCCCTCGCCGCCCAGTGCGAGACGTGGTTCGAGAAGGAAGGGATCGCGCCAAAGGATCGATGCATCACCCGTACCGTCGACATGCGCTACGCTGGGCAGAACTACGAGCTCGCGGTACCTCTGCCGGATGGCCCGGTGACGGCGGCGTCGTTGGCCGCGCTGGCCGACGGTTTCGCGAAAACGCACCGGCGACTATACGGGTTCGCCGCGGAAGACGAGCCGGTGCAACTCGTAACATTCCGCGCCGACGCGTCCGGCCTGGTGCGTAAGGCGCAATTCTCGCCACGGCCGGAACGCGGTCCCGACGCCTCCGCCGCCATCATCGCCAACCGCGAGGTCTGGCTGCCGGAGACCGGCGGCTTCGTCACTTGTCCGGTCTACGACCGCGCCGCGTTGGAGCCGGGCAACCGGATCAGCGGACCGGCGATCGTCGAACAGATGGACAGCACGACAGTGGTGCTGCCTGACATGGTGGCGCGCGTCGAACCCTATCTGAACCTGATCCTGGAGGTAGCATGATTGCCACCGCCACATCCGACCACCATAGGGATGGGAAGTCACTTCCCAATCTACGCGCCGAGGCTGTTGAACGCCGTCAGCGATCGCCGAACGAGATCAGGGTCGAGCCCGTCCACAATGAATATGACACGCGACCGCCGGTCTTCGTTGGGCCAGGCCGCCATATGGACAGGGTTGTGGACGAGATACCGCACCCCGTGAATCGCCACCGGCGCCACTTCGCCGGCAAGATTCAGGATGCCCTTGACCCGCAGCACCTTGTCGCCATGACGGTTGAGCAGCATCGTCAGCCAGACGCCAAACACCGTCCAGTCGATGGGCTCCTCTACCGTCACAACGAAGGAGCGGATGCGCTCCGCGTGGCTGTTCTCAGCGGGAGCGTCACACGTGCGGCCATGCGTCGGCAGCGCGTAATAGCCGGGGGTCGTTTCCTCGCGATCGAGCAGCGCGCCTGCATCGAGATCGGCTTGCCTCGCGCGGATCATATGCGCGTCCGGGTTTATCTGCCTTACCTCGGCGAGAAGACGCGCGATGGTGTCCTCGTTCACAAGATCCGTCTTGGTCAGCACAAGGCGGTCGGCGACAGCCACCTGCCGGACCGATTCGGTATAGCTTTTGATCTGCGACAGTCCGTTCACCGCGTCGACGGTCGCGACGACCGCTCCCGCACGGAAGTGATGGCGCAGAACCGGATCGGCCTTCAGGGTTGAGAGGATCGGGAACGGATCGGCCAACCCGGTGCTCTCGACGACCAGTCGCCCGAACGCCGGCAGCAGGCCGCTCTCCCTCCGCGAATGGAGGTCACGTATGGCGAGCGCCAGTTCGCCGCGAACGGAGCAGCAGAGACACCCTGATCGCAGCAGAACCACAGTTTCATCGATGCGCTCGATAAGATGATGATCGAGCGCGACTTCGCCGAATTCGTTGATCAGCACCGCCGTCCCTGACAGCGCTGGATCCGCGAGAAGACGCCGCAGCAGGGTCGTCTTGCCGGAACCGAGAGATCCGGTGAGCAGATTGACCGGCGTGAATGCGGGAATCGCATCAGCCATGGCGCCGCTCCAGGCGCTCGATCACGGGCAGCGCCAATGGATCGCAGACACGGCCAGAAAGCCGTTCCGCCGCAGGCCACAAATGCCCAAGATCCGCGATGACCTCGGTCTTGCCCGTACGCGTCGACAACAGGAATGAGCTGCCCTGCCAATCAGAAAGAGCCATGCCGAACTGCGCCAAGACCTCGTTGGCGATGCGCATCCGGTTCCTGCGTTCGCGCCGGCGTTCGATGACGTCGATATTGCGCGTGTAAACACCAGGCCGCGCGACCGCCTCGGCCCAGTGTTCGTTGCCACCCAGCATGCCGCATAGCGAACACATGTGCGGCTACTTCGCGCGCGGGAAACGGCCTGCGAAGTCGTCCGCCATTTCATTCATGGTGACGAACCTCACGCCGGGGTGCCTGATCATGTAAGTGTACAGGCGCTCCAGCATCATCAGCACCTGAGGCCGGCCGGAAACGTCAGGATGGATCGTGATTGGGAACACGGCATAGTCCATCTCGCGATAGACCCAGTCGAATTGATCGCGCCAGATCTGCTCGATGTCGCGCGGGTTGACGAAGCCATGGCTGTTCGGCGATTTCTTGATGAACATCATCGGCGGCAGATCATCGAGATACCATGACGCCGGGATCTCGATCAGGTCCGTCTCGTGCCCTCGCTTCAGCGGCACCATCCAGTCGCCAGGCTTTCCGGAATAGTCGATCCTGGTCCAGCTATCGCCGACGCGCACGTAGTAGGGGGTGAAATCGTTATGCATCAGCGAGTGGTCGTATTTGATGCCGCGTTCCAGCAGCAGTTCGTTGCTGACGGTAGAGAACTCCCACCACGGCGCCACGTAACCGGTCGGACGCCTGCCCGAAAGCCTGGTCACGAGGTCAATGCACTTGTCGAGCACCGCGGTTTCCTGCTCGCGTGTCATCTCGATCGGATTCTCGTGAGAATAGCCGTGAATGCCGATCTCATGGCCGGCATCGGCCACGGCCCGCATCTGCTCCGGGAAGGTCTCGATCGAGTGGCCGGGAATGAACCAGGTCGTCTTGATGCTAAACCGCTCGAAGAGCTTCAGCAGGCGGGGTGACCCGACCTCGCCCGCAAATAGCCCGCGCGAAATATCGTCAGGCGAGTCCTCACCGCCATAGGAGCCGAGCCAGCCGGCGACTGCATCGACGTCGATGCCGAAGCCGCAGAGTATCTCCTTCGTCATGATGTGCCTCCCTCGACGTCATGGCCGGTCCGGAAGCCGAAGCGTGGCATCGACGTCAGCAGCATACGCGCGCTGCGACCACTGGCGGCTACACCGTGACCCGAACCCCCTTCTGGCTGGTGATCAATCCATAATGCTGAAGCTGTCGGTTCACCTCGAAGTTGAATATGCTGCGCCGGTTGTAGTCACCGGCCGACAAATCGCAGTCAGCGACGATGACCTCGTCGCCCAACCCCATCGCCTAGGCCAGGATGTCCCCGGTGGGCGCGATGATGCAGGTATCGCCGAGAAACTCGCAGGTCTCCTCGTGGCCGGCCTTGGCTACGCCCACGACCCAGCAGCAATTCTGATAAGCCCCAGCCCGCATGACCAGCAGATTGTGCTCCGTGGCGAGATGCGCAGGCTCCATAACGCGCCGGTTGCCGTCGATGACCATGCGCGCGGAGCCCGTGTTGTAGCCGACCATGATGAGCTCCACACCCTGAAGCCCCATCACGCGATAGGTCTCCGGCCAGCGGCGGTCGTTGCAGATGCACATGCCCATGATGCCACCGAAGGCGCGGAAGACCGGAAAGCCCAGATTGCCGTTTTCGAAATAACGCTTCTCGAAGTTGGTCGCGCAACCATCGGGATCAGCGTGCGCCAGGCCAGGGATGTGCACCTTGCGATATTTGCCGATGATCTGGCCGGTGCCGTCGACGAGGATGCAGGTGTTGAAGCGGCGTTTGCGGCCTGCCTCGTGCGTCAATTCGGCATAGCCGAGACAGAAGCCGACGCCCAACCGCTTCGCCTCGTCGAACAGCGGCTGCACGGCTGGGCTCGGCATCGCCGTCTCGAAGAACGGCTCCGCCTCGGCCGGGTCGTCGAACACCCAGCGGGGGAAGAACGTGGTGAGCGCGCATTCGGGATACACCACCAGCGTTGCGCCGAAACTGTGCGCGTTGTGCAGCAGCGCAATCAGGCGATCGACGACCTGCGCCCGGCTTTCCGAACTGCCGATGGGGCCAAGTTGGGCGGCGGCAACGCGGACGACACGGGACATCGGACACACTCCCTCGCTGGCGGTTCGGCTGGCGCGGCATGCGATCGCCGTGCCATGGCATACCGATCGCCGGCCCGACCGTCATCAGCACCCCGCGCCCCGCGGCAGCCGCGCCTTGCATGCGATGCAATCTCGATATATCTAACTTCTGCTATATCAAAACTCACTCGTAGATCAAATGCCCCAAAGGCACTTTCTTGACGACCCTCGCCGCCGCTTCGCCCGCGACGAAGACCGTCGCGGAGACATCCACCACGGCAGACACGGCCATCATCGTCGAGGCGGCCGGTCAGGTCTCGGGCGCTTTTTCGCCGATGGCGACCTACGTCTCGTCATCCTCCATCTCATCGCAGAGAAGCCGCGTCACGGCTACGAGATCATCAAGGCAATCGAGGACCAGGTCGGCGGCGCCTACAGCCCAAGCGCAGGCGTCATCTATCCCACGCTCACCATGTTCGAAGAACTCGGCCACGTGACGGTTACCGCCGGCGCCGCAGATCCTGCGCGCGGTGGAGAACCTCAAGCTCGCGCCGCGACTGCGCCTCGCACGCGGTCCGCTCAGCGACGACGAGGTCAACGGAGTCGCTGCGGCCATCGACACTGCGGTGACCGGTGTGGAGCGTAACTGATGAAGGCTGCGAATGAAGCCATGAGCACTCGCGCGCAATCGACGACCGCGACCAGACGCCCAGCGGCATCAGCCACACCATCCTGAATGTCCGCGACGCTGGTCGAGCAGCCCAAACTGCTGGGCGATCGTTTCCCTCAGGTGCTCAACCACGGAGCGATCGCCTATACCACCGAGGAGGCATGGGAAAAGCAGATCGGCTTTCTTGCCGAGCACCGGCTGGCTATGCACCGTCGCAGCGATCGCGCCGTGATCGACCTGGTCCATGAACTGCCGCGCGAACTGTGGGTGTGCGACATCGACGCCGCGCTGAACCACGCTGTCGAGCGTCCCGCCATAGAATGACGGGTAATTGAGTTCGGAGTTCGGCCAGCGGCAGCACGCGGCGGCGCCGGTGCACCGCCGCCCGGCCGCTGGCACGTAGGATGCAAGACAAACAGTATGCGATTTCCCTTATGGCTTCCCTGGTTGCTGGGCTTGCTGACTGCCATCGGTCCGGCTTCGATCGACATGTACCTTCCGGCCTTTCCGGCCATTGAAACCTCACTGCACAGCCCACCTGGATCGGCTCAACTGACGCTCGCCAGCTATTTCGCCGGCCTGGCGATCGGACAGATGACGCAAGGGACGCTGTCGGACCGGTTCGGGCGGCGACGACCGATCATGGTCGGCACCATCCTTTATGCCTTGGCGGCTATCGGGTGTGCGCTGTCTCCGAGCATCTTCTGGCTCTCATTGTTCCGCGCCATCTCGGCCGTCGGCGCCGCCGCGAGTACGGTAATCCCCCGCGCAGTCGTCCGCGATCTTGCGACCGGCCACGCGGCGGCCGTGATGATGTCACAGTTGACACTTGTCCTCGGCGCCGCGCCGGTCCTGGCTCCGAGCCTTGGTGGCGCAATCCTGATCTTCGCGAATTGGCGCTGGATCTTCTGGATACTGGCAGCCTACGCCCTGATGTGTTGCATTCTGGTGCGGTTCCTCCTGCCCGACACGCTGCCACCGGAGCGACGGATCAGGCTGAATTTCGCCGAGCAGCTAGGACGCTTCGGCGCCATCCTACACGAACGCAGCTTTCTCACGCACGCCGCCATGGGATGTTTTGCGTCGTTCGCGTTCTTCACCTATCTCGGCGGCTCGTCCCCGGTCTTCATCCGCGGCTTCCACCTCTCGCCGTCGCGGTATGCCCTGATCTTTGGCGTGTGTTCACTGGGACTCATTGCCAGCTCGCAGATCAATGCGAGGATCTTGCCGCGCTTTGGCGTCTCGCGCGTGCTACGTGCCGTCGGCCGTATCCATCTGTGTGCGACCTTGACGCTCACCGTGGTGGCCTTCAGCGGTGCGCACAACTTCTTCGTGGTGTTCCTGCCGATTTTTGTGGCCGTCAGCTGCATGGGATTTCTCAACCCAAACGCCGTGGTCGGTGCCCTGACGCATCATGCACACCATGCCGGCAGTGCTTCCGCGCTCATGGGCACCGCTCAGTTCCTGCTTGGCGCGATTGGTGGCTTGTTGGTGGGACGCTTCACCGATGGTACGCCGCGTGCCATGGCGGTATTGATGCTCATGGGCTCGACCGCTCTCGTGATCGCTGATCTTTACCGGCCACAGCCATCTTCGTGACACTTGCTTCAGGGTGTTTGACGGTAGCGATTTGCCACCCGCGCAACCCGTTCGTCATCCTTGATGGATTCTGGACGCAGGGTCCGATAGTACACTTCAACATGGGGTGATTCTACCCCCACCGTCTCCTTCTCAACGCGGGTCTGCCCAGATCCGCTGTAACCGCGTAAGTAATTGCCGGTTTAGCAATGAGGGGTTCATCACGTCTGCGCCTTCCGGCTCGTAATCTGATCGCTCGGTGCCGGCTTCTGCCGGTTTGGACGACGTTCCGTGACGGCTTCTCCGAACGCATCGCGCAGGGCGAGCTGTCGTGCCTCCGCCAGGACAGCCGTGATATCCGCAAAGCTTCGCCGATGCGCATCATTGAAGCCCATGATGCTGTTGTGGTCGGACCCACCCAGTGAGGGAAGGCGCCTGCGGAGCTGCCAAAGATTGATCGCGCGTGCCAGGTATTCGGCGGCTCGGTCATCGCTATAGCCGATCTCACGGCGAACAAACTGGATTGCGCCGAGGAGACAACATTTGCCGTCTGCCGTCTCGTACGCTCGCCTGACCCATCTGGCGCCGCCGTCGAAGAAGAACTCCATCATATCGAGCACCAGGGCTGAATGCCTAGCGGTTCGGTCTGCCGATAACCGGCTCGCAATTGGCTTGGTTCCGCCATCAAACGGCATCGATCCTCTCCTCCTACCACCCCCAATCATGTGTCGGTGCCAGGCCAGGATGGCAAGCGGCATCTTCGTGCCTTGAAGTGGGGGCTCGTGGCGGGGAAGACGGTGGACGACTTTCGGCCTCTTGCTTCGACCGGCGGCCGATACCGTCCTCCGGCACTGGCCGTCCGGAAAGGCCGTCGGCAACCTGACGAACGACGGCTCACAACTGCTGGATCCAACAACTGTTGCGGAGCCGACGCTACTTTGATGTGAGCGTCACGGTTCGTGCGACACCTCCCTGCAATCTTGCGCCCCTCACCATCTCAAGAGCGCGAGCCATGCCTGACGACGATGTTTCCCTGGAGGATCTGATCGCCATCGAACGTGTCGCACAGGAGCTGTGGGAGCGGGCGACCAAGGGCACTCCCACCGAGTGGCAAGCCATGTCCGTCCTCGCCAAGCAGGCGTGGCGCAGCCGCGCGCGGATGGAGGTAACCATCTGGCGCAAGTCGGTCGGGGAGCCCTGATGGTTGCCTCTCAAGGATCCTTCCATCGCTCAACACCTGGTCTACCACGACCAGATAGGCGAACCGGCGACGTCCAACGGCATTTGACGCTGCGCCGAGCGGGTGGTAGCGGTGGGCTCACGCCAGCTCGCAACAATTGGTCACTGGACGCAAGCGGTTCAGGCACGCGAAAAGACGGCATTTGCAGCCCCGTGCCAGCACGCACGCCTGCCGCGCGTCGAGGATCATGCGCATGGACTATCGTTCCCGGCGCCTCCGCATCGCCCTGCTGCTCGGCACCGCCTTCCTTGCCGGTGCAGTCATCGGCGCTGCCTCCGGTCCGATCATCAACGCGGCGTCCGCCCAGGACACCGATCGAGCCAACACCTACCGACTGCTCACCCTGTTCGGCGATGTGTTCGAGAAGGTGCGCAGGCAGTATGTCGATCCGGTCTCGGACAAGGAACTGGTGGAGAATGCCGTCAGCGGAATGCTGACCGGGCTCGATCCGCACTCCGCTTACATGAATGCCGAACAGTACCACGAGATGCAGGTGGAGACCGAAGGCGTATTCGGTGGCCTTGGCATCGAGGTCATTCCACAGAACGGCTTCTTCACGGTTGTTGGTCTGATGGACGACACGCCCGCGTCCAAGGCCGGCGTCGAGGCAGGCGACGTCATCACCGCGGTGAACGGCAAGACGGTGCAAGGACTTTCGTCGGAGGACGCACTGGAACGGATGCGCGGCCCCGCCAATTCGAAGATCACACTGACAATCAAGCGCAAGGGCGTGGATCACTCGCTGGAAATATCGATGCGGCGTGAGGTCATCCACATGCAGGTCGTGAAGCATCGGATGGAGTCGGACGACATCGGTTATGTGCGGCTTACCGAGTTCACCCAGCAGGCCGATGCTTCCCTAAAACAAGCCGTCCAATCCCTCAGGCAGCAGGCCGGCGGTAAGCTGAAGGCATTGGTTCTCGATCTGCGCAACAACCCGGGTGGCCTGCTCGATCAGGCCGTCGCCGTCGCCGTCGATTTTGTGCCGCGGGGCGAGATCGTCTCAACGCGTGCGCGCAATCCCGAGGACTCCCAATGGCTGGACGCCAAGGGTGTGGACATCCTGGCCGGCGCGCCGATGGTGGTACTGATCAACGGCGGATCCGCCTCGTCCAGTGAGATCGTCGCCGGAGCGTTGCAGGATCATCGCCGCGCGGTGCTTGTAGGCACGCGCAGTTTCGGCAAGGGCTCTGTGCAGACCGTGATCCCGCTGCCCGGCGATGGCGCCATACGGCTTACGACAGCGCGTTATTACACGCCCTCCGGCCGCTCCATCCAGGGGCTGGGTATCGCGCCTGACATAACGGTCGCCGAGAATGGCGGGGAGTTATCGAACTTCAGCCCTGGGCGCGAAGCCGACCTGAAGCATGTGCTGAAGAACGAGGGGGGCACCCCCGACGCTGAGGCGGCGCCGCGTAACGACCTGCCACCGATTGCCTCGACAATTCCGAACAAGCCGCCAAAGGATTACCCGGAGTTCGATCCGGCCAAACCCGATGACACGGACTTCCAGCTTCAGCAGGCGCTTGTGATGGCAAGGGCCATGGCGGCCGCACAGCAAGGCGTCTCCAAAGCAATTCCTTGAGGGGATCCGGCCTTATCCTGCCTCGAAGATGGCGAATGCTTTCGGCGCAGCGTATTAGGTAGGTCTCCACCAGATCCGTCCACACCGGCCGCCGGCCGAGATCAGTCATTGCTCCGGCAAGGCACATCCAGTTCAACAACTCCTGCTGGCCGGCATCCTCCAACTGGTCTGTCGTGAGGGACTGCCACCGATCGAGCTGGCCATCGCGCATTTCCTCATAGCGTGTGCGATCCGCTGGCAGGTCGGGTTAGAGGTAGTGGTTCTTGGCGATCAAGAATGAGTGCGACCAGCTCGACGAGACGATTACGGCAACCCGCCAGTCGGATGCCTTCGCGCTCGCGCCGCGGCAGCCCCAAGCGCGTAGCAGCGTGCCGGTGAAGGCCCGGCAGGATCGGCCTCATCGGACCCGGTGCCATCGATATGCGCAAGTGCGCCGCGCTTGAATATTGTCGACGACCCATAGCAGTTGACATGGAATGGCACGACCGGCCATGGCAGTCCTCGGCGATCGTAATCCAGCAACGGCAAGGCGTTGATGAATGAGTGCGGCAAACCTGCCTCATGCCGCATCGCGTAGGCACAGCCGACGTCGAAGCCTTCCTTTATCAACGACGTCACCAACTGACGGCCACCGGCGCGATGGCCCCCGGTACTGACGAGCGTTTCAGCCGGCTCGCCCCAGGCGTTTGCGGCACCGACGCGCCGGAATGGAAACGAGTCAATCGCGTCAAGCGCAAAGACGCAGAGTGGCGCAACCCCGTCCTCTCGGAAGTTCTCGTACTGGTCGTCGCCCCAGATCACGATGAAGTCCGGGTTGAACGAGTTCGAGCGCGGCACGGACGGCACGAAGACCTTCAACTGCACGACGGCGATGCGCCGAAGCGGCCCAGCCGGCTTGGTGCTCGGCCCACTCCCGTTGCATCTGCTGTGGCCAGTTGGCCGGGTCGCAGGCGGCTTGCGGCAGTCGCGGGCTGCCCAGCACCCGCTCAAAAATCCCCGCCATCCTTTCGTCGGATCCGACCAACAGAGGCGAGTGGGTTACTCCCCGCCCGAGAATTTCGGCCGTCCTACCTCCTCCTACGACGCCACCAAAGTCGCTCACCGGCAGAAGCGGCGGCGCCAGTCTGCGAGGCATGCCGTGGCAGGTTTGCGTGCGACACGCAATGTCCTCACGCTGGTACCCACAGCAAAATCCTGGCGCTGGTTAGGAAGGGGACCATACATGGATCGTGATTCTGTCGATTGGAAAGGCTACTGGATCGCGGCTCCGACGCCGTTCACTGCGACGGGCGCACTGAACGAGAGCGCATTGCGCGGCGTCCTGCGCCTCTATCACGAGCAGGGCGTACACGGCGTACTGGTCAACGGAACGACTGGCGAGTGGTTCTCTCAAACCGAAGCAGAACGTCGACGAGTGGCCGAAATCGCCGTCGACGAACTCAGGGGCAAGATTCCCGTCGTGATCGGATGCACCACGTTCACCCCGTCACAAACAATAGCGCTCGGACTTCACGCGCGCGAAATCGGCGCGGATGGAATGCTGTCCACGCCGCCGCCCTACGTCGCGCCCACACCACGCGAGATCGTCGCTTTCTTCTCGACGATCTCTGACTGCGTCGATCTGCCGATCATGGTCTACAATTGGGCGCACGGTGTCGCCGTCGAGATCACCTGGGAGACCGCGGTCGAGTTGGCAAACATCGCCCGCGTCGTCGCGATCAAGGACAGCACGATGAACAGACTGCAGGCGCTCACGACGCTTGAGAAAGTCGGTGGCCGCGTGCGCATCTTCGGCGGCTTCATCGACCGTCTGGGTCTCGCAGTGCTGTGCGACCTCGGCGGGGACGGCACTATCGACGGCGGTGGCCTCGGCGCGAAGTTCGCCGTGGCATTCTACGAAGCATTCTGGCGCAATGACTTTATGGCCGCTCGAGATGCCGCCAGTCGCTACGTCGCCTTGATGACGAAGCTGATCCGCACCGATTGGAACGGCATATTCGGATCACCGCAAGCGCAGATCAAGGCGTGCATGAACATGCTGGGCCAGTCCGGCGGACACGTGCGACCACCGCTGCTGCCGATTGACGAACCTCGGCACCTCGAAGCATTGCGGCAGATCCTCACTGAAGCCGGACTGCCATGAATTGCCGCCTGACGCACTGCGGAGTCGGCGCAACCCCCGACCGGGATCCAGGCAACTACTGATCAGCGCACCGAGCCCCCAGCCGCGCGCAGCCTTGTCAGGCGGCGGCCACCTCCCGCTTCACGCCCTCCACGACCCGGGCCAGCATCGCAGCCGCATTCCGGTGCAGGATCTGCTCGCGCGCTTCCTCGCCGATCTGCGCATCCGCGAGCGCCTTCTTGGTCCAGTCGCAGCCGAACTCGCTGCCGTCGGTGCCGCATACGATCCTCTCGGCACCGTACAGGCTCACCGCCGCCTCGATCGCGCGCGGGCCGAACGAGTTGCAATCGACATACACCTTGGCCTTCCGGAAGCTCGACGACGGCAGTTCCTCCTCCGGGGTGTCGAGCAGGCAGCGGTGATCCATGCGCTCGACCTCGTAGGGAATATTGCCGCCCAGATTGTGCACCACGACCGTCACGTCCGGATACGACGCGAGCAGGTCGGTCAGGCACAGCGTCACCATCACCGACGACAGACTCGCCTGCATATCCAGCGTGCCGTTGCGGCGGCGTGCATTGTCGGTGTCGCCCGCGACCTTGGGATAAGCGTCGCCCGGCCGTGGGCCGTGATGGATCAATAGTACCGCGCGGTGGCGATTGGCGACCTCCAGCAGCGGGCTCGCCGCTTCGGCGTCAGCGCGCGTGAGGAAGAAGTTGCCCGGCAGTTGCGCGCCGATCAGGCCCGGCAGCGCGAGCACCCGCTCGAGTTCCGCGGCGGCGACGGACATGTCCGTCAAAGGCAGCGCCGCGAAGGCAGCGAAGCGGCCTGGATGCTTCTGGCAGATCGCCGAGAACCCGTCGTTGACGCGCCGGCACAGCGGCCCGGACACCTCCGGCGGCTGGGCCTCGATCCAGCAGAACGAACCCAGGAGCGACAGAACGCTCGTCTCTACCCCCTGGCGGTCCATGCGACTGATATGGAATTCGACGTCATCGAAGGCATTGGCGAGCGGCTCTTCGCCCATCCGGGACTTCAGCACCTCGGCGCCGTCCTGCCCGCGCAGGATGCGCGGTTCTCTGGTACGGGCGCGCAGGGCGTCAGCGACTTCGGCGGGCTTCCAATGGGCATGCACGTCAATCATGGCGATTTCTCCACGGGCTATCCAACAGCTTAGCCCCACTGCGGCTGACCGCAACCTGCGACAATCGTCGACGCGGTTTGGGGCCCTGAACCACGGAAACCTCGCAGACTTCCGCGTCCCAGAAGTTTCCCGGTAGACTGCGCGCGAATGAACCACCCGATGATGGGTTGAACTACTTGCGGAGGGAACGCGGAACATGCGGGCGGATTTCGTCATTGTCGGCGCGGGCTCGGCTGGCTGCGTGCTGGCCAATCGTCTGACCGAGGATCTCAACACGAAGGTCTTGCTGATCGAGGCCGGCGGACGCGACAGGAACCCGCTCATTCACGTCCCGGCCGGCTTTATGAAGATGCTCGATCACCCCAACCTGACATGGAAGTACCGCGCCGAGCCTGATCCCGGCACCAACGGACGCGCCATCGTCTACACGCGCGGCCGGGTAATCGGGGGGTCCTCCTCGATCAACGGGATGATCTATATCCGCGGCCAACCCGAGGACTATGATCACTGGGCGCAACTCGGCAACCGTGGCTGGTCGTGGGATGATTGCCTGCCGTTCTTCCGCAAGGCCGAACGCTGGGAAGGCGAAGGCAGCGCGGTGCGTGGCAAGGACGGACCGCTGTTTACCTCGGCGACGGACCGGCCAGCGATTTGCGCGACAGTGATCGAGGCCGCCAAGCAGGTCGGCCTCGAGTACCGCGAAGACGTCAACGATCTTCCGCCCGGTGCCGGCAACAGCGTCGGATGGTGCCAGCAGACCCGCGGGGGGCGCCGCCGCGCCAGCACTGCGCGCACGTATCTGCGGCCGGCGTTGAAACGGCCGAACCTTCAACTCGTCACTGGCGCGCTGGTGCACCGGGTTCTATTTGATGGCAAGCGCGCAACCGGCATTGAGTTCTCGCGCGAGGGCGTGGTCGAACGGGCCGAAGCCGGGCGTGAAGTTATCCTGTCGGCCGGCGCGATCGGTTCGCCACACATCCTGCAGTTATCGGGCGTCGGCGATCCGGAGCATCTGGCGAACATCGGCGTCCCGATCGTGCATGAACTGCGCGGCGTCGGTCGCAACATGCAGGACCACTATGTGGCGCGCGTCTCCTATCGCATTGTCGGCGCACAGACCGCCAACGAGCGGTCACGCGGCCTGCCATTTGCCGCCGAGGTCATGCGCTGGCTGATCTCCGGCAAAGGCATGTTGAGCTACAGCCCCTCGATTGTCGCCGCCTCGGTCAAGGTGCTGGAGAGTTCGGCGACGCCCGACATGCAATGCACGTTCGCGCCAGGCAGCCTCAAAGACGGCCAGATGGGTGAACTCGAGAGGACCCCCGGCCTGAGCGCAGGCGCATGGCAGATGCGGCCTCTGTCGCGCGGGTACGTCGAGGCGAAGTCGAATCGTCCTGGTGACGCGCCGGCCATCAACCCGCGCTACCTATCGGATGAAGCCGACCGGCGCGCCATTATCGGTGGCCTGCGATTTGCCCGGCAGATTTTCGCCGCACCCGCGCTGAGGAAGTTCGCCCAGGAAGAGACCTTGCCTGGCACTCACATCCAGACGGATGACGAGTTGCTCGACTACGCGCGGCGCAACGGCAGCACGTGTTATCACGCCAGTTGCACCTGCATGATGGGTCTGCATCCGATGAGCGTCGTCGACAGCGAATTGCGTGTGCACGGCATCGATGGGCTGCGGGTCATTGACGCCTCGGTAATGCCTGCCGTCACCTCGACCAACACGAACGCACCGACGATCATGATCGCCGAAAAGGGGGCAGTGATGATCAAGGGTGCAGCGCGGCAAAAGCTGGCAGCGTAGCGAGTTTCGCAGCCGACCGCATCGGCCCGGCTTGGCGGCAGTTTTTGCACAAATGCCCGATGCCCCTTACTGTACCAGTGTGAGCCGCGACCGGGTGCGGCCCGGAGCGGCAATCGCCCAACCATTCGCGGGAGGAGCCAGTCCATGCCACTCGACATCATGCCGACCGCCCGAACCGTCACCTCAACTCTGCACTACCTGCAGCGCGGCAAGAATAAACCTGCGCGGTATGTCTCCGAGCCGCCGCCCGGCGTGCCACGGTGGAACGGCATCGATGATCCGCACGAGGTGAGGATCGAGGACGCGCGCGGCCACGAGGCAGATTTCACGCTCGACCGCAACGGCTTTGCACTGATCAAGGCGCCGACTGCGGTAAGCGACTTCTACTCCGAAGACGAGATCAAGCAGGTCTACTACCCAGAGGTCGCGCGCCTGCTGCAGGAGACGCTTGGTGCCAGCCGTGTCTTCGTCTTCGACCACAACGTGCGCAACGCGGCGCGGTCCGGAATGGCCGAGCCCTCGCGCCGTGTGCACAACGACCACACGGTCAATTCGGCGCCACGCCGCGTGCACGACCATCTTGGTGCCGACGCGCCCGAACTTCTGAAACACCGCTTCGGTGTCGTCAATGTCTGGCGGCCGATCAGTGGCCCGGTGCTGGATTCGCCGCTCGCGCTGTGCGATGCGCGCAGCTTCACCGACGACGATCTCATCGCGAGCGATCTCGTTTACGACCATGTCCGTGGTGAAACGTCCTCGGTCGCCTATCGACCTGAGCACCGCTGGTATTATTTCTCTGAGATGCAGCCTGACGAGGTCGTGCTGATTCGCGTGCACGACAGCGCCACCGACGGCCGCGCACGACTCTCATTCCACACGTCGTTCGATAATCCACTTGCCCCCGGCGCACCGCCGCGCGAGAGCATAGAGGTGCGCAGCCTGGTGTTCTTCCCTCCGGGCGCCTGAGGAGTTTACGGCGACGATACGGGTGCTGGCTTAAGCGACGCCGCGCTACAGGTAGACATGTGCGGCGGCTCTGCCAGCTCCCTGCTTGCCGTAGGAGTGCGACCGATGGACGCCTTCACCCCGTTCAGGATCACAGTCTGCGGCATCGAGGAGCTGTCCGGCCACTGCCACGCGAACGTCAGTCATGTCCTCTCGATTCTGGACCCGGAATGGCCTGTGCCCGAGGTATTTGGCGACTTTGGCGAGCACGCAAAGCTCGAGCTGCGCTTCCACGACATCCTCGACGAGCGCAACGCCGACATGATTGCGCCCCGGAAAGAACACGTCGCCGAGCTGCTCACATTCGGGCGCGGATTGTTGGACGAGCCGCAAGCGGTCGCGCATCTTCTCATCCACTGTCACGCTGGTGTTTCCAGATCCACTGCCTCGATGGCGCTGATTCTCGCGCAGACTCTGCCGGACGTGCCGGCCCGTCGGATCTTCGAGGAAGTGTTGCGCGTCCGTCCGCAGGCATGGCCGAACTTGCGCATCCTCGAGCTGGGAGATGCCCAATTGAACCGACGGGGCGAGTTGGTCGCCGCGGCGGCTGGGATCTACCGGACGCAGCTCGATAGGCGGCAGTACATAATCGAACAGATGCGGTCTAATGGCCGCGGACGAGAGATCGAGGCAGCTTTTGGCTGACGCGCTGGCGCGCTCGTGCGGCCGCATTCCCGGTGTATGACATTCCTTGATTGACCGCTAACGCAACCCAATCGCTCGATACGATCGACTGACCGGGAGGAACGGCCCATGAAAATCGTAAAAGTGTCCGCAATTCCAATGTCGGCACCCGTTCCTGCGGAGAAGCGCCACCGCACCGATCTTGGAACAAAAGTCAAGAGCGACGCGACACTCATCCGCGTCGAGACCGACAACGGGCTCACCGGCATCGGCGCGGCCCTCGGTACGCCGCCGATCGTCGCGGCCATCGTCGAGCACGAACTCGCACCCGAATGCGT
Source organism: uncultured Alphaproteobacteria bacterium (assembly GCA_963708565.1). Classification (GTDB taxonomy): domain Bacteria; phylum Pseudomonadota; class Alphaproteobacteria; order Acetobacterales; family Acetobacteraceae; genus JAMXLO01. The sequence continues at coordinate 80,763 of CAVPTU010000044.1, forward strand.
TGGCGAGGACCCGATGTTCTCCGAACGCATCTACGAGAAGATGTATAACGGCTCGCGCAGCCGGCCGGCGCTCGAGCGGGGCGTGACACAAGCCGATGAAAGCCGGCGCCGCGGTGTCATCATGGAGGCGATCGCCGGCGTCGACATCGCGGTGTGGGACGTCAAGGCGCAGGCGCTCGGCATTCCGCTCTACCAGGCGCTCGGCGCGGTGCGCAGTTCTGTGCGTGGCTATGCCAGCGGCGGATGGGCGCCCGGCGACGAGGCCGAGGCGGAACTCGCGGGATACGCTGCCAAGGGTTTCACCGCCGCCAAGATGCGCGTCGTCGGTCGCGACGGGTTCTCGATCGCCAACTGCGTGCGCCGGGTGAAGGCGGCCCGCCGCGGGCTTGGCCCCAACGTCGAACTGATGGTCGACGCGCACGGCTCGCTTGAAGTTGCGACCGCCATCAAGCTTGCCAGGGAGCTAGAGCCCTACGACATCGCCTGGTTCGAGGAGCCGGTCTCGCCGGACGATCACGCCGGTCAGGCGGAGGTGCGGCGTTCGACGACCATCCCCATCGCCTCGGGCGAGCGCGAGTTCACGCGGTTCGACTTCCAGGATCTGCTCGAGCGCCGTGCCCTCGACATCGCGCAGCCGGACGTCGCCCGCGCGGGCGGTATGACGGAGATCCGGCGGATCGCAGCACTGACCTCGGCGCACGGTGTGCGTCTGGCCCCGCACGCCTGGGGCAGCGGGGTGCTGTTCGCGGCAAGCATCCACGTCGCGATGGCAGCCGCCAACTGCCACATCCTCGAGGTCACGCAAGGCTACATGCCGATGATGTGGGAGCTCTTCAACGAGCCGTTCGACATTCGCCCGGACGGCATGGTGCATGCACCTGACCGGCCGGGCCTCGGCTTCACCTTGCGCGCGGATGCGCTGGAGCGCTTCCGCTATGTCGACGGGCCTGAGTTCGAGTTCTGAGCGCAATCAGGCTGAGTGGATTGTGCTTCGCTGTCACGGGACGGGTTCGTCTGTCGCGGCGATAGCGCTCCGTCATGAGCGAGATGCAGCACCCCATTCGGTCGCCGTGACAAATGCCGCCGGCTGTTTGATCTGCCGTGCCACCGCAAGTCTCCCTCTTCCGAACGAAATTGACAGCCTTCATATGGCGGACCACGGTCCAGCAGAACAGACGATCGGAGGAGGATGGCTAATGGTATCGTCGCGTCAGCCGGCCGCCGGCACCAACACGCCGGAACCCATCGAGGTCGTTCCCCTGACCCTTCACATCGGCGCAGAGATCAGAGGCGTCGATCTGACCCAGCCGCCGCCGCTGGAGCAACTGAAGGCGGTGCGGGATGCTTTCCTGAAATGGAAGGTCATTTTCTTCCGTGACCAAAGCCTCGATCACGCACAGCACGTCGCCATGGCGCGCCAGTTCGGCGAACCTACGATCGGTCATGCGGTGTTCGGGCATGTCGAAGGCTATCCTGAGATCTATTCGGTCGCCAAGAACCGGACGGCCAACTCAAAGTATGAAGCGATGATGGTCACGCCCTGGTTCGGCTGGCACACCGACGTTACAGCAGCTGTGAATCCGCCGTGCGCCTCCATCCTGCGCGGCGTCACGATCCCGCCCTACGGCGGAGACACATTCTGGACCAACCTCGTCGCCGCCTATGCCGGTCTTTCGGAACCGATGCGCGCCTTCGTTGATGGGCTACGTGGCATTCACGCCTTCGAGCCGCGCGCCGATGCCAAAGCAGGAAGCGAATACAATGAGCGCGTGAGACGCCGCGCTCTGAAGAGCGAGCATCCGCTTGTGACGGTCCACGCGGAGACCGGGGAGCGGGTGCTGTTCGCCAGCCCGTCCTTCCTGAAGTCCATCGTGGGCCTCTCTCCGCGGGAAAGCACCAAGATACTCGAGATCCTGTGGGAACATGCCGTGCGCCCCGAATACACGGTGCGCTTCAAGTGGAACCCTGGCGACATCGCCTTCTGGGACAACCGGTCGACTGCGCACTTGGCGCCCCGGGACATTTTTCAGTCCGACTTCGACCGTCAGCTCTATCGGATCACGCTGGTGGGCGAGCCGTTGGTCGGCGTCGATGGTCAGCCGTCACTGTCCATCGAAGGCCTGCCGGTCCGATCGGCGGAGGAGGAACTGAAGATGACGGCGGCGGAGTAATTTCCAAATCCCGCATCGATCCGTAGGGAACCTTGAAACGTGCGCTTCGGCTTCTACCTCCCCACCCGCGGCCCAACCGCAACGCGCAAGGGCGTACCCGCACTGGCACGCGAAGGCGAGCGTCTCGGCATGCACTTCGCCATGTTCGCGGACCATATCGTATTCCCGGTGGAGAGCCAGTCCATCTATCCGCACACAGTCGATCGCAAGGGCAGTCCGGACTTCGACAGCCGTGGCGCCGTCACAGACGAATGGATCGTTATCTTCAAACAACTCTGGAGCGAGTTGCCCGCCAGCTTCAGCGGCCTGCACTACAAGTATGCCGACATTCGCGCGGATGCATCCGTCGGATTTTCGCGTGCGCACGCTCGATGGCGTGACCGACCGATTACGCCACCTTGGAGCTGTTCTTTGCGAGAACGACCGGATGATGGGCGTTTCCGGCCTCGCCGGCGACCCCGCCAGTGCTTCGTGTTCCTGAATGGGTTGGCGATGAACCGGCCCGAAGTGATGATCCCACAGGCGCAGAACAAGTTCGACGCCGAGAGCGAGCTGAACGATCCGGCGACGCACGACTTCATCGTGGCGCACCTCGCCGCGTTCCAAGCGTGGGTGCTGCAGATGCGCTGACGCCTATCGAGCCGCTTTGTGGTACTCCCGGTTCGGCATCATGTCGGTCGCCGACGCCATGCGGTTCGAGAGGTTGAAGAACGCCACGGTCTCCGACAGATCGAAGATGTCCGGCGCGGTGAGGCCCGCCTCGCGCAGTCCAGCACGGTCGGCATCGTCGATCAGCCAGGGCGTCGTGGTGAGCTTCCAGGTGTAGTCTAGCATCGCGCGCTGCCGCGCATCGAGATTGGCTACGCGATAGTTCAGCGCCATCATCTCACCGAGTTCAGCATCGCCCGACAGCGCACGCACCGCGGCACCATGCGCGACCAGGCAGTAGTAGCAGCGGTTGGCCGATGACACGACGACGGCGACCATCTCGCGCTCCAGCTTGGAAAGGCCGGAGTCCGACAGCATGATCTCGTTGTACATCGCCATGAAGTTGCGCAGCCTGCGCGGGTTCAGGCTGTAGGCGCTGAACACGTTCGGCACAAATCCAAGCTTGTCCACGCATTTCTTCCAGATGACCCTCAGGTCGTCGTCCAGCGTTGCTGGGTCGGGAACGCCAAGTTTGGAAATGTGGTCCGGTTGCGGCATAGGTCACCTGTCATTGCGAGGAGCGTCAGCGACGAAGCAATCCCCAAGAATATAGTGTGCACCGAGCGTACGATGGAGATTGCTTCGTCGCTCTGCTTCTCGCAATGACAGGATTCACTCCAGCACTTCCTGGTTGATCAAATTGTTCCGGTTCGGCTTGCCGTCCAGCACACCGAGGATGTTCTCCGCCGTCACCACCGCCATGCCAGCAACCGACTCGGTCGGTGACTCCCGCCATGTGTGGCGACGTTATCACCTTGTCGAGTTGCAGCAGTGTGTTGTTGACCGGCGTCGGCTCCATGTCGAACACATCCAGCCCCGCGCCCGCCAGTTGCCCCGACGTCAGCGCCGCATGCAATGCCGGCTCGTCGATGATACCGCCACGCGCCGTATTGACGATGAACGCGCCGCGTTTCATGCGCGTGAACCGCGCGGCGTTGAACATGCCCGCGGTCTCTGGATTCTTCTGGCAATGGATCGACACGAAATCGGCCCGCGGCAGCGCCGCGTCGAGATCGGTCACCCGCTCACACCCCGCCGCGGCAATCTGCTCCGCCGAAACGTAAGGGTCGTAGATCAGCACGTTCATGTCGAACCCCTGGCAGCGCCGCGCAGAGCGTGTGCCGATGCGGCCAAACCCGACAATCACCACCGTCTTGCCGGACAGCTCCATCGGCAGCCCGCCATGGCGATCCGCCCACATGCCCTTGCGGACCAGCGCATCCAGCGCCGTGCTGCGCTTGCCCAGCGCCATCATCAGGTGGAACGCATGCTCCGCCACCGACGTGGAATTCGCCGTTCCCGCCACCACAAGCGGCACGTGACGCGCGGTCAGAGCAGGCACCTCCACCGCGTCGTAGCCCACACCGATGCGCGCCACCACCTCCATCGACGGCGACGCATCCATCTCGGTCTGCTTGTACGGCGTGCCTGACAGCGCAATGCCGGCGACGTCCGACAGTATCGGCAACAGCTCACCCTGCGTGATGCCGGCCGGATACGTCACCACCTCGATGTCATCACGCCGCTCCAGCAGCGCGACACCTTCCTTGCCCATCGTGTGGGGCACCATCACCTTCTTGCGGTTCGAAGCCATCGGAGGTCCTCAGAGTTTCTGTTGCAAGTTGGCGATGTAGGTCCGGTTGTGCGTCGGCGCCAACATCACCTCGCTCATCACCACGTGCTTCGGCAGGCAGGCGATGTAGCGGATCAGATCGCCGCAATCCTCCGACTGCACCATGCGCGCGCGCTCCTCCGGTCCCACAGGATTGGGCCGCTTGTCGAGGATCGGCGTCGCCACCTCGCCTGGTAGGAACACGGTGGAGCGGATGCCGTTGATGCATTCCTGCATGTTAATCGAGTGACTCATCGCCACCACACCGTGCTTCGCCGCGCTATAGATCGGCCCCGGGAAACCACCCACGACGCGGCCGGCAATCGAGGCGGTGTGGATCAGCACGCCGTCCTTCTGCGCGCGCATCAGCGGCAGCGCGACCGTGACGCAGTACAGCGCCTGCGACAGGTTGCCGTGCACCAGTTCATCGATGCCCTCAGGTGTCAGCTTGTCCCAGTGCCGATTGACGATGTTCACCCCGGCGTTGTTCACCAGGATGTCGAGCCTGCCGAGAGTGTTCTTGATGAACTCGCCGACCTTCTGCACCTGCTTGGCGTCAGTAAGTTCGGCAGGCTGCACAAACGCCTCGACACCCTGCTGCCTGATGCGCGCGGCGACGCGTTCCAGCTTCTCAGCCGTGCGGCCGGTGAGCACTGTGGTTGCGCCTTCGTCGGCCAGCGCGAGCGCCGCAGCCTCGCCGATGCCGCTGCCTGCGCCGGTTATCCAGGCGATCTTTCCCGCGAGCCTCGGCATCGACATCTCCTCCTCGTTGCGACCTTGCGCGCGCGGCATTGAACGGCTTTGCCTGTGCGCGGGCAAGGGAGGGGAGGCCGCGAGCGAAACGTTCGCAGGAACTAGGCCAGCTCGCCGACCGCCGCGGCGTAGCGCGCCACCTCCTCCTCGGTGTTGTAGTAATGTACGGACGCGCGCACGAGATCGGGCAATCGGCGCACTCGTGTGTCCACCGGCGTCGAACCCGCCGACGTGTGGCAGTTCATGCGCCGCTGGCGCAGCGCCGCGACGATGTCGCGCGGCAATTCGCCCTCGACCGTGAAGCTGACGATGCCACAGCGCCGTCGCCCCAGATCGCGAACGCTGACCCCCTGGATGTCGGTGAGCGGCCGCCGCAGGTCGTCGGCCAGAGTCGCGACGCGCTCAGTTATGTCGGCGAGAGCCCAGCCGAGAGCGTAGTCGACCGCGGCACCAAGACCGAGCTGCGCCGCGATGTTGCGTTCCCAGTTCTCGAAGCGACGCGCGTCGGGGCGCATCTCGTAGCTGTCGGGGTCGACCCGTGTCGCGGCGTGCAGATCGAGAAACGACGGCTTGAGCCGGTCGAGGATGTCCCGCCGCACGTACAGGAAGCCGGTTCCGCGCAGACCGCGTAGATATTTCCGCCCGGTCGCGGACAGCATGTCGCAACCAATTGCGGCGACATCGATCGGCAACTGCCCAACGGACTGGCAGGCGTCGAGCAGATAGAGGACGCCGTAGGCGCGCGCGATGCGGCCGATCTCCGGCGCCGGATTGACCAGGCCGCCATTGGTCGGCACATGCGTGATGGCGATCAGCCTGACGCGCGGTCGGAACGACGTCGACGACGGCGCCGGTGCGCCGCGCGACCTGCTGAAAGGCGATGTAGTTGCTGATGTACTCCGCTTCGGCGGTGAGAATGCGGTCAACGCGCGCGAAACCAACGGAGTGGAACGCCATGTCCCAGGCCACCGTGGCGTTCTCGACAAGCGCGATCTCCGTCTGATCGGCGTTCAGAAGTCGCGCAATCGAATCGTAGACCGCCTCGGCCCGATCATTGGCGGCTGCCGCGGCCTCGTAGCCGCTGGTGTCGGCCTCGAGTTGGAGGTGACGGAGCTGTGCCTGCAGCACCGGCACCGGCACCGGCGCCGGCATCAGCGCAGCGCCCGCGTTGTTGAAATGCAGGATCTCGTCCGCGGCCGGCGTGTCCCGGGGCGCCCGCTCGATGTCGATGGGCACGGAAGGCTTGCTCCGTGCTCGTGGCATATCGATGCGGAGGGCGGGGTGCAGATGTCAACCGCGGAGCAGACGTGCTCCCCTGCTTGCCTCCAGAGAGCGACCGCGCCACGCTGGCGGCCAAACCTAGGGAGCATCCGACATGTCAGACGCATCCGAGTATACGCCGCCGAAGGTCTGGACCTGGAACAAGCCGAGTGGCGGCCGGTTCGCCAACATCAACCGCCCGATCTCGGGGGCAACCCACGAGAAGGAACTGCCGGTCGGCTGGCATCCGCTCCAGCTCTATTCGCTGGGCACGCCGAACGGCGTCAAGGTCACCGTCATGCTCGAGGAGCTGCTGGCGGCGGGCCATAGCGGCGCGGAGTACGACGCCTGGCTCATCAAGATCGGCGATGGCGATCAGTTCGGCAGCGGATTCGTCGCGATCAATCCCAACTCGAAGATCCCGGCGCTGCTGGATCGCAGTGGCCCGAAGCCAATTCGGGTGTTCGAGACCGGCGCGATCCTGGTGCACCTGGCCGAGAAGTTCGGGGCGTTCCTGCCGACCGAGCCCGGTCTGCGCGCCGAAACCCTGTCCTGGCTGTTCTGGCAGATGGGCAGCACGCCATATGTCGGCGGCGGGTTCGGCCACTTCTACGCCTATGCGCCCGTGAAGATCGAATATGCCATCGACCGCTTCGCGATGGAGACCAAGCGGCTGCTCGATGTGCTCGACAAGCGGTTGGCGGACAACGAATTCCTGGCGGGAGATGTATACACGATCGCCGATATGGCGGCGTGGCCCTGGTACGGCGGGCTGGTGAAGTTCGGGCAGTACGGGGCAGCAGAATTCCTATCAGTGCACGAATACAAGAATGTCGTGCGCTGGGCCGATGCGATCTACGCGCGGCCGGCGGTGCAGCGGGGGCGCATGGTCAACCGCCTTCAGGGGGACCCGTCAACTCAGTTGCACGAGCGCCACGACGCCAGCGATTTCGAGACGAAGACGCAGGACAAGCTGGCGGCCAATTGAATACGGCGGCGCGTCCGTCTGCATCACATGCATCGAGGCAATGCGTCGCTGTGGGGGACGCCCGGCCACGACAGATGGTGAAAAGGGTCACGGTCGTGTCGGCCGAGTACCTGCCTTCGCCGACCATATTTGTTACTGACCCGAGGAGGTCGCGATGCCTGAACCTGAACGCATCGACCGTCGGCGGGCGGCACTGATCGCCTACGATGTCTGCCAGCGCGCGCTAGTTCCGGCGGATCCGGCGCGGCGGGCTGCGATGCGCCCCGTGCTGGATGCCTGGGTGCGGATGATCGCTGCCGCGCGGGAGGCGGGCGTGCCGGTGATCTACACGACGCCGGTCAGCCGTGCCGATGGTGCCGATGTCGTGATGCTGCCGACGGACCTTTCCGCCGAAACTGGCGTGCCGCCGCTCACCAACGCCGTGGAAGGCACGTCCGATGCCGGCTTTCCCGACGAGATTGTGCCGCTTCCCGAGGATTACATCTTCCTCAAGCGGCGGCCGAGTGCGTTCTATGGGACGGGCGTGGCCGAACTGCTTCACATGCTGCGGCGGGACGTCATCATCATCGGCGGCGGCGCCACCAATCGCGGCGTCGAGACGAGTGTCCGCGAGGCGTTCAGCATGGACGTCGCGTCCGTCGTGGTGCGCGAGTGCTGCTGGAGCGGTGACGCGGCAGCCCATGCCTACAGCCTCGACAAGGCGATGAAGATGTACGCGCGCGTCCGACACCTCGAGCGGGTTGTGGTGATGCTGCGGTAAGCGGCAGAGGTGTGAGGCACTTTACAGGCGCGGCTTGGTTCATGTGCCACTCGGCCGTTGAGCTTCTGGACAAGGCCGGTCCGCGCGGACAGCATTTTGTCCCGATTGCCCGCTGGCCGGGGAAGCCGCGGTGGATGTAGCGGCGCGGCTGCGATCGTTTGGTTTGGACCGCTACGAGGCGGCATTCCGCGAGAATGGCGTCAGCTCCGAAGTTTGGCGGTGTGCGAGCGTCGGGGCCGCGATAGCCGGTGAGCGGGGTTATCTGGCTCGCTTGGTCGGCGATGGCGTGCCGGCGTATTTCGGCTGGCCGAATGGCGATGAGGCGTATGCTGAAAGTGCGGTCATCGCGCTCAAGAGATTCGGTGGTGTTATATTAGGGCTTGGCGCGCGGCGCCACCGGCGCAACGAGTCGCTCCGCGGCGGCTTATGCGGGCACCGCCACTGATCGACACGGACGAAGAGCTGAGCCTGCTGGTGCGCCGGGGCGGCAAGCGACGACCGGCGAGGGCCGCGTGGTGCTCCTGTCCGGCGAAGCAGGCATCGGCAAGTCCCGTTTGCTCGCCGCGCTGAAAGAGCCGCCTGGATCGTGCCCCAACGCGTGGTGTAGGAGCGAAGCTCCTGAGCAGCCTTGGGGCACGACCTATCTATGGCCACCGATCTGGCCGCCATCGCGGATCTGCTGGTGCCGAATTTGCAAGTCCGCGGACGGTTCCGCAGTGAGTACAAAGGCGCGACGCTGCGCGAGAACCTGTTCGATGAGGGAGACTGGTACGTCCGAGCTTGACCCTTCGCGTGCACGGCATTCACTATTGCTGCCGAACAATAACCGACCGGGGGGCGACGACGGCAACGGGGAGACACAACATGGTCGAAAGAGCACTGTTCTCTGAAACAGAGACGGATAACTACAGATTCCCGACCTGGAGCGAAACTGCGCTGCCCGCCGTGGCCACTTGATGGAGGATCCCAAGATGGGCACCGCTCGGAAATACGCCGTGATCGACCCTGACACCGGCAAGATCGACCGGCGCATCTTCGGCGATCAGGCGATCTACGACAAGGAAATGGAGAAGATCTTCGGACGCGCATGGTTGATGATCGGGCACGAAAGCCTAGTGCCCGCGGCCGACGATTACTTCCACACCTACATGGGCGAAGACCCCGTCATCCTGACCCGCGACGGACAGGGTCGCCTGCACGCACTGCTGAACATGTGCCGCCACCGCGGCAACCGCGTGGTGCGCTGCGACGACGGCAACGCCAAGCGCTTCATGTGCGCCTATCACGGCTGGACCTACCGCAACGACGGCTCTCTCGAACATGTCCCCGGGGAGTCCGAGGCTTACTATGACGCGCTGGACAGGCCATCGCTCGGTCTCATTGAGGCCCGGGTGGAGACCTATGCGGGCATTGTCTTCGCGACCTGGGCCAAAGACGCCCCGAGCCTCGAGGCCTATCTGGGCGACGCACGTTGGTATCTCGACACGGTGTTCAATCGGCGGGACGGGGGCATGCAGGCCCTGGGGCCGATGAAATGGCTTGAGCCCGCCAACTGGAAGACGATGGTGGACAACTGCTCGGACAACTACCACGTCCCCACCAGCCATATCTCCAGCGCCGCCGTGCAGGCGCGCTATCTCGGGCGCCCCCGGCTGTCCCATGAGGACCAGTTCGCCAGCCCCAACAAGCATGTCTTCGTCAACGGACACGCAATCACCTTCCGCGATGCCGATGACAACATTCCCCGCTACGTGCACGGCGTGTCGGACAGGACGTTCGAACTGTTCCAGAAGCACCATGACGCGACGATGCCCGAGGTCGAACGGCGGCTTGGCGCGTTGCGCGCGCACCGGGTGCAGCTTGGTAACCATTCCATCTTCCCGAACGGGATTCTCGGGTTCCGGCTGGCGCTGCCCCGCGGTCCTCTCAAGACCGAGTTCTGGCACTTCGTGCTGCTGGAGCGGGACGTGCCGGAGGAACTTAAGCGCGCGATCCGTATCGGCAGCCAGGCCAACAACGGCGCCGCGGGCATGTTCGAGCAGGACGACGTCGATAACTGGCGACAGGTGACCCAAGCGAGCACGAGCCGGTTTGCGCGCCAGCACCCGCAGGACCTGTCGATGGGCGTCGGGCACTCCGGGCCGCATCCGGATTATCCCGGGCTGGTCTCCGAGCGGTATATCTCGGAAAACAACCAGCGTCTGTTCTACCAGCGCTGGGAGCAGTTCATGAATGCGGAGAGCTGGGCCGAAATCCCGCTCGATCCGATTAGGGCCCCCTTCGAGGGCACCGCGGCGATGCGGGGCTAGCGCGGTGACGATCAGGCGCGCACCCCCCACCGGGCAGCCCGTGGCGCTGACACAGCAACAGGCGCTGTGGCTCGAGCTGATGCCATTCTATATCCGCGAGGCCTGGCTGCTCGACGAGCGCAGGTTCAAGGAGTGGCTCGAAATCTTCACGGACGACATCCTCTACTTCATGCCCAGACGCAAGAACGTCCCGCGTCGCGAAGCGCACCGCGAACTGACCCCACTCGGTGATCTGGCCATCCTCGAGGAGGACAAACGCTATCTCGAGATGCGGGTGGCGCGGCTAGATACCGGCATGGCCTGGGCAGAGGATCCGCCGTCGCGTACGCGTCATCTGGTCGGCAATCTCGAGACGATGCCGCTGGAGAACAGTGAGGTGCAGGCGAAGACCGCGTTTCTCGTGTGCCGCTCACACCTCGAGACGGATCATCAACTGCTCTCCGGTTGCCGGGAGGATGTGCTGCGGAAGGTGGACGGCGCCTGGAAGGTGGCGAGGCGCACGATCGTGCTCGACGCCAACGTGCTGCTCGACAAGAACCTCAGCGTCTTCCTTTAGGGTTGCTCTGCCTCATAGCCCCGCAGGAACGCGAGTACGTGCGCCGTCCATTCGGCGGGCTTCTCGAACGGCGGCCAGTGCCCGCAGTTGTTGATGAGCACGAGGCGCGAGTCGGCGATGTGATTGAGGATCGCGATGCTCACCTCGAAGGCGACCATCCGGTCATACCGCCCGTGGATCAACAGCACGGGGGCCTGAATCCCGGCGAGGTCGGACGTGTAATCGTGCGGCAGGCTGACCGATTGGCGGCGCGCCGCGTCGAACTCGGGGGACCATATGTGGGCGTGGTGGATGTAGTCCACGAGCTCGTCGGTGACCAGGCTCGCATCGTCGATATGCACGTGCAGGTAGCGTCTGATGTTCTCGCGGCTTGGGTCGTCCAGGGCTTGTCGCGTGGCGCGGTTGCCTTCCGAGGGGCGATTGGCCATCAGGTAGCGATCCCCGCCGGTGCCGATGTGCGAGCCGCCCATGACGAACTTCCTGACCCGCTCGGGATAGGAGATGGCTGCCACCATCGCCGACTGGCCGCCCTGCGAGTTGCCAACCCAGTGCGCCCGCTCGATGCCGATTGCGTCAAGCAGGGCGACCGCGGTCCGGGCCTGTACGGCGTGCACTCCCTCGCGATAGACGATGGGCCCGGTCTTGCTGAAGTTCGGCAGGTCCATGAGGATGCAGCGGAAGTACCTGGATAGCGCGCTGACAGCCTTGTGGAACGTGATCCATGCGGTGGTGCCGGGCCCGTACGAGTGCAGGAACAACACCGGCTCGCCGGAGCCAATGTCGTGATAGTGCACCGTCATGCCGCCGGCCTGGACGGTCTTGCTGGTGCCTGCCTCGGTGAGGCCATTCGACGCGACGAACGGCATGTCTGCCTCCTTTTGCCTTGTGGTAAAATCACGAAATTCTGCGATCGGCGCTCTGTGGACGATAGACCCTGAGCTTCACAGCAATGCGTGAAGACGCCCGAGACGAACTTCCGAAGACTGTCACCATTCGCAGGCACGCTGTCGCGTCACCTCGCGACCGGGCGTTGCCGGCAAGTAGCAATCAGGCGCAGCCCTGACCGGAGTGAGACTGGGCAAGGCCTGGCAACTCGGGAGGTCGGCCATGAAGTCGGGATTGTTCGCGAGCGAGGCACTGCCGTCGCAGGCGCGGCGTGCCATTTTCGCCGGGTTCGTCGGCTTTGCTGTGGATTTCTTTGACATTTACCTACTTGCGCTGGTCCTGGCACCGGTGATGAGCTACATCGAACCGAAGGGCCTCAGTTCGACGGCTACCACGACGATCTATTACTTCACCATCGTCGCCACGCTGCTGGGCCGCCCGTGCGGCGCGGTGACATTTGCCACTGGGCCGACAAGATCGGGCGCCGCCGCACCACCATGATGAGCATTGTCGGTTTCGGCGCATTACGGCGCTGCCGAGCAGCGCGACGATCGGGATCTGGTCGCAGTATCTACTGATCATGATCCGCTTCGTTGGCGGCATATTTGTGGGTGGTGAATACGCGGCCAACAATACACTGGCGCTGGAGATGGTGCCAAAAGAGCGCCGGGGCTTTGTCGGCGGCCTGATCCAGGGCGCGTTCCTGCTCGGCTCTCCTCGGCGGTGGCAAGCAACTGCATGCGCGACACGTTGTGAATCTGCCGGGACTTCGGCTCCCGCTTGGCGGTCTCGCGGAACAGTGCCTGTTCAGCCTGCGCCGCCGGCACGTCGCCAAGTGTTGCGTGCGCGACGCCTTTCGCGTCGTGCGTGACCGCGACGGTGTTGCAGTAGAGATCACGGTCCGCCCGCAGATCCTGCGCGATGATCTTGCGCCATTTGCCGAAATGGATGAGCACATGCTGCCCGATGGTGACATGGGAATGCGCAGCACCGCCTCCGGCATGGTTTCGATCAGCTCGGCAGCGGCGATGGCGGGTGCGTACTGACCGAGGAACATCGCACTCTAGGCGGCGAAGTGCTAATTGTGGATCCGATAGCGGGAATCGAAAATTATCGGCCCGGCGCGGTCGAACGTAGTATTTGCGGTCCGCGACGATTGCCCTTTGATTCCAGTGCATGGCGTCGCGGTAATGGCCGCATTGGGTGTCGATGTGGGTGGGCATGTGCGTCAGGTGACCCATGCCGGGGCTCGGCGTACGCAGCCGGTTGGCGGTGACCAGCGCCGCCTCGGGATGCGGCCACACTTCCATCAGGTGGACGTGGAGGTGCAGCAGTCCCGGATGGTCCATCGCCCCGGGTAGATGGCGGAACGCGGATTCGAGCACCTCGCGCGCCTCCAGTGTGCCGGCTCCGGGTGCCCGTTCGCACGTCCCACATCTGCCAGGGCGTTTGATCCGGGATCGCTTCCGCAAAGATATGGCGCACTCCCAGATCAGCGGGATGCGCCCGGTGCACGGTGCGCATGGCGTTCGGGGAGGCCTGCGGAGTCATGCGCACGCGCGGGTGCCGCGGCCTTGCCGGCGGGATCTATCAGGTCCCAGGGGAAGTTGTAGTTCGGACCGACCGAATAGGCGATACCCCAATGGGGGTAGTCCATTTCGTATCATCTGAGCGTCAGCTTGCTCCCCTCGACTTATTAAACTATCCGACAGACCAAGCCATTCGAAGGAGGTTCAGTATGAGATCGACCCGGCGGAGCGCCATCCGGACAATTGCCACTATGGGCCCCATGGTGTTGATGGGAGCGAGAGCTGCATCCGCAGCATCCGATGCTGCTGAAATCGACCGGGATGCGGCGGCAGCGCTTGGTAGGCTCCATGCGGCCGACCATCGCACAGCGGAGCTTGGGCGAAAGGCCGCGGGTATCCTGGTGTTCCCGAAGATAGTGAAAGGTGGCTTCATCTTCGGGGCGCAGGGCGGCAAAGGCGTCCTATGGGTGCAAAAGCATATCGACGGCTATTACACGATTGCGGCGGCGTCGTTCGGATTGCAGGCCGGCGTGCAATGGTTCAGTTATGCTTTGTTCTTCATGGATCCACAGGCCTTGCGGTTCCTCGACAAGAGCGATGGGTGGGCGATCGGCTCTGATCCGAGTGTGGTTGTGATCGATAAGGGGGCGGGCGCGTCAATAGACAGCACCACGTTGTCCCACAAGGTCATCGCCATTCCTTTCGGACAGAATGGGCTTATGGCGGGCTTGGCGCTGCAAGGATCGAAGATCACGACGTACAATCCCAACGCCTGATGGCCTCGCGATCCACGTGAGGCCGATAGAAGGCATGCGATCGCACCGGTAGCGGCTCTGGCCGTTTGATGAGCCGCTACCGGTTGCTTCGACGTCAATCGCAGAGCCTCACATCGAGCACGTACCAGCATTTGGGACCGCTTGTCCGCGTCACCGGGTGGGCTGGATGCTGATCGGCGACCTGCGAAATGCCGTACCCGTCAACCTGCCAGCGTCCTGCCGGGGCGCTGTAGAACGTCAAGAGCTGTGCTTCGGCCTTGGACGCTGCATGCCCGTTGACGACATAGTCCTGCGCGTAGGCCACCGCGCCGAGTACATTCAGAGCCACGGTGACGACGCCTAGTGCTATCAACTTTTCCATGGCCCTCTCCGTTGGTTTGCCCCTGTGGGGCGATGCGGCAGAAGATGGGCTGGAGCGAGCCGACGCGATATGAAACGATTCACAGGACCGTGACGGCACGAATCTCGACGGGCCGGAGGCCGGCAAGACAGTTGGGTGAGGATTGCTGGCTACTGCAGGATGCTGCAAGGGGTATCGAAATCGATCACGCATCCATGCCCGCTGTCATCGCGAATCGTTGACACTGAGCGGCCGTCTTGGCCGCGATGCCATCGCGCCTATGGCGCGAATTGTTCGCATCACTGCTTCCATTCTACCACCTCAAGGATCGTTGACGCGGCGGCGACGCAGCGCCTATCGTGCCTCGTCCAGCGCGTCGCGCACCGCCCGGCGCAGTTCCTCCTTGCGGTAGGGCTTGTTGAGCAACCGGCCGCTATGCGACCCGGAGACATTCCACCGCGCGTCAGGAAACCCCGAAGTCAGCAGTGTCCGCAGCGACGGCCGCAGCGACACGGCCACGCGAGCAAGATCGCGACCGTCCATGGCGCCCGGCATCACCACATCGGTGAGCAGCAGGTGGATCGGTTCGGACGAGTCGATGATCGCCATCGCCGCCTCGGCGTCCGCCGCCTCCAGCACGCGATAACCCGCCTCGCTCAACTGCCGCATCACGATGCGGCGCAGGGCGGCATTGTCCTCCGCCACCAGGATCGTCTCGCTGCCACCAAGAGATGCAGGCTGTTCCGGCCGTTCCTCAGGCACGGCGAAAGATTCCAGCAGGCGGGGCAGATACAGCCGGAACGTGGTGCCCTTGCCAGCCTCACTATAGACTGTGATATGGCCTCCTGACTGTTTCATGAAGCCGAACACCATGGAAAGCCCGAGCCCGGTCCCCTTGCCTTGCTCCTTGGTGGTGAAGAACGGTTCGAAGATACGCAAGAGGATCTCCGGCTGCATGCCGGTGCCGGAATCGCTCACCTCGACCACGACGTAGTCGCCTGGCGTCACGTCCGGATGGTTCGCGGCGTAGGTTTCGTCCAGCTCACCGTTCCGCGTATCGATCAGCAGTGCGCCGCCACGGGGCATGGCATCGCGCGCATTGGTGGCGAGATTGGCGATCACCGCCTCGAACTGCGCCCGGTCGATCTGCACTGGCCAGACATTGGACGACAGCGACATCTCGATCGTGATGTTCTCCCCCAAAGTGCGCGCCAACAGCCGCACGATGGCGCCGATCACCTCGTTGATATCAGCGCGCTCGGGCTGCAACGGCTGCCGGCGTGCGAAGGCCAGCAGGCGACGCGTCAGGTCCGCACCACGCAGCGCCGACTCCAGTGCATCGCGGACAAGCTCGTCGGTGACCGGATCGCCGGCGCGGATCTCGCGCAGCATGTCGAGATTACCGATGATGATCGCCAGCAGATTGTTGAAGTCGTGCGCCAGACCGCCCGTGAGTTGGCCGACCGCCTCCATCTTCTGCGACTGGCGCAACTGCTCGCGCTGTGTCTCCGCCTCGCGCCGTTCGGTCACGTTGCGCACGATGCCAACGAATGCGTGGTTTCCCGCCTGTGGTGATTCGCCGACCGCCAGCTCCATCGGGAAGATCGAGCCATCCTTGCGCCGCCCCATGACCTCGCGGCCGATGCCGATGATCCCGGCCACACCGGTCCGGAGATAGGCCGAAATGTAGCGGTCGTGTTCACTGTGATAGGGCTCCGGCATCAGGATACGCACGTTCTGCCCGACAACCTCATCTGGCGCGTAGCCGAACAGGTTGACACAGGCCTTGTTGAACGACTGGATAACGCCGGCGCGGTCGATGGTGATCAGGCCGTCGACCACCGTGTCGAGCATCGTGGCGATCAGGCTGCGCAGCCTGGCCTCGCTGGCCTTCACCAAGGCCTCCGCCGCTGCCCGCGCCGTGATGTCGCTGGTGATGTTGCCGAACCCGC
Source organism: uncultured Alphaproteobacteria bacterium (assembly GCA_963708565.1). Classification (GTDB taxonomy): domain Bacteria; phylum Pseudomonadota; class Alphaproteobacteria; order Acetobacterales; family Acetobacteraceae; genus JAMXLO01. The sequence continues at coordinate 97,362 of CAVPTU010000044.1, forward strand.
GCAGCGCGCCATCGGGCCCACGGATGGCGGTGATGACAACGTTGGCGAGGAAACGCGAGCCGTCCTTGCGCACTCGTTCGCCAGCGGTCTCGAAGCGGCCGTTCGTGGCAGCGATCTCAAGCTCCCGCGCGGGAATTCCGGCCGCGACATCCTCCGGCGGGTAGAAGCATGAGACGTGCCGGCCGACGATTTCGTCCGCCGCATAACCCTTGATCAACTCCGCGCCCCGATTCCATGACAGGATGCTTCCGTCCGGATCGAGCAGCAGCAGCGCATACTCGCGTACGGCGGCGATCAAAGACGGCCACAGGCGCTCTGGATCCGGGCGGACGGCGGTGGCTGCTTGACCTGACGACATCGCCGCAAGCAACCATCCGAAGGGTAAGGATCGGTAAAGAGAAAGAAAACAGGCTACGGAAGAATTCTCGCATTTAATGCGCAAGCGATGCGCCGCTCGAACCTGCGCAGGCTGCCGAACCTTACTCCCAGCAATGATGGCTGAATGACATTGATCGAGTTTACCCATAACCAATGCGGTTGTGCCAGCCGCGAACTCGGCAGGTTGTGACTTCCTTGCAGGAGACGGGTCTGTCCATCGGTTAGCCAATCAACGCGTGCGGACAGACTTATTCGCTGATATCATCAATCCCCCCCGAAAGGGGCTTAATAGTCGGGATTGTGAAGCGAGATTTCTACTTTTTGAATCCCTCCCAATTAACTTAGCGGTCAGCAATCCGGCAACCCAAGCGTCTGTCGATGATACCCCGGCGTCAAGACTTATTCGGCACTGTTCAGCCTGCAAGAAATACAGTCGCCACTTTTCTTGCGCGGGATTTTACCCGATCATGGCGTAGAGTGGCGTTTCATAGCTGGATGAGATTCGGCCGCCAGGCGCGGCCTCAAGGGGAGGGCGTTCGGTGGCAAAGAAGCTAGCTTCTTGTGATCGACGACCAGACCGGCATCACCAAGGTGGTGGAACTGATCGCCCGTCAACTCGGCCTGAACGTTCGAACGCTGAACAGCTCCGCACAGGCCACCGAGACGTTCATCGCCTTCCAACCCGACGTGCTCATCCTCGACATGATCATGCCCGAGAAAGATGGCATCGACGTCCTCAACGAGATCCTGCTGACCGGCATTCCGGTGAAGGTCGTGCTCACCTCGGGCTACAGCAATTCCTACCTCCGCCTCGCCGAAGGCGTCGCCAGGTTCCACGACAATCCGAACGTTTCGATCTTGCGCAAACCGTTCCGCCGGGAAGAGCTGATGAAGCTTTTGAGCGACCTCACCGCCGACTGAGCGTGCTACCAGGCCGCGTCGAGCAGCGCGCGCACGTCGGACGGCCCGCTGATCTTCCGCGCATCGGTGTGTACCCAGCGAACTCCTCGGCGATCCGGTCAAGCTGCTCCGTCTTCACGCCGACATCGCGCAGTGTGCCGGACAGCCCCAGGTCAGCGATCAGCTCGGCGACGGCAGCCTTCGCGCCGCGACGGCCGAGCGCGCCGGCGGACGGCGTGGTGGGAACCGCAATGGAGCGTACGGCAGGCGGCTTCACCGGCTGCCGCTCGGCGCGCCCCTCGGAATGGATGCGCGCACGGTAGGCGTCGAGCTGCGCCGGATCACTCACGTCATTGCCACGCAGAGGCCGACCATCTTCGCGGCATCGGTCACCAACCCGCCGCCGACTGTGAGGAGCGCGTCGGCGTGGGCCCCGCACGCCGCATTCGCCGCCGCTACCACATCCGTCCGTGGCGTGTACGCGCCGATCTTCGCGCACACGCCGGCCAGCTCGTTGCTGAGTACGCCACGGACGCGGTCGATCGCGTCGGTCTGGCGCGCCAGCGTGCCGCTGGCCAGCACGAAGACGGCGCTGGCGGCCGATGCGCTCGATCTCTTGCGCCAGTGCCTCGGCCAGCGGAACGCCGTAGATGACCCGCTCCATGGGCGGGTAGCGATGTGCCCCGGATCATGGTTCTGTCCTGAGGACCGGCCCCCTACCTCCAACCCCCTCCCGCAAGGGTGGGGAACAGGTTGCTGATGCTCCCCCTCCCCTTGCGGGAGAGGGCCGCGGGAGGGAGAGCATCCCGTCAGCCCTTGGGCTTGCAGAATGCGTCCAGCGCCGCGACTTCCTTTCGCTCGCCGTCGAAATCCGTCGCCAGGCGTGCGTAGAGCTCCGCCGCGCCTTCATAGAACTTGCGCGCGGCGGGATCCTCTCCGACGAACTGGGCAATCTCCTCCATCTCGGCGACCCAGCGATACGCCTTGGAGTACATGTTCGGGACCTGCCGGGTCAGCCAGCCGAACAGCGCCGGCTGACTGGACGACAGCTCGGCCTTCAGGTCCTCCGCCGTGCCCGCGCGGCTGGCCGCCAACATCATCGCCGCGCCGAGCGCCGTGAAACCCTTGGTGATGCCGGCATACGACATCTTCATCGCCGAGGCAGCACCGATCGGGCCGCGCTGGATCGGCATCACCAGGCCGAACTTGGTCAACTCCGCAACGCGCGGCGCCGCCTCGCCCGACAGGTAGATCTTCGGTCCGTTGTACCCCGCCTTCGGCGGGCCACCGACGATGCCACCATCGACGAACGAGGCGCCAGTCTCCTGCACCACCCGCGCCACCCGCACCACAGTCGCCGGATCGAGCGCATTGCAGTCGACAAAGATCGGCCGCTTCGCCGCCGCCCGCAGCACCGGCGCCAGCCGCTCCGCCAGCCCCAGCGCGTCACCCGGCGGCAGGATCGACAGGATGATGTCAGACGCGGCGATCTGCTCGTCGGACACCCCCACCATCCCCGCAGCCTTGGCACGCGCCACCGTGGCGTCACTCCGGCCAGCCAGCGAGGTGCGAACCTCAAGGCCGTTCTCCACCAGGCGCGCGCCAACCGCACTGCCCATCATGCCTGGCGCAATCACTGCGACAATCGGTTGCATCATTCGCCTCCTGTGTCTCTACGCCAGTACGCCAAGCGTGCGCAGCCGACCAATCTCGTCCACCGAATAGCCCGCATCGCGCAGCACGTCCTCGCTGTGCTGTCCGACCGCGGGCGCATAACGCGGCGCAACCTTCTCCTCGCCCTCCAGATGGAACGGGCTGGATACCGTCAGCACCTTCCCGTCGGCGAATGGCACCAGCGCTCCGATCGCCTGCATCTGCGCATCGTTCGCCACATCATCGGTCTTACCGACCACACCGAACGTCACGCCGACGCTGTCGAGGATCGTGCGCCACTCCGCCATGTCCCGCGTGGCGAACACGTCGTCGAGTTCCACCACCAGCGCCTGCGCATTCCGCTTGCGCGCCTCCTTGCTGGCGAAGCGCGCATCGTCCGCCAGGTCTTCGCGGCCGATCGCGCTCAACAGCGGGCGCAGCTGCCGCTCCTCGTTGAACAGCGCCATGATGAACCAGCGGCCGTCGCGGCAGCGATAGTGGTTGGCCAGCGCGTTCGGCGCCTCGTGGCGCGGCGGGCGGTGCGGCACCGGCTCGCCGAACAGCCGGGTCTGCACGAAGCAGCCGTTGGCCCACAGCCCGTTCTGCAGCAGCGACGAACGCACAACGCCGCCACGTCCGGTCTTCTCGCGACGATACAGCGCGGTGACGATGGCGGCGTACAGCCCGGTCGCGCTGGGGTGGTCGCCCATGCCGGGCGCAGAGCGCGCAGGTGCCGTATCCTCATCGGCACGCACAGCGTCCATCAGACCGGTGCGCGCCCAATACGCCGTCGAGTCGAAACCGGTCTTCGCCGCCTCATCGCCCGCCTCGCCATAGGCGGTGAACGATGCGTAGATCAGCCGTGGGTTGAGTGGCAGCAGATGGGCTGGTGCCAGCTTCAGACGATCACGCACCGGCAGCGGAAAGTTGGTCACGAACACATCGGCGTCGGCGACCAGGCGATACAGCGCGGCGCGACCCGCTTCATGCTTCAGGTCCAGCGCGAGGCTGCGTTTGTTGCGCGAGGTCAACTGCCAGTAGTAGTCGTTCGGCGCACCGCTGCTGCTGCGCGCCCGCCACGGATCGCCGACGCCCGGCGGCTCGATCTTGATCACGTCGGCGCCGAAGTCGGACATGATCGTCGCGGCAGCAGGACCGGCGATCCAGCTTGCGCAGTCGATGACTTTCAGGCCGGAGAACAGGTGGTCGGACATGCTCATGGCTTCTGGTTGCTGAAGATGATCGTGCCGGATGCGGCGAACATGCCGCCGACACCGTGGCAGACGGAGATTTTCGCCCCAGGGATCTGCGCCGGTGCGATGCCTCGCATCTGCCGCACGCTCTCTTGTAATGCGTACATGCCGTACATGCCGGAGTGCATATACGACAGGCCGCCGCCGTTGGTGTTGAGCGGGAGCTTGCTGCCGATCGCGGTGTTGCGTTCGGCGATGAAGCGGCCCGCCTCGCCGCGCGGCACGAAGCCCAAGTCCTCCAGTCCGAACAGCGGCAGATGCGCGAAGGCGTCGTAGATCATCAGGTGATCGACGTCCTTGTGGGTAATGCCGGCTTCGCGGAACGCCGTCGGTCCCGCGACGCTGAACGCGCGCGAGCTGGTGAAGCTTTCCATCTGGCTCACCATCGGCGTCTCGACGCTTTCGCCGGTGCCGAGGATGTAGACCGGCTTGGTGGGGAAATCCTTGGCGCGATCGGCGGAGGTCAGGATCAATGCGCCGCCGCCGTCGGTGACCAGGCAACATTGCAGCAGGCGGAACGGATAGGCGATCATGCGCGAGCCCAGCACGTCCTCGACAGTGATCGGATCGCGGAACGTGGCGCGCGGGTTCTTCGCCGCCCATTCGCGCTGCACGACGGATACCATGGCGATCTGCTCGTTCGTCACGCCGTAGGTCTTCATGTAGCGCAGCACCGGAATCGGAAACAGGCTGGGCGGACCCATCGGGCCGAACGGCTGCTCGAACTGGCCGTTCAGGCTTGACGGCGGAACCGGGCGCGGAATGCGGCCGATGCCGGAGCGGCCGCTTTCGCCGTGCGTCACCAGAATTGTCTTCGCGAGGCCCGCCTCGATCGCGGCTGCGGCGTGGCGCACGTGGATCATGAACGAGCAGCCGCCGACCGATGTGCCATCGACCCAGGTCGGCGTGATGCCGAGGTAGTGCGCGATCTGCACGGGGGTTTCGCCGGCGGTGGCGACACCGTCGATGTCCTTTGGTTTCAGGCCGCAATCGGCCATCGCGTTCAGTGCAGCGTCGGCATGCAGCTGGATCTGCGACATGTCGGGAATGACGCCGAGTTTCGTGGTCTCGGCCGCGCCGACGACGGCGACTGTGTTGTGTGGCATCGCTTCAGCCTTTCGCCGGGCGGAAGAAGGGCAGCGTGATGGTATCGTTCTGCTTGGCGAACACCACATCGAGCGGCATGTCGAGCTGCAACGCCTCCGGAGTCTGCGCGCATTCGACGATGTTCGTCATCATGCGGGGGCCTTCTGCGAGCTTCACGACGGCGATCGCATAGGGCGGTTCGAAGCCAGGGACCTTGCGATGATGGATCACGTAACTGTCGAGGATTGCGCGGCCGGAGGCGGCGAATGCGCTGACCTTGCGCGAGGCGCATTTCGGGCAGAACGGGCGTGGCGGGAAGTAGCGTGTGCCTGCATTCGTCGCAACGCTGCAGGCGAAGCTCGCCGGCCTTTGTGCCGTCCCAGAAATGCTGCGTCTCGGGCGTGGGCTGTGGCAGGGCGCGGCTTGGCTCTGGCATTGGCGTTACCTTGGCTCAGTTGGGCTTGCGGCGGCCGGCGACGTAGGTGGCGCCTGCCGGACCGGCCTGTTCGGAATGGCGGCAGCCGTGCGTCATGCTGCACGTTTCGCCAACGTTGTAGGTGTTGCGTTGATCTCCCACCACGATCGTCATCTCGCCGGCGGCCACCAGCAGGCGTGCATCGAAGTCGTGCTGGTGCTCCGGATTGACCGCGCCTGGCTGCATCGTGTTGACGACGACCTGATAGCCGTCGCGCTGCAACTCGGCCTCGAATGTGGTGCGGTCCATGGCTGACTCCTCCAAGGTGCTACAGTAACCTAAGGCGGTTGGTGCATCGCTGGCAACGCGGGCCGCTACCGGCGCCGCGTCGGACTCGGCCATCACCGCGAAGCGCACACGAGCCTCGGCCAAAGCGGTTCGGTTATTTCGCGGCCGGCACTAAGCGGCCTGCATCAGTCCATCCAGCGCGGTCCGGATTGCCCGGGCCAGGTCGCGGCGACCATACGGCTTGCGCAGCAGGTGTTGACCGTCATGCCCGGACAGCTCAGCCGCATAGCCGGTTGTGAACAGAACTCTTAGGCCAGGCCGCAGGCGACGCGCGGCTTCCGCGAGTTTATCGCCGCTCATCCCTTCAGGCATGACCAGATCAGTGAATAATAGATCAACTGTTTCGCCAAACTCGAGGATGCGCAACGCAGATGGTCCACTTGCCGCCGAAACCACCTTGTAACCTAGAGCGGCGAGGTGGCGGCACGCCACTGTCACCAGCGTCTTGTTGTCGTCGACCAGCAGGATGGTTTCGCTTCCCCCGGGATCGATGGCTGCCACCTGCGGTGCATTCGGCACCGCGACAATGTCTTCGTTCGCTCGCGGCAGGTACAGCCTGACTGTTGTGCCGATCCCGACGGCACTTTCAATGTCAAGGTGTCCACCCGACTGTTTGGCAAAGCCGTAGGCCATGCTGAGGCCGAGCCCGGAGCCAGCGGATGGTGCCTTCGTTGTGAAAAACGGCTCAATCGCCTGCCGAACCACTGTTTCCGGCATCCCAGTGCCGGTATCCGTCACAGCCAACACGACGTAATCGCCCTCGCCTACCTCGCTGTAGGCGGCGGCACTCCGCGGGTCCAGATAAAGGTTGGCGGCCTGGATTGTGAGACTGCCGCCCCGCGGCATCGCGTCCCGTGCATTGAGTGCCAGGTTGAGCAGCGCGTCGCGTATCTGCGACGGATCGGCACTGGTGAACCAGAGATCAGGTGCCTGTTTTGCCTCGATTTGGATCGCCTCGCCAAGCGTCCGGCGCAGCATCTCGACGTGGTCCCGCAGCAATCCGTTCAGATCAACGCGCTGGGGTTGCAATGGCTGGTTGCGTCCGACGGCCAGGAGTCGACGCGTCAGAAGCGACCCGCTCAATGCACTGTCCAGAATCTCGCGTGCCAGGTCAACCTGCTCGGGCGCATCCCGGACCGCGTCCACAAGAAATTCCGCGCTGCCTATTATCACTCCCAACAGGTTATTGAAGTCGTGCGCCACGCCACCGGTGAGTTGCCCTAACGCCCTCATCTTCTCTGACTGGCGCAGCATTTCTTCGGCACGCAGACGCTCTACGACCTGACATCTCAACTCGTGAAGCGCGACCTCCAACTGAGCGCAGGCGCCGCGCAATTCCGCCTCGGCGCGCTCCCTTTCGCCAATTTCATGGCGCAGATGGCGATTAAGCTCGGCAAGTTCTCCGACCCGTCTTTGCATGTTGTCCGCCATTTCGTTGAATGAATTGGCGACCACTCCGATTTCATCGTGCGATAATACCTTCGCACGCGCGCTCAACTCTCCAGCGGAGAACGAATCTGCCGCCTGAATTATATCCATCAGTCCCTTCCGGATGCCCCTGGTTATGGATATGGCCAACACCAAGCCCGTGGTTTCGACCGTGAGCGCAGTAGCAAACAGAAGCTTGAACACCACGCTCTCCAGCCAGCGAGAGCCTTCGCCAAGAGTGAACGAGAACTCATCCTCGTACGTGGTGAGTTTCTCATTTATCGCATAAATCGAAGCAAGAGACCGGTCTATTCTATCCTGAGACGGATTCTGAGAATTTATCTCCCGCCGAAGATTTTCCGCAATAGGTAGGAGCTCCATAGCAATGGCTTGCGCGTCGCCCCATATATCTATGGCCCTTCTTATGTACGAAATGTTGCTGAAATCAACAAACAGGCTGATCATTCCGCCAATATCATCAGGATAGTTGCGTCCCTCCAGGAATCCTTCACGCGCCGCATCCATGTTCCCTTCGTGTGCCAAGAGCTCCCGTCGTGCCTTGGCATCGCCAATCGGAACCCGCATAAACCGCTCGAAGAGCTGGTAATCCTTATCTGTGCGTGATGCGCCGTATCTGTACAGATGGAAAACAGCATCCTTCTGCGCCTTGGACCACAGTCCTTCCCCGCCGACATAAGCTCTCAAGGAGGAAAGTGTGCTCAAGGAAAATAACAAGACGAAGAGCTCGACTCCTATCAACAGCGCCATGGTACCGACTGTGAAGTACAGCTTTCTGGCGACAGAGATATCCTTGAACCACCGATATGGGAGAAACTTGCGCTCCATCAGCGTACCACCTGTGCCGACAAGAACCCAGGGAGCGATGACAACATGATGTCCTCATCACCGTTGAGGGCAGGCCTAAGGCCGTTGCCGGGTCGCCGGCAACGCAACCGCTTTGACAGGGTAAATTATTTCCGCGATGGCCTTGTCGTCGAAGCGCTGCTCGCCCACCCTGGGGCCCGCTCGCGCTGCTGCTCCACTAACCGCGGCCAGCTCTTTGCTGGTTGGGCCCCGTGTTTATCACTGTATGTGTTGCAAGCCAAGATGTGCGGAGCCGATCGTTCCGATCTGCCGTCACTTCGCTGCGACCCGTGCCGTGGAACGGCTGTTTTGACCAATCTCGCTACGGCCGGGAACGGACCGAGAAGCCTCTGCGGCGCGGCAAGTAGACCCTGCTCTAATTCACCCCACCAACACCGCCTTGCCGATCACCTCGCGGTCGATCACCGCCTGTATGGCCTCTGCCGCCTGCGCCAGTGGAAGCCGATGCGAGATGCGCGGCTTCAGCTTGCCCCGACCGGCAAGCTCGCTCAGCGTCTTCATGTTGGCGATGGCCAGTTCGGGGTTGGCTTCGTTCAGCCCGCCGATGCGCACACCGATCGCGTCAATGCCCTTGATCAGCAGGTAGTTGCTGCGGATGTTCGTCGGGCCGCCGCCAAGAAAGCCAAGGATCAGCAGCCGGCCGCACCAAGCCAGGCAGCGCAGCGACTCCTCGGTCACCTGCGTGCCGATCGGATCATAGACGATATCGACGCCACGGCCGCCGGTCAGTTCCTTCACCTTGTCGAGGAAGCCGCCCTGGTAGCCGATCGCATGATCGGCACCTTCCTCCACGCAGGCCGCGCGCTTCGCGTCGGTGCTCGCTGTCGCGATCACCCTGGCGCCGAACAGCTTTGCCACCTGGATAGCGGCGATTCCAATGCCGCCGGCGGCGCCGTGCACCAGTACCCACCCGCCCGGCTGCATGCGCCCGCGCTGTAGCAGCGCGTGATAGGCCGTGGAATACGCGCCGCGGAACACGCCGGCGGCTTCCATGCTCATGCCGTCCGGCACGTGGTCACACAGCGCCGCCTTGGCATTGCCCATCTCGGCGCAGGCACCGAGACTGTGCCGGCTCATCACGCGATCGCCGACACGGAACTGTGTGACGCCGGCACCGACCGACACCACCACGCCCGCCGCCTCGCTGCCGGGGACGAACGGCGGTTCCGGGCGAAACTGATACTTGCCGGCGAGCATCAACACGTCCACGTACTGGACGCCGCGGGCCTCGATGCGCACCTGCACCTCGCCCGTTCCGGGAGGCGGCGGGTCCGGCGCATCGCGCAACGCCAGCACCTCCGGACCGCCGAATGCCTCGCAGACCACCGCTTTCATGCGCCTACCTCCTACTCGGCACAGTATTGCCTCCCGGGTGCGCACCGCCAACACTGGCGGCTCATTCAGCGAAAGAGGCATCACCATGTCGGGTGCGAACACATTCAAGTTTGTCATGCTGCCGCCACAGACGGAGGTGACACGCGGCTGGGGTCGCGCGCTCGCCGAGGCCATGCCGGAAGTGCGGGTGGTCATCGCCGAGGATCAGGCGGCGGCGGAGCACGAGATTGTCGATGCAGAGGCGGCGTTCGGCCAGCTGCCGCGGGAGGTGCTGGCGAAGGCACGGCGGCTGCGCTGGCTACAGGCGCCGCAGATCGCACCTCCCGCGGGATACTACTATCCCGAGCTGATCGAGCATCCGCTGACGGTCACCAACTTCCGCGAGATCTTCAACGACCACATCAGCGCGCACATCATGGCCTTTGTCCTGGCGTTCGCGCGGGGTCTGCAGGTGTTCATTCCGCAGCAGCTTCGACGCGAGTGGAAGAAGACGCGCGAGAACACCGGCGTCGTGCATCTGCCGGAGGCGACCGCGCTGATCGTCGGTGTGGGCGGCATCGGGGCGGAGACGGCGCGGCTGGCCGCGGCGTTTGGCATGACGGTGCTGGCGACGGATGCGCGGCGGACTTCGGCGCCGCTTGGGGTGGCCGAGCTGCACAAGCCAGAGGCGCTCGATGCGCTGCTGCCGCGCGCTGATTTCGTCATCCTCACGGTGCCACACACGCCGGCCACCGAAGGCTTCATGCATCGCGCTCGCTTCCAGCGCATGAAGAAGAGTGCGTTCTTCATCAATATCGGCCGCGGAATGACGACGAAGCTGGACGATCTGGTGGCGGCGCTGAATGCTGGTGAGATCGCGGGGGCGGGGCTGGATGTGTTCGAGCAGGAGCCGCTGCCCGCGGAGCATCCGCTGTGGACCATGCCCAACGTGCTGCTGACGCCGCACACGGCCGGATGGGGGCCGTATCTGGATGCTCGGCGTTACCAGATCATGGTCGACAACTGCCGCGCGTTCCTCGACGGCAAGCCGCTGCAGAATGCGGTGGACAAGGCTTCATGGTTTTAGGGGACTTGGGCTGGAGGACGTACGCGGATGCGCACGCTTGTGGTGGTGTATGAGCTGGAGGGAAATGGCCGCACGATTGTCGGCGATGCGCTGGATGGTGCGGCGGAGGCGATCTATCTGCCTGACCTCGACGATGCGGGACGTGCCGATGCACTGCGCAAGGCAGATGCGGTGCTGGCGCGCACCACGCGAGAACTGCGACAGGGCGAGATTGCACTGCTGAAGGATGTTCGTCTGGTGCAGTTCATCAACGCCGGCATCGACTTCGTGCCGTTGGCGGAGGTGCCGGCGGGTGTACCGGTGGCGACCAACGGGGGCGCCTATGCCGAACCGATGGCAGAGCACGCGCTGGCGATGGCGTTTGCGGCGGCGAAGCGGCTACTGGTGGAGCACGCCGCGCTGACGCGGGGCGAGTTCAATCAGTTCGCAGGGAGCCGCATGCTTGCCGGTGGCGTGTGCGGCATTCTGGGGTTCGGCGGCATCGGCGTCGCTACCGCGCGGCTGGCTCGCGGGATCGGCATGAAGGTGCACGCGATCAACCGGCGCGGCCGCAGCGAGGAACCGACCGACTGGATCGGCACGCCGGATCAGCTCGATCTGTTGCTGGCGGTGTCCGATGTGCTGGTGATCTGCACGCCGCTGACGCCGGCCACGCAAGGCATGATCGGTGCCACGCAACTGGCGCGGATGAAGGACGACGCAATCCTGGTCAATGTGGCGCGTGGGGAGATCGTCGATGAGCGCGCGTTGTATGAGCGGCTGGTGGCGTTCCCGAAGTTCAGCGCGTGCATCGACGCGTGGTGGATCGAGCCGGTCCGCCACGGCACCTTCCGCATGGATCAGCCGTTCATGTCGTTGCTCAACGTGATTGGGTCTCCGCACAATTCGGCGGCGGCGATTGCGGGGACTGGGGCGACGGGATTGCGGCGCGCCGTTGCCAACATAAGGCGTGCGCTGGCGGGGGAAACGCCGCTTTATCTGGTGCCGCCGGAGGATCGGATGATGTGACGTGTGGGGCACCCCCCCCCGACCCTCCCCCGCTTCGCGGGAGAGGGAGTGGTTTGCTGTTTCCCCGTTGTCTCAGCCTTGCGCGACCAGCTTCGCGAATTCCGCCAACTGATCAGCCTCCACATCCGACACCGCGTAATAACGGATGCCTCCGCGTCGCCAGGTGATGACGTTGAAGCCCTGCCGTGTCGCCTCGCTGAATGCTTCATCCTGGCCGGAAGACGCCCACGCGAACAGGTTGATCACGTGCTTGGCGTGGCGATACACCACGACCGCGGTGGGATGGCCATCGACGTAATCCTGCCTGCCTCCGACCAGCGGGAACCCTGCGTCCTTCAGTTCGAGCACCGGCGGCGAGACATCCAGGCGTGCCGAGAGCCACGGTTTCACCGTGTGCTGGTCGCTGGTCAGCACGTCGGTCAGATGATCGGCCTGCAGCGAACGGATGTGGCTGTCGATCACCGCGATCGACGGATCGCTCTGCCCGCCCATCACCAACACAGTCAGGGCCACGCCGGCCAAGGCACCCACGAGGCCGGTCCCCGCCAGACTGAATGCCGGCATGCGGAACCATGGACGCACCGCCCGCGGCGGTTCCTCATGCGGCAGTGCTGCGCCGATACGCGCGGCCAGTCCGGGCGGGGCGCGGTGATAGGGCAGTTTGGTGCGGATCGCCGACTGCATGGCGCGCAACTCCTCGAGCCTGGCCGCGCAGGCGTTGCAACCGGTGACGTGGCGGTGCACGCGGAACCGCGCGATCGGTCCCAATGCGCTGTCGATCATTCCCGACAGCAGGACGGTGGCGCGTTCACACTCCATGGGCGTCCTCCGTCTCGGCCTGCGCCAGCCAAAGCTTGCGCAGGCTGAGCCGCGCGCGCGACAGGCGCGACATCACCGTGCCAATCGGCATTCCGGTCACTTCGGCGATTTCCTTGTAGGCGAGGTCCTCGACCTCGCGCAGCAGCAGCACCTCGCGGTATTCCGCCGGCAACTGCTCCATCAGCCGGCTGAGCGTCTGGCTGTCGATGCTCTCCAGCAGCAGCGATTCCGGATCGCGCGGGCGGCTGCCCCACATGGTCTCCTCCTTGTCCGCGTTGTCCGCCACCGGGGTGTCGGGCACGAACATCATCCGCCCCGAGCGGTTCTCCTTCACCCAGGTCATGAAGGCGTTGCGAACGATGGTCAGCAGCCACACGCGGAAGTTCCCTCCCTGAAACGCGTCGAAATAGCGATAGGCCCGCAGATAGGCGTCCTGCACCACATCCTCGGCATCCGTCGTGTTGCCCGCCAGCCAGCGGGCCAGGTTGTACGCTGCATCGAGATGCGGCAGAGCAAGCAACTCGAAGCGTCGGCGGCGGTCGTCGTGGGGCAAGGCTCTTGTCCTGACTGCGGGCTGCCGCGTCTGATACCCGGCGGGCCGCCATATTATTCCGACAGGACCCGGGAATAACCCCTCGGCGGAGGCGGTAGGGACGGCACATCAACCGGAGGAGTCCCGTGATGAGCATCGACCCGAACCTGGAACGCCGTGGCTTCCTGAAATGCATGACCTGGGCGGGCACCGCCATGGTCTGGACAGTGGCGGGCGGCGTGCCGCGCTCGCGGCTGATCGGCAGTGCGGAGGCGGCGGGCAACGAATTTACCTTCGTGCAGATCAGCGACAGCCACCTCGGCTTCGACAAGCCGGCCAACCCCAACGTCACGGCAACCTTACAGGAGGCGCTGGATGACGTCGGCAAGCTGCCGAAGAAACCGGCGTTCATGATCCATACGGGCGACATCACGCATCTTTCCAAGCCGGCGCAGTTCGACACTGCGGCACAACTCTGCGGTGCGACGAAGCTGACGATGCACACCGTCCCCGGCGAGCACGACATCCTGGAGGAGGACGGCAAGAGCTACCTGAACCGCTTCGGCAAAGGCACCAAGGGCGACGGCTGGTACAGTTTCGACGCCGGCGGCGTGCACTTCATCGGCCTGGTGAACGTGGTGAACCTGCAGGGCAACGGGCTTGGCAATCTCGGACATGACCAACTCGAGTGGCTCGAGGACGACGTGAAGCACCTGTCGGCGAGCACGCCGATCGTGGTGATGGCGCACGTGCCGCTGTGGATCGTGTATCAGGACTGGGGCTGGGGCACGGCGGACGGCGCGCAGGCGCTGTCGTATCTGAAGAAGTTCGGCTCGGTCACGGTGCTGAACGGCCACATTCATCAGGTGATGCAGAAGGTGGAAGGCAAGGTGGCGTTCCACACCGCACGCTCGACCGCGTTTCCGCAACCGGCGCCCGGATCGGCGAAGAGCCCCGGCCCGATGGTGGTGCCGGCTGGCGAGCTGAAGCAGTACCTCGGGATCGCCAACGTCAATCTGGTGTCGGCGAAGGCGCCGCTTGCCATTGTCGATACGCCGCTCGCCGGCTGAGGGACGCACCATGAGCGAGATTTTGGAGCCGGGCGGCATCGCCCGGCGCCTGCTGCTGCGCCGCGTGCTTGGCACGGGCGCCGTCCTCGTGATCGGCAGCCGCATGGCAGCCGCGGCTGACGCGCAGGTGGTGATCGACAACTTCACCTTCGCGCCGACGCCGCTGAGAGTGACGGCCGGTACGACCGTGACGTGGGTGAACCACGACGACATTCCCCACAGTCTCGTCTGCGCCGAGCTGAACCTGCACTCGCATCCGCTGGATACCAATGACAGCTTTGCCTATCAATTCGAGAGGGCGGGCACATATGACTATATCTGCGGTCTGCACCCGCACATGCATGGTCAGGTGGTGGTGGAGACGTAGCAGGATGCACGCCTCCTACCCCCTACACCTGGGTGAAGCTGCCGGCATTGAACAGCCAAAGGGTTGCGCCGTTGGTGGTGATCGCGCCGACCAGCGTGCCTCCACCGGCGAATGAGCCGTTCCTGCTGTAAAACAGATCGCCGATATCCTGCTCGTAGACGAAGGCGCCCCTGCCACCGTTGGCAAGGGTGGTGGAAAGGCGTGAAGCAGCATTCGCAACATCCGCTAGGTCGGCGTTTAGCGCGAGTGGAGCGCCGCCGAGGTCGTAGGCGTTGTCGGTCAGGATGTTGCTGCCGGTTGTATCGAGCGCGATCTTGTCGCCTTTCGCCGAGTTGAAGTTCATCACCGTGGTGGTGTTGCCGTAGCCGTTTTGGTCGAACACGAAGCGATCGGCAGCACTGTTGCCAGTGATGAAGTTCATGCCACCGCCGCCGATGGCCGTGGCCGCGACGGTGCCTTGGAGTACAATTGTGTCGTTGCCGCTGCCGCCATACACGGTTTCCGTGTTCGCGACGGTGACGCGGTTGGTCTGGTTGGCAAGGACCAGCGTGTCGTTGCCTCCACCGAGGTCCACGGAGCCGTTCACGACGGCGGCGCCGAGGACGATGGTGTCGGCGCCCGACCCACTGGTCAGGGTGCCGACATTGCCGACCGTGCCGGCGTTTCCGGTATTGGCGAGGGTCAGCTTGTTGCTGCCGGCGCCGAGATTGATGCTGGCATTGGCAAGCGCAGTGGCCAGCGTGATGGTGTCGTTGCCGCTGCCGCCGACCAGGGTTTCGACGTTCGACACCGTCGCGGTGTTGGTGGCGTTTGACAGGGTCAGCTTGTCGCTGCCGGCGCCGAGATCGATGCTGGCATTGGCAAGCGCAGTGGCCAGCGTGATGGTGTCGTTGCCGCTGCCGCCGACCAGGGTTTCGACGTTCGACACCGTCGCGGTGTTGGTGGCGTTTGACAGGGTCAGCTTGTCGCTGCCGGCGCCGAGATCGATGCTGGCATTGGCAAGCGCAGTGGCCAGCGTGATGGTGTCGTTGCCGCTGCCGCCGACCAGGGTTTCGACGTTCGACACCGTCGCGGTGTTGGTGGCGTTTGACAGGGTCAGCTTGTCGCTGCCGGCGCCGAGATCGATGCTGGCATTGGCAAGCGCAGTGGCCAGCGTGATGGTGTCGTTGCCGCTGCCGCCGACCAGGGTTTCGACGTTCGACACCGTCGCGGTGTTGGTGGCGTTTGACAGGGTCAGCTTGTCGCTGCCGGCGCCGAGATCGATGCTGGCATTGGCAAGCGCAGTGGCCAGCGTGATGGTGTCGTTGCCGCTGCCGCCGACCAGGGTTTCGACGTTCGACACCGTCGCGGTGTTGGTGGCGTTTGACAGGGTCAGCTTGTCGCTGCCGGCGCCGAGATCGATGCTGGCATTGGCAAGCGCAGTGGCCAGCGTGATGGTGTCGTTGCCGCTGCCGCCGACCAGGGCGCTGACGTTGCTGACCGTGCCGGCGTTCCCGGTATTGGCGAGAGTCAGCTTGTTGCTGCCAGTGCCGAGATCCACGGACGCGGCGGCGGTCAGCGCGGTGCTCAGTGTGATGGTGTCGTTGCCGCTGCCGCCGACCAGGGTTTCGACATTCGACACCGTCGCGGTGTTAGTGGCGTTTGCCAGGGTCAGCTTGTCGCTGCCTGCGCCGAGATCGATCGACGCATTGATGACGGCGTTCGACAGGACGATCGTGTCGTTGCCACTGCCGCCGATGATGGTCTCGGTGTTGGCGACGGTGGCCGAATTCGTGCCGTTGGCGAAGAACAGCTTGTCGCTGCCGGCACCGAGATCTATCGACGCGTTGATGATGGCGTTCGACAGGACGATCGTGTCGTTGCCAGGCGTACCGGTGATCACGTTGCTGGCCACGAACCTGCCGATATCGACTTCGGCGATTCCGGTCGACAGCAGTGACAGCGGGATAGCAGAGGGCTGGTCGAAGCCCCAAGGGTTGCCCAACTGCACCATGGCCGTGCCGCCGACCATTGTCAGCCTCTCGAACATGTATGCATGACAGTTGACGAGGCCATACGGCAGAAATCCCGAACTCGGGGTGTCCATCACGATCAGATCGCCGGCGGCCATGAAGGCCTGCAACTGCTGCAAGGTGAGAGAGCCCGGCGCCATCCACGTTGCGGGCTGACCGGTCAGCTCCTCCATGGCGATCACCGGACTACCACCATAGCTGATCGCGCCATAGCCGCCCTCCAGGGTCGCCACCGCCTTTTCCAGGACCTGGACCCAGATCTCTTTCTGGCCGTTGAGCACGTCCTGCGTCGCGCCGTTGTTCACAGCGTTGCTCGGAAACGTGTCGTTGATGGTTACCGACGTGGTTTCGAAGGTGGTCGTAAAGTAGCTCGGCAACTGTCCGGTGGCGGCGAGATTGAGCGTTACCGTCTCGGTGCCGTTGGAATTGGTACAGATCATGCCGGTGATCGCGCCGGGGTGCCACAGCGCCAGTTCGCCGATCGATGACAGCAGGAAGCAATCGCCTATTTGCCCCCGATTGATGTCGCTGACGCTGATCAACGAGGCGGTACTCGCCTCTTGCAAGTAAAGGACCTGCGTGAGCGTGGTTGTCGCCAGGACCGTCGAGTTTGCCGCGGCGCCGATATGCCCCGGCGCGACTGCCGTGCCGCCGAGCCGGGAAGGCGCGCCGCCTCCGTTCGCTGGCGCGCTGGCGGCGATCCAATCCGGGGTGTCGATCTGGTCGAACGATGCACCGGTCGGACTGCTGTCATTCTGGGTGAGGCTGGTGCGGTGCATTCTCATCATGACGACCTCGCTGCCTGGTGCGAGTTTTTCGCCATGGTTCGATCTTGGGGATGGTGGTTCCCGCTGAATTCGTAGGCATCACACTAAGAACAACACCCTGACAAAGCATGAACGACAAGGTCCCGTTGAGGCCTTTCGCGCGTCGTGGCGCGCTGCGGTCGCGGACGAGGTTCAGGTCGCGCCAGTGCCTCCTACACCAACGCGGTCGTGCGGGGGATTGCCCCTCCAAATGGCAAGAGCGGCGAGCCTCGGTCCCATCAATCCACGATCTCGGCCGCGGCCTCCTGCTCGGCTTGTCTGGACCACATCTGTGCATACAATCCATCACGCGCCAACAGTGCAGCATGGCGCCCGCGCTCCGCCACGCGCCCGCCAGCCAGCACGATGATCTCGTCGGCGTCCACCACAGTCGACAGCCGATGCGCGATCACCAGCGTTGTGCGATGTCGCGCCACCGCGCGCAGTGCCGCCTGAATGTCCTGCTCGGTCCGCGTGTCCAGCGCACTCGTCGCCTCGTCTAGGATCAGGATGCGCGGATCCTTCAGAATGGTGCGCGCGATCGCCACGCGCTGCTTTTCGCCGCCCGACAGTTTCAGGCCGCGCTCGCCGACGCGCGTGTCGTATCCGTCGGGCAGCGAGGCGATAAAGTCGTGCACTTGCGCCAGCCGCGCGGCGTGCTCGATCTCGTCCTGCGTGGCGCCGACGCGACCATAGGCGATGTTGTAGCGGATCGTGTCGTTGAACAGCACAGTGTCCTGCGGCACCACGCCGATCGCGGCGCGCAGGCTCTCCTGCGTCACATCGCGGATATCCTGACCGTCGATGCGTATGTGGCCCTGCGTGACGTCGTAGAATCTGAACAGCAGCCGGCTGATGGTGGATTTGCCTGCGCCGGTCGGCCCGACGATTGCCAGCTTGTGGCCGACGGGCATGGTAAAATCGACGCCGCGCAGGATCTCGCGGTCAGGACGATAGCCGAAGTGCACGCCCTCGAACCGCACCTCGCCCGCCGGTCCATCAGCCAGATGCGTCGCCAAGGCGATGGCGCCGGGGCGATCAGCGATACCGCGTTCGACCTCGAGCAGGCGAAACATCTGCTCCATGTCCACCAGCCCCTGCTTGATCGTCATGTAGACCATGCCGAGAAAGCCCAGCGGCTGGTAAAGCTGCATCAGATACGTATTCACCAGCACGAACTGCCCGACGGTCATCAAACTGCCGCGCACCTCGCGTGTCGCCATCAGCATGATCAGCGTCAGCCCCGCGGCGATGATGAACGCCTGGCCGATGTTCAGCAGGTTCAGTGATACCTGCACGCGCACGGCGGCCCCTTCATAACGCGCCAGCGCGGCGTCGTAGCGTCCCACCTCGTGCGGCTCATTGCCAAAATACTTCACCGTCTCGTAGTTCAGCAGGCTGTCGAGCGCCTTGGTGCTTGCGTCGTTGTCGGTGTCGTTCATCGCGCGCCGGATGCGCGACCGCCACGCGGCGAAGCTCATGGTGAAGCCGGCGTAGCTCACCACCGCACTGAACGTGATGGCGGCAAAGCGCCAGTCGAACAGGTGCCAGATGATCGCGGTGACCAGCAGCAGTTCAATCACCGTAGGCACCACATTGAACACGGCAAGCCGCAGCACCGACTGGATGCCCTGCGAGCCGCGGTCGATTGCACGCGCCAGCGCGCCGGTCTGGCGCTCGAGATGGAAGCTCAGGCTGAGCGCATGCAGATGCTGGAAGGTGCGCCGCGCCGCGGTGCGGACGGCCCGCTGCTGCACCTTGGCGAACAGCGCATCCCGGAGTTCGCCGAACGCGGCGGAGCCAATTCGCAGCAGGCCGTAGCCGATCACCAGGCCCAGCGGGATGGCGAGCAGAGCTGTGTTGTCCTTAGGCGCCAGCGCATCGACGATGCGGCCGTAGATGACCGGCACGGCGACCGTGGCGAGCTTGGCCGCCAGCAGCAGGCATATGGCAAGGACCACGCGGGCCTTGGTGCCAGGGTCGTGCTCGGGCCAAAGATATGGCAGCAGCGAGCGTATCGTGTTGATACCCGACCGTTGGGATTGTGCCAGACTGAGGGGGACGGCCGCGCCGGGTGAGGTTCGTCGCATTGCCGGCATGTGGCATTGAATTCATCAGTTTGAAAGGCGAGACGATGGAAGCCGGCTTTCTGCGCCATGTTCGCAATTGCAGCAACGCCGAACTGCCCGGTGCGCGGCTGCCGTTCCGTATCGGCAAGGCGCAGGTCGGCTGGGTAAAGCCGGACCTTGCTGCCAAGCTCGGGGCCTTCCCGGAGATCAGCGAGGGGCCCGATGGCGTGACGCTAGCCGATGCGACCGTGCTTCCGGCGATCGCACGGCAGCTCGCGAATGCCGGCCGCTACCGCTGGCGGCGCGAGGAGTTCGATATCCGCGCCGAGCCGGATGGCCCTGTGCTGGCGCGGCTCGATCGCGGTGCGCTGCCCAGCTTCGGTGTGATGGCGGAGGGCGTGCACGTCAATGGGCTGGTCCGTCGGCCCGAAGGGCTGCATGTGTGGGTCGCGCGCCGCGCCGCCAACAAGCTGCTGGATCCCTCCAAGCTCGACCACATCGTGGCGGGTGGGGTGCCCTCAGGCCTCACCCCGGCGGAGACACTGGTGAAGGAGGCAGACGAGGAGGCCGCGATCCCGGGCTCACTGGCTCGCCAGGCGGTGTCGGTCGCGACCATCACGTATGCGATAGAGCGGCCCGAGGGGCTCCGTCGCGACCGGCTGCATTGCTATGACCTGGATCTGCCCGAAGATTTTCGGCCCCGCCCGGCCGATGGCGAGGTGGAGGCGTTCGAGCTCTGGCCGATCGGGCGTGTAATCCAGACGGTGCGCGACACCGACGCGTTCAAATTCAACGTCAATCTGGTGCTGATCGACCTGTTCCAGCGACTGGGGCTGATCTGATCCAGTCGTGACTCAACACTTGTGTGGCAGCGGCGTGAGGTCGGTCATTTTCGCGTCCATCACGAAGTCGCCGAAGTCCATTTGCAGATCGTCGGCGACGCCGTTCTGCCAGTAGCGCATCCCCACCTGATAGGTCGGCACCTCGCCTTTCGAGTCATGGTCGAAGAATGCCAGACGGACGCGTGTGCTAGGCAGGTTGGACAGGAACGCATACTTGTTGGGCTCAGGCTTCTTCCAGTCCAGCACGACAATGAAGCTGTCCTCCGGTCCCGAATCGTCGGTGCCGTCAAACAGCGGCAGGGCGAGGAACTTTTTGCCGGCCTCTGCCGCGGCCAGGATCGCCGAGGTGTGAGCCATCGGGAACAGCGTCCCGGGCGGTAACTGCTTGGTGGTGTCCGCCGGAACGGTGTAGCGCGCATGGCCCGGGCCACCCGCACGTTCCAGCGTCGCATCGCCATCGGTCTGGCTGGTCACCGCGGTATCGGTGGTCTGTTTCATGTGAAAGTGAAACTTCAGGCCATCCTTGGCTTCCCAGGTGGCGTAGTCGGATACCATCTGGACGTCCTGGCCCTCGCTGTTGGTCAGCGTCATGGACAGGCGCTGGCGGACCGCCCAACCGTCGCAGGCATCCATGACCTCGTAGCCCATCGTGCCGTGGGCGGCCACGACCTCGCCGCCGCGGCTGGAGGCGAGCGTCAGGTCGTAGATCGCCCGGTGGGCGGCGGACGCCGTGTTCAGGCCCGCCGCATCGGCAGGCAATATCGCGGATACGCACAGAATGAGGACGGCTGCCGACAGGGCAGATGGGTGCATGAAGGGGACTCCACTGCGGAAAAGCGCGAACATAAGGACGCCGGCAGCGATCCGCCAGCGAGGATCGGGCGAAGCGCTGGTTCGTTACCCTGACGGCGTCCTCACTTTCGGCGGCAGGTCGAGCCGCAGATGCAGCTCCTTCAGCCGTGCCAGTGGCACTTCGGCCGGGGCACCCATCATCAGATCCTCGCCCTGCTGGTTGAGCGGGAACAGGATCACCTCGCGGATGTTGGGTTCGTCCGCCAGCAGCATCACGATGCGGTCGATGCCCGGCGCGGCACCGCCATGCGGCGGGGCACCGTAGCGAAAGGCGTTCAGCATGCCACCGAAACGTTTCTCCACCTCCTCGGGCGGGTGGCCGGCGATCTCGAAGGCTCGGACCATGATATCCGGCCGGTGATTGCGGATCGCGCCGGAACAAAGCTCCGAGCCGTTACACACGATGTCGTACTGGAGCGCTTTGATCGCCAGCGGGTCCTGCCTGTTGAGCGCCTCGATGCCGCCCTGCGGCATGCTGAACGGGTTGTGGCTGAAATCGACCTGACCGGTCTCCTCGTTCAGCTCGAACATCGGGAAGTCCGTGATCCAGCAGAAGCGGAATGCACCGGTCTCGCCGAGGCCCAACTCCTCGGCCAAGCGCGTTCGCACCACGCCTGCGAACCTTGCCGCGGCTTCAATCTTACCGGCGACGAAGAACGCCGCGTCGCCTGGGCCAAGCCCGCAGGCCGCCCGGATCTCTTCCGCGCGGTTCGCTTCGAGATTGCGGGCGATCGGCCCCTTCGGACCGTCCGCCTCGTAGACGATGTAGCCAAGACCGCCGGCACCTTCAGCCCTCGCCCATTCGTTCAGCTTGTCGAAGAAGCTGCGTGGCTGCGCCGCGGCGCCCGGCGCCGGGACCGCGCGCACCACGCCGCCCGAGGCAGCGATGCGGGCGAACAATCCGAAGCCGGAGCCGTTGAAGTGCTGCGTGACATCCGTGATTCGCAGCGGATTGCGCAGATCGGGCTTGTCGGTCCCGTATTCCAGCATCGCCGTGTCGTACGGGATGCGGCGGAACGGCGGCGCATCCACCACGCGGCCCTCGGCAAATTCCTCGAAGACACCGGCGAGCACCGGCTCGATCGTGGCAAAGATGTCTTCCTGCGTGACATAGCTCATTTCGAAGTCGAGCTGATAAAATTCACCTGGCGAACGGTCGGCGCGCGAGGCCTCGTCGCGGAAGCAGGGGGCGATCTGGAAGTAGCGGTCGAAGCCCGCGACCATGACCAACTGCTTGAACTGCTGCGGCGCCTGCGGCAGCGCGTAGAACTTACCGGGATGCAGCCGCGCCGGAACCAGGAAGGCCCGCGCGCCCTCGGGAGAGTCGGCGGTGAGGATCGGCGTGTGGAACTCGGTAAAGCCGGCCCCGATCATGCGCCGGCGGATCGAGGCGATCACCCCAGAGCGCAGCATGATGTTCCGGTGCAGCTTCTCGCGGCGCAGATCGATAAAGCGGTATTTCAGGCGAATGTCCTCGGGAAACTTCTCATCGCCCGCCACCTGCATCGGCAGCACCTCGGCCGCCGATTGCACGACCAGACCGGCGACTTGCAGCTCGATTTCGCCGGTGGGAAGGCGCGGGTTCACGGTGCCCACCTCGCGCGGCACGACCTGGCCGGTGACGGTGATCACGCTCTCGGGCCGCACCGCATCCGCGGCAGCGAAGGCGGGTGAGCCCGCGGGGAATACGCATTGCGTGATGCCGTAATGGTCGCGCAGGTCGATGAACAGCAGGCCGCCATGGTCGCGCTTGGCGTGCACCCAGCCGGAGAGACGGGCGGGCTGCCCGGCATCGGCAGCGCGCAAGGCGCCGCAGGTATGGGTGCGATAGGCGTGCATCGTGGCCTGTCCCGGCTGGATCGAGGGGCGGCAGACAAGCCCCGCCGCTTCCGCCAAGTCAAGCCACGGTCAGATAGAAGATTTTTGCGTCTGCCCTGCCGCCGTGTACAACCGGGTGATGCTTCGCCCGCCCCGCGCTGGATTCCCGCCGCCGACGCTCATCACGACCACCGAAGCCCTTCAGGCGCTGTGCGACCGCCTAGCGGCGGAGGAGTTCGTGACGGTCGACACCGAATTCATGCGCGAGCGCACCTACTGGCCCGAACTCTGTGTCGTCCAGCTCGCCGGCGACCACGAGGTCGCGGTGATCGATGCGGAGGCGCCGGGGATCGATCTCGGTCCGCTCGGGCAACTCCTCGCCAACCAGGCGGTGATGAAGGTGTTCCACGCCGCGCGGCAGGACATCGAGATCTTCGTCCTGCGGTTCGACGACGTGCCACGACCGCTGTTCGACACTCAGATCGCTGCGATGGTCGCGGGCTTCGGTGAACAGGTCGGCTACGATGCGCTGGTCGCTGCGCTGGCCGACGGAACAATCAACAAGGCGCACCGGTTCAGCGACTGGGCGGCGCGACCGTTGTCGGCCTCGCAGATCGCCTATGCGGCCGCCGACGTCACCTACCTACGCACGGTCTATACGAGGCTGCGGGCACGCCTTCAGCGCGACGGCCGGCTCGACTGGGTCGGCGAGGAAATGGCGGAGCTCGCCGATCCCAGTATCTACCGTGCCGATCCGGAGACGATGTGGGAGCGGCTGCGGGCCCGCAGCAACAACCGGCGCTTTCTCGGCATGGTGCGCGCGCTGGCGGCGTGGCGCGAACGCGAAGCGCAGCGGGTCAACATTCCGCGCCAGCGTCTGCTACGCGACGAAACGCTGCTGGAGATCGCAGCCACGGCGCCGTCCAACCCGGACCAGCTCGCGCGGGCACGCGGCATCAGTCGCGGCTTCGCCGAGGGCCGCACCGGCGCGTCGCTGCTGGCCGTGATCGCGGAGGCGAAGGCGCTGCCGGAGGATGCGTTGCCGGAGGCGCCTCGCGCGCGCGACGGCGCGCGGCCGTCACCGGCGTTGGTGTCGCTGCTGAAGGTGCTGCTCGCCGCGAAATGCGAGGAGCACCACGTCGCGCCACGGCTGGTCGCCAGCTCGGACGACATCGACCGGTTGGCAAGCGAAGACGCCCCGGATGTCGCGGCGC
Organism: uncultured Alphaproteobacteria bacterium; assembly: GCA_963708565.1. Classification (GTDB taxonomy): domain Bacteria; phylum Pseudomonadota; class Alphaproteobacteria; order Acetobacterales; family Acetobacteraceae; genus JAMXLO01. Next base: position 121,518 of record CAVPTU010000044.1, read on the forward strand.
TGCACGGATGGCGTCGCGAGGTGTTCGGCGAGGACGCGCTGGCATTGAAACAGGGGCGGGTCGCTCTCGGCGTCCAAGGCAGGCGAGTGAGGCTCATCCCAGCCTGACCATACTATGCGTGACTATTGCGTGGCGTCGGGCAGCAGAGGTTGCTACCCTGCGGTTGCGCGAACCTTCAATCGTTGGTTGCACAATGAGCGACACGGTCAGGGCGAGAACCCCAACGCGCGGCCACATGCCACGGCTGGCATTCCTGCTGCTCGCCCTGCTGCCCATCGTTGCCAACGGCGTGATTGCATTCGTTTCGCTGCGCGATCTGGCCAGGTCCCGTGCCGAGACGGAGCGCTCGCTGGAAGCGATCCTGCTGCTGGAACGGGTCGATGACCTGGCGGAGGACAGCGCCCGCGACCAGCGCGCCTACCGGGTCTACGGTGATCCGCAGCGACTGGACGCGTATCGCAAGGCCCAGGCTGCGCTGCCGGCGAAGTTGCAGAACCTGCGCGACCTGGTGACGGAGGACGGCAGCGATCCCGACCGACTGGAGCGGGTATCGGCGCTGATCGCGCAAGACACCGCGGCGTTGGCAGCAACGCTGACACCGATCGAACCGCATGCCCGCGCGGGCTCCCTGCCACCTGAACTGGTCGCCAGCATTGCGCGCTCAGACGCGATTGGCGCCGCGATCGAGGATCGCCTCAATGGCGAGGAGCGGCTGATCGCCCAACACTTCGCCGCCATCGCCTCGAGCACCAGGGTCGTTCTTGGATCCGTTGTTCTCGGCTCGGTTGGCGGCATTGCATTAGTCGGTGTCATCTTCGGCTTGATGCACCGCGATCTGCGGCGCAGCGAGCGGTTGGCGGCAGCCAACTCCGGCGCGTTGGCGGAGAGCGAGGAGCAATTCCGGCACATTTTCGAGGAGAGCCCGATCGGGATCGTGCTGGCCAAGCAGGACGGCCAGCGTATCGTCCAGGCCAGTCCGGCCTTCTGCCACATCGTCGGTTACCGGGCCGAGGAAATAGTTGGCCATGATCTCCTCGATGTCGTTCACGTCGACGATCGCGAACCGCTCAGCGACGCCATCGAGCAGGTGAGGTCTGGCGGTGACTGCACGACAGTCCTGGAAGGTCCCGAAATCCGCCACGTCACCCGCTCGGGTGTGATCGCCTGGGCCCGCGTCCGTCTCACCCGGTTGAGCGGGGCGGACGATCGAAAGGCGCTGCTGCTCTTCCTTGTGCTGGACATAACGCGCGAAAAGCGGGTCGAGGCGGAATTGCGCTAGGCGCAGAGGATGGAGACGGTCGGTCAGCTCACTGGCGGGATCGCCCACGACTTCAACAATCTCCTCGGCGTCATCATCGGCAACGTGGAGTTCTTGATCGATGGGGCACGCGACGCGGACCAGGCAGCGCTCGCAAAGGAGATCCTGAGCAGCGCACTCAGTGGTGCGGATCTGACCCGGCGGCTGCTCGCCTTCGCAAGCCGCCAGACATTGCAACCGCGGCAGATCGACCTGAACGCCTATTTGCCGAACCACATCGCCATTATGCGGCGGCTGCTCGGCGAGCCGATCACCATCAACACGGCGCTGGCGGGCGATCTGTGGCCCACAAGGGCAGATCCCTCGCAGGTCGGCGACGCCCTGCTCAACCTGGCGATCAATGCGCGCGATGCCATGCCGCTCGGCGGGACGATCTCGATCGCGACGGCGAATGTACATCTTGCGCCGGGCGAGCCGGACGAGGAAGTGACGCCGGGCGACTATATCATGCTGTCGGTCAGCGACACTGGCATCGGAATGGCGCCCGAGGTGCTGGACCGCGCCACCGAGCCGTTCTTCACCACAAAGGCGATAGGAGCCGGCAGTGGCCTCGGCCTCAGTATGATCTTCGGCTTCGCCAAGCAGTCCGGTGGACACCTGCGAATCGAGAGCGAACCGGGGCTTGGCACGACGGTGCGGCTCTATCTGCCGCGGGTGCACGATACCGGGGTCGCCGCGGCCGACGAAGCCAAGGAGGCGCCCTTGCCGCACGGCAACGAATCCATCCTGCTGGTTGACGACAATAACGAGATGCGTGCGGTGGCACGACGCCATCTCACCTCTCTCGGATATCGGGTCAGCGAGGCGCAAAGTGGGCCGGTGGCGCTAGGGATCCTGCAGGATGGGAGGGCCGTCGACCTGCTATTCACCGACGTGGTCATGCCGGACGGCATGACCGGCCATCAGCTGGCGGACGCGGCGCGGCAGCTTCGGCCGGGGCTTAAGGTGCTGTTCACCAGCGGATATTTCCGGCCGGAGCCGGACAATGCGCCGGCGGCCGACGTGGTGATCCGCAAGCCATACCGGCGCCGCGACCTCGCGGCAACCGTGCGAGCCGCATTGGACGCCTAGTCAGGCAGCGCCCGGCGGCTGAATGCCGGCGACCTCGACCAGCAGCTTGCGCAGGACCGCGGCGCCGAACGCAGCGCTTTCGCTCGCCACCACGACGAACAAGTCGGGGCCGCCGATGACATTGTCGCGGTAATACTGCTCGAGGTTGGGTTCGACCTCGGTGATCGGCAGGCCGTTGATGGTCACGCCGGCAGCGACCGCGGCGTCGCGGGCCTCGGTCACCGGCCGGCCGTCGTTGTTGGCGCCGTCGCCGGAAATGTCGATCACGCGGCGCGTCGCGATGTAGCCACAGCTCAACAGCAGTCCGGTGCAGAAGTCGATCGCGCCGCTGATCGAGGTCCAGCCCGGCAAAGGGCGCAACGCGTCCTGGATCGCCTGGGCGAAGGCGTTGGCGCCGGGCTGATCCTGGATCACGTGCCACGGTACCACCTGCTCCTGGCGGCGCGCGTCGGTCCAGGTGACGTAGGTGAGGGCGATCTGCGCGCGCCGTCCACCGCGCACAGCCTCGATGAACGAGGGGTGCCGCAGCGCTCCGATGTAGCCCTGAATCTGCATTGTCAGACGCTGCTCGCTGATGCTGCCCGAACTGTCGACCGCCAATACCAAGGCGACGTCCACCGCGGCGCGCGGCGCGCGGTCGATAATATCGGCCGGCACGGCAAGCGCTCGCCAACTGCGTCCAGGCACGATCGCCATTGGTCTCCTGTGGGTCAAGCTTCCCCGTCGGCAACCTAGCGCAGATCCTGCCAGGCCGTGATCGCCATTTACATCAGGCTCTCCCCTGGACTAGAGGCAGGTGCGTCCGATACGAGGTTGGCACATTTCAGGAGCAAGGATTCGCCTTGACGACGATACACCCGCCGCATCTGAAAGCACTCGAAGCCGAGAGCATCCACATCCTCCGCGAGGTCGCCGGCCAGGCCGCAAGGCCCGTGGTCCTGTATTCGATCGGCAAGGACTCCTCGGTGCTGCTGCACCTGGCGCGCAAGGCATTCTTCCCGGCCAGGCCGCCGTTTCCGCTGCTGCACATCGACACGACGTGGAAGTTCCGCGACATGATCAGGTTTCGCGATGCGACGACTAAGCGGCTCGGCTTCGATCTGCACGTGCACACCAATCCCGAAGGGCTGCGACAGAATATCAATCCGTTCGACCACGGCAGCAGCATCTACACCCAGGTGATGAAGACCGACGCGCTCAAGGAGGCGCTGACCAAGGGCCGCTACGACGTAGCGATCGGCGGCGCGCGGCGCGACGAGGAACGCTCGCGAGCGAAAGAGCGGGTGTTCTCAGTGCGCGGGCCGGGGCATAGCTGGGACCCGAAGCGACAGCGACCGGAACTCTGGCACCTCTACAACGGCAATCTCGCTCCGGGCGAGACGTTGCGGGTCTTCCCGCTGTCCAACTGGACCGAACTGGACGTATGGACCTACATCCTGGCGGAGGGCATCGAGGTTGTGCCGCTGTATTTTGCCGCGCAACGGCCGACGGTGGAGCGCGACGGCCTGATCATCGTGGTCGACGACGATAGGATGCAATTCCGACCGGGCGAGCAGCCGGTGGAACGTTTGGTGCGATTTCGCTCGCTCGGCTGCTACCCGCTGTCTGCGGCAGTCGAATCGTCCGCCGGCAACCTGGAAGAGATCGTCGCCGAGATGCTCACCACGCGCGTTTCGGAACGCGCCGGACGGCTGATCGACCAGGACGAGGACGCCTCGATGGAGAAGAAGAAGCGCGAGGGCTATTTCTAATGCCGGATTCGCTTCTGCGCGTGCTGGCGTGCGGCTCGGTCGATGACGGCAAGTCCACGCTGATCGGCCGGCTGCTGTTCGAGTGCGGCACCATCCCCGACGACGTGATGGCAGTGCTAGAGCGCGACAGCAAGCGGTTCGGCACGGTGGAGGACGGCATCGACTATGCGCTGCTGGTCGACGGACTGTCGGCCGAGCGCGATCAGGGCATCACGATCGACGTCGCCTACCGGTTCTTCGAGACGCCGCGGCGGCGCTTCATCCTGGCCGACGCACCCGGCCACGAGCAGTATACCCGCAACATGGTGACCGGCGCATCCGCGTCGGACGTCGCTGTGCTGCTGGTCGATGCACGCAAAGGGCTGCTGGTGCAGACGCGACGGCACGCGGCGATCGCTTCGCTGCTGGGCATCCGTCAGGTGGTGCTGGCGGTAAACAAGATGGACCTGGTCAAATTCGATCAGGCGGTGTTCGGCAAGATCGTCACCGACTTCTACGCGCTGCTGGGCAAACTGGGACCGCTGGCGGTAACTGCGATTCCGGTCTGCGCGCGCGACGGCGACAACGTGACTTCGGCGAGCACGAGGATGCCCTGGTATTCGGGCACAACTCTGCTGACGGCGCTGGAAGGTGCAGAGCCCACCTCGCACGTGGCAGAGCGGGCGTTTCGTATGCCGGTGCAGCTCGTTGCGCGACCGGACCACACGTTCCGCGGCTATGCCGGCACGGTGGCGACCGGGACAGTCCGCCCGGGTGCGGCAGTAGTGAACGTCGTGTCGGGCACCGAGGCCAAAATATCGCGCATCGTCACCATGGATGGCGACTTGGCGGAGGCCGGGCCGGGCGACGCGGTGACGCTGGTCCTGGACCGCGAGATCGACGTGTCGCGGGGCGACATTCTGGCGGTGGCGCCGCCGCCAGCCCTGGCCGATCAGGTGACAGCCTGGGTGGTGTGGATGGACGAGACGCCGCTGTTCCGCGGCCGGGCGTATCTGTTCATGCTCGGCTCGCGCAGCGTGATCGGCACGATCACCGACATCACCAACCGGCTCGACGTGGACACGCTGGCCGAGGTGCCAGTGCGCGAACTCGCGCTGAACGAGATCGGGAAGGTGACGATCTCGCTGGCGGAGCGATTGCCGTGCGAGCGCTACGCGGTGAGCCGCGAGCTGGGCGGGTTCATCCTGATCGACCGGCTGACGCGCAACACTGTTGGCGCCGGGATGGTGACCGACCTGCGCGGCGGCGCCAGCAATCTGCACTGGCACCGCGTGGATGTGGACAAGGAAGCGCGCGCCGGCCTGATGGGGCAGAAGCCGGCGGTACTGTGGTTCACCGGACTGTCCGGGGCGGGGAAGTCGACCATCGCCAATCTGGTGGAGAAGGCGCTGCACGCTCAGGGGCGGCACACCATGAGCCTCGACGGCGACAATGTGCGGCATGGGCTCAACCGGGACCTCGGGTTTTCCGAAGCGGACCGGGTGGAGAACATCCGGCGCATCGCGGAGGTTTCCAAACTGTTCGTCGAGGCGGGACTGATCGTGCTGGTGTCGTTCATCTCGCCGTACCGGGCGGAACGGATGCTGGCGCGGGATTGCGTGGCGGAAGGGGAGTTTCTGGAGATCTTCGTTGACACCCCGGTGGACGAGTGCCGACGGCGCGACCCGAAGGGGCTGTACCGGCGGGCGGATGCCGGGCAGATCCGCAATTTCACCGGCGTGGATGCGCCATACGAGGAGCCGCTGGATCCAGAAATGCGGCTGCCAACGCTGAGCGCGGCGCCGGAGGTGCTGGCGGAGCAGGTGGTGGCTGAGCTGTGGCGGCGGGGGCTTATTGGGTAGGGGCTCGATCCACTCCGGCGAGGCCGATTGGGCTGGGATCCGCCGCGTGGAAGAGGCCCTCCCCCCCGCCCGCGCGGGGAGGTGGAGCGAGCCGCATTCTCCCCCTCTCGCTGCGGGAGGAGGTCGGGGGGAAGGGCATTCCCTTGCCTGCCTAGCCGCTGAAATACGGGCTTGCCGAGTCTGCGCCGCGCACCTGCCGCTAGGTCCGCGGCCGGTCTTCCGCGCGTCCGCGACCGCGCGCCTGCTGATCGTCAGCCAGGCACCGGGCACCAAGGTCCACGAGACCCGCCTGTCATTCAATGACCCGTCGGGCGATCGCCTGCGGGCCTGGCTGCAAATGGACCGCGATACATTCTACGACGAGACGCGTGTGGCGATCGTGCCGATGGGATTCTGTTACCCCGGCCGCTTGCCGAATGGCGGCGACGCCCCGCCTCGGCCGGAATGCGCGCCGCTTTGGCACAAGCGGCTGTTGGCGGTCATGCCGGCGATCCGCCTGACGCTGCTGGTGGGCTCCTATTCCCTGACGTACGTGCTAGGCCGTGGCGCGATGACCGAGCGCGTCCGCGACTTCCGTTCGCACCTGCCGCACTACTTCGCGCTGCCACACCCTTCGTGGCGCACCACCGCCTGGGAGCGGCGCAATCCGTGGTTCGGCCAGGAGGTGCTCCCCGCATTGCGCCAGGCCGTCGCCGTCGCGCTCGGCGGCTAGGCGAGTCGTCGTTTCCAAGGAGGTTGTCCCCTCCGTTGGGGCGGGACTCCAGCGCCGCGAGGCGGTCGAGCCGGTGGCGACGCAGAACGACACCAACCGTGGAGACGGGACGGCCGAGCCGGCGAGCGATTGCGGGGCCGCTCAGCCGATCGCGACGCAACGCCACAACCTCGGACTGCACCTGCTCGGCGAGCCTGCGCGGACTGTGATGCGGCGGGACGAACGATCGAGCAGGCCGACCTCGCCTTCGGCTTGGTGGGCGATTGCGCCATTCCCGCACCGTCTTCGCCGTGACGCCCTGAGCCGCGGCGACCGCGGTGACGGACCAGCCGCGGGCCAGGCGCTGCACCATCAGCATTCGACCATGGCGGGCTGTGCGCGCATTATCATGGATGTCCATCCGAGGCCTCCGGACGGGGGTTGCGTGTCCAGCAACCACAGCCTCTCAGCCCGGCCTCGGAGGGATAACCTCTGTAGCAGCAGCTACGGCTGGAGCACCACTGCCGCGGCAATCCCGAGCGCTGCCAGAAGGACCAACGCCGCGGGTGCGGCTCGCACGCGCGCGCTGGAATACACGATCGCATAGACAGACTTGAGCAGGTTATTGGACGAGGCGGCGACCAGGATGGCGCCCGCGCCGACACGGACGGTGATCTGTGCCGCATCGCCCTGCGCCAGGTTCAGCACGAATGGGTCGATGTCGGACACGCCGACGATAGCCGCCAAGGCGTAGATGCCGGCGGAGCCGAAGTGCTGCGTGGCCCACGCAGTGGCAATCGAGATCACCACGAACAGCGCGGCGAAGGTCGCCGCGGTGACCGAGCTCCAGCGGGTTGGCCGGCGCGCTTTCCCGCCCCGTACCGGGCCGTGGCGGACCGCCGAGCCAATACCAACCCAGCGCCAGCGCCAAGCCAAGCGCCGACAGCACGGCCAGCGGGGGGGCCAATGCCAGCGCCAGGTCTCGGTTGAACGCCAAGATGATGATCAACAGCCGCAGGTACATCACCGATGTGGCGAGCACGATGCCCGCCTCGGACTGCCGCGCCGCGGACGCCTCGTCGCGCGCCCGCCGCGCCAGCACCAAAGTCGTCGCGGTCGAGGAATAAAGGCCGCCAAGCAACGCCACCAGCAGCCCGGCACCGCGCGGTGCGACATATCGCTGCAAAAGGTAACTCGCGTACGACACGGTACAGACCGCGACCACCGCCAGCCACACCTGATGCGGCGTGATCGGCGTGAGATTGGTCACCGGCTTGTCCGGCAGCAGTGGCAACACGAAGCCGGTCAGCAGCAGAAAACGACCGGCATTGACGATCTCGGCTAGCTCGATGCGGTGGGCGAACCCGTGCAACTCGGCGCGTGCGGTCAGTAGCAGCACCGCCGCGACGGTGACGCCAACGGGGACCCAGGGCGGTTCGGCGAGAGCGACCGGCCCCAGCAGGAAGGCGAGGACGTTGCAGATCGGCACCATCAGCCCGACGTTCGGGAACCCCTCTGCGTCGGTCTCGTCCAGGCGGCGCCAGTAGTAGCAGGTGAGCCAGGCGCTCAAGGCCAACAGCCCGGCTCCGAGCGGAACCAGATGCGCTGAATCCAGGCGGTACAGCAGGGCGCCGATCAGGGCCAGCAGAGGAAAGGTCCGCACCCCGCCGGGGCGCTTCTGATTGAGGCGGGCGTAGAATTCCTCGAACGCGAGGCCGAAGAAGAAGCCAAGGCCCAGTAGCAGCAGCAGACTGACGATGGAGGGGGCGCTGGGCATCGTTCCAGCCGATCCTGCACCTTTGGCGCGTCGTGGGCTATGCTGGCGGAAACCGGGAAAGGAGATGGAGGACATGGACGACCTGTTCGAGATCATGCAGACGACGCGCTCGATGCGGCGGCTGAAGCCGGACCCCGTGCCGGATGAGTTGATCCGCAAGATTCTTGAGGCGGGCTCTTGTGCCGCGAATGGCGGCAATACGCAGCGCTGGCGCTTCGTGGTGATCAAGGACCCGAAGGTCAAGCAGGCGGTGCAGACCTGGTACAAAAAGGCGTTCGACGAGGTGGTGGGGCCGCGCTACGCTACAAGTGATCCGCCGCCAGGCGTGACTCCGGAGCGCTACAAGCGTCAGCATGCGGCGGTGGAGTATTTGACGGACCACTTCCACGAGGCCCCCGTGTGGATAGTCGCCTGCATCGACGAAGGCACGGCCAAGCCGACGCGCTGGTCGGGTGCCTCGATCTATCCGGCGGTGCAGAACATGCTGCTGGCGGCACGCGCGCTTGGGCTGGGCTCGACGCTGACGACGCGGCACCTGCTGTACGAGAAGGAGGCAGAGGCGGCGATGGGCCTGCCCGAGGGCGTCCACTCCTACGCCATCCTGCCGATCGGCTATCCGATGGGCCGGTTCGGCCAAGTCGGGCGCGGCAAGCTGGCGGAGATCGTATACCAGGATAGTTGGGGCAAGCCCTACGCCGCCCTGAAATGACGGAGGCGAACATGCCGCGCATTCCCCCGGTCGCCAGCAAGGCCGATGTCGCGCCCGAACACCACTATGTCTTCGACCAGGTGATGCAGGTGTTCGGCCGGGTACGCGGTCCGTTCAGCGTCTTGTTGCACAGTCCGCAACTGGCCGAGCACCTGCTGCCTCTGGTGCCGTTCGCACGCGAGGGGTCGATCGTCGAGCCGCAACTGCGGCAGATCGCGGTGCTGACCGCGGTGCGCGAGCGTGAGGCAAACTATGTCTGGGCGGCGCAGGTGGATGCATCGCGCCGTGCCGGACTGCGCGAGGAGGTGATCGACCTGCTACGCGCCAAGGGCGACCCGGCAGGGCTGCCGGCGGACGAACGCGATATCGTGGTGTACATGCGGCAGCTCATGCGGACGAACCGGGTGGAGCAGGCGGTGTTCGACGCGTTGCGAGAACGGCATGGCGCGCAGTGGCTGGTCGAGCTGACCGCCATCGCCAACTTCTATGTCGCGCTGTGTGGCGTGGTAAATGCGTTCGACGTGCCGGCGCCCGACGGTGGCGATCGCTTCGCGCCTTAGGATGCTGCTGTCGGCGGTTTGGATTTCCCTATAGTCTGGGGACAGGAACAGGAGTTTTCGTTCATGAACGCCCCCGTGCATTTCGACCCAGCCGAGGACGCGTATTCGCTGCCGCTCGACGCGATCGACGTAAGCGACCCGAAGCTGTACCAGAACGACGTCTGGTACCCGTATTTCGAGCGCCTGCGTCGCGAGGATCCGGTGCACTACACCAAGGCCGGCATGTATGGCTCGTACTGGTCGGTGACCAAGTACAAGGATATCATGCATGTCGAGACGAACCACCAGCTCTACTCCTCGGAGGCACGTCTCGGCGGTATCACCATCAGGGATATCCCGCCGGAATTCCGCCGCCGCAGCTTCATCTCCTCTGACCCGCCGTATCACGACGAGCAGCGCAAGGTGGTGAGCCCTGTCGTCGCGCCGATGAACCTACAACGTATGTCGGAGCAGATCCGCGAGCGCACGCAGCGCGTGCTGGACGGGCTGCCCCGCAACGAGACGTTCGACTGGGTCGAGCGGGTATCGATCGAACTGACCACGCTGATGCTGGCGACGCTGTTCGACTATCCGGTCGCCGAACGGCGCAAGCTGACGTTCTGGTCGGACGTAGCGACGATGGACCCGAAGGCGGGCGGCATCGTGGATTCCGAGGAGAAGCGCCTCGAGCTGCTGACCGACTGCCTCGAGACGATGACCCGGCTGTTCTACGAGCGGCAGAAGGCAGACCCGCGGCCCGACCTGCTGTCGATGCTGGCGCATGGCGAGGCGACGCGGAACCTGCCCGAGCGGCCGAGCGACTTTCTCGGCAACCTTGTGCTGTTGATCGTCGGCGGCAACGACACGACGCGGAATTCGATGTCGGGCAGCATCTGGGCGCTGAACCGGCACCCGGACGAGTACCGCAAGCTGCGCGAGAACCCGGCGCTCATCCCTGGCGCGGTATCGGAGATCATCCGCTGGCAGTCGCCAATCGTGCACATGCGGCGCACCGCGACGGCGGACGCCGAGATCGACGGCAAGCAGATCCGCGAGGGCGACAAGGTGTGCATGTGGTACGTCTCGGGCAATCGTGACGAGGACGCGATCGATCGGCCGAACGAGTTCCTGGTGGACCGCGCGCGGCCTCGGCAGCACTTGTCGTTTGGGTTCGGCATCCATCGCTGCGTCGGCAACCGGCTGGCCGAACTGCAGCTATGCATCCTGTGGGAGGAGATTCTCAAACGCGGCATGGTGGTGGAGATGATGGAGGAGCCAAAGCGGATCTACTCCAACTTCATCCACGGCATCACCGCGCTGCCAGTGCGGATTCCGGCCTGAAGCATCAGCCGGTCGGCGGCGCCAGCACATCGAGCGACACGCCGCGTGACTCCGGGCCGAGCAGTTTCACGGTAAAGGCCGCAATCACCAGCACCGCGGCAACCGAGACGAACACCGCGCCGATGCCGTAGCTGGTCTGAATCCACAGGATCGCGGGAATGATGAATGCGGTGCCGAGGCGGCCGGCCGCCTGCGCGAGGCCGAAGCCCGAGGCGCGCGCGTTCGTGGGGAACACCTCGGAGGCAAAGATCTGCATCGAATTGCCGGCAAGCTGGATGAAGAAGATCATGCAGAAGCCAACGATCAGCAGCATGGTGTCGCTGGTCGCGTTGACGAATGCCACGGCGAACGCGCCGGCGAGCACGAACGACACGATCGAGGTCGGCTTCCTGCCGAAGCGTTCCAACGCGTACATCATGCAGAGGCTGGCGCAGGGGAACGCCAGGGTCATGCCGAACGTGTAGGTCAGCGACTTGGTGATGGTCATGCCGCGATCGGCCATCATGTTCGGCAGCCAGGTGCCTAGCCCCAGTGCGACGCCGAAGAACGCGACGAAGCACACCATACCGGCGATGACCCGGCCGCGGTACAGGCGGAACACCACGGCAATCGGATCGCTGTGCGTGTTGCTCGCGGCGTCCGTCGCCAATGGTTCGCGCGGGCCGGCGATGCCCATGCGCCTGAGCAGCTCGATCGCGCGATCGCCCTGGCCATGTGTCGCCAGCCAACGTGGCGACTCCGGCAACGAGAAGCGGAACAGAAACACGATCAGCGCACACACGCCAATGACGATCCAGATGCCGCGCCAGCCGAGCGTGTCGCGAAACGCGAGCGCGAACAGGGTGGAGAGCGGCCATGACCAGGCACCGCCAATCATCTGCACGCCGGCGATGAACCGGCCACGAATATTCTTCGGCGCATATTCGCCAGCATAAGCGAAACACAGCGGCTGCTCGGCACCGAGACCGATACCCGCAATGAAACGCAGCACAGCGAGCCAGACGTAATTGGGCGAGAACGCCGCGGCGATGGTCGCCAGTCCGTAAAGCAGCAGGTTGAACTGATACACCGTCTTCCGGCCGAAGCGGTCGGTGAACTCACCTTGCGCCAGCGTGCCGACGAACAGGCCGAACAGCGTGGCACTGGCGACGGTCGCGATCTGCCCCGGTGTCGCGAAGCCGCTGCGGACCATGTCGGGGATGAGCGCCCCTAGGATCACGTAGTCGCAGACATCGAAGAAATAGCCTGCGGAGATCAACGCGAAGACGCGCCAATGGATCGGGCTCATGCGGGCGTCGTCGAGCGACGTGCCGACGAAGCCCTCTATTGTCTGGGCCATGGATTTTCCTCCGCCGCTGCGCCGTCTACGCGGCACACCGGCGGAGCGTCGCAGAGTCAGTCGTGCCGGGTCAACCGCCAGGCAGTTCCAGCACGTTCTTCGCCAGGATATTCCGCTGGATCTCGTTCGATCCTGCGTAGATGGTCGATGGCCGCGACTGTATGAACAGCCCTGCCGGGTTGAGCTCGCGATTGCCATCCAGCGGACCGAATTGACCGCCGTGCTCGCCGGCGATCTCCAGCATCGTCTCGGTGATGCGCTGATAGAGCTCGGTCTGGTACACCTTCAGCATCGACACGTCCGGCCCCAGCGATTCACCGCGATACACCTTCGCGACAAATTCGCTGTACAGCGCCTTGTGGTCCTCGAGATCGAGGCGCAGACGCGTGTAGCGGTCCTGGAACCACTCTTCCTCCCACACGCCCATCCGCTCCGCCAGCAGGCGCAGCCGGGACAGCGCATAGGACGACTGCCGCGGCGCACCGGACCCGATGCGCTCGAACCCCAGCAGGTTCTTCGCCATCGTCCAGCCCTTGTTGATTTGGCCGACCATGTTGCCCTTTGGCACGCGCACGTTGTCGAAGAACGTCTCGCAGAACTCGTCGCCCATATCGATGTTGGTGATCGGGCGCACAGTGACGCCTGGACTGTCCATCGGTACCAGAAGGAAGCTGATGCCGTCCTGCTTCTTCGCCTGCTTATCGGTGCGCACCAGGAGAAAGATCCAGTTCGCGTCCATCGCCAGCGATGTCCAGATCTTCTGGCCGTTCACCACCCACTCATCACCGTCCAGCACCGCCTCCGTGCGCAGGCTGGCAAGATCGGAACCGGCATTCGGTTCGGAATAGCCCTGGCACCAGATGTGTTCGCCGGTCAGGATCTTCGGCAGGTAGTAGTCCTGCTGCTCCTTGGTGCCGAAGCGGATCAGCAGCGGCCCCAGCATGGTGATGCCCATCTCGTTGAAGCGAGAGCAGCCGTGACGCTCCTTCTCTTCAAGGAAGATGAGCTGCTTGCCGGGCGACAGTCCCATGCCGCCGAATTCCTTCGGCCAGCCGGGGCAGAGCCAGCCCTTTCGCGACAGCTTCTGATACCAGGGCTTGGTGTCCTTGTAGTGCAGCCTGCTCGGCGGGTTACGGATCTCCGGCGGATAGTTCGCCTCGATCCACTGCCGCACATGCATGCGGAAGTCCTCGTCCGGAATGTCGTTGAGATCATCGATGACTGCGGACACGGTGTTTCCCCCTATGGCACGAAGGCTGCGGCCTTGGCTTCGCGGAACGGAGTGCCGGCTTCGGCGAGCTCGCGCAATAGGCGCGACGGCGCCCAACGATCGCCGTACTGCTGATGCCACGCGGCGATCTGGTTGTACACGTCGCGCACGCCGATGCCATCGGCCCAGTAGAACAGCCCGCCACGGTAGCGTGGAAAGCCAAAGCCGTGCAGCCACATAACGTCGATGTCGCTCGGCCGATATGCCTTGCCTTCCTCCAGAATCTTGCAGGCCTCGTTCACCGACGAGAACAGCAGCCGGCGCAGGATCTCCTGGTCGGTGAACTCCCGCTGCGGAATGCCGAGACCAGTGGCGACCTCCTTGATGATCGCGGCGACAGCCGGATCAGGATGCGGCGTGCGGTCGCCCTTTTCGTAGCGATACCAGCCGGCGCCGGTCTTCTGGCCGTGGCGTCCCATCTCCACCAGTCGATCGGCGATCGGCTGCTTGCGGAAGTTCGGGTTCTCGGCGGCGCGGCGCTTGCGGCTGGCGTAGCCGATATCGAGGCCCGCCAGATCACCGACAGCGAACGGCCCCATCGGATAGCCGAAGTTCACCATCACCTTGTCCACCTGCTCGGGCAGGCACCCTTCTTCCAGCAGAATCACCATCTCGGTGTTGAACGGCGCGCGCGAGCGATTGGCGACGAAACCATCGGTGTTGCCTGCCATCGCCGAGATCTTGCCGATCCGGCGGCCTAACTGCATCGCCGTCGCCAAAGTCTGCGGCGATGACGACCGGCCGCGCACCACCTCCAACAGCTTCATCACGTTGGCCGGGCTGAAGAAATGCGTGCCCGCCACGTCCTGCGGTCTTCGCGTCATAGTCGCCAACTGGTCGATGTCCAGCGCCGACGTGTTGGAGAACAGCAGCGCGCCCGGCTTCATCACCTCGTCCAGCTTGGCGAACACCGGCTTCTTGACGTCCATCTCCTCAAACACGGCCTCGATGACGAGGTCGCAATCGGCGATGTCCTCGTAGTCCACGACCGGTTCAATGCGCGCGAGCCGACGTTTCATCTCGGCGTCGCCCAGCGAGCCGCGCCGCACCGATGTCGCGTAGTTGTCGCGGATGCGCTGCATGCCGCGCTCCAGCGCTTCCGGCGTGGAGTCCATGATCTTCACTTGGATACCGAAATCCGCGAAGCTCATGGCGATGCCGCCACCCATCGTGCCGGCGCCGACCACGGCTGCGTTGGTGAAGTCGCGCACCGGCGTGTTGGCGGGAATGTCTGGCAGCCGCGAGACCTCGCGCTCGATGAAGAACGCATAGCGCAGCGCGCGCGCTTCGTCGGAGTTCTCCAGCTCCTTGAACAGATCCGCCTCACGGCGGCAGCCATCGTCGAACGGCATCAGGCATGACGCCTCGACCGCGTCGATGCAGTAATACGGCGCCTTCTGGTTCCGTGCGCGGCGAGCGATCGACTTGCGCATCGCGTCGAAGATGCCAGGATCCGCCAGCTTCACGGCGCGGTCGCGCACACGCGGCAGCGGACGCGCGCCCATGATGCGCGTGCCATAGGCGATAGCTGACTCGAGCAGATCAGCATTCTCCGGCAGTAACTCATCGATGATGCCGAGCTTCTTGGCTTCCGGCGCCGGCACGTGACGCCCGGTCACGATCATGTCGAGCGCCGCCTCGGCACCGATCAGTCGCGGCAGACGCTGCGTGCCGCCACCACCTGGCAGGATGCCGATCAGCACTTCCGGCAATCCGACCTTCGCACTCGGAAGCGCGATCCGATAATGACAGGCCATCGCGATCTCCAGCCCACCGCCTAGCGCATAGCCATGAATTGCGGCTATCACCGGCTTGCTGCTGCCATCGAGCACATCGTAGACACGCTCGCCGAGCGGCGGCCGGGGACGATTGGTGCCGAAACCACGGATATCGGCTCCGGCGATGAAGCTGCGGCCGGCGCCGATCAGCACCATCGCCTTGACCGCCGGATCAGTGTTGCCGCTCGCGATGCAGTCCTTGATGCCTTCCGCAACGCCGGGCCCGAGCGCATTCACCGGCGGATAGTTGACGGTGATCACGCCGATGTCGCCCTGACGCTCCAGGCTGACCGGTGACGCTCCGCTCATGGTTACTTCCTTTGCCGAAGTCGATCGATGCTAGGAGCGCGAACCCTCTGCGTCCATACTGGCGGGTATGCGAAAGAGGCGCCCGGTCGCCTCCATCGCATCGGTGGTCCACTCGCCGCCGACACCTTCCACCATCCAGCGCAGGATCGACCACAGATCGCTATCGACCGCCGCTTCGTCGATCGGCTCGAGCGCCGGAACGACCGCGTGTATTTCCACACCGGACGGGAAGGGTCCACCACTGCGTCCGATGAAGATCAGCGCATAGACGGTTCCGGAAGGTGCCTGCACATAGCCCGGTCGCGCGAGGCCCACACGATCGAGATCGAAGGTGCGAACAAAGAAGGCGCGAAACTCGGGGTAGTGGCCGAGCCGATCTTCGACGAGCACGAACGCCAGACGCTTGCCGTCGAGCGAAGGCTCCGGGATCGGGCCAATCATGTCAGACGTCGCAGGAAATCGACGATGTGCCCTGCAATCTCGAGACCGGAGTCTTCCTGCAGGAAGTGACGGCCGGTCACCAGATGCGGTCCCTCGGCATGCGGCAGCAGCTGCCTGAATCGTGGGATGAAGACCGACGGGTCGAATACATCGTCCTCGCGGCCCCAGACCAGCAACGTTGGCAGGCGGCACGTCGCAAGCTCGCGTTCCAGCCATGCGAAGCGTTCGAATGCGCGCGCGCTCGCGTCCAGCGGGATCCAGCGCGGCCAGGTCCAGGTCAACAGACGACTCGCCGGATCAGGCAATACCGCTTCGTACGCCAACTGCGCGCGCTCCTGAAATCGCCTGCGGTCGACCACCGACAGATAAACACCGCGACCAGCCAGCGCATTGTGCCGTCCCAGCAGGTAGGGCCCGAGCAATGGCGCGTGCATCATCCGCCAGGGAAACATACGAGTGTGGAATTCGGCCGGTGGCAGCGGCCAGGCCCATGTGCTCATCAGCACGAGCGCTCGCATGCGCATGGGATTTGACAGCGCGAAGCCGAGACCTGTCGGACCGCCCCAGTCGTGGCACACCAGCGTCACCCGCTCAAGATCAAGCGCGCGCAGGAGCCCAGTCAGATTTGCGATATGACCGTCCAGGCTGTGCGCCTGCTCGCGCGCCGGCTTCTCGGAAAGGCCGAAGCCGATCATGTCCGGAATGATGGCGCGATATCCCGCCACTGTCAGCGGCGCCACGAAGTCGCGATACAGAAAGCCCCAGGTCGGATTGCCGTGCAGCAACACGACTGGATCGCCGCTGCCTTCGTCCACATAATGCATCCGCCAGCCATTGACGCGCTCGAAGCGCGGTTGGAATGGCCATTGGCTGCGGACGCTGTCCGGCAGGGCCGCGCCGATCATCCGAGCCTTACAGCACCGCCTCTGCCACCACACGCAACGCCTCGACCGTGGCGCCGGTCAGCACCATGGTCGTCAGCTTCCCGCCCTGCGCCGCCTGCTTCCATGCCTGCAGACGGTCCTTGACCCGGTCGGCGGTACCCACTAGTGCGATCTCGTCGATGAGCCTGTCCGGCACCAGCGCCTCGGCGTCCTTCTTGTGGCCCCCCAGATAAAGGTCCTGGATCTTCGCCGCAGCTTCCTCATAGCCAAGCCGCACGGCGAAGTCGTTGTAGAAGTTCTTCGACCGCGCGCCCATCCCGCCGATATACAGCGCCAGGTTCGGCCGCAGCGCATCGCGGCACGCCTGCAAATCATCCCCCATGGCGATCTTCACATAGGGCGCAAGGTCGAACCCATCCAGATCGCGCGGCTCTCCCGCCTTTACGCGGCCGTCAAGGATCGGCTGCACCACCTGATCCGCCTGTTCGGGCGAGAACCAGATCGGCAGTGTGCCGTCCGACACCTCGCCCGCCGTCCGCAATCCCGCCGGCGTGATGGATGCGGTGTAGATCTTCATGCCGGGATCGCCGTGCACGATGCTGCGCAGCGGCTTGCCAAGGCCCGTGGCGCCGGGTCCCGCATAGGGGATTTGGTAGTGCTCACCTTGATAGGTCAGCGGCGCCTCCCGCGCCAACGCCTTGCGGATGATCTCGATGTATTCCTTGGTGCGGCCGAGCGGCTTGCCGTACGCGACGCCATGCCAGCCCTCGATCACCTGCGGTCCCGATGGCCCGACGCCGAGAAGGAACCGACCGCCGGACAGCGCATTCAGCGTCATCGCGGTCATCGCCGTGCAGGACGGGGTGCGCGCCTGCATCTGCATGATCGCTGTGCCGGCCTTGATCTTCGTCGTGCGTGCCAGCACCCAGGCGACCGGCGACACCGCGTCGGTGCCCCAGGCCTCACCCGACCATACCGAAACATAGCCGAGGCGTTCGGCCTCCAGCACCTCGCTCATGCTGAGCTGCGGCGTTGCGCCGTTGATGCGCATGGTGATGCCGAGTTGCATCGCGTGTTTCCCTTCTATCGAACCTTCGTCATCACCTCGTCGCGGAAGCGGCGCATGTTGTCGATCGTGGCATCGAGCGTTGGGGCGAACAGACGCACATCGACAGCGCTTACACCGAGTTCCGCCAGAGCCCCGATGTCGGCAACATACTCAGCAGTGCCTCCGGTGAACATTTCAGCCTCGCCGTCGATCGTGCGGCGCGCGCGGGCGGAAGGGCCCACGAGAACACGCAACGCCACCTCAAGGCTCGCGGGATCACGGCCGCCCCTCTCGACGAAGCCACGAAACCGCGCCAGGCCAGCCTTGAAGCGACTGATAGTGTTCATCGGAAATTGCGGGTTGCTGCCGACCGGATACCAGCAGTCGGCATAGCGCACGGTGCGTCGCAGCGCGGGCGCACTCTCGCCGCCAACCCAGATCGGGATCGGCTGCTGCACCGGCTTCGGCGTGAAGACGACATCGGAGAACTTCACATACCTGCCGTCGAAGCGTGGATCATCATTCGACCACAACTCCTTGCAGGCCATCATCCATTCATCGGTGACATGGCCGCGATCGTCGAACGGTGCGGCGGCGATCGCCTCGAACTCTTCGCGGCACCAGCCAACGCCGATGCCGAGCGTAAGGCGGCCATTCGACAGATAGTCGATGGTGGCGAGCATCTTCGCGGTCAGCACGGCCGGGCGATGCGGCACCACCATCACAGACATGACAAAGCGAAGCTTCGAAGTCAGCGCAGCGATGTACGCGGTGGTGGTGAGCTGTTCCAGCCAGGCCGCCGCAGTACCGGCCGGGAATTCGCCGCTATCGGTATAGGGATATTTCGACCCCAGATTGCGCGGCACCATTATGTGGTCGCTGACGGTGGTATAATCGAAGCCCAGCGCCTCGCCCTCGGTTATGATGCGGCGCAGACTGTCCGGCTCGATCAGAGCGCCTGTGGTGGGGGCATTGAAGCCGATTTGCATATGAGCCCTCTGCTGGTGACCGGAATCATGGGACGTAGCCGCGACGAAGCGTGTCACTTCACCTTCGCCACCACCTCATCCTTGAACCGACGCATGTTGTCGAGCGTCGCCGCCAGCGTCGGACCGAACAGGCCGAAATCGAATGCCGTCACCCCTACGTCGGCCAGCGCCCGGATGTCGCCCGCATAGTCGGCGGCACCGCCGGTGAACAGTTTGCGCTCGCCATCCACGGTGCCCTTCGGCTGCGCCTCGGGATTCGACGACACGCGGTACGTCAGTCCGACCGCAGCGGGATCACGGCCGAACTTCTTCGCCAGATCGCGCAGTTTCGCCGCGCCGCCCTTGAACCGCGTCAGCGTGTCCATCGGGAACTGCGGATTGGTGCCGATCGGATACCAGGCATCGGCGTATTTGGCCGTGCGCCGCAGCGCGGGCCCACTTTCGCCGCCGACCCAGATCGGAATGGACTTCTGCACCGGCTTGGGCGTGAACACCACGTCGGCGAAATTCACGTATTTGCCTTCGAACTTCGGTTCGTCGTTCGACCAGAGCTCCCGGCAGGCCATCATCCACTCATCGGTGACATACCCGCGGTCCTCGAACGGGGGGGCGCCGATCGCCTCGAATTCCTCCTTGCACCAGCCTGCGCCGATACCCAACGTCAGCCGCCCCTTGGACAGATAGTCGATCGTGGCCAGTATCTTGGCGGTCAGCACCGCGGGCCGATGCGGCACCACCATCACCGAGGTTACGATGCGCAGCTTCGACGTGACGGCAGCGATGAACGCGGCGGTCGTCAACTGCTCCAGCCGTGCGGCACCGGCGCCAGAAGGGAATTCGCCTGACTCGCTGTAGGGGTAGCGTGAGGCGATGCTGGTCGGAATCATCACGTGGTCGCTGACGGTGACGTAGTCGAAGCCCAGCATTTCGGCCTCGGTCGCGATGCGCACCAGGCTGTCCGGCGCGATCAGGGGTCCGCTGGTCGGCGCGCTGCACCCGATCTGCATTTGTTCCTCCACTTGAATTGCGTTGGCGGCGACGATAGCACACGATCCGCGGCCGCGAACCAGACGGGGGAGCAATGGATTTCGGCATTCACATCGGCACGCGCGGCTGCCTCACGTCACGCGAAAACGTGATGGCGGTGGCACAGCACGCAGAGGCGCTGGGCTATGCGTATCTCGGCGTGTCGGACCATCTGGTCGTGCCGGTGCAGTCTTACGTGCGCTATGCCTATACCGCCGATGGCCGCTGGCCGGGCGCCGATACGGGCGACTGCTTCGACTGTATCGCGACACTGGCTTTTCTCGCCGGCTGCACGCAGCGCATCAAGCTGCTGACCTCGGTCGCCGTGGTGCCATACCGGCCCGCCGTGCTGGCGGCGAAGCTGTTCATGACAGCGGACGTGCTGTCCGGCGGACGCGTCATTGCCGGAGTCGGCACCGGCTGGATGCCTGAGGAGTTCGCCGCCCTCGGCACGCCGCCGTTCGCCGAACGCGGCGCGGTGACCGACGAATACCTGGAGGCCTGGCGCACGCTCTGGAGCGATGCGCGGCCTGCCTTCGACGGCAAGCACGTGAAATTCGCCGACGTGCTGTTCTCGCCGAAGCCGGAATCGAGGCCGCATTTGCCGATCTGGGTCGGCGGCGACAGCGCTCCCGCATTGCGGCGCGCGGTGACGTATGGCGATGCATGGTATCCGGCCTCGAACAACCAGAAGATCCGCCTGAACACACCGGCCCAGCTCCGGCAGGGCGTCGAGCGGCTGCACCGCACAGCGGAGCAGGCCGGTCGGGATCCTTCGTCGATCGATGTCGGCTACCTGTGGTTTGCCGCACCTGTGTGGAACGCAGAGCGGAGTCCCGAGCCGTGGCAGTTGTTCAGCGGCAGTTCAGCGGACATGCTGGCGGACGCGGCTGCCCTGGAGGCAGCCGGGGGGCGGCATGTGATCCTGTATGTGCAACGCCCGACGATCGAGGAGACGCTGGACGTGATCCAGCGCTTCGGAGAAGAAGTGGTGCGGAAGACATGATGAACGACATCGAGACTGAGCCGCTCGGGGACCTGATGGCGCATGCGGCTGCCAGACGTGACGCGGCGCATGGCCGGCTGGTGTCGTACTCGCGCAAGGTCTTCATCCCGCTCACCAAATTGTGCCGTGACGTGTGCCATTACTGCACGTTCGCGGAGCGGCCGCGCGACGATCGGCCGGCATATCTGTCGCCGGATGCGGTATTGGCGATCGCCCGGGCCGGCGCCGCGGCGGGCTGCACCGAGGCACTGTTCACCTTGGGCGACAAGCCGGAACTGCGTTATCGTGCCGCGCGCGAGGCGTTGGCCGCGCTGGGGCACACGACGACCATCGAATATTTGCGCGAGATGTGCGCGCTGGTGCTGAAGGAGACCGGGCTGCTGCCGCACGTCAATCCCGGGATCATGTCGCGCGACGAGATGGCATCGCTGCGCGAGGTGTCGGCGAGTATGGGCATCATGCTGGAGTTGAGCAGCGATCGCCTGTGCGAGCCGGGCGGCGTGCATTACGGCTCGCCTGACAAGGTGCCGGCGGTGCGGCTGGAAATGATGCGTATCGCCGGCGAACTGGCGGTGCCGTTCACCACCGGCATCCTGATCGGCATCGGCGAGACGCGGGCCGAGCGGCTGGAGGCGCTGCTGGCGATCCGCGATCTGCACGAGCGCTACGGTCACATCCAGGAAGTGATCGTGCAGAACTTCCGTGCCAAGCCCAACACCAAGCGGGCCACGGCGCCGGAGCCGGACCTCGACGACCTGTTGTGGAGCATTGCGGCGGCGCGGCTGATCCTGCCGGACGAAGTGCACGTGCAGGCGCCGCCGAACCTGTCGCCTGGCGTGTATGAGAAGCTGGTCAACGCGGGGATCGACGATTGGGGCGGCGTGTCGCCGGTGACGCCGGATCACGTGAACCCCGAGGCGCCGTGGCCGCAGATCGACGCACTGGCGCAGCGTACCGCGGAGATGGGCAAGGTGCTGGTGCACCGGCTGCCGGTGTACCCGACCTATGCGTTCGAGGCGGACCGGTGGTGTGCGCCCGGCATCGCGACACGCGTGCGCCGCGCGATCGACGCGGAGGGCTGGGCGCGCGAGGACGACTGGGCGCCGGGGCTTACCGTGCTGCCGCGCCGTCGCGCGCCACTGCTCAAAGGCGTCGATCCGACGGTCACCGCAGCGGTGGCGAAGGCAGTGTCCGGCGCACGGCTGGACGAACCTGAGATCGTCCGGTTGTTCGCTGCGCGCGACGCCGACTACGAGCACGTCATCACCGCCGCCGATGCGCTGCGCCAGACGGTCAGCGGCGAGACCGTCCGCTACGTGGTCAACCGCAACATCAACTACACCAACATCTGCTACTACCGCTGCAAGTTCTGCGCTTTTTCCAAGGGCAAGACGCACGAGGCATTGCGCGGCACGCCGTACGATCTGGATCTCGACGAGATCGTGCGGCGCTCACGCGAGGCGTGGGATCGCGGCGCCACCGAGGTGTGCCTGCAAGGCGGCATTCATCCCGACTACACCGGCGCGACCTATGTCGGCATCTGCCGCGCGATCAAGGCGGCGTTGCCCGATATGCACGTCCATGCGTTTTCGCCCCTCGAGGTGACGCAAGGCGCGGCGACGCTCGGGCTGTCGCTGCACGACTTCCTGACGCAACTGAAAGACGCCGGGTTAGGCACGCTGCCGGGCACCGCTGCGGAAATCCTCGACGACGAGGTGCGAAGGATCATCTGCCCGGACAAGGTGAACACGGCGCAGTGGCTCGACGTGGTGGGCACCGCGCATCGGCTCGGCCTGCGCACCACATCGACCATCATGTACGGCCACGTCGAACGTCCGGTCTCCTGGGCGCGGCATCTGCTGGTGTTGCGCGACCTTCAGGCCGAAACCGGCGGCATCACCGAGTTCGTGCCGTTGCCGTTCGTGCACATGGAAGCGCCGATGTATCTGCGTGGCCAGGCACGCAAGGGCCCGACGCTGCGCGAGGCGGTGCTGATGCACGCGGTGGCGCGGCTCGCCCTGCATCCGCTGATCACCAACATCCAGACGTCGTGGGTGAAGATGGGTCCGGACGGCGCCGCGCTGTGCCTGAACGCCGGCGCCAACGATCTCGGCGGCACGTTGATGAACGAGAGCATCTCGCGCGCGGCGGGCACGCAGCACGGGCAGGAGTTTCCACCCGAGGCGATGGAGGGACTGATCCGCTCGATCGGGCGCATTCCGGAGCAGCGGGACACGCTGTATCGTCCCGCGTCGCAGGAGCGGCGCGCCGTCTCGTTCGACGCACCGGAACTGGCGCCTGTGGTGCAAACGCCGCCACGCAAGATGCTGGCGGCGGAATAACCCTCGCAGCGATCGGTCGGGGACGTTCGACGCCACTCTCGCCCGCCTACGCGGATGTGTTTAGACTGCGGTGGGCTTGCGAGGTGATACGTGCCGTAGCAGACGGAAGGGGATGGAGGGTTAGTCATGCATCTATTGTGGTCTTATCGGTCGTTTGCCGCGCTGCTGCTAGGTTCAACCCTTGCAACAGCAGCTTTTGCGGCGCCCCCGTACACGGGCTGCCCGGCGGGGTTTCATCGGGCCGAGTCCGAGGGTGGCGGCGTCGGGTCGGTCAACGCCCAGACGCGCAAGGCCGAGTCCGAGGGTGGCGGCGTCGGGTCGGTCAACGCTCAGACCCGCAAGGCCGAGTCCGAGGGTGGCGGCGTCGGGTCGGTCAACGCCCAGACGCGCAAGGCCGAGTCCGAAGGTGGCGGCGTCGGGTCGGTCAACGCTCAGACGCGTAAGGCCGAGGCCATGGTCGACATGCCCTGCGTACCAAAGTAGCCGGCTCGGCGCGCGAGACGGCGCAGGCAACCCTGAACTGCTCCGGGTGCGACTACGCGCTCGGGGCACCGACCACTTTGATCGAGCGGCAGCAGTGGGAGCCACGTGGCCCTCCAAATCCCGGGGGGGCCACGTGCTGCCTCCTAGCCACGCCAGATGTCTGATCCTATCCGCTAGGAGGGTGCCGAAATGGCAAGCCGCTCCAGCAGCCCGACGGCCCGCGTAGCCATACGCGGTTCGGCGCGGAGCAGCGCCCGTATGTCCTGCGGCTGGTCGATATCCAGCGCGATGCCAGGCAGCTTCACAATCGTCGGCTCGATACCCAGCGCGCGCGCGGCGGCAAGATGCGGCACAAAGCTGTCGTCGCCGAAGTGCAGCGGCATCACGAGAGGCGGCGAGCAGAGCACCGCGTTGGAGCCGCGTTCGTCATGCGCGGGAACGATGGTGAGCGATGGCGCTGGACGTCGCGCCGCGATAACCGCGGCGATCTCATCTGCCGTGACGCGCGGGATATCGCCAGGCACCGTCAGCATCGCCTCTCGCCCCTCGGCCGCCAGGATGCGCGCCATCGCAGAGACCGCGCCGGTGTGGCCGTCGCGCGCATTGTCGGTCACGACACGCGCACCATAGCGACGTGCGAGCTCGGTCGCGGCCGGATCGAGCGTATTGACCATGATGCCGGCCAGCGGCGCATCGGCCAGCGCGGCCAGCACATCCTCCAGCATCGCCGCCGCCAGCGCCTGGCGTTGCTGCGGTGTCAGCAATCGCGGCGAGACGATGTTTGGCGCCGGCGAATTCCTTCACCGGCACCGCCGCCCAAACTCCTGCTGTCATCGACGCGCAACACGCGAGCCGCGCCTAGCACGGTGCGCGCCAGCGCCTCGCGATCGGCCAGCGTGGTCATCAGCGTCTGCCCCAGCGTGACCTTGGCGCCGATGCCGGCCACCTGATCCATGTCGGCGAAGTCGCACACATAGCCGTCGATCAGGTCGTCATAGCGACGCGCCACGCCGCCGGCGCTTGGCGTCATGCCAAGCTCCGCCATCATCTTCGCCGTCGGCCCCTTGATCGCGCGCCCGCCGATGATCGGCGATACCGCGACGACCGGCGCCGCGCAGTCGGCAAGCGCCGCGCGCACGCCAGGCACCGCAAGGATCGGCTCGATGCTGATGAACGGATTGGACGGGACAGATCACCACCGCCTTGGTTTCCGGGTCGGCCAGCGCCGCCAGGAAATCCGGCTGCGCGCGCGCCGTGCGTCGCGCCGTGAAATGCCAGCTCATGCACCACCGGCTCGCAGCGCCGGCGCACGAAGTAGTCCTGGAAATCGATCCAGCCCTCGTCCGTGCGCACGCGCGTGCGCACCGGATCGTCGCTCATCGGCAGCACGCGCGGCCCCACGCCAAGCCGCGCGCACAGGTCGGCAGTGATCGCCGACAGCGTCTCGCCCGCGCGCAGCCGCCGCGTGCGTTCGACGTGCACCGCGAGATCGCGATCGCCGAGCCGGAACCAGGTCTCGCCGCCCAGCGTCCCGAGCGTATCGATGAACGACCAGGTCTCGTCGCCGCGGCCCCAGCCGAGTTCCTGGTTGGCCACGCCGGCCAGGGTGTACATCACCGTGTCGATATCGGGCGAGATGCTGAGCCCGAGATGCTCGAAATCGTCGCCGGTATTGCAGACGACGAGCAGTTCCTCGGCCGGCAACACGCGGCTGAGGCCGAGCGCCAGCTTGGCGCCGCCGACACCGCCGGACAGTGCGACCACGGTCACCGGAACAGGTCCTCCTCCGATGGGCGCACCAATTCAGCGGCCGGCGCTATCGGGCGCCGACCAGTCGAGTCCGCGCACCAGCACGACCGGCTGCGCTTCCGCCGCCTGGCCCTGCAGCAGCGATGCGGCCGCGGCGATCTCGTCGGCAAATCCGATGATGCTGACTTCCAGCGTGCGGCCGAACAGATCGGGCTGGCCGCGCAGGTCGATCAGGCTCGGCAGGCCCGCCGCGCCGATCGCGATGCCACAGGTGCCGCGGCGCCAGGCGCGGCCGAAACTGTCGCTGATGATGACGCCGATCGGGACGCCGTAGTGCTGCACCAGCTTCGCGTGCAGTCGCCTCGGCCGAGGCATCGGGATCGCGCGGCAACAGCAGCACGCGATGCACGCCGTCGGCGGGCGCCACGTTCGACTGATCGATGCCGGCATTCGCCATGACGAAGCCCAGCCGGTGCTGTACGATGATCAGGTTCGGCCGGGAACGAACGACGCGCGTCGAATTCCGTCAGGATCACCTGGACCAGCCGCGGATCCTTCCCGACCTCGGCCGCCAGCTTTTCCGCCTCGGCCGAAGGCGTGACGGTGGCGAGATCGACCGCGCGCCCCTCGGCCTTCGAGACGATCTTCTGCGCCACGACTACGACATCGCCGCGGCGGAGTTCCCTGCTGCCAAGCGCCGCGATGATCAGCGCGGCGATATCGTCGCCCTCGCGGACCATCGGAATGCCGGACAGCGCCACAAGTTCGAGCGCGGCACTCATGCTGGTGGCACTGTCATCGCACCGGCAGGTTAATCGAAGCGGCGCCGGAGTTTCGGCAACACCTGCTCACTGTAGAGCCGCAGGAACCGTTCCTGGTCCGGTCCCGGCGCGTGGAACACCAGGTGACGGAAACCCATCTCGACATAGGGACGGATCTTCTCGATGTGCTCGTCCGGATCGGTGGAAACGATCCAGCGACTGGCCGCGCGCTCCACCGGCAGGGCCGCGGCCAGGTTCTCCATCTCGATCGGATCCTCGACCGACATCTTTTCCTCGGGTGTCAGCGCCAGCGCCGCCCAGTGGCGCGTGTCCTGCATCGCGCGCTCGCGGTCGGTGTCGAACGACACCTTCATCTCGATCATCCGGTCGTACTCGGCCGGCGGATTGGACGCAGCTTCAGGCCCTCCGCGACGTTCGGCAGCAGCGTCTCGGTGTAGAGCTTCCACGCCTTGCCGGAGGTGCAGATGAAGCCCTGCGCGGACCGGCCGGCGTACTTGGCGACCTGCGGCCCCGCCGCCGCGACATAGATCGGCACCGGCTTGTCGGGCTTGTCGTAGATCGTCGCCTTCTCCGTCTTATAGAACTGCCCCTCGAAGCTGACGCGATCCTCGGTCCACAGTTTGCGGATCAACTGATTGGCCTCGCGCAGACGAGCAAAGCGCTCCTTGGTCTCCGGCCACGCCATGCCGGTCGACGGCACCTCGTTCAGCCCTTCGCCGGTGCCGACGCCAAGCACGACGCGTCCAGGGAACATCGCGCCCAGCGTGCCGAACGCCTGCGCGACAATCGACGGGTGGTAGCGAAAGGTCGGCGTCAGCACGGACGTGCCCATGACGATGCGCTGTGTCGAAGCGCCCAGCGCGCCGAGCCACACCAGCGCGTTCGGCGCATGGCCGTCGGTGTGCTTCCACGGCTGGAAGTGGTCGCTGATGAACACCGAAGTCGAAGCCGACCTGCTCGGCCAGCACCGAGAACGCCAGCAGCTTCGATGGGGCGAACTGTTCCGCCGAGGCCTTGTATCCCAGCTTGAGCACGATGCGTCTCCTGTTGTCCCTCTCACGCTACTGCCCGCCCCGACGGCCATCAACCGGCCCGGCGGGTTCGACCAGTCGAATCAGCTCGCGACGTACGCCGCCCGTGTCGGCCACCGGCGCCGACCAGTGGACGCGGATCACTCGCTCACCCTGCGCAAGATCGCAGCCATCGACATCGACCGCGACCATGCGCCACTCGCCCGCCCCGCCGGCGATGGCCGCCAGCGCATCGGGGTGATCGGCGTTGCAATGCGCCATGATGCCGGCCTCGGCTGCGACGATGGCGGCGACGGATGCCGGGTCCGGCGCCAGGTCGCCGGTGCGCAGCCGGACGGCGCGGCCGAAGCCGCCGACATACAGGCCGCCGAGCGGCCGGATGCGCCACAGCGAGAAATCTGTGAAGTCTGCGTACAGCGCCGCGTAGGGATGCAGCGCCAGGTAGCGCGCCTTCAGCGCCGGATCGACCAGCCGTTCCGCCAGCCCGGTGATGGTGACGCGCGGCGCGGTCTGCGGATTGGCGCTCTCCGGCGCGCCGGCCACCAGCGCTGAGCAGCGCGGCTCGGCGCGCAGATGCCGAGTGTGCTCGGACAGGTCAGACAGCAGCAGCAGCAGCGACAGATCAGGCGAGGAGGCCGGCGTGACCAGAGACGCGTACGGCTGGCCGTCCGACGTGGTGGCCAGCGTGCCGACCCGAGCCGCCCGCAGCAGCTTGCGTGCCTCCCAGGCCGCTCCCGCGCGCTCCCCCTCCCATTGCGGGAGGGGGTTGGGAGGAGGGGGCGGCGGTGCGTCAGGCATCACTCCTCCCCTTCCGAGCGGCGCGCGATCAGAGCATAGGTCGCGATCACCTCGGTCAGCGCGCCATCGATCGCCATCGGCCGCAGCAGCGCCTCGATTTCCGCGACAAACCTGGTCGCCGCCGGACCGAGCCGCTCCGGCGTCGTGCTGGAACGGGACAGAGCCCGCTGCACGAGCTGCTCCACAGACATCTGACGCCGCTCGATCACCGCCACCTCGTCCAGCACACTGAAGGCCGAGGCGAGCAGGATCGCCTCGTGGCCCACCCAGGCATCCGCCTGGCGCTTCACGTGGGTCCGGTCGTCCGCGGCATAGCGATGCACCAGCGCCCGGTACGGCGCAATCCAGTCCATGCCGGGAGCCTCACGGTGACCGCTGTTGAACAGCGCCACCGCGCCGCCCGGCTCGATCATCGCATCCAGCCGCCGCAGCGTCTCCACACGGTCCATCCACTGGAATGAACGCCCCATCGTCACCAGGCGGAACCGCCCCAGCGCGGAGGACAGGTCGAAGGAACTGCCGCGGACGAAGCTGATACGTCCCCCGCCGCCGAACTCCGCCTCGGCAATGCGCAGCATCTCGGGTTCGGGGTCCATGGCGACCACGTCGCGCCCCCATCCGCGCGAACGCGCCGGCCAGCATTCCCGGCCCGCAGCCCAGATCCAGGACCCGGTGATCCGGCGCCAGGCCGGTGAACCGCGCCACGCGGCGGATCAGCCGGGGCGAATAGGGCGGGCGGCCAGCCAGGTAGTGCTCCGCCGCGGTGCGGAAGCGACGGGGCTGGAAAAGTTCGACCTCCGCCATAATCTGTTCACCTCCCGTCCGCATTGCGCCACAATCTGGTGCCAGCGTCGCCTCGTTTGGAAGGACGGAGCCCGGCCATGACCGTACCCCCGAAGGAAACCTCCATGAAGCAGACCATCGCCCTCGTCGACGACGACCGGAACATCCTCACCAGCATCCAGATGACGCTGGAGCAGGAGGGTTTCCAGGTCCGCACCTACACGGACGGCGAAAGTGCCTTGCAGGGTCTGAACGCACGCCCGGTGGATCTGGCCGTGCTGGATATCAAGATGCCGCGCATGGACGGCATGGAGCTGTTACAGAAGCTGCGTCAGCGTAGCTCGATACCGATCATCTTCCTCACGTCCAAGGACGAGGAGGTCGACGAGCTGATGGGCCTGCGTCTCGGCGCGGACGACTATATCACCAAGCCGTTCTCGCAGCGGCTGCTGATCGAGCGGATCCGCGCGTTGCTGCGGCGCAACGAGGCGAGCCGGGCGGAAGGCTCGGGCACGGCGCCTGGCGGGGTGATGGTGCGCGGCGAGCTGGTCCTGGACGAGACCAAGCACCAGTGCACCTGGCACGCCGAGGATATCCAGCTCACGGTCACCGAATTTCTTTTGGTCAAGGCGCTTGCGGCACGGCCGGGCATGGTAAAGAGCCGCGACCAGCTCATCGACGCGGCGTACGGCGAGAACATCTACGTCGATGACCGGACGATCGACAGCCACGTCAAGCGCATCCGCAAGAAGTTCCGCACCGTGGACGATACGTTCGATCATATCGAGACGCTCTACGGCATCGGCTATCGCTACAAGGAGCACTGAAGCGCTCCATGCCCGACGGCATTACCCTTTCCGCGCTGGCGCCCCCTGCTGTTTCGCAGCAGCGACGGTTCCGCGCGCGGTGGGTGTCGCCGCTGCTGCGCCGCATCCTGCTGGTGAACGCCCTGCCGCTGGCGTTGCTGGTGGCGGCACTGCTGTATCTCGACCAATACCAGAACGGCCTGCTGGAAGCCGAGGTGGCCGCGCTGCGCGAACAGGCGCGCATCTATGCCGGCGCGCTGGGCGAGAGTGCCGTGCAGCACGAGCGAGCCGGACAATCCGAAGCTCGTGGCCGACATCGCGCGGCCGTTGCTGCGCCGGCTGACCGAGCCGACGCCGGGCGCGCAGGCCAAGCTGTATGCGCCGGACGGCACGGTGATCGCTGACTCGCGGGTGCGCGAGGGTCCGAGCGGCGCGGTCAGCACCGAGCCACTGCCGCCCGCGGCAGAGCCTGGGCCGATCGTCGGGGCGGTCGGCTGGATCTACGACAAGGTGATGGCGCTGCTGCCGCACGAGACGCCCACGCCGCTGGTGGTCGACATGACGCCGGGCGCGGGCGGGCTGGAGTGGCAGCCGGACGTGAAGGAGGAGCTGCGGCTGAACAGCTCCGGCCACAGCCGCGAGATGCCGCCCTATATCAGGCGC
Organism: uncultured Alphaproteobacteria bacterium; assembly: GCA_963708565.1. Classification (GTDB taxonomy): domain Bacteria; phylum Pseudomonadota; class Alphaproteobacteria; order Acetobacterales; family Acetobacteraceae; genus JAMXLO01. The sequence continues at coordinate 152,083 of CAVPTU010000044.1, forward strand.
ACCAAGGACAACCAGTTGCTGGTGACGGTGGCCGAGCCGGTGGAGCGCGATCGCCACACGGTGGGCATCATCCTGCTCACCCGCGATGCGCGCGAGGTGGAGACCAGCCTGTTCGTCGTGCGCATTTCCATCCTGGGGCTGTTCGGCCTGGCGCTCGGGCTGACGGTGCTGCTGTCGTGGTACCTGTCGCTGACCATCGCGCGGCCGATCCTGCGTCTGGCCGGCGCCGCGGCCGAGATGCGCGAA
>CAVPTU010000045.1:0-33261 GCA_963708565.1 uncultured Alphaproteobacteria bacterium
CTTGTCGTTGGTGGAGTAGCCCAGGATGGTCAGGATCGCCGCCACCATCACCAGGTCGAACTCGATCCGCGTGAGCGCCAGGAACCCGATCGCCTTGGTGACGTCGAGGATCAGGGTCACCACGGCGCCCACCGCGAACTGCCACTCGAAGCGGAACCAGATATAGACCAGGATCATCACCAGGCTGATGCCGAGCGCCAGCAATCCGTTGCGGAACAGCTCCGCCGAGACCGAGGCGCCCACCGCGTCGGTCCGCAGCACCTTCACCCCAGGAACCGACTTTTCCAAGGCGGTGCGCACCCGGATGACCGCCTGCTGCACGGCGGCCTCGGTGGGCTGGGCGCCCAGCCGGATCAGCACCTCGGAGGGATCACCGAACTGCTGGACGCCCTGCTGCGGGATGTTCTCGGCAGCCAGGGCCGCGCGGATCTGGCCGAAGTCGGCCGGGCCCGGCGTGCGCACCTCCATCACGATGCCGCCGGAAAAATCGATGCCCAGGTTCAGGCCGGGATAGAAGAACAACACCACCGAAGCCGTCGACAGGATCGCCGAAACGACGAGGCCCATGATGCGGCCGCGCATGAACTGGATCTTGGTGTTGTCGGGAACCAGCCGGAAGCGTCGGGCGCAGGAACATGGCGGTCAGACCGGCAGCAGCTGCGGACGCCGCGCCACATACCAGCGCGACACCAGCAGCCGCGTCAGCATCCAGGCGGTGAACAGCGAGGTGGCGATGCCGACGGTGATGGTCACGGCGAAGCCGCGCACCGGACCGGAGCCGAAGACGAACAGCATGACATGGGCCAGGAATGCGGTCGCATTGGAATCGAAGATCGTATTGTAAGCCCTTGTGAACCCGTGCTCCAGCGCCGACAGCGGCGGGCGGCCCAGCCGCTGCTCCTCGCGGATCCGCTCGTTGATCAGGATGTTGGCGTCCACCGCCATGCCCAGGGTCAGCAGGATGCCCGCCATGCCCGGCAGCGTCAGCGTCGCCTGCAGCACCGACATGATGCCCAGCATCAGCACCAGGTTCACCACCAGGCATACATTCGCGAACCAGCCGAACAGCCCGTAGAACGTCGCCATGAAGCCGATCACGAGAATGAATCCGACCGCCAGCGAGATCGCGCCGGCGCGGATGCAGTCGGCGCCGAGTTCGGGGCCGACGCTGCGCTCCTCCACCACGGTCAGCGGCGCCGGCAGCGCGCCGGCCCGCAGCAGCACCGCCAGGTCGTTGGCGCTCTGCGCGGTGAAGCTGCCGCTGATCTGACCGCGCCCGCCGGTGATCGGCTCGCGGATCACCGGGGCGCTGATCACCTTGCCGTCCAGCACGATGGCGAAGCGGTGGTTGACGTTCGCCCGGGTCACGTCGGCGAAGCGGCGCGCGCCGAGCGGAGTTGAAGGTGAAGTTGACCACCCACTCGCCGGTCTGCGGGTTGGTGCCGGCGCGCGCGTCGGTCAGGTCGCCGCCGTCCACGTCGATCCGCCTGCGCACCGCGATCTTCTGGTTCGGGTTGTCCTGCATCGGCAGGTAGTCCACCCCCGGCGGCGGCGGCCCGCCGGCCGTCGGGTTCGCCGTCTCGTCAACGAGCTGGAACGTCATATGCGCGGTCTTGCCCAGCAACTCCTTGATCCGATTGGGATCGCTGATGCCGGGCAACTGCACGACGATGCGCGTCTCGCCCTGCTGGGTGATCTGCGGATCGACCACGCCGGTCTCGTCGATGCGGCGGCGAACGATCTCGATCGACTGCTGCACCGCGCCGCGGGCGCGCGCGTTCAGCGCCACCGGCGAGAGGGTCAGCATGATCGTGCCGTCCGGGCTGGAGGCCTGATCGAACTCCGGCAGCCGCGGTCGGCCCCTCGGCGGCGATCAGCGGGCGGATCGCCGCCAGCGCCGCGTCCGGCCTTGGTGGCATCGCGCAGTTTCAGCAGGATGCGGTTCTGGTCGGGCTGCGCCTCCAGCGTCTGGTAGAAGATCGCGCCCGGCCGCAGCGCCTGGCGCACGCGCGTCGACCATGCTGTCCAGCCGCTCCTTGATCACCGCCTTCATGTCGACCTCGAGCAGCAGGTAGGACCCGCCGCGCAGGTCCAGCCCGAGATGCACCTGTCCGCCACGGCAGCCAGGCGGCCGGGGCGGGGAACAGGTTGGGGATGCAGAGGATCGCGCCGAGAGCGCACAGGCCGAGGATGACCGCGGTCTTCAGGGGCGTGAAATACATCATGGTCGGGCGGCGCGTCCTCCGGGCGTCGCGCCCCTAATGCGCCAGGGTTTTTCCAGCGTCCAGATGCCGCCGATGTCTTTGACATCATCTACAATAGAGTATATACAACGCGTATGGTCTGCCGCTACTGTGCCGGGCTTCTGACCACCGCACGGATGTGGCTGGCGTTAACGAAACTCGGGCGCGCGCCCGTAGCACAGCAGAATTGCGAAACTACCCCGCGTACAACCCCTGCCAGTTCGGAAACGTCGGCTCCAGCGGCTGCATCAACTCGCCTATCGTGGCGTGCAGGCGTCGAGCACGCGCATCCTCTCCTCGATCGACCCGCTGAACGGATAGCCGCACCGCAGCAGCACATCGCGTAATGCGCCCTCCGCCAGCGCGCAGCATATCGCCAGCACACGCTGCCGGCACCAGGCCAGGCACCGCGAGAGCATGGACCAGAAGCACCGCGCACGACCGCCGCGCCGGTCGGGCGGGCGCCTGGGTTGCCAGCCTGATGACCGACGGCGACCGACGGCGCTCCGTCGGCTCGCATCGCCAAGCGCCGCGACGCACTGCCCGACCACCACCTGCCGCGCCGCCCGCAGCCTCGCGTCGCGGCCACGCGCGCACCGGTCGCTTCCAAAGCAGTCGCAAGATCGCGCAGCGCTTCCTCAAGGTTCATCTCACTCACTCCGGCGTCCGCTCAATGCGAGCCGGGCTTATAGCGCGATCGCCGGCCTCTCCTCCTCCGCCTCGCCTTCCGCCTCGCCATGCAGCGCCATCGGCACGCCGTGCGTCTCCACGCCCAGGATGCTGAACGACAGCCCGACGCAGACCATCGCGAACGCCAGGAACATGAACGCCGGCAGCACCGCGTCGGCGGTCGCGTGCGGCGAGACGATGTTGCCGGTGCCGGCGATCAGCGCCAGGCTCAGCGGCCCGACGATCTTGCCCACGCCGTTCGCCGCCTGCCCCAGCCCGGACGAGCGCGCGCCCAGACGCACGCCGAACACCTCCACGGTATACGGCGCCAGGTTCGAGAAGCTGCCGTCGATGCCGAAGGTGGAGCAGCACAGGAACACCACCAGCAACGGCACGCCGTCGACGAAGGTGTTGCTGAAATACGCCGCCGCCGCCAGCGAGATCGCGCCAAGGAACCCCCACACGATGCCGCACCGCCGCCGTCCCATGATCGGCGAAACGATGGACACGACGATCTTGCCCACGATGCCGGCGGCAGGCGACGAACACGAAGTACCCGGCCGCCGCCGGCACCGAGATCCCCAGCAGCAGCGACACGATCGTCGGTCCCCACAGATAGACGCCATAGGCGGCAGTCGACGCGCCGCCCCAGATGATCACCGTCTCCCAGAAGCGCGTCGGGTTCCGGTACAGTTCCGCCAGGCTGCCGGACGGCGGCGCGACCGGCCGCACGTTCGGCAACGGCACCCGCTCGAGCGGCAGGCCAAGCTGGCGCGCCACCTGCGCGCGCGCCTCGGCGAAACGCCCCTTGGCGGTAAGCCATCGCACCGACTCGGGAACCACGCAGCGCGATCGCAATGCCGACCGGGATCGTCACCGCACCCAGCATCGCGACGCCGCGCCAGCCGAGCAACGCCAGCAATGTCGCCGAGGTCGCCGAGGCCAGCAGCGCGCCGGCGGTGGCGAACACGACGTAGAAGCTGGAGACCGCGGTGCGGTAGCGCGTCGGGGTGATCTCGACGACGAGTGTGAGACAGGGCGTCACCGCCGCGGTCAGGCCGAAGCCGACGACGAAGCGCAGCATGGCCAACACGCCCCACGCCCCTGCGGCACCAGCCCGATCGCACCGGCACCGATGCCGCAGATGAACGTGCCCAGCACGAGCTGCCACTTGCGCCCCCAGGCGTCGGACAGGCTGCCCCAGGCAACCGCGCCGCAGATCGCGCCGACACCGCCGCTGTACAGGATGACCGCCGACTGCCCGTAGGTCAGGTGCCATTGCGGTCCGAGCACCGCGAGCAGAAATGCCACGATGGCGAAGTCGAAGAACTCCAGCACCGTGATCAGCGACAACAGGCTGAAGTTGACCCAGTAGCGCGGCCGCAGCCGGCCGCTGTCGAACAGCGACAGCAAGGCTTCGGATGTTTGTCCGTTCATGGGCGCCTCCTGCTGGCGCCTTGCCTGGCCAGACGCGTCCGGCCAGGACGGCGCTGTTGCGAGGGTTATTGCGGCTTCATCAGACCGTCACGCGACGATAACCCCGTCACGCGATGCACGCACCAGATGGGCACCGGCGCGAAGCGATCACCGTTGCGTGTTCCGTAAGGCCATATGCGCCAGCGCAGGAATCGATGCGCAGCAGCAGCAGGGCCGCAACATGCTGAGGGGCAGCAGGGCCGCGCCGGCGTGCCGGTGCTAACGCGGACAATCGCACTAGACGGAAAGATCGAGCAGTGAGCCGCGGGGCAAGATCCGACCTTGAGCAGGGTCGCCATCCCGCCCTGGCTGTGCGGCGATCGCAGGCATGGTCTGCGCGGTCGGTCGCGACGGCTGGGCCTACCCAGCGCGCGCACGCGCTGAACCGGGCCGGCCCCGGCGAAGCTCGGCACCACGCCAGCGGAGAGGGCAGCAAGGGCGGTGGACGAAGACATGCCGACACGGTAGCGCAGGCCGATTAACAATGACTGGAACCGGGTGGGGGCCGCGAATGCCGCACCGGCCGCTTGCCCCTTGCACGAACCGATGAGAATGTCGGCCCACTTGCAGGACGGCCGGACACGGCGGACGCGGCTCACTGCGCAGGACGAGGAGCGGCGGTAACTCGGCCGGCTGCCGAACTTGGCCTTGCCGTCCCTTGAGGCCGGCGGCGATTTTGCCGATGGTGCGAGCGCCGATGAGGGGGCCTGTCTGGGCGGCGGAAACATTCGTCTCCTTCGACCAGCAGACCGTCGGCCCCGCCGTCCATGCGGGGCGAAGCTGCGCAGCTCTCGAGCTGAAGGAACCGAAATAGGCGCTCCGAGCGAAGCGCTGTTCCGACCGAAAATAAAATGGAACCGCAGATCATTCAGACGCTGCGCGCGATGAAGCTCGTCGATCGCCTTGGCAACCTTCAAAACGACGAGGACGATGTGTTCGACGAGTCAGTCACAGTCTACTCCATTTGCGTGTTCTGCGTGTTTTGCGGTTCCATTTTCCTTGTTTACCGCCGGCACAACCTTGCCAATTCGTTACCCCAGCAAAAACCCTACCCTGCTCTCGGAACGGCGTAAAGATCGGCCCAGGCCCGACGCCGTTCACACGCATGCCTCCGCCGAGTGGTCGGCGGCGAACCCCGCGTCAGAGCGCGGCGAGCGCGGCGTTCAGCGTCGCACTCGGCCGCATCGCCGCCGATGCCTTGGCCGGATCGGGCAGGTAGTAACCGCCGATGTCCACCGGCTTGCCCTGCGCGGCGATCAGTTCGGCATTGATCTTGGCCTCGTTGGCCGCGAGCGTCTCGGCCAGCTTCTTGAAGCGGGCTTGCAGCGCCGCGCTCTTGCCCTGCGCGGCCAGCGCCTGCGCCCAGTAGAGTGCCAGGTAGAAATGGCTGCCACGATTGTCGATTTCGCCGACCCTGCGCGCGGGCGAGCGGTTGAATTCGAGGATCTTGCCGTTGGCGGTATCGAGCGTGTCGGCGAGAACCTGCACGTCGGCGTTCTTGTGGGTCTGCGCCAGATGTTCGAGCGAGGCGCACAAGGCGAGGAACTCGCCGAGCGAATCCCAGCGCAGATAGCCTTCCTGCTGGAACTGCTCCACGTGCTTGGGCGCCGAGCCGCCGGCACCGGTCTCGAACAACCCGCCGCCCGCCATCAGCGGAACGATCGACAGCATCTTGGCCGAGGTGCCGAGCTCCATGATCGGGAACAAATCGGTCAGATAATCGCGCAGCACGTTGCCGGTGACGGAGATCGTGTCCTGCCCCTTGCGGATGCGATCGAGCGAGAACTTCATCGCCTCGACCGGCGCCAGGATGCGGATGTCGAGCCCCGAGGTGTCCTGCTCCTTCAGGTATTTCTCGACCTTGGCGATCACCTGCGCGTCATGCGCGCGCTTGGCGTCCAGCCAGAACACCGCCGGGGTGTTGGTGAGGCGCGCGCGGCGCACCCCGAGCGCGACCCAGTTCCTGATCGGCGCGTCCTTGACCTGGCACATCCGGAAGATGTCGCCGGTCTCGACCGGACGCTCCAGCAGCACCGTGCCGTCGTCGGCGACCACGCGGACCGTTCCGTCGGCGGGAATTTCGAACGTCTTGTCGTGCGAGCCGTATTCCTCGGCCTGCTGCGCCATCAACCCCACGTTCGGAACCGAGCCCATCGTCTTGGGGTCGAACGCGCCGTGCGCCTTACAGTCCTCGATGACCGTCTGATACAAGCCGCGCGTAGCTGCGATCCGGGATCACGGCCTTCACGTCGTGCAGCTTGCCGTCGGCGCCCCACATGCGGCCGGATTCGCGGATCATCGCCGGCATCGAAGCGTCGACGATCACATCGCTTGGCACGTGCAGGTTGGTGATCCCGCGGTCGGAATTGACCATGGCGAGGCCGGGCCGTGCCGCGTAGGTGGCCGCGATGTCGGCCTTGATCGCTGCCTTTTCGGCGTCCGGCAGCGTTTCGATCCTGCGTCAGGAGATCGCCCATGCCGTTGTCGGGATCGACGCCGATACGCGCGAGCGTGGCGGCGTGCTTCTCGAACACATCGGCGAAGAAGACGGAAACGGCATGGCCGAACATGATGGGATCGGAGATCTTCATCATGGTCGCCTTCAGGTGCAGCGAGAACAGCACGCCCTGTCTTGCTTCGCGTCCTCGATCTGCTCGGCGTAGAATGCGCGCAACGCCTTGCGGCTCATCGCCGACGGCGTCGATGATCTCGCCGGCCTGCAGCGGCGTTTTCGCCTTCAGCACCGTGACCGCGCCATCGGCGCCGACCAGCTCGATGCGGGCATTGGTCGCCGCCGCGACGGTGGTCGCGACTTCCGAGCCGTAGAAATCGCCGCCCGACATGTACGCCACATGCGATTTGGAGTCCGCGCTCCAGGCGCCCATCTTGTGCGGATTGTTGCGCGCGTATTGCTTCACGGCGCCGGCGGCGCGGCGGTCGGAATTGCCCTCGCGCAACACCGGGTTGACGGCGCTGCCGAGCACGCGGCCGTAGCGGGCCCGGATGTCCTTGCTCGGCGTCCGTCGTGGCGTTGTCCGGATAGTCCGGCACGTCGTAACCCTTGTCTTGCAGTTCCTTGATCGCGGCCTTGAGCTGCGGGATCGAGGCGGAGATGTTGGGCAGCTTGATGATGTTGGCCTCGGGCCGCATCGCGAGTTGGCCAAGTTCGGCGAGTTCGTCGTTGATCCGTTGCGCTTGCGTCAGTTTCTCGGGGAAATTGGCGAGGATGCGGCCGGTCAGCGAAATGTCCTTCAGCTTCATCGTCACGCCGGCCGTGCCGACGAAGGCTTCGACGATCGGCAGCAGGGAGAACGTCGCGAGCGCCGGAGCTTCGTCGGTCTTTGTCCAAATGATTTCGAGATCTGACATGCTTGCACCTCTGCGCGCCGAGCTGGCCTGGGCTGCGTGGAAATATCCACGGATTCAGCGCCTTGTCGCACCGGCGTGCGGGAAGGGCAAGCGGGGCCGCTCGCCCGCATCCTCTCCCGGAGATGAGAAGGAGTTGTGACATTGAGGTATCAGCCGACCGGCGGCGGTGCGGCGCAGACGCTTGATGTGTTCGACCTCAAGGGCGAAGGCGTGACGATCAGAAATGGCTCAACACGCAGGAGTTCCTGGCGAAGCTGGATGAGAATTTGAAGAAGGCGATGGGCTGATATTGCGCAATCCTGCTTCCTCCCCAACTCTGCGACCAGCACACACCGGGGAGGGATATAACCGTGGATGAAATGTTGGAAATCGCAGGGCTGCGGCGCCATCCGCTGCCGCGGCGTGGCTTCGTAATGACCGGCCTGGTGGCCGGCTTCACGCTGGCCACCACCGTGGTCGAGGCTCAGGCAATTCATACCGACACCGCCGGCCTCGATGCCGGCGAAGTCCAGATCCCGGTAAAGGACGGCAAACTACCCGGCTATTACGCGCGCCCCTCCAACGGCACCGGCTTCCCGATCATCCTGGTCAACGAGGAGGTGTTCGGCGTCAACGAGTATATCCGCGACGTCTGCCGCCGCCTCGCCAAGCTGGGCTATCTCGCCGTTGCGCCGGAAATCTATGCCCGCATAGGCGACCTCTCGAAGGCCACGGACAGCGCGCAGATCGGCGCCATCACCTCGAAACTGCCTGACGCCGAACTGATGAGCGACCTCGACGCGACGCTGGACTGGGCAGCGCACAACAAGGGCGACGCCAACCGGATGGCCGAGATCGGCTTCTGCCGCGGCGGGCGCTCGGTGTGGCTCTATGCCGCCCACAATTCCGCAACTGAAAGCCGCAGTCGCTTTCTACGGGGTGCTCGGCGGCAACCGCACCGACATCCAGCCGCACACCGCGCTCGATATCGCGGATCAGATCAAGTGCCCACTGCTCGGGCTGTATGGCGGCAAGGATGCCATCATTCCTGTTGCCACGGTGCATGAGGCCGAGGCGAAGGCGAAGGCCGCCGGCAAGACGGTCGAGATCGTCATCTATCCCGATGCACCGCACGGCTTCCATGCCGACTACCGCCCCAGCTACCGGCAGGCGTGATGCCGAGGACGCCTGGAAGCGCGCCGTCGCCTGGTTCAAGCGCTACGGCGTCTGATCGGTTCAGGCGCCGAGATCGGCGCTGCTGACCATCCGCACGCCGAGCCGCGCCAACCGCTCGCGCGTCTCGTCCATGGTGGTGCGACCGTTGCCGAGTGGCACGCCGATGCCGCGGCAGCCGTCATCGATCACCGTCACCTCGTAGCCCAGGCGCCCCGCGTCCTCGGCCGACCATGCGACGCAGAAATCGGTGGCCAATCCTGCCAGGAAGATGCGCCGGAAGCCGCGCTGGCGCAGCCAGCCGTCGAGACCGGTCGCGGTGCGCCGATCGTTCTCGAAGAACGTCGAGTAGCTGTCGATGTCGCGATGGAACCCTTTGCGAACGATCACCTCCACGCGCGTCAGGTCGAGGTCGCGATGCAGCGCCGCGTTGGGGCTGCCCTGGATGGCGTGATCCGGCCACAGCACCTGCTGACCGTACGGCATGGCGATCGTGTCGTACGGCTTCCGCCCAGGATGCGCGCTGGCGAACGAGCTGTGGCCCGGCGGGTGCCAGTCCTGCGTGGCGAACGCGTGGTCGAAGCGCGCCAGCAGACGGTTGATCACCGGCACGACCGCGTCGCCCTCGCGCCACCGCGAGTTCGCCGCCTGGCATGAACGTGGGCTGCACATCCACCAGCCCGAGGATGTCGGTGGCCCGGTCGATCATCTCTTCTGCTCCCCACTCACCCGGCGAACCGCGGAATGACCTTCTCGCCCACGATCTCGATCGAACGCATGATCTGGTCGTGCGTCGTGCGGCCGATCTGGAACATGAAGACCATCTGGTCGATCCCGGTCGCCGCCCAGCGTTCCACCTGCCGGCACACGCTGTCGGCATTGCCGCCGATCGCCATGCCGCTCTGCAACAGGTCGTCGTCCGAATAACCCGACATGCGCGCCTTGATCCGCGCGACGCCTTCCGATGAACCGAACCGCACATGGTTCAGCTCAGCGTCGTTGTCGCCGTAATAGAACCGCGCCGCCGCACAGCCGACATCGCGGCCGATCCGGTCATCGTCATGCACGCAGCCGATGGCGAACACGCCGACATGGTTGTTGACGAAACGCCCGATCGGCGTCGCGGTGCGGATCGCCGCACGATACGCCGCGATGTGCGGCCTGATCTCGGCATGCGTGTAGCGCGTGACGCCGAGTACGCCGACGCCCGCTTCACCGGCGCGCTCGAACGTCTCCAGGTTGGAGGCGGCGAACCACAGCGGCGGATGCGGGCGCTGGATCGGCCGCGGCACCACCTGGCGCGCCGGCAGATCGAAATGCCTGCCCGTGTAGCCGGGGAAATGCTCCTGCTCGAGCATCTGCACCACCGCCTCGAGCGCCTCGCGACCCACCTCGCGGCCGTACTCGGCATCGGCGTTGAAGCCGAGACCTTCCACCACATAGGCCGCGGTGCCGCGTCCGGCGCCGAATTCGCAGCGGCCATTGGACAGCACGTCCAGCGTCGCGACCCGCTCGGCGATCATGAACGGGTTGTGGCACGGCATCAGGATCACCGCGAAGCCGAGCCTGATCGTGCGCGTGCGCTGCGACAGCGCGGCGAGGAACATCTCCGGGCACGAGGAATGGCCGATCTCGGCAAAGAAGTGCTGCTCGGTAAGCCAGAAGTGGCTGAACCCGGCGTGCTCCGCCGCGACCACGTGGTCGAGGTTCTGCCAGTAGACGTTGCGTTCCGTGTCCTCGGCCCAGGGCTTCGGCACCTGGATCTGGCTCAGCAGTCCGAATTTCACCGCTTTGCGGAACCTACCGTGCGGCGGCCATCGCCGGCCGGGCGCGGGCGATGCGCAGCACCAGCATCGACGCCAGCAGGCACGCCAGCCCGCTTGCCATGAAGGCCAGCAGGTAGCTGCCGGTCCACGTGCGGACGATGCCCGCGCCGACCGCCGCCATGGCGCCGCCGATCTGATGGGTGGCAAAGATCCACGACATGATCACCGGCGCGGACTTCTTGCCGAACACCTCGTTCACCAGCGCGAAGATCGGCGGCATCACCGCGATCCAGTCGAGTCCATAGAACACCGCGAACACCGTCAGGCTGACCGTGTCGAAACTGGTGTAGGGCAGCACCATCAGCGACAGGCCGCGCAGTCCGAAGATCCAGAACAGCAGGATGCGCGGATTGTACCGGTCGGTCAGCCAGCCCGAGATCGTCGAGCCGATCAGGCTGAACACCCCAAGCGACGCGAGGATGCCCGCGCCGGCAAACTGCGAGTAGCCATGATCGACGCAGAACGCGATCAGATGCGTGCCGATCAGCCCATTGGTGGAGAAGCCGCAGATGCCGAAGCTCAATGCCAGCAGCCAGAAGTCGAGCGAGCGGACGCCGCGGATCAGCCCGTCGATCGCCACCGTGAACGGATTGCCGGTGCGCGGCGGCGCCGGCGGCTCGGCCGTGGCGCCGAGCGGGCCCAACCCGATCGCGGCAGGCGACTCCGGCAGCAGCAATGCGGCCAGCGGGATCAATGCAGCGATCGGTCAGGGTCACCGTGATGGAAACGCTCTGCCAGCCATAGTCCTCCGACAGCCGACCAAGGATCGGCAGGAAGATCAACTGGCCGGCGGCGTTCGCCGAACTCAGCAGTCCCATCGCCAGGCCGCGATGCGCGACGAACCAGCGGTTCGCCACCGCCGCCGCCATGCCCACCGCACCAGCGCTGGCGCCGACGCCGACCAGCAGTCCCCAGGTGAAGAAGAGCTGCCATGACGCGGTGATGAAGGTGGACAGTCCGGTGCCCACCAGCAGCACCGAAAGGCACAGCAGGATGGTCCGCCGAAGCCCGAACGTCTCCATCAGTCCGGTGATGAACGGCCCGGTCAGACCGAGCAGCAGGATGTTCAGCGAGATCGCCGCCGAGATCGTGCCGACGCTCCAGCCGAACGCGCGTTCCAGCGGCACGATCATCACGCCGGGTGCGGCCCGCACGCCGACCGCGCCGAGCGTGATGGTGAAGGCGACGATCAGCGCGATCCATGCGTAGTGGATGCGTCCCCGACAAATTCCTGCCAAAGCGGCGGTCATGCACGATGCCTTTCTGCTACCCGCCAGTATGACGGTGCACATCGCTTCCCACCAGACCTCTTGGCAGGGACCCCTCAACGCAGCGGCACCCGCTCCGGCGAGCCGGCATCATGGGACATGACTCCATAGTCCCCCTCCCCTCGCTGGAAGGGAGTAATGCGTCACAGACCTTCCGCGCAGCGCGCGACACGTTCCACCGCGGTCAGGGTACTCCTCGATCCCACGCTCCTCCGGCGCCACCAGCACATGCTGGACGCCTGCCGCCTTGTATGCCTCCAGCCGTCCGCGCAGCGCACCGCTGTCGCGGCCTTCGTCCGACGTGCGCAGCGAGATGGCGAACGCGGCATCCGGTCGGCCGGCGCGCAGACGCTGCACCATCGCGGGCGCCTGCTCGGGCGTCACACGGCTGCCGTGCCAGCCATCCAGGCGCAACGCGCGCGCCATCGCCGCCTCCGACGAGCCGCCGATCCAGATCGGAATCGGCGCGCACGGCTTGGGCTGCATGCGCATCGTGTCGATCTTCGCCGCTATCCAGCGCGTCGGGAACGTCACCGGATCGTCGCTCCACACCGCCTTCATCATCGCGATGCCCTCGTCCATCCGCCGCCCACGCTCGCGGAACGGCACGCCGAGAGCGTCGAACTCCGCCTCCATCCAGCCGACGCCGGCGCCCAGGATCAGCCGTCCCTGCGACAGGTTCTGCAGCGTCGCCAGTTCCTTGGCGAGCGGCAGCGGATGCCGCATCGGCAGCACCAGCACACTGGTGCCGAGTTTGACGCGCTGCGTGCACGCGGCGGCCCAGGTCAGCGACAGCACCGGATCCCAGAAGTTGGCCGATGGCGGGTAGTTGGCATCCTTCGGGATGATGATGTGCTCGCTCACCCAGACATCGGCGAAGCCCAGTTCCTCGGCCTGCATCGCGGCGCGGCGGATCGCGTCAGGGCTTGCCTTGCGGCCGATGTGAGGCAAATGGATGCCGATTTGCATGCGCGTGAACTCCTCCCGGCTCGGCAGTCAGGCTCGCGCGTCATGGCCGCGGCGTCCAGTCGAGAGCTTGCGCCGCCCCTGCCCGGCTGCGCCACTTTCGCCGCATGAACAGCGCGCAAGAGGCGAGTCCCCGAGCAAAGCCGGCCCGCCGTTCCCGGCGGCGGCGCAATGATGCCGGACTGCTCGATCCGCTCGCGCCACCTGATATGTTCGCGCCGCTGGCGACCGAGCGGCTGGTGCTTCGCCCGCTGATCCCCGAGGACGCCGCGGCATTGCACAACCTCGTCAACGACTTCGACGTAACGCGCAACCTGGCAGTGGTGCCGTTCCCCTACCCGCGCGAGTTGGCGGACGAGTGGATCCAGTCCACGCGGCGCTCGCTGGCGGAAGGCAGCGCCTACCAGTTGGCGATTACCGGCCGCGAGGGCGAACACGAAATCCTGGTCGGTGTCGTCGGACTGCGCGTCGATGCGGCCGCACGCGTCGGGCGGCTCGGCTACTGGGTCGGCCGCCGCTTCTGGGGCCACGGCGTCGCCACCGAGGCCGGCCGGGCGGCTGGCGCGCTGGGCGCTTGGCCAACCTCGACCTGGACCGTCTCGAGGCCGCCGTGATCACCGACAATCCCGCCTCGGCGGCCGTGCTGCGTCACATCGGCTTCCGTCACACAGGCGAGGGAACCGACAAATTCAAGTCGCGCGGCGGCGAGCATCCGGTCTGGCTCTTCGAGGCGACGCGCGACGACATATCTCGGCCACGATCGAGCCCGCACCGGAGGACGGCAGCAAGCCATTGCTGCTGGTCGCCGCCTGCGCGCTGATCGATGTCGACGGCCGCGTGCTGCTGGCGCGCCGCCCGGAGGGCAAGAAGATGGCCGGGCTGTGGGAATTCCCCGGCGGCAAGCTGCACCAGGGAGAGACGCCGGAGGCCGCACTGATCCGCGAACTGAAGGAGGAACTCGGCATCGACGTTTCGGCCGCGTGCCTGGCGCCCTTCACCTTCGCCTCGCACGATTATGAACGGTTCCACCTGCTGATGCCGCTCTATCTCTGCCGCCGCTGGAAGGGCACGCCGAAGCCGCGCGAGAACCAGACATTGGCCTGGGTGCGGCCGCATAAGCTCGCCGACTACCCGATGCCGCCAGCCGACAAGCCGCTGATCCCGCTGCTGCGCGACTTCCTCTGAAGGATACCCCGATGCCCGAAACGAACCCCACCGCGTGCCTGCTGGTGATCGGCAACGAGGTGCTGTCGGGCCGCACGCAGGACGCCAATATCCGCTTCCTCGCGCACGGGCCTCGGCGCGATCGGCATTCCGCTGCGCGAGGTGCGGGTGATACCCGATGTCCCGGATACGATCATCGGCACGGTGAACGAGGTGCGGGCGAAGTTCGACTACGTGTTCACCACCGGCGGCATCGGCCCGACACACGACGACATCACCAGCGAATGCATTGCCGCCGCGTTCGGCGTGCCGTGGGAGCCGCATCCCGAGGCCTGGTCGCGCATGGAGCGCAGCTACAAGCCCGGCGAGTTCAACGCCGCGCGCCAGCGCATGGCGACGATGCCGCGCGGCGCGACGCTGATCGACAATGCGATGTCGGTGGCGCCGGGGTTCCAGATCGGCAACGTCTACGTGATGGCGGGCGTGCCGCGCGTCATGCAGTCGATGTTCGAGTGGCTGGCGCCGCGGCTGAAGGGCGGCGCGCCGATCGTGTCGCGCTCGGTGCACGTGGCCGGACTGGCGGAAGGCATCATCGCAGCACCGCTTGGTGAGGTGCAGGCGAAGTATCCGGACATCGATATCGGCAGCTACCCGTTCTATCGCCCGAGCGGCAACGGTGTGGCGATCGTGGCGAAGGGCACCGACGCGACGGCGGCGGAAGCCGCGATCGCCGAGGTGACGGCGATCATCACCGGGTTCGGCAAGGTGCCGGTTCCGGGTGAGCCGGAGGGGTGAACCGCCGAAGCTTTCATCCTTCCAGGAACCGCGCCAGGCGAACGGCGGTATGGCCACGGCTCGGCCGCAGGCTCGGCATGACCATCAGGCAGTCGTCGTGCGGGGTACGGATTTCCGTCTCGCCGTCCAATGCGATCAGCGTGTTTCTCCGGCGGATCACGTCGCCGCCGCGATAGGGCTGCACGAAGGCAAAGCTGCTGGTGGCCGCCGTCACCGCCATGGTAACTTCGGCAAAACGCTGCGCCTGCGGCGCCGGCTTCGGCAGCGCCGGATGCGGCGCCGCCACGTCCAGATGACGCAGCAACCCCGCGGCGCTGGCGAACATCGTGTCGACCGTCGCCTGCCGCCAATGTTGTCCCGCCTCGACGAGGCTCGCCGCGCACGGCGTCGCCGCGATCGGCGAAGCGCGGATAGTCGATCATGCGGCGTCCGCTGGCGTGTCCGCGATCGGCCACAACCAGCGCCGGCACGCCGGCACCAAGGGCAAGGCGCTTTCCCTTCGGCGACGTGCCGCACAGGATCAGCGGATCCGACGGCCACAGCATCGAGTGCAGGTCGAACAGAACATCCACCGTGTCGATCAGCGGCCGGATCTCGCGCGCCCGGTCCAGCTCGGTGGATCGCCGCGCGCTGTCCAGCACGCCAGGGTCCCACAGCCGGTTGATGTCCTCATCGATGAAGCGCGAGGCGGTCGGCTGACGCGGCTCGAACCGTTCATAGGCAGCGAGGTTGACGAAGCCGAAGGTCAGCTTGCCGCGCGCCGGCGTCAGTTGCGCCTTCAGCAGCCGGTCCAGCACGATCGCCCCGGCGATCTCGTTGCCATGCGTGATCGCAAGCAGCGCGACATGCGGGCCCGCCACGCCGGAATCGCGCGTGGTGAAGCCGCGAATGCCGGTGTTTCCCGCAAGCCAGCGGCCGATGTCCGGCGCGGTCAGATGCACCTCGAATGCTGGCAACGGCGGCTGCGCGATCGGTGACATGGGACCTGCGGGTCAGACCAGCACGCGATCGACCAGACGGCGGATGAACGCGTCGCATGCATCGAGCTGCTCCTGCGCGATCCACTCGTCCGGCTGATGTGCCTGCGCAATATGGCCTGGGCCACAGATGATCGTCGGGATGCCGGCGCCCTGGTAATAGCCGCCCTCGGTGCCGTAGCTCACCTTTCCCGTGCTGTTCGCGCCGGTGATCTGCTTGACGATGGCGGTCAGCGCATGGTCGGCGTCGAGCGACAGGCCCGGCATCGAGGTGAGCACCTCGAAGTCGAAGCCGGTGTCCGGCATTCACCGCGTGCATCGCCGGCTCGATGGTGTCCGCGACGAACCGCCGCATACGCTCGACATGGCGCGTTGCGTCGTCGCCCGGAATGGCGCGCCATTCCATGACGAACTCGCAGCGCTCGGGGATGATGTTGAGGATCGTGCCGCCCTGGACCGTGCCGACGTGAATGGTGGTGTGCGGCGGATCGAAGCCTTCCTCGAACGGGCCTTCCTTGGCCAGCCGGCGCGCTTCCGCCGACGACATAGGCAAGCGCCTCGCCGGCCGCGTGGATCGCGTTGACCCCCTTGGCCGGCTCGCTGGAATGTCCGGTCAGCCCGCGAACCTTCACGCGTAGGTTCAACTTGCCCTTGTGGGCCAGGATCGGCTGCATGCCGGACGGCTCGCCTACCACGCACATCGCCGGCTTCAGGCCGGACTCGTCGAGATCCTGGATCAGCCGCTGCGCGCCCTGGCAGCCGACCTCCTCGTCGTAACTGATGAACAGGTGCAGCGGTCGCGCGAGGTTGCGCGCCTTGATATCCGGCACAGCGGCGAGGCAGGCGGAGACAAAGCCCTTCATGTCGGCCGAACCGCGCGCATAGAGGCGCCCATCGGTCGCGGCGCAGCGTGAACGGATCGGCGCTCCAGGCCTGGCCGTCAACCGGGACGGTATCAACATGACCTGACAGCGCGATGCCACCCGGACCTTGTGGGCCAATGATGGCGTGGATGTTGGCCTTTTGCCCGGTCGCGTCAGTGCTGACACGATACGAAACGCCGTGCGCGTCCAGGTAGTCCCGCACGAACGCAATCAGCGCGAGGTTCGAATTGCGGCTCGTCGTGTCGAACGACACCAGCCTGGCGAGCAGTTCCGCGGTGGCGGTGGATGCGCCCATGGGGTCAGCTTATACGGGTCCGCTGGGCCGGCCAACCGATGGCACCAGCCCGTGGGGGCGTGATATAGGTCGCTGCCCAGGGCACGGGAGACCTGATGGCAACCTGGCTGATCCGGCGGCTGATCCAGGCGCTGTTCGTTTTGCTCGCGATGTCGGTGATCGTGTTCATCGGCGTCCACGTGATCGGCAATCCGGTCGATATCCTGATCTCGCCCGAGGCGGACCAGGCCGAACGTGCCCGCGTCATCGCGGCGCTGGGGTTGGATCAGCCGCTGTGGAAGCAGTATCTGCTGTTTGTCAACGACGCGCTGCACGGCGACCTCGGTCGCAGCTTCGTGTTCAACGAACCCGCCCTCCGGCTGATCGCGCAACGCATGCCGGCGACGATGGAGCTCGCGGTCACCGCCGTGCTGATGTCGATGTTGATCGGCATCCCGCTCGGGCTGTACGCCGGACTGTATCCGGAAGGCGCGCTGGCACGCACGATCATGGCCGGCAGCATCCTCGGGTTCTCCCTGCCGACCTTCTGGGTCGGGCTGATGCTGATCATGGTGTTCGCGGTGCAGCTCGGCTGGCTGCCAAGCACCGGACGCGGCGCGACCGCGGAGTTGTTCGGCATCCAGTGGTCGTTCCTCACGCTGGACGGCCTGCGGCATCTGCTGCTGCCGGCGTTGAACCTGTCGCTGTTCAACATATCGCTGGTGCTGCGTCTGACGCGGGCCGGCGTGCGCGAGACGCTGCCGATGGATTTCGTGAAGTTCGCGCGCGCCAAGGGGCTGACGCCGGCGCGGGTGATCTTCGTGCATGTGCTGAAGAACATCATGATCCCGGTGGTGACCGTGGTCGGGCTGGAGCTCGGCTCCACCATCGCCTTCGCCGTGGTGACCGAGAGCGTGTTCGCCTGGCCAGGGATGGGAAAGCTGATCATCGATTCGATCAACGTGCTGGATCGGCCGGTGATCGTCGCATACCTGATGATGATCGTGCTGCTGTTCGTCACGATCAACCTGGTGGTGGATATTCTTTACACGGTGCTGGACCCGAGGGTGCGGTTGGAGACGAAGGGGTGAGCGGCAGCGCCCCCTCCCCCCAACCCCCTCCCGCAAGGGGAGGGGGAGTGACAGCGCCACGCTCCCCCTCCCCTTGCGGGAGGGGGCTGGGGGGAGGGGTCGAGGAAACCCCATTCCGCCGCTTCGTCTCCGAGTTCGCGGCGTCCCGCATGGCTCTCGCGGCGCTCGTCGTGTTCGTCCTCATCGGCCTCGCCGCGATCTTCGCTCCGCTCATCGCGCCGCAGAATCCCTACGATCTGTCGCAGCTCGACATCATGGACGGCCGCCTGCCGCCGGGCTCCGCATCCGGGGCCGGCTACACCTATATCCTGGGCACCGACGACCAGGGCCGCGATATGTTCTCCGGCATCCTCTACGGCCTCCGCATTTCGCTCGGCGTCGGCATCGGCTCCGCATTCATCGCCTGCATCTTCGGCACCGCCCTCGGCCTGTTCGCCGCCTATACCGGAGGACGCACCGACGCCGCCATCATGCGTCTGGTCGATCTCCAGCTCTCCTTCCCCTCCATCCTCGTCGCGCTGATGATCCTCGCCATGCTCGGCAAAGGCGTGATGAACGTCGTGCTCGCGCTGGTCATCGTCGAATGGGCGTACTACACGCGCACCGTGCGAGCCTCCGCCCTGGTGGAACGCCGTCGCGAATACATCGAAGCCGCGGAATGCCTCGCGCTGCCGAAGCACCGCATCATCTTTCGCCACCTGTTTCCGAACTGCCTGCCGCCGCTGATCGTCATCGCCACCCAACAGGTCGCGCGCGCCATCGCTCTCGAAGCCACGCTGTCGTTCCTCGGCCTTGGCGTCCCGATCACCGAGCCGTCGCTCGGCCTGCTGATCGCCAACGGCTACCAGTACATGCTGTCCGGCAAGTACTGGATCAGCTTCTATCCGGGGATCGCTCTGCTGGTCACCATCGTCGCCATCAACCTGGTCGGCGACCAGTTGCGCGACGTGCTGAACCCGCGGCTGCAACGGTGACCACCGCGACCCTCGAAGTGCGCAACCTGCGCACGCATTTCTTCACGCGCGCCGGCGTGGTGAAGGCGGTGGACGACGTGTCGTTCTCCATCGCGCGCGGCCAGGTGCTGGGACTGGTCGGCGAGTTCGGGCTCCGGCAAGACGGTCACCGGCTTTTCCATCATCGGCCTGGTCGATCCGCCAGGACGCATCGTCGGCGGTTCGATCCTGTACCAGGGCCAGGACCTCGCGAAACTCTCCGAGCGCGAGATGCGCACCCTGCGCGGCAACCGCATCGCGATGATCTTCCAGGACCCGATGATGACGCTGAACCCGGTCCTGCGCATCGACACGCAGATGATCGAGGCGGTGCGGGCGCACGCAAAGGTCTCGCACGCCGAGGCGCGCGCGCGTTCGCGCGATGCCCTTGGCATGGTGGGCATCCCCAGCCCCGATGAACGTCTCGCAGCCTATCCGCATCAGTTCTCCGGTGGCATGCGGCAGCGCGTGGCGATCGCCATCGCGCTGCTGCATCATCCCGATCTGCTGATCGCCGACGAGCCGACCACGGCGCTGGACGTCACCATACAGGCGCAGATCCTGGCCGAGGTGCAGAAGCTTGCGACAACCTATGGCACCGGGCTGATCTGGATCACGCACGACCTGTCGGTGATCGCCGGCCTCGCCGACGAGATCGCCGTGATGTACGCCGGCCGCATCGTGGAGACCGGCGCCGCGGAGGCCGTGCTCGACCGGCCACTGCATCCGTATACACATGGCCTGATCGGCAGCGTGCCGAGCCGCAACCGGCGCGGCGAGAAGCTGCGGCAGATTGCCGGCATGACGCCGAGCCTGCTCAGCCTGCCGCCGGGGTGCGCATTCCGCACCCGCTGTGCACACGCCGACGCCGCGTGCGAGCAGGAACCGGAACCGTCGCAGCCGGTGCCGGGCCAGATCACCCGCTGCTTTCATCCGCTGGTCGCTGTTCCGGCATGAACGCCACGCCGATCATCGAGCTGCGCGGCGTGTCGAAGCGCTTCGGCCCGACCCACGACGCGGTCGCGCGTCTCGCCCGTTCCTTCTCGCGCCGATTTGGCGCCGCACAACGGAACGAGATCGTGCAAGCCGTCGATAACGTCGATCTCACCGTGGCACGCGGCGAGGTGGTCGGCCTGGTGGGCGAATCCGGCTGCGGCAAGTCCACGCTCGGCCGGATGGTCGCCGGCATCATGCCGCCATCCGACGGCACGGTCCTGTTCAAGGGCCAGGATATCGCCACCTTGGCGCCGGATCGCGCGCGCGATGCCAAGCTCAAGGTGCAGATGATCTTCCAGGACCCGTACGCCTCGCTCAACCCACGCCTGCGCGTCGAAGACATCGTCGGCGAGGCCCCGCTTGTCCACGGCCTCGTCTCGCGCGGCGACCTGAATGCGTATCTCGATGCACAGCTTCGCCGCGCCGGCCTCGATCCCAGCTACCGTCGCCGCTATCCGCACCAGTTCTCCGGCGGCCAGCGCCAGCGCATCGGCATCGCCCGCGCGCTCGCGGTGCAGCCCGAGTTCCTGGTGTGCGACGAGGCGGTCGCCGCGCTGGATGTGTCGATCCAGGCGCAGATCCTCAACCTGTTCATGGATCTCCGCCGCGAACTCGACCTCACCTACCTGTTCATCAGCCACGATCTCGGTGTGGTCGAGCATCTCTCCGACCGTGTGCTGATCATGTATCTCGGCCGCATCGTGGAAAGCGCGCCGGCCGAGGAGGTGTTCGCGCGGGCGAACCATCCTTACACGCAGGCACTGCTCGCCGAGGTGCCGCGCATCGAAATACGCAAGCGGCATTTCACCGCCATCAAGGGCGAGATCCCCAGCCCGCTCGCGCCGCCCTCGGGCTGTCACTTCCATCCGCGCTGTCCGCACGCGATGCCGCGCTGCAGCCAGGAGGTGCCGCGCCTGCGCGAAATCGCGCCCGGCCACCGCAGCGCGTGCCATCTGAACGATGCAGCTCTTGCCTGATCGGCGCGGACCGGACACACCAGCCCCATGGCTTCCTCATCCCTCCGCATCGGCATCGCCGGTGTCGGCCATTTCGGCCGCTATCACGCGCTGAAGGTCGCGGCGTCCGGCCGTGCCACGTTGGCGGGCATATTCGATCCTGACGCTGAGCGCGCAGGGGCGGTGGGTCTCGGAGGTTGCCGCGCCGGTGATGGACTTCACGACGATTGCTCGCCGCCAGTGATGCGCTGGTGATCGCGGCGCCGGCCGAGGCTCACCACGCACTGGCTGCCGAAGCGCTGCGGGCGGGGAAGCATGTGCTGGTGGAGAAGCCGATCGCCGCGACGCTTGCGCAGGCCGACGAGCTCGCCGCGATGGCAGCGACGCGCAGGCCTGGTATTGCAGGTCGGCCATCAGGAACGCTTCTCGGCCGCGTTCGCCGCCATCGAAGGACGACTCGGCGCCCCGCTCTACATCGAGGCCACCCGCATCGCGCCGTTCAAGCAGCGCGGCACCGATGTGTCGGTGATTCTCGATCTGATGATCCACGACCTCGACCTGATCCTGTCGCTGGTGGCGAGCGAGATCGACAATGTCGATGCGGTCGGCGCGGCGGTGGCCAGCGAGCATGCCGATATCGCCAATGCCCGCATCCGCTTCGCCAATGGTGCGGTCGCGACGATCACCGCCTCGCGCGTCGCCATGCGCACCGAGCGGCGCATGCGCGTGTTCGCGCAGGACGGCTACCTGGCGGTGGACTTCGCCAACCGCCGCCTGACCGCCATCGCGCGTGGACGCGGGGCGCCGGTGCCAGGTGTCGCCGGCTTCGGCATCGAGGAGGCGTCATGGCAGGACCATGACTCGCTCGCCGCGGAGCATGCCGCCTTCGTCGCCTCGGTGCTGGACGGCGCACCGGTGCTGGTGGATGCGGCGGCCGGGCGGCGCGCGTTGGCGGCGGCGCTGATGGTGACCGACAGCATCGCTGCCGCCCGCGCGCGGATGGTGGCGTCAGGGCTGATCGAGAACGTCGAGAACAGCGGCGGCAGCGGCGTCTGACGGCATTCCGGCAGGCGGGCGAAGCGAATCCAGCACAGTCGCGAAAGCCGGCACGCTGCGCCGCGGCAACCGATGGATCGTCCAGCAGCGAACGCACCGACGCTGCCAGGCGATCCGGCGTGCACGCCTGCTGGATCAGTTCCGGCACCACTTCGCGCTGCGCCAGCAGATTGACCAGCGCGGCGTATTGCACGGTGACCAGCCGCCGCGCGATCGCCGCGGTCAGCGGATTGACGCGATACGTCACCACCATCGGGACGCCGGCCATCGCCAACTCCAGCGTCGATGTGCCGGACTTGGTCAAAGCGGCGGCGGAGGCAGCGAAGGCGTCGTGCTTGGCCTGCAGTTCCGTCACCAGCACCGGCCGTCTCGGCCAGTCGCGCGCGCCCTCGCTGACCGCCTGCGCCACCGGCGCGGCCACCGGCACCACCGGCACAACATCCGGCAGAAGCCGCAGTGTCGCACCGAGGATCGGCAGCAGCCGCGCCACCTCGGTGCGACGGCTGCCCGGCATCAGCGTCAGCACGCGCGCTGCCGGATCGATGCCGTGCGTCGCCCGGAAACGCGCCGCGTCGCCGCGGTCGGCGCCGCTCTCCAGCACCGGATGGCCGACGAACGTGGCGGGCAGACCGTGGCGCGCGAAGAACGCCGGCTCGAACGGCAGCAGGCAGAGCAACTGGTCCCACAGACCGTGATAGTGCCGCACGCGGCGTTCGCGCCACGCCCAGACCTGCGGCGCCACGTAGTGCACGCGCTTCACGCCGAGTGACTGGATCGCCCTCAGCAGCCGCAGCGTGAAACCGGGGCTGTCGATCGTCACCACCACATCGGGCCGGCGCGCTGCGATGTCAGCGACCGTCTGATGCAGCCGGCGCCGCAGATGGTGCAGGCGCGGCAACACTTCCAGCAGGCCCATCAAGGCGAGGTCCTGCATCGGGAACAGGCTGACAAGTCCCTGCAACGCCATCTGCTCGCCGCCGACACCGGCGAAGGCGAGTTCCGGCCGGCGCGCTCGGAGTGCCGCCATCATGCGGGCGCCGAGTGCATCGCCGCTCGCCTCGCCGGCGACCAGATAGATCAGCGGCACTACGACAGCACGTGCGCCAGGAGCGGCGTCAGTGTGCGGTGATGCGCAATCGGCGCCGGCGTGTCGTCCGGCGATCGTCATGCCGATCCGATCATGCCACCACGTCGGACATCCCGACACGCGCGGTGCCGATCAGGTCATAGGCAGACCCGGCCACGAACAGGCATCGTTCTGACGCCACGCCCAGCTCGTTCAGCGCCAGCCGATAAGGCCGCGGATCCGGTTTGTAGCAGCCGGCACGTTCTGCGGTGACGATCGCGCTGAACGGAACCGGAATGCGGCTGGCCGCCAGGCGCCCGAGAGCCTCGGAGCAGTTGGTCACCACGCCGAGCGGCATGCCGGCATCATGCAGCTTGCCGAGTACATCGCCTGCTTCCGGCCAAGGCTGCGATATCGCCGTAGCGCGCCGCCAGTTCGTCGGCGAGCCGACGCGGCAGTCCGACCGATTCGGCGGCTCCGGCGACGAGATCTTCGTAGGGTTGATAGGAACCGGTGCGATAGGTGATCGCAAGATACGCCGCGCGCCAGCGACGGCCGGCCTGCTCGCTGCCGGCAACCGCATTCCACAGCGTCCAGCTATCCAGCAGCGCGGTCAGCAGGTCGAACAGCACGGCGTCGTAGCGTCGGGTCATGCCGGCAGGTCGCAACAGTCCAGGTCTTCGATCGCCACAGGGATACGCTCCATGCATCTGAGTGTCGTGTGCCGCCGGCCGGCTGACAGCCTGGGGTATTGGCGCTACCTTTCCTGTTCGCCGCGTTCGGCCCGAAACGCCAAATTCAATAGAGAGTATGCGATGCAGATCGTCGATGCCCAAATTCACCTTTGGGGAACCGGATTGCCGAGTAACCTCTCGCATCGACAGGTCACGCACTTCACCCCTGAGGAGGCCATCGCTTTGATGGATGAAGGGGGTGTCGATGCCGCCGTCATTCATCCGCCGGGTTGGGATCCGGGTTCGACCGACATGGCATTTGCGGCGGTTCGGAACTACCCTGGTCGGTTCGCGATCATGGGTTCGATGCCGCTCGAAGCACCAGAATCGCGCGCGCGCATCGCGAGCTGGAGACAACAACCGGGAATGCTCGGGCTGCGGTACACATTCCTGCACGATCCCGCGCGGCAGTGGCTGCACGATGGCACTCTCGACTGGCTTTGGGCGGCCGCCGAAGATGCCGGGGTTCCCATCGCCGCACTGGCAACGGACTCACTGACGGAACTTGGCCGGATCGCCGAGCGCCACCCCGGACTGCGACTGACGATCGATCATCTGGGCGGCCGAGGCGGCCTGACCACGCTGAAAGATGCCGCAGCCATGACCCACATACCGGAGCTTCTGGCCTTGGCGAAGTTGCCCAATGTGGCGGTCAAGGCGACCGGCGCACCGGGTTATTCCGGCGAGGCCTATCCGTTCCCGAAGATGCAAACGTATCTGCGGCAGATCTACGATGCCTTCGGTCCGCACCGAATGTTCTGGGGCACCGACATCACGAAGATGCCCTGTTCGTGGCGCCAGTGCGTGACGATGTTCACCGAGGAATTGCCGTGGCTCACCGACCAGGATCAGCGACTCGTCATGGGAGAGGCGCTCTGCGCCTGGTGGGGCTGGAACCGTGCCGCCTGACATGAACAACAAGGGGAATATCTTGGCATGAGCGACAATCGGAAAACCAACACTGCGGGAAAGAAGGTCGCGGTCGTGGTCGGCGCCACTTCAAAGTGGCAGTCGGACGGCCGCAACACCCTGCTGGCGCACGGCAAGCCGTTGGACGATAGCGACTTGCCGGTCGGCGTGCGCTGGGGCGTCGGGGGCGCCATCGCGCAGAAGTTCGCGAAGGAAGGCTTCTTCGTCGTCCTGACGACCCGCAAGAAGGCGAATGCGTCACCGCTGGCCGAGGCCATTCGGCAGCAGGGCGGAGACTGTATGATCGTCGAGCTGGATCTCGCCTCGCAGGACTCCATTGCAGCGGCGTTCGACACGATCCGTCGCGAAGCAGGCGACCCCGACGTTTTGATCTATAACGCCGGCTACCTGGAAGGTCGCGATCTTCCGCCCGACAAGGAACTGCTCGAATATATCCCGGTCGAAATGTTCGATACCACCCAGCACATTGCTTGCCGCGGCCCCTTCCTCGTCGCGAAGGAAGTCTTGCCGGCCATGCGGAGGAAAGGCGAAGGCTCGTTCTTCTTCTCTAACAACTCGAGTTCGCTGCGCGGAAAGAAGCGCATGACCGGACAGTCGCTCTACTATCCCAGGGTGATGATGCGCACGCTGGCGCAAGTGCTGACCGAGGAGTACTCCGAGCACGGCGTGCACGTGGCCAATGTGGTGATCGACGGCACCATCGACTCGCCCGGCACCCGGGCGATGCCGAGGGTTCAGAATCGGCCCGATCTCATCATCAATCCGGTGAAGATCGCCGAGGCGTTCTACTACCTGCATACCCAGGATCGGTCGTGCTGGACCCACGAACTTCAGCTCACGCCATTTTCGACCAAGCCGAGCTACTGACCTTCCGCTGTCAAGCGGAGACTCGCCCGGAAGGGGACGGCCGGCCAAGGGAGGGAAAAACGCGATGCGGATCGGCTTTGTCGGCACCGGCACGATGGGAACCCCGATCGCGGGCCGCCTGATCGACGCCGGCCATTCGCTTGTCGGTTTACGACCGCCGCCCGGAGGCAACCGCGGCCTTGTGCGCACAAGGCGCCGTGCGCGCCGAAAGCGCCTTCGTCGCGGCGCGCGACAGCGAGGTGGTGTTCACCTCGCTTCCCGGTCCCGCGGAATTCGAGGCAGCGATGCTGGAACCGCAGACCGGCATCCTCGCCGGGCTGCAACCAGGCGCCGTCCACATCGACCTGACCACCAATGCGCCGAAGACCATCGCTCGCGTCGGCGAAGCCTGCCGGTCACGCGGGGTCGAGCTGATCGATGCGCCGGTCAGCGGCCGCCCGCCGACAATGACCGTGATGATCGGCGCCAGCGACGCCGCTTTCGCCAGATATCGGCCATTGTTCGAGGCGATCGCCGCCAACGTCTTCCATGTCGGGCCGAGTGGCGCCGGGGCGACGGCCAAACTGGTGACGCAGTATCTGGGCTACACCAACTTCATCGCCTCGATCGAAGGGATGCTCGTCGCGGCCAAGGCCGGGATCGACCTCGACACGCTCGCCCGTATCGTACCGGTCAGCGCCGGGCAAAGCCGCACCTTCGACAACATCCCCCGCGGCGTGTTTTCCGGCACCTTTGCCGCCGGCGGCACGCTCGACATCGTCGCCAAGGATATCGAGCTCGCCTGCCAGCTCGCGCGCGACGTCGGCGCCCCGGCCGCTCTGGGCGCGCTCGCCTCCGATCTCTACAAGCGCGCGCAGGCGCAAGGCTGGGGCCAGGAAGGCTTCCCGGTGGTCGCCCGCGTGCTCGAGGCGATGGCGGGCATCGAATTGCGCCCGGCGAACGGCAAGGAGGCAAAGCATGAGCGATGATCGGGTCGCCCGGCTGCTGCTGACCCAGGAGATCGCCGAGTTCCTCTATGCCGAGGCGGAATTGCTCGACGAGCGACGTCACGACGACTGGCTCGCGCTGCTGGCCGACGATATCCGCTATTGGATGCCGATGCGGCGCAACGTCAAATACGGCGACACCACCCGCGAATTCACCCGCGAGGCGCGAGGACATCAACTGGTTCGACGAAGGCAAGGATACCCTGACCCGCCGGGTGCGCCAGATCCAGACCGGTATCCACTGGGCGGAGGAGCCGCAATCGCGGATCACCCACATGGTGTCGAACGTGCAGGTGCTTGAAGCGACGCCCGATGCCGCGACGGCGCGCGAGGTCAAGGCCAAATGCCGGTTCCTGATTTACCGCAACCGCGTCGAGACGGAGACCGACCTGCTGGTCGGCAAGCGCGAGGACACGCTGCGCCGGGCAGGTGAGCGGTTGGCTCATCGCCCGCCGGAAGATCATCCTCGACCAGAATGTGCTGTTGACGAAGAACCTGACGTTCTTCTTTTGAGCGGAGGCACGTGATGACGATGAACGGAACACGGGGCTACCATCCCGGCCTCGTCGATCTCGCATCGGGACAGATCAGCCGCGAGATCTTCGTCAACGACGACATCTATGCCCAGGAGCAGGAGCGCGTCTTCGCCCGTTCATGGCTGTTCGTCGGACATGAGAGCCAGATCCCCAACCCGGCGATTTCTTCGCCTCGCGGATGGGCGAGGAGTCGGTGATCCTCTGCCGCGACCGCGCCGGCGCGGTGCATGTCTTCCTCAATTCGTGCCGCCATCGCGGCATGAAGGTGTGCCGCTACGACGATGGCAACACCACGGTCTTCACCTGCCCCTATCACGGCTGGAGCTATGGCACCGACGGCGCGCTGGTCGGCGTGCCGTTCTTCCGCGAGGCCTATCATTCCGAACTGGACAGAACGAAATACAGCCTCGTCGAGGTCGCGCAGCTATGCTGCTACAAGGGCACCGTTTGGGCCAATTGGGATCCCGCGGCGCCAGCCGTTTCTCGAATATCTTGGCGAGTTCCGACGCTTCCTCGACCTGATCCTCGACGGCTGGGACGGGCGCGAAGGCCAGGCAGAGCTTCTCGGCGGCGTGCAGAAAGTGGATCATTCCGTGCAACTGGAAATTTCCTGCCGAGAATTTCAGCGGCGACACGTATCACAACATCTCGCACCGCTCGGTCGATCTGGTCGGCGCGGGTCCGAGCGGGCGCAGCCGACGCGATTACGGCGAGCTCAGCGCGAGCCGCAGGCTGCATGTCGCGCTACCCGATCGCGGCCATCAGACGATCACCTACGTGCTGCCGAAGGATCACCAACCGCAGGCCGCCTATCAGAACTCGCCCGAGGTCGCCGAATATTTCCGCCATTGCGAGGAGGAGCGGCGGCGACGGCCGGGGGCCAACAGCCGGCTGATCGGCGCGCCCGGCGAGATCTTCCCCAACGCGGCGCTGCTGCCTCGGCAGCCGCGCACGCTGGCGGTGTGGCATCCGAAGAGCGCGCACGAGACCGAGGTATGGCGGTTCTTCTTCGTCGACCGCGATGCGCCGCAACAGGTCAAGAACTTCCTGCGCGACTACTACATCCGCTATTCCGGGCCGGCGGGCATGACCGAGCAGGACGACATGGAGAACTGGAACTATGCCCATGCCGCCAGCCGCGGCACGATTGCGCGGCGCTACCCCTATACCTACGAAATGGGGATGGGCCACGCGGTCGAGGATTACGAATGGGATGGGCTCAAAATGCCAGGCCGTGTCGTCGACCTGACCAAGGCGCAGGCAAGCGAGGAGCCGATGCGCAACCTCTATCGTCGTTGGGCCCAGTTCATGGAGGCCGATAGCTGGGACGAGCTGATGACGTGGCGCCGCAACGCACAGCACGAGACCGAGGCGGCGAAATGAGCGATCCCATCAACATCCGCGAGCTCGCGGTCGGCATGCGGGTGATTTTGGCGACCGGCGCCGAGGCCGAGATCGTCGCCAACCCCAAAGACGGCGTCTGGCTCTTCGCCCGCTATCTGTCGTCGACCGACGATCCAGCGATGGTTGGGCAAGAAGAAATGATCTTCGCTCAGGATGTTGTGGAGGTTCGATCCTAGGTTTCGTCACCGGCGCATACCGGACCTGATGGCCCATGAGCGCGATAACAGATGGTTGCAGACGATCATCAAACGGCGCTAGCGTCGCCCTCGGACATTAACGCCTCGGGAGCATTCGATGCGGCGCCTGATTCTACTTCTATCACTTACGTTGCTGGCGGTCACACACGAAGCCGCGCACGCCCAGTATTACCCGTACCCACCGCCCTATTACGCACCGGGCTATTATCCGCCGGCCTATTACCGGCCACCGCCGCCCCCACCTCCGCCCGCATATATGTATCAGGGAGGACCACCCTACTATACTGCGCCACCCGCGTACAATTCGGCGAACTGCGGGACGCCGGACCAATTCAAGCCGTGTTCCCGCTGACGCGCCTGACTGCAAATCGGGATTTCGCGCGCGGTTTACGATCCCGATAATGCGGGGACGGTCGATCACCATTACGGCCGCAG
Organism: uncultured Alphaproteobacteria bacterium; assembly: GCA_963708565.1. Lineage (GTDB taxonomy): Bacteria > Pseudomonadota > Alphaproteobacteria > Acetobacterales > Acetobacteraceae > JAMXLO01. Next base: position 29,310 of record CAVPTU010000045.1, read on the forward strand.
CAATACAATGAAATGATCTCTGACGACTGAAGGTGGCCAAATCAAACGTCCACAGTCAAGGCGGGCCAAAGGGCGCGGATTCAATTTGATATCCGCAAAAAAATCACCTAATCTGCCGGCGCAACCAACAACAAACAGGGGGGACAACGACCATGCTGTTCTGTTTGACGGCAGATTATACACCACAAGCCCTCAACGCGATGAGGGAAAATCCTAATACCAACCGCAAGGCGGCAGTCGAACAACTACTCTCGGCCGCCGGTGGAAAACTTGTCGCCATGTACGGCAGGATGACCAATGGTCCTGGTGTGATGGTGATTTTCGATGTGGCTGACCCCGCCATGGCGCCTGCCATAACCGGTGTCGCCGTATCCGCCGGTACCATCCAGAACGTGCAGATGACACGCTTGTTCACGATGGAGGAGGTTACCGGTATTCGGGAGAAGGCAAGGCAAATTCGCAGCGCCTACAAGCCTCCCGGCCAGCAATAACGAGCCGCGAGGGGCGGCATCGTGCCGTCCCTCGCGCTGCTTTCGCGTGCTTTGGTCGGTCGCGGGCCGGCGGCCGCTGGCGCCTGTCGCATCAGACAGGATGCGTTGGATCCTACGGGATTTGCGGTTCTTCCGGCAACGGGATGAATTCCCGGTCGTCGTCAGGCGGCAATGCCATTCGCCCTGACTTCCAGTCGGCTTTCGCCTGCTCGATCCGCTCCCGGCGCGATGATACCAGGTTCCACCAGATAAACCGCGGACCGATGCTGGCGCCGCCGAGCAGCATCACGCGCGCCGGCGCCTCTTCGGCGGCAATCACTGGTTCGCCACCGGCGGCGAAAATCAGCATCCGGCCGGCCGCGTGCCGCTGACCGTCATGCACAACAGTGCCCGACACCACGTAAGCTGCGCGCTCCGCATGATCGGTCGGCATTGCCATGCCGGCGCCGGCGGAAAGTTCGGCATGCATATAAAACAGCGGTGAAAAGGTCCGCACAGCGTTGTTGAGGCCGTAAGCCGAGCCGGCGATCAGGCGTGCCCAGACGCCGTGGTCCGACAGCTCCGGCATCGCATCGGCCGCGTGATGCGCGAAGGCAGGATCGGTCTCCTCGTCTTCTCGTGGCAGCGCCACCCAGGCCTGCATGCCGTGCATCAGGCCACCACTCGATCGCAGCGTCGGATCGGTGCGTTCGGAATGCACGATGCCTGAACCGGCGGTCATCCAGTTCACCTCACCGGGACGAATCTTCTGACTGACTCCGAGACTGTCGCGATGATGGATCTCCCCGTCGAACAGATAGGTGACCGTGGAAAGGCTGCGGATTTCCAACGATGCCGCCCGGGCATACTGAAGTTGAGGCGTCCACCTGTTCCAATCTGATGCCGTCCACCGTTCTGAGGTGATGGCGTCCAGGTGGTGTCGTCCCGGCAGGTCAATTTGGCTCATGTCATGAAGGGCCGATCGCGGTCAAGCGGCTGGTCTCTGCTTGCGCAGACTTTCGCCGCTCAGTTCGACCCGATAGGCATTGTGGACGATGCGATCGAGAATGGCGTCGGCCAGAGTGGGATTGCCCACGAGCTCGTACCAGCGGTCGACCGGAAGCTGGCTTGTGATGATCAGCGAGCCGGCGTTGTAGCGATCCTCAGTGATCTCCAACAGATCGCGCTGCTGCTCGGGCAGCAGCGGCTCCGGTCCCCAATCGTCGAGTATGAGCAGGTCGACGCGGCCGAGCTGACGCATCAGCTTGGTGTAGCGCCCGTCACCGCGTCCCAATGCCAACAAGGCAAACAACCGCGGGACACGCTGGTAGAGCACCGAGAGGTTCTCCCGGCACGCCTTGAAGCCGAGAGCGCAAGCCAGCCACGATTTGCCCACACCGCACGGCCCGGTCAGGAGGCAGTGCCGATGCTCGCGGATCCAGTCGCAGCCGGCGAGTTTCAGGAACAGCGTGCGATCGAGACCGCGTGCTGCCCGGTAGTCGATATCCTCCACGGAGGCGAGATGACGCAGCTTGGCAGTCCTGGCGCGCGTCTCGAACCGCTTCTGCTGTCGGAGCGTCATCTCGTGTTCGAGCAGGATCCCGAGCCATTCCATGTGGTCGAGAGCCTTGCTTTCGGGGTTGGCCGTCAGATCGCGCAGGCTCTTGGCCATGCCGTCCAGGCCGAGCTCACGCAGCCGGTCGATCGTGGGATGCTGCAGCAACGTTGTTCTCCTCAGTGGTAATAACGGGAACCGCGGATGTTGGCGTGCAGGATCGGTGCGCCGTCCGCGGTGAGCGACGCCGTCTTGCCATCGAGCCTGTGCTCGATGATGGAGGCGACGCTCTGGTAATTGAGCGCGCCGATCTCGACTGCTCGGACAGAGACAGCCTCGGCCCGAGCCGCATCGATGCCGCGATAGAGACGCAGGATGCCGAGGCAGGTGCGGAACCCCTGCTCCGGATGTGGCCGCCGGGCCAGCACGGCGATGATCAGCGCCTCGGTGTTGGGACCGATCGCGCGAGCCTGGCTCTGGAAGCGTTCGGGATTCCACTCGGCGTACAACCGATGCGCGCTCGGCATGTGGTCGGGCAAGGTGCCGTGCCGCGGACCGCCGTAGCGCCGCGCGTGTGCGGCAACGCGTTGCCCGCGGTGGAACACTTCCACCGTGCGCTCGGTCAACCGTGTCTCGACCTGTTGGCGGATCAGACTGTACGGAACCGAGTAGAAGAACCCGGCCGCCTCGACGTGATAGTCAATCCCGACCCGGGCGAACGCCCATTCGGCATACTCGTGCTCGGTTGCTGGCAGCGGCTGCATTGCCGGTCGCTCGACGGTCTCGAACAGCTCGCGCCGGCTGACCCCGAGGCGGCGCATAACCCGTCCGTTCAGCTGCACCAGAATCTCGGTGATCGCCGCGTTGCATTCGACGAGGGAGAAGAACTTCAGGTTGCGCAGTCGGCCCAAAACGTAGAGCTGAGCGATGCGTACGCCAGCCTCGACTTTGGCTTTGTCCTTCGGATGATACGGCCGTGCTGGCAGAATGCCGACGCCGTAATGTGCCGCCATGGCGCCATAACTGCGGTTGATCTCGGGATCGTAGAACGAGGCCTTGTGCACCCCGCTTCTCAGATTGTCGGGCACCAGGAGGCGAGGCCTCGCACCCCAGAAGCGAAACATCCGCACGTGTGCGCCGATCCAGTCCGACAAGCCCTGTGTCCAGGTTGCCTCCGCGTAGGTGAGATTGGACGCACCCAGTACGGCGACGAAGATTTCCGCCTCGCGCACCGCGCCGGTCGCCGGGTCGATGATCGGGACCTTCTTGCCCGAGAAGTCGACGAAGGCCTTGTCGCCGGCAACATGGGTCTGTCGCATGCTTGGCGACAACCGGCGCTCGAAGTCACGGAACAACTGGCAGTAGCGGCTGTAGGCGTAGCCATCAGCATGAACGGCGCGATATTCCTCCCATAGGATCATCAGATTGACGCCCGGGCGCTTCAGCTCCCGCGCAACCGTCGCCCAGTCTGGCTCGACGTAATGACGTGCCCCGGCCCGGACGCCGCCATTGACGAACAGCCGCCGCTCCAGCTCCTCGTCGGTGACATCCACTGGCAGCGGCCACGTGATCTCCGCCGCGGCGATCCGGGCCAGATACTCGCGCACCGTGCTGTGCGAGATGCCCAGCTCCCGGGCAATCACCCGCGTCCCGGCTCCAGCACCGAAATGCATTGTCATCAGCCGATGTATCCGCCGCATGGTCAGCCTCTTGGTGGGCATCCCTCACTCCGTTCATTGCAATGGAGCAGTGGATGCCAGCGCGATGCTGACCTGCCAGACGCCACCTCCTCCCGGCCGCCCTTCCCACGCGGGTGGACGGCTTCGTCAGAACGGTGGACGCCTTCAGATCGGAATGCTGGACGGGATCAGATCAGAATGGTGGGCGCCATCAGATCAGAACGCCTGGACGGCTTCCGTCGGAATCC